>JBBKVO010000016.1:0-15215 GCA_037968475.1 Bacteroidia bacterium
AATTGATAGTGAGCTAATTGTTGATTAATTTCTATACAGAAATCATCTACTTTAACAAAAATTTCAATAATTTTATCCTTGAGCATGGTTTATTCTTGTTTTTGAGGTGCAATTCAAAATACTCAATATTACATGCTCAATTTATTGAAAGTCAAACATTTATAAACAATTAAATGTTGACTTTCTTAAACCGAACTCACGTTAAATTAAACAAAGAAGGCTCCTTTTAGGAGCCTTTATATTTTTATACAGATTGAGATACTGAAACAAGTTCAGGATGACTAAAGGAATACATTAATGCCCGATAACGGCGCACCAATCTTTTTCAAGTTTGTAGTGGGGTATACCTACCTCCATAAACTCATCGCTCACAATTTCGTAGCCCAAATCTTCATAAAAAGATACGGCGGTTTCGCGAGCGTGCATCTCTATACGGCAATAGCCACTTTCAATAGCATGGTATTCTGAATACGATACCAGTTTTTGCCCTATGCCCTGCCCTTGTAGTTTAGGTTCAACAGCTACTTGGCGCATTTTTAATGTGTTATCATCCACCTCTACCAATATCAGGCAGCCTACCAAGTCATCGCCCATAAAGGCACCAATATGTATCTGGTCTTGCTCGGCCGCCAATTGTTCGGGCGTAAATTCTAAACCCAAAGGTTGGCGCAAAACGCGGTAGCGTAAATCTACCTCTGCCTCAAACTCGGCAGAGTTATATTCAATTATTTTGTACGAAAGTTCCAAAAGTTTCTACTATTACTCGGTTATCCTTTAAATACTAAGCGTTGGCTTGTGCTTGTTTTTTAATAGCCAGTAGCGAAAAATCAGTGTCTTCTTTACGCATGGTATTGCTTAGGCGACCAAGACCTGTAATTTCCATATCCACCACATCATTGGGTTGCAGCCATTGAGGCACGGCATCAGGGTTTAGGCGTTTGGCAGTTCCGTTTAGCTCTAAAAAGCAACCTGTACCTACTGTACCCGATCCTATAACATCGCCGGGGAAAATATCTACACCGTAGGCGCAGCGTTCTAAAATCTCAGCAAATGTCCAATCCATGCTGGCCATACTACCTTCAGATACCAATTTGTCGTTTACCCAACATTTCATATCCAAATTGTAGCTAGCTCCCACGTGTCCTTCTTTAGCAGGCACGCGGTACGCCTCCAACTCATCGGGAGTAACCAACCAAGGGCCTATAACGGTGCTAAAATCTTTGCCTTTTGCAGGGCCTAGGTTTAGTTTCATTTCTTCCATTTGCAGGGTACGCGCGCTTATGTCGTTCATTATCATGTAGCCCCCTATGTATTGGTCGGCATCAGCAGCTTTTATGTTGCGGCCTTGCTTACCTACCACTATCGATACTTCAAGCTCAAAATCCAGTTTATCAAAATGATCAGGCATACAGCGTATATCGCCTTGGCCTTGCACCGCATTGTGGTTGGTGAAGTAAAAAATAGGATATTCATCAAACTCAGCTATCATTTCTACTCCCCTATTAAGGCGTGCAGAAGCAACGTGCTGGCGAAAGGCATAGCCGTCGCGGCAGCTGGTAGGGTTGGGCACTGGTGCTAAAAGTGTAGCGTTGACAGATTTTACAGCCAACTCAGCATATTTGCCTTCGTTTACTATTTGGGCATTTATTTCTTTGGCACGGTGCATTGCTCCATCGCCTTTTTGTAAAAACTCCAACATATTATCGGGCAAAGTATGGTCGATACGTTGCACGGGATAGATGTTTTCGTTATGATAAATACCTAAATGGTTTGATTCCTGATGTTGATATGTAACTAATTTCATTCTCTTGCTTTTAGCCTTTAACTGTTAACTATTAGCAAAAATTTAAAGCTAATAGCAGCAGCTATTTACTGGTTTGATAAAAAATCTTTTAAAGAAATAATATTCTCTATTTCCATAGGGTTTTGCTGGGTTTCTTCAGCAATACGTATAGTTAGCCAATCCAATTTATGGATTACTGAGAATATCATTTTAAGGTTAAACTCTTCTACGGCAATATGCACTACCTTGTTGTTGTCTTTATCCAACAGGCCGTTTACAAATTCAAAGCGGGCATCTACACGCTCGTGGCTACCGCTATTTAGCAGTATAAAATTACCTGCCAATTTTCCGTAGTACGATTCTATTACGTTGTGGTTAGCCTCTGGCAATACATTGCAAAAAGCTTCTTTTTTACTATTTTCCTGAAACTGTTGGCAAGCACGTATAGCTGTGGCTTCAAAAGCAGCATCCGCTATTACAACGTATTTGTTCTCAAGCGTAGATGAGAATTTTTTAAGTATGCCCTCAGCAGCTTCAGTATGTTCGTCTTGGTCTTTTAAGTTTTCAATACTAGCGGCAAATTCGCCGTCAATATCTTGCTTCAATAATTCGGCAAATATTTTTAACAAAAAACCAAACGAGTAGCCTAGTGCCATACGAGGTTGAAAACCACCTTCGATAGTATAATACTTTAGGTCGTTAGCTTTTGCCAACTCCATAAGTTTGCCACCTGCGGTTACTACAAGCATTTTGCAGCCGCTTTCTTTTCCATGCTCAAAAACCGAAAGGGTTTCTTCTGTATTTCCAGAGTATGAGCAAAGTATAAGTAACGTTTTGTTGTTTACGTATGCAGGCAAAGTATAGTCTGATACGGTATCAACGGGTATGGGCATTTGATTGACGAAATACGATTTGGTGAGTTTACCACCAATGCCAGACCCCCCCAAACCTGCTATTACTATATTATTATAGTCGGCAAGGTTTAAGTTGTGTGGGGTATAATTGGCCAGCACATACTCTAACTGAGTATAAAATTTTCTTAGCGATTCGTGGTGGGTTATCATAGTGTGTATTTAATTATATATGAATTACATATTTAGCGACCTGTTTGCTGTGGCAGCAAGGGCGGCTTCTTTTATTGCTTCACTAAAGGTAGGGTGTGCATGGCTTATAATGCCTATATCTTCGGCACTGGCACGGTATTCCATTGCTACTACGCCTTCGGCTATAAGATCGGCAGCGCGTGCGCCTATTATGTGCATACCCAATATTTCGTCGGTAGCTTCATCGGCCAATATTTTTACAAATCCATCCAAATCTCCACTGGCACGGGCACGACCCAATGCACGGAAGGGGTATGAACCGCTTTTGTATTTGCGGCCTGCTGTTTTTAGTTCTTCTTCGGTATGGCCTACTGCGGCTACTTCAGGCCAAGTATAAACTACGCTGGGTATGTGCAGGTAGTTGATGTGTGGTTTTTGGCCTGCTATTTTTTCTGCTACAAAAACGCCTTCTTCTTCGGCTTTGTGTGCAAGCATTGCCCCACGTACAACATCGCCAATGGCGTATATATTATCGGCAGTAGTTTTTAGGTTTTCATCAACGGGTATACGTCCACGTTCATCCACTTGTATACCTGCGTTTTCTAAGCCTAAACCTTCGGTATATGGGCGACGACCAACGGCTACTAAACAGTAATCGCCTTTAAATTCTACTTTTTCGCCTTTTTTATCATCGGCAGTAACTATTACTTCGTTTTTCTTAACGGTAGCACCTGTTACTTTGTGGTTCATATAAAACTCGAAACCTAGTTTTTTAAGCACACGTTGTAGTTCTTTACCAAGCGCTTTATCCATGGCAGGTATAAGGCTATCGGTATATTCTACTACTGATACTTTTGCTCCTAAACGAGCATACACACTACCCAACTCTAAACCTATTACCCCACCACCTATTATTATCATGTGTTTGGGCACTTCTTTCAGTTCTAATGCTTCGGTTGAGGTGATAATGCGTTTTTTATCAATAGCTACATTGGGCAACGATGATGGTTTTGAACCTGTGGCAATAATAATTTTATCGCTTTTTATGGTTTTTTCACCGTCTTTGCCTGTAATTTTTATAGTGGTTTTATCTACAAACGAGCCTACGCCTTCGTACACGTCTATTTTGTTCTTTTTCATCAAAAAAGCAATACCGTCAGTATTGCCTTTTACTACATCGCTTTTGCGCTGTATCATTTGGGTAAGATTTACCTTTAGGTCTTTTAATTCTATCCCATGTGTAGCAAATGTTTTTTCGGCATTGTGATAATGCTCTGATGAATCAAGCAAGGCTTTTGAAGGTATGCAACCTACATTGGTACAAGTACCCCCTAAAACCGAATATTTTTCAATAATTGCTGTTTTGAAACCTAGTTGTGCAGCACGGATAGCTGCAATATACCCTCCGGGGCCTGAACCGATAACGGTTACATCATACTGCGACATAGTTATAAAAAATTTGCGGCAAAAATAAGTAATTAATGCTACTTAAGACAGTTTTGGAACAAGTAAAAATAAACGCGGCTATATAGTAAAACAACGTTGTTTGCTTTTTGATTTCAGTAAGCAACATATTTATGTGTTGAAGTATCTCTATATAAAGCCTACTTTTATACGTTTTTTAAACACATCTTGTTAACAAAGGCATACAAACTTCTAGCTTTTATAGCTGGTTTGCTTCTGTACATTACTGTTGCTGCGCAGCAGTCTAGTTCGGAGGGGAAGGAATTTTATGTAAGCTTTGTTCCCAGTTTACGACCCATTCCAGATTGTGAAATCACGGTTTCATCGCGTACGAATGCCACAGTAACTATTGAAAACACGGCTAAGGGTTTTTCAACTACATTAAACTTAACAGCTAATACCCCTGCCACAGTTTCTATACCTGTAACAGCTTGTATACCTGTAAGTAATAATTTTGTAGATAATTTTGCATTACATATTACTGCCAGCAATCCCATTTCTGTGTATGCAATGAATGTTAGTGCTGCTGTTGCCGATGGTGCTTTAGCATATCCTACAACAGCCTACGGACATGAATATTATGTGGCTTCGTACGAGGCTATAAGTAATTCAGCAAACTCAAGTTTTATTGTTGTAGCCACACAAGATAATACAGTGGTTGAAATTATACCCAGTGTAAAAACAGCAGCAAACCACAATGCAGGCGTACCTTATACTATTAACCTAAACAAAGGGGAAACGTATATGGAGTTTGGTGAATTGACTAAAGACCTGACAGGAACATACATTAGAGAGGTAAACAAGAAAAGAATAGCCGTTTATAGCGGCACCAAGTGTGTTAATATTCCAGCAGGTTGTACAGCTTGTGATGTATTAATGGAGCAGGTGATACCTGTAGATAAGCTAGGAAGAAACTATTTATTAGCCAATCTTTCTGCTGATACAATAGTACCCGCTTATACCTATAGAGTTGTTTCTACCAAAGATAATAACGATATTTCTGTAAATGGTGTCGTAGTTACCACACTTAACAAAGGGCAAATTTATCACCAAAACAATGTAAGTGCGCCTATTTGCCTCACTTCCCTTTTTCCGGTAATGGTTGTTCAATATACACAAGGTATAAGCTGTGTTAAAGTTGGCGACCCTGCAATGGTTATTATTCCTCCTGTTGAGCAGTTTATAGATAGAGTAAACTATGCTACCCCAAACTATTCAGGTTTTAAAAACCATTATGTTTATGTATTGGTCAAAACTAAATCGGTAGGCACGCTAAATATTAACGGTGTATTAGTTGCAGCCAGTAAATACACTCCTTTTCCTTCATGCACTGACTATAGTTACGCAAATATCGAGCTAACTCCAGGCAATCACTTGGTAGATTGCCCCGACGGATTTTTAATGATTGCTTATGGCTATGGGCAAGCTATTAGTTATGCTTATATAGGCGGAACAAATTTTAGAAACTTGAATTTTGATATTGATGTGCAAGGGTTAACGTGCAGTTCACTATCCATTGGAGCTAAGAACACTGGTGATACCAGTGAAATACTACACAGTTATTGGGACTTTGGCGACGGCACAACCGATAGTGGTATAACGGTTACAAAAACATACCAAAGCCATGGCACATATACACTACAAAGTATTATTATTGCCGGAAAAGACAAGCCCATTACCGATACTTTGGTAAAAGTAATACGTACTAAGCCTTATCCTGTTGCAGGTTTTGCTATCAACCAAAACCAACAATGTATAAAAGAGAATTACTATACCTTTACTGACAGTAGTAAATATCTTAATAGTACCACAAAACTGGAAACTATTTGGCAACTGGGAGATAGCGTAAACGTTTTTGACAGTGTAGCTCTTTCAAAAGTGTTTACAGCCGATACCTCATACACAATAAAGCTTATAGCAATTTCATCAGACCAATGTACCGATACTTTAATTCAGCAAATAAATGTATTGCCCTCTGCAAAGGCTGATTTTTCAATTCAAGATTCTTTATGTCTAAAGGGGAATAAATTTTCAACTACACAACTATCCAGCATAAAATCACCCGAAACTATAAGCAACTATGCTTGGGATTTTGATGATACCACAACAGCAAACATACCTCAACCACAAAAAACATATACCGATACAGGTTTGTACACCATACGGCTAATTTCATTTGCGGCCAACGGCTGCCACGATACTATCCAAAAACAAATACGGGTTTTACCCTCGCCAAAAGCTAGTTTCACTACGGCAAATGTTTGTGATAAAGATACCGCAACATTTACCTCTACATCAAAAGCAAATGGTAGTGATTCACTGTGGTATACATGGAATTTTGGTGATGGAAACATAAACACAAGCTCTTTACAACCTAAAAATACGTACCCTGATAGTGGTATTTTTATACCCCACTTAAACATTAGCAATGAGTTTGGATGCAGCGACAGCACAACCCTGCCCATAACTATATACCCCAAACCCAAAGCCGCCTTTAGCTGGGTAGGTAAATGTATTCACAGGCCTGTTAATTTTACCGATAATTCAGCACGCTTTGGCACAGCTATACAAAAAAACAGTTGGAACCTGAATAACGGTGCTATTATTAGTAATACATCAAATATATCTACCACCTATACTACTATAGGTTCAAAAACCATTACACTAACTACTACAGATATTAATGGCTGTGTAGATAGTAGCACAAAACTATTGTATATAAACCCTTCGCCTGTGGTTGATTTTGAGTTTGACAACTCGGCACAATGTTTTAAAAATAATGTGTTTCTAGCAAAAAATACATCCACCGTGCCCGAAGGTAAAATACGCCAATACGGTTGGTATATGAATAATGCCTTTAGGGGAGACAGTACAGTATTATACTTTAGCCAGCCCGCTTGGGGCGATTATACCCTTAAACTAAAGGCCGAAACCGATAGTATGTGTAATGATTCAGTTGAAAAGCAATTTACAGTACACCCTCAAAACAATATAGATATACAGGTAAATGCAGCTTCGCAATGCGAGCAAACCAACCAATTTATATTTACCAATAATAGCTGGATGCCTAGAGGCAATGCCACTTATAGATGGGAAACAAGTACAGGCACTGCTTTTATGGGCGATAACCTTCCGCCGCAAAAATTTAACTTAGCAGGAGGATATTTTGTAAAAGTTTTTTCTGAAACAGATAAGGGCTGCACGGATACTACACGCTTATTATTAAAGGTTTTATTTAACCCATCGGTAGATTTTACGGTGAAGGATATTTGTGAAAATGATTCGGCATTTTTTAAAAATACTTCCAGTTATGCAGGGGGCAATAGTGCCCAATGGTTTTGGGATTTTGGCGACGGGAAAACATCAGCCAAAAAAGAACCCAAACACCAATACCCTGCCGCAGGCTACTACACAGTATCTCAAATAGGTATTTCGTCAGAAGGATGTAGCGACACTCTGGTACGCGACTCTGCCATTAGGGTTTTACCAGCCCCTGAGGCCTATTTTGAAATAGAATCTGAAAACAATATTAACAATGTTATAAAAGTGGTGTTTAGCAACCTTACTAAAAATGGTACACGCTTTTATTGGACTTTTGGCAATGGAGAGTTTAGTCCCCAAAAAGAAGCGGAAACAAACTACTACGATACAGGAAAATATAAGGTGAGTTTGTTTGCGGTGAACGATGACAACTGTACCGATTTTTATGACTCTATTGTCTATTTTCCTCCTGCCATTGATATTAATATTCCCAATGCCTTTACCCCAAATAAAGATCCGCTTAACCCTGTTTTTAAAATAGAAGGCAGCTATTATTATAAAGATTTTGAATTGCTTATTTTTAATCGCTGGGGTACACAAGTATTCAAAACTAAAGATGCCAATGTGGGTTGGGATGGCAAATACAAGGACGAGTTAGTTCCTTCGGGGGTATATACCTATGCAATACATATTATTGGTGTCGATTCTAAACTTTATATTTATAAGGGCGCCTTACACCTTATACGCTAACTGTTTATTGCCGCCCGCAAACTAGTATCACATATACGATATCTAGTTGTTTATCTGCAATTTGTGTACACAATTTTTACAACATATTATGGTTATATTAAGCTCAATTTTTTGTAAACTTGTATGATGTATGCATCACGACTAAAAAAGTGAATTTGAAAAAAAAACATTTACTCTTTTTAACTGGTATTCTTCTCTTTTTGACAGCAGCGTTACCTTCAATTGCGCAGGTTAATGCTTTTGAAGGAAAAAGATTTTGGTGTTCGGCCTTGCGTCCTACCGGCTCTTTTGGCCCACCAAACAATATTATTGTGCTTTGGTCGCGCACCAATGCTTCTGTTACTATTCAAAATCCTGCCAAAGGGTATACCAATACAGTAAACCTTACTGCTAATGTGATAACTAATGTTACCATACCTGCAGCAGCCAGTTCACATGAGAACGATGAACAGGTTGATTCTTTTGGGGTAGAAATTACCTCAACAGCGGATATTACAGTACAACTTAATTCAGCCCCAAATACATCAAGCAGCGACGGGACGTATGTATACCCTATCGAGCATCTCGGCACAGAATATTATGCTATGAGCTTTGCTTCAGCTGGTGTTGGCTTCAATCAGGGTAAATCATCAATAATAATAGTAGCTACCGAAAACACCACCTCAGTAGAAATTACTCCTTCCGTTTTAACTCAAGGAGGTAAAGTTGCCAATACACCTTATATTGTTGTATTAAACCAAGGGCAAACCTACCGTGTTGAGGCAAACAACTCTGAAGATTTAACAGGCACACGTATTCGTGTTACAAACGGGTGTAAAAAAATAGCTGTTTTTAGTGGCTCAACCTGTTCGCAAGTGCCCGAAACGTGCAACAATTGCAGCCATTTAGTAGAAATGATGCCCCATATAGATACTTGGGGTAAAACACACTTAATAGCGCCAATAACTGCGTTGGGCTTTTTTACTGCCAAGTATACCTACCGCATACTTTCTGTTACCAACGGAACACAAGTTACTGTTAATGGAACAACGAGTACACTAAACAAGGGGCAAACAAGCACCGTTAGCGGTAACAGCTCAACCACAACAATTTGTATTGGTTCTAACAACCCTATATTGGTAGCACAATATATGGAAGGTTTTGGCTGCCAAGGCGGTTCGGTACCACGTATGTCTATGGTTACACCAGTAGAACAATTGGTGAAAATTGCCTATGTAACAGGACAAAACGATGGTACTTTTGGGTCGGCAAACAGAGCAATAGTAATTACCAAAACCAATGCGCGCGGACGTGCTAAAAAAGATAACATACCCATTGGTGCAGCTAACTTTAACACATTCTCAAGTTGCAGTGAGTGGAGTTATGCCGATTTTTCGGTAACACAAGGGCCAATGACTCTAGCCAGCGATAGCGGTTTTATTGCCTACCTATACAATGCGGCTTTCAATTTTGCCTATATGTATCCTGTAACCACAAATTCACGCATACTTAAATACGACATTACCAATAAACCTTTAGTATGCGGGTCAACCTCCGTTACTTTATACAATTCGGGCGATAGCAACCGTATCTCACAAAGTCAGTGGTTTTTTGATGATAATACTTCCTTAACGGGTAAACAAGTAACTAAAAATTTTGCTGCACAAGGCACTTATGCCCTCAGCAACGTAGTTACCTATTTGGACAATTGCCCTTATATAGACACGTTAAACACCCTCATTCGCACATTGGCAATGCCAGTAGCAGGTTTTAGTGTAAACAAAGGTGCGCAATGTTTTATAGGTAACAATTTTGATTTTGCCGATACATCACGTTATTTAAACAGTAGCAGACGCCTCACTACCACATGGCTGTTTAGTGATACGGGAGTTAGTTTTAAAAATCAATTTAATATTAACCGCGTATTTGGTACAGCGGGTGTAAAAACAGTGCAGCTTATAGCTTCTTCTAGCGATTTATGTGTTGATACTTTTGAGCGTATAGTAACTGTTAATGCCAATGCCAAACCCAATTATCAAGTAACTAACCCGCAGTGTTTTAAAAGCCATGCCTTTAATCCTGTACAACTTAGTTCGGTAGCGGGCAGCACCATTGTTGGTTACGAATGGTATTTTGGTGATGGGGGACTAAGCACCGCCGCCAGTCCCGTAAAAACTTATGCAAAAGACAGTACGTACGAAATTACCCTTATAGCTAAAGCCGCCACAGGTTGTGATGATACCATTAAGCGGACATTTACTATCTATCCATCGCCCACTGCGGCATTTGCAACAAACAATATCTGCATAAACGATACCTTAAAAGCTACCAATGCCTCTTCCTTTGGCGGAGGGCCACTTAGCTATTTATGGAAGTTTGGTGATGGAAACACGACCACACTTACCGATGTTGTAAAAAGCTATGCCGATACAGGCACTTACAATTTAGTACTCACAGCCACAACAACCGATGGCTGTCCCGATAGTATGGTGAAAAAGGTGAGCATACTACCTTCACCCAAACCCGATTTTGTATTTGCAAAAAACTGTACCCGCAACCCTTCAACCTTTACCAATAAAACGTTTAATTACGGCCTAAATCCTACCGTATACACATGGAATACAGGCGATACTACCTATACCACCAACAATGTAGTACACAACTACAAAAAAGAAGGAAAATACACTGTGCGCTTGTATGCCACACTATCTAACGGATGTGCTGACAGTACCCAAAAAACATTGTATATAAACCCAATACCAACGGTAGATTTTACTATAAACGATAGCCTGCAATGTTTTAGAGGCAATAATTTTGATTTTTTTAACAATACAACGCTCAGCGAAGGAAAGATAAAAGACTTTACTTGGAAACTGAACGATACTTTTTGGACAAACACTGTATCAATAAATAAAATCTTTAACACCTTTGGTGCTTCAACCGTGAAGCTGGTAGCAGTAACCGATAGCTTGTGCGCCGATTCTTTGGTAAAAGTATTTGAAGTTGCTCCACAAACTCAAATGAATTTAGTACTAGGTCAAGATACCCAATGCTATAAAGACCATTCTTTTGATTTGATTAATAATTCAGCCGTCCCCGCAGGTTCAGTAAAATACTTTTGGAAGTATAGCAATGGTGATTTAGACACCATAGCCAATCCTGGTGCCAAAATATTTAAAACATCAGGCAAATATCAGCTTACCCTATTGGCAATAACCAACAAAGGCTGCCGCGATAGTGTAATTAACAACCTTACATTATACCCCTCTCCCGAACTTGACTTTGAGGTAAATGATGTTTGCGGAACAGATTCAGCAAGGTTTTTCAACCCCTCAAAAGTATCAACTGGAAGAATTATTAATTGGTTGTGGGATTTGGGCGACGGAACTACCTCTACCGACAAACACCCTATTCATCATTATAATAACTTAGGTTTTTATGGTGTCCGTCTTATTGGCGTAACCGATTTAGGTTGCCCTGACACCTTATATAAAGATAGTGCCCTTGAGGTGAAAAATGCCCCCACATCGTTTTTCAATACTCAACTTATAAAACAACAGGGTAATGAAACTACCTATGATTTTTACGAGTTATCACAAGGGGCAGATAATTTCTTTTGGAATTTTGACCGAGGCCAAACCAGCCGCCAAAACAACCCCACATTTGTTTTTAGAGATACGGGCACATATAGAATAATTCTTACCGTATCTAACAACGAAGGATGTTTTGACCACCACGATACGGTGGTAGTGGTAGTGCCCGATATTGAAGTATTTATACCCAATGCCTTCTCGCCCAATAAAGATATTTTAAACCCTACTTTCCGCATCGAAGGTTCTTATTTCTACCGCGATTTTGAAATGAGTATTTACGACCGTTGGGGGCAGCAACTATTCTTCTCTACCAACCCCGAAATTGGTTGGGATGGTACTTTTGATGGTAAACTGATGCCTGAAGGTATATACATATACCGTGTGCGCATGATAGGTACTGATACTAAGGTGCGCAACTATAAGGGCAATTTGCATCTTTTCCGTTAACCCTTTTCTATAACTAAAGCACAACTGTGCAGCTAACAATTTAGCACTATCTTTGTTGCCAATAGTGAAGTTAGAACAATAAGGACGTAGCAATGGCAATAGTTTCGATAGATATAAATACAGGTAAAATAAAGAAGAAAGATATAATTGTGGGGATAGATTTAGGCACCACCAACAGCCTAGTTGCCATAATTGACGAGCAAACACAATACCCCATAGCACTTACAGGAAAAGAAAATAGTGCCATTGTGCCTTCGTTGGTACATATTGATAGTGATGGCAACCCCATTGCTGGACAAGCGGCACATCCTTTTCTTATCAGTGAGCCTAAAAACACAGTATATTCAGCCAAGCGGCTAATGGGCAAAGCCTATAAAGACCTTGCCCACCACAGCCAATATTTTAGCTATAAAATAGTTGATGATGATAGCGAAAACTTAGTACGTGTAGTGCTTCGCGATAAGTACTATACTCCCATAGAATTATCATCATTTATACTAAAAGAATTAAAAAACAGGGCTGAACAGTATACCAACAGTACGGTGAGCAAAGCAGTGATAACTGTGCCTGCCTACTTTAACGATGCCCAACGCCAAGCCACCCGCGATGCAGGCAAATTGGCTGGACTTGATGTATTGCGCATAGTAAACGAGCCTACCGCAGCCAGCCTTGCTTATGGTTTAGGTTTGGACAAAAACACCCAAAAAACAGTAGCCGTTTTTGATTTGGGCGGAGGAACTTTTGATATCTCTATACTAAATATAAACAATGGTTTGTACGAGGTATTGGCTACCAATGGCGATACCTACCTAGGCGGTGATGATTTTGACCGCAGTATAGTAGAGTTTTGGGCAAAAAAATATAACCTTAACTCAACTGCCGCTAGCCAAGCCCTGCGCCTAACTGCCGAAGAAGCAAAAAAGCACCTTTCGCAGCACCCGCACTATACAGGCCAATACAACAACACAACAATAGAACTGAGCATTGCCGATTTTGAAACCTGCATAGCTCCAATAGTACAACGTACTATTGTGTGCTGCCAAAATGCACTAAAAGACAGTGAGCTTGATTTAGAAGAAATAGAAGAAGTAGTATTAGTGGGCGGTAGCACCCGCACCCCATTGGTGAAACAAAAAGTAGCTGCATTTTTTAAACACGCACAAATACACGACAAACTTAATCCTGATGAAGTAGTAGCATTGGGCGCAGCCGTTGAGGCTGATATATTGGCGGGCAACCGCAAAGATATGGTGCTGTTGGATGTTACTCCCCTATCGCTGGGTATAGAAACACTGGGCGGGCTTATGGATGTTATCATTCCGCGCAATAGCAAAATACCCTCAAAAGTGGGCAAGCAATACACTACCTCAGTAGATGGACAAGTAAACCTAAAAGTAAATGTATACCAAGGCGAACGCGAGTTGGTAGCTGAAAACCGTAAACTAGCTGAGTTTGACTTGAAAGGCATACCCGCTATGCCCGCAGGTTTACCCAAAATACAGGTTAACTTTATGCTAAATGCCGACGGTATTTTAAAAGTTGATGCCGAAGAATTACGCTCGGGAGTGAAGCAAGAAGTAGAAGTGAAACCTCAATATGGGCTTACTGACGAAGAGGTGGAGCGTATGCTGAAAGAATCAATAGAAAACGCAAAAGAAGATGTAGAAAAACGTATGGTGGTTGAAGCAAGAACAGAAGCTGAACAATTAATATACACCACCGAACGTTTCATAGATAAACACCACTCTATACTTTCAGACAACGAGTTGCAGAAAACATCACTCTATATAAATGACTTGAAGAATACTTTGGAAGAAAATAATAAGGACATAATTTTAAAAGCCATTGATGAGCTTAACGATTATACCCGCCCTTTTGCAGAAAGAATTATGGATATGGCCATTGCTGAAGCACTAAAAGGGAAAAAAATATAATATTGCTATAAGCATTGGTACCAAAACTAAAACATATTGCCCTATTTGCCCTAAGCCTGCTGCTTTATGCCACAGCTATGGGACAAAAATATAACCAAGAACTTGACGACTATGCACCCGATGCAAAGCGAAAAGACAAATTTGGTATACGGGTAGGCTTGGGCATTACTCGCCTCAACTCGTCACAGTTGGAAAACACCAAACTATCGCACGGCTACGAAGGCGCTTTTTATTACCGTGTAAATTTATTTAAAGGTTTCCACCTCAACCCTGAGTTTGGCGGATCTATTAAGGGTTCAAGATTTGATAACGGTAATGTGGGCTATACCCAAATATCGCTCTTCAATTTCGATGGCGCTTTATTAGGCATAATACAACTGGATAGGGATTTTAACCATAACCTTGTTATTGGTGCTCAAGCATCACGCATTATGCGCTCATCTATGTTTATAGGCCCCGAACAGTTCCCCTCATACCTGCAATTACCCTTTAAAAAATGGGACTATGCTGCCGTTATAGGCTACCAGTTCAATACCCAATATGTAGGTTTCCAATTGGCGCTAAAATATGGCTTTCGTAATATAGCCGGCGATTTTTACAACTTCAACAAAGTATCGTCAAACAACAATGGCCAACAATTTGCGGATGTAAAACCCAGTCTTCGCAACGTGAAAGAGATAAGAAGCTTTAGCGTCGAATTATCCATGTATTTTTAGTCAGCCTCTTTTCAAATCTTCTTTTTTCGTGTTAAGAAAATAAGGCGTGGTATTTACCTTACGCCTAGTGTACTAAACACAATTAGTATTTTAACGTGAGTTCGGTTTAAGAAAGTCAACATTTAAGGAGTAATGGACAAAATTGATGCTATTTTAAAGTTGTTTCTTTCTAATGGACATTTTTGATGCTGTTTATTTTTTGTGTTCTTGTGTTTTGTGATTCCTAAGGTTCATTTTTGTATGTT
>JBBKVO010000017.1:0-219411 GCA_037968475.1 Bacteroidia bacterium
AAAACTTTCAGAATACTTTAGTTCCCAATCATTAGCTTTTGAAGTAAAAGTTGAGATGCCAGCATTGTGTTCAGCAAGTCGTTTGTCTATATCGGAGGTATATCCGATATAGTATTTGCCAAGTTTTGGACTGTATGTGATATAAACAGAAAATATAGGAAACAAAAAATCCCACTTTTTGGGTGGGATTAAAATTTGTGGAGAATACCGGAGTCGAACCGGTGACCTCTTGCATGCCATGCAAGCGCTCTAGCCAGCTGAGCTAATCCCCCATTGTTTTTTTAGAGGGCAGCAAAGATAAAATTTAAAATTAGTTTACAGCAATAAAAAATTTTAGAACTATAAAATTTAGAATACTGACACCAAAAAGTTGGTGTGATGTAACATACCCTTAACGTTTTAGTTAAAGTGTTACCGCTTATTTGCAGGTGTTGCCAGTACCCATATTAGCAATAGCAATTCATAGCTCTTTGGTGGCCTTTGTGGTTGGGAAACCGCAAAGGCATTTTTTTATACTAAACAATATGATAATGCCGTTGGTAATTCACAATACAAAATAATACCTTTGCAGGTCAATGCCTTTGAGCAAAAATATAACCAAACCCCTAATAATATTGCTACTTGCGCTATTTGTAGCCTCGTGCAGTAAATTTAATAAAGTACTCAAATCAAGCGATACCGAGGTAAAGTATGAGGCGGCTATGAAGTATTACAAGAAAAAGGACTACTTCAAAGCAGGACAATTGTTTGATGATTTGTTGCAAATGTACCGCGGTACATTGCGTGCCGAAGAGGTATACTACTACTATACATATTGTAAATACTATATGTTAGAGTTACCTGTGGCAGCGTTCCATTTTAAAAATTTTTATGAAACCTACCCCAATAGCCAGTATGCTGAGGAGTGTTTTTTTATGTATGCCTATTGTAACTTTGTTGAGGCATACCCTTACAATTTAGACCCAACGTATACCTATAAGGCTATTGATGAGTTTCAGTTGTTTGTAAACGTATACCCTAACAGCAAATATGTAGCACGTTGTAACGATTTGATTGATGAGTGCCGTGCGCGTTTGCAAAAGAAAGCCTACGAGGGGGCAAAACTGTATTATAAAATTGAGGATTATAAGGCTGCTTACGTAGCGTTTAAAAACTTAATAGCCGACTATCCTGATTTGGAGGAAAAGAGAAGGGAAGAATCTACCTTTGTAATTATAAAAGCGGCGTATAAGTACGCTGAGCAAAGTATAGATACTAAGAAAGAAGAGCGGTTTGGGTTAGTTGTAAAAGCGTATACAGTATATGCTGAAGAATACCCCGCTGGTGCAGATATGGGTGAAGCAACACGCATAGTTGAGAAAGCGAAAGAGCAGGTAAATATATTCAAAACAAAAAGAGAAGCAGCAGAAGCTGCTCCAAAAGAAAAACAGGCCAATAAATAAGCAACTTATATCATATGATAGTAAAATCAAATGTCCCCGATTCAACTATTCCTCGCGATGTGAGGGATATTGAAGACAAAACTGGTAACATATACGAAAGTCTTGTTATCATTGCCAAAAGGGCAAACCAAATATCAACGCAATTGAAAGATGAGTTGCATAACAAACTTTCAGAATTTGCTACTGATAATGATACATTGGAAGAAGTGTTTGAAAACCGTGAGCAGATAGAAATTTCAACTCACTACGAAAAACTACCTAAACCAACTGTAATAGCTACCGAAGAGTTTCTTATCGATAAAGTATATCACAGAAACCCTTCTAAAGAGCAATAATGCTTACGGGCAAAAAAATTATTTTAGGTGTAACGGGTAGTATAGCAGCATATAAAGCGGCTATATTAACCCGTTTACTTGTTAAAAACGGGGCAGAGGTAAAAGTAATACTTACCCCTGACGCTAAAGAATTTATTACCCCGCTAACGCTTGCAACACTTTCTAAAAACCCTGTATACAGTGAGTTTAAAGTAGATGAAACAGGCGAGTGGAACAACCATGTAGAAATGGGTTTGTGGGCTGATGCTATGGTAATAGCCCCCACAACAGCCAATACAACGGCAAAAATGGCTAATGGACTGTGTGATAATTTGTTATTAGCCACATACCTATCAGCACGTTGCCCTGTGTTTTTTGCCCCCGCGATGGATTTGGATATGTACCAACACCGTAGCACACAAGCAAATATTGCCACACTTGCCAGTTATGGCAATCATATCATCAATCCTAATGATGGTGAATTGGCTAGTGGTCTTAGTGGCGTTGGTCGTTTGGCAGAACCCGAAGAAATAGTAGAAGTACTTAATAATTACTTCTCAAATAACTTACCCCTTAAAGGTAAAAAAGCCCTTGTTAGTGCAGGCCCTACGTATGAAAATATAGACCCTGTGCGGTTTATAGGCAACTACTCAAGCGGTAAAATGGGCTATGCCATAGCCCATCGTTTAGCTGCACTAGGTGCTGAGGTTACTTTGGTTTCAGGCCCCTCACACCAAACGGTAAACACCACTTCCATAAAAAAGGTAGCAGTAACATCGGCACAGCAAATGTTTGATGCCTGCACAAATGAAGCGCCTAAACAAGATATTATCGTAATGGCTGCTGCCGTTGCCGATTATACGCCTAAAGCGGTAGCTTCTGAAAAAATTAAAAAGGCAGATGGTGAGATGAATATTGCCTTTACCAAAACGGCCGATATATTAAAAGAACTGGGCAAAAACAAACCAACCAGCCAAGTGTTAGTTGGCTTTGCACTTGAAACTAATAACGAATTGGAGCACGCCCGCCAGAAACTGGAAAATAAGAACCTTGATTTTATCGTTCTAAACTCGATGAACGATAAAGGAGCAGGTTTTGGTGTAGATACTAACAAAATTACCTTGCTGGATAGAACAGGCAAACAAGAAGAGTTTAGCCTGAAAGCCAAGCAAGAAGTAGCTATTGATATTGTAAACAAGATAATCTCATTACTGTGATGAAAAAACTGTTGTGGTGTATAGTACTATTTTTACCTTTTGTGGCTATTGCGCAAGATTTTAATTGCCGTGTACAGGTAATATACCCTCAAATACAAGTTGCCAATACTCAACGGTTTAAAAACCTTGAAAACTCTATACGCGAGTTTATTAACAACCGTAAATGGAGCACAGATAAGGTACAACCCAATGAGCGTATCGAATGGAGCTTGATAATAAATGTTACCGAGTTTGATAATGCTTCAAGCAGTTTTAAAGCCAATGCACAGATACAATCAAGCCGCCCCGTATTCAACACGGGTTATAATTCAGTATTACTGAATCAAGAAGATAATAGCTGGCAGTTTGAGTATATCGATTTTCAGGCAATGAATTTTGTAGAAGGTACGTATACCGATAACCTTACATCGTTGGTGGCCTATTATATTTTCATGGTGATGGGTATGGATGCCGATTCGTTTAAAAAAGAAGGCGGCACAGAATATTACAACCGTGCCTACAATGTAATGCTGGCTGCACAGCAACGCGGTATGCCGGGTTGGCAAGTCTCTGATGCAGGGAATAAAAACCGCTATTGGCTGATAGAAAACCTACTTAACGATAGGTTTAAACCCGTACGCGAAGCCTACTACCGCTACCATATAAAAGGTATGGATGTGATGAATAAAGATATTGAAGAAGCCCGTTTAGAAATTACAGCATCATTACAACTGCTACAAAAAGTTTGGAAAATAATGCCCAACTCAATGTTGTTAAAAGTGTGGTTTAATGCTAAAGTAAACGAGATTGTAAATATTTATTGCAAAGCCCTTACTACCGATAAAAATAAAATAATAGATATACTAAAAGAAGCCGACCCCGCAAATGCCAACAAGTACGATGGCATACGAACGTGCAATTAGGCTTACAGGTAAAAAAACTTAAAGTATACTATCACCAAACCCCAAAAAAATGTGGCCATTATCACGCCGCGGGGAGCCATTTCTAGTTTAAATAGGTATAGCAAAAAGAAAACCGCAAGGTTTAGCGTAAGGCAAAAGCTAAGTAGTGGAGCCAAAAAAGCTACATTGGCAGCATATACCAAAAAATCAAACAAAGGTTTATCAGCATAATTACTGGTGTGTAAGCCCACCAGCATTATTGGCGGAAGAACCAAACCTATAATAGAACCTAATAAAATTGTATCCCAGCGTTTTTGAGGCATAGCGCAAATATATTAAATATGCGTTTGGGTAGGTTATATAATTAAGCCTCCCCTTGCTGGTGCGAGCGTCTCGCTCGTACCCACAATTAGGTGAGCATCCGCTCACTTAAATAGTTTAACGTGAGTTCGGGATAATAGATTATATACTGCGTTGTTTATAAGAATATTAATATTTTTAAAATAGGGTTAAAAACCTATTCTATCGAAAATTACAGTCTGCAGGACGACTTAAGTCGTCCTGCAGACTGTAATAGGAACAGCAGTGGGTTTTAACCCACTGTAAATGGAGGTTCTTATCTTCCGAACTCAAGTTAGTTTAGGAATGTTAAATTAAGCCGTTAAAAGTTCGCGAGCATTTGCCAAAGCCGATTCAGTAGGGCTATCGCCACTAAGCATTTTAGCAATTTCTTGCACACGTTCTTGCTCGCTAAGCGTACGCATATTGGTTTCTGTAGTATTGTTTTTCACCTCTTTGTATACAAAAAAGTGTCTGTGCCCTGCACCTGCTATTTGGGGCAGGTGAGTAACACTAATTACTTGGTGGTTGCCCGCCAATTGTTTCATCAATCGGCCTGTTTTTGCAGCTACCTCGCCCGATATACCCGTGTCTATCTCATCAAAAATAAGCGTAGGTAGTTTTATATTATCCGCCACTAGCGATTTTATAGCTAGCATCAAGCGCGAAAGCTCACCGCCCGAAGCTACTTTGTTCAGTGGTTGCAAGGCACTACCAAGGTTGCTGCTAAACAAAAAGCTAACAATATCGCTGCCCGTTTCATTCAATTCATCATTAGGCAAAGGCGAAATATTCACCTCAATAATAGCATTAGGCATACCTACTTGTGCTAATAATTGGGCTATATTTTGTTGTATAGGTTGTTGCTGTTGGCGGCGGTTTTGGCTAAGTGTTTCAGCCATTACAGCCAATTGGCCTCGCATTTCAGCACATTGTTGTTCCAGTTTTTGGGTTTCCTCACTCAGTCCAGCCGTAGTATCAAGTTTATCGGCCAGCTCACCTTTTATGCGCAGCAAATCATCCGTTGTATGTGCCTGATGTTTCTTTAACAAGTTATACAGCAGTTGCAGGCGTTGGTCAATATTATGCAGTCGTTCTTCGTCCGCTTGTACCGTATCGCTAATATTTTGCAACTCGGCACTCACATCCTTCATGTCAATTAGGGCACTATCAATACGCTTTGCCAGTTCTTGCAGTCGTTCGTCGTTTTTTCCTGCCGCTTGCAGCAATGTTTTAGCTTGGTTTAGTAAATCAATAGCAGGCAATTCGCTTTCACTTAAAATATGGTAAGCGTTTACAGCACTCTGTTGTATTTCTTCGGCGTGGCTTAGTACTTCTTGCTCTTTTTCAAGCAATTCAAGTTCATTTTCTTGCAGTTGAGCCTCTTCCAACTCGTTATACAAAAACGTAGCGTAATCAATATCTTTTTTCGCAGCTTCCTCTTCGGCTTGCAGCGTTTTTAATCGTGTTTCGGCGTGTTTATATTTACGGAAAAGGCTTTTGTATTCTTTTAACAAAGAAAAATGCCCTGCAAACGAATCAACCACCGATAGCTGAAAACTACGGTCGTTTAGTCCCAATGTTTCGTGTTGACTATGCAGCGATACCAGTTGGTTGCCCAACTCTTTCAATACTGTTAGTTGCGTAGGGGTATCGTTGATAAAAGCTCGCGATTTTCCTGCGGGAGTAATCTCGCGGCGAACTAAGGTAGTATCGTCATAATCCAGTTCGTTCTCCTCAAAGAACTCCTCCAGTCCGTAGCCCTTTATATCAAAAGTACCCTCAACCACACATTTTTCGTCCAAATCACCAAGTGATTTTACGTCGGCACGTTCCCCTAAAATTAGGCCTAATGCCCCTAATAGAATAGATTTTCCTGCACCTGTTTCGCCCGTAATGATATTCATTTGCGGGTGAAAGGAGATGTTAAGGTCTTTTATAAGGGCGAAATTTTGAACTTTTAGCTGTGAAAGCATATAGCCCCAAAGGTAATGAATTGTTGATTTTTTGGTAGGATGATTTATTCAATACTGATACTTAAATATGCAATACCTTACTTTTGTAGTAGATGAAATATTATTTGGTAGCAGGCGAAGCGTCGGGCGATTTACACGGCAGCAATTTAATGAAGGAATTGAAGCATGTAGATGCTGATGCAGAGTTTAGGTATTGGGGCGGCGATTTGATGCAAGAACAAGGCGGCGAGTTGGTGAGCCACTATAAAGAGCGTGCCTATATGGGCTTTTTAGAAGTAGTGCTGCACCTACGCACCATATTAAGTTTTATGAAGCAGTGCAAGGTCGATATTGCCCAATGGAAACCTGATGCGCTGATATTGATTGATTACCCTGGTTTTAATCTTCCTGTGGCCGAGTATGCACACCAATTGGGCATACCTGTGCACTATTATATATCGCCGCAGGTGTGGGCGTGGAAAGAAAACAGGGTGAAGAAATTTAAGCAGTATGTGGATGAAATGTACGTGATACTGCCCTTTGAAAAAGACTTTTATAAAAACCGTTGGCAATACGATGTACATTTTGTAGGCCATCCTTTGTTGGATGCCTTAAAAGGATTTGCCACCGAAGATGGTTTTAGGCAGAAATATAATTTAGACGAAAGACCCGTAATAGCTCTATTACCGGGAAGCCGCAAGCAAGAAATTACCAAAATGCTGGGCGAAATGCTAAAGGTGATAAAAGATTTTCCCCGCTATCAGTTTGTAATAGCAGGCGCACCCTCGCAAGAGGTAAGTTTTTATGAAAGTTTGATACCCGCCGATATAAAATCATCAGTAAAAGTAATATCAAACAAAACCTACGATGTATTGGGAATTGCCGAGGCTGCTTTGGTAACATCGGGTACTGCAACGCTTGAAACTGCACTGTTTGAAGTTCCCGAAGTGGTGTGCTACAAAGGCAGTAATGTATCGTACCTAATAGCCAAGCAATTGGTAAAAAACATTAAGTATATATCATTGGTAAATTTGGTGATGGACAAAGAATTGGTGCGAGAGCTGATACAAGCCGACATGGACGCCAAAACCATTAAAACCGAATTGGCATTAATAGTTGAGGGTGGAGCTAACCGCGCAACCATGCTGCAAGGCTACAAAGAGCTGAAAGACAAACTGGGCAACGAAGGTGCATCGGCCAATACAGCGCAATTGATTTATCAATCATTAAAAAAATAAATACATGAAAAATTCTGTGAAATTCTTTTTAGGTGGTATAGTTGCAGCCACCTTAATTTTTGCTGCTTTTGCTTTTACCACTAAACAAACTGAAAACAAGGAGTATGTTATAGTGAGGATTATGGAGGTAGTAAAAGGACCAATACCTGGTAAGCCCACCATACAAATATGCGACGAAAAAGGAAATTATAGTGTATTAGATATTATTGAAGAAGGTAAGAAATATTGTATTGACAATGAAGGTAAGAATACTACTGCAATAGCTAAACTCATAAACGAATATGGTGCAAAGGGATATAGTATGAAGTCTTACAACAATTCTTTGGGCGGTTCGGCTCTTTACTCGTTAACAACAATAATCTTTGAAAAATAATATCACCCGCCGATCTGTATTACGAAAAACCGTCTTTGGGTTGGTTCACATATTTGACAAATTTTAAAAATTTGTCAAATATGTGAACTGTGGTTTTTCGATTTATGAGCGGACGCTCAATTATTGTCAGCACGAGCGGACGCTCGAACTAGCATTTGCGAATAGATTAGGGAAATAACCATTTAGCAATACAACCCCTCTTTCAATTAAGCATTTTCTTATATATTCGCATATCAACTATACTATGGTATGAAAAGACGGCAGGCATTAAAACTTATTCTGTTACTGGGAGGCGGAACTGTTGCAGGTTTTGGTGGTTACAAAGCCTACCATATTTTCAAAACCCCCGATATTAATTATTTAGATAATAATACCGCCTTGTTGGATGCCTTGGTAGATGTTATAATACCTGCTACCACTACACCCGGAGCAAAAGAAGCGGGAGTGAGTAGCTATGTTTTATCAGCAGTAAAAAACAACAGCGATAAAAAAACACTGAATAACTTTATTGATGGGCTAAAAGATTTGCAGTCGCACTGCCAAAGCAAATACTCAAAACCTTTTGAGCAATGCGATGCCGCACAACAAAAAGATGCCCTATTTCATACCCAAGAAAGCGATAAACTGCTAAGTGGCAACTTTGGCAAAGCCCAAAAGAAATTTATGGGCAATACTTTTTACAATACCCTAAAAGAACATACTGTATACGGCTATTGCACCTCAAAAATGGGAGCACAGCAAGGCCTTGCTTATGATTATATTCCCGGTGGTTTTAAAGGCTGCATACCCCTGCAAGCCAATCAACGTTCGTGGGCTACTAAATAAATTTTATGGCAATAGATTCTACTTCAACCGACAGTACTTCAGCAGAAAATAGTACGGGTACAGCTACCAATACACATACGTTTGATGCCATTGTAGTAGGCAGCGGCATTAGCGGCGGATGGGCTGCCAAAGAATTGTGCGAAAAAGGATTAAAAACATTGGTGCTTGAAAGGGGAAGGCAGGTGCAACACCTGAAGGATTACCCTACAATGAACAAACACCCTTGGGAGTTTCCCAACCGTTTGCAAAATACGAATGAAGACCGACGCGAAAACCCTGTACAAAGCACTGCCTATACCGAAGATAACAAACACTTTTTTGTAAGCGATAAAGAACACCCTTATATACAAGAAAAACCTTTTTGGTGGATACGCGGCTACCATGTTGGTGGGCGTTCGCTTACGTGGGGAAGGCAATGCTACCGTTTAAGCGATACCGATTTTGAGGCCAATGCCAAAGACGGTATCGCGGTTGACTGGCCTATACGCTATGCGGATATTGCCCCTTGGTACGATTATGTAGAACAATTTGTAGGTGTAAGTGGTCAAGTTGAGAATCACCCGCATTTTCCTGACGGGACGTTTATCGACCCTATGGAGATGAACTGTGTAGAGATTGATTTTACAGAAAAAGTAAAGGAAAATTTTCCTGATAGATTAGTAACCATAGCCCGTGTAGCCAATCTTACCAAAGGTTTTACCAACAGAGGGCCTTGCCAATACCGTAACTTATGCTCACGCGGTTGTCCCTTTGGCGGTTACTTTAGTAGTAACTCGGCTACATTACCTGCTGCAATGGCAACGGGAAACCTAACCCTTGTAACTGATGCTATTGTTACTGAAATTATTTATAACGAAAGTACCCAAGTAGCCAAAGGTGTACGTGTAATAAACGCCATTGATAATACCGTTACCGAATATTTTGCCCGCGTAATATTTTTAAATGCCTCTACGGTAGCCACCGCATCTATATTGCTACAATCTAAATCGGGACGTTTTCCCAATGGTTTGGGTAATGGCAGCGGACAAGTGGGTAAAAACCTTATGGATCATCCTATGGGGCCGGGTGCAACTGGCGAACATACTGGTTTGCAAGATAAATACTATGCAGGTCGCAGGCCTGCGGGCATATACATTCCCCGCTATCAAAATTTAGACGAAGCTACCAAAAAGCCTTACCTGCGCGGCTATGCCTACCAAGGTGATGGCGAGCGTATGGAGTGGCCTGATAAAATGAAAAACCTTGATGGTTTTGGTGCTGATTTTAAAGAAAACCTAACCACCCCAGGGCCTTGGACTATGTGGATGGGCGCGCGTGGCGAATGCTTGCCCTACGAAACCAACAGGGTTACGCTAGATAGTGAGCAAAAAGACAAATGGGGTTTGCCTTTGGTACGCATAAACTTTGAGTTTGGCGAAAACGAAAAAGCTATGCGTGCAGATATGCAAAAAGATGCCGTTGAAATGCTTGAGAAAGCCGGCTTTATTAACGTAAAAGGCTTTGATTACAATACCACAGCAGGGCGCGCCGTGCACGAAATGGGTACAGCTCGTATGGGTAAAGACCCTAAAACATCGGTACTAAATGCCTATAACCAAATGCACGAAGTACCCAATGTGTACATAACCGATGGTAGTTGTATGACCTCAAGCGGAGTGCAAAACCCATCGCTAACCTATATGGCACTTACAGCCCGAGCTTGTGCCCATGCGGTAGAAGAAATGAAAAAGGGAAGTTTCTAAACTTACCCTTAAACCTCAATTAACTTATAACAAAAAAAGTCCACGCCATTGGCGTGGACTTTAAGTACCTCAAAAAATAACTATTTGCTTATTTTTTAATATAGACTTTGTAAATCTTGTTGCTTGATTGTGTCGATTGAGGAGTAGTGCTTTGTGCAGCATCAGAATGAATACCACCGTATATATATCCTAACATAAAACCTTTTTCACTATCGGTTTTTAAGGCTGAAAAATCAATGGTTTTAGCCTGTCCGTTATAAAAAGGAACACTAATATGTGGAATAAAAATAGACTCACCACCAATATATGCTGGTAGGGTAGGGGTTTGTTGCGGATATTCTGTCGAAGTACCGTCGGCCTTGCGCACAATAGTCGTAATATAATTACTCCAAGGCATTGGGGCTTGGGTATTATTGCCGTTTACCAAAGATCCGTCGCTATAATAATACTGTGTAATACCACCAACTATACTGGTATAATTAGTTTTGTTAATGGGGTCGTAAAAGTAAATGTTAGGGGCAGCATATTGGTTAAACATTTGCAAGAAATTATTATCCGTAGTTATGCTGGTAGCACCTGTTGTTGCATCAGTTTGCGAAATATAAATAGGTGTTTGGTAATCATTGTTTAGCACAGGTGTAAACACCCCACCATATACAGTAATATTAGGATTCCCGTTAATATCATGGCTTTCAAGCACCACAAGGTCGCGACGGTGGAAAGACGAGTCATCCCAAGTACAAGTATCGGCAGCATAGCCTGTAATTTTTGGTGCACTACCGCTGTTATCTATCTGAAACCTGCGCACCTCGTTGGTATAAATACCTGTGCTGTTTCCAGTATAAATAGTGTTAAAATTTTGGCCAAAAACAAGGTAAAACCAATCGCCTATTTTGTGCAATTCGCCACCTGTTACACGTAACCTTTCATCGGCAGCACTTGTTGATATGCTACTTTCCAATGCTGCTGCATTGTGTGTTTTTATCGCTGTAATTGCAGCACTAATGTTTATGGCTGTTATATAAGGAAAGGTTTGGTAGCAAGATGCCGGAGGGCTGTCAACATTACAGGTAGCAGTATTACTTGTCCCGTAGCCACCAATACAGTATAGCGTGTTACCATCAGCATAACTTTGCATATTGGTGCTGCGTAACTGGGCTAAATATTTTGTAGGAATAGGCATTGAGTCTGATTTTGCAGAGTCAATATCAATCACATAAAAATAGGTGTTACTTCTTTTTGGGGTAAATACCATTGAAATACCGCTAAAGTTGTGGAATCCGTTAGTACGTCCGCCTACAAGTAACACTTTAGTACCAACCGTTGTCCACGCAAAAGATTGGAGAGCGGGAGCAAAGTCGCTGTTCACTTCTTCCAAAGTAATCGTGTAAGGTGCTTTGTTAGCATCCGTTGTTTCTTCAGTTTCTTTTGGTGCTTCGGGTTTGTTTTTACAAGCCGTTATGCTTGCTACTGATAAAGCAAACAAAGCGATGATGAATAGATAGTTCTTTTTCATAGGGTTTATAATTATAGTTAAGTTTATACACTATTATTTGGGTATAGTTCCGGTTTTATACCTTCACAACTGATTGATTATTTTGTACTTGATGATTAATCTATTAATAAATGATAGTGGTTAGCTGATAGCGAAACTAATAGTTTGTTTTTATAAAAGCGATAATGATTGTGATTTTTTTTTAGATAAGACTTTTGCGCAGATGGACTAAAATCTTTCAATTTTTATTTAGACTGATTAAAAATAATACTTACTTTTGCCCCCGATATGAAAAAATTTGCGCTACTCTTTTTGTCATTACTAATAGTAGTATTAGTTGATGCACAAATACTTACACGTGAAGATTCACTTAGTAATGGTATGACAACTACGGGAAAGAATACCGTAATATCAGGTTACGGACAAGTGAAGGTAAATTACGATTTGAGGCAGCAAACAGGTGAAGCCTCATTAACTAGGAATGTTTTGTTTATTGGCCACAGGTTTAACGATAAGATAGTTTTTTTTAGCGAGATGGAGCTGGAAGATGCCAAAATAGGCGGAGGAGCTTCGGGCGAATTATCAATGGAGCAGTTGTTTTTGAAGGTAGACCTTAATCGCAATTTGTATTTAGTAACAGGCTTATTTATACCACGTATTGGCATAATAAACGAAAATCATTTGCCCACCACTTTTAACGGTAACGACAGACCTTTTGTTGAAACCATGATAATACCCTCAACTTGGCGAGAAATAGGAATAGGTTTATATGGTCAACCTCGCTCGATGCAAGGTTTCAACTATTCAGTAGCCGTAGTAAACGGCCTCAATGCAGGTGGTTTTGAGTTTGGTACAGGAATACGCAATGGAAGGTTTGAAGGTAGCAAAGCCACAGCTTCAAACCTAGCTATCACCGCATCAGCACTATATTATTATAAAAATTTTAGGTTTCAGGCTTCGGGATATATTGGAGGCAGCAGCGGCTTATCAAAAATACAAGCCGATAGTTTACAATTAGAATCGGGGGCATTCGGTAACCCCGTTGCATTGGGCGAAGCCAACGTACAATACAACAACAACGGTTGGCAATTTAAGGCATTAGCTACTGCAGTTAATATTTCACAAGCATACAGCATCAACAGGGCGTATGCCAATAATACCCCTGAAATGATGACGGGTGCCTACGCCGAATTGGGCTACAACATTTTATACTTAGGTAAAAATCCACCCAAACAAAACCTTACCCTGTTTTGCCGCTACGAAACTATGAACTTAAACTATCGCTTACCTGTAAACGGTATTCGTGATGATTTTCAGCAAAAAACATTTATAGTTTCGGGCATCACATATCAGCCTATGCACGGTATCTCTTTCAAACTAGATTATGTGTATAGCCAAACAGGTAGCTATAATAAAGAGTTGTATGTGGTAAACCCATACACTACACAAAGGCCGTTTTTTCAAACCAACCATTTTGTAAACCTTGGTTTTGGATACAGCTTTTAGTTAGAAAACTTTGGAAAGAAAAGAATTCATAAAAAGCTCGTGCAAAGCCTGTTTAGGTTTGGCTTTATCGGGTGCAGTTATCAGCCTTTTTGAAGGTTGTGCTAGTATGCCTGTTTATAAAACCAAACCTGTAAATAATGTGCTAAGTGTACCCTTAGCACAATTTGCCGAAACCAAAATGGTATTGGCGCGTACCTCGCAGTTGGATTATGATGTGTTGGTGCAAAAACGCGATGACGGCACTTATACTGCAATATATATGCGTTGCAGCCATCAAGACCAACCGCTAAATGCCACAGCTACCAACTTGTATTGCACGGCACACGGCAGCACTTTTGATTTAGACGGAAACGTAACCAAAGAGCCTGCAAATAATCCTTTACGCCAGTTTAAAACCACTGTAGAAAATCAATTAGTAAATATTTATATAAAAAAATAATTATGAACACATTTAAACGAGTGAGTATTTTAGCGCTTGTAATAGCTATAGTATTTGTGGCTTGCAAAAAAGATAGCGATAACAACCCATCAACCGAGAGCCCCGAAGTTGTAAAACAAAGTGTAATAAATGATTTAGCTACCAATGTAATAGTAGCCACTTACGATGATATGCAAACAAAGGCAGGCCAACTGGCCGCTGATATTGCTACCTTTAATACACAAAGTACCGATGCAAACTTAGCCGCTTGCCGTCAATCGTGGTTGGCAGTGCGCCAAGCTTGGGAAAGGTCAGAAGGATTTTTGTTTGGCCCAGTTGCTACTAATAATATCGACCCACGTATTGATACTTGGCCGGTAAACTACCAATCTCTTGACTCGGTGTTATTTCATAACAATACCTATACTGAGGCTTATATAGAGTCGTTGGAGGATGCCCTAAGGGGATTTCATCCTATCGAATATCTTTTGTTTGGTAAAGACGGTAATAAAAAGGTAGCCGCGTTTAATGCCAATGAATATGCTTATATGGCTGCATTGGTACAAAACCTGAAAAAATTGTGCGACCAAGCTGCTGCCGATTGGCACAACGGACATAAGACTGATTTTACTACACCCGGTGGCACATCGGTATACGGTAGCCAACGTGAGGTATACGAAGAAGTAGTAAATGCAATGGCTGGTATTTGTGATGAAGTAGCTAACGGTAAAATAAAAGAGCCTTACGACCAAAAAGATCCATCGCTTGAAGAATCTCCTTTCGCCCTAAACTCTATCAAAGATTTTACGGATAATATTCGCAGTGTAGAAAACATATACACGGGTAAATACAATGTTGATGGACGCGGTATTGAAGATTTTGTGAAACTATACAACTTATCATTACACAACAAAATTTCGCAACACATACAAGCAGCTGTAAACTCGCTAAATAATATTACACTGCCCTTTGGTCAAGCTATAACCCAACAAGCTACACAAGTAGAAAATGCTATGGCAGCCATTAATACCCTTAAAGAAACTTTAGAAACCGAGCTATTGCCTTTAGTTCAGGCCAATACCAAATAGTAAAGTATACAACAGTGCAAAAAATTAGCAAAAAAATATATGTAATGTTGGCTTTGGGTGCGGTATACAGTGCCCTAACCATACAAGCGTGTAAAAAGCCCGATGCCCTTACCGAAGGCGATTATAACCAATGGTATAGCGGCGGTAGCCAAACTGTTTTTGTTAGCGGTTCGGGCGCATATAGCAAGGCATTTCCAAATTTAAGCACTGAAAAAGAAGAATTGCATGGCATTGGCGATGCAGGCTTTGAAGCCGTTTTTAATAGCGACCCAAACCAAATAAACTATGGTTTGGGGCCTGTATATAATAATGTATCGTGTGCATCGTGCCATATAGGCGATGGAAGAGGTAAAGCCCCTGAAGCTGGCGAAGCGCTTACATCGTTGTTAATTCGTATTAGTATACCCGGTGTTGGGGCGCATGGTAGCCCCAACCCAGTACCGGGTTTTGGTGGACAACTGCAACAAAGAGGCGTTTTGGGTGCAAACCCTGAGGCTAATGTAAATGTGGTATATACCCAACAAACTTTCACCTTTCCCGATGGTGAAAGCTATACCCTGCGCAAGCCTATATATAGTTTTAATTCACCTTATCAGTCAATGCCAAGCAATGTGTTATTATCCCCCCGCATGGCATCACCAGTGTTTGGTTTAGGCTTATTAGAAGCCATTGCCGAAGCCGATATTTTGGCTTTGGCCGATGTGAATGATATTAATGGTGATGGAATATCGGGTAAACCAAACAGTGTATGGAGCGTTGAAAAACAAGCCCATACTTTGGGGCGATTTGGGTGGAAGGCTGGGCAACCTAGTGTGATACAACAATCGGCAGGTGCATATAACGAAGATATGGGCGTAACCAGTTTTATCTTCCCTACCGAAAGTACATTTGGTCAACCACAACATAGTATGAGCATGGGTAGAAAAGAAATAAGCGATAGTTTATTGTATGCCGTAGCCTATTATGTACGCACCCTTGCCGTACCCGGCAGGCGCAAAGCTGATGATGAAGTAGTGCAACAAGGCAAAGCCCTGTTTAGGCAAGTAGGTTGTGCCAATTGCCACAACCCTATGTTTACTACACAAACTAATGTTGCTGCTTCTGAGTTTTCAAACCAAACTATTTTCCCTTATACAGATATGCTTTTGCACGATATGGGTGATGGATTGGCCGATAATCGCCCTGAGTTTGAAGCCGACGGATATGAGTGGCGTACTGCACCTTTGTGGGGAATTGGGCTAACAAAAGCCGTTAACGGGCATAATAACTTTTTACACGACGGGCGTGCCCGAAACTATACCGAAGCTATAATGTGGCATGGGGGAGAGGGAGAAAATGCAAAAAACAATTTTGCCAAACTAAATAAAGCACAGCGCGATGCCGTGCTTAAATTTTTAGGCTCGTTATAAAAAGCCTGCACACATAAATTGCTGATTAAAAGGGCTGCCAAAAAAGCGAGTTTCATAAAAAAGCCTGCAAGCATCCCTGCTTAACAGGCTATGTGGAAATTTAAACTACCCTATTCCACTATTGTTTTGCCAATGAATTTATAAATAAAGTCTATCTATAAGACACTCTTATTATACTAAACGTTGCTTTGTCTAAAAGGGTTGGATTCAATTACTTTATAATTACTTTTTGCTGAATAGGGCTGCCACTTCCGTTAGGTATTAGTTGCAAAGTGTATAAGCCTTTTGCTAATCCAGTAAGTTGTAAATCAACACTTTGTGAATTAATATTTTGGGTGATAACTGCTTTGCCATCAATGCCATATAGTGTAGCAGTATAGTTGCCATTATATTTCAGTTCGATACTTAGCTTATCAGAAGCAGGATTAGGGAATACTTTTGCTGTTTGAGCAGTAATACCCTCTATACCTGTTGATTGTGATGTACAATCGATAACCTTTATAGTACGTGTAAATGATGTTGTATTTCCGGCAGCATCAGTAGCGGTATAGACAAGTGTATAAACACCTAAGCTATTTATATTAAATGTTCCTGTGGCCGTTAACCGTACAGTTGGGAAGAAATTATCATAAACAACTACTTGTGGTACAACAAAATTAAAATCGTTTAAACAGGCTTCAACATACGTTACTCCTCTAATAGTAGGAGGTATCATGTCGGTTATATTTATAATGCGGGTAGCTGTACTTGAGTTTCCGTTTCCGTCTGTAACATTATATCTTAGCGTATATTGTCCAATAACATTAATGCTTACGAATCCACTAAGTTGTATAGAGGCTGTTATATCCACTCCGTTTTCGTCCACGGCAGTTGCACCCATATCAAAATAAGGTGTTGATACCTGATGAACTATAGTACTAGAGCCAATAATAGTAATAGTAGGGGCAGCAGCCATAATCCAACTAGTAAAAAGTAAGAAAGCGAAAACAGAAATACTTTTTTTAATGCGATGGGTGAAGATAGTTTTCATAAAAAATACGGTTTAAGTTTGTTAAGTATCAATAGGTTGTTTTTATATAGGTTTGAAAAACAATTCGTTATACATATACAAAGTTGAACGTATCTTTTTGCAAAGGCAAATTGAGCGTGTAATTTTTGCGTAATTTTAAACTGATAATTTTCTGACAATGAGTAGGTTAGCTAACTCATTAGTTTACAATGAAGTTAATATGAAGGAAAGCGATTGAAATGACAAAAAATTGAAAGTAATGGGCGAAAAAAACAGCCGGCTATTGGCGGTAATCCAATATTTCTTGTGGAATATCTTTTATACCATCGCCACGTAAACGGCGAAAACGCTTGCGTGCTTCAACGGTATATAAACTACCGGGGTAGTCGGTAATTATTTTCTCATACAAAGCTTTAGCCTTTTCGGTATCGTTTAGTTTACGCTCGTAAAGTTCGGCGACCTCAAAAAGTGCATTGTCTGCCAGTATATCGTATTTGTAGCCTGTATACACCAGCTCGTAGTATTCGGCAGCTTTGGTATATTCTTTCTTTTTACGATAAATGCGTGCTTTACTTAGCAGCATTTCATCGTTTAGCGAGTGATTGGGGTATTTTATTTTTATGCTATCCAGTTTTTCCAAAGCAAGGTCGGGGGCATTGCGTAGTAGTAATAAATCAGCAGCAGCATATAGCATTAGTGCACTATCATCGCCATCTTCAAAACCATAATTATCTTGTATTAGCATACTCAACTCAATAGCATTATTTGATATTAAGTGGCTGGTAGCCGATTTCAATACATCCAATTGAGCTTGTGCCCAATCAAACTCACCCTTATAAAACGATAGGCGGGCATTTCTAAACTTAGCCTCTTGTCCCAAAGGTTCGTCTTTAAAATCCTTATCTACTTGCCCATATAGCAACTGTGCCTCCCAAATATCACCACCAATAAGGTATGAATCACCCAGTTCTAATTTACACTCAGCCGTAAACGATTTATTTACACGAGGTATCACAATTACCCTTTGCAAAATCTCTATTGCCAATTGGGGTTTATTGCTATAATAGTTATACAAATAAGCCAGTTGACGCATCGACTCTGCCGAGTAGTAGTTCTCGCCAACTTGGGTAATAAAATCCTTGTAGTTCTTTTCAGTTTCAGTTAAAAAAGCATCATCGTACTCGCCATACTCCGTTATCTTTTTATAACTAACAGATAACAAGCCTGTGCGGGCATCATTATAATACATCTTGTCTTCGCCCAAATTAAGCACATACTTGTAGCAATCAACAGCTACATCAAGTGCATCATTGCTAATAGCTAGTTCGGCAAGGTCAATCATTCGTCGGCCTTCCTCATTCAGTCGCTTATCTATGGCTCTAAACTGTATAAAAGCACCATAAAAATCTTTTTGCTGCACCAAAAGCCACAACAGCATTTCGGTATAGGTCTGGTTTTCAGTATTTTTTTGTACGCGGTTTAGTATTTCCTTTTTCAGCAATTTCCAGTCCTCATCAGTAGTAATACGCTCTAAAAAATTGTTTTGTATCAACTCTTGCTGGTTAGGTGCCACAGCAAGGTGGTTTAGGTACTCCTCAATCATTTTAGGCTTATTACCTGCCTTAGCATATAACGAGCCTATTTCAATAGCCATTATATACTCATCATTGTATAGTTTACGGGCTTTTAGTATGGTTTTTATGGCCCAGTTATACAAATCGCGACGTATAAAAGCATTGGTAAGCGAGTTAAACTGCTCTTGGTTGGGTTTTAAATCTTTAATACAATCTTCGTATTCATCATCAGCATCTTTTTGCTTACCGTTTTTTTGGTACACATAGCCCAAATCAACCTTATAATAAAAATTGCCTTTAAAAATTTTTGACTGACGTTTCACCATCTTCTCGGCCTTTTTATAGTCGGTCAGCTTAAAATAGCACGTCAATAAATTATCGTAGTAGTAAGGCGATTTTGGGTCGTTGTCCAACAAAATTTCATACAACACCGATGCCTTATCAAACTCGCCGTTCGAGAAATATTGGGCAGCAAGTTCTTCGCTAGTGTTTTTTTGCGCCCATGCGCCTACACTCAGCAATACAAAAAGCAGGGAAAGTATTTTTTTTGTTATCGGCATATATGGCTCAATACAATTTGTAAACGCAAAGTAAACCTAAGTTATTTTAATACGACGTTGTTGTGGGCAAAAGGTATCAAAAATCGGTTAAACCTTGTCAGGGTTTACTTTTTTATTTCAATTTCAGTCAATCTTTCTGCCAAACCGTTTAATATCATTAATTTTGCCCGCTAAAACCGTGCCCATTGAGTGCCTTTAAGAAATTAGCCAGCGAAACAGCCATATATGGATTGCCCACTATTGTAGGGCGTTTGATTAACTTTTTTCTGGTGCCATTATACACAGGTATTTTCAATCCTGATGATTTTGGAGTAATAACCAGTATGTATGCCTATGCGGGTTTTTTTAATGTGGCATTAACATACGGCATGGAAACCACGTTTTTTAGGTTTGCATCAGCCCACCCCGAAAATGATAAGGTATACTCCACTGCCTATAACTCAGTAATTATTACCAGCTTTTTATTTCTTTTTGTAGCCATACTGTTTAAGCAACCTATTGCCGACTGGATGGAAATTGGCGATACACCGCAGTATTTTCTTTGGTTTGCTATTATAGCTGTGTTTGATGCTTTGGTAGCTATACCTTTTGTAAAACTTCGCCAACACGGAAAAGCTATTAAATACGCAGCTTTGCGTAGTTTTAATATAGCGGTTAACATACTTGTAAATGTATTTTTTTTACTACTCTGCCCTTATTTACTAGAGCAGGGTTACGATTGGGTAAATACTATTTACAACCCTAGTATAGGCATAGGTTACATTTTTATAGCACAGCTTGCGGCTAGTATAATTACATGGCCATTTGTATATCCTGAAAATATGCAGTTTAATTTTGGGTTCGATTTTAAACTGTGGAAAAAGATGATGATATACGCCTTGCCACTATTGTTTGTAGGTATGGCAGGCATGGTAAACGAGCTGATTGATCGTATTTTATTACCCAAACTATTACCCCCAGATACCGCAGCTTACCAATTGGGGTTGTATGGTGCAGCCTACAAACTAAGCATACTAATGACCATTTTTGTGCAGGCTTACCGCATGGCTGCCGAGCCCTTTTTATTTAACAGAGCCCGAAGCGAAGGTGCAAACGAAACGTATGCCACGCTAATGAATTATTTTGTAATAGTATCGTGCCTCATCTTTTTGTTTGTTGTTTTCTTTTTACAACAATTTGCCGATTTGTTTTTACGTAACAAGGCCTACCACGAAGGCTTGTATGTAGTACCTATATTATTACTGGCCAATTTGTTTTTGGGCATATACTACAACCTCTCTATTTGGTATAAACTGGCCGATAGAACCATTGTGGGGTCTTACATATCAATAGTAGCAGCTGTTATTACTATTGTGTTAAATTTTATTACCATACCCTTAATCAGTTACGAAGGTTCGGCATGGACCACCTTAGTAGCTTACTTTTTTATGGCAGTTGCCTGTTATATCACAGGAAAGAAACAGTACCATATACCTTACCAACTCAATAAAATATACATATATCTGCTGGTTATGGCTTTGTTTTATCTTATCTACCAAATACTACAAAATAGCTATGGGGCAGTGAGTATAAGTGTAAGTATAACACTACTTATAGCCTATATGGGCTTTGCATACGCAGTAGAAAAAGGTAAAATTTTAGCCACCTTCACATCGCGTCGTGTATAAGGTTGTGGCAAGTGATAGGGCATTTTTCAATCAAAATACTAAATTCGCAATCGCAAAATTTGCTAATGGATAGTACACAGGTTAACATAGTAAACCAATCAAAACACCCGCTACCTCAATACCAAACTGCATTTTCGGCAGGTATGGATTTGAGGGCAAACCTTAATGAACCTGAAACTTTACAGCCTTTAGAACGTAAACTAATAGGTACAGGTTTGTTTATAGAGTTGCCGCAAGGTACTGAAGCGCAAGTGAGACCACGCAGTGGTTTAGCCTACAAAAATGGTATCACCGTGCTAAATAGCCCGGGTACTATTGATGCCGATTATAGGGGCGAGCTGAAAGTATTGTTGGTTAACTTATCAAACGAAGCCTTTACCATAAACGATGGTGAACGCATAGCTCAGCTGGTAATAGCACGCCATCAAACAGCCCAATGGAATGAAGTGGAAACCCTAAGCGAAACCGAGCGTAATGCAGGTGGCTTTGGGCACACGGGCACGAAATAATTTTTTAGACACATAAAAACAGAAACCGATACAGCATGAATATTATTGTACCAATGGCAGGGATGGGAAAACGAATGAGGCCGCATACCCTAACCACTCCAAAACCTTTAATACCCGTTGCAGGCAAACCCATAGTAGAGCATTTGGTGCACGACTTGGCAGGTATGTGTAATGAAAAAATTGAAGAAGTAGCCTTTGTAATAGGCCGCAACTTTGGAACTGAAGCCGAAGCCAATTTGTTAAAAATTGCCGAAAATATAGGAGCTGTTGGTAAGATATTTTATCAAGATGAAGCATTGGGTACTGCCCATGCCGTATACTGTGCCGAGCCTTGTTTGCGTGGCAATGTAATAGTAGCCTTTGCCGATACCATTTTCCGTGCTGATTTTAAATTGGATGCAGGAAAAGACGGCGTAATTTGGGTGAACAAAGTAGATAACCCCAAACAATTTGGTGTAGTAAAAATTGCTGCCGAAGGAAACATAAGTGAGTTTATAGAGAAACCACAAGAATTTGTATCAGACCTTGCTATTATTGGTATTTACTATTTTAAAGACGGTGATAATCTATCAGCAGAAATAAAATACCTGTTAGATAATAATATAAAAGATAAAGGTGAGTACCAACTTACCAATGCCCTTGAAAACATGAAAAATAAAGGGCTTAAATTTCATCCGGGTACAGTAGCCGAGTGGTTAGACTGTGGTAATAAAAACGCCACTGTATACACTAACCAACGTGTACTAGAAATTGAAAAAGATAAATATGCCAATTTACCTGCAAGCGCACAACTGCACAATGTGCAAATAGTACACCCTTGCTTTATTGGTGAAAACGTAAAAATAAGCAATTCTGTTATTGGCCCTCATGCTTCTATTGGCAACGATTGTGTAATAGAAAACTCGTTAGTGTCAAACTCAATCGTACAAGATAAAGCCAAGCTAACAAATGCCAATATTACCAACAGTATGTTGGGCAAAGAAGCTAAGTTTAATGGCAAGCAAGACGATGTGAGTATCAGCGACTTTTCAGTTATGGAATAGTTTTAGCTGTTTACCTTTTGCGTAACATTTTTATTAATATTACGTTTACTTTAAAAAAATCCCACTTTGCGCCCTACTTATACATATCTGTTTTCATTTTTACTTTTGGCTACATTGGCAGTAGGTTGCAAAACCACCAAACCTGTTGATACGCAAAAAAGAACTATCGATGGTAGCCCCGCCAAATTTAAAAGCGAGGCAGATAAAATGTATTTTGATAACCTGTTTTTTGATGCCACAAAGGCCAAACTATTGGGTAGAAACGAAGAAGCAATAGGTAAGTTTAAACAATGCCTGAAAATAAATGATAATGTAGCCGACATTTACTATCAACTATACCTTTGCTATATAGTCGATAAAAAACTACTTGCATTTGATATGCTGGATAAAAGCATTGAACTTGACCCTAAAAACGAGTGGTATTTGTATGAAAAAGCTGAAATACTTCGTCGTAATCGCCGCCATATAGAAGCTGCAGAAGTATATGCCGAGCTTATAAAGCTTAACCCTGAAAAAAAGGACTATTACGATGATGCCGCAGAGCAATTGGTAATGGGTAAAAAGATTGAAGAAGCTATTGAGGTGTTGGATAAAATGGAAACCAAATTTGGTTTATCAGAAGAAAGTATACGCAGAAAAGAAGAAATGTATTTGTATTTGGGCAAGCCCAAAGAAGCCATTGCCGAAATAAAAAAGCTATTGGCAACTATGCCCAACAATACAGTATATATGGGTATGCTGGCTGAGTTGTATGCTATGACGGGAGACAATGACAGGGCTTTTGAACTGTTTAATAAAATACTAACTATACAACCCAAAAATGGTAAAGCTCACTTTGGATTGGCAGGTATTTATCGTCAGAAAAGAGATAGCAGCAATACTATAAAGGAATTGATGCTTGGCTTTGAAGACAACCAAGTATCTACCAAAGAAAAAATAAACGTAATACTCTCCATAGCACCACTAGGAGATAACGATACCAACTACCGCAAGCAGGTATTGCAATTGGCTGCTATATTAGTTAAAGCCCATGCCGATGAGCCTCAAACCCATGCCATATATGCTGATTTATTGTTTGGCGACGGGCAGTTTAAACTAGCTGCTGAAGAATATGAAGCAACGGTAAGTTTAGATGCAAATAACTTTAAAGTGTGGCAACAACTGCTTAGTGCTTACGAGCAAATGGGCAATTACTCGCAATTAGAAAAACGCAGTGATGCTGCCCTTGAGCTTTTTCCAAACAGAGTGATATTTTACTATTACAATGCCAACGGAGCTTATCATTTAGATAACTATAAAAAAGCAGCCTACATGGCACAAATGGGTATAGATTTAGGTATTGGCGATAGGTTTGTAAACGTAGGTTTATATACCATTGCAGGCGATGCGTATTATAAGCTAAAAGACTATGGCTATAGCTTCTCTTCGTTTGATGAAGCTTTAACTATTGACCCTGAAAACGCTTATGTGCTAAACAACTATGCCTATTATTTAGCCCAGCAAGGTCAACGGCTTGAAAAAGCAATGGCTATGGCAAAAAAGGCATTAAACCTACAGCCCACCAATGCCGCCTATATGGATACCTACGGATGGGTATTATACAAAAACGGTAAATATGCCGAGGCGAAAACCTATATACAAAAGGCTTTGGATGTATTGCCCACCGATAGAGAATTATTAGAACACATGGGTGATGTGCAGTATCAACTGGGCAACAAACAAGAAGCCCTTGTGTACTGGAAAAAATCAAGAGAAAACGGAAATAAATCAGCCCAATTAGAAAAAAAGATAAATGAAGGTATACTTCTCGACTAAAACTGCCCGATTACTGCCCCTTATGTTTGTTTTGTTTTTGCCTGTGCTGTTTTCAGCATCGTGCAAAAGCAAAAAAATGGTTGCTGCTGCCATTGATAATACCAATGTAAACAGAGAAGATAAAAAGCAGGTATTTAAAGCCATTGATGATAATCGCTTTGAGTTTGAGTATCTATCTACATCAGCATCATGCAATTACGAGGGAACGGCAGGTAAATATAACTTTAACGTTAGTGTGCGTATGCAACGCAACGAAAAAATATGGATGTCGGTATCTGTATTTTTTATCGAAGCCGCCCGCATATACATCACCAAAGATTCGGTACATATTATCAACTACTTCGAAAACTATTCAATAAGCCGTAATATCAGCTTTTTGGCACAGTACACAGGGCAAAAACTTACAGTAGGTCAAATACAAGATATTATGGTGGGCAATTCGGTTGTAACGCACGATATAAATTCATCGTACGTATATGCTGATGGCAGACCACGTATAACCACTCGTATGGGACAATATTTGTTTGCAGAAGAATACCACTACGAGTATTTGCGCCCCACCAAAATAAATGGAGATGAAGCCTCATCAAGCAATAAAATGGAGTTAGAGTATGATGAATTTGTACAAGTTAATAACAGGCTAATACCCAATTTTCTTAAACTTTTGGCAGTTACCAACACCCAAAGCATTAGCGCAACCCTAAAATATTCCGATATTAGCACCGAAACCATAACCAACTGGCCATTTAAAATTCCGGCTAAGTATGAGCGTAAATAGGTGCTACATAATTATTATAACAGCTTTTTTGTTTCTGCTGCCCCAGCTTTCTGAGGGTCAAAGCCGTAAAACGCTTGAGAAAAGGCGTAAGCAAAAAGAGAAAGAAATAAGACTTACCAAGAAAATTTTAGATCAAACGCGTTCTAAAAAAAATAAAACCCTTAGTCAGCTTACCCTTCTCGACCGCCAAATAAAAATGCGCGAAGAGCTTATTAGTACTATGGCCGATGAAATAGCGGTGATAGATAAGCAAATAGAAAGCGAAAACACTAACATAAAAACACTGGGCAAAGAGCTTGAAAGGCTTAAGACTGAATATGCCGATATGATATACCGCGCTTATAAAATGCGCGAAAGTGGCGATTTATCCTCTTATGTATTGGCATCCGATAATTTTAATCAAGCAGTGAAGCGTATAAAATACGTGCAACAAATTGGAGATGACCGAGAGCGTCAACTGGTATTAATATCGGGTATGCAGGATAGCATAGGCAGGCAAGTAGTGGCTCTGAAAAAAATTAAGAGCGAGAAAGGCGACCTTTTATCATTAAAAGAAACAGAAAAAGAGGAGCTGAAAGGGGATAAGCAGGAAAACGAAAAACTGGTTAAAAACCTGCAACAAAAAGAAAGCGAGCTTAAAAAAGAATTAGAGGAGAAGAAAAAAGCAGCAAAAAAATTAGACGACCAAATACGCCAACTGATACGAGAAGAAATACGCCGTGCACAAGAAGCTGAGCGTAAACGTAACGAGAAAAAATCTCCAAAAGATAAAAAAACTACCACCAGCGGCGAGATAGCATTAACACCTGAAGCCGAAGCATTAGCCAAAGAATTTGGCAAAAACAAAGGCAAACTTCCTTGGCCTGTTGAGCGTGGAATTATAATGCGCAAGTTTGGTACTTATGCTCACCCCGACCTTAGGGGAATAACCATAGTAAACAATGGGTTAGATATTGCCTCGATAAAAGGCTCGCAAGCACGTGCTATTATGGAAGGTGAGGTACGATCGGTATTCTCAATACCGGGTATGCAAAAAGCGGTGATGGTGAAACACGGAAATTATTTTACGGTGTATGCCCATCTTAGTCATGTATTGGTAAATAGGGGAGACCAAGTGAAAGCACTACAAAATTTAGGAATTATCTATACCGATGATGGCGAAGGCAAAACTATTTTACACTTTGAAGTGTGGCAAAATAGTAATAACCTTAATCCTGAACTTTGGTTAGCTAAATAAAAACCACAATATTTACAAAATGCAAAAACTTGCTGTTATTGATTGTGGTACCAATACATTTCATCTTTTGGTAGCTACAATAAGTGAAACCGTTTTTACAGTAGAATATAAAAAGCAATTTGCTGTGAAACTGGGCGAGGGAGGTATCAATCAAAAACAAATACAACCTGAAGCCTTTAAACGTGGTGTTGATGCTTTGATATTTTTTTCCCAAAAGCTAAAAGAGTTAAATGTAAATTATTTAAAAGCCTTTGCTACATCGGCCACACGTTCGGCACAAAACGGGTTGGAGTTTGAACGTGAGGTATATGAAAAAACAGGAATACGCCTTAGTGTGATTGATGGAAACCGCGAGGCACAACTTATATTTAAAGGTGTGCAGCAAGCCTACCCAATGACGGATGAAAATGTATTGGTGATGGATATTGGTGGGGGTAGCGTTGAGTTTACCGTAGGCAATAAAAACAGCATGCAGTGGTTTGGTAGTTTTGATATTGGTGCAGCCCGATTGGTTGAAAAATTCCACCGTACCGAGCCAATTTCTCCTGCCGATGTAATGGTGTTAAACACCCATTTAGATGAGCAATTAGCTCCATTGGCCGCAGCAATGCAGCAATATAAAGTTACAAAACTGGTAGGATCGGCAGGTTCATTTGATAGTATAAGCGAGTTGGTAAACGATAGGTTTGGCACTACACTATTTGAGAATAATGAAACTTGGGACGAAATACCCATTGAGTATTACCAACAAATACATACCCAACTACTAACCTCTACTTATGAAGACCGCTTGCAAATGGCTGGTTTAGCCGATTATAGAGTAGAAATGATGGTAGTATCAAGTTGCCTTATGCACTATGTATTATCAAGATTTGAGCTTCAAAAAATGTATTGCTCAGCCTATGCACTAAAAGAAGGTGCTTTGTATGAGATGTTGGAGAAGATGAAATAGGATTTTTTAGGCAAAAAAAACGGTGGGTTTCCCCACCGCAAATTCAATAAAGAGTATATAAAACGTTAATCGTTCAAGCTATTTATCCAACCGGCTAGTTTCATAGCATCTTCTTTTGGTACATCTTTTAGCCCAATCATTGGAGGGTAGCCCGGCCAGTTGTCAGGTTTTGGGTTGTATATCAAATTCACAATAGCCTCATCAGCATAGTTGCGCATTGCTACCTCTGTATAGGCAGGGCCTATAAGTTTTTCATCCATTTTGTGGCAAGTAAGGCAAGTATGTTTTTCTAGCAAAACCTCTATATCAGCAGGTATTGTTGCTTTCGCAGGTTCGGGTGTAGTTTCAGCAGGTGTGGTTTCCTGAGTTGTAGTTGTATTTTGTGCTGGTTTTTTATCACCCCCGCATGAGGCTACAAAAAATCCTGTTAAGGTTAGTGCAATAAGTACTTTTTTCATGGCGGTTATATTAAGCCTCAAAGCTACACTTTGGCTACTAATACTTCTATGACTTTTATCAGATTACTGTTTAACAAACTTAGTAGCACCTTTATAGCCATTACCACTAATTTGTACAAAATATATGCCTGTAGGCAATTGGGCTACATCAAGCGTTGTGTTTTGGCCGCTAAGAGTGAATTGTAGTAGGGTTTGTCCTAATACATTGTGTATTTCTCCAGTTAGGTTTTGAGTAGGCAAATTCACTTGCAGGGTAAGCGTATTTTGGGTAGGCGAGGGGTAAGCTATTACCTCTAAAGTTTTTTGCAAACTAGCAATGTTTGCAGGAAAACTAACCGATACACTATCAAAAACTCCTTGGCTAAGATTGTAATATGTGCCTGCGGGTGATGTTATTTTTTTCACCGCGCGCACCATATATACATTATTACCCTGAAAAGGATCAGCATCAACAAAGCTGCTTCCCGTTACAAAATTGGGAGTAATCTTTCCAAAAGTGCCATATAGATGTGGGGCACGGTATATTTGGTAGCCAACAATATCACTATCGGGCGATGGCTGCCAGCTTACCGTAATACGTTTAGTAGCAGTTTCGGCAACACTGGTACTTGCAGCAGGTAATGTGGTGTGCATACGCAAAGTAGGGTCGCCCATTAAGGCTATATGTACACCGCGTTGTGCATTGTTAAAATTACCTTCATATAAAGTGCCGTCCTCGTTTTGGGTTAGCCTAGCACCATATCCAATGCTCTCGCCCAGTGCCATGTGGTGCAATACCCAATTGGGTATACCGCCCCAAAAACTGGCCAATATAGATGGTTTTGAAGCTAATGCTGCGCGAAGCAAATTATCGGGACTGTCCCAATCGCCAAAGTAGCTGCCTGCTAATGATGTAAAAATGGTTTTAATACTATCAGTAGCAAATTGTGCGGTATTTATTACCCCACCACACGAGTTATAACTTCCTCCCCCTGCACCGCCACTCCAAAGCATCCATTCTTTTTTTAGTTGAGTGTAATAATCATAACCACCTTGTGTATTGGCCAAAATATTTTCTTCACCAATTTGCGAACTAAAGTTTCTCCAGTCTGAAGACGCTATGGTGTACGATTGGAAATTATCATCAATAATGGCTTTATAAGGTGCAGTAAGTTGCCCAAAGCGGTAGCTGTGGTTTTTTTGCAAATAATATTGTAGTAAAGCCGTATCACTTTCGCTAAATGCAGCCAATCGGGTCATATCTACTCGGCCTACCATCAAATCAACATCGCTGCTAAATTTGCTGGCATCGTATTTTCCGTCAACAGGTATATTCTTATTTTCAGCACGCGATGCAGTACTATTATTTACCGATACATCGTACCAATCGCCATCAATATCACCATAAAAACCATCGCAAGCCCAAGCACCTACATGGTTAGTATGCCCATCAGGGTTTAGATTTCCAGAGTAAGGAACGGGCACATTGCCAAACAAAAATGCTGCGCTAATATTAGGTATAGCTTTTATTTTGTTTTTTACAGCCACAACACTTTCATTGCGTGCTACCACTATACGGTAGGGCTGCCATCCATCGCCAATAAGGTCTTTTTCAAGTTGTTCTATTTGTGTTTTCAGTGCAGTTTGGTACGTCTCGTCAACTACCAAAGCAATCGCACCGTGCAAATCGGTAGGGTGGTGGTTTATGCCACTGTATATATAACCCAAAGCGGCTGTGCCACCTTCTTTATAAATCAAATATTCGTAAGCTTCACCAACACCAATATTAGCATCGGTATAGGTGCTATCGCCTACATTAAGTGTGGCGTATATCGTTCCCCAACTATCAGCCGTTTTTGTTTTTCGGTATACTTGCAGCTTTGTAGCATCGGTAAACTTTTGAAATTTTAGGGTAACTGCTGGGGGATTTTCTGTAACGATTGCTTGTATACGCACCGTTCTATCACGGTTAAATTGTGCCGAAACAGTAGAGGGCGCTAATAGTATAATGGAAGCAAAAAGAGGTGTGAAAATTTTATAGTAGAGTTTTATCATGCCGTAACTTTTTAGGGCAAGTTATAAAAAACGACACGAACTTTTAAAATAACGTTCTGTTAATCAGCTATAAAAAAAGTTTTGTTAGGTATTTGCACCCATTTATATCAGGTTTTTCACAATATCATCTATATAAGTAAGCAATTCAGTTTTGCCCGTTTTGTCTTCGGCAGAGGTAATAAACGTAGGTGGCAGTTCTTCCCACACCTTGTATAGCTCCTCTTGCATATCAGCAATATTCTTTTTCAACTCGTTGGGTTTTGGTTTATCTGCTTTGGTATAAACTATGCTAAAGGCAATACCGTTTTCGCCTAGCCAATTGATAAACTCAATGTCAATTTTTTGTTGCGATAGTCGGCTATCTATCAATACAAACACACAAGTAAGTGGTTCATGCTTAAGTAGATAAAGCCTAATCATATCTTCCCACTTATAGCGTTTGTCTTTTGATACTTTGGCGTAGCCATAGCCCGGTAAATCAACCAAATACCAAATGTCATCAATCAAAAAATGATTTATGGTTTGTGTTTTGCCGGGGGTTGATGAAGTTTTTGCCAGCTTTTTTTGGTCGCACAGCATATTTATTAATGATGACTTGCCCACGTTGGAGCGGCCTATAAAAGCTAACTCGGCTAGGCCTGTTTGTGGCAGTTTGCTTATATCGGTAAGGCTGCTGATAAACTTTGCGGTTTTAATTTCCATACAAAAAAAGAGGGGTATTTTGCTACCTTTGCAAACCTAAAGTAAAATATCGCGTTAATAAAATTATAGTGATTTTTAATAGCGCATATTCCCTAAAAAATTGAAAGAAGATATAAATACCGTTACCCCATATAAACAATCTGACTTGGGCAAAAAGGAGCAGGTAGAGCGTATGTTTGATAATATTGCTCACCGCTACGATTTTTTGAACCATTTTTTATCGTTGGGTATAGATAATGTGTGGCGCAAAAAAGCCATTAATAAACTGGCTATGGTGCAACCTAAAAGTGTACTTGATATAGCCACAGGTACAGGTGATGTTGCTTTTGCTGTGAAAAAGAGATTGAACCCTGCTACACTAGTTGGACTTGATTTATCAGAAGGGATGTTGAGCTTTGCCCGTGAGAAGGCAAAAAAGAGAGGATTGAGTGAAAGTATACAGTTTGTAAAGGGCGATAGTGAGAATTTGCAGTTTGCAGACAATAGTTTTGAGGGTGTAACCGTTTCTTTTGGTGTGAGGAACTTTGAAAACCTTGAAAAAGGTTTAGCTGAGATATACCGAGTGTTAACACCAGGGGGCAAATTAGTTGTCCTTGAATTTTCTAAACCTAAGAAATTCCCGATTAAACAACTGTATAATTTCTACTTTACCAATATTTTACCCCTTTGGGGCAAACTAATTTCAAAAGACCAAAGTGCATATACTTACTTGCCCGAATCGGTAAGAGCTTTTCCTGAAGGGGGCAAGTTTTGTGGTATAATGCAAAAAACAGGTTTTACAGCAGTTGAACAAAAAACATTAACATTCGGAATTTGCACAATATATTCAGGCATACGGTAAAAGCATTTTTGCTACTTTTTTTAGTTGTTAGCGGCACTGTGCTTAGTGCTCAACAGCTAAATATGCCTAATTATTGGAACAAAAGACGAGTTCGTTGGGGGTTTACACTAGGGCTAAACTCTAATGATTTTAAGGTTAGACTAGATTACGATAAGTTTCATAGCATTGATACGCTTAAAAATATTGGTGTGAAACGTTTCCCCGGTTTTGTACTTGGAGGTATTATTGACTATAGAGTTAACAAACATTTTAACCTTAGGTTTTTACCTTCACTGGCATTGGGTCAGCGCAATATAATTTACGAGTTTGCCAATCCTAAAAACAATCGTGAAGTAAAGATTGAATCGGTATATATAGATTTTCCCTTACTGTTAAAATACCGTACACGCCGTTTTGGTAATTATGGATTTTATGTAATTGGAGGCGGTAAAGTTAGTATTGATATGGCATCAAATATTAATGCAAACCGTAGTTTGACAGATCCTGTTGTAGCAGTAGTGCCCACTTCTTATAGCTACGAAGTAGGTTTTGGGTTTGATATTTATTTCCCTTATTTTAAATTTTCTCCCGAAATAAAAATATCAAACAGTATAAATAATGTACTGGTAAAAGACGGCTTTGTATACACCGAAACTTTTAATGGTTTTTGGAGTCGTATTGTTAACTTCTCTTTTCACTTCGAATAAAGCAATATCTTTGCCCTGCCCATGAAATTTACCTTACAGGCAGAAGACAAGAATAGCAGCGCGCGTCTTGGCCAAATAGAAACCGCACACGGCACTATACAAACCCCTATTTTTATGCCTGTGGGCACAGTAGGTTCAGTAAAAGCTGTCCGTCAAGATGATTTAAAAAACCGTATAAAAGCCCAAATAATTTTAGGCAATACCTACCACCTGTACCTCCGTCCGGGCACTGATGTGCTAAAGCAAGCAGGCGGACTACACAAATTTATAGGTTGGGATGGCCCAATACTTACCGATAGCGGTGGTTTTCAAGTATTTTCTTTATCCGAAAAACGTAAACTTACCGAAGAAGGTGCGTGGTTCAAATCGCATATCGATGGTAGCAAACATCTTTTTAGCCCTGAAGGGGTAATGGATATTCAACGCCAAATTGGTGCCGATATAATAATGGCTTTTGATGAATGCACGCCCTACCCCTGCGAGTTTGACTATGCCAAAAAATCTATGCACCTTACCCATAGGTGGCTAAAACGCTGTGTTGACCATTTTAGGACTACCGACCCTTTGTATGGCTACGAGCAAACACTTTTCCCTATAGTGCAAGGCAGTGTATACAAAGATTTACGTATGCAATCGGCTGAGTATATAGCATCAATGCAGTGTGATGGTAATGCCATTGGCGGCCTATCAGTAGGCGAACCTGCTGAGATGATGTATGAAATGACTGAGTTGGTATGTGGCATATTACCCAAAGATAAACCCCGTTACCTTATGGGTGTGGGTACGCCCGTCAATTTGCTGGAATGTATAGCATTAGGTATAGATATGTTTGATTGTGTGATGCCCACGCGCAATGCCCGCAACGGAATGCTGTTTACTGCCGAAGGGACTATTAATATTAAAAATAGAAAATGGCATAACGATTTTAGTCCTATTGACGAATTGCTTACGCCTGAATATTCGAAAGCCTATTTACGCCACCTTATATATTCGTCAGAAATGTTGGGGGCTATGGTAGCCAGTTTGCACAACCTTAGTTTTTATGTGTGGCTGATGGAAGAAGCACGTCAAAAAATAAAAGAGGGCACTTTTTTTGAGTGGAAACAACAAATGGTACCCAAATTGCAAACAAGGCTTTAATAATTTGAAGATTTGACAATTAAGAGATAAATAACGTTTGTTAACCAATGTCCCCCTTGTGCGTAGATAGAGTGCAAGCGAAGGGGGTAGGGGGATGTAAATACCAAAACTGTAAACTAAACTGCCCATGCTAACCATACTTGATAGGTATATATTAAAAAAATATTTTAGCACCTTCTTTTTTGCATTGGGTTTAGCCATATTGGTATCAATAGTAATTGATACATCAGAAAAAATCGACGATTTTATTAGCAGCAAGGTTAGTTTCCATAGCCTTGTGTTTGATTATTACATCTACTTTATACCCTATTTCTACAACCTGTTTAGCCCGTTGTTTACCTTTTTGGCGGTGCTGCTTATCACATCAAAATTAGCCACCAATTCCGAAATTATATCCATACTGGCAAGTGGTACCAGCTATGCCCGTTTACTGCGCCCCTATATTATAGGAGCAGTGATATTAGGGTTGATTACTTGGTTGCTCAACTCGTGGGTGATACCCGAAACCGATAAACGGCGCGTTGATTTTCAAAATAGAGTGTTAAAAGGTCGTATAAGCGACAATAACTGGAAAAACAATATACACCGCCAAATACAAAAAGGACAGTTACTATACCTACAAACCTTTAACAATAAAGATAGTTTTGGTTATCATTTCACTTTAGAACGTTTCGACGGTTTAGAGATGAAATCGAAAATATATGCCGAAAAACTGTATTGGAATCCTGAAACGCAGACGTGGGCATTGCAAAACTATTTTATACGTGAGTTTTTGCCCAATGGTAATGAAGGTATAAAAAAGGGCGACCAAATGGATATAAGCCTCAACTTTAATCCCCAACATATTTTTAGACGAAATGACGAAGTTGGTGTTTTGAACCGAACGGAGTTGGATGAAGTGATTGTTGATGAGCAAGAACGGGGAGCTACCAATATTGATTATTATCTTATAGAAAAATATAGGCGAGTCGCATTCCCCTTTGCAGGAGTCATACTCACCCTTATAGCCTTTGTCATCTCCTCCCGAAAGGTGCGGGGAGGTATTGGTATACACTTATTTTTGGGTGTACTGGTAGGCGCGTCGTTTATGCTATTTGGGCATTTTGGCAATACCTTTGCTACATCAGGAGGGTTAGACCCTTTAATTGCGGTATGGATACCCAATGCCATATTTTTAGCACTGGGTATATACCTGTATAGAAAAGCACCAAAGTAATGCTACAAAAAGCACTGTATGCACACTTGTGTGTGCAAAGACAATTTTATAGCCAAGCATATTTATTTATTTTCGCATAATTTTTTTACCCCGATTTTATTTATGGATTTATTTGAGAAGTTAGAAAGCAAACCAGGGCCATTAGGTATGTGGTCTGAAGGTGCAGAAGGTTATTATATGTTTCCTAAGCTAGAAGGCGAAATAAGCAGCCGCATGGTATTTAGGGGCAAAACAAAATTGGTGTGGAGCCTAAATAATTACTTGGGCTTAGCAAATCACCCCGAAGTACGCAAAGCCGATGCAGAGGCAGCCGCACAATACGGTATGGCTTACCCTATGGGTGCACGTATGATGAGTGGTAATACTGTTTACCATGAGCAATTAGAACAAGAATTGGCCAATTTTGTTGGTTTTGAAGATGCAATACTAGTAAACTACGGCTACCAAGGTATGGTAAGTGCTATAGATACATTGGTTGATAGGCACGATGTAATAGTATACGATGCCGAAAGCCATGCGTGTATAATTGATGGTGTGCGCCTGCACATGGGCAAACGCTTTGTGTATAGCCACAACGATATGGAAAGCCTTGAAACCCAACTGAAACGTGCTACCAAAGTAGCTGCCGAAAACAACGGTAGTATATTGGTAATAACCGAAGGCGTTTTTGGTATGAGTGGTGCGCAAGGCAATATAAAAGACATAGTAAAGCTAAAAGAAAAATACAACTTCCGTTTGTTTGTTGATGATGCACATGGTTTTGGCACAATAGGCAAAACAGGTGCAGGTGTTGGCGAAGAACAAGGTGTTACTAATGATATTGATATTTACTTTAGCACATTTGCAAAAAGTATGGCAGGTATAGGTGCATTTATTGCCAGTAAAAAGCCCATAGTGAAACACTTTCGCTACAATATGCGCTCGCAGATATTTGCCAAAAGTTTACCAATGCCTATGGTTATTGGCGCACTAAAACGCCTTGAACTATTGCGTACACAACCTGAGCACAAAGAAAAATTGTGGACAATAGTAAACGCCTTGCAAAACGGATTAAGAGAACGTGGCTTTAATATAGGCATCACCACATCGCCCGTTACACCCGTTATATTAAACGGAACAATCCCCGAAGCTACTGCGTTGACACATGATTTGAGGGAGAATTACGATATATTCTGCTCTATGGTAGTATACCCTGTAATACCCAAAGGCATGATTATACTTCGCCTTATTCCTACGGCGGCACATACCTTAGCTGATGTTGAAGAAACCCTAAAAGCCTTTACCGAAGTAAAAGAAAAACTAGATAAAGGCGTATACAATGTTGACAAGCTGGTAGCAGTATATTAGCATACTGTGAAAAAAGCTATCAAACAATATTTTACATTTAGCAGAAGAGAGCGCAATGGCGTCTTTCTTCTGCTTTTTGTTTTATTGGGGTTTATTATCGCCAACTTTGCTATACCCCTTTTATATAGTACAAATAAAAACGAAGCCGAAAAAGCATTCAAAGAAAATACACGTAAGCAGCAACAATCAGTAAAAAGGGGAGAGATTACTGCAACCTATCAATTAAAATCATTCGACCCCAATACTGCAAGTAAAGACAGTCTTATACAAAGCGGGTTGAGTGAAAAGCTAGCACAACAAATACTAAATTACAGAGAAAAAGGAGGGAAGTTTAGGGTGAAAAAAGATTTTGCTAAACTGTATTACCTCACTGATAGCGCTTATAAAGCAATAGCACCTTATTTGCTTTTGCCCGATGAACTACCTAAACCAAACCCCTTAATAGTAGAGATTAATACTGCCGATTCATTATTACTTCTAAGAGTAAAGGGCATAGGCCCTGTTTATGCCCATAGAATATTGGAGTACCGTCGACAGTCGGGTGGGTATTTTACGCTCGACCAATTGGGCGAAGCCTTTTATATTAATGCCAATACCCTGCAAGAACAGCAACAACGGATGGCCGAGATTAAAAGCCAATTGCGTGTGGATAGCACAAAAATTGAAAAGTTAAATATAAATACTGCTATACTAACCCAGTTATCTCACCATCCATATATCAGCTATAAACAATCGAAAAAGATAATCAGTCTTGTTAAAAAGCGAGGTAAAATACACGGGTGGGAAGTGCTTGATAGTGCAGGTATATTTAGTCCAAAATACAAGAATCTTTTACAACGGTATATAGCCTTTTAGTAACAAAGCCTTTAGACTAAAGTTAAATTAAGCTCAATCGTTACTAAAAAAAGTATATTTTTGCCATTTCTCTGAAAAAACACCACACATGAGTTCAATAGAAACAGCAACTACAAACACAATAGGATTTGCAGAAACTGAAAACATGAAAATGATTCGCGATATGGTTCGCGACTTTGGTGATCGCCATATCCGCCCTAAAATGATGGAGTGGGATGAAAGCCAAGAATTTCCAATTGAAGTATTTAAAAAACTGGGCGAGTTGGGCTTGATGGGTGTATTAGTACCACAAGAATACGGCGGATCAGGTTTTGGCTATTTCGAGTATGTTACCGTAATTAGCGAAATAGCAAAAATTTGCGGCTCAATTGGTCTTTCAGTAGCTGCGCACAACTCTTTGTGCACAGGTCATATATTGTATTTTGGTTCGGAAGAACAAAAACAAAAATACCTTCCAAAACTTGCAACTGCCGAGTGGATTGGTGCATGGGGGCTTACTGAACCCAATACAGGTTCGGATGCTTTCCGTATGATGACCGTAGGTGTGCAAGATGGCGACTATTGGGTTATAAACGGAGCAAAAAGCTGGATAACACACGGAAAAAGCGGCGATGTAGCCGTAGTAATGGTGCGTACCGGCGAATTGCTTGACAGTAACGGAATAAGTGCATTTGTAATAGAAAAAGGTACACCGGGTTTTAGCGCAGGTCGTAAAGAAAATAAACTAGGTATGCGTGCCAGTGAAACCACCGAATTAATTTTTGAAAACTGCCGTGTACACAAAAGCCAAATTTTAGGCGAAGTAGGGCATGGTTTCAAGCAAGCAATGAAAGTGCTTGAAGGTGGCCGTATATCAATAGCAGCATTATCATTAGGTATAGCAAAAGGCGCGTACGAAGCATCACTAAAATATGCCAAAGAACGCCAACAATTTGGTCAACCAATAGCCGATTTTCAAGCAATAGGCTTTAAATTGGCTGATATGGCTATGCAAATTGAAGCTGCTGAATTGCTTACTATGCAAGCCGCAGATGCAAAAAACAAAAAACAGCCGTTAAACAAACTATCAGCTATGGCCAAATATTACGCATCAGAAGTTGCCGTTAGGTCGGCTACTGAAAGCGTACAGATATTTGGAGGCTATGGCTATACCAAAGATTACCCTGTAGAAAAATTCTACCGCGATAGCAAACTATGCACTATTGGCGAGGGTACATCAGAAATTCAGAAATTAGTAATATCACGAGAAGTATTAAAATAGAAATTTTTTGTATAAAGGTAAATATTATCTTACCTTTGCAATCCTTTTGAAAGTATAACATGATTATAGTAAACGTAAAAGAAAACGAGAGTTTAGAGAAAGCACTTAAAAAATTCAAAAAGAAATTTGAAAAGACAGGTGTGTTAAAAGAGTTGCGTCGCCGTCAAGCGTTCGAAAAACAATCGGTATCACGCCGCCTTCAAGTTATTAAGGCTGCCTACAAGCAAAAACAACAAACAATAAACGATTAAGTAGCAACGCTACTATTGGTTTATTATAAAAAATTTCTGTATCTTTAAGCACCCGCTTATGGATGCAGAAATTTTGCTTTTTATAGAGTACTTGGCAGTAGAAAGAAAATACTCTGCCCATACCGTTACCGCCTATCATAAAGATTTACAACAGTTTCAGCAATATCTAGCCGAACATTACAATAATATTCTTCTTTCTGAAATTACCCATCAGCAAATACGCAGTTGGTTAGCACAGCTATTGGCCGATGGTGTTAAAGCCACATCAGTAAATCGAAAAATATCGTCTTTAAAAAGTTTTTTTAAGCACCTAAAAAGAATAGGGCAGGTGCAAGGCAACCCTATGAGCAAGGTACAAGCTCCCAAGAAGCCTAAACTACTACCTGTTTTTATTGAAAAAAACAAAATAGCTGCCCTTACAGACACTATTATGCCCGAAGAGGGGGATGATTACCTTTCAACACGCAATAGGCTTGTGGTAGAGCTGCTATATGGCACAGGAATGCGTTTAAGCGAATTAATAAATCTTAAAGACGATGACATTGATTTTTATAGCGGTACGCTAAAAGTGTTGGGGAAAAGAAATAAAGAACGCATAATACCCGTAAATAAGCCTTTGTTAGAACTCATCAAAAATTATTGCGATGCTAAGCTTGAAAACGATGAAAAAAATATATATTTGTTAAGCAACAAGGGTAAGAAAATGTACCTCAAGCTGGTTTATAATATTGTGAAGAGTAACTTATCGTTGGTTACTACACTTAAAAAAAGGAGTCCTCATGTTTTGCGCCACTCATTCGCTACCCACCTTCTCGAAAATGGCGCCGATCTTAATGCAATTAAAGAATTGTTAGGGCATGCAAGCCTTGCGGCAACGCAGGTATATACTCACAATACAATAGAACGGTTAAAAGACGTACATAAGAAATCTCACCCTAAATCATAATTGTTACACTCTAAAATTTAAAGAGCTATGCAAATTTTAATTCAATCTATTCATTTTACCGCTGATCAAAAACTTATCGAGTACATTAACAAGAGGCTTGAAAAGCTCTTAACCTTCCACGATAATATTATTGATGCCAATGTTTATCTCAAAGTTGAGAACGTAACAGACGAAAACAACAAAACTCTTGAAGTAAAATTAAATGTTCAGAACCAAACGCTGTTTTGTGAAGAGCATTGTCAAACCTTTGAGTGTGCGATAGATATGGCTGTCGAATCGCTAAAAATGCAGTTAAAAAAATACAAGAGTAAGCTTCGTGCAGTAAATTTTTAAAAAATCTTTTGTACAAATAATTTTTTCTACTACTTTTGCAGTCCTTTGAAAAAGAGATAAGATAAATTATCCCCTTCAAAGGACTGTTCTTTTTTATAGACAAGCCACTTTAGCTCAGCTGGTAGAGCAACTGATTTGTAATCAGTAGGTCGCTGGTTCGATCCCGGCAAGTGGCTCGCATTTTTTAATGCAAACGGGGAGATACCAGAGCGGCCAAATGGGATGGACTGTAAATCCATTGGGAAACCTACGAAGGTTCGAATCCTTCTCTCCCCACCCAAGGCATGCGTGTTCGAGGGATGTATGATTTACCAATCATACATCCCAAACAACCTCAAGCTAGTTTGCGGGAGTAGCTCAGTTGGTAGAGCGACAGCCTTCCAAGCTGTAGGTCGCGGGTTCGAGCCTCGTCTCCCGCTCAAAAAACTGGAACTGCCGTTGTAGCTCAGGGGTAGAGCACTTCCTTGGTAAGGAAGAGGTCGTGAGTTCAATTCTCATCAACGGCTCAAAATGATGCGATGAACAGTGAAGATGATATTAGATTGATTTAACTTTAAAATAAACGAATACTTAAAATTACAATAAAATGGCTAAAGAGAATTTTGACCGCTCAAAACCCCACCTTAACATAGGTACAATCGGTCACGTTGACCACGGTAAAACTACCCTTACTGCGGCTATTACAAAAGTGTTGGCTGATAAAGGCTTTTCTGAAGCTCGCTCATTCGACTCTATAGATGCTGCTCCTGAAGAAAAAGAAAGGGGTATTACCATTAACACTGCTCACGTTGAGTATCAAACAGCTAACCGTCACTACGCTCACGTTGACTGTCCAGGTCACGCCGATTACGTAAAAAACATGGTTACTGGTGCTGCCCAAATGGACGGTGCAATATTAGTGGTAGCTTCAACTGACGGTCCTATGCCACAAACTCGTGAGCATATCCTTTTAGCTCGCCAAGTTGGTGTGCCTCAATTGGTTGTGTTTATGAACAAAGTAGACATGGTAGAAGACGAAGAGCTTCTTGAACTTGTTGAAATGGAAATTCGTGAACTATTGAGCTTTTATGAGTTTGATGGTGATAATATCCCTGTTATTCAAGGTTCAGCACTTGGTGCTTTGAACGGTGATGAAAAATGGGTAAAAACTGTGATGGATTTGATGGATGCAGTTGATAGCTGGATTCCAGTTCCTCCACGTTTGACTGACCAACCTTTCTTGATGCCTATCGAGGACGTATTTTCAATCACTGGTCGTGGTACTGTTGCCACTGGTAGGATTGAAAGGGGTGTAATTAACTCAGGCGAACCTGTAGAAATCATCGGTATGGGTGCTGAAAAGCTTACCTCAACCGTTACAGGTATCGAGATGTTCCGTAAAATATTAGATCGTGGTGAAGCTGGTGATAACGCTGGTATCCTACTACGTGGTATTGATAAAGAATCAATCCGTCGTGGTATGGTTATTTGCAAACCAGGTTCAGTAAAACCACACAGCGATTTTAAAGGTGAAGTTTATATTTTGAGTAAAGAAGAAGGTGGACGTCATACTCCATTCTTTAACAAATACAAACCTCAGTTCTATTTCCGTACAACAGACGTAACAGGTGAAGTATTCCTTCCAGAAGGTACTGAAATGATTATGCCTGGTGATAACGTAACAATTACTGTTAAGTTGTTATCTACAATAGCAATGGAAAAAGGTTTACGTTTCGCTATCCGCGAAGGTGGCCGTACCATTGGTGCAGGACAGGTAACAGAAATACTTAACTAGGTTATTTAAGTAACCCGATATTAAAATCAATCCCGGAAATTTTCGGGATTGATTTTTGTATCTATAATAAACTTGAAAAAAAGGGGTATAGTTCAATGGTAGAATAGCGGTCTCCAAAACCGTTGATTCGGGTTCGAATCCTGGTACCCCTGCGATAAGAATCCTTCACATTATGAAAAGGGTAAAAGATTATATAGTAGCATCATACGATGAGTTGGTGCATAAAGTTAGCTGGCCTACTTGGGAGGAGCTGCAATCTAGTACTATGTTAGTATTAGTATCATCAGTAATATTTTCAGTGGCAGTAGCCTTAACAGACTTTGGTTTGAAAGAAGTGTTGGGCCTGTTTTACTCAATGGTTAAATAACCAGAAAAAAAACGAATAATGCAGGAGCAGGATTTTAAATGGTATGTAGTAAGGGCAATTAGCGGCCAAGAGAGGAAAGTAAAGGCTTACATTGAAAATGAGCTTGAACGTGCTGGTTTGAGTGAATATGTGCCTCAAGTGCTTATTCCGATGGAGAAGGTATACCAAATAAAAAACGGTAAAAAAACTTCAAAAGAGCGCAGCTTTTACCCCGGTTACATACTTATTCAAGCAAATTTGGTAGGTGAAGTAGGACCACTAATTAAAGCAATTAATGGTATTGTGGGCTTTTTGGGTGGTGATCATCCCGTTCCTTTAAGGCAAAACGAAGTTTCGCGTATATTAGGTACTGTTGATGAGCATGCTGATAGAGGTGAAACAGCAATTGAACCATTTATTGAAGGTGAAACTGTGAAGGTTATTGACGGACCTTTTAGTGGTTTTAGCGGAACCATTGAAGAAGTATACGAAGAAAAGAAAAAGCTAAAAGTGATGGTAAAAATATTTGGCCGTCGCTCACCGCTTGAATTAAATTACGTACAAGTAGAAAAAGAACAATAAACAAATTGTGCAATGCCGGTAGCGGATAAGCTTCCAACCGTTTAAAGCAAAGCATTTTAACATAAACAACAATGGCAAAAGAAGTACAAGCATTTGTAAAATTACAAATCAAAGGCGGAGCTGCCAACCCTGCACCACCAATTGGCCCAGCACTGGGAGCAAAAGGGGTGAATATAATGGAGTTTTGCAAGCAGTTTAATGCGAGAACTCAAGATAAACCCGGTAAAATACTACCGGTTGTTATCACAGTATATTCAGATAAATCTTTCGATTTTATTATCAAAACACCTCCCGTAGCTGCACAGCTATTAGAGGTTACCAAGGTAAAGCAAGGTTCAGAGCAATCAAACCGTAAAAAAGTAGGTTCAGTAACTTGGGAACAAGTACAAACCATCGCCGAAGAAAAAATGCCCGATTTAAACTGCTTCACAGTAGAATCTGCCATGAAAATGGTAGCTGGTACTGCGCGTAGTATGGGTATTACAGTTAACGGCTCAGCCCCTTGGGAATAATTTTCAGTAAAATTAAGTGAGATTTTAAAAAATGGCACGTTTAACCAAAAACCGCAAAAAACAATTAGAAGCCTTCGATTCTAAAAAGATATACTCTTTGGAAGAAGCTTCTACGATAATAAAAAGTTTATCACTTACCAAGTTTGATTCATCAGTTGATCTTGATGTTCGCTTGGGAGTTGATCCTCGTAAAGCCAATCAAATGGTAAGGGGGATAGCTGTATTACCACATGGTACCGGAAAAACAGTGCGTGTATTAGTATTATGCACGCCTGATAAAGAAGAAGAAGCACGTGAGGCCGGTGCCGACTACGTTGGGCTTGATGAATACATTACCAAAATTGAAGGCGGATGGACTGATGTTGATATCATCATTACTATGCCAACAGTTATGGCTAAATTGGGTAGGTTAGGTAAAATACTTGGTCCCCGTAACTTGATGCCTAATCCAAAATCTGGAACTGTTACTCTAGAAGTTGGAAAAGCGGTTAAGGATGTAAAAGCCGGTAAAATCGACTTTAAAGTTGATAAAACAGGTATCATTCACGCTTCGGTTGGGAAAGCTTCCTTCTCTCCAGAGCACCTTCGCGATAATGCAATTGAATTAATTCAAACATTATCAAAACTTAAACCAGCCTCTGCTAAAGGTACTTATTTCAAAAGTATATACCTTTCAAGCACAATGAGTCCGGGAATTAATGTTGACACTAAATCAATACCTGGTATTTAATTGTATTGGGTGTATTGATTATTAAAACGTGAGAAACAGATGAACAAGCAAGAAAAAGAGGCAATAGTAAATGAACTAGCTGAACAGTTCCGTAATTATAAATTCGTTTATATTACAGACACAGCTAATTTGTCTGCGGCCAAAGACAACAATCTTAGGCGTAGCTTGCACAAGCACGGTATTAAGCTACAAGTAGCCAAAAATACGTTAATACGTAAGGCTATGGAAGTATCAGGAAACAACTATGGCGATTTACCTTCAATATTAAAAGGTTCATCATCATTAATGTTTAGCGATGACGCAAAAATACCTGCCGTTGCCATTAAAGAATTCAGAAAAACAAGCGATAAGCCCCTACTTAAAGGTGCTTATATTGACTCTGATATATTTATTGGTGATAAAGAGCTAGATACACTAACCAAACTGAAATCTAAAAACGAACTTATCGGCGAGGTTATCGGTTTATTACAATCTCCTGCAACCAATGTTATTTCAGCATTGCAATCAGGCGGTAATAAATTGGCTGGTATAGTAAAAACATTACAAGAGCGTGAAAGCGCAGCATAACCAAAACATTTCATAACAAAAATTTAAACAAGAACAATTTTTAAAAATTAATACAATGGCAGACTTAAAAGAATTCGCTGAACAATTAGTAAATCTTACAGTAAAAGAAGTTAACGAGTTAGCTCAGATTCTTAAAGACGAATACGGTATAGAGCCCGCTGCTGCTGCAGTTGCAGTTGCTGCTGCTCCTGCTGGTGGCGATGCAGCTCCTGCAGAAGCTGCACAATCTGAATTTGATGTAATATTGAAATCAGCTGGTGGCGCAAAACTTAACGTAGTAAAACTTGTTAAAGATTTAACAGGTCTTGGCTTGAAAGAAGCTAAAGAATTGGTAGACGGTGCTCCAAAAGCAGTTAAAGAAAAAGTTTCTAAAGAAGAAGCTGAATCTATTAAAGCTGCATTGGTAGAAGCCGGAGCCGACGTTGAAGTTAAGTAATAACAACGGCATTTTTTATAGCATAGACCCCGGGTTTCCCGTGGGTCTATTCCCTTTTATATTCCACTATTTACTTTTCTACCTTTCATTCATTAAATAATATTCACTTGGCAACAACCACAAACAACCAGGAAAGAATAAGTTTTGCAACTATAGAGCAGATAATAGCATATCCTGACTTTTTAGATGTACAACTTGAATCCTTCCGTGAGTTTTTTCAGCTAGAAACTTCCTCTGAAAACCGCGCAAACGAAGGATTATATAAGGTTTTTAAAGAGAACTTTCCCATCTCAGATACACGGAATATCTTTGTATTAGAGTTTTTGGATTATTTTGTTGATCCACCGCGCTATACCATAGCTGAGTGTATTGAAAGGGGATTAACCTATAGCGTACCCCTAAAGGCAAAACTTCGCCTTTCTTGTAACGATAAAGATCACGAAGATTTCCAAACTATAGTTCAAGACGTATACTTGGGCACTATACCTTACATGACTCCTAAGGGCACATTTATTATAAATGGTGCTGAAAGGGTTGTAGTATCACAACTACACAGGTCGCCCGGTGTATTCTTCGGTCAGTCATACCATACCAACGGAACCAAGCTGTACTCAGCTAGGGTTATCCCTTTTAAAGGTTCTTGGATGGAGTTTGCTACCGACGTAAACAACGTGATGTATGCTTACATCGACCGTAAAAAGAAATTCCCAGTAACAACCTTGTTACGTGCTATCGGGTTTGAAACCGATAAAGACATTCTTAACATATTTGATCTTGCTGAAGAAGTTAAAGTAAGCAAATCAGGACTTAAAAAAGTGTTAGGTCGCAAACTTGCTGCCAGGGTGCTTCGCACTTGGGTAGAAGATTTTGTGGATGAGGATACCGGTGAAGTGGTATCTATCGAACGTAACGAAGTTATTGTTGAACGTGATGTAGTTTTAGAAGACGATCATATTGATTTGATAATAGACGCGGGTGTTAAAAGTATCATCTTAAGTAAAGAGGATACTGTAACAAACGACTTTGCTATTATATACAATACCCTACAAAAAGATACATCAAACAACGGTAAAGAAGCTGTAGAGCATATCTACCGCCAATTACGTAATACTGATCCGCCTGATGAAGAAACAGCGCGTGGTATTATCGAGCGTTTGTTCTTTTCAGACAAACGTTACGATTTGGGTGAAGTAGGTCGCTACCGTATCAACCGCAAATTAGAGATGGATATCTCTATGGATATAAGGGTTCTTACTAAAGAAGACATTATAGCCATTATACAATATCTGATAGCATTAAGCAACTCGCGTGCTGATGTGGATGATATTGATCACTTAAGTAACCGTCGTGTTAGAACAGTTGGCGAGCAACTTTACTCACAATTTGGAGTAGGTTTAGCTCGTATGGCGCGTACTATTCGTGAGCGTATGAACATACGTGATAACGAGGTATTTACGCCAACTGATTTGATTAATGCACGTACGTTATCATCGGTAATCAATTCATTTTTTGGTACCAACCAGCTTTCGCAGTTTATGGATCAAACCAATCCATTAGCTGAGATTACCCACAAACGCCGTATGTCGGCACTTGGCCCGGGTGGTCTTTCGCGTGAGCGTGCAGGTTTCGAGGTTCGTGATGTTCACTATACCCACTATGGTAGGTTGTGTACTATCGAAACTCCAGAAGGACCAAATATTGGTTTGATATCATCACTTTGTGTTCACGCTAAAATTAATGGTATGGGCTTTATCGAAACTCCTTATCGTAAGGTGGTTGATGGTAAAGTTGCTGTTGGTGAGCCTGTAGAATACCTTAGTGCTGAAGAAGAAGATCGTAAAACTATAGCACAAGCAAACTCATCAATTGATGAGGATGGTAATTTTGATACTGAGAAAGTAAAAGCAAGGTACGAGGGCGACTTCCCCATGGTGGATCCTGAAAAATTGGATTACATGGACGTTGCGCCTAACCAAATCGTATCTATAGCAGCATCACTAATTCCTTTCCTTGAGCATGATGATGCCAACCGTGCGCTGATGGGTTCGAATATGCAACGTCAGGCAGTGCCTTTGTTGCGCCCTGATGCACCTATTGTTGGTACAGGCTTAGAGAAAAAAGTTGCAGTAGACTCTCGCACACTTGTAGTTGCCGAAGGCGACGGTGTGGTTGAGTATGCTGATGCGCTTGAAATACGCATAAGGTATGAATATACCGAAGATGAAAATTTGGTAAGTTTTTCTGGTAGCACAAAAAGCTATCCGTTAATCAAATTTTTACGTACCAACCAAAACACTTGTGTTAACTTAAAACCTATTGTTCGCAAAGGTCAAAAAGTATCAGCAGGCCAGCCATTGTGCGAAGGTTATGCAACACGTGATGGTGAGTTGGCTTTAGGTAAAAACTTGCAAGTGGCATTTATGCCTTGGCAAGGGTACAACTTTGAGGATGCGATAGTAATATCAGAAAAAGTTGTTCGCGATGATTGGTTTACTTCATTGCACGTTACTGAGTATGAGCTAGAAGTGCGTGATACTAAACGTGGTGAAGAAGAACTAACCAACGATATACCAAACGTTAGCGAAGAGGCTACAAGAAACCTTGACGAAAACGGACTTATCCGTGTAGGCGCTGAAGTAAATGAAGGTGATATATTAATTGGTAAAATTACACCTAAGGGTGAAACTGAACCATCGCCTGAAGAAAAACTACTTCGTGCTATATTTGGTGATAAAGCTGGTGATGTGAAAGATGCATCGCTTAAAGCGCCACCATCAACCAACGGTATAGTTATTACCAAAAAACTGTTTGCCCGTATTAAAAAGGACAAAACAGCCAAAGGTGATGAAAAAACCAAAGTAGCTAAGTTAGAAGCCGATCACGAAAAAACAGTTGCTTCTATCAAAAATACGTTGATAGATAAATTGTTTACTGTAGTTAACGGTAAAACATCACAAGGTGTAATAAACGTATACAACGAAGAGTTGATACCCAAAGGCGTTAAATTCACTCAAAAGAACTTAGGCGATTTGGATTATACCAATGTAAATGCTGATAACTGGACTACTGATAAAGCTAAAAACCAACTAATACAAAAAATATTAGTTAACTATAAAATAGCTGTTAACGAAGAAATATCACGTTTCCGCCGCAAGCAATTTGCTCTAACCGTAGGTGATGAGTTACCAACAGGCATTTTGAAACTTGCTAAAATATCAATCGCCAACAAGCGTAAGCTAAAAGTGGGTGATAAGATGGCAGGTCGTCACGGAAACAAGGGTATTGTTGCACGTATTGTTAGAGAAGAGGATATGCCTTTCTTACCTGATGGTACACCTGTAGATATAGTGTTGAATCCACTGGGCGTACCTTCGCGTATGAACCTTGGACAGATATACGAAACCATTTTAGGATGGGCAGGTTTGAAACTAGGAGTAAAATTTGCTACCCCTATTTTTGATGGTGCTGCACCTAGCGAGATTGATGCGTTCCTTTCAAAAGCTGAATTGCCAGCCAACGGACAAGTACACTTGTACGATGGTTTGAGCGGCGAGCGTTTTCACCAACCAACCACAGTGGGCGTAATTTATATGCTTAAACTAGGGCACATGGTTGATGATAAAATGCACGCACGTTCAATAGGGCCATATTCACTTATTACACAACAACCTTTGGGTGGTAAAGCCCAGTTTGGTGGTCAGCGTTTTGGTGAGATGGAGGTATGGGCACTTGAAGCCTTCGGAGCATCAAACATATTGCAAGAAATACTAACCATTAAATCTGATGATATAGTAGGTCGTGCAAAAACCTATGAAAGCATAGTAAAAGGTGATAACCTTCCACAACCGGGTATTCCTGAATCATTCAATGTATTGATGCATGAATTGAGAGGACTTGGATTGGAAGTAACACTTGAGTAGTATTTTTTTAACAATTTCCATTAACACTTTTGAAATATTGACGTATGTCAGCTAAAAAAGATATAAAACTAAAAGGTAATTTCACCAAAATACGCATAGGGTTATCATCACCTGAAACCATTTTACAGCGTTCTTTTGGCGAAGTAACAAAACCTGAAACCATTAACTACCGCTCATACAAACCAGAAATGGGCGGCTTGTTTTGCGAAAGGATTTTTGGACCTGTAAAAGATTACGAATGCCATTGCGGTAAATACAAACGTATACGCTATAAAGGTATAGTTTGCGATCGTTGTGGTGTTGAGGTTACCGAAAAGAAAGTACGCCGCGAGCGTATGGGGCATATACAACTGGTAGTACCTGTGGCTCACATTTGGTACTTCCGTTCTTTGCCTAATAAAATTGGTTATTTGTTGGGCTTGCCTACCAAAAAACTAGATATGATTATATACTACGAAAGGTATGTAGTTATACAAGCAGGTGTAAAAGCAGAAGATGGTGTAAACTATCTTGATTTCTTAACAGAAGAAGAATATTTAGATATTCTTGATGCTTTGCCAAAAGACAACCAACATCTTGAAGATACTGACCCTAATAAATTCATCGCCAAAATGGGTGCTGAAGGTCTTTGGGAATTGTTATCAAGGATTAACCTTGACGAGCTTTCATATTCATTACGCCACCAAGCGGCTAATGAAACATCACAACAACGTAAGCAAGAAGCCTTGAAACGTTTGAAAGTGATTGAAAGTTTCCGTAGTGCAAACATCGAAGTAGAAAATCGTCCTGAATGGATGATTATGAAAATACTTCCTGTAATACCCCCTGAACTTCGCCCACTAGTTCCACTAGAAGGCGGTCGTTTTGCAACTTCGGATTTGAACGATTTGTATCGTCGTGTTATTATACGTAACAATCGTTTGAAACGCCTTATCGAGATTAAAGCTCCTGAGGTGATTTTGCGTAACGAAAAAAGGATGTTGCAAGAAGCGGTAGATTCTTTATTAGATAATACCCGTCGTGCAAACGCAGTAAAATCTGATGGTAACCGCCCTCTTAAATCTTTAAGCGATATGCTAAAAGGTAAACAAGGTCGTTTCCGTCAAAACCTTTTAGGTAAAAGGGTAGATTATTCAGGCCGTTCTGTAATCGTTGTAGGTCCTAAATTGGATATGCACGAGTGCGGTATACCTAAAGGTATGGCTGCTGAGTTATTCAAACCGTTTATCATTCGTAAACTGATTGAAAGAGGTATTGTAAAAACTGTAAAATCGGCTAAAAAGATAGTAGACCGTAAGGAAGCTGTAATTTGGGAGATTCTTGAAAATATATTGAAAGCTCACCCGGTTATGCTAAACCGTGCTCCTACACTGCACAGGTTAGGTATACAAGCCTTCCAACCTAAATTGGTTGAGGGTAAAGCTATACGTTTGCATCCTTTGGTGTGTACAGGTTTTAACGCGGATTTTGACGGTGATCAAATGGCGGTTCACGTTCCCTTGGGACACGCAGCCATATTGGAAGCCCAAATATTAATGCTTGCCCCTCACAATATTTTGAATCCTGCTAACGGTGCACCTATTGCTGTACCATCACAGGACATGGTATTGGGTTTGTATTACATAACCAAACAACGCCGCAATACACCTGAAAAACCTGTAAAAGGTGAAGGTCTTGTATTTTACGGAGCTGAAGAAGCTATTATAGCGCATAATGAAGGTCGTGTAGATTTACACGCCATTGTAAAATGCAAAGTAATTGCACGTGAAGGTAAAGGACTGGCTGAAAAGATTGTAGAAACCAACGTAGGTAGAATAATCTTAAACCAATTTGTGCCTGAAGGTTTTGGTTTTGTTAACCAATTACTTACCAAAAAAGCACTTCGCGATATTATTGGCGAAATGGTAAAAGATTTTGGTGTGCAAAAATCGGCTCGTTTCCTAGATGATATTAAAAACTTAGGTTTCCACTATGCATTTAAAGGTGGTTTATCATTTAACCTTGCGTATGTAAACATACCCGAAGAGAAAAATATATTAATCCAAAGTGCCAAAGATCAGGTGGATGAGATTTGGAATAACTACAATATGGGTTTTATTACCAATAACGAACGTTACAACCAAGTTATTGATATCTGGACTCGTATTAACTCACGCATATCAGATAGTTTGCTAAAACACTTGAGCAACGAAGACCAAGGATTTAACCCCATTTATATGATGTTAGATTCGGGTGCTAGGGGTTCAAAAGAGCAAATACGTCAGCTGGGCGGTATGAGGGGATTGATGGCAAAACCACAGAAAAACGTAGGTGGTGGTACAGGTGAGATTATAGAAAACCCTATTATATCAAACTTTAAAGAAGGTCTTTCTGTACTTGAATACTTTATCTCTACACACGGTGCGCGTAAAGGTTTGGCCGATACGGCTCTTAAAACTGCGGATGCGGGTTACCTAACTCGTCGTTTGCATGATGTGGCTCAAGACGTAATTATTAACGAGAGAGATTGCGGTACTCTTAGGGGTATACCAACATCAGCTCTTAAAGATAACGAAGATATAGTAGAAAGCTTGTACGAACGTATTTTGGGACGTACTTGCCTATACGATATTGTTGACCCTATAACCAAAGAAGTTTACTGCCCCGCAGGTACTGAATTGGATGAAGAGTTGGCTAAAATAATAGATGCATCAGCAGTAGAAACTGTAGATATACGCTCGGTACTTACCTGCGAAGCCAAAAATGGTGTTTGCGGTAAATGCTACGGACGTAACCTTGCCACTGGCCGTATGGTACAAAGAGGCGAGGCAGTAGGTGTAATTGCTGCACAATCAATTGGTGAGCCGGGTACACAGCTTACACTACGTACTTTCCACGTGGGTGGTGCTGCATCAGGTTCAGCAACAGAATCTCAATTACTTGCTAAATTTGGTGGTATTGTTAAGTTTGAAGACATACGTGTTGTAGAGCTTAACCATAAAGACACTATTTCAGATGTAGTTTTAGGTCGTTCAGGCGAAGCTAAAATTCTAGATGAAAAAACAGGTGTTCCCATTATTAGCAATAACATTCCTTACGGTGCGCATTTATCTGTAAAAGACGGACAGAAGGTAGAAAAAGGTGATGTAATTTGTACATGGGATCCTTTTAACGCCGCGATTCTTACCGATAATTCAGGTAAAATTTTGTTCGAAAACATTATAGAAGGTATCACCTTCCGTGAAGAAAGCGACGAACAAACAGGCCACAAAGAGAAAGTTACTATTGATAGCAAGGATAAAACTAAAATACCTTCTATCAGAATTGTAAACAAAAAAGGCGAAATAGTAAAAGAATACAATATACCCGTTGGCTCTCACATTGTTATTGATGACAAAGAGGAAGTAGCTGCCGGTAGAATTCTGGTAAAAATACCTCGTGTAACTTCTCGTAACCGAGATATCACAGGTGGTCTTCCACGTGTTACCGAGTTATTTGAAGCTCGTAACCCATCAAACCCTGCCGTTGTTACTGAAATTGACGGTGTAGTAAGTTATGGTGGTATTAAACGTGGTAACCGTGAGGTATTGGTAGAATCTAAAGACGGTGAAGTGCGCAAATACATGGTATCGCTATCAAAACACATTTTGGTGCAAGATAACGACTATGTAAAAGCAGGTGATCCGCTTAGTGATGGAGCAATAACCCCACAAGATATATTGCGTATACAAGGCCCAAGTGCTGTACAACGCTATATAGTAAATGGTATACAAGAGGTATATCGCTTGCAAGGTGTAAAAATCAACGATAAGCACGTTGAGGTGATTGTTCGCCAAATGATGCAAAAAGTTGAAGTTACCGATCCGGGTAATACCCGCTTCCTTGAAGGTGAAGCTGTAACAAGGCTTAACTTCTTAGATGAAAACGATTGGATATACGACAAACAAGTGGTTACCAATTCAGGTGCATCAAGCAACCTAAAAGTAGGTCAAATTATCACCATGCGTAAACTTAGAGACGAAAACTCTATGCTAAAACGTAAAGATCTTGCTCTTGTAGAAGCAAGTCCTGCGACTTCAGCAACAGCTCGTCCCGTAGTTATGGGTATAACAAAAGCCTCTTTGGGTACACAAAGCTGGATGAGTGCAGCATCGTTCCAAGAAACAACTAAAGTGCTAAACGAAGCTGCCATAAGCGGTAAAGTGGATCACTTAGCCGGCCTAAAAGAAAACGTAATAGTAGGGCATCTAATACCTGCGGGTACTGGTTTGCGCGAATACGAAAAAATGATTGTAGGCTCGCAAGAAGAATACGATATGTTAATGGCTACTAAAAACGACTAGGTAGTATTTTCATAATCACACTATATAAACCCACAGGCACAAGCCTGTGGGTTTTTTGTTGGCATATTACGCCAACAACGCAGGCATTATAAACCCCTTTGCTTAGATTTGTACAAATTAATTACTATTGATATGACTCAAGAAAACTCTCAACAAATTGATATAGAACTGGATGAAGAAGTAGCTGATGGTACTTACTCAAACCTTGCCATCATCACACATTCACATTCAGAGTTTATTATTGACTTTATACGTATGATGCCCGGTGTGCCCAAAGCCAAAGTAAAATCAAGGGTTATACTTACACCATCACACGCCAAACGTTTGTTAATGGCCTTAAAAGACAATATTGATAAGTTTGAAGATAACTTTGGCGAGGTGAATACCGACGAGCCTTACCCTTCATTCCCACCGGGTTTTAGTGGCCCTATTGGCCAAGCATAATTAACAAGTATTAATTTTTGATTTTAGATTTACGAATGAGGATTGTTTCTCTTAAATCTAAAATCTTAATTCATAAATAATAAATCGTGAGCGAAAAGAAGAAACCCCTAATATTAGTAACCAACGATGACGGGGTATCAGCCCCAGGTATACGCAACTTGATAGAGTGGATGCAAGAGTTGGGCGAAGTAGTAGTAGTAGCTCCCGCAGGCCCTCAGTCGGGTATGGGGCACGCTATTACCATATCAAAACCTTTGCGATTGGATGAGGTTGATCTATACCCCAATATAAAAGCCTACCAAGCTTCGGGCACGCCTGTTGATTGTGTGAAACTGGCTGTTGATGTAGTTTTGCACCGTAAACCCGATTTATTAGTATCAGGTATTAATCATGGTTCAAACTCCTCAATAAACGTTATTTATTCAGGTACCATGTCGGCAGCCGTTGAAGGTGCTATTGAAGATATACCCTCAATAGGTTTTTCACTTTGCGATTACAGTTACAATGCAAACTTTGCACCTATTAAAAAGCACTTATTGGCTATAGCTAAAAATGTGCTTAAAAACGGTTTACCCAAAGGCACGCTGCTAAATGTTAATTTCCCTAAAGTTGAAGATGAAACGGGTATAAAAGGCATTAAAATTTGCCGTCAGTGCAAAGCCAAATGGCAAGAAAATTTTGATGAGCGTAAAGACCCAGGAGGTCGCAGCTATTACTGGCTTACAGGTAAGTTTATTAACGGAGACCATGGTGAAGATACTGATGAGTGGGCTTTGGCAAATGATTACGTATCGGTTGTTCCTACCCAGTTTGATTTAACCGCCTACCATGCCATACCTTATTTGAATGATTGGGAATTTTAGTGTACATTGTACACTAAATGAAAGCATTTTTTTTACCCCTTTTTCTACTGGTTAATGCTGCTCTTTGGGCGCAAGTAACTATTAATGTTACACTTCCTGCCAATACCCCACAAGGTGAGGACATATATGTGGCGGGCAGTTTTAATAGCTGGAATCCAGCAGATACAGCATACAAGCTTAGCCCAAAAACGGGCAACACCTATACTATTGCTATTGGCGCACAAACAGGTACTATAAAATTTAAGTTTACACGCGGCAGTTGGGCTACTGTTGAGGCTACGGCAAACGGTAGTTATAGACCCGATAGAGAGTTTACCTTTGGCAACGGACAAACTATTGATTTGACTATTGATGGCTGGGAAGACCAAAAAGCAGGAGGAAACTCTACGGCACTGCCCAATGTAAAAGTAATCAGCAATACCTTTGCTATGCCTCAACTAGGACGCACAAGGCGAGTATTGATATACCTGCCCAATAACTATGTTGCCGACAGTACTACACATTATCCCGTAATTTATATGCACGATGGCCAAAATATTTTTGATGCGGCTACCTCTTTTGCGGGCGAGTGGGGAGTGGATGAAACCCTTAGCCAGCTTGAAAAAAATGGAAATAAAGGAGCAATTGTAGTTGCTATAGACAATGGTAGCGATAGAATAGCCGAGTATACCCCATACAAAAACAGTCAATACGGTGGGGGAGAGGGCGATAAGTATGTTGATTTTATAGTACAAACGCTAAAACCATATATTGATGCTAATTATAAAACACTTGCCGATAGGCAAAACACAGCCATTGCAGGCAGTAGTTTGGGGGGATTGATTAGTTTGTATGCAGCTATAAAATACCAAAATGTATTTAGCAAAGTAGGTGTTTTTTCGCCGGCCTATTGGATAAATAAAGACTCGCTGCAAGGTTTTATAAGCAACACAGGTTTTAAGCAACCCTTGCGTATATATACCATTGGCGGAAAAAATGAGAGCCAAAATTTGGTAGGTGATATAAACGATGTTGAACAAACCCTTAGCCAAGCAGGTTTTGATATTGCCCAACGCAAAGTAACCATACACAACGATGGTGCACATAGCGAATGGTATTGGAAGCGTGAGTTTGGAGCTGCATACCAATGGCTGTTTACTGCCAATACTGCAACCACTTTAAAAGCACCGCCTGCCACATTTGATTATAAACTATACCCCAACCCTGCCGATACCCAAATCATAATAACATTAAGCCATGCGCAGCAGGCTACATATAAAATATACAATACCCAAGTAAAACTGGTAACCGAAGGCAAAATAGAGGGTACACAAATCATAAATATCGAAGATTTGTTACCTGCTACTTATAGAATAGAAGTAAGTGTAGGTAAAGAAATAGTTAATAAATGGTTTGTAAAACGCCGTTAATAGAGATATTAAAACCATACTGTATATAATAAAATACTATTAATTATTTTTTAGGTGGATATGTGCTCAAGTCAACTAGGGTAAAAATATAAACAGCTATACCTTGCGTGCATATTAAAAATAGTTGCGTATGTTGTTTATGATTACTCCAAGTGTTGCTGAAATTGTACTTGCTTCTGTAATAGGCTTAGGATTGTTGGTTATTGCCTTCGATTTGAAAAGCAAAAAAAATCAGAAAGCGGCCTAATCAGGCAACCGCTTAAATTCCTCAAATAAACCATTGGTTAAATCGATGTCGGTTTAATTAATGGTTTTTTGTGTTATAAATACCCATAAACCAAATAGCCACAGAAGTATTTCTCTTCTGTGGCTATTTGGTTTATCTTTAATGAAAAATTAATAATTCTTTACCAGTTCAATCAATTGGGCTTTCACCTCATCGTTAACAGGGTATAGCGGTAGGCGCACTGTGCTGCCACAAATGCCCATTTGCTCTAACATTATTTTTATCCCGCTAGGGCTACCATCAGCAAAAATGGTAAGGGCACTATCTAGTATGCCGTAATGTAGTTTGCGTGCGGCTTCAAAATCACCTTTTAGGCAAAGATTCACCATTTTGCTAAAATCAGCAGGGTAGGCATGGGCTATTACCGATATTACTCCGTCCATACCTGCCGCTAATAAGGGTAGGGTAAGGGCATCATCGCCACTTATTACTAAAAAATCAGCAGGTTTATTTTTTATAATAGTCATGCACTGTTCCATATTGCCACTAGCTTCTTTCATAGCAACAATATTTGGGTGTTGTGCAAGTGTAAGCGTTGTATTTGCAGTCATATTACTACCCGTACGTCCGGGTACGTTGTATAATATTACAGGACGAGGGCAGGCATCAGCAATGGCAGTGTAGTGAGCTATAATACCTTGTTGGTTGGGTTTGTTATAGTATGGGCTAACCGATAGCAGGGCATCTATACCCTCAAAATCAAAGGCGTTAATGGTGGCTACTACTTCGCGGGTATTATTACCGCCAATGCCTATTACAAGGGGTATACGTTTGTTATTAACACGTTTTATGGTAGCTACTATTTGCTGCTTCTCATCGTTGCTAAGGGTAGCAGTTTCACCTGTTGTGCCTAGCATAACTATATAATCACATCCGCCGCTAATAATATGCTCGGTAACTTTTTCAAGGCCAATATAATCAACCTCTCCATCAGCAGTAAAAGGGGTGATGATGGCAACACCCGTTCCTTTTAGTTTATCCATAATCCGTTTATTTGGGCTGCAAAATTCAGCCTATTTTTTGTAAATAACGCAATAGCTCGCTAATAAAATCAGCATTTTTAGCATCTAGCATCAAATCGTAAGCCTCTTTATATAAAGTATTTGATGGTGCTATTTTACACTTGGCAGCAGAGCGTGCGGCCATAAAACTGTATTGTATTTTTTCAGTATCTAAATTGATAAGGTAATCAAACTCTTTTTGCAAAAAACTTTCTAAATGCGAGTGTACGGGTAGCCCTAACCAATTTAAATGGCTGCGGTTAAAATACTCGTAGCCATAAGTGATATGCAAGCCTTCGGGAATTTTTTTGGCGTTTATAAATCCCAAACTTTGCACATCTTTTTTATGTGCTTGCAAAGCGCTAATCAACTGGTGGGCAGTTTTTTTCATCTGCTCATTGCTGGCATTGTATAGTATGCCTACGGTTTTGGCTTGGCTAAAGGGAACAAATGCTTTGGTGCGTTTGTTTTTATTTAGTTCGCCTTTGTAGTAGTATTTACCTATTTGTTGCTTTAGTCCCAAAGTGATGGTGCATATATAGAGATTAGTGCTAATTAATCTCAAATTTTAAATCTCAAATCAAAAATTTAGCCAATCATTGTCATAAAATCTTGCTCGCTGATGATGGTAACGCCCAAGTCAGTAGCTTTTTTCAGTTTTTCAGGACCCATTTTATCGCCAGCTATAAGGTAATCTAATTTACCTGAAACACTGCTAACATTTCGTCCGCCATTTACCTCAATCATCTTTTTCAAATCATCACGGTTTATACTGAATACACCCGATACCAAGAAGCTTTTGCTTTGTAGTTTATCAGTACGTTCTACGCCTTCTTCTTCCTCAATCTCAAACTTCAAGCCATTATCTTTCATTTTTTGGATGAGGGCATGGCTCTCTTCATCCCCAAAAAAGCGTACTACGTGTTCGGCAATTTTCTCGCCAATATCGTGTATCGCCGACATTTCTTCTTTAGTAGCAGCGGCTAGTTTATCTATATTTCCAAAATGCTTGGCTAGTTTTTTGGCTACAGTTTCACCCACCATACGTATGCCCAAGCCAAACAAAACGCGCTCAAAAGGAATGGCTTTACTAGCCTCTATACCTTTAAGTATGTTTTGCACTGATTTTTCTTGCAGTGAACGTTTTTTCTTTTCGCCGTCAATTTCATCACCTATTTCAAACTCAAGTCCTATTAGTTGGTCGTAAGTAAGAGTGTATAAATCAGCATAGCTGCGGATAAGACCTTTATCGTACAAACCGCTTACGGTTTCAGCACCCAAGCCGTCAATATCCATAGCTTTGCGGCCTATAAAATGGTCAATTTTGCCTTTTAGTTGTGGTTTGCAACCGTTTTCGTTGGGGCAGTAGTGTATAGCATCGCCTTCTTTGCGCACCAGTTGGGTACCACATTCGGGGCAATGAGTAATGTATTGTATTTTTTGTGTTGTGGGTAGCCTTTTGCTTATATCAATACTCGTAACCTTTGGTATAATCTCGCCGCCTTTTTCTACAAATACGGTGTCGTTTTCGTGCAGGTCTAGTCTGTCTATTTCATCAGCATTGTATAGGCTGGCGCGTTTAACTGTAGTGCCTGCCAAAAATACGGGCGCAAGGTTGGCAACGGGTGTAATAGCACCAGTGCGGCCTACTTGGTAGGTTACTTTTTGCAGCATGGTAACGGCGGCTTCTGCTTTGTATTTGTATGATATAGCCCAACGAGGAATTTTTGCCGTAAAGCCTAAATCTTGCTGTTGCAGGTAGTCGTTTACCTTTAGCACTATACCGTCAATATCATAACTTAGGTTGGGGCGTTCTTTTTCGTATTTTTTTATGAATGAAAATACCTCGTCCAAGTTTTTACATTTTTGGTAGTGGTCGCTTACCTTAAAACCCCATTGTGCAGCTTTTTGCAAACTATCGTAATGGGTTTCGGCAATTGGTTGGTCGGTATATATAGCGTACAAAAAAGCATCAAGGGGGCGTTTAGCCACCTCTGCACTATCCTGCATTTTTACTGAGCCCGATGCAAAGTTGCGCGGGTTTTTATACAAGCGTTCTTTTATCTCATCCTCGTCCAAACCCTTTTCGCGCAATTCGGCGGCAAGTTTATGGTTAAGCTTATCAAAGGTTTTGCGGTGCATAAAAATTTCGCCGCGTATTTCAAACTGTGCAGGCCAATCGCCCGCTTTTAGTTGGTGGGGTATACTTTTTATGGTTTTTACGTTGTTGGTTACATCGTCGCCCTGCACTCCATCACCACGGGTAACGGCGCGAACCAGTTTACCGTTCTCATACAGTAAGCTAATGGCCAAGCCATCAAACTTTAACTCGCATACATACTCAAAATTATCACCTATCGATTTTCGCACGCGGTTATCAAACTCCGTCAACTCGTCTTCGCTATACGTGTTGCCCAAGCTCATCATGCGGTATTTGTGCTGCACGGTTACAAAATCTTTGGTAATAGCTCCTCCTACCTTTTGTGTGGGCGAGTTAGGGTCGGCAAATTCAGGATATTCAGCCTCTAGTTTTTCTAATTCTTTTAATAGAAAATCAAAGTCGGTATCGTTTATAACGGGCTGTGATAGCACATAATACAAGTAATTGTGGTGCGCTAACTCTTTTGTAAGTTGTTCTATGCGTTGTTGGGCTTGCTGGCGTTCCATAGGTGGGGTGCAAGTTAAAACAGTTTATAGATTTTTTAAACTCTAAAGCTATGTGTGCAATAGTTAGAAAAGTTTTAAGTGTTACACATATAAACAAAAAAGCTACACGTTTGCAATACAATACGACACATTGGTGCGATAAGAGAAATAATGTGGTAGTTATGGTAGACTTTAGCACTGCGAAACAAAATCATGTTTTGTGGCGGAAGCCGAAAAGCCTTAACAGAGTAGGCAACTAATCTATCTTTATTATGAAAAAAACAGTATTGCAAATTAAATTAAGTTTTTTAGTGGCATTAATGGCCATTGCATTTTCACCGGTTTTTGGACAAAACTTGGTGCAAAATGAAAGTTTTGAAGTTTCAACTCCACTTGTACCCACCTCAGGGTTTACTGAGTTTTATGTTGTGCCTTCGAGTTCTACTATTGGTAATTGGAACTATATAAGCGGTGATATAGATTTGCACCATAGTAGGCATCATACTATGGGCTGTCCAGTCGGTGGAGGGAATCAGCATATTGATTTAAATCTTGATGGTGTAATAGAACAGAATATTACAGGTTTATTGGCGGGTGTTAACTATAACTTATCTTTTTTTAGAAGTGTTCATAGATTACTAAGTACATATTGTTCTCCAAGTGAAACAGCAACTGCTACGGTTGAGGTTATTAATACATCAAGTGGGGCTGTAATTTCAACATTCCCTATTACATCAACTACAGCAGACGTGGGTATTTGGACGCAAGAATCTGGGATATTTACAGCAACAGTATCTAATATTACTCTTAGATTTTCAGGTACAAATAGTTGCTATGGTAATGGGGGTGTTTTAATTGATTTAGTATCTATTAGTTCAGTATGTAATCCTGATTGTCAAGATGATGATTGGTATGAAGTTGGAACTACTAGCGCGCCAATGTCTAATACTGTTAATGCGTACCGCATAGGCAATGCAGGTATTGGCACGAATAATCCTGCATGGAACTTTAAACTTACTGTAGATAATAGGGACGATATATACCAACAAAATAATAGCCGCAACGCTATATATGCTACTGCCATGCATACTGAGTGTAGCTTTGGTTATGGTATTTTGGTGAACACTAACCCACTTGCTGGCACAAAGGCACTTGCTGTACAAGGAAATAGTGTTGATAGAGCAATTATTTATGGTAACGGTAAAAGCTGGTTTGGTAATGTGATGACATTGGGCGGCAATCCTCCTGCGGATGCTTGTCAAGATTTACCATCTACCCATATTTTGACGATTAACGGAACAGGTTTAATAAACGGGATGAATATTACATCAGACAGTAGGTTTAAAGATAATATTGAGCCTATTGAAAATACGGATGAGATTATTAAAAAACTGAACCCTGTTACCTATCAATATAAAGCAACTGAGTTTGCCGACAGGAATTTTCCAGAAGGAAATACCTATGGTTTTATAGCGCAAGAACTGAAAGAAGTATTGCCTTATACTGTAACTAAAGAAAAAGACGGTTACTATTCTGTAAACTATATTGCTTTGATACCTGTTTTAACCAAAGCAATAAAAGACCAACAAGCTGAGATAGAAGCCCTAAAAGCTAAAGTAGAAGCAATAGCAGAAGTAAACAAAATTCAAGGCTCGCTTGAAGGAGGAACACCTATTCAAAAAGTGGATATAAACAAAGCAGCTATGTTGATGCAAAATTCTCCTAACCCATTAAATGATGTTACTTTTATTGATTACTATTTGCCTGCCACAGCAACATCAGCTTTTATAAAAGTTACGGATAACAACGGACGTTTAATACAAGCATTCCCTATAAACAAAACAGGGTATGGCCAACTTGAGTTAAACTGTGCCAATATGGTATCGGGTACCTATCACTACTCGTTAATAATTAACAATAATGTAATTGATACCAAAACCATGTTGATTGCTAAAAACTAACTAAACTTAGCTTCATATAGTACAAATGTTAAAGCTCCGAAGGACTTCAGTCCTTTGGAGCTTTGTAATTTTAATAAAATTGGGTTTCAACCCAATAATGTAGAAAGGGTTTTATAGTTTGGTTAATATCCATCACCCAAAAATCTGCTATCTTCGCAGCAATGCGCTATACCGTTGTATTTTTAGCCCTTATAAGCAGTTTGTGCAGCTCTGCGCAATCGTCGTTTGTACAAAGCAATAACCGCGAGTACTCGCACCTTATCGACCGTTACGAGATAATAAACGGACGGATTGACCGTAAATATTGGTTGTACGGGCAACTGCATACCTCATCAAAACCATTGCAACGCTACGAAATTGGAGCTATGGCCGAGCAATTACTAAAAGACAGTAACAAGCGGTATACCCAACGCGATATTTTTAATCTTGAGTATTTACTTACTGATAACCCTGATATACAGGATAATGCAGTAGTAAAAGGCACACCTGTATTAAAGCATTTTTATACCTATAAAGCTGCTTTGTATGGTTTTAAAGCCTACGAGTTTAGTATATTGATAAACCCTGTGTTGAACTTTACGGCAGGGACGGAACAAGTGGATGGTGAAACCCGTGCAATATGGCAAAACACACGCGGTGCTGAAATGCGCGGACAAATTGGCCGCAAGGTGGGCTTTTATACTTACCTGACTGAAAACCAAGTGAAAGCACCACTATACCTTGCCAATAGAACTAGAGAAGCGGGAGTTTTCCCCGGGGCAGGGCTAACCAAACCCTATAAAACAGATAGCAATACCTTTGATTTTTTTGAAGCACGTGGTTATATCACTTTTGATGTGGCTAAGGTGATGAACTTTCAGTTTGGACACGACAGAAATTTTATTGGTAACGGATATCGCTCGCTAGTACTTAGTGATTTTTCTAAAGAGAATTTATTTTTAAAGATTAAAACAAACGTTTGGCGTATAAACTATACCAACCTATTTATGCAGCTAAATGCCTTTAACCCTACACAGGCTAAGCGTGATAAACGCGATAAGTTTATGACCTTTCATCACCTAAGTGTAAACCTTACCAAACGACTGAACATAGGCATTTTTGAAAGCATAGTGTTTAGTCGCGGTGATAGTGCAATAGGCAACGGACATTTTGATTATAACTATTTGAATCCTATAATATTTTATCGTGCAATTGAGCAATCAAACAGTGGAGTAAGCGGTGATAATGCCCTTTTGGGTTTTGACTTGAAATACAACCCTACCCAAAGTCTTAGCTTTTACGGGCAAGTAATTTTAGATGAGTTTCATATAAAAGAGTTGCGCAGCAATCGTGGTTCGTGGTTAAACAAATACGGTTTGCAAGGAGGTGTGAAGTATATAAATGCCTTTACTATAAACAATCTTGATATACAGCTAGAGGCTAACCATGTGCGCCCCTATACCTACCAGCATTTTAATAATGCCCAAACCTATACCAACACAGGCACACCATTGGCACACCCTATGGGCGCAAACTTTAACGAGTTGATAGCCATAGTGCGCTACCAACCTGCAAAACGTTTTAATATTATAGCCAAGGCCATATATACCAAATACGGTACCGATAGCGCAGGGCAAAACTTTGGTGGCGATATTAACAAAAACTACTATACCCGCTATGCCGAAAACGGAAACACCGTGGGGCAGGGGGTAGGCAATACATTACTTTGGGGCGAACTTACGGCTACCTATATGCCCGCCCACAACCTGTTTTTTGATGTACGCTACATATACCGCAAGCTAAACAGCGATGTAGCTAGCCAAACCACCACCAGCAATATGTTAGTGGTAGGTATGCGCCTAAACTTTGGCTTAAGAGGGTTTGAGTTTTAATTACTGATTTTTTTGATAAAGAGCTAAGAGCAAACAGCCAAAAGCTATTGCATAATGATAGAAACTAAACAACAACTATATAACCTTTGCCTTGATGCTTTGAACAAGCGTATTGAAGCTGCAAAAACTTCTATGGAGGATGCCCAAAACTCGGCCAACGAAGAGGGTAAAAGCTCTATGGGCGATAAATACGAAACTGCGCGTGCTATGGGGCAAATAGTGCGTGATATGAATGCCAAGCAGTTGCAAGAAGCCCTTAAAGAATTATCGTTTCTACAAAAAATAAATCCTGAAAAAATTAATACTACTATTGATGTAGGCTGTGCTGTAAAAACCACCACAGGCAATTTTTATATCTCAATAAGCATTGGTCAGCTAAAAATAGAAAGTGAAACATGGTTTGCTCTTTCGGCAGGTTCGCCGATTGCCCAAGCATTATTAAACAAAAAAGCAGGCGATAGCTATACTTTTAGAGATAAAACCGAACAGATTTTAGAAGTGTTTTAGACAGTTTTCATTTAACAGTTAACAGTTATCATTTAGCTTTTTGCTATTGGTCTTTTGCTTTTAGCTGTTAGCAATTTCATCACTTGTATGTTTTTGATTATATTAAGTCTTAAAAATAATTACACACCTGTTTTGAGCAAATACACAATTACAATGAGTATGGAGTTCTTTAATGTGTAAATTTCAATAGGAATTAATATAAGTTATTGCACAGCATTATCCCCCTTGTGCGGATGTCATCCTGAGCGCAGTCGGAGGGTGGGAGCGTAGGTCAATCAATAAAGAAATTCACTTAAATCTATCGCACAGATTCCTTTTTTCAAAGGAATGACTGCCCGCTATATAGTTTCTAAAAGATTGCGTCGATAGCCTATGAAGTTTTTCTTATAATGACTAACAATCAACAAATCACTAAATCAAAAGTCTGTAAATACTCACTACATCCAAGTTACCTTTTCACTCATGGGGCGGCGTTTACCTTTTTGCAAAGGTTCGGCAGGTACACCCAAGTAGAAAAAGCCCATAAGTGTTTCGGTTTCAGCATCTAATTTAAGCCACTGGTGCATATGCGAGTTAAAAGTACCTCCACCCGTGCTCCAATATCCGCCATATCCGTATGCTGTAACAGTTAGCCACAGGTTTTGCACTGCCATAGCTACACTGGCTATTTCTTCCATTTCGGGAACTATGGGGTTGCGGTGCATAGAAATAGCTATAATATGACTGGTAAGGTCAGGTGTCTCATCAAACACTTTTAGTTTAGCTTCTTTTATTTCCGATGGCAAAGTACTGTCTACATACAATTGCTTTTGGTAATCTACCAGTTTTTTTAGTGCATCACCTCTAAATACCTTAAAACGCCAAGGTTCGGTATATTTATGGGTAGGTGCCCAGTTAGCTGTTTCCAGCATTTCTGCCACAATATCATCGTCTATTTTTTCACCTGTGTATTGGCGAGGGAACACGCTACGGCGGCTATGTATTAGTCCTATTATATCAGCTTCGGTCATTTTCTTTGTTGTTAAAACTAGCTTTTGGTTTTTAGCCTTTGGCTATTGGGTGTAATTTTTTATTCCTATTTATTCATCTGCACTCCTTCGACTTCGCTCAGGATGACCCAACAGAATAATTTGAATTGTTATTTATAGTATTCTGTTGTCCCTTTTCTGAAAGTCTTGCTATGTCTGCAATATATAAAAAAAGTGGGTTTACTTCTTCACTTCGACACACATCATTTTTGCGATCATACTCCATTCCTTTAGGAAATACTAGGTATTGTAGCTTTTGTTTGTTGTAATAATCGCTCTGTTGCCATAATTGAGGCAGGTTTTGAGCTAATTCTACTATCTTATCTACCATTTCTTCCTGCTTCGACAGTCCTTTTTTTGTTTGGACTAATTCTGTCTCTATTTTGATTTGTTCTTCTTGCAGTTTGGGCAAATATTTATGGTATAATTCTCCCGATATTTCTTCTAATACATAGCGTTCTTCTAATCGCTCTATCTTTTGGTTGAGTTCCTCTTTTTTCTTTTTAAGGGCTGTATTGGTTTCTTCTTGTCCTTTTAAGAGATGTTGGAGTGTTTGGCTCAGTTGGTCTTTAAGGATGGGCTGTAAACTACTGTCTATGGTATAGTCTTGTAAGGTTGCTGTAAACTGGTTATGGATATGTTTAGCATTACGGTTGTTTTTACAACCCTTAGTATTGCACTTGTAATAAGGTATGTTCCACTTTTTGGCGATATACCCTCTCATGGGTTCTTTGCATTGGTGGCAGTGTAAGAAACGTTTTAAAGGGATGTCTTTGTTGTCTTCTTTATGGGAATAACCTGCTGTACTGTTTTGTTGGTATATTTTGTTTACTCTTAAAAAGACTTCTCTACTGATTAGTTTTTCATGTATTCCTTCTACTATTTGTCCTTCTAGTGCATTATGGGTAAGTATTCCGCAATAGAATGGGTTTTTCAATATCTCTGTTATGCGGCTTAGGTGTAGGTTTAGACCATGTCCTGCTAATCGTTTTCTGATTTCTTCTAAACTGCAATCTTCGTTCATTTTCCAATGGAAGGCTTTTTTGATAAGTTGACCTTTTTGGTTGATGACTATCTTTCTTTCTCCGTTTATTTTTACATGGTCGTAACCAATAGGGGCTTTATTGCACCACTCTCCTTTTAGCAGACGTTCTTTTGTACCTGCCATACATTTTTGTCTTCTTAACAGGTTATCGTGTTCTCCAAACAGGAACAGCATTTTCTGTTGGAGTTGTCCTGCGGGATTGGAGGTATCAATGGGTTGGGTTACGGATACTATTTCTGTGCCTAGTTTTCTAAGTTGGTTGGCTAACCATATACTGTTATCGTTTCTACTAAATCGTTCTAAACTATATACTATGATGTAAGAGATTTTATACTTGGTGGTTTTAACGTAGTTTATCATTCGTTGGAATTGTTTACGCTCGTCTGATTTGGCACTTTCATAAGTTCCTCCGAAGTATTCTCTTACTGTCCATCCTTTTTGTTGTGCATATTGATTGCTGTATTTAAGCTGTGTTTCTAAGGATAGGTTATCCATTTGTTTTATATCGGATACACGGGTATAGATAACACAATCGTTGGTTTTGGTTTTATAAAGGGATTGTCCTTTGGCAAATTGGGTAAAGGGGTTGTATAGTGTTGTTGACGGGTTATTTTGTTTCATAGTCGGGATAGCTGATTTTAGGTTTGTAGTATTTATAGGTGTTCCACGCGCAATTAATGTTCCACGAAGGCAAGCCTGCCTCTTTTTATTTCCACAGGATTGCTGAATATGGTGTTATATGGTTGGTAACTAGCTTTTTATTTTTTTGATAAAGGGTACTGTTTTTAAGCATTGATAGTCCAATAGGAATTTATTGGTTTTCTGAGGGTGCAAAGGCTTGCACAGCTATTTGACAAAGGGATTCTAGGCTTTGGAGTAGATGCAGGGCTTGTTCTTGGGATAGGTGTTCATAGCCTTTGCATTGCCTTAGTTTGTCTATGGCAGAGGTATTGGAAGTAGAAACGTGTGCTTTATTAGTGGAAAGCGGTGTGTCCATTTTCATTTGTGCCACGAAAATGGGGTGGTTGGGGTTTACAGATTGGTGTTTATTCGTGTTTGTGATGATTGTTTCGTGTTTATTACAAACAATGCCTATTGTTGACGATTAATTGCAATTGTTGGGGGTTGTTTCAACACAAAATCAGTTGTTTCGGGAATGTTACTAATCACCAGCTTCTTGTTCTATAATTATCAAGTAAGGAGTATGAAATATCTCCCCTTCTGCTTAAAAACACTCATCCAACAAAATTGCAACAAATTTCCAACAGCGTGTTTTTAGTAAATGGATTATTATCAATGATATAACCTGCTTTAAAAACGTCGTGTTGGTAAAAATAAACAACTTGTTGTTGGTCTACTTCTGAAAATCGATTTTCAATTAAAAAGCCCTGTATTTTTGGTACAGGGCTTTGAAATTTTAAAGAAGTGTGGTTACTCTATTTCAGTATTACTATTCTATGGGTTTCGGCAACAACTCCATCGGCTGAGTTGATGCGTAATAAATACGTGCCGTTTGAAAGCAACTCGGTATTAATTTCAAACAGGGGTTGGTTTGCTCCTGTAATGGTTTCGTTGGTTAAGCTACGACCCATTAAATCAAATACCTGAAAGGTATATTGTTTTTCATCATCTACGCCTATGGCAATGTTTAGTTGGTTGGCTGCTGGGTTGGGATAGACACTGGTTTCTATCTTTTTGGCGGCTTCTTCTTTGGGTTCTTCGGCTTCATCTTCTGTTTTACTAGCTGCAATAAGGGCTTTATAACCGTTGTTTTGGTCTTGGCAAAATGCATCTACCTCGCTTTGAGTCGTCTCGGTAATGTTATCAAATCTTGAAAATCCATTTACGTTTTTAAGCCTTATTTTATTGCTAACATTTGTATTACCTGAAACTAACTTAATGCTTTTAGTGGCTTGCAAAATGGCGGTGTAACCTGCTTGAACACCAATATTTCCATTAAGTTCTATGGTTTTGGCATTTACATAAATAACATTGCCACGTGTTTCGGCTACAAAAGGGTCGGTAGTTTCTATGGTTTCATTAGTAAGAACTAAATGGGGTTGCTTGTAATGCAAAAGCACGGTGCTGTCTTGTGTTGAGTTAAGTATATCTACGCCTGTTTCTCTGTCGTACAATAAGTAGGTAAAACTTTGAAAGGTATTGTTTTGTAGTCCATTGCTGCCAATTTGGTCGAAATACATATCGGCAGCAATTTTCATTTTAATCCTTTTTACATTAAACATGGCTCCTATTTCGTTGATACAATCTTCCCAGTCAGTAACCGAAGCTGTCGGACTTAAATTAGGTTGCTCTACTACCAACAAATCACGGTCGAGAAAAGTATTAAATGTATTTGTAAAATCGACGATAAATAATTTTTCTCCAACATCTTTCATGTTTTCCCAAGTACTTTCAAAAATTGCTTGGTACGGTTTACCATCCTGAGGTGGAAAGGCATCCCTCAAATACATGTTTCCTGAACTTGTGGGGTTAAAATTAAAGCAAACGGTGCTGTCAAAAATTGCATTATCCATTTCCACCACAAAACTTACATGCAGTTTGGTATTGGCATCGTCAAAATCTAATGCCCTATTTAGTTTGTATTTTAATGGGTCTTTGAGGCGAAGTTTAACTTGATGACCTTGCACCCATGTTTGTAAGCCTCGTTGACGAATACTTGTGATTTTAGCTAATGAATCATCCTGCAAAACGGTTGTGGCTACTGTATCAATATCTAAGAAAATAGGATTACGAAACTTACTGTTATTGTATAGTTTTAACACCTGTGGTTTACGTAAAAGGGCAAATAAGCCTACTGCTTCATTATATGCTGGATAGTTATATGCTGTAAGCTGCTGTGGGAACTTATATGAACCCGGCGTAATAAAGCTAGATGCTGAAACAACCCCTGTATCAGATATTGACCCTGAAATTCTCATTTCGCTGAATGTAGCATAGGGTAATGATGGTCTTACAGGAGCTCCTAAAAATTCTTTACCAAATTGGGAAACTGTAAGATTGTCAAATTCTTTACCCAATGCTCCTTTTGCTCCTTTACTTGCTTGCTCGGCCCATTTTTTTGAAGTGGCGGTATTAGCATCTGATGGCCCATCAATCATTACCAGAGTACGAAGAGCTAAATCCCCAATAGCATTATTTACAAATGTTCCTCCAGCATTCACAACACCATTTTTTGCTGCATCTACGATTAGGCGTAAACCTTGATTAAATGGAGCATTGTAACTTTTCATGCGTGAGTTATATGATGCAAGTTCTTTGTCATACTCCACCAACAAACTATCAAATCCTTTAAATATAAAGGAACCTCCATTTCCAGAATTTGCGGCATTAAAGATGCTCTCATTGCTGAGGTAATTCTTATCATATGTGTTTATTGTTTGTTGAGTAGCAACACTCCTTCCAAAGAGTTGCACATTGACGCTTTTAACAGCAAAAAAACTAAAGTCGATATCACTTCGATGGCTACATACACAAGGGTCATAACCCAGTTGAACATCAGTAGACCACCATTGCCTTGGGTTATTTAGATTCTGAAAATTAATAGAGCTAACTGAACTATTTTGTGAAATAACATCCAATGATTGGTCGTAATTTAGCAAATGTCTAAAAATTCCTGAAGCTTTCTGTTTATCAGGGTGTTCAAGTTTTAGTCTAATTTTATTATAAGCATTATAATCAGTAATTAAATTTGCAAAAATCCTTAGCTTACCTTGATAACGGTTATAAAGGATAATGTAAGGTGTGCGAGGATTAGCTAGACCATAGTTTGTTTTTATAACTCGATTTGTATCAGCGACATTTATACTGTCGCCATTAGGATAAAACCCTGTGTTCATCCACATCAATTCCCAACCATCTTCCCAGTTTTTATCAACTCCATCCACCCCACCATTTGGTGATTTACTTAGATAACGGTATTCGCTTGGCATTGACACACTATAAGGACTCATCATTGATAAATTACCTCCAGTATAACCTGTTATTAGCCAACCAGCATTTGGATTTAAAGGGATGTCGGCAAATGCAGTTCCATTATCTATTGCAGCAAAATCAAAAGTATTTAGCCACGGATTTATTTTGTTGGGAAAAAAAGGGTTTAATTCATTGTTTTGGGCACTATCATATTTTGTGCGTATCAATCGCACACAATTTTGCCCATAAAGCTGAATATAGGACAGCAATATAGCTGCCCCAAAAAATATATTTTTTAAGGTCATTATTGTTTAATTTGAGTTAGTTAGAATATTTTCTTCCTCGAAAAACATAGTGTTTTGTGCCGATGAAATAATCTATATGCACAGTACTATTTGAGTCTTGATACTTTAAATTTAGGTTTCCTAAACCCAATGTACCTGGGTAATAATTAATAACTTCTGAATTGGAAACATACGTTTTACTTCCGAAAAGTGTATCACCCTTATTTTGTAAATTTGTATATCTCGATATACCTGTATTGCAACTATCAGTTAACGTTCCGTCAAAGAATGTTCGGAATGAAATCAAAGCGCTATCGCTTTGTATATTGTCCCATTTGCCTTTAAAAACACCAACAGCTGCTAATTCACAAACTTTAACTATTTTAAATTTTAAAGTCAAAGTATCTATTCCATTATCAGCAGGGAAACAGCTCTTATTAGGTATTTTTTCAACTATTAGCCTTACCGTATATGTGTCAAATGGAGAATCAAAAAAATGCCTTTCAAAAGTTTGACTCGTAATTGTTTCAGAACCTAGTATCCAAGTGTATTTAGCATTGTCCAAAGGACAGTGAAAGCGAATTTGTGATTTCGGAAATATATTATCGTGGTCGGTTATGTAAACCACATTTTCACCAATAATAGCTCCTAATTCTATCCTCTGTGAAAGCTCAATATCCGCCGTTACAGGCTTTTGCCCATAACAAGGGTCATAGTTTTTGCATTGGGGGTTGGTAGGGTCAAAACAATCCTCTTTATCAGGCTTGCAATTAGTGATAAACAGCAAACTGGCACACAGTATAAAAAGCAGGGGCAATCGCATATTCGTACAATTAATAAGTCAAATTTACTATTCTTCTTCTTTTAATAGACTATCCAAACGCTTTAAAAGTTCATCGTAGCGGGCTTTCATCTCTTGGTTTTGTTTTTCCAAAGCCTCATTACGCTTTTTCAATTCTTCCAACTGCTTTTGTTGGTCAATGGTATACAAGGTAAGTTCTTCTACCTTTTGCACTACTGTGGTGGTAACAGTGGCAAGGGATAGTCCTTTGTTTTCTACCTCAGCAGCAGAGGGCATTTGTGGCAAGTGTCCCAAACTGTCAATTTCTCTCTCCAGCAACAAAAGAGGTTTTAGGGTGTAGTTTTTAGTGAAAACAAAATCAGGCCAAGCCAAATCGGTTTGGGTAAGAAATACATCGTTTTTACAGGCAATACCACCATTAACAGCTAGTTTGTAGCCAAAGGTTTCATCAGTGCCAATACCTACACTACCATCGGTGCGCATGGTTAATCCTTTTTGCCACACTATTTGGTTGTAGCAATTGGCTTGCCCTACCTGAAAACGCATAACACTGCTTTGTAAATCTTGGGTGATGCGGGCACTAAAGTTGGGCACATTAGAACCACTTACATAGGGGTTGGTAGATATATTAAAGGCACGTGAGCGACCGTAGCTATTGCTATCGTTATAGCAATTCCAACAAATCGTGCCATCGTTAGTGGCAGAGCCGCCAATAAGTATTTTGTTGATAGTACCAAAACCCAGTTGTGGGGTAAAGGTGATGTTGTTTACTGGGCAAAGGGGAACAGGGATTTCGGGCGGAGGCCCTTGACCATCTTGTGCATTGGAAAGTAGTGGTGAAGCTAGAAATGCTAAAACAAAGAAGAATGCAACTGCAACGTTTTGCAGCAATTGAAGGTTTGTGTTTTTTTTCATTGAGTTTATGTTTAATTGATTGGTTTTAAATGCAGAATTTATAGGACAATTAATGCGTTAATTTGTTAATGGTGTAGCTTGAATTGATTAAAAATAACGGCGGCAAACTACTTAAGTAATAGCTTGTGCGAATTGCAAAATTGCAACATCGCAAGATTGTTTTACGGAAAAATGCAAATAGGTATGTTTAGTCATGCTATAAAAACTTAAAAAGGGTGTACACCCAACGCTTATTGCACAGAACGGCTCGCGAAAGCCTAGTACAGCAACAGCATGAAGGAATGCACACCCTTTATAAGAGTGTGTCCTCCGATGCAGCTCTGTTGTACAATAAGTTTCGCGATTTATCTGTACAGAACTATCATCAGGACACTAAATATATTTATCCTTTATAGTCTAAAGTTTCTATGTTTCTAAAACTGCAATCAACCCCACAAAGGTAGTAAACCTGCCTTAATCCACCATGCAACACATTACCAACAACACGTTGTTTTTAGAAACACACTGTTTTGTATGGGTATAAAGAGCGTTGTTTTGGTGCTATTGCACCCCGCATACCAAACAGAATACAAAGAAAAAATAAACCCCATATTAAAAACAAGGGTGAAAACACCTGTTTTATTGCAAAGTATAGGAAATATTTTTCCTATACTGTTTGAAGAGAGTTTAATTTTTAGCCTAAAAATCAAAGCAGTCCAATTGCCCTTTTTTGCCACATGACGGGCAACTTTTTTTGTTGAGAATTATAAAATTGAGGCTAAACTCATGGCTTGTAGTACTGCCAGCTACAATATCTTTTGAAACACCTTTTATACTGTTTTCAAAGGCATATGCAATATTTATTTGTGGGTTTTTCTCTTTAAGTACATAACCTATAAAAAATGAAGTTCCATAGGTGTTTTTTAATGAAGGACTTTTGGGCACAAAACGCAATAAAAAACCTGAATAAAACCTGTTTTCAGGAAAGACGAATGTATTCCCAATATCAACTAGTGTAAAAGTGGTACTGTTAAAAAACTGTGAAATCACTCTTACTCGCACTTGCAATCTCAACACCTCTTTTGTTCTGTTTCGATAATAAAAAGGGAATTCCAGTCCACTGTGCAATGTAAACTTTACTGGATATCTGTATTTATCATTATATGCTAAACCATTATTTGGTCTTGGCAAGTGATGAACTGAGAGCCCTATATTTCCTCCCGAAAACCTGTTTTTAAATTTATTTTCATTTTTATAACGGTAAAAAATACCAGCTGCTGCATCAAAATAATTTCGCTGACCAAAATTTTGATTTACAAAATGGTTTGTTGACCCAGGTATGATGCCATCACGAGGGTCTAGTTGGTTTGAAAAAACTAATTTTGACCAATCAATATACGTTATACCCCAACCACCTTCTAATCCAAAACTTAATAGGTGACTTTTCTTTTTTTTGCAACTGTTTATTGCCATAAAAGAGTAATCGACTCCAACGAAATTATTAAATAAAAATCCATCACCGCCTTTATTAGAATATATGTTAACTCCTAAACCGCACCTATCAACATTTTTACTACAAAAAGAAAAATCAAAGTTTGTTGTTGCAGTGCTAAAATTGTTATTTACAATTGGTGCCCATTGTTGGCGAAATTGAGATGAGACATTATACGTACCACTGACCCCTGCCAAGGCCGGATTTAGAGCCACAAGATTATTAAAGTATAACGAAAAAACAGGGTCTTGCGCTGCAACCCTTGTAAAGTTTAGTAATAATATTAGTGTAGTAAATACTATTTTCATTATCGTATTAAAGTTACATTTCCTCTATTATCAGTTCCACCAAATACCGTTCTTTTATAATGCCATGTAGTGCCATCAATAAATTGGGCATTAACTTTCCATATATAAGTTCCTTGCGGACAAACCTGTCCGTTATAAAATCCATCCCATCCATTTGCAGGTTGTGTGTTTAGTAGCTCCGTATCTTCCCACATTAGCTCTCCATTCATATTAAAAACCTGAATATGATAAGAGGCGATGCCGGTGCCTGAAGGTTTAAAAATTCGTTCTCCCCCTATACCATCTAAAGGTGCAAAGGCATTTGGAACGAATAATGAGCCAAACTGTTTTATAAAAACGGTTTTCAATGCTGTATCAGCACAATTTTTATCTGTAAAGACTATTAATAACACCTCAAAGTTACCTGGGTAATAAAACCTGTGGAAAGGGTTTGAGGTGGTATCTTTTATTTTGGGGAAATCTCCAAAATCCCATAAATATCGGTTGGATAATTTTGACTGATTAATAAACTGTACATCACCACTTTTTGGTGAATTTACAATGGTGTCAAAGTCTGCTTTGGGTTTGGGAAATACTTTAATATTATTGAATCTTGTTAGAGAATCAGCACAGGGACCATTAAATGCAACCAGTTTTACATTAAAAATACCCGAATCTTTATAGGTATATTGAAAAAATGATGTATCGGTTTTAACAATGCTATCGGTATTGCCAAAATACCAACTATATTTAGTGCCAATTGCGGTGTTGTTTATAAATGTAATAGTTAGGGGTTGGCAACCATCGGTTGTATCGGTTGTAAAATTTGGTGCAGGTGTTGGATAAATTGTAAATGCAGTATTTGCAGTATCAAAACATCGGTACAGATTTTCGGCTCTTAAAGATACATTATAACGATTGTAAGCGGTGTATGTATGTATAGGGTTAGTGGCTGTTGATGAATTTCCATCACCAAAATCCCAGAGATAATCAATGGCTCTTTGTGAGGCATTAATAAATTCCATATTGAATGGGATTGCACACGCAGCAGTGTCTGATAAACTAAAATCCGCAAAAGGTTTAGGATAAATTTTCACTTGGGTTGTAATAGAATCTTTACAACCAAGTTGTGAAGTGGATATTAGTTTAACTGTGAATACTCCTGAATCGTTAAACGTTGATGATGTTACTTTTTTGTTTGATACATCACCATTTCCAAATTTCCACTCCCTGAAAAAACCGTTTATTGATGAATCAATAAAATTAACAGTTAAACCTGGGCATCCGTAACTACTGTCAGCATATAACTTTGGTATGGGTAATGGGTTAATCCTAACAGTATCTGTTTTGTTGCCCACACATCCATTGGTGAATGAGGTTACATATAAGGTTACATTTTTTATGCCTTGGGTTTTAAATTGGTAAGAAACAGTATTTAGTATTGAAGTGTCTTCATTATTAAAATTCCATTTTATTCCTGCCGCGTTGGCTGTTGTATTTATAAACTCAATAGGCTCATTAATACAGGCAGCGGGTTTGTTATAATTAAAAGTAACTTTTGGAGTGGGTAATACCGTAATAATTATACTGCTTGTATCAAAACTGCAACCGTTGGTAACGTATTGATGTATGGTATAAGTGCCAGCGGTGTCAAACCTTTCAATAATATTAGGGGTAGATGAAGTATGCCCATTCCCAAAATCATAAGAGATTACTGATGCACCCAATGAATAATCCGTAATAACTACATCAAGCGGTTCACAGCCTCTATTTGTGTTTACGTTAAAAAATGAACGTACTGTATTTGGAAATACAGTTATAGGCTTAATCATCGAGTCTCTGCCACACTGATTAATAGCTATTAACTTTATTTTATATACAGATGTAGTACTATCAGTAGTAAACGTATGTGAAATAGGGTTTTTGACGGTTGTTATTGGGCTACTATCACCAAAATCCCAAATAAACGATGTAGGCCGTCCTTTAGAAAGATTTATAATGCTAATTGGTAGTTTAGAACATCCTGAATCAATGTCTGTGGCAAAATTGGCAATAGGGAAAGGTATTACCAAAACAGAATCGGTGGCAGTTGTTGCGCCACATTTATTACTTACAGTTAATCTTATATAATATACTGTGTCTTGATACAGGCTTTGGGTATAAGTTACATCAGGTGGCGAGTGAGTGCTATTGGTTAACCCATTTCCAAAAAACCAATTATAGGTTACGTATTCACCAAAACTTTTATTAGTAAATTTCACTATCAATGGCGCACAGCCTGAATCGGGTTGGATTTCAAATTCAGCAGTCGGGGGTTCAATAATTCTTATTGTTTGTATTAATGAATCGTAGCAGCCCAAACTGGTAAATCCTTTTAGCTGCACCTTGTAGGTGCCCGCTTTTGTATATGTTTTTATACCTGTTGTAGCTGATGAAAAAGTAGTGTCTCCAAAATCCCAAGTATAGGTAACTGCACCAACAGTTGTATTAGTAAAGGTGTTGGTTGCACCTACGCAGCCCAAAGTATCAATAGTAAAATTGATTGTAGGCAGAGGATTAACCACAATGTTTTTTATCAGGCTATCAACGCAACCTGAATCTGAAACGGTAATTAATTTTACGGGGTATGTGCCTGCCGAAGTAAACAGAACACTAGGGGTTTTAACAATTGATGTTTTGCCATTTCCAAAATCCCACAAATAGTTAATTATGCTTCCTTCGCCAATACCCGACGAATTTATAAATTTTGTACTATCCTTTAGACAGGCAGAGCTGGCACTAAAAGCAGGATTGGGTTTGGCCTTTACTTTTATGGTTGCTGTTGCAGTATCCTTGCATCCTTTGTCTGTAATTACAATTTGCTGCACCACATAGCTGGCAAATGAGGTGTATGGATGTGATGGATTTTGAATCGTTGCATTATTCCCATCTCCAAAATCGTACAGCCACTGTGCTATTGTTCCTGTGCTTACTTTACTTGTATCAGTAAAATCTGTAGAAAGCGGATAGCAAATTTTTGTTGAGGCAAAGCCCGCAATTGGTTTGGGATGAACCGATACCGTTTTTATAGTAGAGTCAACACAGCCAAAGTTGGATACTACAATTAGCTTAACGCTATAACTATTAGCGCTACTAAAATATTTGATAGGATTTGTAAGTGTTGAGCTTGTTGAATCTCCAAAAAACCAAATGTAGTTAACCAAACCTCCTTGGTTTATCGTTGTACTATCCGTAAAAATAGTAGTATCAGGAAAACAGGAGTACGAGGCACTAAAGTTAACAACAGGTAGGGGCTTAACTGCAATTTTTATAATGTTTGAAGTTGATATACAAGCACCTGAAAACACTTTACGCCTGTAATACACCGTGTCGGTTAGGCTTGAAGGTGCATAACCACTGCCTGTATTTATACCGTTTGCTGCCGACCAAGTAGATGAATTTGATGATTGTTCCCACAAATAAGTAAATCCACCAATACCGCCTGCTGGTTGCGAACCTGTGAGCGGTTGTGGTGTTTGCCCATAACAGATAATCTGAGGGGCAGCAATGGAGTTATTAGTTACTCCCGGTGTTACTGTAATTTTAATGCTATTAGTCGTGTCGGCACAATCCCCTGAAGCAATAATTCTTCTGTACCAAGTAGTAATTGAAAGTGAGGGAGGCAGATAATCAGACGATGTAGCCCCTGATACATTACTCCATGAGATAGAATCGGTTGAAGACTGCCATTGGTAATTGTAAGAACCATTACCTCCCATTATTGTGCTATCTCCCTCCAGTTTTTGAGGTTGTGCACCTGCACAAATAGTTTGCGATAATTTAATTTTATTACCTCCAATGTTGGGGTTAACTACTACTTGTTTTGTTAGTGAGTCTCTACAACTTCTATCCGAAATAGCCACTAGCTTAATAGCATAAGTGTTGCCTACAGAGTACTGTTTATTTGGGCTAATTTGTGTTGAGGTATCATTAGTAGTGCCTGAGAATTTCCACAAATAATTTAAAGTACCTGACGATATAGATGAACTGTTTGTGAAAGTAAATAAGTTTCCTTTTAAACACTGGAAAGTATCATTGATGGAGAAAGCTGGAGTAGGTTTAGGAAATACATAAACAGTTTTAAATGCAGTGTCTTTACAGCCATTGGATGTGATTACAATTAATCTTACTAGAAAAGTATCAGTAGTGGTGTAGGTTTTTTGAGGATGTTGGTTGGTTGATGTGCCATTATCTCCAAAATTCCAATTCCATTGGTTAATACTATAACCGCTTGCCAAAGTAGAAGTATCTCTAAATAAAAAGTTGTTGCCATTAATACATTGCATAGAATCAGTTATGCCAATACGAGCAATAGGCTCAGGCCATACATACACATTTTTTAAAGTTGTATCACGGCAGCCTTTATCAGAAATAGCGATGAGCCTAACGGCTCTATTACCATAGCTTGAATACACCTTTGAGGGAGAAACTATAGAAGTAGTATCGGTGAGGCTAGAAGAAAATAGCCACTTATAACTTAATGTTCCTGATGCTATTGAAGAAGTATTATTAAAATTAAATTGATGACCTATTTGACATTGAGTACTATCATTAATTGTAAATGCAGACACAGGTATTGGAAATACAATAACTGTTTTACTAATAGAATCTTTACACAAAGAATCAGTAGTAACAATCATTTTAGTGGTGTAACTACCCGCAGCAGTATAGGTCTTATTTACGTTTTTGCCTGTATTGGAGGTATTATCGCCAAAAGTCCAATCATAAGCAGTAATACTGCCTGATGCCACAGAAGATGAGTCGGCAGAAAAAGCAATAGGATCATTTTTACAAGTATCTCTATAAGAAAACTTAGCAACTGGTTTTGGATGCACATAAACGGTTTTGGTTAGCGAATCCTTACACCCATCGGCAGTGGTTACCAACAGTTTGGCAGTGTATTGCCCGTAAGTAGAGAAACTTTTTGCGACAGAACTACCCGAAGCTATGGTGGCATCTGAAAATGCCCAGTTATTTTGTGTAATTGTGCCTCCTGTGATTGTAGAAGTAGAGGTAAAGTTTATTGCAAAACCATAACAAACATTAGGAGCAGTAAATGATACTATTGCTCGCGGATAAATGGTAATCTTGACAAAATTAGAGGTATTAATACACGAACCTGAGCCAACTTTTCGACGATAGTATATTGTACTTGATAAAGAAGTTGGCTGATAAGTTGAATCTGTTGCAGATTGGATAGTACTCCATGTTATTGAATCACTGGAGCTTTCCCATTGATAATTAAAAGATGAAGTGCCGCCAATAGGAATTGTCCCCGTTAATTTTGAAGGAGTAAAACCCTGACAATTTGCTTGAGGAGCTGTGATTGAATTATTAGTAACCCCTGGTGTAACTACAACCTTAACGATATTAGACGTATCTGAACAATCTCCTGAAGCAATAATTCTTCTGTACCAAGTCGTAATTGAAAGTGAGGGAGGCAGATAATCCGAAGATGTAGCCCCTGATACATTACTCCATGAGATAGAATCGGTTGAAGATTGCCATTGATAGTTATAAGTGTTATTTCCACCAATAACAGTGCTATCTGATATTAATTTTTGCGGTTGTGCCCCTGCACAAATACTTTGGGGCGTTTTAATTTTATTACCCCCAATATTTGGGTTAACGATGACCTGTTTGGTTAATGAGTCTTTGCAGCCTCGATTTGACGTTGTCATCAACTTTACTTGATATGTATTACCAGCCGAATATTGTTTTGTGGGATTGGCTTGGATTGAAGTATCATTAACAATACTTGAAAACATCCATAAGTAGTTTAAAGTTCCTGATGATATAGAAGAACTGTTTGTGAATACAAATGAGTTACCCCTCAAACATTGGAAAGTATCATTAATAGAAAAAGTAGGTGTGGGTTTAGGAAATACATACACATTTTTAAATGTAGTGTCTTTACAGCCGTTGAATGTGGTTACAATTAACCGCACCAAAAAAGTATCAGTAGTTGTGTAGTTTTTTTGAGGATGTTGATTGGTTGATGTGCTGTTATCCCCGAAATTCCAACTCCACTGATTAATGGAATATCCACTAGGAATAGCAGATGTATCTCTAAATAAAAAGTTGTTACCATTAATACACTGCATAGAATCAGTTATGCCAATGCGAGCAATAGGCTCAGGCCATACATATACATTTTTATATGCCGTATCACGGCAGCCTTTATCAGAAATGGCAATAAGTCTTACGGATCGATTACCGTAGTTTGAATACACTTTTGACGGGGAAATAACATTAGAAGTATCAGCAGCGCTAGAAGAAAATAACCACTTATAACTTAATGTTCCCGCTGATATTGAGGAAGAATTTGTGAATTCAAACTTATGACCTCTCTCGCATTGGCCACTGTCGTTTACTGAAAAAACAGCAACAGGTACAGGAAAAACAACTACTGTTTTACTAATAGAATCTTTACACAAAGAATCAGTAGTAACGATCAATTTAGTGGTATAGCTGCCCGCAGCAGTGTATGCTTTGTTAATGTTTTTGCCTGTATTGGATGTGTTATCACCAAACGTCCAATTATAAGCGGTTATACTACCTGATGCCACAGAGGATGAATCAGCAGAAAATGCAATCGGGTTACTTTTACAAGTATCTCTAAAAGAAAACTTGGCAACTGGTTTAGGGAGCACATAAATAGTTTTAGCTAGCGAATCCTTACACCCATCTGTAGTGGTTACAACCAGTTTGGCTGTAAACTGGCCACTGTATGTGAAACTCTTTGCCAATGAGCTAGCCGATGATGTAGTTGTATCAGAAAACGTCCAGCGATATTGAGAAATAGTACTACCCGTAACGGTTGAGGTTGAAGCAAAATTTATAGCAAAACCATAACAAGCATTTGGGGCAGTGAACGAAGCAGTTACTTTTGGATAGATACCTATTTTGATGAAATTAGAAATACTTGTGCAAGTGCCTGATGTTACATTTCTACGATAATAAATAGTGTTACTAAGAGTTCCGGGTTGGTAGCTGCTATCATTAGCTGAAGTTATTACATTCCATGTAATAGAATCGTTAGAACTTTCCCATTGGTAAGTAAATGTAGAAATTCCACCCGATGGAGTGGTTCCTGTAAGTTTATTGGGAGTAAAATTAGTACAGCCTGATTGTGCTGAAGAAATAGTATTGTTATTTATTCCTGTTGTTACAGTTATCTTAATTTTATTTGAAGTGTCTGCGCAATCTCCGGAAGCTATAATTCTTCTGTACCAAGTTGTAACTGATAATGAATTCGGTTGATAATCCGTAGAGGTAGCCCCAGACACATTATTCCATGAAATAGAATCTGTCGAAGACTGCCACTGATAGCTATATGTGTTATTTCCACCAATAATAGTACTATCTGATATTAATTTTTGTGGTTGTGCCCCTGCACAAATACTTTGAGGTGTTTTAATTTTATTACCTGCAATATTTGGGTTAACTATAACCTGTTTGGTTAAAGAATCTTTACAACCTCTATTTGAAGTTACTATCAACTTTATTTGATACGTGTTACCAGCCGAATATTGTTTTGTTGGGTTGGCTTGGCTCGAAGTGTCGTTCGCAATACTTGAAAACTTCCATAGGTAATTTAAAGTTCCCGATGTAATAGAAGAGCTATTAGTAAGAGTAAATAAATTCCCTCTTAAACACTGAAAAGTATCATTAATAGAAAAAACTGGGACAGGTGTTGGAAATACATACACATTTTTAAATGCAGTATCCTTACACCCATTGGCAGTTGTAGCAATTAAACGCACCAAAAAAGTATCGACAGTGGTATAGGTTTTTTGAGGATGCTGGTTAGTAGATGTACTATTATCACCAAAACTCCAACTCCACTGGTTAATAGAATATCCACTAGGTATAGTTGATGTATCTCTAAACAAGAAATGATTTCCATTGATACATTGCATAGAATCAGTTATGCTAATGCGAGCAATAGGTTCAGGGTAAACATACATGGTTTTTGCTAAGGTGTCTTTACATCCCTTATCCGTAGTTGTAATGAGCCTTACAACATAATTTCCGTATGTATTATATGTTTTTGATGGGCTTGTTTGGTTGGATGTATCACCAGTTGATGTTGAAAACAACCATTTATATGTGAGCGAACCCGAGGATACCGTTGATGTATTTGTAAAATCAAATTTATTTCCTTTAAAACATTGGTCGCTATCATTTACTGTAAAGATGGGGTTGCCTTTTGGAAATATGTATACGTTTTTAGTAATAGAATCTTTGCACCCATTGTTTGATGTTGCTATGAGTTTTACTGCATAAGTACCTGCACTGGCATAGCTTTTAGATGGATTTTGTTGATTTGAAGTATCGCTTGTGGTAGAGCTAAATCGCCATAAATAATTTAAACTACCTGAGCTTATTGTAGAGCTATTTGTAAATGTAAATAAGTTGCTATTTCCACATTGGTCAGTATCGTTTACAGAAAATAAAGCTACGGGTTTAGCAAATACTATCACCTGTTTAGTAATAGAATCTTTACACCCTTTATCAGAAATGGCCAATAATTTTACTGAATACGTCCCTACTGATGTATATGTTTTTGTTGGATTTTTTATTGATGATGTGTCGCTTGCTGTACTTGAGAATTTCCACAGATATGTTAATGTGCCAGTGGAAATACTTGAGTTATTAGTGAAATTGAATACGTTTCCGTTTACACACTGGTCAGTATCATTTACTGAAAATGAAACGGATGGATTATTGTAAACCGTAACATTTTTTGTAGTAGAGTCTTTGCATCCTAAATTACTTGTAAGTACTAATTTTACAGTATATGAACCAGCACTTGAGTATGAGATATTGTGACTTACGGTTGAAGCTGTTGTGCTGTTTCCAAAAGTCCATAGCCTAGTACTTATAGAACCCGATGCTATGCTACTACTATCGATAAAGGTAAAACTATTTGTATTTAGACATTGGCTTGAATCATTTACAGAAATTTTGGGTATTGGTAAAGGATTAATAAATATAGTTTGTATAGCCGTATCGCTACTACACTCATTACTAAAAATTATTTGAACCTTAAATGAACCTGAACTATTAAACTTTACTGTTGTTGAAGATGATATTGAATCACCACCAACAAACGTATAGCTACCTCCTGTTACCTTCCATTTGTAACGTAATGTATCGCCATTATTAGTTGTATAAACGGGTTTATGCGCAGTGTCTGATGCTGCGGGATTAAACGTTATTGTTTTAGGCTCACAATAGGTTTTAGGGGCGGGTAATGTAACCGATGGTTTACCTTTAATATTAATATTTTTAGAAGCAGTATCACTGCCACAATAATTGCTTACTTTTTGTTGAATAGTGAAGGCTCCACCTCCTGAAAATAATATAGAAGGATTTGCAGTTGTTGAACTTCCTGATGAATAACTAAAACCTGTGTTGGGGTTTATCGTCCACAAATAACTTCTATGTACCCCTTTTGAGGTATCTACCATATTTAGTGTAACAGGGGCACATATATTTCCGCCTCCGGGATTATTAAATTTAAAACCTGCAACTGGCTTTTTGTGTATGCGGATGGTTCTAATAGCGGTGTCGTTTCCACAAAGCCCTTGTGAAGTGTTATTGGTGGTATTACCCGTTACTAATTTAATAGTAAATAAGCCTGTATCAGTAAATTTAATTGACAATGTGTTTGAGCCCCAATTAGATGAACTTCCATAATTGGTTTGTGTCCCAGTGTCGCCGCTACTAATTGTCCAGCCAGTATTTGGACTAATACGCCAAATTAGTCGCTTAGTATTATCACAAGTGAAAGTATTTTTAATTGAGTTCCCCGCTGTTGATGTATCAGTAAACTTAACTATATCATTTAAACAGGCAGAATCTTTATCTTTTGTAAACCCTGCTTTTGGTTTTTCGCTAATGAGAATACGGGGTAAAATAGCAGGATTAGGACCACAACCATTTTCAGCAATTAATGTGGCCTGAAAAGAATTATTATACGATACTGAATTAGAACCGCAAGATGACTTTGTAAATGTTTTTACATAAGTTGATGGGTACGTGGTTGTGTCGTACGATATAGGCGGAGTGCCATCAGTAAATAGTAATGTATATTTAGTGCCTGTCGTATTTTTCCGTAATCCCGTAGCTGACGAAGTATCAATGGTGAAAGTAATAGTATGAGGGGCGCAACCGTCTGTTGTGCCAAGGTTTCCAAGATTTGAAGCAGGATTGCTGCCATTGTATGGGTTATATACTTTAGTTGATTTACACCCTACCGAATCCGTGACTGTAAGTGTAAGAGTATAATAACCAAAACCAATATAATTATGCGTAATGGTATCAAAACCATTATTAAAAGTTGCACTTGAGTTGTTGCCCCAAGTAATTTCATACAACTTGTCGGTAGTTTTTGATGTACTTATATTTTTTACTAGCAATGCAAAAACAGTATCCCTGCTACATTGGGCAAAATTATTAAATCCTTGGTCTTCAAGTGTGGCGTCAGGTCTTGTGCGTACAAGTACAGTTTTGGTAGTAGTGCTTTTACATCCATAAGCATCCGTTACTGTTAGTGTTGTAGTGTACGATACTTTTTTGCGTGTTCCAACGGTGTCAAACTTATGTGAGGGGTTTGTGAGCAAACTGGTATTGGAGGTGCTACTGCTATTTCCAAAATTCCATGATGAGCTTAGCCCTGTTCCCGTTGAGGCGTTTGTAAAATTAACTGCGGTGAGTGAGCAAGCACTATCGGGTGAAAATGTAAATGAGGCTGTTGGAAGTGCGAAAACTGAGTATCTTTTGAAGGAGGAATCTACACAAGAAGGCGAACTAAAATAGCGGTACATCCACACAGTATCGTTCGTTACTGTTGAAGTATATGTTTTGGTTATAGAACTGGCTTTGGTTCGGGTGTTTTTATACACCCAAACAACAGAATCAGCAGCGGGTGATGGTGTTGTAGTATCAGTAAAAGTTATAACTTGATTAATACATAAGGGTGATGATGTTGTGAACCCATTAGTACCCCTACATTGTGTAAAAGCTTGATTACTAAAAAGTAAAGCAAGTGCAGTAAAAGACAGTATTTGTTTAAAACTTGGCAAGTTTTATAAAATTAATAGAGGCAAATGTATTGCAATAAATTTATCAAATTGTAAAATAGATATTTTTTTAAAGCTTTTTATTTGTTTTTAGAAAGAAAAAAAATAAATATATAAAAAATATGGATAAATGAGTGGGTGTTTTTAGTTAGTGATGTGTACATAGATATAACTACCAAGGTTAATTTAATAAAAACAAAAGATAAATTTTTCAAATTCATAAATCTAAACTATCCTCTAAAGAATAGTTTAGATTTAACATGTAACCACAAAATTGTTTTGGTTTATAAAAAATTTTGAATTTAAAAATTATAGCCAATACCCACTGAAGGAATAATATTTCTAACCTTTATATATCCATCAAGTGAGGATCGACTGGTATAATTGCCATTCGTATACTGAGTAAACAAAACATTTTCAAATGTTGGTTTAGCAAACATATAATCCAGCGAAGCTAAAAAGCTAAAGTTATTACTAAAATTACTTTTAAGCTGAATACCTAATGTACCTGTTAAAGCACTAATGGCAGATGAAGCGGTAATAAACTTAAATGTATTTCCTCCACCTGATAAGGTGGTTTGCAGTTCTCCAATACCATAGCTTAAATAGCCGATTTTTAAATGGCCACCAACCACAGTATTGCCCGACGAGTAAAAATTATATCCCCATGTTGCTGATATACCCAGCCCTGCATACCCCCCTCCATTTGTTGAAGATAAAAAACTGGCCGATTGCTTTTCTATATTTGCATCATACTCATCAGTATTAAAGCCATTGGTAAAAAGTGATAACTGGCCACCTATATACAATTTGTTAATTGTATGCAAAAAGTCGGCTTGCAAATAAATACCTGTGGTGGCATAACTTGCATTGTTTGAATTGTCGGTTTGTGAGTATTGACCGATTGGTATGGCTGAACCCACCTGAAAATTGATGCTGTTTTTTAGCTCTTGGGCTGAGCTATTTAATGCGAAAAAAAATGCAAGTAAAATTGTTAATAGTGATTTCATAGGTTTATTAATTTGTTTGTCTTATTTTATTAATTCTAAATATCCAACGTGCTACTCTATTAGTTTTTCCATCATTTCTTCTCAAAAGATTATGACCTAAAATCCCCATTCCTTCAATATCAGCTGTAAAAGGGTGTTGAAGTAGTGTGCGGATGTATTGTTTTATTAGTACCCTGTTTTCTTGATTTTCAAACAACAGTAAAATAAAAAATAGTATCTTATTGTATAATGATATATAAGGCTCAACAAGATGTGTAGGGCTACGTTTAAATGTATATTCAGGTGCTTTTTGGCTATAATTTGGTTTTATTGTAGAACTGTTAAAATTTAGTGTCTGGTACAATATTGGTTCTGTTCTTTTTTCTTTTTTGTCAAAATCAATGGCAAAGTAGGCTAAAGCCAAAACGGCTATATCTTTTATTAATGGTTCGCTTGCATTCATCCACCTATACATGGTTTGTTCAATGCCTGTGAGTGGTCGGCTTGAATACCAAAACGGATATCTTTCACCATCAATAATGGTATATGCAGGCGCGTTCTCTAGCCCTTGTCTTTGATGCCTATATATAGGCGTAAAGCATTTTATTATTTGTTGCCTATCATCAACTGCTGAATAACTAAATAAAAATTTTACTAATGGTAATGCCGCTTCAGTATCAATAGCTATAAGCTTGCTTATAATTGCATAAAATAATGCTGGGTTCACTCTATCTTTACCCAATACATATAGCTCTTTTATAGTTTCGCACAATTGCAAAAAATTTTGCTCGTTATTAATAGGTAGCTTTATGTATACGTTTAATACTGTTTGTAGTAATAACCCCGAGCTATTGTTTTCTTGTAAACAAATATTTGCCCAGTTGTTAAGCCATTCTTCAACCTCATCAGTATAATTTTCGTATGCCTCTAATAATCCATTAACAATAAATTCGCTTCGCTTTTCATTAGTTATAAATTCTGGCGTAAATAGGGGACGTATTTGGTAAAAATGATTTAATAATAGTTTTGATACTAAAACTTTATAATGCTCCGCAGTCAAATCAATAGGCTTATCAAGTATGTATTCCACAAGCTTTATTACTTCTGCCGACAATTGGTTAGGGGCTTCATCTTCTGTAATATATTGTAGGGCACGTATAACTACATTATACAAATACCGTTTTGCACGTGGGCTTATAACTCCGCTAGTATTACCCTCATCACCATCGTGCAGTATATCCTCAATTTGTTTTCCCGCCTCATCATTTTCAAGCCATCGCCATATCAACTTATACAATTGCTCTTCTTTGCCAAGTGATTTCCAGCGCACAATAGCCTTTGCTACAATGCGTTGCAAGCTGTCGTCGTTTGTTGCTGCCAGCTTAAGTAACTTGCTCTCAACAGCGGGTAGATACTCTAAACCTATGTCGCTAAAAGTTTCAGCAATGGTTTCTCTTAGTACCTGCCTTTTATGGCGAGTGCTGTGTAGCTCTTGCTTCATGTAGCTTTTATAGCGTGATTGTTGGGCAGCAGTTTCTAATACTGGTATAGCCGCAGCTATATGCCTACGATGGGTTTGCCAAGCGCAATGCAAAATTTCTGCCCGTTGAAAGGGGAAGCGGCTTTTGATTAATGTTCCTTTACCCGTTTCTCCGTCAAATTTAAAAAAGCCTAAAAGAAAATCTAAATCAACATAATCTAAAGCATATAACGATGAATCACGATAATGCCAAAACTCTTCTGTTATCCGCCTCAACACCTCAAAAAACTGGTCTTCGTATACGCCATCTAATAATGCCGCAGCAATAACCATTAATTTTTCTTTTTCAGTATTAATGTTTTTAAACCAACGTGCAACAAGTGTATCTGTTTTATCTGAAAAACTATTCAGCAACGTATTAAGTGCATCAGCCAAAATGGGCTGTGGCTCTGCGGATAGCAAATCAATAAAGAACCTTACCTGCTCGGGAGTTTGAAATGATGTAGCTATTTGAGCTATTGTTTTATTACCCGATAGTGTGGCATTGGTATCAATTTTTTTAGGCTTATTTTCAAAAGTTAAATGATATTTAGTTACACTAAGCTCGTATGCAAGCACATTAGCAATAGCTTCTTGGCTATAAAGGTTAGTAGAGGGAATTTGAAACCAATATTTTTTTTCTTGATGTGCCTTAAGTTGCCATGTTTTTAATTCCAAATCAGTAATTAAAATAATATAATGCTTTCCTCTTGCTGCTTGGCACAACTCATCAGCATCAAACCCAATATTTTTTGGCGCAAATTCATTTAAAATAAAAACTGTTGTGTCTTGTTTTTCTTTGATAAAAGAAAATAGTTCTTTCGGTTTTTTGTCTCCGGCAATTTTCTCTAATGTCGATTTAGATTCAATATCTTGCTCTAACAAATAAGCCAAATGTCGTGCAAATGCATCTTTATCAAACCCGGTTCCACCTGCTAAAATGATAAGGTTATTTTCTGTTAACTGCCCAAGTAATAATAGCGTGAATACGGGGCTAATATAATTTTCAGGCGAGTACGAAGCGGTGTTAACAGTAATCCACTCTGTATCATAATAGTTTTCATTAATCTGATCCCCACCAATTGCATTTTGGGCATTAATATTAATATTTCCTTCTGCTACAAACCCCACATTATTTATATTGGTCTCACTTATGTTATCCATTATCAATATTTTTTATTTCTTGTTAGTGATAATATCTCTGCCTGCTACGTTTTTGCCGGTAATATTTATGTCGCCACCTATTGATACTGTGCCTGCATCAGTTATATTTACTGCTGGTATTTGAGAAGGTTGTGATGTTTTTTTTGTAGATTTTACTATTTTTGGCTTGCAAGCACTAACTATTTGGCGTACAGCTTTGTCTGTATCATCACTTAGCTTTATAGCAAAATGGTTTTTTTGTAAAGGGAAATTTATTTCTACATCCTCAAAAGGGATATTGAATAATACCGGAATGATAATTTTTTTATGCTTTGTTTCTAGGGCTACAGCTGCATTAAACTCTGTGCGTGTCCAAACACTTTTTATATAATTTTGGCTAATAATGGCAATAAAATATCTGCTTCGTGGTATAGCTTGCTGCAATATCGCCTCTTCCATATCATCCCCCGCATTTAAGTCTGAGCCAGAATACCAAACAGAAAGACCCGCCTCGCGTAACTTGGCATTTAGCTCATTGGCTATAGCTGCCTTATCTTTATATGCGTGCGAAAGAAAAATATCGCATTTTTTGTGTTTAGCCATTTATTAATTTATTTAAAAAAACCTTTCGGGAATACACCCGAAAGGCGAGGTTTAGATGTGGCTACTCAGAGCGCGATATAGCCAACACCTAATGTTTTTATAACTTCTTTGCGTCAAGTTTACCATTGGGTTCTTTGATAGATTAATCTGTTTTCCGAATGGTGGTTTGTTCTTTCCGAATAAATGGAGGGTTGCTATGTTTCCTGTGGGTAGACAGTTTCTACCCTTTAATGATATTTATTGAATATTTGATGTTAGCACTCCCTCCCCCAAGATCAATCACAATATTCCAATTACCTTTATGTGGAACTGATATTCTTGCAGGAAGTATTTCATAGAAGCCTCCATAATATTTACAACTTCTACCTGATTTATAATTTGAGTAATTAGTATCATCCATAAGTTTGATATTACATTGATGTGTGCATTTAACTTCTACAATATCACCAATGTTTAAATATTCTCGTTTATGTAAGAAATTCATGATAATTTTTATAGTTTCTAAATTTTACCAAGTTCTTTTAAACGCCAAAAACATTTTGCAGTAATCGCAATATCAATAGATGCATCATGTGCATCTTCAAATTCTTCTCCAAACAACGTATAATGAAGCTCCTGAAGTTTAGGCCATTTATAGCCTCCAAAACTTCCGGGAATTGCACAAAAACCTGTGGTACTCATCATAGTGCATACTTTGATTTTAGCAGGGATCACGTTGATCATTCCTTTTCGTATAAATTCAGCACCAACAATTTTTTCATCAAAACTCATATTATGAGCAACTAAGACTTTAGAATTATCAAGTTGATTATTGAAGTTTTGAAGAACTTCATACAGACTCTTGCCTTCTCTTCGGGCACGTTCAGTTGAAATTCCATGGATGTTAGTTGATTCAGCTGGAATCGAAAAACCTTCTGGTTTTATAATAAAATTCTCTTCAAGAAGTTTTGTTCCTGCATCATCGTATAAGAGATAGGCTAATTGCACCATACGTGGCCAATTATTAACATCAGTTACTGGTGATTTCCAATTATTGGGTAAACCAGTCGTTTCGGTGTCAAAAAATAGATACATTTTATTTATTTTAATTAAATCAATAACAAATTTTACAAGCCCTATAGCCTGAGTTTTGCGCTTGGGTTTTGGTTACATTACTGGTGCCAGCCTTGCATCGATTTAGCCCGTGGCAGTAGTGTGAGTGATATGCATAGGCACTTTTACTATTACAAATAATTACGGTGGTTTCCTTTGGGGGGGCTTGTTTTGCTGCACTTGGTTTTTGTGTGCTTAGATGCTCTTTGGCCACATAGCCCTTTAGAGTGTCGTAAACCGTAATATTTGCCCAATCACCCGTTTCAAAATTCACAGTAACCCCAGCCCCTTTGTTAAGAGTAGTTTTTATTGTGGCTGTTGTATTGGGTTGGCTTCTAACGTTTAGTTTATCAGCAGTTACATAATGGGTTATTACTGCCTTTACTGTAAATGCTAAAAAAAATAATGAGCCAAAAAATATTATTAGTTTCGTTTTCATAGTAAATTTATTTAGTTATGGTTGGTATTGGTGCATTGCAACGCTTGCAGGGCGTAAACCCTTTTTGTTTTGCAAGTGATAAGCTAAGCGGTGTTTTGCTGGATGCTAAAGCACCGCAGTTTGCTGTATGATATTTTTTACCTGTTTTGGTAATGTATACTTGCTGTTGAGTTTTAACCGAACTAGCCGTACACGAAGCTATTGATAGGGCAATGCTGCATATAGTAATAAGCCTTGCCACTTGTTTTTGCACTTTTGATGCGCTTGCTATTTGGTTTTGATAAAACATTCTATTTTACTGAAATCAATAGCAAGTTCACTTCTTTGTATTTCAGCAGATAGTTTGTTTTCCTAAAGGGTTACTATTTTTTCCTAATAGACTTTTTTAATTTTCTAACGTATTTGCTGCAAAAACCAGTAGCTCCCTTTTTTTTCAAACACCAAGGTTTCTTGAGGTTTAAATCCCAAAAGGGTTACTGTTCGGTTTTGCCGGTGGTTTGAAGGCGAAAGTTTAAGATTTATTTCAGCGCACCTTAAAAATTGAGTATAAGCAATATCAATCTCACACAGTCCGTTACCTATTCTTTTACCCACAATTTCATATTGAACAGGCTCAATATTTATAAGGCTATACAAAAGGCTACTATCGTTTTCTTGTTTAAATATATAGGGGCGATATTGTAATAAACCAAAAGGTGCTTCGGCTAATGAGGTATTACTAATTATTCCATTGCTTTTTAAACCTGTTAATGATTGTATATGCTCCATACCATTATAAAAATTATAATGGTTTCTGTGTGATGTAATCGTGTGTTGGAAATATAGGCCTTGCTGTTTTTGATTTATAGCTTCAAGCGTGCTTAGCTTGCCGTTTTTTAATACTAAAACTTCTTGAAAATGGTTTTTAACAAGGGCATCCATTTCTCCTTTACGTTTTTCAACAACTTGATTTATTTCAGTTTTTGATGGCTGTAATGATTGCCTATGTGATAGAAAAAGTGCTAGTAAATAAAAAAGCCCCAGCACTATAAATAAATTCCGTATAAATATTTTTTTCTTTTTTATAAAATGCAAACCAAATGCACAGTTGTAGTAAACTGCTGGTTTTGGTTCAATTTTTTTAACAATTTCGCTAATTATTGTGTCAATATTAGTTTCTACTACTGCCCATCGATGAAGCAAATCAGGTTTCTCAGCAGTTACTTCCTCAATAGTTATGTTGTATAATATGGGTACAAATTTTTTGTTTTTTCTTTTCAGTTCTTCCAGTTCTACATGCGCCCAATAACTATTATAGTTGTGGGTAATAAGTGCTATGCCTAATCTGTTGTTTTTTAGCCCTTCATAAATTCTATCGGCAATATTATCGCCGGGTTCAAATTCTTTTTTAGCATACCAAACCCTTAGCCCATGCTCGGTTAGCTTGTTGTATATTTCATTAACAAGCTCTCTGTCTTCTATAACATAAGAGATAAAAATATCGTGGGTTTTGGGTCCTTCAAACAACATATAGTATATATTGTTCAAAAAGAATATTTATAAGAATAATTTAAGCAATATTATTTCCTAGGGGGTGGTTTTTTTTTCCAAAAAGATATTTTATATCAATGGAAGGTGTTTAAAAACATCTTCTTTAAAAGTATCTCCAACGGCAATTTCATAATCGCCCAGCACTAATACATTGCCTTTAACTGCATCAACATTGTTAATGTTTACCACGTGCGACCTATGGGCTCTTATAAGACTATCGTGATTGATTTTAATGTTTAATGCCCCCATACTAATGCTTTGTGTAAGTTTGGTTTTATTTGTAAGGTATATATGGCAATATGCCCTATCGGCTTCAATAAATAGTATATCAGCTATATCATACTTTTTGTAAGTATCATTGCTGTCTTTTAAAAATAACTTTCCTTTTCGCACTACGGCATTTGGATGCTCGGGCTCAATATCATCAATAGATATTTTTCTTTTTTCAGCACTATTGTTAATGGCTGTGTGTATACTTACATGCAGTTGATTGGCCGAAAATGGTTTTATTAAATATGCCGCAGGGTTTGTTGCCAGTGCTTTTTGCAAGGTTTTGCTATCACTTAAGTTTGTAAGAAAAATGATAGGAAAATCATCAATAGCCTTTAGCATTATAGCGGTTTCAATGCCATTTTTTTTGCCTGCTATCATAATATCTAAAAAAATCAAATCGGGCAGGTTATTTTTAACTGATTGCAAGGCACTATCGCAATTATCAACACAATCTGTAATTTCGTAGCCTAGTTTGATTAGCTGATTTGCCATGTCATCGGCAATAAGCTCTTCATCCTCAACAATTAATATTTTTATTGATGGCATTATGCTAATGATAATTTTTCTGTAAAATTAGCTTATTTTTTTAACTTTATACAATGAGACTAACCCTATTTGCTTGCCTTCTCCTGTTTTTTCACAACTTTGCTGCTGGGCAAAACAGTATTATTACTGATGCAAAAAGTCTTAGTGATTCAGCTATAAAATTGTTAGGAAATAATGAATATGATTCAGCCCTATCAATTATTAACAAGGCTATTGCAATTTCTCAAAAAAATAATGACTCACTCCAAACAGCTAAATGTTTAAACAATATTGGGTTGATATATAGTAGCAAAGGCGATCCTGTAAAAAGTCTTTTTTACTACGAGCAATCGCTGAAGCTACTTAGGCAGCTTAATAATAAGGAGGATTTTCCTACAGCGCTTTTAAACATAGGTATTTCATACAAAGAACAAGGTATATACGATAGGGCGCTTAAAAATCTTTTTGAAGCGGTGGCTTTTTTTGAGTTGCGAGGCGAAGCCAAAAAACTATCGTCAGCTTATAATGCTATTGGAAATATTAATAGGATTGAAGGGAATTATAATTGGGCTTTAGAATACCACACAAAGGCGTTAAAATTGAGGCAAAGCATTAATTATACACAAGGTGTAGCAGCTTCGCTAAGCAGTATTGGGGTTGTATATAAAGAACTGGGTAAATACGATTCGGCACTATTTTATCTTGGAAAATCTTTGGCATCAATAGAGGTAGGCAAAACAAGGGATGATCACTATGCCAACACATTATCACACATTGCTGAAATATATGAGATTGAAGAAAGCTACCCAAATGCAAAGAAATATTTTGACAGTGCTTACGCTATTAGAAAGAAAAATGATAGTAAAAAAGGAATAGCATATTCGTTATTTGAGTTAGGACGGTTGTATTACTCAACCAATGAGCATACAAAGGCTGAAACATATTTATTAAGAAGTATTGATGAGGCTAATAATGTAAAGGCTTTTGATATTGTGCTAAATGCCTATGAAATTTTACGGAAGCTATATAAAAGCAAAAAAAACTACATAAAGGCTATTTTGTATGATGATTTGTTTATAAAACTTAATATGCAATTGCTGGGCGAAGAGAAACAAAAATCGCTTACCCAAATGCAGATTAAGTACGAAACTGAAAAAAAGCAAGAAGAAATTGATAATCTAAATCAAGATAAGCAAACACGCGAAGCTATTTTACAAGCAAAGGAAGCACAACTTGAATCGAAACGAGTTCATAATCAAAACTTAGTAATTGTTATTGTGTCACTTACACTAATTTTAACATTAGTTTTAGTCTTATTTGTTCTTAGGCTTCGTTATGCAAAAAAACTTGACATTGTAATGCGTGAATTACACCACAGGGTGAAAAACAATTTTCAGGTATTGTTATCTCTTTTTAATCTTCAACTAGAGGATATAAATGATGAGGAAGCTAAAAAAGTTATTGCTAGTAACAGTAATCGGATTACGGCCATGATGCTGATACATAGAAAGTTGTATTTTGATAAAGAGATAACAACAGTAAAGGTGGCTGATTATATACAAAACATAGTTGAGAACTTGCTTGTGGTTTATGGGCTAAAGAAACGGGGGATAGAAATAAAATACACAATTGATGATAAAATTAAAATTAGTGTTGATAATGCCATTTCACTGGGTCTTTTAGTAAACGAATTAGTAACAAACTCTTTTAAGTATGCTTTTGATGATAGGAATAAAAAGCCCCTGCTTTTTATCGAGCTAACTAAAAATAAGAATAATATTTTACTAGTACAAGATAATTGTACAAATTCAACCGAAGTTATATTTAAAAATTCGTTTGGGTTGAAATTGGTAAATACGCAAGTAAAACTTCTAAAAGGCAATTTGCAAAGAACAACTGATAATGGTATTAAATATACAATTGTTTTTTAGCAATAAAAAAGCCTTGCCATATACGGCAAGGCTTTAAATTATTTCTTTTTATTAAAGATTAATTTAGTGAAACATTAACAGTTTGCGGTGTGCCGCTTATTGTTATGGCTGTTGTTTTGGGTGAGTAGCCGGGGTAAGATACTTTTAAGTAATAACTACCATTACTTACTGAATTAAAGAAGTAGTGGCCTACACTGTTGGTGCCTATAATGGCTACTAAAGTGCCGCCTGAGGTTCTAATTTCAACACAGGCATGGTAAAGAGCCCCACCAGCCGAATCTGTTACTGCGCCGCTAAGCATGGGTTGCGGATCTTCGTTATCGCCCTCATCACAATAGGTTTCAGTGGCAGCTAAAGGAGCTGAGTCAATATTAGTTTTGGTATCAACAAGGCTGTTAAATGAACCTGACAACAGCAACAAAGGGAATATAACTTCAATTACTTTTTTCATAACATTAAAAATTTAATTGTTTTGATTTCCCGACATGACACGCCTTTCCCAATACCACATGTTGCGGGTTATACAGTGGTTTAACTAGCTGAAATGTTTACAGCAAAAAGGCATGAAGGAGATAGGAGAATTCCCTGTTTTACTAAGCCTTTTACTACTCTCCCAAATAGTTAGGCTTAGTTTGCAGGATAGCACTTGCTAATTTTTTAACAACAATTAAATGGGGTTTTGCTAGTGGCTTTCGCCAAGGCCTTCCTGACCTTTGTATGCCATTTTTTATTGTTAATATTTAGCCGGTGCTGTTGTTTGGTTGCGCTACCAGTTAATTAACAATACAAAGGTGGGGCATATAATTAGGCTGTTTATACACGTTTCAGGTTAGTTCACACAAGGTTCGGATGGATTTCACGAGTTTTTCACGAGTTTGGGAAAAGCCTTTATCGTATATGGAAAATAGAAATGTCAATTAGGAAATATTTTTAATTAAACAAATACCTAAAGACTTCCTTTGATTTATGGCATCAAATACATTACACGTATTAAAACTAATTGAGCTATTGGCTGAAGACCGTAATCAGACTTTAGACTATGCAGGTTTTGGTGCTATGAGTAATGTGCTGGATGAGCCTGTATCTCAACGGTATTTAGATGATTTATACAGAGATACAAAACAAAAAATCTCAAAAGAGATATTCACTACACGAAAATCAAAATTATTTTTAGACAAAATAGCACAGTATTTAGGCTTCAAAAATTTTGATGAATTCTCTGCTACGTGTAATAAGGAGTTTTCTGAAATAATAAAAGCGTGTATCGGGTATTGGTGGAGTTACGTTAGAGCAAACTCTGGCAATTATATCCTGAAAGCACCTGTGCGGATTTTTTTGGATGACAATAAGCAGAAAATAATGATGGAGTTAAGGGGAGCTGAAAGAACGTTTATAGGTGAGATTGTTGAAAAAGAGGGATGTATGACAGGCTTTTTAAACTCTGGCACTGCTAAAAGACTTGGAGTGTGTTTTAAACTGGGTTTAAGCAAGCAAATTCAAGTTACTCAGGGTGTTTTTTGTGGAATTTCTTCAACAGGGAACCCTATTGCAGGGAAAGAAATTTTAGTTCGTGAAGAAAGAATACCATTTGAAAATATGAGATGGGAAAAATTTCCCATCACTGATGATAGAATTGACGAGAATATTCGCAACTATTTTACAGAATACAATAAAACCTGTATTCAGGTTAAAGATGTAAGCGGTTTTGACTTAGAGAGCCTAAACAGTATTTAATTATTAACACTTAACTTATTATGAAAACCAAACTTGTTTTAGTAATGCTATTTGCTTTAGCTTTTAGCCTCAGTAATTGTTCAAAAGATGATGCTCCTACTGCTTCAAATTCTGATTGCCATACTGACCAAAGCAAACGTAGAGGAGCAATGTGTAAAGATGGGTCAACAAGCAATTCAACTGGTTCAGGAGCTTGCTCTGGTCATGGAGGAGTTGATTATTGGTTGTGTAAGTAAGCATGATTCTTTAATCGTGCATTAGCTTTCCTGTTCTTCTCATACTGCATTCAGTTCTTTACCTCTTTAAATTTGAATAAGAGTATCTATAAATTATAGAAATACTTTTATTCTGTTGCACTTCATCTTAACTTCGCATAACATGAAAGTTCGCCTTACCAAAGAACAAAAGATAAAGATTGCCAATAGTGATGATGTATTTAAGGTAATGCAAGCAGTATTGCTTAGGCAAAACAAATTACACCGCAGGAAAGAATACTTTTGGTCGATAGGATTGAATACAGCTAATGACATTCTTTATATTGAGTTGGTAACTTTAGGAGTACTTAATAAAGTAAATGTTGACCCTGTTGAACTATTTAGCTTTGCTGTACAGAAAAAGTGTAAGAAGATTATATTGGTGCATAACCATCCTTCAGATAATGTAACCCCCAGTGCTGATGATATTGCTTTAACCCACCATTTGGTAACGGGAGGTAGTTATCTGAGTATAGAAATATTAGACCACATTATTATTACTGAAGAGAAGTTTTACAGTATGGCTTCAAGTGGGTTGGTGTAGAGTCTTTGAGCTCAACAACGTGTTGTTGCATCCTTTGTTTCATCCAATATCCCACATCATAGGATATGGAAATCAGTCAGAGCCAAGCCTTTAAATCGGCTAAATCAATTTCGTAAGCCTTCATTTCTAATATTGCATTAGTCCTAAAAAATCAGAAACACTAACATCCCTCCTTTGGTAATAAAGTTGTTGTGCCTGTCGTTGGCTATACATCTACAATACCAATAGCAACATCTTAACCCCTTTATTTAACTGGTAGAGTTCAAATAAGCATTGCTTCAAATAAGAATTGCCCTTACCTCACCACTTTTTTGCAACTGCATATGCTCACACATCTACTGTAGATATAAAAAATACTGTATTGCTATCTATAAATCCCCTGTTTTTGTTCTGTTGCAACACTGCGTTGCTCTTTATTCAACCCTTTGTTTTTATAGTGTTTTAAGATAGTTTATATATACAGCATTCTTTTTCTCCTTAGCTCTGACATCGGTCTGATACGGTTTTTACTTTACAGTTTTTGAGATGTTTTTATCAAACTGACGTGGACTTTTTGCAAAGAAAGCATAGGGTATTATATTATAAGTATTTGATTTATTCGTCTCAGTTAAATTCTTAATCGATATAACACAGCTTTATTTTTCACACAAGTATCCTTTTCCAACAACTCGTTGCTGCCTTTCGAATGACCTGTTGTCTTCTCTTCTGAGAATTGTCACGTCCTTTAAATACCGCTGAAGCTGCGAAATATATTGATGTGGCTAATGGGACGAGGTATAAATTCACACAAAGTAGAGCTATTCCATATTTAAAAGGGGGTAAGCGTTCATGTGTTCTTTTTTATTGCTGACCTTTAACAATTGGATACGCGCCTGTAAGCAAATGACAGTTAAGGAGATTGAAGATGAAGCATCATATCATTGAAACGAGGGAGTTATAAGATATACCTTCAATTTAAACGAACTAAAATTTTTAAGGAAAAATGTTAGAAACAATAATTTTACAAGCTGATTTTTTTATCGGATATTTAATTAATGGAGATTAAAATTATATGACAAGATATTCAAGAGCATGAATGATATTTTGTAATTCAAAACTTCGACAGTTATATCCTTTGGATGACAACGCGCTCCTTCTAATTCGTCCATAATCATAACGCACTTTAAGTGGTTATTTTCAAATCTTATCATTGGCATATTAGCACATTCACTAATCAGCACATTGAAGAAGAATTACCCTGCTTTTTTGGTTTGGCTATATCCGTTATCCAGCAACCATTTTAGTACTTTGTCTCTGTGGTCGCCTTGCACTAATATTTCACTGTCTTTGGCACTACCTCCGCTACCGCAAAGATTTTTCAGTTTTTTGCCTAGTGTAGCAAGGTCGTCTTCGTTACCAATAAAACCCGTTACAAGGGTAACGGCTTTGCCTGCACGGTTTTTCTTATCCAGCATCACCCTAAGTTTTTGCTGTTGTGGGGGCAAAGTGTTTTCCTGTTCGGGGCTATCGTCTTCGTAATTAAAATCGTTACTAGTACTATATACAATCCCCGATTTGTTTTTGTTCTTATTACTCATAAAAATATTTTTCTGCTCTTTGTTGTGCTGTCTCAATAAACATCAATATTGACGATGAGATGCTGAAATAAGTTCAGCATGACTGCACAATTACACCAACAAATTAAGCGAAGCAGGGTCTATTTTAAAACTAATTTCTGTACCCATTTCGGCAGGTTCGCCATCAAAATGCACAGCGCCTTTGCTATTGCGTTGTATCAGCACATTACTGGCTTTAAAAGAAAGTATACGTTTGTTTTTATCTATCGATTTTGAAAACATTTGCAAGGCAAGTTGTGGCACATCGTAAAACTTAAACGGTTTCATTACCACCACATCCATCAACCCGTCGCGAGTGCTGGCATGAGGCGCTATGGTAGCATTATTGCCCCATTGCGAACCATTGGTAACCGAGATAAGAAAAGCATCTTCTTGGTATACCACGCCATCAATGGTAAGTGTATAGTGTTCAGGCTTAAAACTGCTTAGTTCTTTCATTACTATTTTGGTATAGGTTTTAAACCCGCGCGATTGCGCTGTGGCAAACAAATAACCAATATGGGCATCAAAACCTATGCCTGCTACATTTACGTAGCGTTGGCTGTTTATTAACACCGTATCTACCTTTTTTATGGTAGGGCGGTTTAGCAATTGCAAGGCTTTTTCAGCATTCATGGGTATACCGTTGTGGCGTGCAAAACCATTGCCCGAACCCATAGGGATAATACCCATCAGTTTTTCAGTACCAGCCAGTTGGCTGGCTACTTGATTTATTGTCCCGTCTCCGCCTGCAGCCACTATAATATCAAAGTTTTTGCTAAGGGCTTTGCCTACCATTTGCTCTACACTATCGTTATCGCCCCACTCTTCAATATCGTAATCATATAAATCTAGGTTGATATTGGCGTTTACCAACGTATGAAAGTTGTCTTTATTTTTTCCACCCGATATGGGGTTGACTAAAAAATATATTTTTTGTTTTGCCATTTATATAAGGTTTACCTCTGCAACAAGCTGAATACCGAAATGTTGCTTTACTGATGCTATTACGTTTTGTGCGTGTGCATACACCTCACTACCAGTAGCACCGCCATAATTTACCAACACCAATGCCTGTTTTTTGTGGTTGCCTGTATGGCCTACTACTTTACCCTTCCAGCCCAGTTGCTCAATAAGCCAACCTGCGGGAACTTTAGTATGTGTAGGGCTAACGGTGTAACCTGGCATATCGGGGTGTTTTTCTTTCAGTGCGGTATAGTCAACAGTTAAAATTTCAGGATTCTTAAAAAAACTACCCGCATTACCCAATTCTTTGGGGTTAGGTAGTTTGCTTTGTCGTATGGCAATAACAGCATCACTTATTACCTTAACGTTAAGCATTTTAACGCCCATTTCGTCAAGGGTTTCTTGTATCGCTCCGTAGCTGGTATTAAAAACAGGTTTTTTGCTTAGTTGAATAGTGATAGAAAGTATAAATACCTTGTTTTTTAGCTCACGCTTAAAAATACTTTCTCGGTAGCCAAAATCACACTCGGCATTGCTAAGGGTGCACACCGTTTGGGTGTCAAAATCAAAATAATCAACACTAAGCAAAACGTTTTTTACCTCTACCCCATACGCACCAATATTTTGCATGGGTGCTGCGCCCACTGTGCCGGGTATTAACGATAGGTTTTCAATCCCTCCAAAACCACGCTCTACACTATACATTACCAATTGGTGCCAATTTTCGCCCGATGCAGCTTTTATCACCACGTTATCATCAGTTTCGCTCACAATTTCAATCCCCTTAAGTTCATTTAGCAGGGTAACGCCTTCCCAATTTTGGGTAAACAATACATTGCTACCACCGCCCAATACCAAACGAGGTAATTGCGATAGGGTAGGGTGTGAAGTAAAACTTTGTAAATCAGCCAATGATTTTATGCTGATAAGGTATCGGGTAGAGGCCTCTATACCAAAGGTATTAAAGGGTTTTAGGGCTGCGTTTTCCTGTATATCCATTTAAGAAGTACGAAGGTAGTAAAATGTTATCGGCAATTGTTTTTTGATGTTTATATTGGCTGAAAATTAGAGGATGGGATTTTTTGATGCTGTAATTGATGTGTTTAAAAAACTTGGTAATGCTCGTAAGGAAAAAATGGCTAGGGGAGCAAATAGGGATAAAATATTTGTGAATGACGATTTTTTTGGAAAGATGGAGTATAAAAAAGGTGATGAATATTTGGGCAATTCTTACCGCGCAGATTATTATGAGCCACAATTTAAAAAACAAATTTCTGTTTTGATTGAGAGCGATACCCCTATAACCAATGAACAAAAAGAGCTTTATAAATTGATAGTTAGCAGGTTTGAAGAGTTAGAGTCAAAAATGTTTGAAAACCTATCACACAAGATAGCTATTACCTTAGAAGAGTTTCATTCAAATTTTGAGTTTTTTCAAATAACCATTAATAAGCCATTGCTAAATAAACGTAGATGGTTTGCGAGTTATAGTCATATAAAAGAGTTTGATTATCATTATTTAGGTTTTTCATTTGAAGAGTTTGAGGTGGTTGAAGTAGTAATAATTAATAATAAAGGAGAAGAGATTTAGATTTTGTCTATTAAACCATTTCTTTCGAACCTATGGAAAACCATTTATAAAAACCCTCGCAACAGGGTAAAGGAAGAGCGTTTTTTAAAAAACAGGTTAGCTTTTGTTGATAGCATAAAGCAAACCACGCAAACCTTTGATAAAGAAGTACTGATTATCCGTACCGATGATATTGGCGATTATATACTGTTTAGAAACACGCTTGAGTCTATTCGTAAACACTATGCGGGGTATAAAATCACATTGATAGGTCATGCCCTTTGGCGACCCATAGCGGAGAGTTGGGATGGTAATTTTGTAGATGAATTTATTTGGATAGAAAAAGGCAGGTTTTTAAAAGACGATGCTTATGCCCACCAATTTTTGCAGCAAATAGCCCACAAAAAGCCTGAGCTTATTTTAGCCCCCTCATACTCGCGTAGTACATTTATTGATGGGGTTATAGCAGCCCTTATTCCTGCTCAAAGCAAATATTGCTGGCAACGCAACGATAGAGAGGTGCGCCAATGGTTGCGCAAATATTGCGATGCTCCGTTTACCAAAACCTTTCCTATTCCAAAAGATTTACACGAGTTTGACCTTAACAAACAGTTTGTAGAGTTGGTAACGGGTGAACAATTAGAAATTACCAAGCCTGAAATCAATCAGCAAAAGTTACAGCAAATAGAGGGCTTACCGCAAAACTATGTAGTGCTGTTTGCAGGGGCGGCAGCCAAGCGTAAGCGTTGGGCTACCCAAAACTTTGCCCAAATAGCTGATTATATATATACCAGCTACCAATTGCCCAGTGTGGTTTGTGGCGCAAAAGGCGATGCACCGTTGGCGCAAGCAATACTTCAATCAGCCAAAAACAAAGAAGCAATAATTGATTATACAGGCAAAACCGATTTGTTGCAATTGGCCACAGTGATAAACCAATGCCAATTAATAATTACCAACGATACCAGTGCCGCACACTACGCTGCTGCTTTAGATAAAAACACTATTACCCTACTAAACGGCAATAGCTACGGTCGTTTCTTTCCCTATCCAGTAAACCATCACCCCAATATAAAAGCTATTTACCCGCCTACGGTTACACAACCCGTATACGATTGGGTAGGCATGGGCGATATTGATAAAATAAGTGTTGGTAGGGTGGAGAAAGTGGTGGATGGGGTTTTGAAATAGTTTTTTGTTATCCCCCTAGCCCCTTCTTTAGCGTGCTTTTCAACCCATAAGTGGGACTTGAATCGGCAAAACTTATTGCCTTTTTTTAAATTTAAAATATAGGTTCAGTTTTGGATTAAATACTATCTACCAAAAGAGAATACTCACAGTTATTGCTTTACACAAATGATGATTGTGCAGCGGCTACCGAACTGATTATTATGGCTAAAACTACTACTATATAGCGCATTGCTGCGAAGATAGGAGATTTTACAAAGACTATTTCGCCTTCCTTTGCTCGTATTCACCAATGAGTAGACTTAGCGTTGCTGCTTGCTCAGCAGTAATTATGCCTTCTTGTTGGTAAACAACTAAACCATCAGTAACAAAATCATACTCATGTATATTGCTGATTTTGTTTTTAGCTAAAATTTTCTCCAGTTTATTTTCACTTTCATAAGGCAGGTTGTTCTCTTTTATAAGAGACCAAAAATAGTTCACGTCTTCGCCCGCACCTTCATTATAGTAAGTAAATAGTGCTTCTTCAAGATATTTTAAACTGCGGATGCTTTTAAACTGTGGCTCCGCATTTTCAGCCATTTGCTTTAAGCCCTCTTCGTGCAAAATATCTTGTTCGGGGCGGTACTTTTTCTTTGTTTCTATTGATAAATCAACGGCTTTTACAAACTCTTTAACAGCATCGTTATAGTTTCTTCTTTTGCTCATATTATTTATTTAATCGATACCCAAATCACTTGTAAAACTGTGGTAGAGTTCAATTTTATATACGGGGATACCTGTTTTTTCAGAAGTGAGTTTTATGACATCTTGCTCTACTAATACTTTATCAATTTTTTCACTGGATTTTACAGTATAAATGTAATCTACAACTTGTTGTACTGTATACATTTTTTCAGCCTCAATATCGGGAATTTCAATATCAAAATGCTTTTCGAACTCATAAATTAGTTCTACAGAATCTAAACTCATTATATTTTACAAAACTACAAATTAATGCTAATAGTATAAAGTTACGAAATAGAGGATTAATGATACGAGTGCTGTGTCCCCCTTGTGTGAAGGAATATTGAGCTGTGCGAAAAATAAGTGTGCCAGCGAAGGGGTTAGGGGGATGAAAAATCACTCCTCTGTTTTATCCTTTTCTTTAATTGGCGATATAAGTCCGCTTATATAGGTCGAGCATCCGTATTTTTTTCGAGCCCACTCGGCAAAAGCAATGCCTGATATTATTCCCGCAATAACTAAAAACACAGAGATAGGAAGCAAGCTATTATCGGATTGGTGAACTATAAAAGCAATAATACTAAAGCCCACAAAGGGGGATAAAAATATCCTTATCCAAAACAAGGTTTCTGATATCCACTCTATAAATCGTAACATTAGCATAAATATAGTATGATTTTAGCTTAAACAAATGCTCGTTCATCTATATTAAGCAACATTTTTACTTATGCACCCGTTCAAGTATTAACAAAATCACTAATTTTGACCTTTAATGAGTTGGCTATACCCTTTGTTTTTTGCCGCACTGGCATCCATAGCAATACCTATCATAATACACCTTTTCAATTTCAGGCGTTTCAAGCGTATATATTTCACCAATGTAGCTTTGTTGCAAGAGGTGCAACAAGAAACCCGCTCGCAGCGAAACCTTAAACATATTTTGGTGCTAATGGCGCGCATTTTTGCCATTACCTTTTTGGTGTTGGCCTTTGTGCAACCTTATATACCTGCTGCTACGGGAGGTAATCAACAAGGAGTAACTGCGGTAAGTGTTTATATTGATAACTCGTTTAGTATGAGTAGTGTAGGCAAAGAAGGCGAGTTGTTGCAAGCTGCCAAAAACAAAGCCCGCGATATAGCCTCGGCCTATTCATCTACCGATTTATACCAATTGCTAACGGCCGATTTTGAAGGCAAACACCAACGTTTGGTAAACCGTGAAGATTTCTTACGCATGGTTGATGAAGTGCAGGTATCGCCTGTATCGCGCAAATTATCTGATATTATTTCTCGCCAAAAAGAAGCGCTTAATAAAGACCCTTACGCGCAGCGTATTGCCTATATACTTAGCGATTACCAACAAAATATGGTGGATGTAAGTGCTATAAATGCCGACACTACCATAGTAACCGAATTGGTGAAGTTGGAAGCCAACCCCAAAGCCAACTTAAGTATTGATTCGGTGTGGTTAATAACCCCTTATGTGCAGGCTAATAAGTCGGCGCAATTAATGGTACGGGTAAAAAACTTTGGCGATGAGCAAGAAAACATACCCCTTACCCTAAAAATAAACAACGTACAAAAGGGTTTGGCCAACTTTAGTATTGGCAAAAACGAAACAAAAAATTTAGAACTCACCTTCACCGCCTCAACCACAGGTTGGCAAAATGCTGAGGTAGCGGTGATGGACGCTCCCATTACTTTTGATGATAAATTGTTTTTTTCTTTCGAGGTGAAACAAGAAATAAAAATACTTTCCATTTATCCTGATGAACCCTCCAACTACATAGGTGCGGTGTATGGCAAAATTGACGAGTATTATAAGCTAAACCAAGTAAGCGATAAACAGCTAGACTATTCGGCCTTTCCACAATACAGCTTAATAGTTTTGGATGGAGTAAAAACCATTTCGAGCGGATTGAGCGAGGAGCTTAAAAAGTTTACCAATTCAGGTGGGTCATTAGTAGTATTTCCCCCCGCTGTTGATAAGCTAGATGCTTCGTTAAACAGTTTCTTAGCTTCACTTGGGACAGGGCAATGGCAAGGCTATACCGAGCAGAACGAAAAGGTGGTATACTTAAATGCCGAACATCCTGTGTTTAGAAATACGTTTGAAAAACTAGCTGATAATATTGATAAGCCCATTGTTCAAAAATATTTCAACCTAGCTGCTACCAGTGGCGAGCCTATAATGCGCCTGCAAAACGGCCAACCTTTTCTTACCCATTATACAGCACAAAACGGGCATGTATACCTATTCAACTCAGCACTAAACGGCCAGTGGAATAACTTCGCCTCACACGCCTTGTTTGTCCCCATAATGTTTAATATGGCACTGAATAGTGTTGTCAATCCCGATTTATTTTATACCATTGGCGATGGCAAACTGGTAAAATTAAACCTTGCAGGACAAGGCAAAGACCAAGTGTATAAGCTAAAATTAGATAAAGCGGAGTTGATACCACAAATGGTGATAAAAGAAAATAAACTAAACCTTGCCGCAGGGCCAGAACTGAAAGAACCCGGAAATTATACCCTAATGACCAGCAATAAAGATGCAGGGGTAAGGGTAGCCTTTAATTACGATAGAAGCGAATCGGCCAATAGTTATTTTAGCGAAGAACAACTTACTGAAATAATTACTTTGCCCAATATTAGGGTGTTGAAAAATACCCCCAAAGGCATAGCGCAAGCCATTGTTGAGGCCGATAAGGGTGTGCAATTGTGGCGATATTGCATAATGTTTGGCTTGTTTTTCCTTTTATGTGAAGTATTATTGCTAAGATTTTTAAAATAGCAGAAATGCACCTGCTGATACAAAACACAACCATAGCCGACCCAAACGGCCCTCACAACGGGCAAACCCTTGATATTTTAATCGAGAATGGGCAAATAAAAGCCATTGGCAAAAATTTAAGTAGTACCAATACCGAAACGGTAGACGGAACGGGCACCTATACCTCGACAGGGTTTATGGATATGCGCGTTCAATTTGCCGACCCTGGTTACGAGCAACGAGAAGATATACTTAGCGGTTGCCGTGCCGCGGCCGCAGGTGGTTTTACGGGCGTGGCAGTATTGCCCGCTACTTATCCGCCAATACACTCAAAATCAGAAGTAGAGTATATAATAAACAAAGCCAAAGGGCAGGTAACCAGTGTATACCCTATGGGTTGCATTAGTCAAAAAAGAGAAGGCGAAGACTTGGCCGAGTTGTATGATATGCACACCGCAGGAGCAATAGCCTTTACTGATGGAGACGAAGCCATTGCCGATAGCGGACTAATGCACCGTGCTATGTTGTATGCCAAAGGCTTTAACGGCTTGTTGTGCGTACATGCACAAGATGCAGGCCTATCTGTAAGCGGGCAAATGAATGAAGGCGAAATGGCGGTTCATTTAGGCATGAAGGGTATACCCCACCTTGCCGAGCAGCTGGTAATTGCCCGTGATATAGAACTGGTAAGATATAACAATGCAAAAATTCACTTTTCGCACCTGTCTACTGCACAAGGGGTAGAGTTGGTTCGTCAAGCTAAAAAAGAAGGATTACAAGTAACTGCCGATGTGGCTATTGCCAACTTAATTTGGGATGATAGCGCATTGGAAGAATACGACACCAACTATAAACTAACCCCTCCACTGCGTACTAGTGCCGATAGGGAGGCTTTGATAAACGGATTGAAAGATGGTACTATTGATGCCATTTGCAGCGACCACAACCCACAAGATGCCGAAAGCAAAGTGGTAGAGTTTGAATACGCTGCCAACGGAATTACAGGCTTACAAACTTTTTTACCGCTAGCACTTCAACTAAAAGATAGTTTGGGAATAGATACCCTTATAAATGCCATTAGCCACCAACCCCGCAAAGTGTTGGGTGTTGAGGCAGCAGGCATACAAGAAGGCAACACGGCAAACATTACCGTGTTTAACCCTACCGAAAAATGGCCGTATAATAAAACTGCTAATTTTTCAAAATCGGTAAACTCACCCCTTTGGGGACAAACCCTTACGGGTAAAATAATTTTAACAGCAAACAATAATAAAACACTACGGTTTTGAGTACAGAAGATATGCAACCCCAAATTTTTGCACCTGTAAAAGATGCCTTGCAGGCAATGATAACAGGTTTTTTAGACGGAAGTAACGCCGATGGCAAAGCTGTGAGTAATACAGGGCATCAACCTTTGTTGGGCGAGTTGGTTACGGCATTTAGTCAAATGGATAATTTTGTAGTAAAGTTAGCCAGTGTTGATGCTGCCTTTGATGCTAATCCTACTTTTGAGCCGATAAGAGAGTTTTGTTTTGATTTATTGATGGTAAACTTTTTTGCTTCCGATTCTGTACGTTTGGGAGCAGATTATCTTGAATCGGCTGAATGGGCAGAGATAGAAGACGGTATACTTGACCGTGGAACAGAACTTCTAAACCTGTTGCTATACATAAACGAGTGTAAAGAAGCCGATGCCGAACTTTCTTTAGATGATTTTTTAAAGGAGTTTTTACTTACTGACGACGACCTATACCAAGATGAGCACGTGATATACGAGCCCATAATAAAAAACCAAAACTTGGTGGATGGTGAAGTAAAAGACATTGTTGATAGCGCCGCACAGGTAGATGATGAAGACATACAAGAAATATATGTGCCTTTGATGGTGTTTTTTAATGTTGCCGATGAGTATGAAGAACGCTACCAACAGCTATTAAAATACTCAGACAACAAGGCTACTGATGTAGCCATACTTGCAGGTATACAAACCTTTGCCGAAAGTTTAGGCGAAGATATTGAAGGTGAATAGTTGCTTTCTTATTATTGCTAGATTGACTTCTTAGGCTGTTGAAGCAATCTTGCAGAAACAACACAAACAGATTGCTTCGGAAGACCTTGCAATGACGCGACGTTGGGCAGTCATCCTGAACTTGTTTCAGGATCTCATTCCCCAATTCATGTGTAATGCATATCGAGATCTCGAATCCCGAATACTTTCGGGATCAGCATGATGGGAGGCTTCTCTTATGGCAGCAACAAACTGCTATCACCATAGCTAAGAAAACCGGAAGTTCCTTCAAGCGTCTGCGCTTGAAGACTGTGAATTGTAGCGTCCCGCTACTAGTAAGCAAGCGGTAACGCTTGTATATATAATCCTTAAGCGAGGACGCTTAAGGGAACGAGCGCATTTCATTCCCCAATTCATATGTAATACATATCGAGATCCTGAAATAAATTCGGAATGACAGGCGGCTGATTACGGCAGCAACAAACTGCTATCGCCATAGCTAAGAAAACGATAATCGTTTTCAAGCGCAGCGTTGTAAATCGTTTTCCAGTTCCCACCCACAAGTGCATCAACCAACAACAGCAGGGTAGAGGTAGGCTGATGAAAATTAGTAACCAAACCTTTGCATATTTTAAACTCATAACTAGGGGCGATTAAAAGTTCGGTTTCGCCAATCAACTGTTCCAATTGGTGCTTTTGCATAAAATTTAAAACAGCTTGCAAGCTTTCCGTCGCATCAATATTTTTAGCAGTAGTATATGGGCTTAGTTTATCAATTAAAAACTCGTGGTTAGTTTCCGTTAGCAATTTTACGCCATACCAATACAAGCTTTCAAGTGTGCGCATACTAGTTGTTCCTACAGCAATAGTGTGGGCATGGTGTGCCAATACGTTCTCAATATTTTGACGGGTATATACCACCTGCTCGCGGTGCATAGGGTGAGTGCTTAGGTCTTTCACCTTCACAGGTTGGAAAGTGCCCGCGCCAACGTGCAGCGTTAAAAAATCTTTGCCAATTCCTTTCTTCTCTAGCGCATCAAAAACAGCATCCGTAAAGTGTAAACCTGCTGTGGGTGCCGCTACCGAACCATCGTTTTTGGCATATACCGTTTGGTAGGTTTCGCGGTCGCTATCTGTGCTTTCACGGTTTAGGTAGGGCGGTATGGGTATTTGTCCCACTTGTCCCAATAATTCTGATAAGGTAATATGTTCAGGTTGCCAGCTTATTTGTACGTGCAGTCTTTCTCTGTTGCTTAGTTGGGCTTGTATATTAATCTCTTCGCCGTTAAGTTGCAGTTTACGCTCAAGCACTTCGTCGTTTTTCCATTTTTTTAGGTTACCCACCAAACACTCAAACGTAGCACTGCCTTGGGCAGCCATAGTTACCGATGTAATGCGAGATGGCAATACAGGGTGTAGCAAAAACACCTCAATTAGCGCGCCTGTAGCCCTGCGAAAATGCAAACGGGCAGGTATTACCTTAGTATTATTAAAAAATAAAAAACTGTTTGCAGGCAGTAAATCGGGCAATTGGGCAAACTGTTTATGCTCAACCTTTCCACCCTTGTATAGCAATAACTTCGATTGGTCTCTAGCCGCCAACGGATATTTGGCTATTCGTTCATCGGGCAGGGGGTAGTTATACTCCTCAAGGTCTATTTGTTGCAGTTGTTCCAGTTTATTCATTGCTGGGCGCAAAAATATCTCGCCGCAGGCTATAAAAAAAATAGCAGATCTTTTTAGGTGCTGCAACTATTATCTGATTGGATTTGAAATCCTATTCTATACTAAAATTACAATGCGAAGCGGAACTTAAAGTTCCGCTTCGCATTGTAATTTAAAAACGGGGGGACCCCACCGCCTTCAATACATATTATCCTACTAAAGACTACGGGGCACACAAGGATTTTAATCCCCATGTGCCCCGTATCAAATTAAAAGCAGTTTAACCTGCTGAGTATATCTGTTTAATTAAAACTTAGCTACTTTTTGTACTACTGCTATGCTACCTGTATTTACACTAACAACATAAATGCCTTTAGCCAGATTTTCTGTATTTAAAGTGTAGTTATCACCAACTATTACAGTATTCAATACCATTTTACCATCAAGGGTAAATACTTTTACATTAGCACGTTCAAAATTTTGAGTGCCTTTATCAATAGTTAGAGTGTTTGTAAAAGGTACAGGATAAATATTCATACCCGCAGCATCAAAACTTTTTACGCTGTTGGTGCCTGATTCGCTAATAACTAAACTTGAAGTTTTTACAATATCACCCGCATCTGATACGCCATTACCATTAGCCGCCATTACAGCCGCATTAAACGTAACATCACCTGTGCCTACTGCGGGCGCAGTCCAAGTAAACGTCCACGATTTTGAATCTGTTGCTTGTGTGCTAGCTAACCTATGGGTAACATACGCACCACCGCCTACTAATTGTGTTGCTGACGATGCAATTAATGTTCCTGCCGATGTACGGCATTGGAAACCAAAACGAGGACGACCTACTTCTGCCGATGTAACGGTGATATTGTACGTAGTGCCTGAAACATAACCACCTACGGGAACATCAGAAGTAATGGCATTGGCTACCGTGCCTGCAGTACCACCATGGCATCCAGCTTGTGCACAAGTGGTTTCGCCTGCACCTGTATTACCTGCGGGAGCACCTGTTGAGTTTGAATGCCCTGTTTGTGGGTTGATAGAAATAATGGCCATGCTTACAAATGCCATGACGATAAGAGTGTAGATGTACTTCATTGATTTTTGTTAGGGTTTAAAAAAGTTGAAAATAAATAAAAAATCCTTGTCAACGAATATTGACAAGGATTTTTTGTGAAGCGTTGTATCTACAACTATAAAATTTTTATTACTTGTGTGCAGTAAGATATTTGGCTACACCATCAGCGTCGGCCACCATACCTTCTTGTCCTTTTTCCCAGTTTGCAGGGCAAACTTCACCCTTTTCTTCAAAGAAAAGTAAAGCATCAATCATACGTAAAGTTTCGTCGATATTGCGACCAAGTGGCATATCATTTACTACTTGGTGGCGTACCAAACCTTCTTTATCTATAAGGAAAAGACCACGATATGCAACAGCTTCATCACCTTTATCACTTACAAAAACCATTTCGCCTTCTTCGTTATAATCGTAATGGCCCGCCAATACACCATAATTCATAGATATAGTTTTTTCCAAATCGGCAACCAAAGGATATTTTACACCTTCAATACCACCTTTTTCTTGTGGGGTGTTTACCCAAGCCCAGTGCGAAAATTTAGAATCTACTGAGCAACCAACTACTTGCACACCACGACTTTCAAAATCGGCAATGCGTTTTTGGAAAGCAATAATTTCGGTAGGGCATACAAATGTGAAATCAAGAGGGTAAAAGAAAAACACAACGTGTTTTTTACCTAGATATTGGGTTAGTGAAAAATTTTCTGCAAATTCACCGTTCACTACGGCATCTGCACTAAATACAGGAGCTTTTTTTCCTACTAATACTGACATTGTTTTAATATTTGTTTAGATTAACAACTTAAAATGAAAATTGATTTGCAAAAGTAGGGTTTTTGTTGCTATTGTTGATATGAACTTACAGTAATCTAGGCATGAGAAGCATACTAAAATCAAAATTATATTTACTGTTTACCCTCATAGCTTTTACTCTTGCTATAGGTACCGGCGGCTATATGATTATAGAAGGTTTTGATTTTATTGATGCCATTTATATGACGGTGATAACCATCTCTACCACAGGCTTTGGTGAGGTGCATCCGCTAACCGATGGCGGCAGAATATTTACTATACTACTACTCATCTTCGCTTTGGGTGTATTTGCCTACTCTATAGGCTCCATATCGTCCTACCTGCTTGATGGTGATTTTATGGTGCTGCTACGCAAACGAAGAATACGCAAACAAGCTAAAAAAATGGAAAACCATGTTATAATATGCGGCTATGGGCGCAATGGGCGCAAAGCCGCAGAAATGTTTACCCTACACAAAACCCCATTTGTAGTTATTGAGCGTAAGCACGAGTTGTGTATGGAACTACGCGAAAAAAACATATCGGTATTTGAAGAAAGCGCATTGGAGGATGAAGTGCTACTTTCAGCAGGAATAATGAATGCCCGCGCACTTATGTGTGCCCTGCCCGATGATACCGATAACTTATACGTGGTGCTATCAGCCAGAGAGATGAACAAAGAACTTCATATTATTAGCCGTGCCAGTAACGATAGTGTAGAGAAAAAACTGAAAATTGCAGGCGCAACCGAAGTAATAAAACCCGATTTTTTGGGAGGTATGCACATGGCCTACCTAATTATAAATCCCGATGTAAAAGAGTTTATTGATTTTGTAACCCATGATGCCGAAAATATGTTTCACGAGATTGACCTTGAGTTATACATGAAGCTTTGGGATAAACCTATACGAGAATTACGCAAACACAGCGCACTTGATATTAGTATTGTGGGGTTAAAAAATAATACGGGCGCTTATACAGTTAACCCACCGGAAGATACCTTAATGACCCGCCACCAACAATTAATAGTATTAGCCACCACACAACAATTAGAAGCCTTTAAGCACAACTTTGCTTAATTAATTAAATACCATGCTTGCACAGTTACAGCAAAATTTTGAGCAATATGCAGCTCAAAATGCGTTTTATATTAAAGGTACATTTTATACCTACAATCAACTAGCAAAAAAAACATATACCATTGCTAATTGGCTAAAAACAAACAACCCAAACCATCAACCCGTTGGCATAATAGCCGACGACCATATTGATACCTACGCGGCACTTTTGGGTATATTACTAAGTGGCGCAGCTTATGTGCCTATACTCCCCGATTATCCTAAAGACCGTAGCCAAAGCATTATTGCCCAAGCAGGGCTGCACATACTACTTAGTCCACACCCTGCTGCACAATTGCAAGCAGCTATAAGCAATACTAACGTTATAACAGAAATAGCAACATTGCCCACTTTTGATGGGGCATATACCCTACCAAAAATTAGTGAGAGTGATTTTGCGTACATACTTTTTACTTCGGGTAGTACTGGGGTGCCTAAAGGCGTACCGTTAACCCACCAAAACCTTTGGGGTTTTATGGATTCGTTTTTTGCTTTGGGGTATGAGTTAAGCCCCGAAGATCGTTTTTTACAGATGTTCGACCTTACGTTCGACCTCTCTGTAATGTCGTACCTAGCGCCATTATTAGTGGGCGGCTGCGTATATACCGTTAATCCTGAAGAAATTAAATACATGGCTATTTATAGCTTGCTAGAAGATCATAAACTCACCTTTACCCTTATGGTTCCTTCTATGCTTAGTTATTTGCGCCCTTATTTTGAAGATATTGAATTGCCCCACCTGCGACACTCGCTGTTTTGTGGCGAAGCATTGTATGCCGATATAGCTAAAGAATGGCAAGCCTGCTTACCCAATGGGCAAGTGCAAAACGTATACGGCCCTACTGAGGCTACTATATTTTGTCTTACCTACAACTGTGGCGAAACCATAAAAAGCTATAACGAAATGGTGTGCATAGGCCAGACTATGAAAAACGTAAAAGCCATAGTAGTGGGTGATACTAACCAACCCGTAGTAAAAGGCGAAAAGGGCGAACTATGCGTAACGGGTGCACAAGTAACCCCTGGCTATTTGCACAACTCCGAGAAAAACCAAGAAGCATTTTTTGAACTGAACAATACACGCTACTACCGCACGGGTGATATTGTATACCAAGACGAAAGTGGCGATTATATGTATTGTGGCCGTGTTGATTATCAGGTGAAGGTAAAAGGCGGTTTTAGAGTTGAACTGAATGAAATTGAAGCCCATGCCCGACACCATACCCAACTTAGCGGAGTAGTGGCCGTAGCAGTGGCTAACAGCATAGGTATAGCTCAAATATTTTTATACTTAGAAGATTATAAGGGCGATATAAACCAACTAACAGGCTACCTAAAAACCCAAATGCCCGATTATATGTTGCCCGAAAAAATTATTAATATCCCTATTTTTCCTCTAAACGATAATGGCAAAGTAGACCGCAAACAACTTACCATTTTGTTATCATCAAAAGCATTATGAAGAAAATAAATATTGTACCCTCAGCAACTAGCGATATTGATTTTATTACCACTGCCGTTTTTGCAGCCGTAAAAAGTGGTACTGATATTCTTACCTACTCAACCCTTTTTGAAAAAAGTGAAGAAGAACTTCTACCCTTGTTTAAAGAAATGATTAAAGAAGATATAGAGGGGCAAGAACTTTGGCTAAGCGGCTTTTTATTAGCCGAAGAGTACGACGGCACACCTGCTGCTACTTGTTGTGCTTGGATAGAGGGAGAAAAAGGTCCATCTTCTATGCTGACGGCACAGTTACTCTCGTTTACATTAGGTACTGAAACCTATAAAAAAGCACTTGAGAAACAGGAGGTGATAGAAAGTATGAGGATAGACCGTGCGGAAGGTGCAGTACAAATAGAACACGTATACACCGCCCCTAACTATAGAGGTAGAGGCTTGGCGGCGCGGGTAATTGAAAAGCAAATAGAGCTTTATAAATTCATACAACCTGAAATACAAAAAGCACAAATTATACTATTTAAAACCAATCAAAACGCACTAAACGCCTATACCAATATGGGGTTTAAAATAGTAAAAGAGCAGCATAGCAATCATCCGCAAGTGCTGGATTACTTCCCTGCCAATACAAGGGTATTGATGGAAAAAGATATTTAGCTCAAAAATTTTCGATAGGTATAAAACCCATCGTTTTGAAGTTACACCATAGCTGGCGCGCGCGTCCGCTCGTGCCAAGAATAATAGAGCGTCCGCTCGACAGTGAAATGCTATTGGTTGTTTTTTTCATCCCCCTGCCCCCCTTCGCTTACGAGCTTATGTTTCACTCCTTCGACTCCGCTCAGGATGACAGCGCACAAAGAGGATAATGCAGGGCTTATCATCTTGATAAAAGACGCAAAACCAAAGGGTAGTGGCGTGGCTTCCCTCCTTGTGCCGTCGTCCTGAGCGAAGTCGAAGGGTTGTGTACTGATAAGGAGGGATTGAGGGTGGTAGAGAAGTTGACGTATTGATTTTAATAAGTCTCTTAACCCAAACTTCCCGTTATTTAAACTTACCTATTCAAAATAGCTTTGGCGTAGTTTTCCCAACTTAGTAATTTAGCAGTTTCAGTAATGTTTTGACGCGGTATGGGGTGTTCAATAAATCGTTCCATTTGTGCCGCCATACTGTCAATATCCTCAGCTTCGGCAAGGTAGCCGTTAAAACCGTCTTTTATAGTTTCAGGAAAATGTCCCACTTTGGTAGCCAGCACAGGCACATTAAAATTGTACGATAAACTTTCTACACCCGATGGTGTGGCCGTAAGATAATACAACAGCACTACATCACTCACCTGCCAATATTTATTCACCTCTTCGTTAGGCACAAATCGGTTCACAATCACCGTGCGGTCTTGTAAATTCAATTCATCCACCAAATCAATAGGTCTATAATCCTGCTCGTTATCACTGTTTTTCAGTACTAACGATTTTGCAAATTTGAATAGGTTTTGTTTTATCCGTGTGCCTAGTTTTTTATTGTCCAGCGTATTCCAAAACGATTCGCCCACAATAAGTAAACTCACATCATCACGCTTATCGGCCACCTTTTTAAATGCTTTTATGGCATTGTGCAACCCCTTGTATTTACGTATAAACCCAAAATACAAAAACACGTATTTGCGTAGGCCAAGTTCAGTTTTTACCGCCTCCATATTAAAATTGGGGTCGGGTTGGTATAAATCGTATATGGGGTGGTATAGTTTTATTACCGTATTTGTGCCGTCTTTAGCCCTATCGCCCGTTTCGTTTACCGTTATTTTTAGTTCGGGTAAAGTACTGGTTAGTTCATCCACCGTTTTATAGGCATGGGTGAGGTAGGTATTGGCTTTTTTTAGCCCGTAGCGGGTAAAAAATTTATCTACGCTACTGCTCTCTTTTTGCACCACAAGGTGGCAATCAAAAATCACCTCAATATTGGTTTTCAGCAATCGGCGCGCCATCCAGCCCATAGGTAAACCCTGCAAAGCAATAGCCCACTGAAAAATAACCATATCGGGCTTTAACCCTTTTATCAAACTAACTGTTTTTGCCCAACTAAAAGGGTTATTATAGTTGGTGATGTAAGTTACCTTTATGTTAGTCCCTTCCAAATGGTCGGTTTTACTGCTACGATCAATAAAATCTCGCGGAATAATGGCAGGGTATTGTTGTGTCCACGATACTATGTGTACCTCAACCCCCAACTTATCCAAAGCCTTTGCCAGCGATGTATTGTAATTACTAATTCCTCCTTTAAACTGTGGGCCGGGCCCAAATAAAACTGCTTTCATCCTTAACTGCGAAGGTAAAGTATTGAAACTAAGTTTTAAAAATGAAAATATTCAAGTAGATTACATTAAATTTCTATCTATGGTATTACTCTTTCCAAAAAAAGATATAGCTCAACCTCCTTTTCATCTTTCGGAGGGAATGTCAAGTTTTACTATTGTTATTACTGTAGGGCTGATTACAATTGTCACTGTAATCATTTTAAGAATTCTAAATAAAAGGTTAATAAAAATTGAAGATGAATCAAATGTTACTGAAAATATTATTAATGATGATGACTACGAATATTATTTAAAAACTAATGTTCTCGATGATATTGAAGAAAATATATCTGAATACAATATCTCCCAAAAAGAAGCAAAAAAAAGAGCATACAGCTTTTTATATTTAGGCTTTCTGATTGCAACTATAGGTCTAATTATATTTCTATTTTTAATAATTGTTCCTATTAGCTATTTCTTTAACCTGTATTCTTCCTCAGAAATAAGCAATATTGCTTTGCTTTTTATAAGCAAGTTTAGTGTTTTTATATTCATAGAGTCCATCGCGTTTTATCTATTTAGACAATACAGACTTAATATGGATGACTATAAATATTTTGATTCCCTTAAAAGACAAATAATTGGGAATAAAATTTTATTCAAAATAAAACACCAATACCCAGAGGCGTATAATGATTTAAAAATAGATATGAAGTTGTTTGACAATCCCGATAAACTGCAAAATGGGGAAACTACAATTAGTGTAAAAAACAGACGACTTACTCAAAACGATGACGTTTTTATCAATAAACTAACCGAATCCATATTGAACAAATTAGGAAAGTAACCTTATAAACTATCGTTGTGTGTTTCTTCTTTCGCCAAGCATCTTTCAAGCGCAGCCTGCCACTCCATCGCCTTCACATTATATTTTTCAAGTATTTCTTTAAACTCTTTCAGGTTTTGGGCTGCATCATCGGTTTTCACTTCATCGTTTTCAAACTTCACCTTCCAATCGTCAAAGGCCTTTCCTGCTATGTTCCATTCTATTAATGCCGTATAGTACTCTGGCTCAAGTTGCGGGCAATTTATTGTTATGCTACTATCAGCCGCTACTTTTTGTTTAAGCTCAAGCCCCCAATTGTTTACAATATCGTTGGTAGCTGCCCAATCTCTATCAAAAGCACCAATTTCAGCTTTTATAGTGGTGCGTTTTTCATCGCGGGGCTTGCACGCAGTCAGTAAAACTACAGCTGAAAATATTAAAACTACTACTCTTTTCATATCACAAATATTTGTCTCAAAATTAAGGCACACATTTTAAGGGTGCAAACAAGTTTTGAACGACTTATTTTTGCGAACTATGGAAGAAAGCAAAATCAACTCAAGCAAAGCCCCCGAACCTGTGGGTTTATATCCTCACGCCCGCCGTGTGGGCAATTTATTATTCCTTTCAGGCGTTGGCCCTCGCGAGCGTGGTACTAAAAAAATACCGGGTGTTGACTTGGATGAGAACGGAAATATTGTGAGCTACGATATTGCCGAACAATGCCACAGCGTGTTTAGAAATGTGCGTTATGTATTGGAAGATGCAGGTAGCAGTTGGGATAAGATTGTTGATGTAACTGTTTTTCTTACCAATATGAAAGACGATTTCCCTATTTATAACAAACTTTGGGCTGAGTATTTTAAAGATAATTTGCCTTGCCGCACTACGCTTGAAATTAATTGCCTGCCCACCCCAATAGCTATTGAGCTAAAGGTTTTGGCTACTATTGATTAATTTTTTAAGCTAATGAAATTCTGCTGGCATGAGCGTCCGCTCGGAAGTGGGATTGTTTTTTCCTGCGCTGTCTTTCGCACTCCTTCGACTTCGCTCAGGATGACAATGCACAAGGGAGACAATGCTGTGCTTTGAACATAGAGAGTACAGAATATTTACGAGTAGGGCTTAACCTCACACCAAAAACAGGACAAGCAACCGCTTGCTTTGCTTTTAGATTGGATTACAAAATTTGACTAGGCATACTCGTTTGCTTTAAAAAAATGCTGACCGGGGAAGCTAATAAGCAAAGCCTCCGACAATTTGAGTATGCGAAACGATAGCCAATAGATAAATAACTTTATTGGGCTTTGCTTGCCCAAAAATTCATTTTTTTGCACCTGCACACAGCTTGTTGATAGTAAACTATTTAGGTATTGCGCAAATTGGACTGAAAATTCTTCATCCAACACACTAATATTAAATTCTATACTGGCGTATGCACTAAGGTAGTTAAGGTTGTACGAGCCTACGGTGCACCACTGCCCATCAATACAAGCAATTTTACCATGCAATACGCTGGGCATCCACTCGTATATTTCAATATTATTGCGCAGCAAAAAACGGTATAGGTAGTATATGGCTTGCTTGGCCAGTGGCACATCTGATATTCCGGGTAAAAGTATTTTTACTTTTACGCCGCGTTTGGCAGCATCTTTTAGTAGGTTTCTAAAAAAACCACCGGGCAAAAAATAGCTGTTGGCAATAATAATTTCGTGTTTTGCTGCTTTTATGGCTTTGGCATAGGCTTGTGCTATTTGGTTTTTGCTACGCAGCCAATCGTTTTGTTGTAACTGTATTTTTATGGCTTTATTTTTGGCATCAAAGTGATGAAACTGCTTATAGCCTTGTTGCGGCTGCACAAACCACTGACTATACACTTGTTTGCATATTTTCACTATTTGCTGCACTGCTGTACCCTCTATTAGCAAAGCAAAATCAAGCCATGCTTTTTCGCCGTAACCTGCATAGCGGTTTGATACATTTATTCCCCCCACTAATGCCCTACACCTATCTGCAACTATAATTTTGTGGTGCAATCGTCTACCCCAAGCCAAGCTGCCTGCTGCCCCAATAGCACCAAAAAAACGCAGTTTTATACCTGCTGCTTTAAGTTGCTGCTGCATTTCTTTGGTTAGTTTATCGGTGCCATAGGCATCTAAAACCATAAAAACAGTAACGTCCCGCCGCGCAGCCTGTATAAGGGCATTGGTTATGCGTACGCCTGTTTCATCACTATCAAAAATGTAGGTTTGTAGGTGTATTTCGTGTTCAGCACTGTGTATCAGTTCTTCCAGTCGGGCAAAATAATCATCACCACTGTGCACCAACTGCACATTATGGGTAGCAAATACTTTTGCTTTGGTTTTATATAAATAGTTTTTACTGATAGTGCTAATTTACAACCTCTGGGGCACTGTTGGTACAATTAAATTCATGGGTTTAAAAACCAATACTATTTGTTACCATTGGCAACCCTAAATTACCCACTTGATTGGTCGATAGATTTGAAAACCCACTCTAGTAAAATTACAGCCCGAAAGAAGATTTAAATCCTCTTTCGGGCTGTAACAACAAAAGCTTTATTTAAATGATAAATATTTACTGTTAAATGAGAAAAACTATTGCCCTTTAAACTCAGGCTTGCGTTTTTCTACAAATGCAGCCATGCCTTCTTTTTGGTCTTCGGTGGCAAACAGCATATAAAAGTTTTTACGCTCAAAGTACAACCCTTCTGTTAAGTTACTTTCAAACGATTTTAAAACACTTTCTTTTGCCATTTGCACAGCTATGGGCGAGCGTTCGGCAATATCTTTGGCTAGCTTCACCGCTTCTTGTAAATACACTTCTACGGGTACTACACGGTTTATAAGACCTGCTTGCAAGGCTTGTTCGGCACTAATAAAATTACCGGTAAGCACCATTTCCATAGCCAATGCTTTGCCTACAGTGCGGGGTAAACGTTGTGTGCCACCTGCACCGGGCATAACACCTATTTTAATTTCGGGTTGACCGAATTGTGCGGTTTCAGATGCTATTACCATGTCGCAGTGCATTACTAACTCGCAACCGCCACCCAATGCAAAGCCTGATACGGCTGCTATTATTGGTTTTTTTGTACGCTTAATCTGATCCCATGTGCTAAACTGGTCAATCTTTAGCATATCAATGGCATTTTTGCCACTCATTTGCTTTATATCGGCACCAGCGGCAAAAGCACGTTCGTTTCCTGTAATAATTATCACACGCACATTATCATCTTCGTCCAAAGCCTTTAAAGCATCGCGTACCTCTAGCATCAATTGCAGGTTTAGTGCATTTAATTCTTTTGGACGATTAAGGCGTATAAGGGCTATGTATGGCTGATACTGGGGTTCTACTATTATAAATTCGTTCATGGTTGGTTATTAGTTGTTTGTGATTGATAAACCAGTGTGAAGAATCATCCCCCTGCTCCCTTCGCTACCGCACTTATCCTTCATCTCCACTCAGGATAATACCACACAAGGGGGACAATGCTTTGCAAGCACCGCCTATCAATTGCACAATAATAACTTCTTAAAATTAAATCTGTAAACAGAAACCCAAAAACTAAATCTAATGGTGAAGCAACAGGTTTAATACTCCTACTACAATGCCTATCATTATGGCGGTTAGCTTCATACGGTTGAAACGGTGGTTCTCACTGGTTTCAAACAATATAGTGGTTGATATATGAAGGAATGAACCTATTACTATGGCTAAGATGTTAGTAAGCGCGGCTTCGCTAATGGTATTGTATTGGTTTACATAATGGCTAAACAATGCCCCCAATAGCGACATTGATGCGTATAGCAACATTAACGGCAATACTATTTTATTTTTTAGATGATTGGCGCGCAGTATGCTAACCAGCACAAAGGCGGCGGGTATTTCGTGCAGGGCTATGCCTGTTATCATAGCAGTGCCAAAACCTGCACTATCATAAGCACCCGTGCCTACGGGTATACCTTCTATAAAGCTATGCAGGCTAAGTGCTGCAATTAGCGAAATGGGTATGCGGTGGGGTTGTTTTTTACCGTCGGCATGAAAATGGCCGTGATCGGCACCACGCGTATAAAAATCAAGAAATACTTGTAACAGAAAGCCTCCCAATACAAACATACCTGCATATTGGTTGTCGTGCTCGCTAAACACATGGGGCATTAGCACCAATATAGATAACGATAGCAAAAACGAACCGCTAAATGCCAGTAATAGTTTGGTAAACGACTCTTTCCCTCTATTAAGAAAAAAGCCCAATACACCGCCAACAAAGGGGGCTAAAAACAAAACTGCGTACCAAAAAAAACTCATGTATATATGCCCTTCACACTTTTTTGTAGTAGCCAATAGGCTAGTATACCTAGCAAACTGCCTACTATTGCACCCGTTATCACATCAAGCGGATAATGTTTGCCTACATACACCTGTGCATAGGCAATGGCTGCCGCCCAAAAAAGCAGGGCAAAGGTAGCCCAACGAAAACGTTTTTTTAACAGTAGGCTAAAAAACAAAGCCAGCGCAAAATGGTTGGTAGCATGTGCCGAAAAATAGCCATACATACCGCCACAGCCCACACGCTCTACCATTTTATCTTTTAGGGCTTCTTCTTGGCAGGGGCGTAAGCGTTTAAAACCATCTTTGGCAGTATCGGTAATAAGGCTATTGCCCACAACTATCATTAAAATAGTAAATAGTGCAATGTATAACGTACCTTTTAACTTGTATAGTTTATAAAAGGTAATAAGAATTATTATGTATAGAGGTATCCATGTTAGTTTGTGGCGCAAAATGGGCATTAGCACATCAAAAAACGCATTGCTACCTTGCTTGTTTATAAGCAAAAAAACATTGGTATCCCATTGCAGCAGTTGTTCTAACACGTAGCTAAAGTTTTTTGTACAACAAATATAATACGGTCTGATGTTTGGGCATTGTAGGGCAATAGCTGGTAATTACCAAACACTTCTATAATTTCAAAATCGGTTTGGGCAAACAGGCTTTCAAACTGTGTTTTGCTTATAGCTTCTACCTTTTCGGTGTAGGAATATGAGTTGCCCTCGGCCTCAAAACTTATGTTTTTTATAATTCTTTGCCCTTCCATTTTTTTATTAATGGTAAAAGCTATACCATCAATGGTTTTGGTTTCGTGCGGCACTATTTGTTTTAATATTCTTTCGGCATTAAAAAAATCGAGCACAAAACGTCCATTAGGCTTCATGGCCTTACAAATATTTTGTAGTGCCAACAAATTATCCTGCTCGCACTCAAAATAGCCAAAGCTGGTAAACAGGTTTAGTGCAATATCAAAATTATCTTTGGCAAAGGGCTGGCGCATATCGGCCACCTCAAAATGAAGGGTTTGGTTTTGGTATAATTGAGCTTCCTCAATACTTTTGGGGCTAATATCTATCCCCGTAACATTATAGCCTTTGCTGTTTAGGTATATACTGTGGCGACCTTTGCCGCAAGCCACATCTAAAAAGTGGTCGGAAGGTAGTGGCGCAAGGTAACTTACCAACTTATCTATAAATGCCGATGCTTCGCTATCGTCTCTGTTTTTATATAAAATGTGGTAATATTTCGTATTAAACCACTCTTTAAACCACTCGCCCATTGGCGCAAATTTATTACTTGCTAAGCTGTGCCACTAATTTTTTTTGCTTTCGATTTAAACCTTTTTCATTTCTCTATATCAAATAAGCAAACACAGTAAATAATTCATATTCACCATAATTTTTAAAATCCATGAAAAAAATACTCGTATTAGCCTTTGCAGCTCTTTTTACCATGAGCGCATTTGCACAAGACAAACGCCAAAGTACCCCCGAAGCTCGCGCCGAAAAGGTTACTAATAAAATGAAAGAAAAACTAAACCTTAGCGATGAGCAGGTAACCAAAATAAAAACAATAAACCTTGATGCCGCCAAAAAGAAAGAAGAGCTAAAAGGTAAGGGTAAAGACGAACGCAAAGAGATGCGTACCAAAATAAAAAATATAGAAAGCGACCGTGATAGTCAAATATTGGAAGTGCTTACCGACGAGCAAAAAGCACAGTACAATAAAATGAAAGAGAATGCCAAAGAACACCGTAAGGGTAAAGGCAAACAAAAGAAAGGCAATGATGCCGACGAAACCGAAGACGAAGGTTAGTATTGGTTAGTATAATGCGGTTTGTGGTGGGTTTTCAAACCCTATCGAGCACAAAAAGAAAACGGGTTAGCACATTTATGTGCTAACCCGTTTGTATTAGGAATAGAAATACCAATAGGGATTATCTCAATTCAAATTTTTTAGTCCCAATCAAAAAACCTTCGCAATATATCTCGGCAGTGTATACGCCTTCTTCCCACTCAGTAGTACCACGTGCGTAGTAAAAAGTAATAGTAGGTTGTGTATTTTTAAAGTTGATACGTTGGCGTTGACTATACAAAGCTTCATCGCCCATATATTCAAACTTACCACCGCCCGAAGTAGCTGTTGATATAGTAGCACCTTCAGGAGAAAGCACACGTAAATACACCTCTTTGTCGCCAGCTTGCGCGGTTGGGTTATCACCAATAACAAACTGAACTTTTATTTGGTCTACACGTTTGGCACGGGTAGTTTCTCTTTCACGTCCGCTACTGCGGTTTTGTACACCTATAACAATCATACTTTCTACACGAAGACGAGAGGCAATATTAAGCTGATTGTCTTTCTTAATATTTTCCATAGTAAGGTCTTCAATCTTGTTAGAAGCCTTATTAAGTTTTGTTTTAGTTTGTTGCAGGTCTTGCACTAAAACCTCATTTTCTTTAGCCAAAGAATCTATTTGACGTGAGTATTTTTGGGTATAGTAACGCAGTACATCCAATTCGTCTTTTACTTTCAGCAATTCTGAAGCACTTACTTTATTACTGCGTAGCAACGCTTTTATTTTATCGGCTTGCGCTTGTATTTCTACATTTTTTAGTTGAATAACAGAATCCAATTCGGCATTTTGTCCTACATAAGAGTCCAATTCTAATTTTGTCGATTTCAATAACTCGTCAAGTTCTTGGCGAGCATTGTCAGTATTTACAAGTTCTTCAGTTACTTTTATTACTTCTTTGCCTTTGGTAAAATATAAATAACCAAAAACTCCATTGCCAATAAGCAGCAAAATGATGATGATAATGTAAATTGCCCTGCTGTTTTTGTTTTCCATTAGGTGTTTTTATTCTTTTGTGCAAAAATAGATATTTAAATTTGCCCTGCCTTAAAACTTAACGATTTGGAAGTAACGAATATTTTTATTGATGGCCCTTTAGTGCTACAACCCAAAGTTTTTTATGATGAACGCGGGTATTTTTATGAAAGTTATAATAAACAAGCCTTTGAAAAGGCAGGTATAACTGCCGATTTTGTGCAAGACAATCAATCACTATCGCAAAAGGGAGCGGTGCGTGGGTTGCATTTTCAAGCAGTGCCGTTTGAGCAAGGTAAATTGGTACGAGTAATACAAGGTGCTGTGTATGATGTAGTAGTTGATGTGCGCAAAAACTCGCCTACTTACGGCAAACACTTTGGTATTGAACTTACTGCCGAAAACTTTACCATGTTTTGGATTCCCCCCGGTTTTGCACACGGCTTTTCTACATTGAAAGACAATACTATTTTTAGTTACAAATGCACCAATGTATACAACAAACAAGCCGAAGGTGGCTTACTTTGGAACGATGTTAGCTTAGGTATAAATTGGGAGGTAGAGCAACCTATTGTCTCCGACAAAGACAAATTATTGCCTACTTTTGAAAATTTTATTTCACCATTTTAAGGGATTATATTGCGACCATTATGAAGACTGAGGAGACAATAGAGATAACACCACGTATACATGATTTGCTGAACCAGCTAGAGAAAAAATACGATGCAATGGGGCAAAGTATGGAATCGTATCTTGAGGGCTTATTGCACGCTGATTATACTACTTATTGGGATTATATACATACCGACGCATTGCTGGCTTTGCAAACAACAAAAACCAGTTTTCCTGATGAAGTGGTATTTATAATGTACCATCAAATTACCGAGTTGTACTTTAAACTTTGCTTGCATGAAATGGAGCAAATTTGCAAAAAAACCAATTTGGATAATGCGTTCTTTTTGGCACGCATGAAACGTATAAACGCTTACTTTGATAACCTTACCGCATCGTTTAAAATAATGATTGATGGTATGGAGCCCGAGCAGTTTCTTAAATTTCGTATGTCGTTATTACCCGCTAGTGGTTTTCAATCGGCACAATATCGCATGATAGAAATTTGCAGTACCAATTTTTATAATTTGGTAGGTAAAGATTATAGAAGCCGTTTTAATGGTGATGAAGATATAGAATCGATGTTTGATTATATCTACTGGAAATCAGGTGCAACTGAATTAGCTACAGGTAAAAAAACATTAACACTTACACAATTCGAGCGTAAGTATACTTCGCAGCTTAAAAGAATGGCTAATGAATATCGCCATAGAAACCTTTGGGAGCGATTTAGACAATTGCCTGATAAAGATGACGAATTGTTAAAAGAAATGCGTCATTTTGATTTAAGTGTAAATGTAAGCTGGCCAATGATACATATGCGTTCGGCAGCCCGTTATTTGCAAAAACCCGAAGGTGAAATTGCGGCAACAGGCGGAACCAACTGGCAAAAATATTTATCACCTCGTATGCAACTCCGCATTTTCTACCCAGAATTATGGACAGATGAGGAAAAAGAAAACTGGGGAACATCTTCAGTAGAATATTAAGAAAATACAGAAAAGAAGGAATAGAGAGGGGCAACAAATACCCCTCTTTTTTATTTTATAGCATTATGATACTACGCAAAGCAACTGCTACCGATATTGATACTCTTGCCCAACACAATAATATGATGGCGCAAGAAACGGAAAACAAGAGTTTAGATTGGGTTACTGTGCAAAATGGCGTAAAGGCAGTGATAGACGACCCTATGAAGGGTTTTTATTTATTGGTAGATATTGATGGGCAAATAGCCGCAAACCTAATGATAACTTACGAATGGAGCGACTGGCGCAATAGCAATATTTGGTGGGTACAAAGTGTATACGTGCAGCAACAACACCGCCGTAAAGGCTTGTACAAAATGTTGTATACCGAAATTAAACGATTGGCCAAGCTAGAAGGTATTGGCGTGATACGTTTATATGTTGAGCAAGAAAATACAGTTGCTCAAAAAACGTACTCAAGTTTAGGTATGCAACATAGTTATTACCAACTGTACGAGGAGAGTATTTAAGTTATCGTTTAAAAAGAGTTTTTTGATAGTTTGCCCAGTGCAAACGATAACAAGGGAGAGGGTATAATTGCTTTTAAGATTATATTTAGTTTATCACTAAAGGTAGGCAGTATTACTGCTTTGTTTGCTAAAACTCCTTTAACGGCAATAGCGGCTATTGTATCAGGTTCAGTAATGCTGGTAACATACTTGCGCCAACCTATATGTTTTATTCGTTCGCGCACCTCGTCATTAGTTATCATAGGGCCCGGGGTTATACAGCTTACATTTACCCCTTTTTCTTTAAACTCTTGTCGCAACGCTTTTGAAAACGAAAGCACAAAGGCTTTTGAAGCCGCATATACAGTTTTATAAGGTAGAGAGAAATAAGCGGCCATGCTTGCTACATTAAGTATAAAGGCAGGCTTATTGGCCAATAATTTGGGCGCTAGTATATGGGTGAGGTTGTTGGTGAAAATTACATTTAGTTGCAGTAGGTTGTTTATAAAGCCACTATCGGTTTTTTCATACTCGCCTGCGTAGCCAAAACCTACATTGTTTACCAACCCATGCAGGTATATTTTTTCATCATCAACCCATTGTGCTATAGTTTGGTGTGCATTGGTTTGCAGCATATCTACAGCAATGGTTTTCACAGAAATGGCAGCATACTTAGCCTCAATTTCTTTTTTCACTTCTTCAAGTTCATTAGCCAGCAGCGATGCAAGGGCAAGACTATATCCTTTTTGGGCGAAGTTTAGGGCAATATATTTTCCCAAGCCTGAACCTGCACCTGTTATCAGTACGTATTTTTTAGTAGTTGTCACAGTAAGTCGGTTTCAATAGTAAGTTAAGTACGAGAATCTATTTCTTTTCGGGCGGATTCTGTTTTAGCCACTCAACAGTTTTTTGCATTCCTTCTTCAAAGGGGGTAAAGCTAATACCTAATTCGGTTTTGGCTTTAGTATTATCCAATACCCAATTATACATATAACGTCTTACCCAAGGAGGAGTAATAGTTGGAGTAATACCTAAAGGGGCAAGCCACAACATAACCCGAGATATGCCCATAATAATGCTAACGGGTAGATTTACCATTTTTTGGGTAGCACCTGTAGCTTGTTTTGCAATGGAAAAATAGGTGTTAAAATCAATATTATCTCCGCCGATAATATAACGGTGACCGCTTTTACCTTTTTCTACCGTTTGATAGCAAGCATCAAGCACATCATCAATGTATACATAGTTGCCTATGCTTTTCCCATCGCCGGGTATTATACGCCATCCGTTAGCTACTTGGTATATCAAACGTGTTCCTGCATTAGCCTCCGTAAGCTGACCAGGGCCAAATACGCGGGTAAGGTTTAATGAGGATACAGTAAGACTATCACTACTTTGTTCTAATAGCCATTTTTCGGCTTCGGCTTTGGTACGTTCGTACTCGTTAAAATAGGGGGTGGTGCGCGTCGTATCTTCATGCACAGGCATATTATCACTAGGGCCTAGTATGCCTGCTGATGATATGTATATAAATTTTTTAACGTTTGCTTTTTGTGCTGCCGCAAAAACGTTTTGACTTCCCTTTATATTTATCTCGCCATATAACACTTCTTTTGGAGTATACAATGCCGAAAAAGCTGCCGAATGTATAACAATATCACAATCCTGCATTGCTGTTTCAAGTGCCTCAGCTTGATGTACATCACCTGTAAAAAGTAAAATATTATCATGCACCAAAAGGGTAGCCTTTTGTTTTGATCGCACCAATGCGTGTACCGTAAATCCTTTATTGGCAAAATGGAGGGCAATGCGGTTGCCAATATAACCAGTACCACCCGTTAAAAACACCTTCATAGTTTCTTCTTCTAATAAAAATGCTTGTTAAAATTTTTTCCAGTCAATTTTCATTTGGGGATTGGCATATATAGCCACCATACTGTTGGACAGTGCCAATGTAAGGTGTATAAGCCATGCTGCCCAAAAACTACCTGTAAAATAGCTTACCAAGCATAGCACAACCCCAAAGGGTATCGACGCTATTATTTCTAATCTCCCTTTAGGCAAATGTGCCACTGCATATAATATGCAGTTGATGGTAATATTAAGCCAAAGGGGTAAAATTTCTATTCCTGCAAAAAACAATATACCTCTAAACAAAAATTCGTAGCCCAGTAGGTATATAGCCCAACCAAAAATGTAGTAGCCAAGTAAACTTACCGGCCATGCTTCGGTACGTATTTGTGGGTATAGGTTATAATTGGCAGGTTTGCCCGCACGAATTATATTTATGGTTAATACTATTGCCCCAAATATACCCCACCATAACAATACTTTTTGTGGGTGTATAAATGCTATACCCAATGCTTCAGGATTGTACAAGCCCATTATTAGCAACACTATAAGTGGTAGGATAAGCATAAGAACGAAGCCCGCAAATTTTTCAAGACCAACGTACAAGACATTGGCTTTAGAAAAACCGTATTTAATGCTGAATTTGTTTTCTACTTTTTTACGACTATACAATAGCCAAAAGTAAAAGGCAAAGGCAACAAAGAATAGGGCGTATACTGAAATTATGGTTTGCAAAACAGTTGCTAAATTAGTGGTTTACCCTGTTTAAGCCACATTAAATATTGATGTAATGCAACTTTTGTGCGATGAAACGTAGTTAAGCTACTTCAAAGTAGAACTTTAGCAATAGTGATACACCTATAGCAAATACTAAACCCAGTATTATTTTTTTGAAAAGTGATTGACTGATTTTATCGAGCAATTGCTTGCCTATCCACGAGCCGATAAACGATACAATTATAAGAAAGGGGATAAGAAAATATAAATCACTACTCAAATAACCATTGCCTAAATAGATAAACGAGCGGCTAACATCAACCCCCATATCTATAGTGGCCGATGTAGCAATAAAAACTCCTTTTTCAAAATTAAAACCCGCTAATAGCAGCCCACGCAGTGGGCCACCCGTACCAATAAATCCTGCTAAAAAGCCTGCCAGCCCTCCACCCACAATGGCGTTTGTTTTTGTTGGGGCAAGTGCCCAGTTGGGTTTTAGCCAAAGTGCGGTGCTAGTAACAATTAATACAATACCCAAAGCAGCCTCAGCCCAAGTGAGGCGAATATAGGTGGTGAGCCATGCACCAACCAATACCAATAGCACACCCGGTATACCTAGCAACAAGCTAATTTTCCAATTGATATGTGTACGGAAAAGCCACATTTTGCTGCCGTTGCTAAAAACGTGCATTAGGCCTGTAATGGCCAATACCGTTTTGAAATTAAAGAAGAATTGTGAAAGGGAAACCATGAAAATAGAAGAGCCAAACCCACCAACGGTGCCTAAAATTTCTGCTAATAGTGTGATAAGTAAAAACAGCAGATATTTCATGGGGCAGGATTAGAAGTTAGGTATTGCAAATATTCATAGTGCGCTCTAAGCCAATAGCTGCGTAAGATAATACCGCATCAGCAGCACGTTGTATATGGGCATCAATATCTTTTTGTTCTTCAATGCTCCACTTACTAAGCACATAATCAACTTGGCGGCCTTTTGAAAAATTATCGCCCACACCAAAACGAAGGCGGGGATAATCGGCAGTTTGTAATACCTCAGTTATGCTTTTTAGTCCGTTGTGTCCGCCATCGCTGCCTTTGCCACGCATACGCAGTTTGCCAAAGGGCAAGGCCAAATCATCAGTAACCACTAGTATATTGGCTAAATCAACCTTGGCTTCTGTTTTCCAATAGGAAACAGCCTTGCCGCTCAGGTTCATATAAGTAGTGGGTTTTATTAAATGTATGGTGCGGCCTTTGTATTTTCCTTCGGCATGGTAGGCCAATCGGCCAACTTCAAACTGAATATCTAACCTTTTAGCCACTTCATTCAGTACCTCAAAACCAATATTGTGTCGGGTAAACTCATAGTCAGCACCAATATTGCCCAATCCTGCTATTAAAAACTTCATAAACTATTTACCAAAATACATTTCTTGTTGCGATGATTTTAGGGCAGGGTATAGCGATGTAACTGCGCCTAAAAATAAGGTGGTAAAAAATACCAAAACAATATCAAAAATCTTCATTTTCACAGGGTAGTTATTTACTACAAAAGTGCCTGCACCACCCAGTTTTATAAAGCCGTAGGTTTGCTGTAACCAGCATACTAATATGCCCAATGCTATACCTACAAGTGCACCTATAAGAGCTATAATAATACCTTCTTTAAAAAATATTTTGCGTATTAGTCCATTGGGTGCACCCATACTTTTCAGTACCGATATATCTCCTTTTTTATCAATCACCAACATAGTTAGCGAGCCTATAACATTAAAGGCAGCTACCAAAAGTATAAAGGTGAGAATGAAATAAGTAGCCCAACGTTCTGTATTAAACACGCGATACAAAACCTCTTGCAATTGGTAGCGGTTTTTCACCTCGTAGCTTTCGCCCAGTAGTTCTTGTATTTGACTTTGTACTTTTTTAGTATCGGCACTAGAGGTTAGTAGTATTTCAAAACTGCTTATTTCCCTATCGTATTCTAACAACTGACGTGCAAAATCAAGGGGTACTATTACGTATTTGTCGTTTATGTTATCCTCAACACTAAATATACCCGATGGTGAAATGTATTTTTTCACCATAGCATTATCAAGATCAAAGGTAGTAGTGTTGCCTCTTTTGGGAGTGTATACGGCTATTTGGGTGAAATAATTATCAATATTAACCGATAGAAAACGGGCTATGCCATAGCCCAATATGGCAAAGTTATTTCCATTTTCAGTAAGCACCATACTACCTTCCAGCATCATGGTATCTAAACCGCTGTATGTTTCAAAGCCTTTGCTAACTCCTTTTATTGTAGCTATGGTTTGCTTGTCGTCGTACTTTAATACTGCGTTTTCTTCCAGTACTTCAGTTATGTGTAATACACCTTTAATATTCCTTAGCTCAGCATATTTAGTAGTATCAGGGTTAAATACTTTGCCCTGTGCGGGTGTGATTTTAATATCAGGGTCGAAGGTGTTGTATAGCGATACCACCAAATCTTCGAAACCATTAAATACCGAAAGTACCACCACAAGCGCAAACGAGCCCACTGCAAAGCCAACAATGGATATGCCTGATATAATATTGATGGCGTTTTTGTTGTTTTTTGAAAACAAATACCGCCGAGATATGAAATTGGAAAGATTCAACCTGCTTTGTGTTTAGGGCAAAAATACGTTTTTAGCTCATTGCAGGGATATGAATTATCGAAATAAAGGAGTGTTTTGATTATTTATAGGCTTTTACCAACATACCGGTACCCGTTAAGTGCCCTACGTGCGTATCAATATAGTTTAATAACAAGCAGAGGGGAGCCATTATAATGTAGTATAGTGGTAGTATGAATAAAAACCAACGAGATATATTTAATAGCTTAAAAGGTAATTTCATTGATAAACTCCACGAAAGTTTACCTGCTTTACCATACGAGTATCGTGCGCGCACTTTTTTAAAGCCCAGTTTTTTAAGGCGTTGTTTCAAATCGCGCATATCATAGCCTACCCTCACTTTTTCGCCGTGCAGGCCTGTACTTAAACATTCAATAGGTTGTTCATTCTTTTTGCAGGCTTGGGTAAATAATAGTAGGTTACCGTCGTCCTTTAAATCGTCATAAAAAACCTTTAACATATCGTTGTCTTCGGCTACGTATTCAATCACATCAACAGCCAAAATCAAATCAAATGCTTTTGGTTGCTTTAGGTCTAGTATGTTGCCACTACGGCAAAACACATTATCAATTTTCTTTTTCCTGAAAAAATTATTGCATTCGCAAATAGCCTGTTGGCGAATATCCATTGCCGTAACATTGTATTGCGAGTTGAGTTGGCTCATATAATAGCTATACTGCCCATATCCTGAACCTGCATCTAAAATGTGAGAAGGGTGTTTGTTAGAATTGGCCCAAATGCGCAGTTCTCTGTGCACGTGCCAACTTTTCAGCATAAAAAAATCTATTAGCCAAAAGAAAATTCTTTTCTGTCGAGCATTGCTACCAAAAATGGTAGCTAAAGTGCCTTCAATACGCTGGCAGTCCATCTATTTCTTTTCTATTTTTTCTGTGGAATTTTCGGCTTGTGGTTCGTCGCTTTTAATATTTTTAAAAACTTCTTCCATATGCTCTACATAATCAAGGCTATCATCAATATAAAACTCCAATTCGGGAATTTTTCTAACCTGATTTTTTATTTTAGCTGCCAATTCGTGCCTTATCTCTTTTTTGTGCAGTTGCACTAAATTTAATAAGTCATTTTTGTTACCAACTTTAAAGAAGCTAAGGTAAACCTTAGCATAGCCCATATCGGGCGATACGCTTACACTGCTAATGGTGATGAAGTTTCCTTTAAACAAAGAGGGTGTTTTTTGTAAGAAAATATCACCTAAATCTCTTTGTACCAACTTCGCAAATTTTTCCTGCCTACGGCTATTCATATAACTAACTTACAAATATCAAATACTTTTAGGTTTTATTACTACATATAACACGCCGTTGTGGTAAAGTGTTTTGTATGAGGTAGATAAATTTATGTATCTACAAGTTTTTGTAGCTTAGTATGTATGTGTTATTTGCTTTGGCACTTTGTTTATTTGTTATAATTATTGAGCAAATAGTATCTTCGCCGCAAGTGCAAACGCTAGATATAATACTAAAGGGCTTTTTGGCAGGTTTGATGCTGAGTTTTGGTTTAGGGGCTGTTTTTTTTGCTTTAATACAGAATAGTATTAAGGGTGGGTATAAAACAGGCATTGCCATTGCGTCAGGCGTTATTTTATCAGATATAATTTTTGTGAGTTTTGCCCTTTTGGGCACCAGCTTGTTTAGTCAGGGCGATTTGCGCAGTCGCTGGGTACAGCTTTTAGCCATATCGTTTTTGTTGTTTTTGGGTATTTATACTTTTATCAATGCAAAAAAGCCACTGGATAAAACCTCTAGCGATAACTCGATAAGTTTTGGAAATGTGATGAAGTATTTTGGTAAAGGGTTTTTGCTAAACGGACTTAACCCTGCTAATTTTTTTGCATGGACGGTTATATGTACGTATACCACTGGTACACTAGGCTATACTATTAACAACAATATCTTATTTTTTTCTTTTTCTTTATTAGCTATATTTTTAATGGAAAGCGCTATTTCTTTTGGGGCACACTCTATTAAAAGACACCTAACTGATAAAATAATGCTGTGGATTAATCGTATTAGTGGCAGCATATACATAGCCGTAGCTATATGGCTTGTTATCACTTTGTATTTGTAGGCACTCTTTTTTTGGGGTTGCTAAAGTATTTTTTTTTATATCTTGCCCACTACGTTATTTATTAGATAGATATGAAAAGAATTTTACTTGGATTTTTATTAACTACCCTCTCAGTTTCTCTTTCCATTGGCCAATGTATGCTTGTTCCTGTATCGCTGCAAGACCGCACAAAAAGTGCTTCGGTTGTTGTAGAAGGAGAAGTAATAGCTAGTCAAAGTTATTGGAATAAAAGCCACACATGCATTTATACTTTACATCAAATACGCCCTACCAAAATATTTAATTGGGATATTAGCGGCGCAATTCCTCAAGGCTTTTATGTAGTTACCGAAGGCGGCATGGTGGATAATACTATGCTAAATGTTACCTCTACACTTGAATTGAAAAAAGGTGATGTAGGCATTTTCTTTTGTCAAACCTCGCAAGTTGTTATTGAGAATGAAAACATTGAACCTTATTGGTATAAGTTTGAGGCCTATGCAGGCCCTCAAGGTTGTATAAAGTTTGATACTAAAAAGATAAATGCTACCGACCCTTTTGCTAGCTATAGCATTAACCCCGATTTATACAATCAGATAACACAACTGACAGGCAAAAGCTATACTGTTGTGGGTGATTATAAACAACCTTACCCAACTATAAATGTAGCTCCAACAATAACATCGTTTAGCCCTGATAGCCTAAGTGCGGGTACTAAAAGTGTACTAACTATTACAGGTACAGGTTTCGGATCATCTCAAGGGTCTGGAAGAGTTAGGTTTAAAGATGCAAACAGTGGCGGAAGTGCGCTATACGATCCTGAAGATGTGGAGTATGTTTCGTGGACTGATACTGAAATAAAAGTTGAGGTTACAAGCAGGGCAGGTACAGGCAAGTTTACTGTTGATAATGGCTCAGGCAGTACACAATCAGCCACAAATCTTACAATCACTTTTTCGCAACTTAATGTGGTTGACGGTAACAATATAACCTACCAACCTATACATATTGGTGAGAATGGTACAGGCTATACTTGGCAATTTTATACTGATTTTGATGCTAACTCGGTAGCAAAACAATCGTTTTTACGCGCCTTTCAAAACTGGCGTTGTGGTACACTTATTAACTGGAATATTGGAACAACTACAACTGTAAATACTATTGCACGAGACAATGTGAATGTAATCCGTTTTGATATTGGTAGCGAGTTACCCAATGGAGTTTTGGGTCGTTGCAGCAGTTGGTGGAGTGGTTGCACACAAGGTGGAACAACTAAATGGTATGTAGCCGAGTTGGATATTGTTTTTGACGACGGTGCAAACTGGAATTTTGGCCCCGGAAACCCTGCATTTTCTCAATACGATTTTGAATCGGTGGCTGTGCACGAGTTGGGACATGGACACCAATTAGGGCACGTGATAAAGAGCACTGAAATAATGCACTATTCCATTTCCAACGGACAAAAGAAACGTGATTTGAGTACTGAAGGCGACCTTACGGGTGGTAATTATGTTATGGATTTAAACCTTAAAGGTGGGGTATGTGCCCAAAGTGTTATGAAAGCTCTTAACCCTAACTTTTGTTCACTTATTCCTGTTGCAGGTTTTTCATCATCGGCTACATCAATATGCCCTTCAAATACTATAACTTTTACAGATACTTCGGGTGGAAGCACCAATAGTTTTTCTTGGAATTTTGGTATAGGTGCTGCACCAGCAACAGCTGTTGGCAAAGGCCCGCATAGTGTTACATACACAACAGCAGGCTTAAAAACAGTGCAGCTTATTGTAGGTGGCGTGATTGGTAACGATACGAGTACGAAGGTTGATTTGGTAGAGGTAATGCCAGATAAACCTACAAAACCAGTGGCTATTTTTGGGACTGATACTGCTTGCGTAGGTTCGCAACAATATCAAATTGACAAAGTAGCAAACACACTTACTTATGATTGGGGTGTGGTAGGTGGAACCGTAAATAAAACCACTGATACTTTTGCTTTTGTATCGTTTGCTGCAAAAGCAGCTACAGCAAGTATATGGGTAAAAGCTACTAACTCTTGCGGTAGTTCTGATTCTGTAGTGAAACAAGTACCTGTGTTGGATAAACCTTCAGCTGATTTTTCATTCACCATACAAAACGATACTATATATTTAACCAATGCCTCTACAGATGCACTTAGCTATTTATGGAAGTTAGGGAACGGGCAAACCGCCTCTTTCCAAAACCTTAATATTATTCCGGCTCAAAGTGGTAATTATACGGTAAAGTTATTGTCAACCAATTTTTGTGGTACTGATAGCACAGAGAAAACGATAAACTTTATAAAATCATCAATAGGGGAGGTGGTAAACAAAATTGGAGCCAGTGTATATCCCAACCCGTTTACCTCAGTTACTACTGTTAGGGTGAATGATATTTACAGCCACTCTGATATGATGTTTGAGATGTATGATATTACAGGCCGTAAAGTGCAAGCTACCGCATTGCACGATGTTGAAACTACTATTGCTAAAGGTAATTTGGCTACAGGTATGTATGTATATAAAATACAAAGCAATGGTGAGTTGCTTGCCACAGGGCGTTTAGTAATAGAATAAATTTAATAGGTATTTACGGTAGGTATATAAAACCCATCGTTTTGAAATTACAACGCAAAAGAGGGCTTTAAGCCCCCTTTTGCGTTGTAATTTTTAATAGAATAGAATTTAAAATTCTATTAGTTTACATCCTCACTGAATAATACTAAAAAAGCCCGCAATTGCGGGCTTTTTTAGTTTGTAGTGTAAGACTATTTTATTTCAAATCGTAGTAACCGCTAGTGTGCAGTTCGCCATCAATAAAAATATCTATAATGTAAGTACCTTTTGGGAAACGGTATTTTTCATCAGTAAAGTTAAAACAAAAGTCTTTTTTACTTTTGTTATAGCCAAATGTTTCTGACGCTGTATAACCTGTTTCTACACCGTTGCTTTTTACTATAAACTTGCCTTGCTCGCCCAATACACCTTTATCTTCAGGTTGCATAATACGTAGGTATGCAGTATGTTCTTTCTCCTCAGCATATTTGTTATCCATCACACTAAAACATACTTCCATTTTTTCAGCACGGCGTGCCAAGCTGGTTTCAACAGGTTTGCCATTATAACGTAGTTTGTATGAGTTTACAGTAACGTATTGCACATTTAGTGCTCCTGCATTTTTCAATTCGCCTGTAAGTGAATCGTTGCGTTGGCTCACAATTACTATTTCAGTTTTTAGTTTTTCGTTTTCAGCAGTTAGCTCGTCAATTCTCTCCAAGTATTGGTCGCGCATTACTTTTACATCTTCCAATTCTTTTCTCAAATCAGCTAATAAAGCGTTGGTTGATTTTTTATCGCGCAAAAGACTCTTTATATAGCTTTGGCGTTCTTTTAGTTTAGTTTGTGCATCATTTAACAAACTGTCCAATTCAGCATTTTTACCTCTATATGTTTCTAATTCCGCCAATGCCACGTTCAACTCGGTTTCTATACTCACACGGGCATCTACCAAGCTATCTATCACTACTTCTTTTTCTTGTATAGTAACCACACCTGTATTTCTAGCTTTATACAAATAAAAGTTACCTGCCAACGAGCCTAAAAGCAGCAATGCCAATAGTATAAGCATCGCCTTGTTGCTTGATGATTTATTCTCTTCCATAGTTCTTAATTATAATGTTTTACAAAACTACTATTTAGTTTCACTATTTGTGAAAAATACTGATGTGTTAGTTTGGGTTTTAATATGCGCATTTATAAATTGAAGCGAATACCGTAATAAAACTCTTGGTACTGCTGCAAAAAGTCGAGCCCTCTACCATTGCTATTATTATAGCCTGCAAAAACACTTAAATTGTTTTTGTTTTTAGGGTGGGCTAAAAACAGCCCAAGCTCATACCGTCTATAAATAAAAGGTTGCTTGTTCCAAAATGAGCGATAGGGGCTGGTTACGCCAACAAAATCATTCAATACCTGCTCGTAAAAAGTATGCAGGTAAAACAGGTGGTTTTGTTTTTTAGCAATTTTATACTGTATACCTATTTCAACAGCGTAAGCACTTTTTTGTTGGCGTATAGCAGTGGGTAATATAGGTTTTGAGAAGTAGCGAGCAGTTAATGCTCCATATATTTTCAGTCTTGTTTCGGGTATGCTGTACTCATCTTTCACCTCAAACCCTATAAATTCAAACGAGCGAGCCGATGCATAATCAAAATAAAATGCAGGTTTTAAAAACTGATCCGAAAAGGTATACAAATCGGTAACGTGTTGGCTTTCATGGTGTAGCAAGGCCGTTAATGAAAAGGTATGTTGGGTGTTATTTTTAAAAGGAAAAAATTTAATATCAAAACCTAAGTGCCCCCGCCACATTTGCCACGACATTAATTGATTATCAGAAATATCGTGCAGATTAATAAACCCTGCCATAGAAAGCGATAGGTATTTTTTTGGAGTAGAATATCCCACCAACGGTATGGTAGCCCCTACTGTGTTATCCCAACGGTATCCTGTGCGCATTAGTTTTACACAAGCAAAATCAGGATTTATACTTAGTTGTCTTTGATATTGTTGGGGCAGAAATGTAACTTTTAAACTATCGGTTTGTGAATAAGAATACGTAGTACTTATTATGCACAACAGCGCACATAGCTTTGTTTTCATATATGCCATAAACGATGTTCGACGGCAAAAAATTGCCTACTCAACCCAAAGCAGTAGCCCTTTTAGGTATTCGCCTTCAGGGTGAAAGATATTTACAGGATGGTCGGGTGTTTGAGACAGGTATTGCAATATGCGTACATTTCTGCGTGCATCGGCAGCAGCTCCGAACACTATTTTCTGAAAAAGTGATTTGTCGATATTTTGAGAGCAAGAGAAAGTGAAGATTAAACCTCCTGCTTTTATTTTTTTTATAGCTACCATGTTTAGTTCTTTATAGCCGCGTGTGGCGTTGGGAACTGAACGGGCATTTTTGGCAAATGCGGGAGGGTCTAAAACTATTATATCGTATTCTTCTTGGGTGTGCTTTAAATACTCAAAACAATCCATAGCAAATGATTGGTGTGCACCTTTACCACTATTTTGAGCTACGTTAGCATCACACTGGGTAATAGCATCTTTTGATATATCAACTGAATGGACTTGGGTGGCACCACCTGCCAAAGCATACACACTAAAACCTCCTGAATAGCTAAAGGTGTTTAGTATTTTTTTGCCGTTGGCAAAACCTTTAAGCAATTCGCGGTTATCGCGTTGGTCAATAAAAAATCCTGTTTTTTGACCTGTTTCTACATCAATAAAAAACTTTTGTCCGTTTTCCATTGCCAATAGTGGCATTGGTTTGGGTTCAGTACGCCAGTTTTGGGCATTTATGCCTTCAAGTACTTGCGAGCTGCTTTTTGTTTTTAGGTAAATGTGCTTATAACCTAAACGCAAAAACTCGGCTTCTATAATGGGTAATAGTTGTTCAGTGCCTTTTATAAGTATTTGGGCAACAATGGTATCGTTATATACATCGGCTATTATACCAGGGAAAAAATCACCTTCGGCGTGCAGTAGTCGGTAACAGTTGGTGTGGCTAAAATCAATAATTCTTTGACGTAGCTTGTATGCGTTTTCTATTTTTGTGCGCCAGTATTCTTCGTCTATTTCAACAGGTGTTTGGCTAAACTCGAACAAGCGGCAGCATATTTGGCTGTTGGGGTTGTAAAAGCCATAACCAAGCAATCCTTTTTCATTACTAACTACTTGTACTATTTCGCCATTTTCAGCATCAGGAAATTGCTGCACAGCACCTGTAAACAACCACGGGTGGCGGTTAATAAGTGCGCGTTCTTTTTTTGGCTTTAGTAGTATAGTTTGCATGGCAAAGGTTTGGCAAAATAAAGCTTATGCTACAAGTAGCAAGGCTGCTTTATTGTTGAGCTTCTTTTTTAAATAGTAAGGCATCAGCTACAAAAGTGCCGGCAGGTAGTATAGAGGCAACAAGAGCCAATAAGGTTTTTTTCATACCCCAGCCCAGTTCTACTTTTACTTGTAAAACACCCAAAAGGTATAGTATAAACAAAATACCATGCGCCATACCCACTCCTTGTACAGCCTCCGGCATTTTCCAGATATATTTTAGCGGCATAGCTATAAGTAGTAGTACAAGAAAAGATATACCTTCTAAAAAGCCTACAATACGTAAGCGGCCTAGTGCAGTGGTGAGGCGAATTTTCATTATTTCTTTTTAGTGGGTTTAGCTGAGCCTGCATCAAGACCACGTTTTTTGGCCATATCCTCCAAACGTTGTTGGAATGACGATTTTTTAACGGGCTTTTTCTTGTTCTCTTGTATTTTACGGTGCAGCGCATCTTCATCAACAAAACTGCGTATTAAGAATTGTTGACCTATTGATACTACGTTGGTAAGAAAATAGTAATAGGTTAAGCCCGCTGCATAGTTGTTAAAGAAACCTAAGAAGAATATTGGCATGATATAGCCAATGTATTTCATTTGGCCTGTAGCACCTGTAAGTTGATTGTTTAGTAGGGTATAAATAAGCGTGGTAACCGTCATTAGTATGGTAAACAAACTAACGTGGTCGCCATATATAGTACTAATTAAAGGCACATTTCCAAAAGTCCAAATGCTATCAAATGTACTTAAATCGCTTGCCCAAAGGAAACTTTGCTGCCTTAGCTCGATAGAGGAGGGGAAGAACTGGAACATAGCAATAAGAAAAGGCATTTGTATAAGCAATGGTAAACAGCCTCCTAATGGAGATACGCCAGCTTTTTTAAACAGAGCCATTTGCTCTTGTTGGAATTTTTGAAGATTCTCGCCGTGTTTCGCTTTTAGCTCGTCAATCTCAGGTTTCAAAATTCTCATTTTGGCCGATGACAAGTACGATTTGTATACCAAACCAAACAGCAAACCTTTAATAATAATGGTCATTAACAAAATAATGATACCAAAATTGCCGGTTAGCTTGCTTAGGTATTTAAAAATAGGCAAAATCATGCCTTTGTTTATCCACCCAAAAACGCCCCAGCCCATGTTTACCAGCCTATCCATATCCATACCTACTTCTTTAAGTTCGTGGTATTTATTGGGGCCGAAATAAAACTTCATGGGTATGGTAGCATCATCAATAAGTGCTGCTGCTACTATGGTATTGGTTTTTAAAGTTTTTACATAGTTAGGGTCGGCGTTAGCTTCAGTAACTAAACTTGTTCCTGTAAAACCTTCAGGGTCTAGCGATACAAGAGTTGAGTTAAAGAACTTTTGTTTGAAAGATATCCATTGCAAACCACCTACGGGTTTTTCCTCTTCATAAGAGGTTTCGCCAATATTATCTACTGATTCATCCAAGCCCCTATAGTATATTGTTGATGTTTTTTCTTCACTTTCAAGCGAAGGTTCTTGCAAAGGCAGTGTTATCTTCCAATCTACCGACATAAAATTGTTGTTTTGATTCAACAACTTGTTAATGCCTTTTAGGCGAATAGTATAGTACAGCTCGTAGCTATTGGGTTTAAGCCAATACACTTGCTCAAAATATTGGTCGTTGTTAAACGCTGCTTTTAGTGATAGCACCCCCGAATCTTTAGATACTTTAACATCTTTTGCTGATGGTGTAAAGTATAAACGTGAAGTAGAATCGGTATATCCTTCGGCAGTGATAAAGCTAATATTAAACCTGCTTTCTTTTCCTTCAAACAAAAGCAAAGGTTGTTTTTCTGTTTCTCCTTCACGCAAAGCTCTTTTGTAGTTTTTAAGTTCTACAGAGTATGGATGCCCGCCTTTGGTAGAGAATTTTACTTTTATAAGATCATTCTCAAGCGATACTATTTCTTCTTCACCTTGTGCAAACTGAGCAAAAGCACCAGAAGGGCGAACAGCAGGAACTACTATTTGGCCGCTATCGGTTGTAATAGTTTGTGCACTATCGGCAACAGCAGGTACAGTTGTTGCTTTAACTGTGTCGGCCATGCTTTTATATGCGTTTGCAATAGAGTCTTGCTTTCTTTTTTGCGCCTCAATCTCGCCTACATTATCTTGGGTAAGAAAAAAATACCCAACCATAATTATCATTATCAGCGATAAACCTATTATCGAATTTCTATCCATTGGTCTTTTTTAATCGAGGCGCAAAGGTATTGTTTTTTGTAAAAGATGGGGTGCTTTTAACTATAAAATAATAGCCGTTGTTTATGCACTTTGTATAATAGTTTGGTGGGGATGCTTCAAAATGTATATTTTTATATTTTAGTATGCATAGTTGGCAAAAATATTTTCTTCTATTACTACTGCTTCAAGGTAGTTTGGGCTTGTTTGCGCAAGACTGTGAATGGCTTGATTTGATTGGTGAAGAATCTAAGTCGACCGTATTTGGCTATGGAATTACTTCATATAAAGACGAGATTATAGCCATAGGAAAATTTCAGGACAGTGTGGAAATAAATAATACTGTATACAAAGTTCAGGGAAAGTACAGTACAGCAGGTTATGTGATTAAATATAAGCCCGATAGCACAATTTTATGGTCTAAGTATTTCTATAGTACCAATAATGGTAGGTCAAATTTGGAGTTTTTAGATGTAGAAACCGATGCAAACGGTAATATTTTTATTTCAGGTACTGTTAATGGAACAGCAGATTTTGGGAACGGTGTAATCATTTCTACACCATCTGTTACATCTCATATTGAAAGTTTTATACTGAAACTTGATTCTAATGGAAAAGCTAAATGGGCAACTACAATACGCACTGTTACCACAGGTAGTTTTCTTAATGATTTATCCATTACCGTAGATAACAATGGCGATGTAATAGCAGGGATAATGTTTACTAATGATATTACATTTACTGCTTCACCAGCTACCATACTATACAATTTACCGGCATTGTACGGTCGCCCTGATTTTTGTGCAGTAAAATATACAAGCAATGGTGGGTTTTTGTGGGCAAAAAAATATACTGATGTAAGTAGTGATTGGCTAGGTGATATTGGCTGTGATTCATCAAATAATATTTATCTGTTTGGTTCTACAACAGGTACGGGTTTTACTTTTGGCTCACAATCGTTTACTGGTAGTTGTAATGTGGTTTTAAAGGTAGACCCATCAGGAAACCCTATAAAAGGTGTGCAGATAAAAAATTCACTTCCTAATTCAGCATTTTCTATGGTTGTATATCCTAATGGCAGGGTAGCAATTACCGGTTATGCAGGTGATAGTGTTGAGTTTCCAAATGCACCAAAAATATATAGAACAGGTTATGGAACATTTAACTCTTATTTAGCTTTTTTTGATGAGAACCTAAATTATAAATGGTCTATAAAAGAGGAACCTGATTCAATAGCTTCTATAGGTTTTGTTGACATTTCACTTAAAAATGAGCATATATATGCGGTTGGTGTTTTCAGGAATGGTGTTACAAAATTTGGCGGATTTACTGCTAAATCGGTAGTAAACCCATCCAGTTCTCCATATTTATATAGCGCTGTACTTATATCAAAACTAGATACATTGGGTAATGTTCTGTGGCTCTCTTCTGGGAGTGATGATTCATCCTTTTGTGCTGCATACGGTGCTACTACTGATACAAGGGGAAATGTATATATAAATGGTTCGTGGCGCGATTCGATAAATATTTTTGGTGTAGGTACTTCAGCCAGCACAGGTTTCAAATATTCTGCTTTTGTAGGCAAAATAGTAGACATTACAATTACTCGCGGTTATGTAAGGTCAGGCCCTTATTGTGCGGGCGACACGCTAAAAGTGCCTTATACTACAACAGGCCCTTTTGAGTATGGCAATGAGTTTATAGCCGAGCTAAGCGATGAAAATGGAAATTTTACGGGAGGCGAAAGAGAACTAGGCAGAGTAACAGATACAGCAGGAGGCATTGTAAATGGGGTATTGCCCTTGTTTAATGTATTATCAAGCGGAAATTATAGAATACGGGTGCGCAGCACCTTGCCCACAGTGCAAAGTTTTTATTGGCGCGATACTTTACGATTACTGATTTATAGTAAAGATACTGCCAATGCGGGTGCTGATAGAAGTATTTGCAAAGGGCAAAGCATTCAACTATCTACCACTGGGGGAACTAGCTGGAGCTGGACACCGGCAAAGTTTTTTAATACCATAGGCGATACCGTATCGCGCACAGCGTTTGTTAAACCTGATTCGACCACTGAATACCGAATTATTATTAGCGATAGTTCAGGCTGCGGGGTGGTTGATACCGACTTTGTGAAAATTACGGTGCGCCCTCTTTTGGCCATGTCTATCCCCGATACTGTTTATATGTGTAAGGGTAGACCCTATACTATAAGTCCAACCATAACTGGTGGTGATAGCAGCAAGTACATTACTACCATAGTTGCCCGCGATTCGGCTTTGGTGTTAAAGCCCAGTACTTATTTGACTGTAAACCCTGATAAACCAAGAATATATTTTCTTTACCTTACCGATAGTTGCTCGGCCTATAACATTAAAGATACCATAACGGTTATTCCGCAACAGGGGGTATCATTTACAGGTAGTTACGATACGCTTATTTGCAAAGGTGATACAGTATCCATCTCCCTTCAAACTCAAACCTGTGATGCCACTGCAATAAAATATTATTGGAATAATGGTGTAGGCACAGGGCAAAACAAAAAACTATCGCCAAACCTAACTACACAATACAGGGTGATAGCAGTTGATACTATTAATCTAGCTGCCGATACCTTATTTTTCTCAGTAAATATAATCCCTAGAATAAAAATACAAGCCACAAGTGATAGCACATTATGTGTGGGCAATCCTATAAATTTATCAGCAACAACACAAGGGGGTGATACCGCTACCCTAAAACAATTTTGGACGGATATAGCCCAAACATTTACTACGTATAGCAAAACAATAGTGCAACAGCCCATTGTTACTACAACCTATATGGCCGTTGCTACCGACAAATGCCCTGCCAATGCTGATACTACTTATACAAAAATTACCCTGCGCGATAGCCTAAAAATAGCACTGCCCTATACCGATACTACATTGTGCTTTGGTAATAGCATACAATTTGCACCCATAGCCACAGGCGGTTTGACAACAAACTACACCTATACATGGCTATTGCCCGATAACTCTACCGCGTCATCAAAAAACTTAATTGCTACACCAACCACAGGCACATCAGTATACAAATTATCATTGTTTGATGCTTGCACCAACTATACCGATTCAATTTTAATTACCACAACGGTATTGCCCCAATTAAAAGCTCAACTGCCCGATAGTGTTTCGCTGTGTTATAATAATAAGTACACCCTTTATGCTAAAGCAAATGGAGGTGATGCGGCTAAGTATACCTTTAGTTTTATACTGCCCGACGGCAGTAGTATACAAGCAGATAGCTTGTCCATAATTGCTAAAACAACAGGCCTATACAAATTGGTTGTGAGTGATGGATGTTCTTTACCCGTACAAGATACCTCAACAATATTGGTAAAGGTATTGCCTTCTTTACAGCAAATACTTACCACAAAAGATACTTCGCTTTGCGCTGCAAGCAGGCTAATGCTTTCCACATCTATTTCAGGAGGGAAAGCAGGTGCATACTCAATACGATGGGTGGATAATAACGGCACAATGCTATCAACACAACGCACACTGTCTCTTTTAGCAAATGATAGCGGTTATATTGTAGTAACCGTTACCGATAACTGCTCAAGCCCTATTGCCGATACTGTAAAAATTAATGTATTGCCCACACCTTCGGCCAAGTTTTCATTAGCAAATACCATAGGCTGTCCGCCACTTGATGTTCAGTTTATTGATAGCTCAACAAATCACAACCCTACAAAAAATATATGGCTAGCAAACAATAACAGTATACCTCTTACCAATGATATTTATCGTCTTACCAAAGCAGGGGAGTACTCAATAGGACTAAAAGTAAAAAATGATTTAGAGTGTGCCGATTCAGCCTACCAATACTATGCTATTAGAGTTTATCCGAAACCTATTGCCAATTTTACCACTTGGCCTGATTATATCGAAATTGGCAAACCTGTAACACTAAACAATACCAGCAGTTCAGCACAAAACTTTTGGTGGATATGGGGCGATGGCGATTCAACACAAAAAAGCGACAGGGTTCTTTTTCAATATAATTATTCAGATACAGGCGATTTTTCAATAAAACTTATAGCCACCAATTCATACCAATGTACTGATACTGCCATTGTAAACCTTATTATTCACCCACCATTTACCATTAGCATACCCAATGCGTTTACCCCCAATGGCGATGGGCTAAACGATGTATTTGCACCCACCGTTAGCGAGTTTAAACACTACACATTAAAAATATGGAACAGATGGGGACAGCAATTGCTAAGTTGCGAAAGCCCTAACGGATGGGATGGAACTTACGATGGAGTACCTATGGAAACAGGCTCGTATGTATACATTATTTCTTTTTTATCTAATGGAAATGAAAGAAGAACGGTAAGTGGTTCGGTACAGCTTATCAGATAAGCCAAAATAGTATAATTTTGCCTTTGTGAAGATTAAAGAAATTACCCAATACCTTGAAACTATTGCTCCGCTGGCCTTGCAAGAAAGCTACGACAATAGCGGATTGTTGGTAGGCAATAAAGATACTGAAGTTACCAAAGTACTTATTAGCCTTGATTGTATAGAAGATGTGGTGCAAGAAGCTATTGATAAGGGGTGTAACCTTATCATCTCTCACCATCCTATAATTTTTAGCGGACTAAAACGCCTTAATGGCAGCAATTATATAGAGCGTACGGTAATAAAAGCCATACAAAATAATATAGCCCTGTATGCCATCCACACCAATCTTGATAATGTGCTGCACAACGGCGTTAACCAAAAAATAGCACAAAAACTGGGGCTTGAAAACACTAAGATATTATCTCCCAAAAGAGATATACTATGCAAGCTGGTTACTTTTTGCCCTACTGCAACTGCACAGCAAGTGCGTGATGCCATTTTTGCGGCAGGTGCGGGACATATTGGCAACTATGATGAGTGCAGCTTTAACAGCCAAGGTATAGGCACTTTTAAGGGTAATGAAGAGGCTACTCCCTTTGTAGGAAATATAGGTGAGCAGCATAATGAAGAAGAAGTGCGTATTGAAACCGTATTCCCTACCCATTTGCAAGGGGCAGTAATAAATGCACTGTTACAAGCCCATCCTTACGAAGAAGTAGCCTACGATATATACGCCTTAAAAAATAAACACGCGCAAATAGGGGCAGGCATTATTGGTACACTAGGCCAAGCTCTTGATGCTAATGATTTTTTAGCTTTGCTAAAAAATGAACTAAAGGCAGAAGGTATACGCTATACTCCTATCAATAAAAGGATACAGAAAGTAGCCGTTTGTGGTGGTTCGGGTAGTTTTGTATTGCGCGATGCAATAGCCCAAAGCGCTGATGCTTTGGTAACAGCTGATTTTAAATACCATCAGTTTTTTGATGCAGAAAACAAGCTAATGATAGCGGATGTTGGACATTATGAAAGCGAACAATATACAATTGAACTTTTGGCAGAGATTTTGAATAAAAAATTTAGTACCTTTGCGGTTCTTTTTTCACAAGTAAATACAAACCCAATAAAGTATTATAAATAATGGAAGTTACCATTGAAGAAAAACTTAAAGCGTTGCACGAGCTTCAACAAATAGACTCTGAAATAGACAAACTTAGGGCTGTTAGAGGTGAACTACCTATGGAAGTTTCTGACCTTGAAGATGAAATTGCAGGGCTTGAAACCCGTTTATCAAAATTTAATGATGAGATAGGCGAATTTGAAGAGCATATACAAAACAACAAAAACAAGATTAAAGATGCCCAAGCACTTACTAAAAAGTACGAAGGCCAACTAACCAACGTAAAAAACAACCGTGAGTTTGATGCGTTGAATAAAGAAGTTGAAATACAAGGCCTAGAAATTATGGCTGCCGAAAAGCGTATTGGTGAGTGGAAAAGGTCGATAGAATTGAAAAAAGAACTTATCGAAAGCTCTACCAAAGATTTAGATGGTCGTAAAATTGACCTTGCTACCAAAAAGAAAGAACTTGACAATATAGTAGCTGAAACTGAAAAGGAAGAAGGCGTACTAATGAAAGGTCGCGAAAAAGCTGAAAAGAAAATTGAAGAACGCTTGCTTACCGCATACAACCGCATACGTGGTTCAGTAAAAAATGGTATTGCAGTAGCATCAGTTTCTCGTAATGCTTGTAGCGGTTGTTTTGGTAATATTCCACTTCAAATGCAATCAGATATTCGCCAAAGCAAACGTATTATTATATGCGAACACTGTGGCCGTATTTTGGTTAATGATAGGGTAGAAGAGGAAGTTGCAGTAGCTGAATAAAAATTAAAATCATCATCACACAAGTGGTAACATATAAAAAGCCCCTGCCGAAAAAAAGCACGGGCTTTTTTTCATTAATAGCCTTTGTATTGCTATTGTGCTGTACTGTGCAAAATGCTTTTGCAACATTTGATTATAGTGCCCAGTACCAAAAGGCAATGAATGAAATTTTGAGCCTTAGGCTTGAAAATGGAAGAGCAATACTAAACCAAGCTAAAATTACTGAACCCAACAACCAGTTATTGATGTTGGCCGAAGACTATATCGATTTTTTTACCATACTGATAAATGAAAATAAAGCGGAGTACGAAAAGCTGGTAAAAAACAAATCAGCACGTATTAGCCAAATAGAAAAGGGAGATAAAAAATCGCCTTGGTACAATTACAGCAAAGCCGAAATATACATACACTGGGCTACCAACCGCATACGCTTTGGCGACTATATAAAAGCTGCTACCGAAATTCGCGAAGCCTATAAGCTGCTTGAAGAGAATATTAAAAACCATCCCGATTTTTTACCCAACAACAAAACTATGGGCATGCTTGAAACCCTTGTGGGTACTGTGCCCGAAGGATACCAGTGGGTTGTAAACATAGTAGGCATGGATGGTGATATTAATATGGGAATGGATAAAATTAAGTTGGTTATCAACTCTAAATCAACCCAAACATACGTCCCTCAGCTAAAACAAGAAGCACTATTTATATACGTTTACTTGCAAATGTTTATAGTAAAAAAGCCACAAGAGGCTTGGGATTTGGTAGAGAAACATACTACAGACTATAAAACAAACTTACTTAGTTGTTATCTACGTGCTAATATTGCCCTTAAAAGTAAAAAAACAAACGAGGCCATTACTGTATTGCAAAGTCGCCCACGCGGAAAAGAATACCACAAATTTTATTATTTAGATTACCTATTAGGCACCGCTAAACTATTTAGAGGCGATGACGATGCGCACACCTATTTTAAAATATATGTATCGTTTCATACAGGCACAAACTTTATAAAAAGTGCATATATGCGCCTATCGTGGTTTTATTTTTTAGAAGGGGACGAAGAAAAATACAACATATACCGTTCTATGGTAAAAACGCTAGGTACGGCTGATGTAGAAGAAGATAAACGCTCCCTAAAAATGGTAGAAAGTGGCAAAAGTCCGGATAAAACCCTACTTGTTACCATGTTGGCCTTTGATGGAGGTTATTACACCAAAGCCATTAATACACTTAATGCCAAAAAAGTTAGCGACTATGCTGATGCCGAGCTAAGGCTTGAATACAGCTATCGTAAAGCCCGTGTGCTGCACGAACAAGGTAATACCGATGCTGCGGTAGACTTGTATAAATTGGTGATGGAAGAAGGCAAAGACCAACCCTATTACTTTGCTGCCAATAGCAGCCTTATGCTGGGTGATATTTATGAAGACCTAAAATTGTATAGCACCGCTTGTGGTTATTACAAACGCTGTTCAAAATTCCCCAATAAAGAGTACCGCAATAGCATACAGCAAAAAGCCAAAGCAGGTATAGAACGTATTGGCTGTAAATAAGAAACTCTAGTTTAGAATTTCAGATTTGAAATTTATAATTCACCTATGCTGGAAAGCGTTCGCTTGTGCCAAAAATAGAGAGCGTATCGGCTCGGTGATATTTACAATTGGGTGTTCTTTTCATCCCCCTGCCCCCTTCGCTTACACACTTATGTTTCGCTCCGCTCAATATGACAGTCCACAAGAGGGACAACGCAGTGCTATATTTTTAGCAACGCATGGGTACAGGGCTTCCAAATTATAGGGTTGATGAGAATTTTTAGATTTTTTTCCTGTTAATTTTTGAATTTCAGATTTGAAATTTCTAATATACCTATGCTGGCTCAAGCGTCCGCTTGTGTCTAAAAATAAAGAGCGTCCGCTCTACGTAAAAAGTTATCTGTTTGATAGTTTAGAATTTCAGATTTCTAACTTCCCAATACTACTCTTTCCACAAAAAAGAAAATAAAATATAAGCCAGTGCGGCAATGGCAAGATAAAAAGCAAACAATACTAAACTATCGCGCAAAATAATACTGTTTGATAAGCCATCCATAGCCCCTTTAGATGCTTTAATAGTAACCAACAGCAAAGGGATAATAGCAGGTATACTTAGCACAGGCATAAGCAAATTGCTATTGCCCGCCTTTGATGCAATGGCAGAAGTCATAGATAAAACAGCCGAAAAGCCCAAGCTGCCCAGCATAGCTACCAACAAAAACATAGGCACATCATCGGCCATGCGACCCATTAGCAAGCTGTAAAAAGTAAAACACAGGCCGCACATCACCATCATTAGCAAGCTATTGTATACAATTTTTGATACTATTATTGCTTGCGGGCTAGCCACTTGGTAGTAGTACAACCATCGGCCGCGCCCCTCTTGTATAAAGCTTTTGGCCGTACTGCTTACCGATGTAAACAAAATAATAATCCAAAAAACAGCATTCCATGCAGGCTTATCGTTTAGCTTTACCGATAGGTAAGTAACAAAAACTGCGGCCACCACATATAATAAAATACCGTTAATAGCGTAACGTTGGCGCCATTCTTGCCTGATATCTTTTGCTATAAGGTGCTTCACCTCAGTTAGTAGTGCCATGCCGCAAAATTAGTGTAAAATATAACAATGCTTTAAAAACGCATATAGAAGGTTTTACTTGCTGATTTTGTTTAATTTTGACCGCCAAATTTTTACAGAACACATGATATACGAGTTTGAACCCCTAAACAAAGAAGAAAAAGATGTGCTACTAAAAGCACCCGCGCTTATAGCAGTATTAATAGCAGGCGCTGATGATAGTATTGACCAACATGAACTAAAAAGAGCTGTTGAGTTGGTGAATATCAGAACGTTTTCTGAAAAACAAGATTTGCACCCTTACTACCAAGAGGTAGAAAAAACAATTCAACAAGATATAGCCGATATAATAGCAGCACTTGCTGATACAGCTACCGAAAGAAACCCAATAATTAGCGACGAGCTAGCCAAAGTGAACAAACTATTGTTACGCATAAAAGCTAAGTTTGCTCGCGACCTTTATGCTAGCTGGATAAGCTATGCACACCTTATAGCCCAATCGTGGGGAGGTGTTATGGGCATTAACTCTGTTGGTTTGCACGAAAAACAATGGAGAGACCTACCCATGATAAATGAACCTGCCGCCGCAGAATAGTACCATGCTAACAATATTTATTTACCCCTTTTTATAATTGGGGTAAAACTTCATTTTCCAATTTTTACTAGCAACCAATGAAAAAGATACTTGTAGCCAATCGAGGTGAAATAGCCATTAGGGTGATGAAAAGTGCCCGCGAAATGGGTATAAAAACAGTAGCAGTGTATAGCGAGGCCGATAGAAATGCCTTGCACGTTCGCTATGCTGACGAAGCCATATTTCTAGGCCCTCCACCTTCGGCACAATCGTATCTTTTGGGAGATAAAATAATAGAAGAAGCACTAAAAATTGGTGTTGATGCCATACATCCCGGCTATGGGTTTTTATCAGAAAATGCTGATTTTGCTCGCAAAGTAAAAAATGCAGGATTGATATTTATTGGGCCATCGGCAGAGTCGATGGAAGTAATGGGTAGCAAAATAGGAGCCAAGCAAGCCGTTAAAAAGTTTGATGTGCCTATGGTACCCGGTATAGATTATGCCATTAGCGATGTAGCCGAAGCCAAAAAAATTGCCGGTGAAGTGGGATATCCTGTGCTTATAAAAGCATCGGCAGGTGGGGGAGGTAAAGGTATGCGCACCGTAGAAAATGAAGGCGAGCTTGAGCAGCAAATGAATATGGCTATAAGCGAGGCCACCACCAGTTTTGGTGATGGTAGCGTGTTTATAGAAAAATTTGTAGCCTCGCCCAAACATATAGAAATACAATTACTGGGCGACCAACACGGTAATGTGGTATATCTTTTTGAGAGAGAATGCAGCATACAACGCCGCCATCAAAAATTGGTAGAAGAAGCACCCAGCAGTTGCCTTACGCCTGAAGTAAGGGAAAAAATGGGGCAAGCAGCCGTAAACGTAGCCAAAGCCTGTAACTATTATAGCGCAGGTACAGTAGAGTTTTTGGTGGATGATAAGCTGAATTTCTATTTCTTAGAGATGAATACCCGCTTGCAGGTAGAGCATCCCGTTACTGAAATGATTACAGGGCTTGATTTGGTTAAAGAACAGATAAAAGTAGCTATGGGCGAAAAACTGAGCTTTAATCAAGAAGACCTTAAAATAAACGGACACGCCATAGAACTACGCGTGTGTGCCGAAGACCCCGCCAATAACTTTTTGCCCGATATAGGTACATTAGAACGTTACCACTTACCCGAAGGTGTTGGCGTACGTGTAGACAATAGCTACGAGGAAGGCATGGATATACCTATTTACTACGATCCTATGATAGCCAAATTGGTTACCTATGGTAAAACCCGTACCGAAGCAATAGAACGCATGATAAGGGCTATAAGCGATTATCAAATATCGGGAATAGAAACCACATTGCCTTTTGGCACATTTGCCATGCAGCACCCTGCTTATGTATCAGGAAATTTTGATACCCATTTTATAGCGCAGTACTTTACCCCCGATAAGCTAAACAACCAAACCGAAGATGCTGAAAAGGTAGCTGCCATAGCCGCCTATATAGTTAGCCAAGCTGGCAAAGGCAATGCAACTACTGATGGTACTGAAACTACACAGCAAGGCATTAGCAACTGGAGGCAAAACCGTAAACAGGTGAGGTAGTATTTAGGCTAACAGAGAATTATATATAGTGTAGTTCTCATCGTCAAAGCATACAAACAAAACTTGTTTGATATTTGTGGTATTAGCTGAAAACTCTTTCACAGTTTCAATAGCAATTTCAGCAGCCCTTTGTTTAGGAAACTTATATATTCCCGTACTGATATTTGGGAATGCAATAGTTTCGACACCATTTTTTACTGCCAGTTCTATGCTATTTCTGTAAGCATTAGCCAATAAATCTTCAACTTTCTTTTTCCCATTCCATACAGGACCTACTGTGTGTATCACATATTTTGCAGGCATATTACCAGCAGTTGTTATCACAGCTTCGCCTACTTGGCAACCACCCTGTTTGTTTCTTATAGCAACACACTCTTCCAAAATGGCTTTACCTCCCGCACGGTGTATCGCTCCATCAACGCCACCACCACCCAACAGTGAAGTATTAGCAGCATTTACAATAGCATCAACTTCAAGTTTGGTTATGTCACCTTTTACAACACTTATATTGACCATACACAAAAGTAAGTTTATTGTATATAAAGTATATGTATGTAACAGGATAACCTCTTACCAAAAACTCACTTTTGATATTTCTTGCAATATTTTTTAAATTTGCTTAAGTGTTTATAAAAATTTTATAAGCTGATAAACTATTCAATCGCCTAAAAGTGCCTATTAGCACAAAGGTTTTGGATTAATACATTTGGGGTGAAAAAATTATCAAAAGCATATTTTGCATTTACAAAACATCTCCCTATCTTTGCCGTCCTTAAAAAATCAAAGTAAACAACTGTGAATACGCTAAGTTACAAAACAGTTTCAGCCAATGCAGCCACTGTTAAAAAGGGTTGGATATTGGTAGACGCTGAAGATAAAGTGTTGGGGCGATTTGCTTCAGAAGTTGCCAAAATTATTCGTGGCAAGCACAAACCTGATTTCACCCCTCACGTAGACTGTGGTGATAATGTTATTGTTATCAATGCTGAGAAGATAAAACTTACCGGCAATAAAATGAACGATAAACAATACGTTAGCTATAGCGAATACCCTGGTGGGCAAAGTTTCATTTCTGCAAAAGCATTAATGGCAAAAAAACCTACTGCTATAGTAGAAAAAGCCGTACGCCGTATGTTGCCCAAAAACAGATTGGGTAGCGCGATAGGTGGTAACTTATACGTATATGCCGGTACAGAACACCCGCACCAAGCACAACAACCAAAAGAAATAAAACTGTAATACATGAGCGCTATTAACAAAGTAGGCAGAAGAAAAACAGCTATTGCACGTGTGTACATGCAACCGGGCAACGGCTCTATTACTATAAATAAAAAAGATATAAAAGATTATTTCTTAGCCTCTACACTTCACTACCAAGTGAATTTGCCATTTGAGCTTACCAATACATTAGGTCAGTTTGACGTAAAAGTAACTGTACGTGGTGGAGGAAGCAGCGGACAAGCTGAAGCCGTGAGGTTGGGTATATCTCGTGCACTATGTGAAGTTGATGCAGAAAACCGCCCGCTTTTGAAAAAAGATGGCTTGCTTACTCGCGACTCTCGTATGGTTGAACGTAAAAAACCAGGTCAGAAAAAAGCAAGGAAAAAATTCCAATTCAGCAAGCGTTAATATTTATCATACGAAACAATGTCAAATATCTCTATACAAGATTTATTGGATGCAGGTGTACACTTTGGTCACCTTACCAAAAAGTGGAATCCCCGCATGGCTCCCTTTATTTTCATGGAACAAAACGGCATACATCTTATTGATGTAAACAAAACCAAAGCCAAATTGGACGAGGCTGCCTCAGCCATGAAAAATATTGTGAAATCAGGCCGTAAAGTATTGTTTGTTGCAACCAAAAAACAAGCAAAAGAAATTATAGCTACCGAAGCTGCCCGCGTTAATATGCCTTTCGCATCAGAACGTTGGTTGGGTGGTATGATGACCAACTTTGCTACTGTACGCAAGTCGATCAAAAAAATGCAAAACATAGATAAGTTTTCAAAAGACGGTACCTATGCAAACATCTCTAAAAAAGAGCGTTTGATGATGGATCGTGAAAAATTGAAACTTAACAATGTTTTAGGTGGTATCGAAGATATGAACCGTTTACCTGCAGCCCTATTTATAGTGGATGTAAAACGTGAGCATATTGCCGTAGCAGAAGCTATGCGTCTTAATATACCCATATTTGGTATAGTAGATACTAACTCTGATCCTACCAATATCGATTTCCCTATACCCGCTAATGATGATGCAGCAAAATCTATTGCTCTTATCACCAAAGCGCTTACCGATGCTATAGCAGAAGGTTTACAAGAGCGTAAACGCGAAAAAGAGGAAACTGAGGCAGAAAAAGCCAAAGAAGAAAAAGTACAAGAAGACAAGAAAAGCGAAGAAGTTTCAGCCGAATAATATTGAAGTAATACTACTTCATCATATTCGTACCAATTTCTTAATTGTTTAATTTTAGTAAAAACAGATTTTAAAGATGGCAATTACTGCTGCTGATGTAAATAAACTGCGCCAAATGACCGGTGCAGGGATGATGGATTGTAAAAAAGCTCTTGAAGAAGCTAATGGCGACTTTGAAGCAGCAATTGATATTCTTCGTAAAAAAGGACAAAAAGTTTCTGCTAGCCGTGCAGGCCGCGATGCCGCCGAAGGAGCAGTAGCAATAGCTATTACCGCTGATAACAAAACAGGTGTAATGGTAGCTCTTAACTGCGAAACTGATTTCGTAGGTAAAAACGAAGAATTTATAGCTACTGCAAACAAATTTGCAGCCGTAGCACTTGATAAACAACCTAATAGCCTTGAAGAATTATTAGCTCTTGAGCTTGAAGGTCGCCCAATACAAGACCATATTACTGATATGGTAGGTAAAATTGGCGAGAAAATTGAAATATCAAGCTACGAAAAACTTACAGGTGAGTCTATAGCCAGCTATATACACCTTAACAATAAACTTGGTGTATTGGTCGCCCTTAACAAACCAGCTGAAGGCAATGTAGCCGAAGCTGCTAAGGATGTTACTATGCAAATTGCAGCAATGCACCCCGTAGCACTTGATAAAGAAGACATATCTACAGACCTTATCAACCGCGAAATGGAAATTGCTCGTGAGCAAGCCCGTGCAGAAGGTAAACCTGATAATATGTTGGATAGGATAGCCGAAGGAAAACTTAATAAGTTTTACAAAGAGTCAACCCTACTTAATCAAGAGTTTGTAAAAGACAACAGCAAGTCTATCCGTCAAATGTTGGATAGCGTTGAAAAAGGACTTACCGTTACCGCTTTTAAGCGAGTGGAAATTGGCAAGTAACTTTTTTTTGAATATATTTAATCCCGCTTCGGCGGGATTTTTTTTGACCTAAAGTGACGAAAAACCTTACCAAATGAGTGATATAAAATATAAAAGGGTGCTGCTTAAACTTAGCGGCGAATCGCTTATGGGTAGCCAAAGCTATGGCATTGACCCTAAAGTATTAGAGCTATACGCACAAGAAATTTTAGATGTTGTTAATATGGGTGTTGAAGTTGCCGTAGTAATTGGTGGTGGAAACATCTTTAGAGGTGTGCAAGGTGTACAAGGCGGATTGGTAGACCGTGCACAAGGCGATTATATGGGCATGTTAGCTACTGTAATTAACGCAATGGCACTACAAGGCGCTATTGAAACATTAGGTCTTAAAACACGCTTATTAAGTGCTATTAAAATGGAGCAAATTTGCGAGCCTTTTATTCGCCGCCGTGCTATGCGTCACCTTGAAAAAGGACGTGTGGTAATATTTGGCGCGGGTACAGGTAACCCATATTTTACTACAGATACCGCAGCATCACTTCGTGCTGTTGAAATTGAAGCCGATGTGGTACTAAAAGGTACACGTGTTGACGGTATTTATACCGCCGACCCTGAAAAAGACCCAACTGCAACACGCTATGAGGAAGTAACATACAGCGAGGTATACCAAAAAGGCTTAAACGTGATGGACTTAACAGCCATTACACTTTGCCAAGAAAACCATCTGCCCATTATTGTTTTTGATATGAACAAGAAAGACAACTTTATAAACCTTGTAAAAGGTCAAAAAGTGGGTACATTGGTAAAAGCATAAATTTTACATCTTATCGATATTTCAAAAATCCTACTCTGGTTTAGAGTGGGATTTTTTTTGCAAATTTTGCTAAAACTAAAGTAGGGTGTTGCAATTATTGCAATTGCTGTTAAGTATTGTGGGGTTAAATTTCAAAACTGAAATCAAGCTTTTGAAAAAATTTATACTATTTACACTGTATACTTTAGTTGGGTTACAACTTTATGCCCAACTGCAAAAGCCTTTGGGAGATAGACTATACTTGCAAGAAACTATTGGTGTTGGTACACATTTAAATGCAGGTCTTTCTATTCATTTTATATCAGAAAAGGGATATTCGGTGGCGGTACAGGGTGTTTATGAAACTAAAGAAGCCCACACTTTACCCAAAGACTATAAGGCAGGATCTTTTGGTGAAATTTTTGGACCTCCTTCGACAACGCTAATTACAGGTGGAATTTTACTGGGAAGGGTGAGAGATACAAAATCGAAACTAATCAGATTTGATTTAAGGGCAGGAATAAATTATGGGTATATCACTAGACCTGTAAAATTCCGTCCTTATAAATCAACTACACCAAGCTATGGTTTTTTAAAGTTTTCATCTCCAAATTATGATTATGATATGGAGAAAAAGTGGTTTGTAGGTATAGTAATAAACCCGACTATCGATTTCACATTTACAAGGTTTATAGGGCTTTCTCTAGGCTTAAGAGCCAACATTAATCCGCAAGAAATTCCTTTAACAGTTGAAGTTGGCTTTTTGATTGGCAACCTGAGGGGCAAAACTCGGAAAAGTAAATAAAAGTATCTATGCACAAATGGCCTTTTCTATTGGTGATGCTCTTTTTGTTAGTTGCAGGTAAAGCACAGTTTCAAAATCCCGTTGATAATGGGTATTACTTAAAACTAGCTTATGGGCAAGGTACACATCTAATACTTGGGGCATCTTTTCACTACATTAGTAAAAAAGGTTTCTCTATTGCAGGGCAAGCAGTGTACGAAAGCCGAGAAGCAAACAATCTACCTGCTGATTTTGAACCGCAGGGTTTGATATTTAACAGTAAGCCTGTTGTAGCAATAACTACAGGTGCAATACTGGTGGGGAAGGTGTACGAAGATGAGTCAAAACTTATACGGTTTGATTTAAGGGCGGGTATAAATTATGGCAATATTGTACGCCCTATTAATTTTGAAAAGAAGCGCAGCACTTCTATCCTTTTTGCAGGTGATTATTATGCGTATGATACTGAACGAAAATGGTTTGCAGGTTTGGCACTAAACCCAACAGTCGATTTTAATTTTACACAGAATATAGGGGTATCATTAGGAATAAGAGCTAGTATTAATCATCAAGATATAACGACAGGAATTGAAATTGGACTTTTAATTGGCGATATTAGGGGCAAGCTCAAATAATATGTACTACCTACTATTTTAAAAATACTACTCTAACCAGAGGTATATTTTATTACTTTTATACAATATTTACCTCCTATGCCCATTTACTATCCTTATTTAAGCGACCGATATAAATCAACTTTTATTGATGCTTTAGTACTTTTTGGTTTTATAGCACTAGTTAGTATTGTGCTAAGTATGTTTAAAAATGTACCTAATGAGGTGAGAATAGCCTGCTTTGCCCTGCTTTTTTTGTACGAGCCTATAGGGGTTTCTTTAGGGGGTACTATTGGCAACTATGCTACCAAAATTAGGGTGCGTAAGAATGCAGACCCTGAAAAAAGAATTAGTATTTTCATTTCTTTGCTTCGCTCTGCCATAAAATATTCATTGGGAATAATATCGCTGTTATTCATACACGCAAATCCAAAACGTAGGGCATTACACGATATTTTTTCGGGTACGGTAGTTATTAGTTTAACCCATACTTATAGTGATGAAAATAATAGTGTAGTAGTAGATGAAATAACAGACGTACCCTCAACACCCGAAGTATAACCTCCTCTTGGTTTTGATAAGCCAGCGTTTGCTAAGAATTATAAAACACTAAATTTTATGCAGAGTAAATACATTCAATAGTTTTGCAGTTATATTGCTGTAAAAAAAGTAAATGATTGTATACGGCTACAAATCAACATTAATAGGCTCTGAAGGGCTTCCGCACGAAAAGTGTCCCAATTGCGAACACGAAGGTGCAATGAGTATGCATACGTTTTCTAGTTATGCTCATATATTTTGGATACCTCTATTTCCATACAGAAAGTACAGTGTAGCCCATTGCGGTAATTGCGATATAACCTACAAAAAGAAAGAAATGAATGAAAGCCTTTTGCGTGAGTATAATAACGTAAGAGCTTTAGTACGCCCACCTATTTGGCAATTTGTAGGCCTATTTATAATTAGTGTTGTTGTTGTTTGGGCAGTTGTAGTAAGCAATAGAAATAATAAAAAAGAAGCAGAATATATTAGTGAACCTCAAGTGGGTGATATTTATCGTTATAAGTTAGACGATGGTTATTCACTTATGCGTGTAATAGCTGTTGGAGACTCTATGGTGGTTACAGTAGCCAATGAATATGTTGCTAATAAAATGAGTGGTGTTAAAGATTTGTATGAAAAAGAGTTTACTGATACTTTGTATGTAGATAAAGTGAGAGTGAAAGAATTATATGATGAAGGTATGATATACCAAGTAGAGCGTAAATAATTAATTGTTTTATAAACGGATTACAACAAAAAGGCCGCAAACGCAGCCTTTTTATTTAGTATTAATTAATTCTACTAACTAAATAAAAACAGAAAAGCCTTGCAAATTACTTGCAAGGCTTTTCTGTTTTTTAATGTGGTATTAGTTATTGCTAACTTCTACTTCTGATGAAGGAGTAACAATATTGTGTTGTTTACACCATTCTTCAAAACCTTTTTCACCCAATTGTGATTTCAAGTTGCTAGTGCTAACTGCAGTACCTTCAACAACAAAACCACCGTAAAAAGGGAATTGTTTTGACCTGATAACACCGTCAACAAGCAAATCATAATCAGAACCAGCGTTTTCTAAAGCATTGTCAATTGCATCTTTAATGTTAACACCGATGTTTAAGAATTTCATGCTTTTACCTTCAGTTTTTACACCAGAAGATTTTTTGATGTTCAAATTAGCATTTTTGGTGCTAATTACTGTAAAGTCAACTAGACGTTGAGAGCAAGATGACATTGCTAAAGCCAAAAAGGCCACAAAAGTTAGTTTTAATAATTTTTTCATAGACGTAGTTATTTTTGATTTTGTATTGGCGAAGCTAAAAAAAAAAATCAATAATGCAAGGTGAAAATTATGTTGCTGATAACATTTAGTTGCCTGTAAAAGGCCTATTTTTGCTGGCTTCTGAAAATAAAATGCAGATTTATTGGCGATTATACCGAAAAGAAATTAAACAAACTTTATTACTTAGTACCCCCATTATTATAGGACAACTGGGTAATATACTAATGGGTTTGTTTGATAATGCTATGGTGGGAGGGATGACCCCTGTTGAGTATGGAGCCAAGGCTGTAGCTGCTGCGGGAGTGAGCAATGCGCTATTTTTTTTAGTTACAGTATTGGGGTTTGGTATAATGATGGCTGTTTCAACCCTTGTATCTATTAGCAAAGCAAAACGCGATTATGAAGCTTGTGCGGGGTATTTAAAATACTCAATAGTGGCTGCATTTTTAGCCTCGTTGTTGCTAACAGGCATATTGGCAGCAGTAATAATAAATTTTGATTTTTTTGTTCAGGGTGATGAAATACGGGCTTTGGGCAAAGAATATCTGTTCATAATCACTTTTAGTACTTTTCCGCTATTAGCAGGTGTAGGCATAAAAAACTTTACTGATGGATTATCATTTACCGTACCTGCTATGGTTATAACCCTTATAGGGGTTGTATTGAATATATTTTTAAACTGGTTGTTTATATATGGCAATTGGGGTATTGCTGCCTTGGGGCTGGCAGGTGCAGGTTATGCCACGGTTATATCAAGGGTATTTATATTAATAGCCTTGTTAATATATGTATACAGTGCCAAAAAAATAAAACCTTACCGCCAACTTAAAAAGGGTATCACTTTATTATCACCCCAACTAAAAGAAATTTTTAAAATGGGTTTACCCTCAGGTTTGCAATACTTTTTTGAGGTGGGCGCATTCTCGGCAGCCAATGTAATGACCACTTGGATAGGCCCTTACCAATCGGCAGCGCACCAAATAGCACTGTACTTGGCTGCCGTATCATACATGGTATCTACAGGGTTTTCAGCAGGAGGTTCTATACGAGTAGGGACTGCTTTTAGCGAAGGTGATGCAAAAGGAGTTCGCCGTGCAGGGCAATCAGCATTATTTTTAGTGTTGCTATGTATGGCGGTTACAGCCACCATATTTGTTATATTTAATAAAGTATTGCCTACTTACTTTAATACCTATCCTGATGTAGTATACTATGCCTCTATATTATTGCTTATAGCCGCTATTTTTCAGTTTTCTGATGGGTTGCAGGCCGTAGGCTTAGGTATTTTGCGTGGGGTGAAAGATGTAGTATACCCCACTATAGTTACCCTTGTAGCTTATTGGCTTATTGGCTTGCCTGTGGCATATTACTTGGCATTTAACCTAAAAATGGGTGTACAGGGTATTTGGTACGGGCTTACATTAGGATTAACTATATCAGCCGTATTCCTCACACGTCGCTTCCTTAAACTATCCGCTAAAAGCCTTTAGCATTTCGTTTTTTACTGTCCTTTGTAAAAAGTATTTTTGTGCTACTGAAACAAACAAAACTTACTTATATAATGAAAAAAATACTACTCGCTTTTGTACTAAGTTTTAGCCTTTTGGCTGCCAATGCAAACTACAAACCCACCGATGAGGGGATGTGGTTGCCTATATTGCTAAAAGACTTTAACTACGCACAAATGAAAAAGCTGGGTTTAAAACTTAAACCCGAACAAATATATAGTGTAAACAAAGCCAGCCTAAAAGATGCTATTGTATGGTTTGATGGCGGTTGCACAGGCGAAATAATATCAAATACAGGTTTGTTATTAACCAACCACCACTGTGGGTACGAGTCAGTACAATCGCACAGTACAGTTGAAGACAACATATTGGATAACGGTTTTTGGGCAAAATCGCTTGCCGAAGAAAAATTGAACAAAGGTATGTTTGCCTCAATTTTGGTGCGTATGGAAGACGTATCAGCAAAAATATTACCTAGCCTTATGGGGCTAAACGATGAACAAAAAGAAGGTAAGCTAAAAGAATTAGCCGATAGCTTGGTGGCACAAGCCAAAAATGGTAACCACTACGAAGCCTTTGTAAAAGACATCTTTAAAAACAACCAATACATACTATTTGTAATGGAAAAATTTACCGATATCCGTTTGGTAGGCGCGCCTCCACAAAACATTGGTAAATTTGGTGGCGATACTGATAACTGGATGTGGCCACGCCATACCTGCGATTTTTCTATGTTCCGTATCTATGCGGGTAAAGACAATCAACCTGCCGATTACTCTGTCGATAATGTTCCCTTCAAACCTAAAAGTTCACTTAAAGTATCGTTAGATGGTGTAAAAGAAGGTGATTATGCAATGATAATGGGTTATCCCGGCCGTACCAATCGTTACGAAACGTCAATGGGTATACAAATGGCGGTAGATAAAGTAAATCCAGCTGTTGTAAAACTTTTGGGCATCCGTTTAGATATGATGAAAGAACAAATGGACAAGGATGTTGCTGTTCGTATTCAATTATCATCACAATATGCCCGTTTGGCAAATGCTTGGAAATACTACATAGGTCAAACCGAGCAAATCAAACATCTAAAGGTAGTAAACCAAAGAGAGAAAGAAGAAGAGAAATTTATAGCTTGGGCTGCCGACAAAGATGAGTATAAAAATATATTACCCAACCTTGAAGGAATATATACCAACTACACGCCTATAAGTGATATTCGTCTGTATATTAATGTGGGTATATATGGCTCAACAGCATTTAGCTTGGCAAACGGGCTTAAAAGTTTGGAAAAAGCACTTACAGATAAAGACGATGCAGCTATAGAAAAAGCTGTTAAAGGTTTGCAAGGCCGATTAGAAGGTGCGTACGAAACCTATAATGCTGCTGCCGAACAAAAAATTATAGCAGCCATGCTTAATGCCTACTATACTGATATTGCTAAAGAAAACCATCCTGCTATTTTAGAACAGATATTAGCTATGTATCCTAATACCAATACTGATGAAGCCTTTAAAAAATATGCGGCATCGGTAATGGCAAATGGTTTAACAAGCTCTAAAGAAAGACTAGAGAAGTTTTTAGAAAATCCATCGCTTGAAACAATACAAGCCGATCCGGCATATAAAGTGGCCATGGCATTTTCAGAGTTATACACAAAAAACTTTGCTGATAAAGTAAATGCTATAAACGGCGAAATAGCTAAAGAAGGCGAAGCATATATGAAAGGGCTTATGGAAATGAATCCTAAAACAAACTACTATCCTGATGCTAACAGTACTTTCCGTTTAACATACGGTTCGGTAAAAGCGTATAGCCCTAAAGACGGTGTTAATTTTGATTTCTTTACTACACTTGATGGTGTAGAAGAAAAATACATACCTAATGATGGTGAGTTTGACGCCCCTAAAAAACTGCTTGAGCTAAACCGCAATAACGATTTTTGCCCTTATGTAGATAAGAAAACAGGCGAAATGGTTACCTGCTTTATTACTGATAATGATATTACAGGTGGTAATAGTGGTAGCCCTGTAATGAATGGTAAAGGTGAACTTATAGGTATAGCTTTTGACGGTAACTGGGAAGCTATGAGCGGTGATATAGTGTTTGATACTCGCTACAAACGTACTATAAGTGTTGACATACGCTATGTATTGTTTATTATTGATAAACTATCGGGTGCACAAAACATTATAAAAGAACTAAACCTTGTGCAAAACGGTAAAAATGTAGTTTTGTATAAATAAACACTGAAATTAATAATAGCATGAAAAAAATAATCATTTTGTTAGTAGCGGTTGCCGCTACACTAACAGCTTGTGAAAAACAACTACCCAGCACAGGTATTTTTGGCGACCAAAGCGTTACTGCTGATGGAGCTACACCTGTAGCTGCCTTTGTAGCTAGCCTTGATAATGCTACTGAAAAAGAAGGTAAGATAAGCGGTAAAATAACCCAAGTATGCCAAGCCGAAGGCTGCTGGTTTAATATGGATATGGGCGAAGGAAAACCTGTACGTGTTATTACCAAAGAACACTCTTTTAAGCTACCTAAAGATGCAGGTGGAAAAAATGCCATAGCACAGGGTACATTAAAAGTGGTAACAACTGATGTTGACCGTTTGAAATACCTAGCCGAAGATGAAGGACAAACTGCTGATGAAATAGCTAAAATAACCGAACCCAAAATGGAGTACGAGTTTGAAGCGACGTCAGTAATCATTCAATAATCAAACAGATTGTACATAATAATAGAAAGCAGGCCAAAAGCCTGCTTTTTTATTGTTGACAGTTTGTGAAAACTGCTTCTTACTTTTGAAGAATATTATGCAAAAAATACTTTTAATTCTATTGGCCACATTAGGTGTTTTTGCATCGTGCAAAGAAAAAACATCGGCCAAAAAACAACTTAGCGGTTTTGTAGTGTGGGAGAAAGACTATACAACCTTTATTGATTGTAATACAGGTAAAGAATATTGGCTACAAGACACCACAGGCCAAATAGAGGCCGAAATAAAAAAGATAAGTACTGAACCTTACCAACAAGTGTTTTTTATGCTTGAGGGAGATTTTTTACCCCCAGCTACACAAGGTGTAGCCGCCGCCTATAACAATATACTACAAGTAAATAAAATAGTAGCAGCCCAAAAAAATGCACCCGAAGGTGCTTGTATGATAAAGGACAATAAACCGCGCTTTAGTTGCAACGGAGAAGACCCTAAATGGGCTATAACCTTTGGTGCCGATATAAAGTTTGAGGCCAGTTTTCCCAATGATACCGTGGTGTTTTTCCCTATATCCGAACCTCAAATACGTGATTCAGCAGGGGTAGGTAAAGTGTTTTATTATGTTGTGGGCAATGAAAATTATCAAACCATACAAATTATAGTTACTCAAAACCCTTGCAAAACAGCAAGCGGTAAAGTACGCAGTTTTACCTCTAAAGTTATTTTTGGCAATATCACATATACAGGTTGTGCCATGTTACAAACATCAATAAATACCAATGAAGAAAATCTTGTACCTTCTACTGCTGACAACCCTGCTGGCGGCCTGTGAAGAAGAAAAACCAAACTACATAGATAAAGGCTATCCAGCTAATAATAGTTCTGATGAAGATACTAATGCAGCAATAGCAAGGCCTTCAGACTCAGTTTTTTATGAGTCGAGAAGTTTTAATAAGCATAATAAATTATGTCAAAGCGATACCGCCAACTGTGCAAAATTTGTGGCTACATTTCCTTTGGTAGAACCACGCTTGCATGGCAAAGTATCAGACTCTATAAACAACTTTATCCGTGAGAAACTATATGCCCCTTTATATGGCGATACCAAAGCTAATGGGCTGAATAGTCTTTTAGAGCCTTACTTTAAAGCCTATAGAGAGACTTTGCAAGAAGCACAAAGGGATGGAGATGAGTATATATCGGTTTGGTATTACGACAGGCATTTTGCCGTTTTTCATAATACCTATTGGCTGTTTACCATTCGTCATTACGAAAAAAGCTATGCAGGTGGAGCACATTCTAATAGTTTTACCAACTATTATAACTTTAATCCTGTAACAGGTAGCAGGTTAAAGGTGAATAATATTTTTAAAGCAGGATATTCGGGCAAGCTGACTAAAATGGCTGAAAAGAAACTTAGAAAATCGTTGGGTATAGCTGCTACTGCCTCATTGGAAGACGAAGGCTTTTATAGCAGTGAGTTTGCTTTGAACGAAAATTTTTATTTAGATAGTGAGGGTATACACTTTGTATACAATACCTATGAGGTTGCGCCTGCCGATAAAGGCGTAATTACTATTGATTTTAAGTTTAGCGAAGTACAGGGAATGCTTGAGGATATTTTTGACCCTGAAAACCGATTGGCTTTTGATAAAAACCATCCCCAAGTGGGCAGGTACTAAAAACTAAAAAAGCCTTGTTATCCCAACAAGGCTTTTAAACTCCACTGATATAAGAAAAGCAGTACTATTACTGGTCTACTTCGCTTAGTATTATTTTCCTTACTGCCGATTTATCGTTATTCGAAATTTTAAGAAAGTAAGTACCACTTGCTTGACCACCTATATCGATAGAACGCTGCACGGTTTGTGCTGATGTAGAAATTATGTCTTCTCTATAAACTTCTTTTCCTTGTATATCAGTAAGTAAAACGAGTGTTTTGCCCGCTTCACCTGTTTCAAAAGTTAAATTTAGCATACCGTTGGTAGGGTTAGGATATACCTGCAATTCTTTCATTTCAAGTCCACGCTCGGTAGTGCTTTTCTTTATTTCTGGGTTAATGCTGTTGTTCAATTCCTCTTTGGTAGGAGTCTCAATATCAATAAAAGTAAGAAATGCAGTTACCATTAGTTCATGTCCCTTCTCCAAACTATCCATTCCCATTATTGTAATAATATCTGCCCCTTCAAAATCTTTGCTATTTAGTATTTCATGCAAATGTTTTAAATCATCGGCCGTTAGTTTTTTAGTATGTATATTTTTGTTAATAGATGTATCACCGTTTTTAATAAAGATATCTTTGGTAATAACTTTGTGGTGCCATTGGCGGGCAGCGTTATGCTCTACATGGGTTTGTGGAGTTTGTTGCTGCTGAAACTTTTTTAAATCCTCAAGGCTGTTAAAGGTAGTGTCTATCATCTTGCGGGAACCGTTTTCTTCTAGCACCATTTTAATACGGTATTCTTCTTTCACATTGTTTTGTTGTTGTGCCTTAGCACTGGATGCGCAGTGGTTTATAAGCAAAATGGGCACAAGTAGGCGTAATAATTTTAACGATTTCATATTTTTTGTTGTTTAGTTTATATAGGCAAAAGTATTTATGGCATAAGTGGCAAGGTGTTAATGAAATTATAAAACCTGTTAACGAAAAGTTAAAGTGTATGGCGAACCTGATATAACTATCTAATTTTGTTTTATTGAAACAGAAAACAATAAATATTGTAATTGTACTTAGCCTTATATGCGTAGTGTGCATACTTGTTTTTCAAGGGGTATGGATAAAGAACTCATTAATAATGAGTGAAGCAAATTTTGATCGTGCAGTAAACGAAGCCCTGAAACAAGCTATTGCCAAAATAGAAAAACGCAGTGTTTATAGGGTGTTTAGTCTTTATACACAAAAAGATAGTACCTTTAAAGATACAGGTTTATTAAATAGTATAAGAAGAGATTCTATTATTGAAACTAAAGGTCAGATTAACGATTCAACTTTTAAAAACTTTAAACAGAAAACAGAAGTACTGTATTTTGAAACGCAAGACGAAGCTAAGATGTGGGAGCAGCGGATAGATAGTATTGTTGATGATATACTTATAGATTTAAGCATTGACACACTCCACACAGAAATTAACTTTAGATTGGGTGAACTGGATACCAGTATTGCTGAGGCATTAGTACAAAACGGTACATATACAAGATTTGAATTTGCCATAAGGGGTGAGGGTGGGAGTATAATTACAAAATCGAAAAAGTTTGATGTTACCAATACCGAAAACTGCTATAAAGTACCCCTTTATCCCTTCAGTATAACACATCGTTCTGATGAGCTATTGGTACAAATGCACAGGTGGGGCAAAAAACATATAGTACTAAAGGCGATTCTTCCTGTTCTAATAGCATCAATAATATTTATAGTATTTATTATCATCACCTTTTGGATTACTATCCGCACCATATTAAAACAAAAGAAGCTGAGTACTATAAAGAATGATTTTATAAATAATATGACGCATGAGTTTAAGACACCCATTGCTACCATAAATATTGCTGCTGCTGCGCTGCAAAGTGCAGGAATTAGTGCAGAGCAAACGCAACATTTTACGGATATAATTAAACAAGAAAGCCGCAGTATGAACCAAAAGGTTGAAACCATACTGCAAATGGCATTGGTAGAGCAACAACAAGTACAACTTAAAAAAGAAATAATAGGAGCAAATTTACTGGTGCAAAAAGCCTTACAACATTTGCAATTGAGGTTAGAAGCCTGCGGGGCACAACTTATTGTCAGCTATTTGACAAACGATGTAAACCTATATGTTGATACCCACCACATAGGCAATGTATTGGGTAATATTATTGATAATGCCATTAAATATGCACAGGGTACGCCACACATTAGCATAGGTTTAGCAGTTACAAATGCTATGCTTACCATTAGTATTGCCGATAAGGGCATAGGTATGAGCAAAGAAGAACAGAAACACGTGTTTGATAAATTTTACCGTGCCCAAAGCGGTAATGTACATAATACCCAAGGGTTTGGTTTGGGACTAAGTTATGCACGCGAAATAGTGCAACTGCACAAAGGCCAAATAGATATAGAAAGTGAAAAAGAGGAGGGGACTACCGTAATTATAACATTACCAATACACGGGCACAATGGCTGATATACTACTGGTAGAAGATGATGTAAATTTTGGAACGGTACTAAAATCGTTTTTAGAGATGCAAGGCTATACCGTTACCCTTTGCAATGATGGCGATAAAGGCTATGCTGCATTTCGTTCTCAGCCGTTTGATGTGTGCCTGCTGGATGTGATGATGCCCCACAAAGATGGTTTTACACTGGCAACTGAAATACGCAAACACAATGACGATATACCTTTGGTATTTATTACCGCCAAAAGCCAGAAACACGATGTACTGAAAGGGTTTGAAATAGGTGCGGATGATTATATAACCAAACCGTTTGACAGCGAAATACTACTGCACAAACTAAAAGCACTGCTTCGCCGTAGTGCAAAAAACGGAGCGACTGAAACAGCGCATGAAAACGAAAGCATAAAAATAGGCCGTTTTAAATTTAATTTTTCGATGCGGGTATTAGAGATTGAGGGGAAAACCACTCAATTATCACCACGCGAGGCCGAACTATTAAAAATGCTTTGTGCTGATGATAACAGTATAGTACCTAGAAACAAAGCCCTGATGCAGTTATGGGGCGAAGACAGCTATTTTACCGCCCGCAGCATGGATGTGTACATTACTCGCCTGCGCCGTTACTTAAAAGCTGACCCGTCAATCAGTATTGTGAACATACAACGCAAGGGGTTTCGGTTGGTGTTTGGGGTGATTTAATTATATGGTGCCTTACTCCGACGGGTATAAAACCCGCCGTTATGGAGTTACAACGAAAAGCAGGGTTTTAAACCCTGCTTTTCGTCGCAATTTCAAAGAACAGGATTTTATATCCTGTTCAAAAGAGTTATAAACAGAATCGATTTTTGATTTGAGATTTATGATTTTTTAAATCATAAATCGTAATTCAAAAATCATAAATTCTTAATACCCATACTTATCCTTCCATCTATCTTTCAAAAACTTGCGAAGCTCGTTTTCGCGGGCATTGTTGGCAGGGTCGTATAGTTTTGTGCCGTTTATTTCATCAGGCAAAAAATCTTGTTCAACAAAGTTTTTATCGTAGTTGTGCGCATACTTATAGTCTTTGCCATAACCTATGTTTTTCATCAGTTTGGTAACCGCATTGCGCAGGTGAAGCGGCACGGGAAGGTCGCCAGTTTTGCGCACCAAATCACTAGCCGCACCAATAGCCATATACGAGGCATTACTTTTTACCGAGCTGGCCAAATACACCGCCACTTGCGATAGTATTATGCGCCCCTCGGGCATACCAATTTGGGTAATGGCTTGGAAGGCATTAGTAGCTAGCAACAACGCATTGGCGTTGGCATTGCCTACATCTTCGCTGGCAAAAATAACCATACGGCGGGCTATAAACTTAGGGTCTTCGCCCCCCTCAAGCATACGCGCCAACCAATACACCGCCCCATTGGGGTCGCTGCCCCGCATTGATTTTATAAACGCCGAAATAATATCATAATGTTGCTCGCCGCTTTTATCATACATGGCCATTTTGTTTTGGGCGGCATCCATCACAATATCGTTGGTTATCACACGTTTTTCGCCCATTTGCTGGTTAATGGCAAGCTCCAGCAAGTTTAGCAGCTTACGCCCGTCGCCACCACACAGATGGAAAAGAGCATCGGTTTCTTGCACCTCAATATCCAGTGTTTTTAATACCTCATCGGTAGTAATGGCGCGTTGCAAAATCTCGCCCAACTCTTTATCGCCCAAAGCTTTTAAAATATACACTTGGCAGCGCGATAGGAGGGCTGATATAACCTCGAACGAAGGGTTTTCTGTAGTAGCACCCATCAGTATTATTTTACCCCGCTCAACAGCTGATAACAGGGCGTCTTGCTGGGCTTTATTAAAACGGTGTATTTCATCAATAAACAATATGCTTTTGCCTACGGTTTCAGTTTTTTCAAACACGGCACGCACCTCTTTTACCCCTGCCTGTATGGCACTAAGTCCAAAAAAAGGCAATTGCATATAGTTGGCTATTAGTTGCGCTAGTGTGGTTTTGCCCACCCCCGGAGGACCCCAAAATATAAGCGAGGGCACAGTGCCGCCCTCAATGGCTTTGCGCAGCACAGCGCCTTCGCCCACCAAATGTTCTTGGCCTGTATAGTCCTCCAACGTTTGCGGGCGTAGCCGCTCAGCCAAAGGAGGAAGGTTAATATCATTTTTCATTGGTTATTTACCGTTTATAAGTACTGTTTAGAATTTGACCTTTCCGCCATCAATACTTGTTAGAATTTCATTTCCAAAGCCGTGATACCCTCCCTTTTGCCATTTCCCATTTTTGTATATAAAAGAGAAAAAAGTGTCGTGATCTCCATCTTTTAATATTTCTAAACTGTCACCATCATTTAATTCATATTCAAAATCAAAGCAATAGCGCTTGTTCAGTTCTTCTAAAAATAGCTCAACGGTAATATCTTCACTTAATGTTTTTGAAGGCATTTTAGCCAAGCCAATCATCTGCGCAGCACCCTCAATATAAGGGTAAGTACCTTCATATTTGCTTAAAACCCATACATATAAAGGTTGATGAAGTTCAGGATGCTTTTCCTTCCATCGTTTTGATTTTTTGTGATGTATTGTAGGTAGAGGAGTTTCATCCTCACAGGTACAAAGCACTAGGTTTTCAGTTATTTTACACATATAAGTAGCAACTTTATGTTTAAATATTGAACAATCACGGGTTTTGAAATTTACTAAAAGAGAATTAAAAATCTCAACGCTTTACCATCTCAATTTTTGTGTATCTAAATACTAGGGCTTTATCGGGTTTTATGTCTGTGTTCATACTATAATCTTTGGGTATGCCCTTGGTTTGGTAGTAGCTGCCTGTTAAGCGTACTTTTTTCTCAGAAGTTTCACCTTCCCAGTAGCTATCGGGTACTTCTAAATCAGGGGAGGTGGGTTCAATAAAAATGCAGTCGGTATCTAGTATTTCTGTATCAGGGTTTTTTCGGGGTAGGGGTAACCAATTGGCACAATCGCACGCCCATGCTATATAGCTCACTTCTATCGTTTCTATATTATCACTTAAGTTTTGGGGATGTTCCCAAAACATGATGTTATGTTTTGTACCGAAGAAAAGAAAAACAGAGATAAAAAGCACAGATATAGTGGCTGTGAGTATGATGACAATTTTTTTAAGATTGTTTTTTAGGCTAGACATTGTTATATTATAGAGAATTAATAACGAATATAGATTTTTGCACATCAGTATATGAAAACCAAAAAAGAAATTGTTGAAAACTGGCTCACCCGCTATACCGATAGCCCATTGGAGAATTTTGGCGAGTATATTTTGCTTACCAACTTTAGCAACTACGTAGAGCGTTTTGCCAAACATTTTAAAGTGAAAATATTTGGCAAGGGCAAGGCTATGCAAATGGCTACGGCCAATAATATAAGTATTGTAAACTTTGGTATGGGTAGCCCCAATGCAGCTACGGTAATGGATTTACTTAGTGCCATACACCCCAAAGCAGTATTGTTTTTGGGCAAGTGCGGCGGACTAAAACGTAAAAACAAAATTGGCGATTTGATATTGCCCATTGCCGCTATAAGGGGCGAAGGAACATCAAACGATTATTTACCGCCCGAAGTGCCTGCACTGCCTGCTTTTGCGCTACAAAAAGCCATAAGCAGTACGATTAGAGATTTTAAACGTGATTATTGGACGGGAACGGTATACACTACTAACCGCCGCGTTTGGGAGCACGATAAGGAGTTTAAAAAATATCTTCGCACATTGCGTGCTATGGCGGTAGATATGGAAACAGCTACCATTTTTACGGTAGGATTTGCTAATGAAATTTCGACAGGTGCATTGCTATTAGTGAGCGACCAACCTATGATTGCCGAAGGTGTAAAAACTGCCGAAAGCGACAAAAAAGTAACCGAAGATTTTGTTGAAACACATTTGCAAATAGGCATTGAGGCTTTGTGCAAACTGCGTGATGATAATATAACGGTGAAACACCTTAAATTTTAATCTATTCTTTATTGGGTGATGGGATATCCTCAAGCGGTGAGGGAGGAGCTTTACAATACGTTAAGCCCAATTCTTGGCACAGTTGCAGTAGTTTTTCTATTCCTTGTGAGCTAAAACCGTATTTAGGGATGCGAAAGAGATAATCATCGCCTACCTCTAAATAGTTGGAGTGGTAATGGGCAGGCAAATATTCATCGGCAATTAGATAATTGCAGCTAAAGCAAACATTAATACTGCTTTTTATTACTCCCTTATGGTAGAAAACAAAACCCAAGTGAGGATCGAAACAGGCCGAAGTACCCTCGCCATAAGTAGCCGTATCGGTAACTGTGGTTATCAGTTTTTGTATTTGTTGGGGTGTTAATTTTTTAGGGTTCTTTGCGCTTCTATCCAACTTGTTTTTATAAATAATTGAGCCTCCTCCTTCGCCTTTAAAATCATAAGCTACAATGCTATCGTAGCGTAGGTTTTTATAGGGATTATACTCTTGGAGGTATTTATTTTGCTCAAATAACTCATACCCCATTTTCTGAGCTAAAGTATGTAAACAAATAGTATCATTATGCGTCATTAGAAGCAAAGGCTTGCTCATTAACTCATCATGGTCAAAATAGATAATTTCTTGATCTCGAAGCCATTTGTCTTTATCATCAAGTTTTAAGTTTGTTACCTGTATTTGAATGATGGAATTATTGTCGAAATAAAATCGATTAAATTTAAGCCCCTCATGTTCTGTCTGTTCAATATGGCTTATATGAACAATTTTATTATTGGAGACAAAAACCGATAATTTAGTCCAGTGTAAACTTGAATTGCTATCCACGAAATGTGATTTATCAGCCTTTTTAAGTGATTTTGCAATTACCTCAACTTTTGTATCAATCTCAGTAATAATCTTGGGCGGTTCTTCGTGTATTTGTGCTGTAAGCAGCGAGGGGAGAAGTGAAGCAAAAAACAGGTAAACAAACTTTTTCATTGTCAATATTAGTTTAGTTTTATACCAACGCAATATTTAGCACTCCAAGTACAATTAGCAGTTTATAGTAATTGTCGGTTTGGCGAAAGTGCTTTTCGTTAGTCGAGAAAATAAAATAGAACATCCATGCAAAAATACCAAAAAATGAAGCAGCAAAATAAACGGATGAATAGTTTGGAGAAAGGTGGTGGTATAAAAAATAGCCAATGGGCACGCACAGCAACATAAGTGGGGCAACCAACCATTTTGTTTTTTTGATACCAAATTTTACGGGAAAGGTTTGGTAGCCAAACAGCATATCGCCTTTTATGGCTTCAATATCTTTAACAATCTCGCGTATTAGGGCTATAAGGCCAATATAGGTGGCATATAGCACTATCAGTTTGTTTATTTCCCAATAGAATATACAGATGGATAAAAATGCACTTACTGCCAAAAATGAGGCGCAAAAATTGCCCAGCAAAGGCAGTTTTTTTAGTTTGTGCGAGTAGAACCAAAGCAAAAAGGTAAGCAACACATAAAACAAGGCTAGTTTTATATTGAGCAATAGGCCAATAAACACAGCCAGTGTATTGCATACCATATAGGCGTTGATGGCAAAACGCTTGCTAATAATTTTGTTTAGTATTACTTCTTCGCTGTGGTTGGCTAGGTCTTTTTCGTAATCGTAAAAGGCATTGATGAGGTAGCCGCCTGCTATTATTAGCGATGTGCTAAACACTATCCAATGCAGTTGCGGGTTGCTTAGTACCTGCAAGGGGGTATAGTGGTGCGGGTTTAGTATTTTAATGGCCGTTAGGTATTGCGCAGCCGCAATAAGCAATAGGTTGTACCACCTAACCAAGCTGAAAAAAACAAGGGACTTAATTACAAATACCCTTTGTTTGCTGTTGAAGTATGTGGCCATTTATGTTTCAAAAGTCGGGAAATAAATGGAGAACTTTTTAGGCGTTCGATAAAAATGTTGATTTGCTCTTTCTATCTTCTATTTTATTAATATGTATTGGTTTTTATAAGAAGCAGATGCTTCATTATTTTGGGCACGAGCGGATGCTCGTGCCAGCGGTATTTGGTTCGACAGGTTAAAATCCAGTCGCCATTTATACCCTGTCGGGATTGCCGACAGGTATGAACAGAATCGGGTTTCAACCCGATGATTTTTTTCACGCAAAGTGTTGAAGGTGCAAAGTTGGTAAGCTAGATTATATGTTTGTATGAATACTTTTTATAATTAGCTCTACAAATCAATTAAGTCGCTATGCCCGCCTGCGGACAATGATACCGCGACAGGTAACATACTACTACTCATACCCTGTCGGGATTGCCGACAGGTATGAACAGAATCGGGTTTCAACCCGATTATTTATTTCACGCAAAGTGTTGAAGACGCAAAGTTGGTAAGCTAGATTATATGTTTGTATGAATACTTTTTATAATTAGCTCTAAAAGAAATTAAGTCGCTATGCCCGCCTGCGGACAATAACACAGCGACAGGTTTCAAACCGATGAAAAAGTTTGTTGCTCCGTCGTCCTTAATTTATTTAAGGGTCTCTCTCTACATTACATCTGAATTGGGCAATGAGATGCTGAATCGAGTTCAGCACAACTGCCCCCACATTCATTCAATAAGATAGTCGTGTGCGGTGGTTGTTATGATGAACGAAGTCGAATCCATGCGTGTAGGTCTGTCATCGTATCCCGATTTATTTAGTACAAACCATGGCACCAAAGTTCCTTCAAGCGTCCACGCTTGAAGATTGCATATTGTAGCCTTTCGCTACTACATACAAGCGATTACGCTTGTGTGTATGAAACCTTAAGCGTGGACGCTTAAGGGAACAAACAACAATAAGTGTGAGGGCTGCCATTCGCACTCCTTCGAGTAACCTCAGGATGACAGCGCGCTTGCTATTCCGTCATCCCGAACTTGTTTCGGGATCTCATTGCCCAATAACGTTAACACAGATTGAGATGCTTCCTTCGTTAACCTGACAGACTAACAGTATCCTATTTTATCCTTTCCCTATTGAAAATCAATCTAATAACGCCATAATGGCATAAAAACTTTATGGCACATTCTGTGAACAAAAATCTTAATTTATAATACAATATGAATAGATTTTTATTTAATAATGGAGTCTTAGAAGAATTTTTAAGAAACAGAACTAACAGGGCTCTCAGAGAGGCCGATGGTCTTCATGATGAAAAGTTTGCCAGTGAAACCGTTGAAAAGATTGCAGAAGAATTTTGTAATAGGTATTCATTACAAACTCCTACATTACAAGAACCAGAAAGGTCGCCAGATATTAAGCCTGTGAAAGCTACAAAGCAAAGTTTTTTTCCCAAAAAACAATATACAGTTGATGCTAAAGAAGTAACTTTTAAAATTACTTATATGGGGTCTTTAGAATTGTTTAATCACAGTCCTGACATTTTTACCTCTAACTCGCTTGAAGGTTTTGTAACAGGGAATCAAGTTTGCTTTCAAAGAATAGTCGATATTTCACAGGATGTTTCAGTTCTCCAGCAACAATTTAAGGATTGGGAATGGGAGCTTAAGTCAAAACTAGATACTATAAATAAACAGGTTAATAGTTACCACGAAGTATTAAGACAAAAAATCAAATATATAGTTGAACAGAAAAAAGCTGTTTATGATACTATACAGGCTGATAGAGCTAAATTTATGTAAGTAGTCTTATAAACTTATTTACCATATAATTTACTCTTCAGCCTTCGCTACAACCTTCAGTTTAGTCGCCAAATACTTAGCGGTATAGCTTTCTTCAACGTTTATTAAATCTTCGGGGATGCCTTCAAACACAATGTGTCCGCCAGCATCCCCGCCTTCAGCACCTATATCAATAATCCAGTCGGCGCACTTAATCACGTCCATATTGTGTTCAATAATCACAATGGTGTGGCCTTGTTCTATTAGGGCGTTAAAACTGCCCATTAGTTTGTTTATATCGTGAAAATGGAGCCCTGTGGTAGGTTCGTCAAAAATAAACAGTATGTGTTGGTCTTTACTGGCCTTGCCTAGGAAAGAAGCCAATTTGATACGTTGTGCCTCGCCACCGCTTAGGGTGCTGCTGCTTTGCCCTAGCGATACATAGCCCAAACCTACATCTTGCAAGGGTTTTAGTTTGTGGTGTATGCTTTTGGCATCGGCAAAAAAGTCCATTGCCTCGTCAATAGTCATTCCCAAAACATCGGCAATGTTTTTGCCTTTGTATTGTACTTCAAGCACTTCATCTTTAAAACGTTTTCCGTGGCAGGTTTCGCAAGGCAAATGAAGGTCGGCCATAAACTGCATTTCTATGGTTGTTTCGCCTTCGCCTTGGCAGGTTTCGCATCTACCGCCTTCAACATTAAAACTAAAGAAACTGCTTTTGTAGGCGCGTGTTTTTGCCAATGGTTGTGTAGCAAATAACTCGCGGATGGTATCGTAGGCTTTTATATAGGTTACAGGGTTGCTTCGCGATGATTTACCAATGGGGTTTTGGTCGACCATTTCTACTTGTGTGATTTTTTTATAATCTCCCTCCAAACGGTCGTGCTGACCTGTTTTGCCGCCTGTATAGCTGCCTATCCCTTTTTGCAGAGCGGGATATAATACTGTTTTTATGAGTGATGTTTTTCCGCTGCCGCTAACGCCTGTAACAGCGGTGATAACGTGCAATGGTATTTTTACATCTACGTTTTTAAGGTTGTTTTCTCGTGCTCCTTTAATTTCTATATGGTCGCTCCATTTACGGCGACGTTCGGGTACGGGTATTTCTTGACGGCCTGAAAGGTATTTGCCCGTTAGGCTATTTTCATCGGCCAGCATGGCTTTAAAATCACCCTGAAATATCAAATCGCCACCTTCTCGGCCAGCATAAGGCCCTATATCTATCAATTCGTCGGCGGCTATCATCACATCTTCGTCATGCTCTACTATTACAACGGTATTACCCAAATCGCGCAGCGATTTAAGTACACGTATCAAATTTTCAGTATCACGACTGTGCAAACCAATACTGGGTTCATCTAAAATATACATGCTGCCTACCAAGCTGCTGCCCAATGATGTGGCTAGATTTATACGTTGCGATTCGCCACCGCTAAGGGTGTTGCTTAGTCGGTTTAGGGTAAGGTAGCCCAAACCTACTTCGCGCATAAAGGTGAGGCGGTTGATGATTTCTTTTAGTATACGGTCGGCAATTTTAGTATCGTTGGGTGTCAGTTTTAGTGTGGTAAAATACTCGAGCGCACGACTTACCGACATTAATACAATATCTGATATTGAAAGACGTTCTTCGGGTTTGGCTTCGTTTAGCAGCTTTACGTAGGTGGCATCTTTGCGCAGGCGTGTTCCTCGGCAATCGGGGCAGGTGGTTTTGCCTCTGTATTTGCTCAACATCACCCTGTATTGTATTTTATATATTTTTTCTTCGATGTATTTAAAGAATTGATTGATGCCCAAAACGTTTTTACCGCCTTGCCAAAGCAGGTCTTTCTCGGCCTCATTAAGGTCGTAATAGCTGCGGTGCATAGGGAAATCAAGGTGTATAGATTTTGCTATAAACTCGTTTTTCCACTCTTGCATGGTTTCGCCACGCCAAGGGGCTACTGCACCTTCGTACACGCTTAGGCTTTTATCAGGTATCACCAAATCTTCGTCAATGCCTATTACTAAACCAAAACCTTCGCAGGTTTTACAAGCCCCATAGGGGTTATTGAAACTGAAAAAGTTGGTGTTGGGTTGCTCAAATATCATCCCGTCGGCTTCAAACTTTGCCGAGAATTGCAGGGTATGTTCTTTCCCTTCGGGGTTGGTTACTTTTACAAAACACTCTTGGTCGCCCTCTAAAAAGGCAGTTTGTATACTATCTGCCGAGCGTGAAGGAAGTTCGTCGTCGGTTTTATCGGTAAGAATACGGTCTACCACCAAATAGCAATTTTCTATTTTTAGCTTTTTAAGGGTTTTGGTGTCCTCTAGCAGTTCTTCAATTTTTTGTATTTCGTCGTTGGCTTGCATACGGGTAAAACCCTTTTGCAGCAATACTTTTAGTTCTTCGGCAAGTTTACGGCTGCTGTTTATGCGGCTAAGTATCAGTACGGTGCTTTCGTCTTCTAAACCTAAAATAAAATCTACTACATCGCCTACGCTGTGGCGTTTTACCAATTCGCCGCTAATGGGCGATATGGTTTTGCCTATTTTGGTAAATAGTAGTTTTAGGTAATCGTAAATTTCGGTACTGGTAGATACGGTACTGCGCGGATTACGTGTATTTACTTTTTGCTCGATAGCTATCGCGGGCGAAATACCTTTGATATAGTCAACCTCGGGCTTGTTCATCTTATCCATAAACTGCCTTGCGTACGACGATAGGCTTTCTACATATCTGCGTTGCCCTTCGGCATACAGGGTATCAAACACCAAGCTCGATTTTCCGCTACCACTCACACCAGTTACTACCGTCATACGGTTACGGGCTATCTCTACGTCTATATTTTTAAGGTTATGCTCGCGCGCACCTTTTATTAAAATGTTATTTGCCGCCATAAAAAAAGAAGGTGCAAAATTACAGCACTTTGCACCTTATACCAACATAGGGTTGGAATTAAATGTTTTGATTATTTGCTATCTTCTACTTCACATTGGTTCGGGCTAAAACAAGCTCAAAATGTGAGTCGTCTCTTGGGAATGCGTAAAAATAGCTATGTGTTATTTCGCCTTTAGTAGTATGGTATTGTGTATGGCTTTTCTTTATTCTAGTGGTTTTACCATTGGGACCCGGTTCAAAAATTTTATTTGTGTGTTCAATAGTTCTAACTTTAAAAATACCTGCGGGTACGTTTACTGTGGTTTCATCGGGTAATAGGGTTGATATTGTTTCTAGCAAAGTATCATTCCCATTTATAACAAATTTACTACCTATAACACCCGCCTCGGTGGGCAAAGGTTTGCCCAATTGGTCTACCAATACACCGTTTTCTTCTCTCCAAAATGATGTGGATGGCATCATAAGCGATTGCACTACTTTTTTATAATAGGTTTTGCCGTTTATAAGGGTGTCTTTTTCAATAAATGTGCTATCGTAGTATTCTGTAACTGTGGTTGCACCTTGCGCATCGGTAAAGTAAGTTTCATATACCCAGTAGTTGCCCACTTTTAAAGCTGCATATTCGGGTACGGGTGTAGGTTCGGGAGTTGGAGCATCTTTATCCTTTTTGCACGATGGTGATAATAAAACAATGCAAAATAGGGCTGCAAAGGAAAACATTTGTTTAATATTCATATAGATAGTCTTTGGTTAGTTTCAGTTTGGTAAACGCCGTTTAAATTATTTTAGTATCTCTTTTATCGAATAGAGATTGTTTCACTTTTCATTTAACAGTTATTATTTATTTTTTTGATGTGTGATGTCGGATGTCAGGGGGATAGCCGCACCGATTGTTGGTTTTACTCACCCCAATTATCTGCGATAACAGAAATTACGCAGCTGTGCCCTCTTTCACAAAAAAGAGAGGGGGAGTGTTGGGAAGTTGGATGGTTTTGTATTTTTTGAGGTGAGTAAATTACTTTTTCATCGGGTTGAAACTTGTCGCTGTATTATTGTCCGCAGGCGGGCACAGCGACTTAATTCATTTGTGGAGCTAATTATATAAAAGTATTCATACAAGCCTATAATCTAGCTTACCAACTTTGCGTCTTCAACACTTTGCGTGAAAAAAATCATCGGGTTAACTCACCCCTGATTTATTCTTTGGTCGAATTGACTGTATGCGCCCCTCTCATACAAAAAAGAGAGGGGGAGTGTTGGGAAGTTGGATGGTTTTGTATTTTTTGAGGTGAGTAAATTACTTTTTCATCGGGTTGAAACCTGTCGCTGTGTTATTGTCCGCAGGCGGGCACAGCGACTTAATTTCTTTTAGAGCTAATTATATAAAAGTATTCATACAAGCCTATAATCTAGCTTACCAGCTTTGCGCCTTCAACACTTTGCGTGAAAAAAAATCATCGGTTTAACTCACCCCTGATTTATTCTTTGGTCGAATTGACTGTATGCGCCCCTCTCTTACAAAAAAGAGAGGGGGAGTGTTGGGAAGTCGGATGGTTTTGTGTTTTTGGGGTGAGTAAATTACTTTTTCATCGGGTTTTAACTTGTCGCTGTATTATTGTCCGCAGGCGGGCACAGCGACTTAATTTCTTTTAGAGCTAATTATATAAAAGTATTCATACGAGCCTATAATCTAGCTTACCAACTTTGCGTCTTCAACTCTTTGCGTGAAATAAATCATCGGTTTAACTCACCCCTAATTCATTCTTTGGTCGATTAGCTTGTCTATATTTGCCTAACTACTGACCGTAGACAATAGACTATATGTACCTATACAACGGAAATACTGTGCCTGATTTGAGTATCGAAACGAGCAACCGTGCTTTTAAATACGGTGATGCTTTTTTTGAAACTATGCTATACCACAAGGGGCAAATACCTTTGCTGCAACTACATATTGAACGGGCAATGAGAACATTTGGGTTGTTAAAAATGCAGTCGCCCGAAGGCTTTGGCACTAAAGATTTTGAGCGTTTATTATTATCTTTTTTACTGAAAGAAAAACACCCTACGGCCAAAGTACGCATTAGTTTTTGGCGCAATGGGAAAGGGGCATATCTGCCTACGGAAAACACTACATCATTTATTGTTGAGGCTACACCCATAACCGCCCAGCCGTTTGAACTGAATAATAATGGTTTGGTGTTGGATATATACCGCGATACCTTCAAAAACACTGATTTTTTGGCTAATCTTAAAACAGTAGGTTGCCTCACTTATACACTGGCGAGCTTGTGGGTGCAAGAGCAAGGTATTGATGATGCTATATTGCTAAACCACTACGGCCGTGTGGCCGAGTGTACCAGCAGTACTATTTTTATTATTAAAGGGGATGAAATTATAACTCCACCCCTTAGCGAAGGCTGCTTGGATGGGGTGATGCGCCGCCATTTGCTAAACACCTTGCCGCAAAAAGGGTATACGATTACTGAAAGCCCCATAGAAACCAGCCAACTAAACACTGCCGATGAAGTTTTTACCTCTAACGCTTTGGGTATTAAATGGGTGGAAAAGATAAAGGGTGTAGATAAAATATTTACTAATACTAAAACGCTTAAAATGGCGCTGCTGTAACACCTGAAACGTTACACTTGTTACAAAAATTGAATAACACATCAAAAGTTTGTTCTCTTAAGCGTCCACGCTTAAGGTTTCATACACACAAGCGTAATCGCTTGTATTTAGTAGCGAAACGCTACAATATGCAATCTTCAAGCGCGGACGCTTGAAGGAACTTTGGTGCGGGGCTGTCGTCCTGAACTCGTTTCAGCATCTCGTTGCCCAATTCATGTGTATTACAGAGCGAGACCCTGAACTAAATTAAGGGTGATGGGGTAATTATTATATCTAAGTGTAACAAACTGTAACAGGTGTAACACTTTGCTGTTACGTTACACTTGTTATACTTAAAGTATTACTTTATATATAATTCACATAAAATCAGTTGTTTATGTTTAAATGTATGGTTTTTATTTACGTTTAGGTTGAAGGGGGTAACAGGGGTAACAGGGGTAACACTTTTAGGGTGTTACGTTACACCTGTTACTCCTATACTTGAACATTATATATTATTTATATAAACTATTGATAATAAGAATGTTAATAGTTTAAGATATACCGTGTAACATAACGTAACACTATAAGATGTTACACCCTGTTACACTAATGGCTATGCTATTTGTCTATTGCATTGATTAGTAATGATATATGTTATTGCAGTAACAGGGGTAACAGTCTGTTATGGGTGTTACCCCTGTTACACCTAAGCTAGAACTTTATATGTTATTTGTATAAAGCATTGATAATAAGTATATTAGCACTTTTAAATATGCCGTGTAACATAACGTAACACTGTGGAACGTTACACTGTGTTACACTAATGGCTATGCTATTTATCTATTGCATTGATTAGTAATGATATATGGTATTGCAGTAACAGGGGTAACAGTCTGTTACGGGTGTTACACCTGTTACACCTAAGCTAGAACTTTATATGTTATTTGTATAAAGCATTGATAATAAGTATATTAACACTTTTAAATATGCCGTGTAACATAACGTAACACTGTGAGATGTTACACCTTGTTACACCCAACTTTACAGGCTTAGCACCTATTATCAATAAGAAAACTTTTTTTAAGAAGTAACCACTAAAAAACAGAGGCTTTTACAAACTCTTGCAAGGCATCACTATCGGCAGTTGTAATACCGTCTTTTCCGCCATCCCAAGCCTTTTTGCCTTGATATATATATATAATATGGTCGCCAATATCAAATACCGTTTTCATATCGTGGGTATTAATAACAGTAGTCATATCGTATTCCTCAGTAATTTCTAAAATTAAACTGTCAATCACACGGCTGGTTATAGGGTCTAGTCCGCTATTGGGTTCATCACAAAAAAGGTATTTTGGGTTCATAGCTATAGCACGGGCAATACCTACACGTTTTTTCATCCCTCCGCTAATTTCTGATGGTAGTAGCTTGTTAACATTTTGCATGTTTACCCTATTAAGGCAAAAGTTTATCCTATCGTGCTTTTCCTCTTTGCTCATCTCGGTAAACATATTAAGAGGGAACATAATGTTTTGTTCTACAGTTAGCGAATCAAATAAAGCCCCTCCCTGAAAAAGCATACCTATTTCACGACGAATTAATTTTTTATCCTCGTAGCTAATAGTGGTAAAGTCTTTTCCTTCATACAAAACCTCGCCACTGTCGGGTTGCATTAGCCCTACCATACATTTCATCAACACGCTTTTGCCGCTACCGCTTGCTCCTATAATAAGGTTAGGGCGGCCTTTTTTAAATGTAACAGATACATCTTGCAGCACGTGCTTATCGCCAAAACTTTTATTTATTTGTTTTAGTTCTATCATTATTTATAAAAGCAGTTGTGCCAACAAATAATCGGCAAATAAAACCATAACACTACTGTATACCACTGCACGGGTGCTTGATGTACCTACCTCTAGCGCGCCGCCTGTGGTATAATATCCTTGGTAGCACGATATACTGGTGATGATAAAGGCATACACTACCGATTTGATAAGCGAGAAAGTAACGGTGAAACCGCGAAAGCTTGAGCGAGCTCCACGAATAAAGGCTTCGCTAGGCAAAATTTCAGCAAGGTCGCCTATCATCATACCACCCCATATTGATAAGCCCATAGCCAACATAATAAGTAGGGGGAATACAAACAAAGCCGCCGTAATTTTTGGTAAAGCTAAAAAACCCGATGAGTTAATACCCATTACCTCTAAGGCATCAATTTGTTCTGATACCTTCATAGTACCAATTTCTGATGCTATGCTTGAGCCCACACGACCTGAAAGTACTAAACAGGTAATGGTAGGTGCAAACTCTAATATGGTACTATCGCTAACAATAGAGCCTATTATAGAACTGGGCACTAAGCCCGTAACTAATTGGTAGGCAATTTGCAAAGTGGTAACCCCGCCAATAAATAGCGAAATAATGGCAACAATGGGTAGCGAACCTATGCCTATAGATACCATCTCCATCATAGTGCGCTGGTAGTATATGGCAAACCTTTCTGGGCGGGTAAACATACTTTTAAGAAAAAGTAAGTATCGGCCGAAATGGTAAAAAATATTCATGTATTAAATAAGGCGGTAAAGATAAATGTTTTGCAATGGTATTGCATACTTGCTTTGGCTCAATTGCACTATTTTGACTACTAAACGTTACTTTTATGGCATGAAAACAGTAGTTGTAACAGGTGCATCAAAAGGAATAGGGGCGGCAGTGGCTGAAAAATTTGCTTCAGAAGGCTTTGCACTAGCCCTGTGTGCACGGAATAAAGAAGATTTAGAAAAGTTTGCGCACTATCTGGCTCAACAATATAATGTAGAGGTATTGGCTGTGCCTTGTGATGTGGCAAAAAAAGAGGATTTAGAAAAATTTGCACAAGCCATTAAAAACAAGTGGCAAAATATAGATGTGCTGGTAAACAATGCAGGTATATATATACCGGGTAAACTTAGTGAAGAAGAAGAAGGTGTTTTTGAGAAACAAATAGCTATTAACATAGCAGCACCTTATCATTTCACTCGTATGGTATTGCCTTTGGTTGAGAAAAAAGCACACAGCCATATATTTAATATATGCTCAACAGCCAGTATTACACCTTATATAAACGGAGGTTCGTATTGCATTAGTAAATATGCTGTTTATGGTATGACGAAGGTGCTGCGTGAGGAAATGAAAACCAAGCATATAAAAGTTACTGCTGTATTACCGGGGGCTACTTTTACTTCATCGTGGGAAGGCACTGATTTGCCCAACGAGCGTTTTATATCTGCCAAAGATGTAGCCGATGCTATTTGGGGAGCTTACAATACTTCGCCATCAACCGTTATCGAAGATTTACTTATTCGCCCCCAACTGGGTGATATAGTATAGGCAAACGTTGGTTTTGTTTTTTCTGTCTAAATAAGAAAAACTCCTATGCCCAAACTATACAAAGCGTTCTTCTTATTCAGCCTTTTGCTTGTTGCCTTTGAAGGGAAAGTACAAGCCCAAAGTGGGGGAGGCATAGGAGGTTGGTTTAATACGCATGATTTTGTTGAAAACAACACAGCACCCCAATATGTAACAACCGGTATTGAATTTTTGGGTAGTGATAGCAATGCTATTTGGGTAGATAGTGTAGGCAGCATTAGGCAATTTGAAACCTACGGAGCAGGTCATGTTTTTGATTTATTACAAGAAAATTGGGCGGCGGTGCCTAGCGATCCTAATAATCCCATACAACCAATAAGTATGGGCTGTATCTTTTATTGGGATAGTTTACGTTTCAATTACTTCTATTACCGAGATAGTACGGATACCCAAACGGTAGATACATTAATTATTACCACATACATAAATACATATAAAAACGAGAAGCAGATAAATACTAACTTTTTTGCTGTTACTGATTCTATGTATTGCAAAATGGCCTTTCCTAATACCTATAATTATTATTTGCAAAGCGGGGGCAAGTACTATAAAAAAGATACCATATTGCTAACTACTGCTAATGTAGGTACTATTAATGCAAAACGAAATTTAACTATACCTGTACAAGCCTATGTTGGCGATGGTATTCGATCCCTAAATCTTGCATCAAGAACTTTTAATGAGTTGTTGGGATATAGTGTAGTATTCAAATCAGGCACTATCTATTCATGGGGAGACACGGTATTTAGTTTTGAGAAGAATAAAACTATTAAGGGCAACCTGTTTGGGGTGTATTCTAGCAGCATTAATAAAAAGGGCGCACGGAACCTTTTTACAAGTTATTATACTGAAAACTCTATATGGCTTAGTAAAAACAATCGCTATGGTGGCTACGAAAAGGGTTTCTTTGGTTTTGTTCCCGGTATGTTGTACCCACAGGTAAAGTATTTTGATTGCGAAGTATTTGTATATGCCAACTGTGTTATATCAGTACCCGAAATAAACAAAGCTGTCAATACTCAAATTATAGCGCTGAATCCTAACCCTGTTGCAAAAAATGATGTGTTAACGCTTACCTTGCACAGCAAAGAGGTGGCAAACTATGCCGTTTCAATAAAAAATATGTTAGGCCAAACCGTATACACTACAAATATTTTTTGTAATGGTGATAGTGAAACCAATTTGGAATTACTTTTACCAAGTAGCTTATTATTAGGTGTATACTATGTTTTGTTGACTGAAACTACCACACAAACCACTGTGGATGTGAAGAAAATATTACTTACTCAATAATTTTTTTTAATACCACCACAACATTTCAAAACGGCTATTAGTCTATAAGGTTGTAAAAACATTTAACAATTATTTGACATTACGCTTAATTACTTATTTTTGCACTCTTAAAAAACCAACAATGATGAAAAAAGTACTGTTACTGGCTTTAGTAATTATGGCTTATGGTTACGCTTCTGCACAGCAAACCATAGCATTACCAAAGGACTACAAAAATTATCCTTCTTCTGACAAATTCTCTCCATCACAAAGTACCTTCTCTAAACAAGGTGGTAGTGTTAATGGCTGGTTCGATCCAGAAGAATTTATTCGCAACAACGCTACGGGTCCTTTCGACAATTTCGTAAGCCTTGTATTCCCTGATTCTACAGTTGTTAATGTTGACCAAAACAACAGAGCAAACTCTGTATTCTCTCACGCTTGGGGGCACCTTTTCGATTTACGCCACGATAACTGGGCTGCTGTACCTAGCGACCCTAACAATCCTATCCAACCTTTTGCTCAAAGGGATAACTACTCTTGGGATTCAGTAGGTTTTGCTTACTTATATCGCAGGAACAATGCTGATGTTAATGTTGTGGATACTTGCTTTGTTTACTACTATAACAATGCAGTTACAGGACAAATACGTCGTGGTAGCATTATTTTTAGTGGTGGCGATACCATGCTATATGCTGGTGTTGAAGGTTTAAATCAAAACCGTTTATCAGGAGACGCTTTCTTTAAAGTTGATACTGTATTATTAACGGCTGCTGATACTACTACTTTCTCATCAACTGGTTGGGGCTCTCGTTTTATGATTTTACCTGTGGGTATTAATATATCACGCACCAATGGTGAAGCGATTAGTCGTAACCCTGCCAGCTGGTTTGCTTATACAGTAACCTTTAGGCCAGGTCATGCTTGGAACGCAGGTGATACCATCGAATCAAGAGGTTTCACTCGTCCAGCAAATGGTGTTAACTATTTCGGTTACCGTTTTGTAAGCATTGATGCTGCTAATGGTGGCTTGCCTGTTACACTACGTAGCCGCAACTATGCTGATAACTCATTAATACTTTATAGCTCAACTCGCTATGGACAAACTCTTTCTACAGGTTGGAGTGGTTTCATGCCGGGTTCAGCATTTAACTCGCCTATTTTCAACAACACTCTTGCTCGTGTTAGTGGTGTATCTACTACCAGCGCTCGTGAAGTTCAAGATTTAGGTTTCTCATTAGGTAAAGCATTCCCTAACCCTGTAGCTAACGGTAACACTTTGTTTATCGACTATGCTTTGAAAACAGCTGGTAATGTTACTATCGAGATTTATGACCTATTAGGTAAAAAAGTTGCTACCGTGCTTAACAACGAAAAAGTTGAAGCTGGTGAGCATACTGCAAGTACCACTGTTGATTTCCAATCAGGTGTATACTTCTACACTTTGAGATCAGGTGATGTACTAATTGGTTCTAAAAAAATCAACGTAGTTCGCTAAGTATTTAGTTAAGCTATATATAAAAGAAAGGCTGCAACAAACGTTGCAGCCTTTTTTGTTATACAAAATTACATAGGTATATTTTTTTATGCTATTATAGATTGCATAGCTATTTTTGAGATACAAATTCTAACATATTGTATTTTATGAAAGCTATTAAACTATTATTTTTTGCAGTGCTGTTTGTTGCCGGGCAACAAGCTATAGCGCAAGACATTTATGTTAACAACAACATGACGGTGCAGGTTGACATAACTTTTAACTTTGATGCCCCATGCGGCAAAACGGTGGTAAATGCACCAGCAAACTCTGCAACCTTTACACCATATACAACAGGGTGTAATTTAAATTCGATTGTTGTAACATTTGTTGATAATAGCTGTACGCCACCAGTAACTGTTACTATACCTGTAACCATTACATCAAATCCAACAATGTTTACCTATACTCTTTGTAATGGACAACTATTTACTTTTGATTTGAATTTTACAGGCACGGACTATACGCTAGAAATTAGCTAAGAAACTCGTTATTACAAAACACAAAAGCCGTTTGAAACTTGTTTCAAACGGCTTTTGTGTTTTATATGCTGACTGATTTGCTTAATCACGTTTAGCCAAGTTTTTTACCACAGCCATTAGTGCAGTGCAGTGTGCTATTTGGGTAAGTTTTCCCTTTTTATCTATCCATACTTCACCCTCGCAAAAGTGTAGCATATTACCGGGTTTTATTACCCAACCTTTGGCTATAAGGCGTTCGCCATCACCGGGGTTTAGGTAGCTCACCTTTAAGTCGGCAGTAACAACAGCATCACCCAACCCTACTAACGAGAAAGCTGCAAAACCTGTTACCAAATCGCACAAAGTTGCTGTAACTCCACCATGCGTAAAACCCGCTTGTTGCAAATGTTTTTCTTCCATTAACAGCTCGGCTTCTATATAGGCTTTTTCTATAACAGTAAGGTTAGCACCAATATGGTGCATGAAGTGTTGCCCCTCTAATTTTTGATGTATAGTATTTACAAAATCAGGGTTTTGTGTTGTGTAGTGCGAAAAATCTTTTTTCATAATCTAATGGCTGCGAAAATAGCCATTAGTAGTGAGACTGCACAGTTTGGTAAGGTTGCACGTAGGTTCTGTTGGGTTTAATATCAAAATTAAAAGTAGCAGTATCTACCGTATTGTTTAATCCTTGCAAGGTTAGTTTTACTTGCTGTTTGCCTTGTGGTACCGATAGGCGGGTATAATACAGTGTATGCGGCAAACTGTTCCAGCCGCGTGTATCAGCCTGTTCTGTAAAATAATTTATAAGGCCTATAGCTGCGCCCAGTTCTTCGTTTTCTTTTTTGGTTTGATGTTCAGCTACTTTTTTCAAGGCCAAGCGTGCAAGTGTTTTTCCAAACTCAATCAGCATACGGTCGTTAAGCGTTTTCATAGCCGTAGCATTTACATCTTCAACAGCCTCAAAAGGGTATCGCTGTCCGTTAACAATTAGTGTAGCATTTTGATAAAATGGTTTACGCTCAACATAAGTAGGGAAGGCGGCACGCACAAACTCAATATCACTTAGGTTACCACTAGCATTGTTATTACTATTGCTGCCTACAAAAACGGGGATAGAATATCCATAATTAGGATTGCTAAAGGTATACCAACCCGTTTGCGAACCTTTTACTACTACAAAATCAGCCGATGTTTGTTGTTTAACAGGGCCAAGACCATTACCCCAAAAAAAGATGAGGTTTCCGCCTGTGGCATCTGTCTTCGGGTCGAAAGGAAGATTAAACTTTTTGCTGTAAAAATCAACCTCGCTAGGAAAGCCTGATAGGTAGGCAGTGCGTAGCAAGTCTTTTTTTAGTTGCAAAGGCGCATTTAGCCCAAAAAAACTACTGTATTCGTCTTCGTAAAATTTTAATGAGTTACGGTATGCTATAAAAGCGCCGTTATAGTCTTTGTTCAGCTCGTACACCAACCCTAAAAGCATGTGCGCAAAGGCGTTGTGTTGCAGTTTAGTGCTTTTGTTCTTGCCCTGCCAATCTTTATACTTATCGTCTATTTGGTTTAGCTGTATTATTAGCCTACGGGCTTGTACTTGTGCCCGTTCCAAATCATTCATTTGTATAAAGTTTAGTATTTGGTAATAGCTAAGCATTATACCTTCAAAATCTTCTCCGCCGTATTCTTTTACACGGGGATTTATAAGGTACGAGAGTGCCTCGCGACTATAATCAATACCCAAATCTTCCCAGTAGTAATCGGCTTTTAAAAAATACTTATAGCTTTCTTGGTTGTTGCCCAGCATCCATGCCAGTGTACCCCGATTTAGATAATATAATACACGGTCTTTACCTTTATCCCACTTCTTTTCGTTAGTACTAACAATTTTGTAGGCTTCTTTTATATTACCGCTGGTAAGTTGTGCATCAAACTGCGCAGCATTGCGTGTATAATAAGAACACGACGGATAAAGCAAAAGTATGCTTATTGCCAACAATAGGCGTTTAGCCTTATCCGTATGTTTCATTTTCATAGGGTAAAGATGGAATTTAGGTTGAAAAAAAAGTAATGAAGTGAGATGAAACCGCTAACACTTAGTTGCGTATGTGTTTTTTAATTTCTTTATCACCAATCCATACCTTAATGTTGCTTTCCAAATCAATCAACTCAAGGTTTATTTTGTAGGTAATCACGCGGTCTTTTTTATACTCATCAATATTGCTGTTTATCACACCGTTAAGCATAAAATCAGCACCTTTTTCTTTACCCCATTTTTTGCGGCTTTCTTCAGTAGAAAAAGTTTGTTGGTCTTCGCGTTCGGCACGTAAATCATCACGTCCTTCTTTTGCTTGCACTACGGTAACAGTAGCGGTATTGATAAAGTTTTTCTCGATATCTTTTATAAAAGTTTCGGGCTGAATATCAGGCTCAGTAGTATTGTTGCGAATGCGACCAACGATTACCACAGGTTTGCGACCCATTTTTTCGGTAAATTCTTTTAGCCAAGGACGGCCTAAAACATCGGCAATCATCTCTTCCGATACCATTTTGCTGTCGGTATCGTTCCAACGTCCACTTATATCCGTTTGTTCGTTAGGGTTAATACGGGTTACTTTACGTTGTTGGCAAGCACTGGTAATTAACATTAATGCTAGGGCAGGGGCTACAATGTATGCTTTTTTCATAGTCTGTAAGTTTTATTTAAAAGGGTAAATTCAATTTCCGTTCCAAAGTTAAAAAATCATTGGTATTACTCTATACAACAATAGATATAAATACCCCCAATGGCGTGTGCAAATAGTGTGATTTTATTTATTTATAAGCTGCTTGGGTAGTATTAAATCGATATATTAGACTTTTTTATCATTTAAAGTCTAATCTGAAATGAATAAGTTTTTAGGTACTGCAATTTTTATAAGCTTTCTACTAGCTGTAGTAGAGGTTTTTAAAGTATATTTTATAATGCCCTTTCTGGGTAGTCAAGAGGATGAAACTATACGTATTGCTTATGCTTTTCATCAATATATCTGGATAATACGTATTGTAGGGTGGGTATTTTTGGGTTATCTATTATTTAAAGGGTGGCGGACGACACCTTGGGCACGTATAGTAATGGCTATTCCCTTGTTACTATATGGCATGGTAGTGTATGCCTTTAATTTTAAGTTTTTGGCCGATAAAATGTTTTATCAACCTGAAACAAAGATTTTATTGCCCTTAACTGATAATGCTATTAATCCTAGAGATATAGTGCTGGGTGTAACTGTTAATGGCGAAGCAAAAGCCTATTCACTAGAGATTATTGGTTATCACCATCAAATAGCTGATACATTGGGTGGAGAGCCTATTATGGTTACTTACTGTACAGTATGCCGCACGGGTAGGGTGTACAAGCCAATGGTAAACGGGCAATATGAAAAATTTAGATTGGTAGGCATGGATCATTTTAATGCCATGTTTGAAGATGAAACTACAGGTAGTTGGTGGCGACAAGCCACAGGGGAGGCCATTGCGGGCGAACTTGCAGGACAAAAACTGGAAGAGATATACAGCGAGCAAACCACGCTTGAGCGCTGGGCAGAGAAGCACCCTACTACTTTGGTGTTGCAACCCGACCCTATGTTTGTTGAGAAGTACGAAGAGCTTGAAGGCTTTGGAAGGGCTACAATGAAAGAAAAAGATAATAAACTAGAGGGTAGAGATACTTCATCGTGGGGAAGAAAATCGTTAGTAGTGGGTATAAGTATAGATGGTGTGGCTAGAGCTTATGACTGGAATAGATTGAAAAATGAAAGAGTGATAAATGATATGCTAGGCCAAACACCAATAGTATTAGTATTAGAGCCTAATGGGCAAACCTTTCATGCCTTTGAGCGTAGGGTAGATGATGAAGTAATAGAATTAGTATTTGATACTGATGGAAAAAGTATGTTTGATGCTACACGCCCTATAGTATGGGATTTTAACGGGCTATGTACGGATGGTGAAATGAAGGGTAAGCAATTAAAACCCATACAAAGCTACCAAGAGTTTTGGCACTCGTGGCAAACCTTTCATCCCAATACAACTAAGTATTAAAAGCTAATCTTCATCATCAATCCATAAATTGGCAAGGGCATTTTGCAGCTCGGCCATAGCGTGTTGTTCGCGGTTTTTCATAGTAATGGCAATACCCTTTCTATATACCGTTTCAGCATCGTCTTTACGGTCTTTGCGTTCATACAAAGCACCCAAATGGTAGTATGTAGCTGTGTATTCGGGTTGTTCAGTCATTAATCGCTCAAAAATGGGTTGTGCATCACCATCACGTTCCATACCCACATATTCTATCGCCAAAGCGTAATTTAAAAACGCATCATTTGGTGTATCTTGCAAGTACACTTGTAGTTGCGCTACTCTGTTATTTTCCATCTGTAAAATTCACTTTTTCTAAGTACCTTTGCAGTCCTTTTAAAAACACCACCTAACTAAACGTTTAAAACACTGTTTAATGAAAATTTTAGTTTGTATTAGTGTAGTTCCGGATACCACCACAAAAATCACTTTCACTGATAATAATACCAAATTTAACACCGCAGGTGTTCAATTTATTATTAACCCTTACGACGAGTTGGCACTTACCCGTGCCCTTGAGCTTACCGAAGCACAAGGCGGAACAGTTACTGCCATTACTGTTGGTTTGCCCGATGCTGATGCAAATATACGCAAGGCATTAGCAATAGGTGCTCACGATGCAGTGCGTATAAATGCCGAGCCTAAAGATGCCTACTTTGTAGCTGCTGAAATAGCTGCTTATGCCAAAGATAAAGGCTTTGATTTGGTGCTTACAGGCCGTGAAAGTATTGATTATAATGGCGGTTTAGTATGCGGTATTTTGGGCGAAATGCTTGGTTTGCCTAGCGTAAACATAGTAACCAAAATAGATGTGAATGGCAACGAAGCCACTTTGATACGCGATATTGACGGTGGAAAAGAAACTGTGAAAGTAGCTTTGCCATTTGTAGCCAGTGCCCAAAAAGAACTAACAGAACCACGTATACCTAATATGCGCGGTATTATGGCAGCTCGCACCAAGCCTTTGGCTGTGGTAGAAGCATCGGCCAATAAAAACACAGCAGCTTACAATGCGTTTGAATTGCCTGCACCAAAAGCTGGTTGCAAGATGATTTCGGCTGATAATGCCGCTGAGTTGATAAACCTACTTCATGCTGAAGCTAAGGTGATATAATTTTTTTAAGTTTAGAACGGTTTATAATAATCAGATAAGATAATATGGCAGTACTTGTATTTGCTGAAAGCGTTGACGGAAAATTTAAAAAATCTACCCTTGAGGCAGTTTCTTATGCAAAAGAAACAGCCAACCTTTTGGGTACAAAAACTATAGCAGTATCAATAGGCAACGTAGCCGAAGCCGATGCAAAAGCATTGGGCAACTACGGTGCTGAAACGGTATACAATGCACCACTTGATAAATTTAGCCCAGAAGCATTTGCTAGTATTATAGCCGATGTTGCTAAAACCGAAAATGCACAAGTAGTTGTGTTTTCAAACAACTACGCGGGTAAATCAATCACCCCGCTTGTAGCTGTTAAGCTTGAGGCAGGTGTAGCATCGGGCGTGGTAGCATTGCCCAATACCTCAGCAGGTTTTAGCGTACGCAAAAGCGTGTTTTCAGGCAAAGCATTTGCCGATGTGCAATTAACTACCCCTGTAAAAGTGGTAGCTATCACTCCAAACTCATACCAAGTAAATAATAATGGTGGCGAAGCTGCCGTAGTTAATTACACTGTTAATTTGGGCAACGATGCTTGGAGAACACAGATAGTTGAAACCAACCGTGTAACGGGTAAAATACCTCTTACTGAGGCTGAATTAGTTGTATCAGCAGGTCGTGGATTGAAAGGTCCCGAAAACTGGACAATGATTGAAGAACTGGCCGAAATACTTGGTGCAGCTACAGCGTGCTCAAAACCGGTTAGCGATATGCACTGGAGACCACATGAAGAACACGTAGGCCAAACAGGTATTACAATAAAGCCCAATTTGTACATTGCAATAGGCATTTCGGGTGCTATACAACACCTTGCAGGTGTTAGTTCAAGCAAAGTTATTGTTGCTATTAATAAAGATCCTGAAGCTCCATTTTTTAAAGCTGCCGACTATGGTATAGTAGGTGATGCTTTTGAAGTAGTACCCAAACTGATTGATGCCGCCAAACAATTAAAGGCATCATCACACTAAAATAGTTAACCCACCCCTGATGCAAAAAATCCAACTCGAAATAGTGGGACTCACCTCTGGGCAGGCACATGGTTCATACACCCTTATTTTAGGGGAAACCAGTGGTGTTAGAAAACTGCCTATAATAATAGGTAGCTTTGAAGCACAAGCAATTGCCATTGAGATTGAAAAAATTGTGCCTTTTAGGCCAATGACCCACGATTTGTTCGTGTCTTTTTGCAATACATTCGATATAAAAATACAAGAGATAGTAATTTACAATCTTATAGAAGGTGTATTCTACTCAAAAATAATTTGCCAAATGGGCAATGATCTGCACGAAATTGATGCACGCACTAGTGATGCAATGGCTTTAGCCGTTCGTTTCAATTGTCCTGTAAATACTTTTGAGCATATAATGGAGACTGCGGGAATAACGCTTGATGATGACCATGAGAATGAACCTGCTCGTCCTGCATCTACACCACAAGATGAACCTATCTTAAAGCGTGCGCCAAAACAAAACGATTTATCACAATATAATCTTGCAGAGCTTGAGACAATGCTGGATGAAGCCGAGCAAGTAGAAGACTACGAAAAAGCAGCTTATATTCGTGATGAAATACGTAAACGCAAATAATACTCTTTTATGACAGATATAACCATTACCAGTATTGGACGAGGAATATTGGGTATAGCTGTTCTTATTGGTATAGCGTGGTTATTTAGTACCAACCGAAAAAAAATAAACTGGAAACTGGTTATTGTTGGCCTTTTGCTGCAATTGACACTTGCAGTAGGTGTGTTGGGTTCAGAAAATATTTACTCTTTTTTTAATGGAATAGGCGGCATATTTGTTAGCATACTAGGCTTTACAGAGGAGGGAACAAAGTTTCTTTTTGGTAGAGACTTCGGTACAATGTCTGGCAATTTTGGTGTCATATTCGCTTTTCATGTATTACCCACAATAGTATTCTTCTCCGCTTTTACATCGCTATTATACTACTTTGGTATACTTCAAAAAATTGTATATGGTCTTGCGTGGGTAATGAAACGCACTATGGGACTGTCGGGTGCTGAGAGCTTGGCTGCAGCCGCAAACGTATTTATAGGGCAAACAGAAGCCCCATTGGTAGTAAAACCGTATTTAGGCAAAATGACTAAATCGGAAATGCTATCGCTAATGACAGGGGGGATGGCCACCATAGCAGGCGGGGTAATGGTAGCCTTTATTGGCTTTTTAGCAGGCCCCGGTGCCGATGATGCCACAAGGCAGGTATTTGCCACCCATTTGCTTACAGCCTCATTAATGTCGGCACCAGCAGCACTATTAGTAGCTAAAATATTAGTGCCTGAGACAGAAGACTTTAATAAAGAGATGAAATTCTCTAAAATAAACATGGGTAGCAATGTACTTGAAGTAATTGCCAATGGTGCTACCGAAGGTTTAAAACTTGCTGTAAATGTTGGTGTGATGCTATTGGTGTTTATAGCTATGATGGCTATGCTAAACTATGTGATGTTGGAGTGGGTAGGCGGACTTACAGGGCTTAATGAAACGATAAAAGAATCGACAGGCGGACGATATGCAGGTCTTACTCTTGAATATATAATGGGGTATATATTCTCGCCCATTGCATGGCTAATTGGCGTAAACGGAAAAGATATGCTTTTGGTAGGTCAACTATTAGGAGAAAAAACCATATTAAACGAGTTTTATGCTTATGCATCACTGGGTAAATTGAAAGAATTAGGTCTTTTTACCGAGAATAAATCTATCATTATAGCCACCTATGCACTGTGTGGTTTTTCTAATTTTGCATCCATAGGAATTCAGATTGGTGGGATAGGTGCTTTGGCACCCGAACGAAGGACACTTTTATCACAATTGGGTCTAAGAGCACTTTTGGGAGGCACAATTGCGTGCCTACTTACAGCCTCAATTATAGGCATGTTCTATTAAGCATAAAACCTTAGTGCTTAAAGGGCTGAGGCGACGTTTTTTTGTGCCATAATGTTGCATGAAAAAAAAATAATCGATAAAATTTTTAACATCATTTGCATTTTTCAAAATCTTTTTGCGTAAATTCACGTAAACAAAACGTTAAAACTGTTCCCAAATTTATTCGCCTATAGATAAAAACCTCTACTTTTTAAATTAGCCCCACGGCTTACTTTTTTTAAATTGTTCTAATAAAGGAGGTTTTTTATGATTACCCATCAGATTACTGACCAGGAGTTGGTGCACCACTATGTAGAGGGCAACGAAGCGTGCCTTGAAATGCTTATTAAGAGGCATAAAAGAAAGATATTTACTACAATATACCTTATTGTAAATGATAGGTATATTGCCGAAGACCTCTTTCAAGAAACCTTTATCAAGGTAATTCATATGCTTAAAAACGAAAAGTATAATGAAGAAGGTAAGTTTCTTCCTTGGGTGATACGTATAGCTCGAAATATGGCTATTGATTATTTTAGGAAAAGCAAACGCAACCCTACTATTACCGATGGTGATGGGGAAGATATCTTTAGGTATATTGAATTGGCAGATGAAAATCGCGAAGAACAAATTATTCGTCAACAAACCGAAAAGCAACTTCGTTTTCTAATCAATCAATTACCTGATGAACAAAAACAAGTTTTAGTGCTACGTCATTATGGTGATTTAAGTTTTAAAGAAATTGCCGACCTTACTCAAGTTAGCATAAATACTGCACTTGGACGTATGCGTTATGCCTTAAATAACTTGCGCAAAATGATGCTTGAAAAAGAAATCAGTTTGCAGTAAAATAAAAATAAGATTACTTTCGTTAGGGTTATGTACAAAAAGGTGTATGCCTATGAACTCTACTTATACAAACGACGACCTAATCCTCTACATGTACGATGAAATGGAGCCTTCCGCAGCTTCAGCATTAGGGGAAGAACTTGTTAAAAACCCTTTACTAGCCGAAGAATACAGGAAGCTAAAGGAAATACAAAACAAGTTGGATGACGAGCACCAAGAGCCAAATTTAACAACTGTTAATATGGTAATGGATTATTCGGCCAGTTATCACTCTGCTCCTGAGCACCATACAGAATAATTTTTTCAGTCTTTAAGTTCTATCAATTCAACACTTTATTGTTTTTTCGATAAAGGGATTGTGATATGTGCGGTTAATTTATTTTCTTTAAATAAATATTAACCTATGGAAGAGACAAATACAAACCTTAACGGAGGGGCGGCAGAAGACTCTGCGCAAACACCACCTGCCCTTACCCAATCGCAAGTTGATGATATTAAAGACAAGCTACGGCTTGAGCAAAACTTACCCCTTGGCATTGGCATGTCTGCTTTGATAGCCATTGTTGGAGCTATTTTGTGGGGTGTAGTTACTGTTGCAACAAAACACCAAATAGGCTACATGGCTGTTGCTGTGGGCTTTATTGTAGGTTATGGTAACAGGTATTTTGGAAAAGGAATAGACCCTGTATTTGGCATAATAGGAGGCGTATTTGCCCTTATTGGCTGTGTATTGGGAAACTACCTTAGTCTTATTGGTTTTGCCTCACAAGAATTTGGTGTAGATTATTTTACAACCCTTAGTGTAGTACCTTTTGGTGAAGCAATGAATGCTGTATTTAGCGACATTGATGTGTACGACATTTTGTTTTATGGGCTGGCATTGTATGAAGGGTATAGATTCTCATTCAGGCAAATAACTGAAGATGATTTAAAGCAACATTTAGTTATAGAGCCGCCAACTCAATAAAAATTAATCTTAAAAATAATTTTCCTTGAGGAGCCTGTTGCTTGCAACAGGCTTTTTTGTTTCTACAAAATGTAGCTACATTAGCGTGTGCAAAAGAAAGAACGCTTTACCAAGTTTATAGAATACCAACTGCAACACCATCCACAGGTAGAAACAGAGTTGCATTACGAAAATCCTTTTCAGTTACTTATAGCCGTTATACTTTCGGCACAGTGTACCGATAAGCGGGTAAATATAGTAACCCCACCCTTGTTTGAGGCTTTCCCAACACCAGAGGCTTTGGCCGCCACTAATTTTGATGAATTGTTTCCCTATATACGGTCAATCAGCTATCCTAACAACAAAACTAAGCACCTTATAGGTATGGCAAAAATGCTGTTTGAGGATTTTAACAACGAAATTCCTGCTGATATAAAAGAATTGCAAAAACTACCCGGCGTGGGACGCAAAACAGCCAATGTAATAGCCAGTGTAGTGTACAATATGCCGGCTATGGCGGTAGATACCCATGTGTTTAGAGTATCGGCACGCATAGGATTAACTACCAATGCGAAAACCCCGCTAGAGACCGAAAAGCAATTAATAAAATACATACCCGAAGAGTATGTGGCCACAGCCCACCATTGGTTAATACTGCACGGACGCTATGTTTGCATTGCCCGCAAACCCAAATGCGAAATTTGTGGTATGCAGGAGTTTTGCAAGTATTATGAAAAAACATTTTTAAAATCTTAATCGTCTTACAAGGGTATGAAAATAAAACTTACCTTATTAGTAGTGCTTTTTGCAACAGCACAATATAGGCTAATGGCACAAGGTTGCAGCGATGCAGGTTTTTGTACCGCAGGTTCGCTACACTCGTCGGCAGGTGAAGATGAATTTAAAAATAGTGTGCAGGTATATGGTATATATGGTGTGGCTGATGGGGCAACCTCAATATTTACACCACAAGTAGATGTAAACATTGGCATACAGAAAAAGGGAAGGGTACAGCTTAGGTTGCCTTATGTTTTTACCTCTGGAAGTTTGGGAAATACCAGTGGTGTGGGCGATTTTCAGGTAAACTATAGTCATACTATTATTGGTAAAGATAGTTTTGCCCTAAAGGGGATAATAGGTGCCCGATTAGCAAGTAACAAAGCCAATAGTATACAAAATGGTCGTTCTTTACCAATGCCCTACCAAACCAGTTTGGGTACAAACGATTTGTTGTTGGGTGTTGCGCTATCCTACAAAATGTGGAATTTTACACTAGGCTATCAACAACCCATAAGCCAAATGAACGAGAATGGTTTTGTTCCTAATCCATTAATAAATGAAAGCGATACCGATTATTATTTATCACGCCATTTACGCCGTAGAGCTGATATAATGTTTAGGGTAGAACGCCGTTTTGACTTTAATAAATTTCAATTGGCTCTTGGTTTGTTGCCCATATACCATTTAGGTAATGATGAGGCTACTTTAAATACTTTTCCGCAACAAACCACTGTTGAGGTGAAAAACAGTGCAGGGTTAACACTAAACTTTGTTGTTAACGGGCAGTATAAAATAAACGATAAGTTTACTGCACATCTATTAGTGGGTGTACCAGCCGTAGTGCGTGAAAGTCGCCCTGATGGGCTAACCCGTGCCTTTGTGTTGTCTCCTTCAATACAATGGTTTTTTTAATTGATAAAAATGTGGCAACCTATTTGGCTGCCACATTTAGTGCTTTAAACTATTGTTATTGGCTTTCTAAATCCCAATGTACTTTACCACCCGTTATGGGGCTTGTATAGTCAACAGTTAAATTTTTTGAAGTAAAAAAGCTTGCAGCCCAACTGCTTTTTCCAATGTTTGGGTTAGTTTCATCTAACAAGAATTTTTTGTAGGTTGAATCCTGAAACTTCCATGTTCCTGCAAACCGTCCATTGTCAAAATCATAGGTGCCATCCTTTTTAAATTCATAACTGAAACCAATGGAACCAGGGTCATTATTTCCATTGTAAGTGGCCTTTTTAACCACCCACTTTCTAGCCAAAGAATCCATCCAATACGGTTTTGGTGTTGTAGTTGGATTATTGTTTGAAGGGGAATTAGCCCCGTCGTCATTTTTACTGCATGATGTTATAATTACTAATAACATTAGCGTAGCGAAAAAAGATATTTTTATCATTTTTATAGAATAGAATGGTTAGCAAAGAAGAGGTTGATATTGATGAAAAGAGTTGGCTGCAAAATCTCGTAATTATATCAATATGAGATTGATAACTACCAGTGCAATCAACTGTTATACAATGTTTCTTATACTAAATCTATTTTATAGAGATTTATAACTTTATCTCCACTGGTTCGCCTAAAAACTTAGGTTTCTTTTTCAAAATATAAACATCAAGCGTGGCTTTTACCCTAGCCAAATACTCGCGCATATTAGTGCGGAAACCATAATGCTTATTTACACTTTGGGCATTGTATGCGCAAACATCCATATCGTGATAGCGGGCAAGAAAAACAGCCCTTTCGTTATGAAATTGTTGTGATATAACGGTGAATTTGCTTTGACCAAATACAGCCTTGCAACGTATTATTGAATCTAAAGTACGGAAACCTGCATAATCAAGAGTTATACAGCTATCGGGTACACCATTGGCTATGAGTGCTTGGCGCATATCCTCAGGTTCGTCGTAGCCTTCTACATGGTTATCACCGCTAACTATAAAGTGTTTCACCTTTCCTGCTTTGTACAGCTCAACTGCGGCATTTATGCGGTATACAAAGTATAAATTGGGTTTTCCGTTTTGTTGGTTTTTTACCGTGCCCAATACCAAACCCACCGAGTTGGTAGGTATGCTATCAATAGAAGTGTATACATATCCTTTGGCTTTGTTTTCTATATGTGTGTTTGCCCAAAGGGTAGTTAAAAAACCTATTAGAGATAAAATTATACAAGTAAAAGCTATTTTTTTAATTCGTTTTATCATGGTTGTGGCGGCAATTTACTTTGTTTTTTTGTTTGAATAGAAATTTTGTATACCTTACCAATAAAGAGGTACAGCCACTTTTATTGTATTGGCATAAAAAATGTATTGTATTTTGTACAGCCCGACGGGTAGTTGGGAAGAAAGGAGATATACACTATGAAAAAAATCTACACAACCCTTGCACTTCTACTAGTATTTATTGCTGCCCATGCTCAATGGGGACAGCCACAAAGGCAAAACCGTAGCCGTGTGGTACAAACCCCTTATGCACCTTCACAGGTTGCAACACCTGCCGCTTTGCATCTTACTCTAGCGGCTAACAACAATTACACGATTACTATTGCCAACCAAAGCCTTAATTTTTATGGTAACAGTTTCTTTTTTGAAAATTTGAACCCCGGTTTAATGCTGGTTTCTATTACTTATACCCAGCAAACTCCTAATGGTGCTACTTGGCAAACTGCCTACAACGGGGCTATAAATTTTGAACCCAATACCCGTATTTTTGCTGCTATTGATGGTATGGGGATTTTACGAATCACCAACCGAGAGGTAATAGGGCTACCACAATTGCCTCAACAACCCAATTGGAATAACCCACAAGTGCCACCGCAACCGCAAGTAGCTTTTGCTACCCAGCAGCAAGTGGATGCTTTGCTAACCCGATTGAAAGATATACCGTTTGATAACAGCAAGGTGCAAACTGCCAAAAATGCCCTGCGCTATACCTATTACAGTGCCCCACAAGTGAAGCTGATATTGCAAACCTTTACGTTTGATAATTATAAACTTGATGTAGCAAAATATGCTTACGATGTAAGCTACGATAAAGGAAACTTTTTTGTAGTGGGTGAAGCTTTTTCTTTTACTTCTTATGCTGATAAGTTGGAGAAATATATAGCAGGTAAGTAGCCTAAAATAATTATTGTACTAAAGCCCGACTATATGTTGGGCTTTTTTTGTGGTTTTTGACCACCCCTTAATCATCTCCGTATTCAAAGAGGGCCCAACCGCACACAGTTTTAGTTGGTTTTGGGTAACAAGATACTGACTTCCGATAGCTATCGGGATCAGCATGACGGGAAGGGACGATTTTTTCAAAGATGTTTACTTTCTTTAGTCATGCCGAATTTATTTCGGCATCTCATTCTCCAAAAGTGATTATTTGATACAAGAAATTTGTTCTGGTTTTATGGGCAACGAGATGCTGAATCAAGTTCAGCATGACGGGATGGATAGTTTTTTTGCGTAACCGTTTACTTTCTTTAGTCATACCGAATTTATTTCGGTATCTCAATATTCAAAAACCAGTGCTAAAAAACGGGTATGTATACATAATGTCCAATAGGCTTTGCACAACACTTTATGTTGGAGTAACTGCGGATTTGAAGAAACGTGTTAGCCAACATAAAAATGGTACGGGCAGCAAGTTTACATCAAAGTACTTTTTAACCGATTTGGTGTATTATGAACAGCTATTTAGCATGGATGCAGCAATAAAGCGTGAAAAACTATTGAAAAACTGGCATCGCGATTGGAAAATGAGTCTTATTAGAGAACAAAACCCTAATTGCGCTGATTTGTATGATGAACTGTTTTAGATTAGATACTGTATTGTTATTTACTTTAGTTTTTGGGCAATGAGATGCTGAATCAAGTTCAGCATGACGGGATGGGATGATTTTTTCAAAGCTGTTTGCTCCCTTTAGTCATGCCGAATTTATTTCGGCATCTCACTCTCCAAAACTGCTTATTTGATACAAGAAATTTGTTTTAGTTTTTGGGCAATGAGATGCTGAACCAAGTTCAGCATAACGGGAAGGGATGATTTTTTTCAAAGATGTTTACTTACTTTAGTCATACCGAATTTATTTCGGTATCTCACTCTCCAAAGGTGATTAATTGATAAGAGAGATTTGTTCTAGTTTTATGAGCAATGAGATGCTGAATCAAGTTCAGCATGACGGGAAGGGACGATTTTTTCAAAAATGTTTACTTACTTTAGTCATACCGAATTTATTTCGGCATCTCGATATTCGATAGGTGCTTAAAAGTGGGGTAAATTACTTTATCATGGATATAAATATTGACCGAGAAAAATTAAAAGAAGGAATAGGTGAGCTTAAAAAACACAATATGGGTTTGTCAGAGATTATTAATCCTATTATTATAAAATATCCATCTTTGAAAGAGAAAGAGATTATGGAGCTTTGTCAAATAGGTAAGTTCTTATATAATATTGATCCCAATTCAAGGATATTAGAGAAGTCTTTTCCCCCAAGTACTGATTTTATTATAAATATTGATGGAAAGAAAGTAGGGTTGGAACATACTAGAGTTATGGATGCCGACTCTTTTAAAGTGAGAAACTATCAATCTATAGTTAATCTAATAGAATATCGAGCAGCAACAAAATTTAGAAAGGAATATCCCGATAAGCTATTTCAAGTTAATTTTTTCTTAAAAAAAGATACTCTTAATATTAAAGCAAATGAAAAGGGCATCTTAGTGGATCAGATAAATAATTATTTGATTGACATAATAAATTTAGGGACATCCAATAAGCCTGATTTTATTGAAAGTGTTGAAATAATGAGACATAGTCAATTGTCTTTTAGTTTTATAGAAAATAACCATGAAGGAGGGAAACTTTCTTTTGACCGATTAGAAAAAGAAGTAAGAAAAAAGGAAGGAAAATTAACTGGCTATAAAAGTAAAGTGAGCCTAGATGAATATTGGTTGGTATTAATGGTTGGTTCTTTAAATTCAGTATCACTTAAAATTGATGAGTCTGTTAACTATCAAATTCAATCTACTTTTGATAGAGTTTATATAAAATCGGATTTTGATGATAAAATTATTAAGGTTTATGGATAAACAAAAAAGCCCCTACAAAATTTTGTAGGGGCTTTGATATTAGTGTGAAATTACTTCACTTCTTCGTAGTCAACGTCGGTTACGTCTTCTTTTGCATCGCCTCCGCTTGCACTAGCTCCTTCACCTGCAGCACCATCGGCACCACCTTCAGGTTGTTGTGCATTGTACATATCTTGGCTGGCGGCAGTCCATGCAGTATTAAGTGTTTCCATAGCAGCATCCATAGCAGCAATATCTTTGCTAGCGTGCGCCATTTTCAACTCCTTTAGTGCATTTTCAATAGGCTCTTTTTTATCGGCAGGTATTTTATCTCCGTACTCTTTCAACTGTTTTTCAGTTTGGAAAGCAAGGCTATCTGCTTGATTTAATTTATCGGCCTCTTCTTTTATTTTACGGTCAGCTTCAGCATTTGCTTCTGCTTCGCTTTTCATTTTAGCTATTTCTTCGTCGCTTAGTCCGCTGCTGGCCTCAATGCGTATTTTTTGTTCTTTACCTGTTGCTTTGTCTTTAGCACTTACGTGTAATATACCATTGGCATCAATATCAAAAGTTACTTCAATTTGAGGCACTCCACGTTGTGCAGGGGGTATATTATCTAAGTTAAAGCGACCCAAAGTACGGTTGTCTTTAGCCATTGGGCGTTCACCTTGCAAAATGTGTATTTCTACACTCGGTTGGTTATCGCTGGCAGTACTAAAGGTTTCAAACTTTTTAGTAGGTATTGTTGTGTTTGATTCTATTAGTTTGGTCATTACACCGCCCATAGTTTCAATACCTAATGATAGGGGAGTTACGTCAAGCAAAAGAACGTCTTTTACTTCACCAGTAAGCACACCACCTTGTATGGCAGCACCTACGGCCACAACCTCATCAGGGTTTACACCTTTGCTAGGTTCTTTACCAAAGAATTTTTTAACGGCTTCTTGTACGGCAGGTATACGTGTACTACCACCTACCAATATAATCTCGTCGATATCGCCTACTGTAAGACCTGCATTTTTAAGTGCGCTACGACAAGGTGCTATGGTACGGTCTACCAAGTCGCTTACCAATTGCTCAAATTTTGCACGAGTTAGCTGACGTACCAAGTGTTTAGGCACACCATCAACAGGCATAATATAAGGCAAGTTTATTTCGGTTGAGGTAGAGCTTGAAAGCTCTATTTTAGCTTTTTCAGCAGCTTCTTTCAAACGCTGCATTGCCATTGGGTCTTTAGTTAAGTCGGCGTTTTCGTCGCGTTTAAACTCGTCAATCATCCAGTCGATGATTTTGTTGTCAAAATCATCACCACCAAGGTGAGTATCACCGTCGGTTGATTTTACTTCAAAAATACCATCACCAAGTTCCATCACACTCACGTCATGCGTACCACCACCACAGTCAAATACAACCACTTTCATGTCCTTGTTTTGTTTGTCAAGTCCATAAGCAAGTGCGGCAGCAGTTGGCTCGTTAATAATACGTTTTACATCAAGGCCAGCAATTTCGCCAGCTTCTTTAGTTGCTTGGCGTTGTGCATCGTTAAAGTAAGCAGGAACGGTAATAACCGCTTCTTTTACTTCGTGTCCCAAAAAGTCTTCAGCAGTTTTCTTCATTTTCTGAAGCACCATTGCCGAAATCTCTTGAGGAGTATACATACGGTCGCCTATTTGCACGCGTGGGGTGTTGTTATCACCTTTTACCAGCTTGTAGGGTATGCGTTTAGTTTCGTCTTTTAATTCGTCAAAAGTGTGCCCCATAAAGCGTTTTATAGACGATATGGTGTTTTGCGGGTTGGTAATAGCCTGACGTTTTGCAGGGTCGCCAATTTTACGTTCTCCATTGTCTAAGAATGCTACAATTGAAGGTGTAGTACGTTTTCCTTCGCTGTTGGCAATTACCACAGGTTCGTTACCTTCCATTACGGCTACGCAACTGTTGGTAGTTCCAAGGTCAATTCCAATTATTTTTCCCATGTTGTTTCGTTAATATGTTTTTTTAATCAGTTAGTAGTTATCAATGGTAGTGCCATTGCAAAATGGGATGGAAATTTCCGAATAATAGTCAGTTTTAAACTAAACTATCCTTTAAGAAACTGACAAATGCTGACATACTGACATAATTGAGCTGTTTTTTCATTTTCATTTACCTTTTGTTGGCTGAATGTATATATAGAATAAACCAAAATACAATTGTACTTATCTCGTTAACCTTTAAAACTATAACCTAATTATGAAACCATTACAAAAAATCACTGTATTGCTATCAGCCCTTGCCTTGCTATGGGGTTGTGAAAGTAGCGCCTCTGAAAAAAGTGCAACTCAAGAAAATCAAATATTTAGTGAAGAAAGGTCTGATGATATAGCCGAGATAGCTATAACGAACAATGCGGTTATAGGCAATTCATCACAGCCTGCTTATAATAGCTCAATACAACGGATGGGCTTGAATGATAGTAACCGGAAATTTGTAGTAAAAGGCGAATTAAAATATAGAGTAGGCGATGTGGTGCAAGCCACTTATACTATCGAAAATCAAACGGTGAAAGTGGGTGGTTTTGTTATACATACTGAAATGCGCAGTAATGAAAGCTACCGACTGCAAACCCAAATTAGTGCTGATACTGCTATGGATGAGATACATTATTCTCTTACTAATACTATGCAGGTGCGAGTTCCCAAAAATCAATTAGATACTTTTTTGTGGCAAATAGGTCAACTGGCTGAATATTTTGACTATCGCATATTAAATGCTAACGATGTGGGCTTGGGTTTGCTAAAAAATACGTTGCAACAAAAACGATTGCAAGCTTATGAAAAGAAACAAGAACGAGCCATTGAAAACAAAGAAAGTAAGTTGGATGAAACTATTGATGCGCAAGAAAACCTGCTAAACAGGCAATTGCAAGCCGATGAAATGGCTATTGACCGATTGATTACCCTTGACGAAGTAAAATACAGTACCATAGCTATTAATATATACGAAAATGATAAGGTGCAATATGCCCGTGTGCTTAAAATAAAACCTATAGTTCCCTATGAGCCAAGTTTTGGCAGCAAGTTGGGCAGAGCCTTTGAAAACAGTATTGATGTGTTGCAAAGTATAGTTCTGTTTTTTATAAATATATGGCCAATTTTGGCTTTGCTTGCAGTAGGTATATTTATATATCTGAGAAGGAAGAAAAGAACAGCAGTTAAGTAATTGCCTATACCTTGTACGTGTGTGGGTGGTTTTTTAGTTAACTCATCCCAAATAATAAGTTTAGTATAGGCGTTCATAATTCATTCTCTCTTATATAAAAAGAGGGGTGCAGTTATATGTTTTTGGCTTTCCCATGAACCGGGGTGAGTTAAAGCTAACTACTATTTTGTAGGTTGTGTGTAAGAGGGTATAGTTTCCCTTTTGCGAAGACTGAACATCCCTAGCGAAGTTGGAAGAATAGGCGTTAATGAGAAGGGGGTAGGGGATGAAAAAGAATAACCAATATCATTTCACTGCCGAGCGGGCGCTCGCCTTTAGGTATTTGGTTCGACAGGTTAAAACCCTATTCTATTCATACCCTGACGGGCTTACCGAAAGGTATGAATAGAATAGGGTTTCAACTCGATGTAATAAAGAATTTTCACGCAAAGAGTTGAAGTCGCAAAGTTGGCGAGCAAAGATATATGCAGATACAAGTTTCATTAAATTATAGGCGCTAGAATAGGTTATATTAATTCCTATTGAAATTTACACATTAAAGAACTCCATACTCATTGTAATTGTGTATTTGCTCAAAACAGGTGTGTAATTATTTTTAAGACTTAATATAAGTCGCAATGTCCGCAAGCGAACAATAATAATGTCTACTCATCCAAAAAAAACACAAAGCCATACGACTACCCAGCACTTCCCTCTCTATTTGTTAGAGAGGGGCGCATTGACACAAATCGGGCAAAACAATACGTTGGGGTGAGTGAAACCTCTCGTCGACAGGTTAAAACCTGCCGCTATTCATACTCTAAGGGGCTTACCGAAAGGTATGAATAGCATTGGTTTTCAAACCAATGAATATTTTACGAAGCGGATGCTTCATTATTTTGGGCACGAGCGGACGCTCGAGCCAGCAGTATTTGGTTCGACAGGTTTTCAGACTGATGTCTGTTAATTTATAGTTACCCTAACCATTGTTGCTTTTTCGTTTGTCTTAATTCGCAACAAATAAATACCTTCAGTAAGGTGTTGGGTATTTAACGTTAAAATCTTCTGATTTTTATAGTTGGAACTAAAGAGTACTTGTCCTGCTATTGTGATAATATCAATTGATATATTAGCATACTCTTCCTTCAAATCAATAGTTATTTGTTCGCTGGCAGGGTTGGGATATACTTTTATATTAGGCAATTGGGCATAGTTAATAGTTGTAGCGATACCAATACCATAACAATCGGATGTATCTATACATCCAGACCGAGTAACTTCAACTGCATAGCGGCCTTTTATAGGTGTTACAAAGACATCCATTGTTGCACTTTTGTTACTATTACTATCAATTGGGGCATAGTTATCATCACAATCTAGCCACTGGTATTTGTCGGCCAAAGTTGTTTGTAAGGCATTAGCTCCAAATGCATTCACAATCACAGATCCTTTATAATTCATCACGATGGTTGCTATTATACTATCGCAACCCAGCGTGGTTTTAAAAGAATCAATATAGAGGCCACTAGTTTTTATGTATCGGCCATTAATCAGTACACTATCATCTCTACATATATTGGTCACATTTTGTAAATAGTATGTAGGGTTTACTGTAAGTGTGGTTGTAATAATACTATCGCAGCCCAAAGTGGTTTTTAGTGTATCATGGTATGTACCCGCTTTTGTTTGGTTCTTTCCTTGAACAAAGAAATTCTTACCTTGACATATTGATACTGAACGCGAGGAACTTACAGTGCACTGTACTTTATCAATAATCGAAACCTTGTGGCGAGTTTTAGGAGATAATTTAACGCTTTGTATAGCAGGCGCATTGATTACATTACCAAATCCAAAAGTTGATATGATAAGAAAGTAGATAGTAAGTAGCTGTTTCATGGTGAATTTCTAATAAAACTTTTTAAAACCTATAAGCCTACGTACGCCTGCAATAGTTTCTGTTGCACTGTTACGGGCTTTTTCTGTACCTTCTTTTAAGGCTTTGGCTATATAGTCGTTATCGTTTTCTATGGCGGCAATTTTTTCGCGAAGTGGTGCTACAAAAGCATCCATATCTTCGGCTAATTGCATTTTAAAATCTCCGTAGCGTATAGCACAGGTATTGTATAGAGTATCAAAATGGGCAATGGTATCAGGGGTTGAAACCAATTGCATCAAATCAAACAGGTTTTGTATAGGCTCTGGCTTGGTTTGGTTTGGTTCGGTAGGGCCACTATCGGTTACAGAGCGTTTCATTTTCTTTATAATCTCGTCGCGAGTATCACGCAAGAAAACAGCGGTGTTTTCGCCGTTGCTTTTGCTCATTTTACCCTTACCGTCAAGTCCGGGTACTTTTACCAGTTTACTACCAAAATTAAAGGCTTGTGGCTCTGGGAAAAACTCTTCTTTATACAAATGATTAAAGCGATTGCCAAAGGTGCGCGCCATTTCAAGGTGTTGCTCTTGGTCTTTGCCCACAGGCACTTTTGTAGCCCTGTGTATCAATATATCAGCCGACATTAGCACAGGGTAGGTAAGCAGGCCTGCGTTAATATTATCGGGTTGGGTTTTGACTTTATCTTTAAAGGTAGTTACACGCTCTAGCTCTCCTTTGTAGGCCACCATATTAAGGTATAGGTATAGCTCGGCAATTTCGGGTATATCGCTTTGTATGTATAGGGTAGCTACATTAGGGTCTAGTCCGCAGGCTAGGTATTCCACCAAAACGGTTTTTACATTGCTTTGCAAATCAACAGGTGTGGTATGGGTAGTAAGCGAGTGCCAATCAGCAATAAAAAAATAGCTGTTGTGCTGGTGCTGCATTTTTAAAAAGTTGACTACTGCACCAAAATAGTTGCCCAAGTGCAGTTTGCCTGTGCTGCGTATGCCGCTTACTACTGTTTCCTTCATGGGGCGAAGATAATAGATTGCCCCAAAGCGTAAAAGCTGTGGAATTGATTAATTGTTTTATTTTGCCAAACTATGAAAGAACTGATATTAGTTGGCATTTTTGTATTGGGCTTATTGCTTAATATATTTAATATAAAAATTGGTACTATAACATTAATACTTGCCGGTAGCACACTGGCAATGGCATATTTTTATGTTTCTGTAGTGATGTTTAATAAAATACCGCTAAGGCAGGCATTTAAAAAAGATGCTTACAAAGGAATTTCTATTTTTAGAATTATTGGTTCGGTAGGTACTGGTATGGCTCTTTCTGTATTGGTTGTAGGTATGGTGTTTAAAATTATGTACTGGCCCAATGGAGATTATATGCTACTACTGGGAATTGTTTTTTGCTTAATATCAATAGTAGTAAGTATAATTAAATATACTTCAAAAAGAGATATATTTTATAAACGCCTGTTGTTTCGTTTATCAGGTTGGGTGGTTGTTGGTATTATTTTGTATGTATTGCCTCCATATACTTTGTTAAATATGAAATATAAAGATCATCCTGCTTATAGAGAGGCTCTTATAAATAGTATTGAACACCCTGAAGATGAAGCAATCCATCAGAAATATGTTGAAGAGGCTGAAAAAATGGAAAGGGGACAATAAAGGTCGATTGTCCTGCTAATAAATACATGGCTACCCTGCGTATAGCTAAATTACCCTTTTTGTTTTTTGGTAACATACAACAAATAGTTTAGGGCGGTAAAACCAATAAAATATAGTGCTGACATGATATATATATTGATATGTTTAGGTATTAAATCTCCTTCGAGGTAATAAATAGCGAAACTATAGGGGCTAAAGTATACATACTTTGTTCTTAGTGCCATCATAGTACCAATAAACACAGTGAAACCAACACCCATAGGTATTAAAAATTTCTTAAACTGTAAACCTAATAGGTATTGAAACGATAATATTGGCAAGCAGGTTAGCAATGCTTTTCCACTTTCAGTTATTAGAAACGAAAAGGGAACCATATCGTTGGGTAATTCACCCGTTAACACAAGGCAAGGTATAAATCCTAATAGAAGAACACCAATATTTAAAACTGTAAAAATTAGTATTGCTATTAGCAACAACACTGTGTATTTGGCAAAGAAAATACGGGTGAAACTTTGTGGTGTGGTATGCACTTGTTTCCAGTTGTTATTTTTATACTCAACCTGCGTTATAAGGCTACCTATTAAAATAAATCCTATGGGTAACAGAAAGCCCGTAAATGGTCGTGCTATTTGCATAAATAAAGGCATCCAACTATTTATATCACCTATCTTTTCCAATTTGTTTAGGTGTACATTTATAGATAAATATCGTATAGTAAATACAATAGGTAAAAATAAGCTACCAATAATACTAACCCAAAGTACCGCACTACGTTTTAACTTCAATAATTCACTTTGTACACTATAAATAAATTTCATGTTTGAGGTTTATTGGGTTAAGTGCATAAAAATTGATTCAAGGTCGTTTTTTGTGGTAGCAACTTCGTAGATGCTTATCTTGTTATCTACTAATTGTTTTATAACTGCCGCAGTAGTTGGGTTATCTACCTTTGCAATGCTAATAACATCACCTTTAAAACTCACTTGTATGTTAGCCGCCATAAGTATATCAGCAGCTTTAGAGTTGTTATCAGTAATAATAGTTATTGATGTTGTATGCGCTTGTTTATCGTTAAGTTCTTTTAAGGTGCCTTGAAATAAAAGACTTCCCTTGTTTATAATACCTACATGGGTAACAAGTTTTTCAACCTCAGCCAATAAGTGGCTGGATATTACCACTGTAATTCCAAACTCGGTATTTATTCGCCGTATTAATTCTCTAATTTCAATAATACCATTAGGGTCGAGGCCATTAGTGGGCTCGTCAAGTATCAAAAGTTTAGGGTTGTGCAATATGGCAATGGCAATACTTAGCCGTTGTTTCATACCTAAAGAAAACTGGTTTACTTTTTTGTTTTTAACGTTTTGTAAGCCTACAATTTCTAATACTTCGGTAATGCGTTCTTTTGGACATTGATATACTTTTTGCAGTATGCGCAAATTATCTGTGGCCGATAGGTGGGCGTAAAATGAAGGCGACTCTATAAGCGAGCCAATTTGTGCTAAGGTAGCCACCCTGTTTTTTTCGAACGGAGCATTAAAAACAGATATTGAGCCTTCTTGCTTTTTTAGTAGACCCAATAGTAAACGCAGTGTGGTTGTTTTACCCGCACCATTTTGTCCCAAAAAACCATAAATACTTCCATAAGGTACTTGAAGGTTTAAAGTGTTTACCACAGGCTCTCCCTTAGTAAAATGGTAAGTAAGATTAGAGGTTTCAATACAGTTCATATTGATATTTTATGAATAAATAGGAGTGGGTTACTGATGTATATCAGATTAAGCGTTTACAATTGAGAAAAATTGTGTGAATGAACTGTTATTATAGATAAGCTAAGAAAATACTTAGCCCGCTTGTCCAGCCAGTAGATACATAGTTGCCATGCGTATGGCCACGCCGTTTTCTACTTGTTGCAGTATAATGCTATGGTCGGTACTGTCGGCTACTTCGCTGCTGATCTCTACACCTCTGTTTATTGGCCCTGGGTGCATTATGGTTATTTCTTTATCCAGCGAGTTTAAAATATCCAACGTTAAGCCATATTGAAGCGTGTATTCGCGTAGGGTAGGGAAGTACTTTATATCCTGTCTTTCAAGTTGTATGCGCAGCATATTGGCCACATCGCACCATTGCAGTGCACGGCGCAGGTTGTGTTCAACTTTCACCCCAAGGCTTTTTTCTATGTGTTTGGGTATTAATGTTGTAGGGCCGCATACCATTACTTCGGCACCTAGTTTTTGCAGGCAAAGTATATTGCTTATGGCCACACGGCTGTGCATTATATCACCCACTATTACTACTTTTTTGCCCGCTACATCGCCTAGTTTTTCGCGTATACTATACGCATCAAGCAGGGCTTGTGTGGGGTGTTCGTGCGTGCCGTCGCCCGCGTTTATTATTTGTGCTTTTATGTGCTTACTAAGAAAAACACATGCCCCCGGTTTGGGGTGGCGCATCACCACCATATCTACCTTCATGGCTAATATGTTGTTTACCGTATCTATAAGCGTTTCGCCTTTTGATACGGATGATGATGAGGCCGAGAAGTTTACAATATCAGCACTTAGGCGTTTTTGTGCCAACTCAAAAGAGATACGGGTGCGGGTACTGTTTTCGAAAAATATATTGGCTATGGTAACATCTCGCAGACTGGGAACTTTTTTAATAGGCCTATTAATTACTTCTTTAAAAGTATCGGCGGTTTCAAATATCAACTGTATATCATCGGCGTTGATATTTTTGATTCCTAATAGGTGGTTCGAGGTTAGTCTGCTACTCATTATCTGTTATTAGCAATACTTGGTTGTTTTGGTGTATAGGGTCAAAAAATACTTTCACTTTGTCGTTAGCCCTTGTATCTACTTGGCTGCCCACATAGTCGGGCTCAATGGGTAGCTCGCGGCTATATCGGCGGTCTACCAATGCCATCAGTTCTACACGGCGGGGGCGACCGTACGCGGTAAGAGCATCCATTGCAGCACGTACGCTTCGGCCTGTATACAATACATCGTCTACCAGCACTACATCTTTTCCTTCAATCAAAAAATTAATGGTGTTTTTGCTGGGTATCAAAGGTTCGCCACGACGGAAATCGTCGCGGTGAAAGGTGGTGTCCAACTCGCCAAAAGGTATATTGTTATTGCCTGTTATTTGGGTTACTTTTTCCCAGATAACACGGGCAAAATGCACACCGCGCGGTTGCAGTCCAATAATAACCGTTTGACTGAAATCGCCGTGATGTTCGTACAATTGGAAGGCCAGCCTTTGCAGGATGATGCTAAGTTTTTGGCTACTGAGTAATACTTTGTCTTCCAAACGGTGTAGGGGTTACTGGCATCAAAAATAGTATTTTTAACGTGAGTTGTGAAATAAGCCTGCTTTTAGATGCAATTTTTGATGGATTGGGTTTCTAATTGCAGTATTGGGCGATTAAATTAATTGTACTAAAAGCGGACGCTTTAAGATTGTTCGGCACGAGCGGACGCTCGTGCCAGCGTGGGAAATAATTCGAATTTTAGATGTGATTAAGTGCCTTCTTTTTCTGTTTATAATCTCTAATGTTTAGCCATACACTGGCAATGGTTGCTAGTACAAGGGCTGATAGTGTACCGTAATCAACCAAAGTTTGGTTTAGATTTAGTCCTGTTAGTTTTAGTATTAAAAAGTGGGTGTACGATTGGCTATTATCAACAATGCCCATTTGTTCTCTTATTTGCCAGTGGTAATCGGTGCAGGCACAATAGCCCCAACCGTACCAAATGCCAAGTATAAACCACGATGAATAGGTAAGCAGTATGCTGTAAAGGTTTAGCCTGCGGGTTCGTTTCCATGCCCAACCCAATAGATTAAGCAGCATAAAGGCGGTATGAAACATAAAAAAGAAGATATTAAGAAATGCCAGCATAGTGGGTAAACGCAAAAGTGCAATTAAAACTTATGGGTAGGCTCAAATTAATTGTACTAAAAGCGGACGCTTTAAGATTGTTCGGCACAAGCGGATGCTCGAGCCAGCGTGGGAAATTAATCGAATTTTAGATGGATTGGGTTTATAACTTCTGTATTGGAGCACTTAAATCAATTGTACTAAAAGCGGGTGCTTTAAGATTTTTTGGCACAAGCGGATGCTCATGCCAGTATGGATATTTTTATTCTTTAGGTAAAAAACCACCCAAAAAGTAAACAAAGGGAAAAAGCGTTACACCTATTTGTCGCTCAAGTATCGACTCGAAACACATGGCAAAAACAAACATGGCTGCCGCTGCCCACAATAGGGGCGATGTTTTTTTGTAGCGAATGATAGGAAACACAATAACAAACAGCAGAAACAAACTGTACAAAATGCCCATTTGCACCGCATTTTCTATAAACTGGTTGTGTGGCATCACACGGTTTTCTTCCCACAATACCGAGTTTCTGCGGTTGTATTCGGCGGCCATTTCATTGCTTAGGTCGCCTGCGCCCACACCTATTACAGGGTGTCTTTTTATAATGGCTGAGCCTGTTTTCCAAGCCTCCAATCGCATACTAAACGAGCGGTGGTTTATATCCCCACCATCGCGGTTTATCTGCACATCGCGCACCGAGTTGATGATTTTATTTTTGAATGATGGCACGGCAAAGTAGGCCGCAACAGGTATTAGCGGTAGGGCAATAAGCAGCAGCCACACGGCTTTGTGTTTGCGGTTTTGCCATACTATGTGCAGCACCAAAACACCCAAGCCACCATACAAGGCTACCAAACCTGTGCGAGCACTAAGCAGGTGAATAATAATAAAGTTTAGTAAGGCTATGCCGCCAAACACCCAACGGTCTTTGGCAAACAAAATTGGTGTTTTTTCTTTTATGGCGAAAAATACACTGCTAATAATGGCAAAGCTGGTAAGCACCCCAAAATATATATGCGATATGCCTTTGCCGATAGGCCACACGGGAACTGATTTTGACTCTATAAGGCTGGCGTTAATCGCTTCAAAATTATTGAAGTAGTGTATGGCGCTGCCCACAGCAAAAAAGCTGATTACACAACTAAAAAACAGGAAAATACCCCATACTGTTTTTTTGCTAAGTGGTGTAACCGATGCCATGCCAATAGGCAATAGCAATAGCGTGAGTTTGCGCGAAGTTATATTCCACCAATTGGCAGTATCATCACTATACAAACCACTGGCTAAAAGCCATAGCCAAAGTATAATAAATAGTAGGGTAGGGGGCGAAGTAAGTTTTTTAAGGTTTTGGGTAAATTTACCATCAACCACAAGGGCAAGGGTGCACAACACGGTACCTATGCTAAGAAAGAACGGGCTAACCTCAAATAAAGGAAACCCTAGGCATATAAGAATACACCCTGTTACGAAATAGTATTTTTTTATGGATGCCAGTAGCTGCACGCAGGGGCAAATATAGTGCTATTGGGCGTAGCTAAGGCTTAGTTTTGTGCGGCTATTGTTTTTTACACCTAAGGTTTGGGCAGCTTCGGGCGAAATCATTAACAAAATAGCTTTATCGTCGGTTTGAAGCTTGCCCACCACCCGCACGTAAACACTTTTGCTGTTAGCAGGGTTATTAACCAATATTATAGTGCCCACTTTGGCGGTGGTGTGCAAGGCTATATTTTTATCCTTATCAGGAAAATTTTCATCAATTATCATAGCAAACCCTGTTTCTTTCACCTCTTTGGTTTCACTCGTGTTAGATTGCTCTTCAACAGGTGTTTCTACTTCTTGTTTTTTAGTTTCAATGGGTTTTGTTTCTTTTTTCTCTTCTTTGGGCTTTTGGGTAGCTTTTGGTAGCTCTTCTTTCTTTTCGCCTTTGCGTATCAAAAGGTTTTTGCCTACTTCTATCACACTAGTTTCAAGGTCGTTTAGTTTCATCAATTCGCTGACACTAATACCGTAATAGGTAGCTATTCTGTATAGGGTTTCGCCGGCTTTTACTTGGTGGTAAAAATCATCTTCGCCATAGTGTAAATCCCAGTTAAATTTATCCCCGTCTTGTGGTTCAGGTTGGTCTGCATCTGGAGTATCCTCTTTTGCTTGGGGCTTTTCAGCAGGCTTATTGTCTTTCTTTTCGTTCTTTTTAGGAGGGATAATCTTTTCTTTTTCTTCTTTTGGGGCTGGCACAGGTTTAGTTTCCTCTTTGGGTGCACTATTACCTTGTATCAATTTCCCGTTTTCTATGCTTGAGAATGTTGTTGACGGTGAGGGTTTAACATTTTTTAAGGGGATGTATAGCAACTGCCCGTTTTGCAAGGCAGGTAGCATACCTGTATTGGCTTCTAAAATTTCTTGTATACTTACTTTGTATACCTTACTAAGGGCAAAAAGAGTTTGGCGGTTTTCTACTTCATGTATAATAAAATAGTTACCATTAATTTGGGCAATACCTACCGAATCTTGTGGTTGGGGGGCAATTGCTTTTCCTGTTTGCCAGCATATAAAAAATGCTAAAACCGATGCTAAAAAATGTTTCATAAACTTTACGGTGCAAACTTAACAGCTTCATGGCTGAAAATATTGCCTTTAAGCGTAATTTTGTATCACTTATGCGTAGAATAACAACGTTTTTAACACTACTACTGCTTGCAGCACAAGCATTTTCGCAGGATAGCCTTCAAAAAGCTGTGAAGAAATATAAAATTGTAAAATTTTCTATACACGAAGAAATAGCTCCTTCAGCTACGCGCATCACTACTAAGGCTTTACAAGAGGCCGAACGATTGAATGCTGATTTGATTATTTTGGATATGGATACCTACGGCGGTTTGGTGTCTGATGCCGACTCTATTCGCACACGTATCTTAAAAAATAAAATACCTGTATATGTTTTTGTAGAGAACAATGCCGCATCGGCAGGGGCATTAATATCTATTGCCTGCCATAAAATATTTATGAGCAAAACAGCATCAATAGGTGCTGCTACTGTGGTAGGGGAAGGCGGACAAAAAGCGCCTGATAAATACCAAAGCTATATGCGTAGTAAAATGCGTGCTACTGCCGAAGCTCGCGGACGTAACCCCGATATTGCCGAGGCTATGGTAGACGAAGATATTGTTGTACCAGGTGTTAGCGACTCAGGCAAAATATTGACGTTAACCACCAGCGAGGCTATAAAAAATGGTTTTTGCGATGGGCAAGCCGAGAGTGTAGAGGAGGTTTTGAAACTATCAAACATTACCGATTATGATATTATAGAAGTGAAACCTGATACCATTGATGGTATAATGGGCTTTTTGCTACACCCCGGTACAAGCGGTGTGTTATTATTAGTAATATTTTTAGGCATTTACTACGAGTTGCAGAGCCCCGGTTTGGGTTTTCCCAGTATTATAGCATTGGCAGCAGGTGCATTGTACTTTGCCCCGCTATACCTAGAGGGATTGGCTAATAACTGGGAAATTTTAATGTTTATCATCGGGTTGGGATTGTTACTGGTAGAGATTTTTGCTATACCCGGATTTGGTGTTGCAGGCATTAGCGGCATAGCACTCATATTTGTTTCTCTAGTGCTGGGTTTGGTGCGCAATGTAACTTTTGATTTTAGTTTTGAAGGAACAGGCGAGTTGGGCTGGGCTGTAATACGCGTAATGGTTTCTTTAGGCGGGTTTGTGCTGTTTCTTATTTTGTTTGGAGCTTCTTTTTTCAAATCGAAACTATTTCAACGAATGGTATTGGCCGACGACCTTTCTGAAAGTAGGGTAAACGTAATAGAGCGTACAAAAGTTGAGTTTGGTAATGAGGTTATAGGCAAAGAAGGTGTAGTTTTTGATAACCTGAAACCTCAAGGCAAAATACGTGTGGACGGTAAAATATACCCTGCTACATCAATGGGCGATTTTATTGAGAAAGACACTGCCGTACTGGTTATAAAAGAACTGGGCGGCCTATTGGTAGTGCGTAAGGTAGAGTAAGCCTCTACCTATCTACCCTGAATGTTAACCTGCTTATAGTGGTGCTATTTTTAGCAATGCTATATAAAAGCCTTGTGCAAGCTGCTCTGTATTTATTGAGTGGTGTATGGCAAGCGCAGCACTACTAAATACTGTTTTTCCTGTTAAAGATATAATGCTGATGCTAAAGGGAATTTGTCGAAGGGTGTGTTAGATGAGGGGGTGAGACTAACAATACAGCCCTAATTTACAGTTCCTTCAAGCGTCCTCGCTTGAAGTTTATTTATTCCCGAGTCCACGCGGGTAGTAGTTCAGCGAGACGCTGTATATTTCAATTCCTTAGCGTGGACGCTTAGGAGAACCACTCGATTTGACAAATTTTTAAAATTTGTCAAATCTTATCTAGCATTTCCTTTCAATAGCATACCAATTCAAGAAATTAAAAATTTTGAGGTATTAATCGTACACCCTTTATACCTACTACTTTATACTGATGTCGGATATTAGAAGTCTGATGTTAGGTTACTTGCGCTTGTCATCCTTA
>JBBKVO010000018.1:0-278807 GCA_037968475.1 Bacteroidia bacterium
ATCGTATTTCCTTTGCCCGAACCAATAAACTTAATTGTGTTAGTGGCTGATGCCCCAGGTATTGTTGTAAAGTTTAAACGCTCAGTAAAGGTAGCCGTTGAAACATTGAACACAACAGGACCCGTAATAGTACACTCGGTAAGAGCCGCCACTGCATCAGTAAAGTTTATAAAGTTAGTACTTGATGGCGCTAAAGAAGGGTTAATTGTGTAAACACCGTTTAGCGCAGTAGAGCAAGGGGTGCGGTAAGTGTATGGGCCTGCCCAAGCAGAGCTATCGCCCGTGTTACAAATCTCGCGCACATAAAAATAATACGTGGTACGCGGGTTCAAACTCAGCGATACTGAAGACAAACTTACGGCAGTACCCGAGCCTGTAGGCGTACCCGCAGAGGTTTTGTTAATATATTGCCAGGTGTTTGAACCTCCTGACCAAGTAATAGTTGCAGAAGTAGGCGTAAGCGCGCTGGTAGAGAATCCTGATGGAGGGGGTAGGTTAGCTGTTTTAACAGCAGTAGTTGAATCGTTTGTTTTTACTGTATCTGCCACCCCATTAGGTAGCGAGCTCCATGCCTTAATGGTAACAGCTGCTGTAGGGAAAGTATATGATCCCAAGGTTATCTTAGCTGTAATGGCACCTGTGCCACCAATAGTATCAAGAGTACCTGTATAGCTTACAGGAGTTTGTACAATACCGTTTACGCTCCAGTTAAGTGTAACACTGGTAATTTTATTCCTACCGAAATTTTGAACCGAAGCAACAATGTTGCGTACTCCTTGGCAATATACAGTAGGTGAATCTACAGCAGTAATGCCCGCATCATTATAAGCACCAGATGAGAGTACCTTAATAACAAGCAAGCCATCTCCCACGCCCACACCTACTGCGTTACTCTGTTTAGTACCAGCATTGTATGAGCCGCCGCCGCCACCTTCGGGATTACCCGATGCTGCAGATGAGGCTGCGCCTGCACCACCACTGTAACCGCCACCACCGCCACAACGGTAGTTATCAAAGCTACTGGTTCCGCCACCGCAACCAAATCCACCTTCTCCGCGTCCGCTTGTTGTTGAGCCAGAACCACCCACGCCCCCATTCACGAATGCTTTTCCACCGTTTGTGCCGCCGCCATTGGTAAGGAGACCACCGCCGCCATCTGCAGAGCTGGCAGTAGCTCCGCCATTTCCGCCCGTTCCTCCCGCGCCTATGTTAGGTGCATTGACTGAAGAGTTGCCAGAAGTGGTGATTGAAGCATCAGTGGTACTGGTGTATGAAGTAGCCCAAGAACCTGCACCACCTCCAGCTACCAATAGCGGAATATTCTTTGTGGTAGTAACGAAAGTTCCCCCGCCGCCGGCGTATTGATTCGAACTTCCTATGGGAGGAGGTGCCTTTTGACCCACGAGGATTTTTAAGGTATCTCCTTTCTTTAACTGGAAATCACCTGACATAAACGCGCCCCGACCTCCATAGGGTCCATAGCCTATAGCCCCCTTCGCTTCAATGCGATAGAGACCGGTGGAAGGCACTACCCAGTACTGAATGCCGCTGACAACAGCAACTTTCCCTGCGAGGGAAGTGCTTGTATAAGCCGTGTTTACCTGAGCTTGTGTGGGACCATTTATCCCGGTAGCAGTAGCATTAGTGAAGGTATAGTTAACCTGTGCATTTGCTGTTTGTAAAGAAAAACCTACCCAAAACAAAGGTAGTAACACTAATAGGCCAAGCCATGAAGCTAGGCTGCGTTTCTTAGCTGTTTGTAAGGCGACATAGGTCGTACGCCTTGGAGAAAGCGAATGTCTCTCCCTGTTTAGTGTTTGTAAAAAAATTATTTCCATGTTTTGTTAAATTTAGAACCAAAAAAATGCTGCAAGCAGGGCAATATCATATAGCCCAAAGCCTACAAAGTGTAAATTTTATTTATTAAAAAATTATTATTAAATTAATTATTATGAGTTTGTTTCTGCACTAAAAACAGCCAAAATTCCACTGTTTACTAGACCACATGGAAACATCTATATTTATATGTAATCTAAAGACATAACATCCTTACTCGAATATAGCAATACAATGTCTCTTTTTTTTCACCTCTTTAGCCAGCAACCTAAAACTTCTCTTAACTAGCTAATAATCAACTAATAAAATTACTTTTAAAAGAAGAATTGCTATTATTCTAACACATCTTTTTCATAAAACTCACTTTAATATAAAATATATTAAAAATTGTTTAAAATAAATATTTAAAGTTAAATTTTAATAAACAATAACTATTATGTATCATATAATAGTTATTGTTTATATTATATACTGAATTTATAATAAATTGAATTAAATATATCATCGCGAAATGCTTATAAATACTGATAAATGTAGAACTATACATTAAAAATAAGAATCAAAGGGGTAAGTATACAACTTATATGCTTTTCGCTTAATTAAATTATTTAATGAATTGAGACCAAGCACCAAAAAAAACTACTAATCCCATCAGTTAGAATACATTTTCGATTTTTAAACTTTAATCAATTGGGGCGATTCCTCTACACTTAGTTACTAAAATTAACTGTGTGGAGAGTTATTGTGTCCCTATTTTTTGTATTCAAACTATAATCATTTCTATAAAGTACTCACCCTATTCATCTCTGGAAATATTTGGAGGCTTAAAAAAGAGGTTACTCTCATCTCCTTTTAAAAAACAAGACCCATGCAGTACAAGGGTCTTGTTTAATTTGTTGCCGGAGCATATCATTATCGAACTATTTGAACAAAATAAGCGACCTATCTCACTTACTTAGCTGTAGAGGTTCGTAGGCTAGAATCCTGCCAACAATCTTAGAAAAATAAAGTGTAATAGCCACTACTTAACCCTGAAAGTAGGAGGGTAATTTTAGGTCTCTGACATTCGCTGTAAAGTTCCAAATTATTCTCCATCTTAATAGTGTATTCCCTAAGTGCCGAGAAAGCGCGTGAGAACCTAACCTCTGGCATGATTCAATGCCATATCTTTTGATTTTATTTTTATTTAGGCTTTCTCATCAAAGTCAACCATTCTAATCAATTAATAGAAAACGTTGATTGCTTACTTTTGAAAATGCTTTTTCACAAAAGCATTTTGTTCATTATCAGTCATTTTATCTGTTGATTTAATGTCTATTTTAATATCCTTAAAATGTAAATCCTTATTCAGGTAATTATGAAGTTCTGTTTTTGCATTTGTGGGGCCAAATAGAAGCACATTGTCATATTTCAAAATCTCATCAGCTATTTCTTTGTAATAAGCTTCATGCATTTGTTGTTCTTTGTTGTGCATTAAGTCTTCACTTTTGCTTAATGCTTCCACTTTTGTGTTATAAGTAAATTTTGAGCTTATAGTATGGTTGTTTTTTGGGGCATTTAAATCTATCAGATTTGCCACTGAATGATCCATCCAGATACCTAAGTTTTTATTTGTTTCCATTTTCTTGTTCTAATTAGTAAGCGTGATAAAATATGTATAAGAATTATACAACTGTATGACCCCATTTTTTCAAGCCTGTAATCTGGCCTGTGCGGTTGGGACTTGTGGGTAAAGGGACACTAAGTTAACCGATATTAATATTTTCCATCTCTGCAGTGTACTTGCCACTACGCGCAGCTAAAGCGCAATTAGCTCTGTGGTATAGGGCTTGTTGCGCTGCTAAAATATTCTCGTCTTTTCCTTGCCAAGTATTTAAGGCTGTTTGCTGTATGGCACGCGAAAATGAATACGTTAGCGGCCAAGGCAGTTGTGTTTTAAATCTAACATTCATAGCATTTAAATGTGCCGAGGCCAACGCGCCACTTTGTCCTCCCGATAAAAAAGCAACACCCGCAACTGCTGCGGGAACGGCACGCAACAGGCATTTTACAGTAGCATCGGCTACTTCTTCAACTGTTGCGGGTTTAGTGTTTGTTGCACCTTGTGTTACCATATTGGGTTTCAAAATCATCCCTTCAAGCAATACCCTTTGAGTGTATAGCTGACTAAAAACTGTTTGCAGCACTTCTTCTGTTATATCAAAACAACGCTCCAAATCGTGTTCACCAGCCATAAGTACTTCGGGCTCTACAATAGGTACCAACCCAACTTCCTGACACAGGGCGGCGTAACGGGCTAAAGTATGTGCATTGGCTTCTATACAACCTTTGCTAGGAATACTTTTGCCAATAGTTATTACCGTACGCCATTTGGCAAAACGGGCACCCATTTGCTGGTATTCTTTCAGCCTATTTCGCAACCCGTCTAGCCCTTCGGTTATTTTTTCTTGCGGATGCCCCGCCAAATCAACGGTACCTGCATCTACCTTAATACCGGGAATAATGCCCTCAGCTATTAGCGCGTTTATAATAGGCGTGCCATCTTTCATCTGCTGACGAATGGTTTCGTCGTATAATATTACGCCAGCAATGCAGGTATTCAGTTGCGGCGTTTTTACAATTAATTCACGCCAATCGCGCCTAGCAGTTTCGGTTTGCTCAATGCCTAATTTGGCAAACCTTGTGTTGCAGGTGCCAGTGCTTTCGTCCATTGCCAGTAGGCCTTTACCATTGGAAACCAGTGCTTTTGCTGTATTTATTAATAACTTTTCGTCCATAAAAAGTAGGCTTTAGCACTTTTGCTGTAAAAAAACGGGAAGGGGAAACGACTACCTAGTGGTGGGCTTCCATTTTACCAACTATTGTATCCAACGAAGCTTTCATTTTTTCAATTGCACCTTGTAGCGCATACTCATAGGTTTCTCCTTCGTTTGTTACGGCAATTGGTTCTCTACCATCAATTCTGGCTTCTAGCATACATCTTTTGTCGCTTACTCCTTCTTTTGAGCCGTTCTCATCTGATAAATGCACTTCTAAACGGGTAACGTGTTTGCTAAACCGTTTTAATTTATCTAATAGCAAACCGTCTATAGTAGCTGCAAAATCTTCGTGGATGCTTAAGTTGTTATCTGCGTTTAATTGAATAATCATAACTTTTATAGCTTTATTTAGTCCGAACTTATTATTGATAAGAAACATTTAAAGTAATAGGCACGTTCAGTGCTTTAGATATGATGCAATTCACTTTAGATCCTTCTGCAATCTTTTGAAATGCTTCCGCAGATAAACCATCAATCAATGCTGCTTTCAATTCCAAATGAATATTTGTGATCTTAAGGTCAGTCATATCCAACTCTAGTATGGCTTCGGTGTTTAAATCATTGGCAATAAAACCTTCACGTTCAAGTGTTGCACTTACTGACATGGTAAAACATCCTGCGTGTGCCGCAGCTATCAATTCTTCTGGGTTAGTTCCGACACCCGATTCAAATCGTGTTTTAAACGAATATGGTGTTTGGTTTAGAGTTGTACTTTGAGATGATACTTCTCCTTTTCCTTCTTTAAGGTTCCCATTCCAATGGGCTTTTGCTGTACGTTTCATTTTATTTGATTTAAGAATTTAAGAATAGGGTAAAAATAGCCTAGTGATGGGCTTCCATTTTACCAATTATGGTATCTAACGAAGCTTTAATCTTTTCTATAGCACCATGCAGTGCATGCTCATAGGTTTCTCCTTCGTTGGTAACTGCAATAGGTTCTCTGCCTTCAATTCGGGCTTCTAGCATACATCTTTTGTCGCTTACCCCTTCTTTTGAGCCGTTCTCATCAGAAAAATGAACTTCTAAACGTGTAACGTGTTTGCTAAATCGTTTTAATTTGTCTAACAGCAAGTTGTCTATGCTAGCTGCAAAATCATCGTGTATGCTTAAATTGTTATCTGCGTTTAATTGAATAATCATACTTTTTATAAATTTATTTCGATACTAATATTAACCTTTTTAACTGTTTTATGTTTTACATTATTAGTGCTGGTTGTTATATAATTCACACGTATTATAAATAGCAGCTTTTGAAACCAAGGTTTATTTTTTGCCCATCGCTTCATTTTTTTAAAGCTTCAAAGCCTGATACTACATCAAACAATTCTTCGTCAATAGAGCTTTGCCGCAGGCGATGAAAGCCATTATTAAGCTCATCCAACAAATCGCCTATGTTCTTTTCAGCACGCTGCATGGCTGCCAAACGGCTAGCATTTTCGCTTGCTAAAGACTCTGCACAGGCTTTAAATAAAGATACAAAAAGATACTCGTGAATAAGGGCTAACAGTGTTGGCTTGCTACCACCCGCTACTTGTGGTATTTTATCTGTTGGCCATTGTAGCTCTTGGTAGGTAAGCCTCCATTTTTTATCTAAAGGTAATAACCGTTGTATTGCAGGCGCATAGCCAGTGCCTTGTTTGGGTTGATTATGAAAAATATAAAACTCGTTGGCATTTTCTTTTTCGCGGCTTTTTTCGGTGTTAATTAAAATTTGCCCTACCAGCGGGGTAATAGCCATAACTGAACCAGGGACAGTGAAAACTTTTGTTACTGTGAAACCCGCATCTAACAACAGCAATTGTACACGCTCTCCCACAGCCCATATTTCTTTTTTATCTGTTAAGGCGTTAAGTGATTGAGATACAAAGTGGGTAAGCGAATCGTTAAACTGTGCCACAAGCCCTTGGTCAGACCCAAAAACAATGGCAACAACCGTTTTTTCATTTTCTTGTTTCTGTTCTTTCTCTGCTTTGGTCTTATCAATTTTTTCTGCCCTAAAATAGGCGGCTATGCCCAAGGCAATATTATTGTAATAATCTCCCAGTGAGCTAACAGCCTTCTCGTACTGCCCAATATTAGAGGCGGCTACGGCTTTCATGGTTTTAACAACAGATTTTAAATCTTTTGCTCCATCAATTTTTCTGCGTAAGCTCTCTAATGTGTCCATTTTTATTGGTTTTGGTCAGTCTCCACTTTATCCTGAAAAGGTAAAAGCGTGTTAGTCGCACTTTTTAAAATAGCTGCTCGGTCTGGGTCGCTCAATTTTGCATTAGAAAACAAACGTTTCAAAATTTCAGCGGGAAGGTCGGCACTGCTTTTTAGCAAAGCAGCCTCAGCATCGTTCATTTTGTTAATGGGCACGGTATCAAAAAGTTTGGCGGTAAGTGCCAGTAGCACAACAATTTGTTCAGCCACCGACATAGGCTTTAGCTCTTGTTGTTTTAGGCACGCCCTAATGCGCTTTCCGTGTTCTATTACCTGTCGGGTATCATCATCCAGCCGCGTACCAAAACGGGCAAAGGTTTCTAATTCTTCAAACTGCGAATAATCTAATTTAAGATTACCTGTAATAGAACGGTATGCAGGCAATTGTGCTTTACCACCCACACGCGATACAGATTTGCCTACATCAATAGCGGGTAGCACACCTAAATCGAATAATTTGGGCGAAAGGTAAATTTGACCATCGGTAATTGAAATAAGATTGGTGGGTATATAAGCCGATATATTTTGAGCCTCTGTTTCTATAATGGGCAAGGCTGTAAGTGAGCCTCCTTTAAGTGCATCGCTTAGGTGGGTAGCCCTTTCTAATAATCTTGAATGGATATAAAATATATCACCGGGGAAAGCCTCGCGTCCCGGCGGTCTTCTTAGTAGTAGCGAAAGCTCGCGGTAGGCACGGGCATGGTGCGTAAGGTCATCATAAACAATCAGCACATCGCGACCTTTTTCCATAAAATACTCGGCAATGCTGGTAGCTGCATAAGGTGCTATATAGTTTAGTCCGGGCGAATTATTACCCTCTGCTACCACTACCACAGTATAATCCATGGCTCCTTTTTCTTTTAGCTTGGATATTACTTTTGCTACTGATGATGCTCGCTGCCCAATGGCACAGTACACGCACAGCACGTTTTTATCGTGTTGGTTTAGTATAGTATCAACGGCAATGGCGGTTTTGCCTGTTTGCCTATCGCCCAAAATTAACTCGCGCTGTCCGCGCCCAATGGGTATAAGTGCATCAATAACTTTTAGCCCTGTTTGCAAGGGTACGGTAACGGGTGCTCTATCCATAATGGCAGCAGCAGGCCGTTCTATGGGCAAACGTTGTGTGTAGGCAATGGCTGCTTTGCCGTCCATAGGCTCGCCCAATGGGTTTATCACTCTGCCAATTAAACCATCGCCCACGGGTATATCCATTACCCTGCCTGTGCGTTCTACTTCGTCGCCCGCGTTTAATTGGGTTTCTTCGCCCAAAAGAATAACACCTATTTCGTTTTCATCAATATTATAAGCTATACCAAAAAGATTATTGGGAAATTTTAATAATTCCTCAAAACCTGCACCGGGTAATCCTGACACTTTTACTACGCCTGTGGATACACTGGTTACCTCTCCTACCTCACGGGGAGTAAAGGCGGGTACATAGTTTTGGCTGCCCTTGCTTAATTTATTAAAGGTGATATCAATTATTTTATTTAATTCATTTAAGGGCATATCCGTTTTTTTCTAATTCGGGCGTTGGTTTTTCTTCCATCTCGCCTAAAATATTTTTTTCTAATGAATTAAGATATTCGCTAATGCTCCACGCCAGTTTATAGCCGTTTGCCATTAGCTCAATACCGCTTATAAGCTCGGGTTCAGTTCGAAATTCAAATTGAATTTCTTTGCCCAATAGTTCACTAACTGCTTTATTAATTTCTGTTTGTTGCGGGGCAGGCAGCTCAAATGCACTGCGCACTATAAGGGGTGTTGTGTTGTCTTTAAAAGCGGCTACAAATTCTTTTTTATCATCCTCTTTTAATGCGTGTAAGCGTTTTATAAACACATTTACCGATTGCTCTTCTAAACTTTGTGAGGCAAGGTCGGCAAGGGCTTTGCGGGTAATGGCAAATACTTGCTCTTGCGTTTTTTGGGCAATGGTGCTGTTGAGTTGCTTTTGCGCATCGTTTGATGCTTTTTCTAATTTAGCACTTAATGCCTTGGCTTCGTTTCTTGCTTCTTCAAGCAGTTGCCCTCGCTCTTGCTTAGTCTCGGCAATGGCTTTATCCATTAGTGCTTTTTTAGCTTGGTCAAAATCATTATTTTTTTTCTTGAATTCGTCTTGCTCTTGCTGTGCCTCTGCTTTTTTGGCTTTGGCATCATCTAGCTGCGAGGCAATTAATTTTTCGCGGTCGTCTACCGCTTTTAGTATGGGCTTATAGAGGTACTTTTTGAGCAACCATACTAAAATGAGGAAATTAATTACCTGAGCTATAACTGTGAACCAGTTAATTTTCATTGTTTAATTATTATTTAGCGATGAAATGATTCCAAAATGGATTGGCGAATATTAGAATCATTGAAACTACAAAACAGTATATGGCTGTTGATTCTATCATAGCAAGGCTTACAAATAAAGTCCTTGTGATGGTGGGCGCGGCATCGGGCTGCTGCGCAATAGCATCTAATGCTGATGATGCGGCTTTGCCTTCGCTAAATGCAGGTATCATACACCCAATGGCGGTGGTTAGCCCCGCAGTAGCTATTGACACCACTGCTATTATTGTTACATTATCCATGGTAAATTCTTATTTAGTAGTTAATAATTTATTTTTTGCTGATTTTTTATTTTTTCTAACGGCGGCAGCTATATACACTGTGGCTAAAATGCCGAAAATGTATGCCTGTACTACGCCCGTTAGCAACCCCAACGCATTCATAATTACAGGGAATATAAAGGGCGATATGCTTAACAAAATGGCTACAATCATTCCGCCACTCATAATATTACCAAATAAGCGAACGGCAAGCGCAAGCGTGCGCGAAACCTCGCCTATAAGATTAAAAGGTAGCATGATATAGGTAGGTTGTATGTACGATTTTAAATAGCCTTTAATGCCACTTTTTTCTATACCAAAAAACGGAACGGCCATAAACACACAAATGGCCAAGGCAGCGGTGGTTGAAAGCGACCCTGTGGGCGGCTCGTACCACGGGAAAATAATGCATACATTGGCAAAAGCTATAAACAAAAACAATGTGCCTATAAAGCCTATATACTGTTTGGGGTTGGCCAAACCAACAACTTCAATTTGTTGGTTAATGCCTGTTACAATCATTTCGAGGATGCACTGCCAACGAGAAATTTTAATATCGGTTTTTAGTTTGCGGGTAATTAACCACGAGCCTACAATTAGCACCAGCATTAATGCCCAAGTGGTAACAATGGTTAAATTAATAGTTACAAAACCTTGCTCCCAAAAAATGGTTTCATCAGGACTAAGCTTCATTAATATCCTCCTTTTTTAAGGGCATCTTTTTTTGGTCTATTTGTTTAGTAATGCGCAAAACAATAACGCGGGCTATAATAAAGCCTGCAAGGCAAACCAGTAGCCCTTGCCAACCGCCCGATGCTATAAAATAAAAGCCCATTAGTGTAATGCTTATCCGAAGAAAGAGGCTGCCAAACACCCATAGGGCGGGTATTTTTGCTGTTACGGCTCTTTTTACGGTGAGCCAAAGACCGCCAAAAAATAGTGCGCCTAAGGCTAAACCTAAAATAAATGCCAGTATGAGATTTAAAATTTCATTCATCGTTTTCGTTATTATCGTCTCCGTGCATTTCTTTGTCCTCGTTGGCTACCCAATACCACGCTATTATGCTGCCTGTTATTAGCCCCACCAGTAAAAAGGTTAACGTCCACGAGAAGGTTTGCGGATAGTTTTTATCCAACCAAACACCAAATGCAGCCCCCAATAGTGCAGGCACCGTTACAGACCAGCCTACCATGCCCATCATACCCAGCCCAAACCAAACGCTTCGCTTATTATTCTTTAAGGCTTTAAGTTTGCGTTTTTCTTTTTGGTCTACCTGCTGGCTAAACTCGCTTTCGCTTTTATTATCAGTGGGTTCCATTTCTTATTCTTTATGAAATTTTTTCATACCGTATATAAAGCCACTTTCCATTTTTGCCATTACTGTACGCACGTTTTTCTCTTCTTCATCAAGGGTTAAAAACTCTTTTTCAATCGATTTATGAAGCTCGCCAAGGTCTTTACCGCCAATGGCATTGCGAACGGAAAGCACTACGTTAGCGGCGGTTTTTACCAGCACGCCTTCATCAATGGCTAAATATTGTAATCCTTTGTTTTCAACCTCATAGGTAAAAATACCGGGCACTAATGCCGCCACACAGTCCAGCCTTTGGGGCAATAAACCGTACGAGCCTTTGCTGGTATCCATTACTATGCGGCTCACATTTTTTATATCAGCAAACACGCGGTAGGGCAACAAAATTTTAAGGCGCATTAATGTGTTTTCCATTGTTTATGGTGTTTTTACTACGTGTTCTTCTTTTGCGGCGGTAATAGCTTTGTTTTTTTCGGTAGCCTCTTCTATCGCTCCAATCATATAAAAAGCACTTTCGGGCAAGTCTTTAAACTCATCGGCAAGTATTCTTTCGCAACCGTTAAGGGCATCTTTCAAACTCACTTCTTTGCCTTTAATGCCGCTAAATTGTTCGGTAGCAAAAAAGGGTTGGGTTAAAAACCGTTCTAAACGTCGGGCACGGTTTACAATATTTCTATCGTCAGCAGATAATTGCTCCAAGCCCAGCATGGCTATAATGTCTTTAAGCTCCTCGTACTTTGCCAGTGTTTGGCGTATTTGCTGCGCAAGGTTATAATGCCTTTGACCAATAATACCGGGGGTAGCCATTTTTGAGTTGGATTGCAACAAATCAATAGCGGGATACAACCCTTCGCCTGCTTTTTTTCTTGATAATACTATAGAAGCCGAAAGATGAGAAAATGTATGCACGGCGGCAGGGTCGGTTAAATCATCGGCAGGCACATATACGGCCTGTATTGAGGTGATAGAACCTGCATCGGTATTGGCAATGCGCTCTTCAAGTTTAGATAACTCAGTACCCATTGTGGGTTGGTAGCCCAAGCGCGAAGGCATTTGCCCCATTAAGCCTGATACTTCCATACCTGCTTGTATAAACCTGAATATGTTATCTATTAGTAGCAATACATCGCGGTGCTCGTCGTCTCTAAAATATTCGGCCATGGTTAATGCGGCATGTCCCACCCGAAAGCGCGCCCCCGGAGGCTCGTTCATTTGCCCAAACATCATCACCATATTATCCAGCACGCCTGCTTCTTTCATTTCGCTATACAGCTCTTGCCCTTCACGGCAACGCTCGCCAATGCCGCAAAACATACTTACGCCTTTGTTGTGGCCTATCATGTTGTGTATCATTTCGGTAAGTAACACGGTTTTGCCTACGCCAGCACCACCAAATAGGCCTGCTTTCCCGCCACGTTCAAGCGGTATTAGCACATCAATTATTTTAATGCCTGTTTCAAAAATTTCTGATTGAGTAGATTGTTTTGCTAATGATGGCGGCGACTGGTGAATGCTGCGCTGGGTAACTTTGCCCAAGGGCTTAAGGTGGTCTATGGTATTGCCAAAAACATCAAACATTCTGCCCATTATGCTTTCGCCTACGGGTACTGTAAGTTCTTTTCCTGCCGATTGCACCAACATACCGCGCGCTAAGCCCTGCGTGGGGTTTAATGCTATGCCGCGTACTTTGTGGTCGTCAAGCTGTGCCAGTACTTCAATGGCTATTTCTCTATCTTTTCCTGAATGAAGCAGAGTATAGATAGGCGGCAAATCTTCTTCGAACCATACATCTACAACACTTCCCCTCACCGAAATAATTTTACCGTGGTTTAAAGCATCGTCGTTATTTTTTGAAATAGATTGCATGGTTTTGGCTAAGGGGTTTGTAAACTGCGTTTTTCTCTATCAGTTAAGTTTTTGTTTGATGTTTTTAGCTGTTGCGGGGTACACCAATCCATAATCAAGCGATAGTAATTTCTCGTCCTTATTTTTATATTCTAGTTGACTTAACAGGTGTGAAATAAGGGCTACGTGCATTGATTTTTTGTGGTTTGCTTCTACTATAAACCAAGGGGCAAACTCGTAATTTGTTTTTAGTAGCATTACGTCTCGTGCCTCAGAGTAGTCGTCCCAATGCTTTTGTGCAACGGCATCAATGGGGCTCATTTTCCATTGTTTTAGCGGATCTACTTTGCGGGCATCCAGCCTGTTTTGCTGTTCCTCTTTGCTTATATCGAGGTAATATTTTAGAATAATAAAGCCACTATCAACCAGCATTTTTTCAAATAACTCTACCTGCTTAAAAAATAGTTTGTATTCTTTATCGGTGCAAAACCCCATCACTTTTTCGACTCCGGCACGGTTATACCAACTGCGGTTAAAAAGTACAAACTCACCTGAAACTGGCAAACGGGCAGCATACCGCTGGAAATACCATTCCCTATTCTCTCGGTTAGAGGGTTTGCCCAATGCCACAACAATGGTTTCGCGGGGGCTAAGGTGTTTTACAATTCGTTTTATAGTGCCGTCTTTTCCTGCTGCATCTCTACCCTCAAGTATAACTATCAACCGAAGGTTAGAGGCTATCACTTCCTTTTGCAGCCTAACAAGGTCTACATAAAGTTCGTGCAATTTTTTTTTTTTGTGTTTCATAAAAAGAACTGAATTTTATTGCCTGTGTGGCTTATGAATTTCAGACTAAACCGACCCATTTATAAACAAAAAGCCTAAGATCAAAGGTTAGCTAATTGAGTCTTTTTATTGTTGCATAGTGATATGTAATAGTTACATAATTCACGGATTTTTTGCGTTTAGAAGCGCTGGCAATAAATATTGATAATATGAGGTTTAAATATGCAATTGAACAGAAATAATACAATTGAATTTTACACTTCTATTTCGTTTCCACTAATTTTTCCCTGCTCAAAACAATCTAAGCTGTAAATGGTTGTTTTAGCAATATTTTTGAGTGCTGTGTCGGTTAAAAATGCCTGATGGCTTGTGATTAGTACATTTTTAAAAGTCATTAATCGGGCAATTGTATCATCTAACAAAATATCGTTGGAGTGGTCTTCAAAAAACAACCCTTCTTCTTCTTCGTATACATCAATACCAAAAAAACCTATTTGCCCCGTTTTAAGTGCATTAATTACTGTTTTGGTATTTACTAGCGCTCCCCTACTTGTATTTATTAACATTACCCCTTTTTTCATTTTGGCAATGCAGGCTTCATCAATCATATACTTTGTGTGTTCTGTTAAAGGCACGTGTAAAGTAATGATATCAGATTGCTTACAAAGCGATTCATAACTCACATATTTTACCTGGTACCGCGTTACTAGTTCTTTATTTTCTTGTGTATCAAAAGCTAACAGTTTACAGCCAAACCCATGAAGTATGCGGGCTACGGTACTACCAATTTTTCCTGTACCAACAATACCCACCGTTTTTCCATTCATATCAAACCCTACCAAACCGTCTAACGAAAAGTTTAAATCCATTACCCTATTGTGTGCACGCATCAATTTTCTGTTCATGGCCAGCATTAAAGCTACTGCGTGCTCAGCAATTGCATAGGGAGAATAGGATGGTACACGGGTAATTTTTATTCCAAGTTCTTTAACCGTTTGCATATCTACATGGTTAAAACCTGCTGAGCGAAGGGCAATGTACTTTATACCCATTTTGTACAATGCTTTTAAAATAGGCGCATCTACTTTGTCTTCTATGAAAAGACAAACTGCATCACAGCCTTGTGCTAATGTAACAGATATTTCGGTTAATCTGGTTTCAAGTAAAACAAGCTCGTGCTTATCAGCATTGGCTTTTGTAATGTATTCGGTCTCAAATTTATGTGCACTAAATACTGCAACTTTCATGTTAGAATTTTAACTCCATCAGTAAGGATAAACTATGATAAACGTTAAAGGTAGGTTTTAAAAGCTACTTATTACGGAAAAAAAATTCATTACAAATTATAATAGTATTTAACCATTAAGCATTTGCCCCATAAAAGCTTTGAAATAACATTTCATCAAATTACAATGGAATCAGACTATCAAAACACTTTATATCAAGGTCTTAAATAAAATATCTTGAAATTAAGAATATACTATAAACAACAAAACCCTTGCTTTGCAAGGGTTCTCAAATATTTGTAGCCCGAACAAGCAGATTATCGAACCAATTGCAAGGCTTTCTAAGTAAATTAAGATGTTTAAAAGTAAAGGAGGTAACCCTAATTAGACTGAGTTTCTTCTTTATTAGTATTAACGAGTCTGCGTAATTTGTCTCTGTTTCATTTAAATCTAAAACCGTTGTCATAATTTTGAGAATAGCTACAAAACCATACACAATAATAATTAAGGCAACTAAGAGGGGGTGTTTACACCCGTTTACACAAGTAGTACTACTTAAATACAAAAAAGGGGATTGTACTCTTATGTAGCATAGCAGTGTGCTATAGTTTTGAACTATCAAATAAATTATCAATTATGAGCACTTCAACAGACATTAAATTAAACTTTATTAACGAGTCTAACGATCAAAACGACTCAAGTGTAGTTATCTTCCAAAAAAACGTAGCTACTGATTTCGACGAAATTGCTGTGGCATGGAAAGTAATTAAAAACTGTGCATCAGGGTGGCAACACAGCTTTGTGTTCCCTATGGAATTTCAAATTGGTGCTGCAGATTCATGGGGAAACTCTATTGTGCAACCCCTTGATGCCTACAATGGCCAAATGTTTCATGTGTACTACAGCCCATCTGGAGATAGTTTAGGGTATGCAGGCCCATCAACCAGTCGCAAAGAAGTACAATTAAGAAACGACCTTTCTCAGGGTTCTGTTGATGCAAACATGTACAAAGACGGTAAATTACTTGCTACCAAAACAGGCATTTCTCCACAACAAAAAGCTGTATTCCAGTTTTTACCTACAATTTGGATAGGTGTAGTTTCACAAGTTCAAGAAGGTATGATTATGAATTCAGCCATTATTTCTGATGTTAACACTGAATTAGGCCTTTTGGGCATAGCCAGTGCTGATATTGTTATGTCAGGCGGAGGAGTTGGGCCTAATGCACAACCCTTTACATTCGTACTTGACAATGTTAAGTACGTGTAGAGATTACTATTTAAGCTATAGGAAAACCCTGTGTTTTTCTATAGCTTATTTTTATTTCTTAATTTGAAACTAAAAATAAAATACTATGACATACTTTGAAGCTGAAACTTCACCACCAATAGCGGTGGAGTATAGAAAAATTTATATGCCGGTTACCAGTGATGATGAGGAAGACTTAACCGATGTTCATTTCATTTTAAAATTCCAAATCACTCCAGACCAATTTGGTAATCTTACCATAGTGATGAAAGTAGAACTAAATCCGGCCTTGCAACAAACAGGAGCTATGGCTTCTCCACCAATTCCTCAAGAGTATACTTTTGATAAAATGGATCAATGTAGCTTTGTATATACAACACCCGAAGAATACTATATACAAGGTAATATTACCGTAAAAGCTATAACTGCACCAAACGGACAATTTGATAACAATACCAAAAACTTCTTTTTTGATGTAACCTTTGGAAAAGTATCAGACGCACCCCATGCTGTTGAGGGACTGTTTTTACTAATGGATTTAGCAGCCGGAGACTTTTAAAACTATTATTAAAATAACAACACAATGATATTAGATTTTAACACATTTGCAACATTAGTGGTAGACTGGTGTGAGTACAGACAGCTTGAGTTTAGCAAACTTTTCCCACTAAAAGGAGGCTGGGAAGCATGGACGCAGGCAGACTGGGCCGCTTATGCCCTATCACAAAACAGCACTTACGAGATACTTCGCGAGCAACCCATATATACCAATGCGTACCAACGGGTAGATTGGCTTTTTAATAATGATGCCGCAACTGTGCAAAAAGTAGCTATAGAACTGAAATGCCAATCGTTCGAAAATCAAAATACCTTTATTGCTGGTTTGCAAGATGATATAAACAAGCTGCAACCCGGCAACCTAAATGCTAACTACGTAGGTTGCCAAAGGGGTGTAATGGGTATATATTTTGAAGAAACTGCAAGAAATTGGGTACTGGCAAATGGCTTTATTGAAGTATTTAACAATGGCGATGTAGGCTGCGCCATAAGAAGGCTAACTTAAAATTGTATAAGCAGAAATTTATAAAAACCCTCTCCCAAAAAAGAGGGTGCTTTATAAACTATCACTAAGCATAATATAAGTCTAAGAAAAGCAACGAAAGCACAGTATGGAAAAAAAAGTAAAAAATAAATTTTCCGGTACTTGGAATAGCTCAGACGAATACTTATTAATAGATATTACCGTTGTATTTTACTTAGATGTAGAGCCCCCTCAAGTATCTATAAGTATTTTTTATATAGATACATATAAGAAAAACAGATTATTGCTTTGGCGACAAGAAGAAATAACACTGTTTGAAGTAGTTATTATTGATTATAAGCCTGTCCGCGCACCCTATACCATAACAGGTACACTAACAGCAAAAATTATAAAACAGGCTACCCACAATGATTTTGTTATTTGGGCTGATATTAAATACGGTACTCCCCAACAACCCTACGATGAGTTTATGGGGCCTATTTATTTTGTTGAATTACCACCACATATTGATCCATTACCCCCAGACCCTTACCCCAAACCCATTGACGATGATATTATAGACCCTGATTACCCTATTATATATCAGCAACCCCACCGCGATCTTTTCCCCTTCACCTATATGCACAATTGGCCAGAGCCGCTGGATGCTGATATAGAAATTAATTTCATCACCTACACCCCATACACAAACAGCCCGCCAACATCAACCTTTTATGCCACATTGTGCGATTTAAAAGCAGCCGATAATCGCTACGGTATGGAAGCCGCTGCCGTTGATTTCATAAATAACTCCGATGCTTTTGTAAAAAGTACCTTATTGCTTGGTAGCCCCATAAACTGTTTTAATAGCGCCGTAATTATTACCCAAAAAAATAATACCTACGAAGAATTTGTTGCCTTAGTGTGTTTAGAAGCCGATATAACCTTAGAAGAACTTATAGAATACCTTAGTTCGCCACAATATATAGAAACCAAAGAAAATATATGGCTATCGTACTTTGCCCTTGTTATACTGCCCGGGTATAAAAACCGATTGGTAAGCGAACTTACCCGCACGCTACAGGCTTGTCACACCCTTGAAAATTTACTACTCAACACCCCGTTGCCAGAAGCCATAAGCAACCCTACTATTACCCGTATAATGCTTTTGGCCTCAATTATATTGCCGCAAGATGTTTTTCCGGTACCCTTTGCCCTCACAATCCCCACAAAATCAGAAGCCCCATTTTCTTCAGTAACCACTAAAGGCTCTGTAGAACCATACGCCATTGGCGATTTGCAATTAGTGAGGCAAAAATTGTTACGCTACCAATCAGGCGAAATAGCCAATATTATTAATGTGATGCCGGGCGAGAAAAAAAGTATTGAGCGGAGAAAACTAAACCAGTATGCGCAAAAAACAGTAGAAGGTGTAGAAACCGATAATGATAATACCGACTTTGAAACTGAAAGTAACGAGGATTTTGAAAAGGAAGTGAGCAAAACATTGGCCGATTTTAAAAGGACTTATACCTATACGGATTTAACAAGTACTTATGGCCCGCCCACTAATATAACTATTGGTGGCAGCTACACGGTAGACCGCACGGGCGAAAGCCCCGAAATGCAAGACATAAGCACCTTTGCCAAAAAAATACTAAACAGCACCACCCGCAGGGTAGCCGAAAAAGTATACAAAACACGCTACCAAAGCACTAAAAATGAGTATGAGGAAAGCGAAAAAAGCGAGTTTAGTAATACATCACCCACTAAAAACTTGCTGGGCATATACTATTGGCTAAACAAAATTTACCTTGCCGAAGTAATAAACTATGGCAACCGTTTTATTTTAGGGTTAAACCTACCCAACCCTGCGCAAACCTATATCAACCAATCGTATAATCTCACAGGCAATTATCTTGAAGAACCACAGCCCCCCGCAAAATTTGAGATATACACCTTTAATGATATTAGCAGAGAAAACTATGCAGCCCTGTGCGCTTATTATAAAATAACAGATATAACACAACCCCCACCAAACAAAGTCATAGCCAGTGATTCATTAGTGGGCAATGAGAATAAACTCATTAATATTCCAAAAGGGTATTATGCCTCTACAGCCGTTGTTTCTTATGTGCTGTTGCAAAATGCAAATACATTTTCAGTACAGATGGTATTAGGCAAATACCAACAATCTATTGATCATCCTCAATCAGACGTGGTGAATGATATACCCATGAATAATGAAAATATCAGCGTGCCTTTTACCGCATCATATTATTATACCATAGCCTCACCGCCTGATACGCCACCATCCTTTATTATCAGTACAGAAATTACATGCTTGCTTAGCGATGAAAAATTAAACGAATGGAAAATTAATATTTATCAAAAAGTGATGGAAGGGTATGAAAAACTGCGCCGTGAATATTTTAGCAATTTCAATACGAAAAACCCTGAAACAGAAACCTCCAATCCCACAAAAAACAGAATTACGATAAGAGAAGAACTTAAAAAACAATGTATTCTTTTATTAATGGAGTATGCAGGGCAAAACCTCTTTTATGGAGATACCTCTGCACCTTCGCCCCAGCTTAGCCCACCTTTTGAAACGCCTGATTTTGCACGTTATGAGCAATTTTTTATGCAAGCCTTTGAGTGGAATGAGATGACTTATACATTTATAGAAAATTTTTCGCCCACCAACCCGCACATACACAACTCACTCACATTTTCTATGGGCGATGATTTTTTTACAGCCTTTTTGCAAGCAAAAGGGGCAAAAGTGTACCTCCCGGCAGTGCCTAAGTATAATTATAGCGTTGTTTTTTTTCTTGCCACAGGTGCTATATGGACTGCTGAAGAACGCCTTGCTCCCTTGCTATACACACAAATAAACTTAGTTAGCGAGCTAAAAAAATTATTTAATTTTCAACAACCCCATACTGAAAAAATACTTGAGGCATGGGAAATAGTAGTCCCCACATCATTACAAGTTTTAGATAATACCAAAATAGAAGTTATATGATACAACCAACCCATACCCCGGGGCATATTGACATTGTGCCCATACCGGTACCTATAGCCACAGTTATTACCTATGTAGGAAATATTACTGCCTCGCCCACGGATGCACCGCAAAATTATACCTTAAATCCTGAAGCTAACGGGTGGATGCTTTGCGATGGACGCTCGCTTAAACCCAGCGAATATCCTGAACTTTTTAGTGCCTTGGGATATTTATACGGAGGCTCTGGCGACGCGTTTAATCTACCCAACCTACAAGGCCAGTTTTTGCGTGGAGTTTCAGCCACTAATGCGGCTGTTGAAAACAGAACCAAAGCACAGGGAGGTACCGATAACGGAGTAGGTTCTACACAGCCGTTTGCCATGCAAACCCATGTGCATACATATACGGCACCTAATGAACCTACACCTACTGCGGTAGGAGACAAAGCTGCACCCGTAGTAGTTTCAAACAATCCACAAACAGCAACAGGCACACCAGAGCAATCTGTAACCCAATCGCCCGGTAATGTGAATGTGAGCCAGTATGAAACCCGACCTGATAATGTATTTATTTATTATTTAATAAAATACACCAGCAACTTGCCCGGCTTTATGTTAACCCAACCTAAATAAATTTTTTTATTACTAACAAATACTATCACTATGGCAACTTTTCAACTCAACCTAATTAATTTCACCCAACAGCAGCAAACTATTTTCAACCAAGTTTGTGCCGTATGGGGCGCAACATTGCAAAATAATGTTACTATTAGAATACAAGCCCAAGTTCTCCCTTTCCCTGCCCAAGTAGGACATCTTGAAGCAATGTGTGTGCCCAACTTTGTGCAAGGCAATCAAAATGGCATTAATACCACAGTAACGGTTGCCCAAGCCAAGGCTATTGCATCGGGAGATTTTACGCTACCCCCACCACAAACTTATGATATGGTGGTTTTTATCAATCAAAATGTAACCTTTAGTTATGTTAATGTACCCTCTAACCATTCAAATTTTTTCACAGTATGCCTGCACGAAATTTGCCACGGCTTAGGTTTTGTAGGCATTTGCAATGTAGGGATGGCAGGTTCGCCACCTCAGAATATTGGCATATTTACAGACCCTACCTTGCTTGCCATACTGGCACCTATGCAGGCATTAATTCCATTTTGGAATACACTAACCGCCTTGCAGGCTAATTATCCCACCTACTTTGGGCAGCAATTTCAAAGCGTGCAAAGTGCCGTATATATCTATACCGACCCGCCACCAACTATTTATAATTATTTTACTACACAAAATAGTATGGAAATAAATTATATAAATCAGGTGGTTAATGAAGCGTACGATGTTTTTTCGCCTGCACAATTTGTGCCCTTCTCTAGCTGTGATCATATTAACTACCCTGTGGGTTGCCTAATGTACTACGCGCTGGGTACGCAAATAATATTAACCCCTGACTACAGAACTAAAAATATTTTGAGCCTAATTGGCTGGGGCATTGCTCCTTAATTAATCACTATTTAATTTTTATAAAATGGCTACATTTAAAAATATTTTTCTTTGTTTGGTGCACGAGAAACCCGATTGTATTGTTGATTTGGTGCGTAACCTTAGGTATTTTGACCCAGAATCAGATATTATTTTATATAATGGCAGTAATAATATATTATTATTAAATACTGCTATTTATGAGTGGTATGGGGCTGAAGTATACCCAAACCCAAAATCCAAACGGTGGGGTTGGTTGCACGATTTTGCCATAGATGGTATGCGCCATGCCATAGCAACTAAAGATTTTGATACTATTACTATTGTTGATTCTGACCAACTGCTGCTGAAAGAAGGCTATTCTGAAATGTTGCAGAAAGAGCTGGAAAATGTATCAAACATAGGTATGTTGGGCAATAACCACAGAAAACAAACAGGGTTTAATATCTCACCCGTTTCTGCCCATGCTATAAAAGAAAAAGAATTGTGGCTTCCGCTGTTGCAAACCTTGCCCGGTGGTACAGATGCCTTTTTATATTGGTCGTTTTGGCCCTCAACAGTATTTACAAAAGCAGCGTGCAAAGAGCTTGTAACCCTTTTTGATACTAATGAAGGGCTGAAACAGATATTAGAAAAAACCAGTATTTGGGCATCAGAAGAAGTAATACTGCCCACATTGGTAAAAGCACTGGGGTTTGATATTGCAGAAAACCCCAGCCGATACGATTATGTACAGTATAAGAAAAACTATACCACCCACCATATACAGCGGGGCATTAATACACCAAATATTTTTTGGATGCACCCTGTGCCGCGTGATGCACAAAATGAGTTACGGAAATTTATTTTAAAAAACGGTAATTATTATGTGCCACAATCTGCTGGGGTTGCTAATATTTATAAAGAAATAAATAAGCACATTAGCGGCATAAAAGGCTGGCTAACCATTCATGAAGCTGAATTATTAATGGAAACTACCGATGCACTGCTGCAACAAGTTACAAACCCCGTAATAGTAGAAATAGGTTCGTATTGCGGAAAATCAACCTGTGCAATAGGCTTAACCGGGCAAAAAACAAATAAAAAATTACAATTGTATGCTATAGACCCATTTGAAGGGCTGGTGGGTGCTGCTGATGATAAATTGCAAACAGGAAACTCTACCTATACGCAGTTTATGTATAATATAGAACAAGCGGGATTAAAGGATTATGTGATTACACTTAAAGCCAAATCAGGCGAGGTGCGATGGAACAAGCCCATAGATTTTTTATTTATTGATGGATTACATGATTATTTTAATGTTGCCAACGATTTTTTATTATTTAACAGATGGGTAAAAAAAGGCGGTTACATTGCTTTTCACGATTATGCCGATTATTATCAGGGAGTTAAAAGTTTAGTGGCTGAAGTAGTAAAGACCGGAGAATACAAATTGGTAGCCCTAAAAGATACTATGATAGTAGTAGAAAAATTGATAGATGCCCTACCACAAACTTTAAATGAAAATACCGAAGAGACTAAAGAGAAAATTATCACGCCCTCCAGTTCAAACCAAATAAAAGTAACCCATAGCTGGCCATTGGTTAGCTGTATTACCCCAACCTATAACAGGCCTGAGCTGCTTAGGCAAAGCATATCTCTTTTTTTACAGCAAGAGTATGAAAATAAAGAGCTGATAATAATTGATGATAGCTCTATTAGCCAGCAATACTCTAATATTGTGGAATTAGAGGCCGTTAAGCATATTTTTTTTCGAGAGAAACAAACCATTGGCGAAAAACGAAACACTGCCTGCGAATATGCCACAGGCGAAATTATTGTCCATTGGGATGATGATGATTGGTATACCCCGCAATGGATAAAACAGCAAGTATTGGCTTTACAAAAAGGCAATACAAAAATAACAGGGCTTGATAAACCATTTTTTTATTCAGAAAAACTAAACAAAGCCTGGCAATACATCTATCCTGAAAATGAGAAAAAATGGGTGTATGGAGCAACGCTTGCCTATTGGAAAAGTGTTTGGCAAAGCCATCCTTTTTCAAAAATAAATATTGGAGAAGATAATATGTTTGTGTGGCAAGGCAGCCAACCCGTAGTAGCTCATAATTTTGTTGAAGGGTATTTGGGGCGTATACATATAGGCAATACCAGCCCAAAATATACTGCTAGCAAACGTTGGGAAATAACTGATATGCAAAATATTAATCCAATATTAGAAGCTGCTAAAATTTTACCTGCTATAGCGGTGAACTGTATGGACTAATTATATTATTTGTTACTGCAAAAAGCACTAAACCTGCCGTATTGCGTGCACCTGTTTTAGCTAAAAGGCTATTCCTGTGTCCCTCAACAGTGCGAGGGCTAATAAAAAGTTTTTCGGCAATTTCAGTAGTATTATACTGTTGGCAAATTAGCTCAAGTATTTCCTTTTCTCTTGTTGTAAGCAAGTGGTTGCCTACCAAAATGGTGTTTTTATTTTTTCCTTTATTGGTTATTAATCTTCTAAGTGCCAATATAATGTCATCAGTAAAATAAAAATCATTTTTAAATACTTCTAATATAGCTGTTTTTAATACCTCAGGCTCAATGTTTTTCGGCAAATAACAAACTGCTCCCATTTCTATAAAATGAGCTATTAAATCACTATTATAATGTACAGAAAGAATGATTATTTTTATTTTAGAATGATTTTTTTTTAAATATTCAGCCACTTCCTTTCCATTCATTACAGGCATTTCTAAATCTAACAGCACAATCTGTGGTGGCTTAGTATCATTAGCTAATTTATCAATAAAATCCTGTCCACCTTCGGATTCAATAGCCACTTCCATTTTATATTGTTCTTGCAAAATGGCTATAAGCCCTTTCCGAAAAAGTAACTGATCGTCTATTATTGCAATTCTAGGCTGTTTCATTATATGTGTTTAAGTGCATTTGTAGTATAGCCTCAAACCCTTTGGGGTTAGCCTGCTGAAAATGAATTTCTGCATTAATCATCTGTGTACGACTTATAATATTCCTTACCCCTAAACCTCGTCTTACCTTTTCAGAATTAGGGTTATAACCCTTACCATTATCAGTATATTTTATATATAAAACATCTCCTATTATTTGTATATTTAACGTAATTTTTTTGCACCCTGAGTGTTTAATACTGTTATTAATTAGCTCACTACAAATACGATATAATCCTAATTCTACATTAGAAGGCAACACAGGCGTTTCAACTGGTGCTATAAACTCTACCTCAATATCCGAAGCGTTTTGCAATGAAAAACAAAAACTTTCTAATGTTTTATATAGCCCTAATATTTCTAATGTTTCAGGTAGTAGCCGGTAACTAATTCTCCTAATATTTTCTGTCGCTTTATCAACTAACACTATTGTAGAGGTAGTATATTGCTCACGAATTCTTTTATTAGCTGTATGCCATATCACTTGATTTAAATTTAATCTTATTACTGATAATGCTGTACCAATTTCATCATGTAAGTCTTGCGCAATTCGCTTACGTTCAATTTCTTGAGTTTCTATATTATTATAAAGCAGTTCTTGTTGGTGTACCGTTTGCAATTGCTGCTTTGCAAGCATTTGTTTATATACTCTTTTTTTACTTATGAAAAAGAATACCAACAATACTGTTATAGAACTTAATATAATTAACGACCCTCCAAATAACAGTAATAAAATATCTATCTGTTTTGTACTTTCCATAAGCCAACCCCAATAAGAATGTAATAACAAGCCAATAATAAGGTATGGTATGCCCATACATAAAGATTTACAGTTTGCGATTGTGAAAGCAAGTAATTACTCAACACGAAAAGGCAATAGTTTCCTGAGAAAAAAATCAGTACCCCTGTATTCACCAAAAAAAATGGAGTTTTAACAATGCTTGCATCAAAATTTTTTGTGTAATTCTCAGCGGTGTAGCTAATGGCATAAAACACAATAAATAGACACTCGGCAAATCGCGAATAGGAATTAAATTGTAATGTAGATTGAATATAAATTGAGTTAATAATACTAAATGTTGTAAACAGTATTATTAATACCCATGTAACCAGCTTTAATTTTTTGTTTCTAAATAAGCTGTGATATAATAGTGATAAAAGAAAAAACTCGAGTATGCTGAAAATGTGTAATAGCAATAGATTGTTAATTTTTAACCACCAAAGTATTTTTGCAGTTACTTCTGTAGCAAGGCATACATAAATATAAGCAAGCAAAAAATTCCAATTTTTAGATGCAATCTCTTTACGGAAAAAACTGATAATGAAAGGTATTAACACTAGTAGATAGGCATTATTTACTAACCCTAATAATATAAGTTTCATGTGTGCATATAATAATTTATTGATAGTAACCTTTACGGTTTAAGTTTTAACTTCAACACATATTCACCCCCAATTTCACTTTTCAAGCTTTATATAGCGGACTATCTAAATCGCAAGTCGGCGGACAAGGACTTGAGAAATCATATATATCACTAGTGGGTAATTTGGGTGTAAGCATTGCTTTTGTAAGAATATCAACAAATGTTCCGTCAGGACTTTTCTCCACGGCTACTAATAATGTTTTAGGTTCTTGGTGATCACCCATGGCATAATAAATTCTAACTCCGTATGCCTTATTGCAAATAGGCGGGGGATCTACAAGTAGGTTTACCATCTCAAATCCTCTTATTAAATAAGCTACAGTGATTGTTTGCTGCATATAATTCTTCCAATTACTAATCCATCGCTTTGCATCATTTAAAGATACTTCATAAAACATTTCCCCATCTGGGGTAACCAAATTACTTGTCATAATAACTCAAATATATATATATATATATTATGCGACAAGCAGATTTGAATGAACTTTTACAAGATAATATTCAATAAAAATACTAAGACGATAACATTGTTGGGATAGAGTAACTTACTATTTATAATTACTCAATCTCACTCTACTTTTTCACTCAATCTTGCTTTATAGTAAAAAACGTTTCTGACGTACGCATCAACCGGCAACTATTTAAAATTAAGTTTGATAAAAGAATGCTCTCATTTGGGTTAAACCAATAGATTAGTAATATCTAAAAGATAAGTGCAGAAATCACGACCTACACGACCTCTTTTATATGGATAATTTAAATAATTACATAATGTAATTAGCCCATTAAAACAGAAAACCCCTTGCTAACGCAAGGGGTTTTTAAAAATTTGTAGCCCGAACCGGAACGTTATCGAACTATTTGTATCAGTTTTTGGGTAAGCTCGAAAAATTATTCGGTCGTTTGTAGCAACTTAGTGCTGTTTACGGATATTTATGGATAAATTTGTGAATATGAAGCTGGAGCATCTTGTCATTGCCTAACAAATCTGAAAAAATAACAGAGGTGCTGATAATTGGTGCCGGCCCTTCAGGCCTAATGATGGCATGTCAGTTGGCAATTCACGGTATTCATTTTCGTATCATTGATAAAAAAGAATATCCATCCACTTATTCAGGTGCATTAATCGTTCATGCAAGAAGTGTGGAAATCTTTGATCAGATGGGGATTTCTGAAAAAGTAGTGCAGGAATCAATTATAGCCAACGATCTAAGCATCGTTTTCAATGGAAAAAAAACAGCTCGGATTTCTTTAGCAGATACTGGACAAGGCCTTACAAAATTTCCAAATCTGTATTTGATAGAGCAATCAAAAACCGAGGAACTATTAATTGACTTTACTTCCGATCAGGGTTTTTCTGTTGAAAGAGGAACAGAATTGAAAAGTTTTATTCAAGATGAAACAGGTGTTACTTCTGTTTTAAAACTCGCTAATGGAAATGAAGAAATTATAAAAGCACACTATCTAATTGCTGCTGATGGCGGACACAGTATAGTTCGTGAACAATTAAAAATTCATTTCGTGGGCAAAACACACCCTATATCTTTATTTATTATTGATTGCAAAGCAGAACTTGATTTGCCCCCTGGTGATATGTGTTTTTCATTTTCAGATGTTTCCACTTCCGGATTTTTTCCAATGAAAAACGGAAGAAAGCGCATAGATGGCTTGATACCTAAGGAGCTGAAGGGTAACGAACATATTACATTTGATGACATAGAAAAAAACTTTGCAGAAAGACTTCGCATGAAAATCAAGTTATGCAATCCTGAATGGTTTTCTGTTACTCATGCAAATCAGCAATATGCGCTATCCTATCAAAAAAACCGTTGTTTCTTAGTGGGAGATTCGGCACATACTTTCACTCCGGTTGGCGCACAAGGTATGAATACAGGATTACAGGATGCTTATAATCTGGCTTGGAAACTAGCGTTTGTAATTCAGGGAAAAGCGAAGGATTCGCTTCTGAATACTTATTCTGACGAAAGGAAAAATATTGCGAAAAAATTAGTCCGCTCAACCGGCAAAATTTATAACCTTGTTACAAGTCAAAATAGTTTCACTAAAACATTCCGCCTGTATATGCTTCCATATCTTATGAAATGGATGTTGCCGCTTATAGAAAAACAAAAGTCTATTCGCCAATTTTGTTTTAATGCCCTATCCCAAATTGGAATTAATTACCGAAAAGGTCTATTATCACACAATGCATCCTTAGGAAATTTTCCCCGCATTGCACCGTTACCCGGAGACAGATTGCCCTTTTTAGTATATAGTGCTACTAATAAAAAAATAAATATTCAGGAGAAAATAAAAGCGACGGGGTTTACACTTTTCATTTTTACTAAAAATTCTCTTCCACTTGAATTCATAAGTGTTGCAGAAAAATATAAAACTGTTTTATCGGTTGAAATAATTCCATTTTCATCAGAAACAAAATTTCTTTATGATCATTTTGGTATTAAGAATAGTGGTTGTTACCTTATTCGACCGGATATGTATATCGCCTATCGCTCTAATATCAAAGAAGCGGCGCATTTTGAAAGCTATCTTCAGCAATTTTTGATTTAAAAAAACTATCAGCAAATGGCGGAGAATACACAAGCCTGCACCCCGCTCACATCTCAAGTACATTTTATCGTTTAAATCGGGTACAGTCTGGGAAATATTTTCACAAAATGAACTACCCCGCAGCAAAGCTGACGGGGTATCGGATTTTAAAAAAAGTAAGAGAGAGAAAACACCCCCTTCACTGTCCACCGTCGCAGCATAGCTGCGAGGAATTAAAGATTAAAACGCCGTCTCCTCATTTCAAATGTGTGAATGATGTAAGTTTTTAAAAAAATTACGTAACAGCCTTTATTCTAAATGTGGCTACGTTTACATGCTTATAATGTTTGTTATCGTTCAAAATAAAAGCAATGGAGCATATTAGAGATACCATTAAGCTGCTGAGGTTTCCTTTCTCAATATTCCTGTTACCCATCTCCTTATTTTCCTTATTCTATATCCATCCCGAAATCAATTTACAGCTATTTCTGGTTTTACTTATTTGGCACATTTTAGTCTTTCCTTCCAGTAATGGCTATAACAGTTACAATGATCAGGATGAAGGCCCGATTGGAGGCTTGGCTGTACCACCAAAGCCAACAAAACTGTTGTTGTATTCTTGTAACTTTTTGGATGGAGTAGCTATTTTTCTTTCACTTTTAATAAATATTTATTTTGCAATTTTTGTTGTTGGTTATATCATCTTCTCACGTCTTTACAGCAATAGAAAAATCCGACTCAAAAAATTTCCGGTTATCGGTTTTTTAGTAGTATTCTTTTTCCAGGGAGCATGGATATTCTGCGCGAATATTTTTGCCTTGTCATCGATTACCTTGTTTTCAAATCAATCCGTCGTGTTTTCTGCAATTGCCTCTTCCTTTTTTATCGGGACAATATATCCGATTACGCAGATTTACCAGCATGAATCAGACTGGAAAGATGGTGTAAAAACACTGAGTATACTGGTAGGTGCAAAGGGGACATTTGTTTTTTCAGCACTCATGTTTTTAATGGCTACGCTGTTTGTTTATTTTTCGTTTCACAGTGACACAACAATAAATAATTTCTGGCTTTTTAATATAGTGATGCTACCCTCTACAATATTCTTTACATACTGGGCGGTACGATCATTTAAAAACAGCAGGCACATTAATTTTAAAAATACAATGACCATGCTTGTCCTTTCATCATCGCTCAACAATCTTTACTTTTTACTATTGATAATTAAATAAGCACTTATGTCATACATCCTAGATATATCAACTGCCGTTCCTGAGTTCCGAATTGAAAAGGAAGATGTGGAGCGTTTTTATTCCCAGAATTTTGGATTTGGCGACGCAAGCCTCCTAACTCAAAAAATAAATTTCTTAACTAAGAAAACACAAATAAACACCAGATATAGCTGCATCCCCGACTATAAGGGGAATGAATACGAGTTATATACAGCAGGGAATTATAAACAGCCCGTAGAAAAAAGAATGCACCTGTATAAGGAAAAAATTATGCCGTTGGCCGCAAAAGCCATTGATAGATTGCTGATACAAACCAATATTGAATCACATGATGTTACGCATCTTATCACCGTAAGCTGTACAGGATTATTTGCTCCAGGATTTGAGTTTTTGGTAGCCGAACATTACGGACTACAACACACAGAAAAATTGGCAATAAATTTTTTGGGTTGTTATGCGGCTATTAAAGCCCTTAAGCAAGCACATTATATCGCACAGGCAAATCCCGATGCCTGCATTTTAATTGTCTGCGCCGAACTTTGTTCGCTGCATTTTTATCCATCAGAAATAGATGAAGATATTATTGCTAATTTATTATTTGCTGACGGGGCTGCTGCAGTGATAGTTTGTGGAGACGAAAGCGAGCATATAAAAGATAAAGTAGTTTTAAATATTGATGCTATAGGCTCTGCATATATTCCGAACACGCTGGATTTAATGACCTGGAATATTTCTTCTTCTGCATTTCGGATGTATCTAAGTAAGAATATTGTTAAAGCCATAAAAGATAATATACAGCCTGTTGTAACTGATTTTTTGAACGAAAATATAAGCGAAACAGACTATTGGGCGATTCACCCGGGTGGTGTTAAAATTGTAGAGGCAGTTAAAGAAAGTCTTCACTTGAATGAAAGTAGCGTAGATGATTCAATGAGTGTACTACAACAATATGGTAATATGTCGTCTCCAACTATTCTTTTTATTTTAAAAAGAATAGTTAATAAAATTAAAAATGCTGAACACATTGAGGACAAAAAAATATTTACTTGCGCCTTTGGGCCGGGCATAAGCATTGAAATGATTAGCCTTTCATCAGTTGATACAACAAACATAAACAGGTCTAAATATTCAATCGAAAATTATGCAGTTTAGGTTTAGATCAAATGAAAAAGAATATTTGGACAATAGCATTATTGCCACCAAAGATCTGCATCGTAACCTTATGGAATTGGATATTATAAATATGCAATTAGGAGGATACAACGCATCAAGAAAAGGATTAGCTGCTATACTAAAAACAAACAAAACAGTTCATGCTATTTTAGATATTGGATTTGGTGGTGGCGATTCTATAAAGCAGCTTTCTAAATTAGCTGATAATACTACGGAGAAATTGTTTTTCTATGGCGTTGATTTAAAAAGTGATTGCGTAACGTACGCAAAAGATAATTTGTCTGCCCTACATAACAAAAAATTAATTTGTGATGACTACCGGAATATTTCAGAAGAACTCCTTAAAAAAATAGATGTTATTCATTGTAGTTTATTCTTACATCATCTTACAGATGAAGAAATAATAAGTTTATTCAAATTTGGGAAATCCAATCAGTGTATTATTCTTGCAAATGATTTGCATCGAAATTGGTTTGCCTATTATAGCATAAAAATTCTTACCACATTATTTTCAAAATCCTATTTGGTAAAGAATGATGCTCCGCTTTCAGTAAAGAGAGGATTTAAAAGAGGCGAACTGATATCATTACTTGAAAGAGCCGGATTCGAAAATTATTCAGTGAAATGGAGTTGGGCATTCAGATACATCCTAATTGCCAACGACTGATTACAAGGTCTCAAATCAAACAAACACATGGCAGCCCGTTTTAAACACAATCATTTTTTATTTTGGCAAAAGTGGCTTTTCTATACCAGTTTACTTTTTGCTTTTTCAGGAATTGTTTTTGCATTCTTTGGAAAAAACATAGTATTCCTACCCTATGATAAAATGCTTGCAAATATTTTTTGGAATAGTTCTCAATTTCCACCTCAGGCAGATGCATTCCGTGCTTTTATTTATGGCCCTTTGGGAGGAACTATAGCTTGCTGCTATATTTTGTTAGCCTTTATTGCTAGGTACCCATTCAAAGAAAAGCAACTATGGGCAAGAAATGCTATTATCATGGCATTTAGTGTTTGGGTTATTATTGATTCTGTTGTTTGTCTGCGTTTTGGAGTATATCCTCAGATATATATCATCAATGCTTTTTCGATAAGTGTAAAGGCCCTTCCAATAATATTTACATGGAAGGACTTCACAAGGTCTTAGCAAAGAAACTTCTTTGATCTAATAATAGCTATGATAGCATTGTATTTCACCTGATGCAAAAATAAAAAAGCTGAAGCAGAATCGAACTCCAAAAATCTCTCAAGATGATTGTTATATCTTCTTCCTCAAGAAAACCATAGAGTTACACAGGTTTTCTCGTAAATAAGAAAACCCTTGCAGTGCAAGGGTTTTAAAGCATTTGTAGCCCGGAGCATAACGTTATCGAACCAGTTGTTCACTTTTTTGAATATAATTAACAACTTACAATCCTGACATAACTCTTCAGTTTCTGAATTACCGCTTACTGTGTTTGAAAATTCACCTCTATTATCCTGTTTTTCCTGCTTTATGCCATGTATAACTCTTGAAACTTTTCCATTGCCCTTTCTATTTCATCATTGCACAAATTACCCATGCTTCCGGCATGGATATGGTTTAGTTGTGTTGGAGCTTTAAAACTACCTTCTTCTATTTCCTTACCTACCTGTTTGTAAGCATCCCTAAACGGTATGCCTTGCAATACCAATTCGTTTACCCGTTCTACACTAAATAACTGGGCATATTTTTCTTGTTCCAATATCCCCTCTTTTACAATAATGTGTTGCAACATCAGACGACAAGTGCTTATGCAATTTAACAACTCAGTAATAGCAGGAAACAGTGCCTCTTTAGTTATCTGCATATCGCGGTGATAGCCAGATGGTAGGTTGTTTATAAGCAATGTTATCTCGTTGGGCAGGGCTTGTATGCCGTTACATTTGGCGCGTATCAACTCAAAAACATCTGGATTTTTTTTATGCGGCATAATGCTTGATCCAGTAGTAAGTTCATCGGGAAAACTAATAAAACCAAAGTTTTGGTTCATATACAGGCACACATCGTAAGCAAATTTTGAGAGGGTTGCGGCTATTGATGCCAAAGCAGTTGCCACAGCTTTTTCTGTTTTCCCTCTTGTCATTTGCGCATATACAACATTATAATTCATGCTATCAAAACCCAATAATTTTGTAGTAAGTGCTCTATCAAGTGGGAAAGAAGAGCCGTAACCCGCCCCCGAACCTAATGGGTTTTTATTGCAAATATTGTAGGCAGCCTGCACCATTTCCATATCATCCACCAAACTTTCGGCATAGGCACCAAACCACAACCCAAACGATGATGGCATGGCCAATTGCAAATGGGTATAGCCCGGCAATAACTTGCTTTTATGGGTATTACTCAAGTTTATCAAGTCGCCAAAAAGGGCATTTGTTTCTTTGGCAATATGCTTTAATTCTGCACGCAAATACAGCTTCAAATCAAGTAATACTTGGTCGTTTCGGCTACGTCCGCTATGTATTTTTTTACCGTCTTCGCCAATACGTTGGGTAAGCATCAACTCTATTTGCGAGTGTATATCTTCTGCCCCATCTTCTATTTTAAAATTGCCTGCGTGTATTTCGGTAAGTATAGTGTTTAATCCCGCGTGTATGTTGGTAAACTCATCAGCAGTAAGTAGACCAATGCTTTGCAACATAGTGGTATGTGCTATCGAACCTAAAACATCATGTTCAGCCAATAGCAAATCAAACTCACGGTCGCGACCAACCGTAAATTCTTCTATCCAAGTGGCGGTTTGCTGTTTGTCTTTTTGCCAAAGTTTCATACTAGTAGCGGAGTTAATAGTTGTATGTATAGGTTAATGCCCTCTTTTATTTCGTGCAGGTATACAAATTCATCGGCCGTGTGCGACCGCGCCGAATCGCCCACTCCCATTTTTAATGAAGGAAAAGGCATCAATGCTTGATCTGACGTGGTGGGCGAGCCGTAGCAATCTCTGCCCAGCGCTACTCCACTTTGCACAACAGGGTGTTGGCTATCAATAAACGATGGGCGCATACGCAACGAGCGGGGAGCTACCTCACAGTTAACGTTAGCCTTAATAGTTTCAAGCAATTCTTCCAATGTGAAGGCATCGGTACAACGCACATCCACAGTAAATGTGCAGGTTTCGGGTACCATATTGTGCAAACTGCCTGCTTGTATTACTGTTACCGACATTTTTACTTTGCCCAACGTAGGCGATATTTTTGGGAACTCGTAAGTCCTGAACCATTCAATATCTGAAAGGGCTTTGTATAGCGCGTTTTCGCCTTCTTCGCGGGCGGCGTGGCCTGCTTTGCCTTTTACAGTACAATCCAACACCATCAATCCCTTTTCGGCAATGGCCATGTGCATTAGGGTCGGTTCGCCAACAATGGCAAACTCAATGGCACCAATTTCGGGCAATGCCAACTCAATGCCGTTTAACCCTGAGTTTTCTTCTTCTGCCGAAGCCACATATACCAAATTGTATTTTAAATCTTCATCCGCATAAAAATGAATAAAGGTGACTAATAGCGATACAAGCGAAGCCCCCGCATCATTACTACCCAAACCATACAATTTGCCATCGGCAATAATGGGGCTAAATGGATTAAGGGTATAATTGGAATTGGGTTTCACAGTATCGTGATGAGAATTGAGCAATATACTTGGCTTGGCAGCATCGTAATGCTTGTTTACCGCCCATACGTTATTGCCTTTGCGGTTTGTGGTAATGCCCCTCACTTCCATAAAATCAACCAACAAGGCGGCTGTTTTATCTTCTTCTTTGCTGAAAGATGGGGTAGCAATCAACTGTTGCAACAATTCAACCGCTTCTGCATATAGCTTTTCTACATTATTTACTGATCGTTGTTCCTGCATTAATATCGGGGTTTATTAAATCAAGTACTTGTTTAGAGTGGCCTATTACCACTGTGTTTACACCATTATTTACCGCAGCAAAGGCATTATTTAGTTTGGGCAACATACCTTTTGCAATTATACCCTGCGCTTTCAGTTCTGCATAATATTTAGCGTTAATACTAGGTATTACTGATGTTTTATCCTCAACATTGTGCAATACTCCATATTTCTCAAAACAATATACCAATTGCACTTGATATGTATTTGCAAAAGAGGTGGCCAGTTTTGCGGCAATAGTATCGGCATTGGTATTTAATAATTGTCCTTTGCCATCGTGGGTAATGGGTGCCATTACGGGTGTAAACCCACTGAATATAAGGTTTTGCAATACCGTGGTATTCACTTGGTCTATATCGCCGGCAAAGCCATAATCAATTTCTGTATTTGTGCGTTTGTGCGCTGTAATAATTGAAGCATCAGCACCGCTTAATCCAATGGCATTGCATTGTAATGCCTGCAATTTTGCTACAATGTTTTTATTGGCAAGGCCTGCATATACCATCACGGCTACATCCAGTGTTTTGGCATCGGTAATGCGGCGGCCGTTTACCATGTTCACCTCAATACCTAATTTTTCAGCCAGTTGGGTAGCAATTTTACCACCACCGTGCACCAATATTTTTTTGTCATTAATGGAGGCGAAATCGGTTAAAAATTTTTTCAGTTTTTCGGCGTCATCTACAACGTTACCGCCAATCTTCACTATGTATAGTTTTTCGTTATTCATAGGGCTGTTATTACGAAGTAAGCATTTTTTTTAGCACGGCTTGGGCTGCAAACAAGCGGTTATTGGCCTGCTGCAACACCAATGAGTCGGGACCGTCTATCAATACATCACTCAACTCAAGGTTTCGGCGCACAGGCAAGCAGTGCATTATTTTTGCGGTATTAGTTTGCTCCATTTGTTTCGGGGTAAGCATCCAACTATTAGCATTATCAAGGGTTTTACCATAATCTGTATATGCCGACCAGTTTTTTACGTACACGAAATCAGCCCCCTCTAATGCTTCGTTTTGGTTGTGAGTGATGCTTGCGTTTACAGTAAACTGCTCGGCTAACTCAAACCCTACGGGGTGTGTAATTACGAAATCTACCTCTGCCCTGCCCATCCACTGCGCAAACGAGTTGGCAACAGCCTGCGGCAAAGGTTTAATGTGGGGTGCCCATGTAAGCACTACTTTTGGCTTTCCGGCTTGGTGCCAATTTTCTTTTATGGTGATTAAATCAGCGAAACTTTGCAAGGGGTGCAAGGTGGCCGACTCAAGGCTAACAACGGGTACACGGCAATATTGGAAAAACTTGTGCAAGAACACCTCGTTGTAATCGTCTTCTTTATTTTTTAGTGATGGAAAACTGCGGATGCCTATAATATCACAATACAGCCCCATCACAGCGGCGGCATCTTTAATATGCTCAACGGTAGTGCCATTCATCACACTACCTTCCTGTAACTCAAGCGTCCAGCCGTCTTTATCAATATTCATAGCCATTACCTGCATACCCAAATTGGTGGCCGCTTTTTGTGTACTTAGGCGGGTACGCAAACTGGGATTCATAAAAATAAGCCCTAGTGTTTTGTTTTTGCCCAAATGGGCAAAATTGTAAGGTTGCTTTTTTAGAGTGATGGCTTCTTGCAACAGTGCCTCCATATCGGTCACATCGTTTGCGCTTATAAACTGCTTCATGGCTGCGAAAGGGTATTTGGTAGCACTTGGTGAAAGGCATCTATAAATATATCGGCATCACTTTTAGCAAGATTGAGTGCAGGTAATATTCTCAAGGTATTTTTATCTGATGATGAACCGGTGAAGATGTGGTGTGTAAACAACAACTCGCTGCGCACAGGTGCACAGGTAGTGTATAACTCTATACCAATCATCAGTCCTAAGCTGCGTATTTCTTTAATTGCATTATGGCTTTTAAGGGCATTAACTATGTATTCGCCCATTTCGGCGGCTTTCTCTACAAGGTTTTCTTGTTCAATTACATCCAACACGGCAATGGCAGCGGCGCAAGCAAGATAATTACCACCAAAGGTGGTTCCCAGCATACTGTATTTGGCTTTGAACATAGGGTGAATAAGCACACCCCCAACAGGGAACCCATTGCCCATACCTTTGGCTACGGTAATAAGATGAGGTTTGATGTCTGCGTGCTGGTGGGCAAAAAACTTACCCGAACGCCCGTAACCCGATTGTACTTCGTCTAAAATAAGAATAGCTCCTGTTTTTTCGCAAAGGGCTGAAAGGTGTTGCAAAAACTGGGTGGTGGGTATTTGCACCCCGCCCACGCCTTGTATGCCTTCAATAATTACTGCGCAAACCTCATCAGTAATGTGTTGGCTGGCGGCTTCTATATCATTAAAGGGTAAAAAAGTAATGTTTTCTGTTTGATTAACAGGCGAAACTATTGAAGCATCATCAGTAGCTGCAACGGCCAGCGATGTGCGTCCGTGAAACGATTTGCTAAAGGCTATAATTTTTTTACGCCCGTTGTGAAATGATGCCAGTTTAAGGGCATTCTCGTTGGCTTCGGCTCCTGAATTACAAAGGAAAAGGCTGTAATCTTCGTAACCTGAAAGTTTGCCCAGTTTTTCAGCTAACACAGTCTGTAAGGGCATTTTTACTGCATTTGAGTAAAAAGCAATGTTGTTTAGCTGCTCGGTAAGCATCTGCACGTAGTGTGGGTGCTTATGGCCTATGGATATTACAGCATGACCGCCATATAAATCAAGATATTTTGTGCCTTTATCGTCCCAAATGTAAGAGCCTTCGGCCTTTACGAGGGTTATATCAAACAAGGGATATACGTCAAATAAATTCATGGTTTACTTTTTTAAAATGCTACGGGTTTAAGTTTTAATCCTGCAGTTTCATCCAAACCAAAAACAAGGTTCATGTTTTGCACCGCCTGCCCTGATGCACCTTTCAGCAGGTTATCAATCACACTGGTAACCATCAGCATATCGCCGTGTTTTTCTATATGCAACAGGCATTTGTTGGTGTTAACTACCTGTTTCAAATCAACGGGGCGCAGGCTAATGTGTACAAATGGATTGTTGCGGTAATACTGGTCGTACAAAGCAATGGCTTCTTCAATAGGTAGTGCGCATTGGGTATATAGCGATGCGTGAATGCCCCGTGTAAAACTTCCCCTTTGGGGTATAAAGTTAAGTGGTACGTTTAGTGAAGGTTGCAACTGAAACAGGCTTTCTCCAATTTCCTTTAAGTGCTGGTGTTCAAAAGCTTTATATACCGAAAGGTTGTTTGCCCGCCAACTGAAATGGCCGGTGGCACTTGGCGATTGCCCCGCCCCTGTTGAGCCGGTGGTGGCATTTATGTGTACATCAGCTTGTAACAAACCTGCTTGCGCCAATGGCAGCAAGGCCAGTTGTATGCAGGTGGCAAAACAACCAGGGTTGGCTATGTGGTATTGGCTGCTGCTTATTTTTTCGCAGTTTAATTCAGGTAAGCCATATACCCATTTATCAGTTGCATTCTCTTTTAACCTAAAATCCTGACTTAAATCTATAATTCTAACGTTAGAAGGAATACTGTTTGCAGCCAAAAACTTTTTAGAATCGCCGTGCCCCATGCACAAAAACAATACATCAATGTTATTGCTCAACTCGCTGGCAAAAAGCAAAGTGGTATCGCCCAGCAAATCAGTATGCACGTGGTATAAGGGCTTGCCAGCATTGCTATTGCTGTGGGCAAACACTATTTCTACATTGGGGTGCAGCAGTAACAAACGAATCAATTCACCGCCTGTATAGCCTGCCGCCCCTGCTATGCCTGCTTTAATTTTCTTTTCCATTTTCAGTTGCGTTAACTTGTTGGTAAATAGAAACTTGGTTTCCAAAAATTTTGGCAAATCCTTTTACGTCATCGCCTGTCCATGCGTTGTTCATCTCACCATAACTGCCAAACTTGGCAGCCATCAAATCATGGTTAGATTGTATACCGTTAATGGTAAACCTATGCGGGTGTAGGGTTATAAACACCTCACCGCTAACGGTTTGTTGGGTATTTTGCATAAACACCTCCATATCACGCATAGTTGGGTCAAGATATTGGCCTTCGTGCATCCAGTTGCCATACCATGCTGCCAGTTGGTCTTTCCAATACAATTGCCATTTGGTAAGCGTATGTTTCTCAAGCGCATGGTGCGCTTTGATGATGATAAGCGGAGCGGCGGCTTCAAAACCCACGCGGCCTTTTATGCCAATAATTGTATCGCCCACGTGTATATCGCGGCCAATGGCAAAGCCTGCGGCCAGTTCCTCAAGTTTAAGGATGGCATCAACAGGACTTTTGAAATCCTCACCGTTTATACCTTTTAAATCTCCTTTTTTAAAACTAAGAGTAAAATTAGTCGGCTCTGTTTTAGTAAGTGGCGTAGGGTAAGCACTATCCGGCAAAGGCTGGTGTGAGGTAAGGGTCTCCTTCCCCCCTACCGATGTGCCCCAAAGCCCTTTGTTTATGCTATACATAGCCTTTTCAAAATTCATGGTTATGCCATATCGTTTCAAAAAGATTAGTTCCTCTTCGCGTGATAATTTGTTATCACGTATAGGAGTAATAATCTCAATATTTGGGGCAAGAATATTAAACACCATATCAAACCTTACTTGGTCGTTGCCAGCACCGGTGCTGCCGTGGACTATACAATCGGCATTCACTTTTTTGGCGTATTCGGCAATGGCAATGGCCTGCACAATGCGCTCGGCACTTACCGATAGCGGGTACGTATTGTTTTTAAGTATGTTGCCAAACACCAAAAAACGTATCACTTTGTTGTAAAAGTTTTCACGCTCATCAAGGCAGGTATAAGTAGTTACACCCAGTTTGTGGGCGTGTTGCTCAATGGTGACCACTTCATCAACACTAAAACCACCTGTGTTAACGGTTACGGCGTGTACCTCACAGCCTAATATTTTATCAAGATAGACGGCGCAATAAGTGGTATCAAGTCCGCCACTAAAGGCCAAAACTGCTTTTTTCATTGTTAGAATAATTTAAGTTTTTTACTTTCTTCCCTCAATTGCCTCAAAAAACTCCATTGTTTTAGGCGTAAAAGGCGTTCGTATATTTTTGATTGTTTTCTGAATTCCCATTTCCTGCGTTTGCCACGCTTTTTTTCTTCGGCATCGTATAACATGGCGGTGCAAATGCAGTTGGTGCGTTCTTTGCTCATCAATATTTCATAATTGATGCAGCTTTGGCAGCCTTTCCAAAATGCCTCGTCATCTGTTAGTTCTGAATAGGTTACGGGTACATACCCCAACTCTGAGTTTATCTTCATTACCGCTAAACCAGTTGTAAGACCGAATATTTTTGCCGTGGGATATTTTTTGCGCGAAAGGTCAAAAACCTTTTCCTTAATGTCTCTTGCCAATCCGCTTTTGCGAAATTCGGGCGATACGATTAGTCCTGAATTAGCCACAAACTTGCCGTGTCCCCACGTTTCTATATAGCAAAAGCCTGCCCACTCACCTTTTCTGCTAAAGGCAATAATGGCTTTGCCTTCAGTCATTTTCATTTGTATATAATCGGGCGTACGCTTGGCTATTCCTGTACCCCTTGCTTTGGCCGAAGCGGACATCTCATCGCATATTTGTTGTGCAAAGTGTGCATGGCGTTCTTCAGCCACACACACCACAAAATCTTTTTTGTGCATGTATTATGTATTGCCTCAACTGCGTGCAAAAAAATGCAAGGCACAGCCAAGACGGTTAATTTTTTAAATCTGAAAAAATTGAGATGAAAAAGTCCTGTGCGAAACAGGATAAGGTAGAGGGTACTACGCTATCAGCGTCGGGAAATGAAAGCAATACGAGTTTGAACAAAAACTACTCCTGGGGGAATAGAAAACAAGGATAGCAAAGCACTAAACGGAGCAGGCTTGCTAAACATAAAGGAAAGCTTGTTTTTTTTCATTTTTTTTGTGTGTACTTATGCATTTAAAAATAAGGGGACAAATATAATCGTTTTGAGATATGATTTGTAATATTTTATGAATTTAATTGTAGAACTTTTATTCCTTGTAAGTACCCAAAAATTATGATAACCTAATTGGACTTTCTAAACCTCAAAAGAATCTTCTGTTTAAACTGACTTTTGAAAAAACTCTCAAATGTAAAGTAACCGTGAGTCTGTTAGCCAAAGACGTACCTTGTTTAGCACACTATGATTAAACTGATTATCATGGGTTTGGGCGAAAAAGTTGTTCTACCCAAATAATAACAAAAAGGCTCCCAATATGCGGAAGCCTAATATTAGTAGTGGAGCTGACGAACAAATTGTCAAACTAGTCTCAACCTACATTATAGATTTTCTAAGAGTTAACGATTGCCTACAACTCATCAATGGTCCTGAAACAAAAAGCAGCCTCAATAAATATTGAGGCTGCTTTACTTAATTAAATGTAATGAGCTTTATGGGTAGTGCCGTCAACTACCTTCTACAAGGTAAATACCCGATGGCAGTCCATTTGCATAAAATATGTATTGGCCAACTTTTTAGGAGCACCTGACGTACTGCACATTATTATACTTGCGTTCGACATACCCTCCATGTAAATTGTAATGTTTTTTTTTTGCAGCCGGGTTTTATCTATACGGTTAATTATATACTTCTTTAAATAAATACCTACACCTGTTCGTTAAACAGTATCGGTTGTTCATTTCCGTTTTTGCAAAGCGCTGGTTACCTTAACTTTCTTCAATTATCTATTCATTTTAAATTAAAAGTTGCAAACCAAATGAAACTAAACTACTGAGTTTATTAGTGGCACTGGTTTCCCTATTCACTATAGTACAGACCCAAAGCAGTGTGCCCCTTTCAGCATACGAAGACGGGATACTTCACATAAAAATCAAAGACTCCTGCCAGATGGAGTTCGTACTTACCGACTCTGGAAATAACAGGTATAAAAATTTGAGGTTATAAATTGGGCTAAAAAATACATTTTTTATAATTTTTAACCCCATAAACAATAAAGCCCTTGCGCTGCAAGGGCTTTATTGTTCTTCAAATTTTTAATTCTGTCACGGAGTGACAGTTTGTAGCGGGAAGCAGGATCGAACTGCCGACCTCAGGGTTATGAATCCTGCGCTCTAACCATCTGAGCTATCCCGCCGAGTCATCCTTTTGTTTAAAAGGGCTGCAAATTTAAGCATTTTATCGTTTTATAAAACATCTTTTTTCATTAAAAAAGACTTTAAAAATTTTATACAAAAGCGAACAACTTATTCATAGTTAAGAATGTCTTATAGTTTGATTACTTTTATAACATATAATACATTACGCTTTGTGCTAAAACCGATTAAACCAATATTAATCACTTTACTAATACTATTCTCTGTATTGCAGGGATATAGCACACATTTAGTTGGAGGTAGTATAGATTATGAATATGTCTCAACTTTTGGCAATACTGTTAGATATAAAGTTACTTTAACCATCTATCGTGATTGTAGTAATCCAAATGGTGCCCCCTTTGATAATCCCATTAATTTGGCTGTGTATAAGGACACACTGGATAAGCCTCTTTTCGACATTTTCATGTTTACCCTCTCGCCCCCCACAAATGTTAATCCACCGCAAGGGTCAAACTGTACAAATAATGTAACAGTTTGTATACAAGAAGGTATATACACAGGTACTATTGATGTCCCAGTAGCTACCCACGGGTATCACTTAATGTTTGAGCGCTGCTGCCGCAATACCAACCAAATAAACATACCCGACAATTACGGCCAAACCTACTACGCCTTTATACCTTCGGCCAGTTTAAAAAATAGTTCGCCCAGATTTAGGGGGGTGCCCGCACCTTATATATGTGTAAACGACTCTACAACATACCTAAATAGTGCTATCGACCCGGACGGTGACTCATTGTCTTATGCATTAGTTAGACCATGGGCAGGAGGAACTAGTACTATCCCCACTCCTACCCCACCTTCTACACTCTTATTACCCATTTCCCCTGTGGGTTATAATTTTGGATATTCAGTAGCTAAACCGTTTGGAAACTCAGGTTATGCAGGCATTGAAGCAATCACTGGCTTAACAACTATGCTGGCACCCAAACAAGGTTTATTCTCAATGGCTATTGAGGTAACTGAATGGCGAAATGGAATTGCCATTAGCAGCATTAGGCGCGATGTACAAATTATAGCGATAAACTGTGCCGGCAATGCTACTCCTAGTATTGCTCCAACTTCGGGTGGGTTTAGCAGAAGTGTTGAAGCAGGAGAAACAATTTGCTTTGATATAAAAGCCACTGATACCGACATTAACCCCAGCCAAACAGTAATAATAAGCGGTCGGGGTGAAGTTTTTGGCGACGATCCAAACTGGAAAGGCCCAATTGCTACATTTAAAAAAGACTCTGCTACATCTACGGTTACATCCAAATTTTGCTGGACTCCTTCGTGCGACCAAGGTCGTGTAGTACCCTATAGTTTTGTAATTGATGCTATTGATGATGGCTGCCCACCCAAAAGTAAAAGCGTTAGTTTTAATATCGAGGTAAAGAAATTTCCGGGACAAATATCTTTTGGAGGGAAAAATATTGTTTGTACCGGCGATACTGGTCTTATCTATTTCTCGCCATTTATTGCTAATTACAAATACAAATGGGAAATTGTAGGGGGTACAATAGTAGGTGCAGATACCTTAAACGAAGTTAAAATTAACTGGGGCACCCCTGGTAGCGGTGCTTTATCTTTGGTACAAACCAACCCAAAAGGATGTTTATCACCCAAATATACATACGCTATTACTATTGGTTCCTACCCCAATGAGTTAAATATTGACCCTGATACTGCCTGTGAGTTTAGCGACAACAACTTTTATGAAATTACTCCTACAACAGGAAGCTCATACAACTGGTTCATATTTGGCGGCTCTTTACAAACAATTCCTCAGCCTCATCAAGCCTTTGTACATTGGAATGCTGAAGGTAGAGGCAAAATTGGACTTGTTGAAACTAATAAGTACGGTTGTATTGGAGATACAAGTTGGCAACAAATAGATATTACCCGCCCTCACACCGATAGTATTTATGGCAGTAAATCAGTGTGCCCACATATCAGAGGTGTAAGCTATAATGCTGTTAATGGCCTACATTCGTCTACTTATGACTGGTTTATAGAAGGTGGAAGTATTGTATCAGGGAATGGGACAGATACAATTATTGTTGATTGGGGAGGTGCAGGTGTTGGCAAAATTAAAGTTGTTGAAACTTCAAAATGGGGCTGTATAGGTGATACGACTGTAATAAACATAGTTAAAAACCATGTTCTTCAAGGTTTTAAACCTGTAGGAAAAGACAGTATATGCGAATTTACTTTTGGTATACCTTACACCGTAGTAAAAACAAACGGCTCTGATTATTTTTGGGATGCAATAGGCGGTACAATTGTACAAGATGATACTACCCACAATATTATTATTGACTGGGGGAAATTTGGCAACGCTAAGGTTAGCGTGTACGAAATCAGCTACGATTCGGTAAACAATATACCTTGTAAGGGAGCTCCTGTAATATTAGATATCGTATTACACCCTATACCAACTGCTAATACCATTAGTGGTAAGTTTAAAGTTTGTGAAGGAGATATTGCACAATTGTACTCTCTAAACGGTTTTGCCGGATCAAAATACTTATGGAAGATTAATAATGATACTACAGGCTTCAGTGGTCAGGGAAATTCGCCCATATCACTAAACATTACTGATACAGGTAAATACACTATACAGGTTGTAGAAACTAGTCGATATGGTTGTGTAGGTGCCCCTGTTAATTCTGTAATACGTGTTACCCCACGACCCAAAACCAAACCTATAGTGGGAGATTCAATTGTTTGCTATCCTTTTTTCTCACCCATACAATACAAAACAAAAGGTCTTGATAGTTCAATATTCCATTGGCAAATAAATAGTGGTACTATAGATAGTGGATTAACCACTAATACTATTTATACTACGTTTAGCGGGCAAAAAAACAATACTATAAAAGTAGTTGAAGAATCAAATGAAGGTTGTTTTGGAGATACTTTAATACGAAATGTTTTTGCTGACAAACCATCATTAAGTATAAATTATATTAGTGTTGGCTTTCCTGATAATTATATGCAGTTGCAATGGCAATTGGATAATGCCCCAAAATACAATAGTGTATTTGGTATTGAGCGTATTGCTGCCACTGCTATAGATAAATCTATTTGGCGAAAAGTGGCTACCCTACCACAAACAACATTTAACTACACAGATACTAACCTAAATACTGATGTTAACCCCTATCAATATAGAATTAGAGGCACCGATTTATGTAACAGGATTTTTTATAGCGATACACACACCAATATTTACCTTAATGTTATTGAACCCGATAAATTTGAGGCAAAAATTGATTGGACAAACTACTTAGGGTGGAAACAAAAAGTAGCTAATTATGAGGTTTACCGAAGAAACGATGATCAACCTTTCCCAATTTTTAATAAAGATGTTGGCAGAGATACAACGGCAAGATATGACGATGGATTAAATCATTTTACCCAAAGATATAGAATTAAAGCTTGGGAAAATGAAGCCAATCCTGACACCTCATGGTCAAATGAAGTAGAAATTAAATTTACACCTGTACTTTGGGTACCAAATGCCTTTACTCCTAATGACGATGGATTTAACAATAGCTTTGTAATAGTACCCGGTGCAATCAAAACATTTGAAATAGAAATTTTTAATCGTTGGGGCGAGATGCTTTTTAGTAGTACTGATACACAAAAAAGCTGGGACGGTACTTTTAAAGGGAAACCCTGCGAAGATGGTGTATACATTTACAGGTTACGTTATAAAGGCGGTGATAATGTAGCGCAAGTTCAAACAGGAAACATCACCCTAATTAGATAAACAAAATATATCATTGTTTTGGGGGTCAAGGCATATTCTGTTGTATAATAAATATACCAAAATGCAACATTTTGGCTTGATTTTAGTTCTATCTTAGATAGAAATAAACATTTTGGATGTAAAATATTGTAAAATTGTATATTAAGGCTAAATGAAATTGAGCTCATTAAAACACCTATTATTCACTATTGTTGCTTGCTGCATTGCTTTAAGTGCACAGGCTACGCACTTAGTGGGAGGTAGTATGAGCTATCAATACATTGGCCGGTTGGGCAATGGCAATTTTCAATACAGAGTAACTCTAAAAGTTTATAGAGACTGCGCCGCATCAACCGTGCAGTTTGATGATGAAATTTTTATTGGTGCATATAATGCCACAGGGCAGCGCAACTTAGCCAGCGCTTTCAAGTTTACAAAACTTAGCGAAATACCCGTAAACCCACCCAGTGGTGCAAACTGCCCCAACCCACCTGTAGTTTGCATTAGAGAGGCTACTTATAGTAGACTTATTGACCTGCCTGCATCAAACTTTGGTTACCATCTTATTTGGCAACGTTGCTGCCGTAACACTCAAAACAATATTATTGATGAGATGGGGCAGACTTATTATGCTTTTATACCTCCAACCAGTATACGCAATAGCTCTCCTTTTTTTACAGGAGTACCCGCACCATATATTTGTGTTAACGATACTACCACTTACTTAAATGGTGCAAGCGACCCTGATGGTGATTCGCTTTCATACCGCTTAGTACACCCTTGGGCAGGGTTAAACAGCACTAACCCTATTGTCAACGATCCCCCTCCTACATTAGATTTACCCATTGCAGATGTAGTATATCGCAATGGCTATAATGCCGCAATTCCTTTTGGAAATACAGGCTTAGCAGCAATAGATATTAATAATGGTTTAACCACAATGGTTCCGCGTGCTCAAGGAAGATTTGCTCTTGCCATAGAAGTTACAGAATGGCGTAATGGACAACCCCTTAGCACTATTCGATTAGATGTGCAGATGATTGTAATTAAGTGCGACCCGAACAACACTCCTACTATTGCTCCAACAAGCGGAACATTTAATAAAACTGTACAAGCTGGTACTCAATTATGTTTTGATATAAACGCTAATGATTTAGATGTCGATCAAAACGTAACTATTAGCGCACGTGGTGAAGTATTTGGTGGCAGTGGCTGGAATGGAGCAGTAGCTACCTTCACCAAAAAAACAGCTAAAAATAATGTTACATCACAATTCTGCTGGATACCCGATTGCAACCAAGCACGTGGTTTTCCCTATAATTTTGTTGTTGATGCTGTTGATGATGGTTGCCCACCACGAAGTCGTAGCGTAACTTTTAATATAACAGTTGTACCCTTTATAGGACAACAAAATATTACAGGGCCAACAAACGTATGTGAAGGAGATTTGGGTGTTGATTATTCTGTGCCTTTTACCCCTGGAAATACTTATAAATGGACGGTAATAGGGGGTACAATAGCAGGCGCTAACAACCAAAGTGCTATAAAAGTTAATTGGGATGTTTCAGGCGTAGGAAAAGTACGTGTAATAGAAACCAGCGGAGGAGGCTGTGTAGGCACACCTGCTGAAATAAATATTACGATAGCAGAAAGACCACCCTCTCGTAAATTAAGTGGACAAGATACCGTGTGTGAGTTCTCCAACAACCTATTATACCAAGTTATACCAACTATAAATAATACCTATAAGTGGTTTATTAGTGGTGGTACTATAATATCTTCTCCTCAACCACATCAGATACGGGTTAATTGGGGGGGTATAGGTCAAGGTGAAATAAAAATGATTGAAACCAATGTGGCAGGATGCCCTGGTGATACCAATCGTTTTCCTGTACTTAAAACACGTTCATTACTCGATACATTATATGGAAGCCCTTCGGTTTGCCCTAATATAAGTGGTGTTGAATACTATGTTGACCCACAATCAGGAGCAAACTATCAATGGGTTGTTGAAGGAGGAACACTCCGCAGTGGTAATGGTACGCCTAAAATTATTGTCGATTGGGGAGATATAGGAATAGGGTATGTAAAAGTAGTTGAGACCCTTAAATGGGGTTGTGTTGGAGATACTGTGTACTATAAAGTAATTAAAAACCATAATCTCATAGGGGTTAAACCCATTGGCGATTCGTCGGTGTGTGCATTTACCCAAGCACAACGGTATGAAGTAATTTATACCAATGGATCAAAATATTATTGGACTGTTACAGGCGGTACAGTGGTTAAAGACGATACTACTAACTGGGTATTGGTTGATTGGGGTGCAGCTGGTAATGGAGTTGTAGAAGTTTACGAAACTAGCTATGATTCGGTAAATAATAAACCTTGTATTGGTATGCCTGTGAGACTTCAGGTAAGTATCAACCCATTACCCACTGCAAATGATATTAAAGGTAAATTTGAGCTTTGCCAGCATAGCGGCACCTATAGTTATACACTAAATGGTTTCGCAGGCTCTACATATAAGTGGAGTATTAACGGAGATACATCTAATATACTGGGACAAGGCACAAACACTATAAGTGTTAATTGGAATTTGGACGGCAAATTTGTAGTAGCAGTGCAAGAAACTACCAAAGATAGTTGTACAAGTTTTGTAGTAGACTCTACAGTTACAGTAAACAAAAAACCTATAACAGGGCCTATTATTGGTAATAAAATAGTTTGTTTTCCCCTATTTGTAAACCACGATTATAGTACCACAGGTTTCCCTACATCTACCTATAATTGGTTTATTAATAGCGGCCGCATAAATAGTGGTAATTTAACACCTTTAATAAATGTTGATTGGAGCGGACAACAAGATAATACCCTAAAAGTATTAGAAATATCGGATAAAGGCTGCTTAGGCGATACCGTATCTATTAATGTTTTTGCCGACCACCCAACTATAAAAATGCGTTTTGTTTCTGTTGGTGTTCCTAAGGACGACCACATGGAAGTGAAATGGCAATTGGATAATGCACCTCGTTTTAATTCTGACTTTACTGTACAAAGACGTGATGCCGGAGTTACTGATAGCTGGCGCGATGTAGGCAAAGTGTCAAAAGAAGATTTAACTTTTACTGATAAAAATCTAAACACGGATAACAACGCCTTTGAATACCGTATAAAAGCTAAAGACCTGTGTGGACAAGATGTAGTTTCAGACATACACACCAGTATTTTGCTTACAGGTAAAAAACTGGATTTGTATGAAGTGCTTATTAACTGGACGAGATACAAAGGTTGGACTGATGGCGTACGCACCTACGAGGTGTATAGAAGTAATGATTTTAATCCCTCTTTTAATCTTTCTAAAGATAAAGGCAGCGACACAACAGATAATTATATTGACGGTTTTGATAATTTTAGCCAACGCTATCGCATAAAAGCATACGAAAATGGTGGAAATGGCGACACCAGTTGGTCAAATGAGATATTTTTCAACTTCGACCCTGTAATTTGGGTGCCAAATGCCTTTACACCAAACAACGATGGAATAAATAATACATTCAAAATTGTATACGGCAGTATAAAAACCTTCCAAATAAACATATACGACCGTTGGGGTACATTCCTTTTCTCTACTAGAGATATAAACGAAAATTGGGATGGAACATTTAAAGGCCAACCTTGCCCTGATGGTGTTTACATATACACCCTTAAATATACCGGTGCCGATAATATCAGCAAGCACTTGGCAGGCAATATCACTTTGCTTCGTTAATTTCCCCTAGCCTTCCCCTCTATTTCTTAACATCGATTTGACATTTTTACAGGGATATCCTTTGTGTATTTTACAAACACAGTCATTTTGGCACTATTATTATAAGTGCTATTAGTTTTTTATGTCATTTTGTCCTAAAAATTAATTGGTACATAGATTGATTTAATGGGTACAAACATTTAAAACAAAAAATACAATTATGAATATCACAAAATTTAAACCCGGCCGTAGCGTGTTACACGATTCACTAACACCATTCAGCACCTTTTTTGATTCGTTTATAAACGATGTAGCAAGTAAAGAAGTGCCTACCAACTTTTTCAGACCTGCTGTTGACGTAAAAGAAACTGAAACTGCTTTTGAATTAGCATTCTCTTTACCTGGTATCGAAAAAGAAGAAGTGAAAATTGAGTTGAAAGATAATCGCTTAACCGTAAGCGGTGAACGCAAAAAAGATACAGAAGAAAAAAACACTCGCTACCACAGGGTAGAACATTACTATGGCAACTTTAGCCGCAGTTTTATGTTACCAGAAAACATTAAAAGCGAAGCCATCGAAGCCAACTTTAAAAATGGTGTGCTAACAGTTTCTATCCCAAAAGCAGAAGCCGTTCAGCCCAAAACCATCGAGATTAAATAAGAATAATAGTCGATAGTTTTCATAGTTTGTTAAAAAGCCTCATAGCACATATTGCTTTGGGGCTTTTTTGCGTATTATCATTCCGTTAAAAGCCACTCTTTTTTCCACCCTTGTTAGTAAGTATAGCATACAACTGAATAAGAATAAATGAAAATTGAGGGTATAAATTGAAGAACGGATGCCTGCGAGAAAAAAAATTACCGACAGAAAGATTTTTGTGCTTGATACTTCTGTAATACTGTATGACCACAATGCCATCAATAATTTTCAAGAACACGATGTGGCAATACCAATAACGGTATTGGAAGAGCTGGACAATTTTAAAAAAGGCAACGATACTATAAACTTTGAAGCACGCGAGTTTATCCGTTTTTTAGATAAACTATCAACCAAAAATAATCAAACCCTACAGGATTGGATTCCTCTTAACGGCCCCACCAAAGGCCAGTTTAAGGTAATAATGGACGAAAGCAGCACCATAGATGCCAATGTGGTGTTTAGCGAGCGAAAGGCCGACCATAAAATACTAAATGCGGCAATGCATATGCGCGAGGAGTATCCAAAGCGTAAAGTGATAATGCTAACCAAAGATGTAAACCTTAGGCTAAAAGCAAAATCACTGAATTTGCAAGCTGAGGATTACGAAACAGGCAAAATAAAAAATATTGATACCCTGTATCGCGGCCTTACCAATATTGAAGATACGGATCCTAACGTAATAGAAAAACTATATGTAAACGGGGTTTGCCACTACAAAGAGGTGATGAAGGAGAAACCTTATGCCAACCACTATTTTGTATTGAAAAATAACAAAAAAAGTGTGTTGTGCTATTACAACCCGTTTACAGAAAATATTGAGAAGATAGATAAACGCAGTGCTTATGGTATAAAACCTAAAAATGCCGAGCAAACCTTTGCCATGCACGCCATTATGAACCCCGATGTACAATTGGTAACCATACAAGGTGTGGCGGGCACGGGTAAAACCCTTTTGGCATTGGCTTGCGCACTTGAGCAACGCTCGCAATACCGCCAAATATACTTGGCAAGGCCTGTGGTGCCCTTAAACAATAAAGATATAGGTTATTTGCCCGGAGATATAAAATCGAAACTAAACCCCTATATGGAGCCGCTTTGGGACAATTTAAAATTTATACAAAGCCAGTTTAAAGAAAGTGAGAAAGAACACGGCAAGGTGAATGAGCTGGTAGACAATGAAAAACTGGTAATTACCCCCCTTGCCTATATACGTGGCCGCAGCCTTAGCAATATTATTTTTATTGTTGATGAGGCACAAAACCTTACTCCATTGGAGGTAAAAACTATTATTACCCGCGCGGGTGAGGGAACTAAAATTATTTTTACGGGTGATATATACCAAATTGATACGCCCTACCTTGATACGCAAAGTAATGGACTAAGCTATTTGATTGACCGCATACGCGACCAAAATATATACAGCCACATTACCCTTGAAAAAGGCGAACGCAGTGAGTTGGCTAACTTAGCAAATCAGTTGTTGTAGTGTTAACCCGCGCCCTTCGACAGGCTCATGGTGACAACCGCACTTAAGAAAACTAAACTAACGTGAGTTTGGGATAAGAGAAAGTTCACCCTCCATGAATAGGGGTGCGAGGACTGTTATCCTGATCCCGAACACGTTCGGGACGAAGGGTGAATGCGCGTTTGGCCTGCCCCGCCATGCTTCGAGAGAGCCTCAACATGACAACAGCCGCACTTCAACACATTCATTTTGAGTTAGCTTTATTCCTAACTCACGTTAAATTATTTTTTTAATCAGGCGAAGCCTGTGCGTATAGCGACCTGTATCAACATTAAAAATGCCTTGTTGGTCTATTTTATCAATGCGCACTTTACCGTGAGCGTGCATAATTCTGCGTGAATCAAGTAAAATACCTACGTGAACAATTTTTCCGTCTTCATTATCAAAAAAGGCCAAATCGCCCGGTTCAGTTTCATCTAAAAAAGACAAACTATCACCCCTAACAGCTTGCTGGTAGGCATCGCGTGCTATTTGTATGCCGCTTAGTTTGTATATCACTTGGGTAAAGCCAGAGCAATCAACGCCCCAAACAGTACGACCTCCCCATAGGTAGGGTGCATTTATCCATTGCAGGCAATCGCCCACTAAAATATCGCGGTTGGGTTTAGCATCCGTAATATTACGCACACTGCCTTCTAGTTTCCAGCCTCTACCTCTAAAAAGTACATGGCCTTCATCGTTTTGATGTAGCAAAGCTCCTAAGGGTAAATAAACTTTCTCATTACCGTCAATTATTTCACCGCGTACACTTTGCAAATAAGCTTTTTCACCACCAATATCGCCTTCAGTAGCCTCGTTAAATTGGGTATCGTTTAGCCAACCTTGGTAGTTATCAAAATCGCACATTATGTGCATCCAGTTTCCCTCTTGCTCAGTTACACGGTATGTTTCGCCAAACAATAGCTGGCTTACCATTTCACTGCGGCTGGTAGGTTCTGCCCTAAGGGCAATACATGATAAATGGCAAACGCCTTGCATAATAAACGGGTATAAAAGTTAAAGGAATTTACTGTTTTTTAATGATGTTATATATGCAACCAATCTTTTTTTGCGGTTAGCTGCTCGTCGTTTTCCACATGATCCGGGTCAGGAACACAGCAATCCACAGGGCATACCGCAGCACATTGAGGCTCATCATGAAACCCTACGCACTCGGTACATTTATCAGTAACTATATAATATACTTCTTGCGATACAGGCAGATGCTTTTCTTCGGCATCCAACTGTCCACCGCCAAACTCAAACATCCCTTTCACCGATGTACCGTCAGCATAAGCCCACTCTACGCCGGGCTCGTAAATAGCATTATTCGGACACTCGGGTTCACAAGCGCCACAATTAATACATTCGTCGGTAATCATTATAGACATAGCAAAATTGTATTTTTGCAAAAATACAACACAACGGGCTTATAACATAGCCTATCACTTTTTTGATTAAGGATAACGAATGACTTTACAAACGACTATAGATGCGCTTTGCCGTGTAGGGCAAATTTTTAGTACTACAGAAAATGCTGACTTACAAATGGCTGCGCACCAAGCAAACGCAAAAAACAAATGGTTTTCGGCTGAAAACATTGAGCTTTCGCTAAGTTACTGGGGCAAAAAATTAACATTGCCGCAACTACAAAACTGGATAGAAAAAGAGGGTATTGAAGAAAACAACTCACCCAAAACAGTGGGTATAGTATCGGCAGGAAATATTCCTTTGGTGGGTTTACACGATGTAGTATGTACTTTATTGGCGGGTCATAAGGTGAAAGTAAAACTATCTGCCGACGATGAATCGTTGATGCAATTTTTTATACAACAGTTTGTTTTGGCTAATCCTGCTCTGGGACAAAATATACAAGCGGTAGATAGGCTTGAGGGTATTGATGTCGCCATAGCAACAGGCAGCAATAATACAGCGCGCTATTTTGAGTATTACTTTGGTAAGTACCCTAATATTATTCGCAAAAATCGTAACAGTATTGCGGTATTAACAGGTAATGAAAGTGTTGAAACCATGCAAAAGATTGGTTTTGATATGCTGAGCTATTTTGGTAAAGGCTGTCGAAATGTTACTCAACTATGGGCACCACTGGGGTACGATTGGGTGAAGTTTTTGGATGCACTGCAAGGCTATACCTACATTGCCGACCATAACAAGTATGTGAACAACTACCACTACCACAGGGCTATTTTGCTGCTGAACAAAGATGAGCACTTGGATGCAGGTTTTTTATTGGTGCGCGAGGATAAAAAAATATACTCGCCTATTGGTATGGTAAATTATTCGTACTACGATGACATAAGTGAGGTAAAGGATTTTATCACCCAAAATACTGAAAACATTCAGTGTGTTGTAAGCGAAAGCTCAGATATTGAAGGTGCTATTTCCCCTGGTCAAACACAAAACCCTGAACTTTGGGAGTATGCTGATGGAGTGAATACCATCCAGTTTTTAAAGGGGCTATAATTACAATACCCTAGCTACTAAACAAAAAAAGACCTGTCTCCCGACGGGTCTTTTAGAAATAATTGCTTATGGTTGCTTATTTTGTGTAAGCCAATGTTATTGCCCTGATGATAAAAACACAGGGGCTGATTTCACCTCGTTTCCGGTTTCTACCCTTACGGTGTAGTAACCTGCACTTAGTCCATCTCCACTCATTATATATATTTCGCTCTCAGTATCTACGTTACGAGTTTTCATTACCTGACGACCTAGCATATCGTATACTTTTATTTGCGCACCACCTTCTTTTACAATTGGGAAACGAACAAATATATTACGGGTATCAGTAGTAATTTTTATGGGTTGCTGTGTACTTAAATAATCTTGTATATTGGTTGTAGTTCCAGACTTTTTGAAGTGAAGTACAAACCTGTTTTTCATTTGCCCTTGGAAGGTAGTATCGTGAGCAAATTTGTAGGTGTTATTTCTTAAAATATCGTACAGTTTTCCTGTTTTTCTATCTTCAAGCAACACATCTTCTACTTGGTATTGGTTTTCAAAATCAAATTTCAACTCAAAATCACCAGGCAATTTGCATTCAAAAGGCATTTCAACAGTATAAAAATCTTTATCTTTTGGTATTTCTCTTAATACGTTAAAGGCAACATTTTTAGAGTCTTCTGTTTGAGTATAAATATTAGGTGCATAAGGGTCGTTCATTTTCTTAGGGGCATCCAATATATCATACTTATTCTCGCCTCTAAAATCATCAAACCACACATATATTTCATCCGAGACATTTTCGGGACTTTTTGCTACTATATGCAGTTTATCGTATACTATATCTGACTTACGACCTATGAAGTTATACATAGAATCGGTAGTTCTCCAGCTATTACCTAATGCCAGTGGGGTATTGTTTATTGCTGCTCTTACATAAAATACATGGAAAGGAGGCAATACACTACGTCCACCATTTGCAGTTAAACCATTATCAGCACGATACATTGAGTATACGCCGCGTTTTTTACATCCGCCACACCCACTACTATCGTCCCATATACCTGAAATATCCCAAACATAGTATGCACTTCCGCCTTCTATATCCGCTTGATAAGGAAGACTAATATTACTTGGGTAGGGATTAGCAATCATGTGCCAACCAACAGTATCGTCATAGCCTTGCCCTACATAGCTATTGGGATTATTTCTACCTAATGTATGATTAAAATCACCTGTACCGGGGTAAGTGCCATTAATATCTACCATAAAACTAGCGGCAGTAGGTTGTAAACCATAACTAAGCGGCCACAGGTAAATTGCATAATGGTTATTGTGCATTTCTTCATCGGCTTGTATAGGTCTCCACGAGTTTACCGAACGTGTTTGGTCAAAATCCCAAACATTGGCGTTTTGTATTGGTGTGTAAAAAAGAGTAATGTCGTCGTTTAGTTCATTGGTAAGTGTTGCATCTTTAAGCGGTGAGGTAAAGTGTCTCCATTGTTCTAATGGTGAAGCAACTGTACTGCCCACTTGCATTTCCATGTACATAGTACCCGAAATAGTGCCTAAACCAGCACCCGATACTTGCCCGTATTGTGATGTGCTTAATGCTTTTAATTTAAGACGACTTCCATTGGCTGCAATAGTGCCATCATAGTGGTATACAACCCCGCGTACTTGTATAGTATCGCCACAAACAACAGTAGCTCCTGTGCGGTTTACTCTTAAATCTTTGATACGATTTGTAGTATTAGGTGTGGTTTGCACCATAAATATAGAATCGTTACCACCACTACCGCTAAATGATAATATAGAGTTTCCGTTTCCTTGAAAACGACCAGTACTTCCCTGCCCTTCTACTTTGCCTTTTTGGTCAATTCTGTAATCACCTACTAAAAGATTTCCTGCTGAAAATAAAGTGGTGTTAGCCACCGTCATACTATCAAGCATAGTAACATTATTACTATTATTAACTGTGATACCTGACAGTGAATTATTGTTCATATTAACATTTTGAGCAGCAGTGCTATTAAAGATAACAGGGCCTGTACCTTGAATATCTGATGCTGAAACCCAATTATTTCCTTTAAAAGCAACAGTGGTTCCCCCTGTTATAAATACAGTAGTGGAGGTTTTTACTTCTACATCATATTGGGCAAAACCAACTTGAGTTGCTATTATAAATAGCAGTGCCAATATCGGTTTCATTACTTTAAAGGTTATATTAAACATTTTCATCTTCTTGGGTTTTCTAATACAAAGGTTACTTGTATTGTAAGTTTGGAATTATTAGTTATTGGTATAGAATATTTCTATCCAATAGCTTCCATTCCACATTAATCCTATTACATCATTAATGTATAAGTCTCTAGTTCCATTTGAGTTGATATTATGTGTACCCGTATTATCAATTATACGTATACCATTAATACCACCTACAGCCACACACTCTATTACTATTATTTGCCCTGTTTGCAAACCATTGCTTAATATTATTGAGCGAGATGCAGGTGAACCATCAGAGTTTATTTGAAGATATGATCGGTTTTCTACTGTGTAAAGAAAATTGTTTGATGATACCGTTGAGGTTGTACCTTGAGTAAGTGTAGTACGTGGGCGAAGTGAGAAACCACCGTGAACGTCTAATGCTGTTTGTGGGTTTGCATTATCAATACCAACGTTACCACCCCATGTAGCTGTAATTACGTTAGAGCGATCACAAAACTTGTGTCCGTTACCTACCACAAACAAGTGGTTAGTACTATCAACAAAAGTACGGTTACCCGCCACTGTATCATTATAAGAACCTACTGCAAACATATTGTAAGAGTTCACAAATAAGTGTTCGCCATGCCCGCTAGCGTGTACGCCTTCGTTCACGTTCAACTCACCTGTGGTAACACTATAACTTGCAGTACTTTTAACTATATTATCTCCGCCGGTTACTAAACTATAATCAGCATTAGTATTCAATTTATTATTATTACCAAATACAGCACTATAACTAGCACCTACTGTATCGGTAGCACCAAATACAAATGAGTTTGTACCTGTAACTATTGAATTGTTACCACCCTGAAAACTGCGAGTAGTAGTTTTAAAACGCCCAACCTCAGCGTTGTTTACACGAAAAGCCATATCCACCGCATCACTAGTACCAATATAATTTGTACTTGCATTTGTTCCTGAATTACCTGTCAATTTCCAATCAGTAATATTAATAGTGCTAAAGGCACGTTTGTAAACCACTCCCGAAGGATTGATAACCATTATTGTATCAATAGATACATCATGTGTTAAACCCAAAACACGCAGAGGTAATGTGCCTGCTACTGTTAAAGTATTGGTAGGTGAAGAAATACCAACACCTAAATAACCACTGCTTGATAAAACCATACGTAAGCTATCATTCGTACGGAAGTTAAGATTGGTAGCATCGGTAGAACCTATAAAATTATTTATTGTTAAAGAACTATTACCCGTTAAACTCCAAAATTTGCTACTGAATGATGATACTGAACGTTTGTAAACCACTCCCGAAGAATTAATTACCAAAACCGTATCAATAGCAGCATCGTGAGTAGTTCCCAAAATGCGAAGGGGCAATGTACCCGCAACAGTCAGTGCGTTTGATGGTGAAGCTACACCAATACCTAAATTTCCACCACTTGAAAGCACCATACGCAATGTGTTACTGGTACGGAAATTCAAATCGGTAGCATCGGTTGATCCTAAAAATTGATTAATAGTTAATGAAGAGTTACCCGCTGTTGCCCAAAAATTACTTGAAGAAGCACACGTGCTTACCCATGTAGCTCCATTATAAAAATAGATGCAAGAGTTGGTGGTATTATACACTATCAAGCCCGTTGCAGGGGTAGTAATGTCATTCATTTCCGTATTAGTCATTCTAGGTATTAGCAAACCACTTGATGTAGATGTTATATCTAATATAGATGAGCTGTGGGGTGAAGCTGTTCCAATACCCATTTGGGCATTAGTTGAAACAGATAACCCTACAACTAGTAAAAGTAGTATTGCTTTAATAAAATTCTTCATATTCCTAATTTTTCGTACTACAAATATTAAACGTAATAGAAGAATAGCCTACCTGTTTTATATGAATTGCAGATATAGCATTTGAGTAGCTGCAATATTTTAAACTTTAAAACTAATTACCATTTGTTTAAAAAAACCTACTAATCCAGTTTTTTAAGGTTAAACAGGAATTATAGAAGAATAGGTATGAGAAGGCTTGATTTTGTTACTTAGAAAAGTTTGAAATTAGCTGCGAAACCTTTCTTTTTGGTATTGGTTTTTTCTTTAAACACAATATCATGTTCGGCTAACTCGGCCAGTACAGGTTCGTATATTTCTTTTAGCGTGGGCAAGTGTATCCCTGTAAGGTTTATTTTTCCTTTTAGTATTAATCGTGTGGCTATTGCCAATGGTAATCCTACTGTTTTTGCCATAGCAGTATAGTGTTGGTCTTCGCCAATCACTTTTAAGCTCGATTGAATGATAAAGTCTTTCTTTCCTTTGGAGCAATGTATCTCGTGGTACATCACCGTCATATCTTTATCTTTCGATTTTAGTTTCAGCTTTTTCTCTACCAGCTTTTGTAAAATTTGTGCAGGAGTAACATATTGCAAACCAATTTTTTCGTTACTGGTAAGCCCCAGCCATTCAATTGCTTTGTATTCTTTATCTCCTTTTTCAATCTCAAAATTCTTCCACAAAAATTCGCTCAACTCAATTTTTGATGGTAAAAACGAGTCGGTAAACTCTTTATAGGTGAGGTTTGTGGCATCTTCAATCAATACAGTGTCATCAGTCAATCCCAGCGATACCACGCAATTCCATTTTTTACAAAACCCTTTATGACGAAGAGTTCCTCTAATCACTGTTTTTGCATCCTCTATACCATAAGGCACAATATACTTTAGTGAGTCGCGGTTTATATACGCATCATATATTCCCTCACTCGGCAATTTTATTTTTTCTACTTGGCCAAATACACGATTGGCGGGTATATAACGTATTTTCCCCTCTTCAAGATATCTAGCGGTACTTTGCCCTGCTAAGATTATATTTCTTGGATTCCAAGTAACTTTATAGTTCCAAGGGTTATCATCACTTTCAGGGGCTATTAAGCCACCACAGTACGATTTAAAAGCAGTAATTTTTCCACCGTCATCAGCTACTTTATCAATAATTGCTTTGGCCGACATATGGTCTATACCAGGGTCTAGCCCCATTTCATTAAGCAATAAAACACCTGCATCTTTAGCAGCATCATTAAGCCCTTTTATTTCAGGCGATATATACGATGCCGTTAATAGGTTCTTTTTAAACCTAATACAATCGTGTGCTACAATTATATGTAGCGATGATGGCAACATCGAAATAACAATATCAGCAGATTTTATATATTGCTCCCGTTCAGCCTCATCAGTTATGTTAAGGGTAACAGGTTTACAATTTGGTAATTTTGCAGCCATAGCTTCGGCGTGCTTACCGTTGGCATCGGCAATAATAATTTCCCATTTTTCAGACTTTGAATGGTCTGAAAGATATTTAACCAAATATGAAGATGACTTGCCAGCCCCTATGAGCAGGATATTTCGCATGAAGCAAAACTAAAATAAGAAAATGATTTCTAATGTTAAATTTTACATTCGCTTAACAATTCATTAAAAAACATCTAACACCATGAGAGAGTTGAGGTTTGAGAGTATACTACAAGAGTATGAAAACGAAAGTTTATTACCGCCCGAAGCAAAAAAATTGCTTGAAACTGCAAAAGAGCACTTAAAAAATTCGTATTCGCCCTATTCAAAATTTAAAGTATCGTGTGCAATTCTGCTTGATAATGATGCGGTAGTTATTGGCACCAATCAAGAAAATATAGCCTACCCGTCAGGTTTGTGTGCCGAGCGTGTAGCACTTTTTGCAGCAGGGTCTCAACACCCCAACGCCAAGCCATTAATGATGGCTATTACTGCACAATCAGAAAAAGGTGTGCTAAGCCATGCTCCTGCGTCGTGCGGAGCTTGCCTGCAAGTGATGGCAGAAGCCGAAATGCGTTTTAAACAACCTATGACTGTTATTTTATCAGGACAAGAAGGGGCAGTGCGCGTGGCGCATGGTGTAAAAACTTTTATGCCTTGGCAATTTGAAACCGATTTGGTATAAACACGTATTACATACAAAAAGTCGATTGCTTGCCCTATTTTTGGGTAATGCTAAAACACACTACCTTATTTATACTTTGGCTTGGGTTGGCTTTTCCCCTCGTGCTAAATGCACAAACTAAAACCCATACTTTTTTGGTAAGCGCTGGCAACAACTCAGTAGCTTTAGTGCCCACCACAAAACCTTTACACCCTTCATTTCAAATTGGATATGAAAAAGTGTGGAAGGATAAAAAATTTAGTCTGGTACAAAATTTTAGAGTGGGTTATTACTATCAACGCCTTGTGCACCATGCTATCCCCATATATACCCAACTAGGTTATAGGTATACAACAAAAATAGGTTTGCAAGTAGCCGCTTACCTTGATGCAGGGTATTTGCATACGTTTTCTGCTATCGATATATATAAACTAAACAGCAACGGCGAGTATGAGCATACATCACGTGCAGGCAAGGCACACGCCATGTTTGGCCTTAGTGGCATATTATCTTACCCTATAAAAGGCAATAAAATCAGTTTCACTCCCTTTGTGCACTATCAATTTTTTATGATAACACCTTTTGTAAAAAGCTATGTGCCGCTATTGCCCAATACATCGCTAAACATAGGTACATATTTCACCATTAACCGCCCATCAAAATGAGAAACTACCTATATACACTAATAGTTTTATTGGCACTCTCAGCCTGCCAAGATGTTGCTGTACCGCCTACACAAACCTGTGAAACCGATTTTACCGATAGTAGCAGCCAGCACCCCAAAGCAGCCATTTATCAAAACATAATAAACGGCTATGTAAAAAAGGGATTACCCGGTGTAGTGCTATACATACGTGATAGCAGTGGAGTATGGATAGGAGCGGCTGGAAAGGCCGATATTAAACAAAATATTTCAATGGCTCCTTGTGTAGTTTCAAAAGTGGCCAGTATTACCAAAATGTTTGTAGGCACAGTGGCGCACATGATGGCCGAAGAAGGGAAATTTGATTACGATGACCCTGTTGCTGCTTACTTACCTTCAGAAGTGATTGATAAAATAGCCAATGCAAAATGTGCCACCATACGCCAGTTGATGAACCATACATCGGGCATATACGATTTAACTACCAGCAGTAAGTTTTATTTAGAAGTGCTGAACAATCCCGACCAAACTTGGGAATCGGAAGAGTTAATAAAGTTTGCCTACGGAAAAGATGCTAACTTTACTTGCGGTGCTAGGGCTGATTACTCAAACACTAATACCCTACTATTGGGCATGATACTTAGCAAAATTGCAGGTCGTCCCCACCATCAATTGGTGCAAGAACGTATACTAAATCCTTTGGGGCTAAAACATACTTATTACTACTCAAACGTGCCATTGCCCCCCAATACCGCACAGGGCTATTTTGATTTGTACAATAACGGGACTATTGTAAATGTCAGCAACTACAACACGGGTAGCGGCAATGGCTACGGCGGTATGTATGCCACCGTGCGAGATATTGCCTTGTTTGCCGACGCTCTTTTTAGGGATAAAACCCTATTGAAACCCGCCACTATGGACGAGATGCTGACCTTTAATGAGGAAGACCCTTTTGTGTTTTTAGGACTTGGCGCTATGAAACGTTTTAGCTATAAAGGAGATACAAAATATGGGTTTGGGCATACCGGACGGGATTTGGGCTATAGTGCCGATTGCTTTTATTTTCCCAATCAAAAAACTACGATGACTTTTGTGGTAAACTATGGCACCAATGCCAAAAGCGGACTAAAACAAACTTTTTTAGATTTTGAAAACGCTGTTATTGATGAAGTAACACGGTAGTATTTGCGGCAGATTTAAAACCCATCGCTTTTTCAATTGTAGCGCAACGCAGGGTTTTAAACCTTGCGTTGCGCTACAACCCCAAAGAATAGGATTTTATATCCTGTTCATAAGGGCTTTAATTTACTGCTAAAAAAATGCTTGGTCGAACTCCCTTTATTTAATCAGTGAAACGGTAGCCCAATTAACTTATTGCACCCTTGCCGAAAATATAAACCTATTACTTAGCCAAATAGCCACCATCAACAGGGTAATAGCTACCTGTAACAAACGATGCTTTATTAGAGCTAAGCCATATTACCAACTCTGCCACTTCTTCAGACTTACCCAAGCGACCGATAGGGTGAAGTGTTGTTAAAAAACCTTTAGTAGCATCATCAAGACTACTAAGCAAAGGTGTTTCTATAAAACCGGGGCCTATTGCATTGGTACGTATTCCTTGCGCCGAATATTCTAAGGCTGCATTTTTAGTAAGCCCCAAAACACCATGCTTGGCTGATACATACCCTGCTGATGATGCAAAACCCACCGCCCCTAGTATTGAAGCCATATTAACAATAGCCCCTCCCCCATTTTTTAGCATTTGGGCTATTTGGTACTTCATACAGTAAAATACACTGTTTAGGTTCACATTAATAATATTGTGCCACCCCTCAATACTCATGTCGGCAATATTGTTCATTTCGCCACCTATACCTGCATTGTTGCAAGCCATATCTAACCTACCATAAGTATTTACAGTTGTTTTAACTAACTGCTCACATTCAGCAGCATTACCCACGTCGGTTTTAACAAAAATGGCATCGCCTCCCTTTTCTTTAATTTTAGCTACTGTGGCGTTACCGCCAACCTCGTTAATGTCTGACACTACTACTTTAGCTCCATAAGCAGCATACAGTATAGCAGTTGCCTCGCCAATACCCGAACCTGCACCTGTTACTAACGCTACTTTTCCTTTAAATATCTGTTCCATGATTTTATATTTTATTGAATTGAAAATTGTATTTCAAAGTTCACCATTAAGTATTGGGTATACTATGACAATGGTCATAAACCAAAACTCACCCCCATATTTCACCTAACAATCATTTTAGGGTAAAACCCTAACTTTGCTGCCTGTATGGGAATTAAGTCGATATTGGCAAAACCCTTAGCTGCAATGGTGGCTAAGCAAACAAAAAAATGGGCATCAAACCCTATTGCTACACAAAACAAAGTGTTTAGCAGCCTTATGGCCGTATTGGCTCAAACCGTTTTTGGTAAAGACCATAACATTACTGCCGCTACTACTTACGAGCAGTTTAAGCAACAAGTTCCCATACGAGATTACGAAGCTCTACGCCCCTATTTTGATAGAGTAGTTGCCGGCGAAAGTGATATTACATGGAGGGGCAAACCACTATATCTTTCAAAAACATCGGGTACTACATCGGGAGTAAAATATATTCCTATTAGCAAAGAGTCGATGCCCAATCACACTGACTGTGCTCGTAATGCCTTACTATTATACATACACGAAACAGGTAACTCAAAATTTGTTGAAGGAGGTTTAATATTTCTTTCGGGAAGCCCAACATTAGACAAAAAAAACGGGATACTTACAGGCCGATTATCAGGCATTGTAAACCACCACATACCCCAATACCTGCGACGTAATCAACTACCCAGCTACGAAACGAATTGTATTGACGATTGGGAGAAAAAAGTAGATGCCATTGTTGAGGAAACGGTGAACAAGGATATGACGCTTATTAGCGGCATACCACCATGGGTGCAAATGTATTTTGATAAACTAACCAACAAAACAGGCAAAAAGATAAAAGACATTTTCCCAAATTTTAACCTATTTGTATATGGTGGAGTAAACTTTGAACCCTACCGCAAAAAGCTGATGGACAGTATTGGCAAAGAGGTAGATACTATTGAAACCTACCCTGCCTCAGAAGGATTTATTGCCTACCAAGATACACAAACCCAAGAAGGGCTTTTATTGGCATTGGATGCAGGTATTTTTTATGAGTTTATCCCTACCGACGAGTATTTTAACGAAACCCCTACCCGCATAAGCCTAAAAGATGTGCAAGTGGGGGTTAACTACGCCATTATATTAAATACCAATGCAGGCCTTTGGGGATATAGCATTGGAGATACCGTTAAATTTGTAAACACTGCCCCCTACCGTTTGGTAGTTACAGGGCGTATAAAACACTTTATATCAGCCTTTGGTGAGCACGTTATTGGCGAAGAAGTGGAACACGCACTAATGAGTGTAGCCAATGCACAAGGGGTTGATGTTACAGAATTTACCGTTGCCCCCTTTGTATCACAAACGCAAGGGCAAAGTTACCACGAGTGGTTTGTAGAGTTTGGTGATAACAAACCGAAAAATTTAGATGCTTTTGCTACCGAAGTAGATGAAGCCTTGCAAAAGAAAAACAGCTACTATTTTGATTTGGTAAGCGGCAATATTTTACTTCCCCTAAAATTAAACAGCGTACCCGCTAATACTTTTATAAACTATATGAAGGCCGAAGGCAAGCTGGGCGGGCAAAACAAAGTACCGAGGTTGAGCAATGACAGGAAAATAGCGGATAAGTTAACTGAGCTAAATAACATATAAGCTTACATGGTTTAAAACCATGTTTGTGTTAGTCGATTTTTTTTGGTAATTCATTCATATACACATAACTTACAAAGTGTTATGAAAAGAATTATTGTATCATTTCTATCTATACTATTACTGTTTTCAGCATCGTGTAAAAAGGAGACCCCCTCACCTCCTGAAACAAAGACTTGTGAACAATTGGTAAATGAATTACCTCCCTACTATCCAATAGCTATTCAAATATATATTTCGGCAATCCGTAGCAGTTTCAATAGCGTTTACAAAGACTCCATGAATCTTAATCCCAATGATTTTGAAGGCGTTGTTAACGCATTTAAGTCTATTTACAATCTTAAATCTCCTACAACCGACAGTTTATTTGACGGTTATGGCTTTAGAAGTGAATATTATGTAAAAGGTAATATGCAATACATCCTTGTAAGCACAAAAGATCAGTTACTTGCAAATGAAATTATTCTAGGTCAAAAATCATCCGATTCCGTTTTACAAAAACTATTTACTGACTACTACTTTAGTTATGTAAGTCATGACTACGCAATTAATCAATTTCCGCTGAAGACAGATACCATAACTACAATATTGATGAAATCCTGTAGCCTTCTTAATACTCCTGCAATTGGGAAACTTAGTGGCACTTTTATAAAAAAAGTTAATGTTAACTATATTATTCAAACGGATTCACCGATTGACATTGACTATAATTATGACAAATTACAAGAAATGCATTCTTTCACTTTTGTTGTAAGGTATGAAAAACCTCCCCCGATGAGTGAACGTAAAACAGCATTTTGGAAATTTCAGGTAAATAAAAAAAACGAAGTGGTTTCATATTGGCAATATGGAGATAAGCCTCCTAAATTCTAATGTAAGTATGCTAAATAAGCGCATGAATTACAATAACTTAAACACTATTATGAGAGAGCTACTACTTGGACTTTTATTGGTGTTATTACTGTTTTCAGCATCGTGTAAAAAAGAAAAAAGCCCTACACCTTATAGTTGTGAATCAGAATTGAATTCATTACCTCCACTGTACTTGCAGGCAGTAAAATCTCACTTATTAAATATAGAAAGTGGTAATTCGCCTGAAAAGAACTCCATAGAACTTAACAAGCATAATATTGATTCTTTATATAAAATCTTTAGTGCTATAAATAATTTACAAATACCAGAAACCGACAGTATTTTTAATCTTTTCAAAATTTATACTCTAACATCAATAGATGAATTAACCTTCATAAATATTATTGTAGATGATACAGTTAAAGCCGCAAGAGATACAATATTGTTAGACCTTATAGATAAATACAACCTAACTTACCATAATACACAAAGATTTTTTCCGGGGTTCAGTTTAGAATTTTCTACATGCCCCCTAAAAAATCCAAGAGCCTTACAAAGAGAGATTGAAAACACAACAAATTACTCTTGTTATGTTAACCTTGGCGGTTTTATTGGAGGATCAAAAAAAATTATAATTTCCAAAAACAATACAAACATGATCACCACAGTAGCCTATAGTATTGGCTATGGCGATTGTATAGCTGGGTGTATATATAAAAGATTTTGGGAATTTGAAGTTGATAAGAATTTTGTAGCCACTTTCATCAAAGCTTATGGCGACCCCGCTCCGCCATTATAATATACCTTTTTAACCCTTTCTACCAAGTTTTCATTATTATCGTGTGGCTAAAAGTCCAAGCTAATAACGATAAAAAACTTGCTGATAAACTTGTTTAATTTTACCCATTATATGAAATATACTATCCTTGCTTTTGCATTGCTATTAGTAATAGCGTGTAAACAGCCTGCTAAACCTGATGAAAAACCTATTGAAAAGCAACAAAGCGATTGCGATAGATTTCGTACAGGTACTTTTAAAATGATAGTTGAAGGCGATAAAAATGAGTACTTTGTTACTAGGCGAGAAAACATACAAAAAGAAAAAACAGGCGGAGCCGAGTTTGCCCTTGAAATAAACTGGTTAGATGAGTGCAGCTACGAGATTACTCCTGTTGATAAAAACACCAAAGGCCCGTCAAAAATAAAAGTAGTATTAAGTAATACACGTGGCGATACTTGCAGCTACGAGGCCATACCCGATAATATTATATACCCTAAGCAAAAAGGCATTTTTGTTATACAACACCAGTAACCAAAAACAAAGCACCGCGCTTGAGTAGCAATAGAAAAATAACGGATAAACTCACCTAAGTTTAACTTTGCTGAGTGCTTGACATACTATTTTATAAAAGTTGATAGCAAAAGTTAACAGATTGTTTTTTTACAAAAAAAATTGACATACCTTTGCCGTCCTTTAAAACTGAAAGTAAAAGAGATGAAAGCTGATATACATCCAAAAAATTACCGTTTAGTGGTTTTTAAAGACATGTCTTGCGACTATTCTTTTATAACCCGTTCTACTGTTGAAACCAAAGACACTGTTACTTGGGAAGATGGAAACGAATACCCTTTGTACAAACTAGAGATTTCGCACAAATCTCACCCTTTCTTTACCGGAAAATCAAACCTTATTGATACTGCCGGTAGGATTGATAAATTCCGCAAGCGTTACGCTAAAAAATAAGCATTCATTTAATACTTATTTCATAATATTGAAGCCTCCTGCATTTGCAAGGGGCTTTTTTTATTATTGTAGCTCATGAATATTATACTTTTTGACGATAACAGCCGAAACAACCTATTGCCCCTTACCTATACCCGCCCTATTGCCGATTTGCGCGTGGGTATTCTTACCATAAAAGAAAAGTGGGAACAATGGACAGCTAACAACGCTGTACAAGCCAATATCAGCTTTAAAACACAGGCATATCTTTCAACCGTTTACCCTGCCAACTATACCAACGATAATTTATTGATAAACGGTGCTGTGCTAACCAACAACGAGCTTGCTAAAGCCATCGCCGATTTAAAAGAAGGTGAAAACTTATACAGTGGTGATGTTTTGGTAGCAGCAAGACTAAACCAACAAGAAGCTCAAAATTTTGATATAGCAACCTATAATCCTACCAACAAAACACAAGCAGAAAATATTGAAGTGCTAAAAATAAGTGCCCCACACGATATTTTTATGCTAAACGATAAAGCCTTGCGCAGTGATTTTGAAATGATTACCCACGGACGTAAAAGCCAACCCATTAGCAATACCAATAGAGTTATAGGTGCTGAGAATATATTTTTAGAAGAAGGTGCTATAGTAGAATGTAGCAACTTAAATGCTAAAGGAGGCCCTATATATATAGGCAAAAGTGCTGAGGTGATGGAAGGTTGCTCAATAAGAGGCTCGTTTGCTTTGTGCGAACACTCACAACTAAAACTTAATACAAAAATATACGGCCCCACCACCGTTGGTCCTCATAGCAAAGTAGGTGGCGAGGTTACCCGTAGCGTAATAATGGGGTATAGTAACAAAGGACACGATGGCTTTTTAGGCGATAGCGTGGTAGGTTATTGGTGCAACTTGGGTGCTGATACCAACAACAGTAACCTAAAAAATAACTATGCCGAAGTGAAACTGTGGGACTACCCTACCCAACGCTTTAAAAAGACCGGTTTACAGTTTTGTGGATTAATAATGGGCGACCATAGCAAATGTGGTATCAATACTATGTTTAATACGGGTACAGTAGTGGGTGTTTGTGCCAATATATTTGGGGCAGGTTTTCCACGCAATTTTATACCCGATTTTGCTTGGGGTGGCGCACAAGGCTACGAGACTTACAAAACCGACAAAGTTTTTGAAACTGCTGAATTGGTATACCAAAGACGTGGTAAAACACTTAGTGATGATGAAAAAGCAATTTTAACAGAAGTTTTCAACCAAACTGCACAATTCCGCTTTTGGGAAAAAGCATAGCTTTTGGTTTTGAAAATTTAGTTTTATGTTGCACCCTGCTGTAACCAAAATATTAACCCCAAAAGGTTAATCTTCCATTAAATTATTGAAATACAAAATAGTAAACCTTTTATAGACGAATGCGTAAAAAAATTATTGCCGGAAACTGGAAAATGAACAAAACTATTGATGAAGCAATTGGGCTTACATCAGAAATAGTAAATATATACAATGCCGAGATAAATTCTGATACTGAAGTGGTTATCATACCCCCTTATATACATCTTACAGGGGTTAACAACCTTTTAAAAGGCTCTAAAGTAAAACTAGGTGCACAAGATTGCAGCCAACACGATAATGGCGCATATACAGGCGAAATTTCAGCTTCAATGCTAAAAGCCCACCACATACAATATGTAATTATTGGCCATAGCGAACGTCGCCAATACCACAACGAAAGCAACCAACTATTAGCCAAAAAAGTTGATATAGCATTAAAAAACAACCTCATACCTATATACTGCTGTGGCGAAACGCTTGACCAACGTAATGCAGGAGAACATTTTAACGTAAACGAAACCCAAATAAGCGAAGGCCTATTTCATCTTTCAGTTGAAGATTTTGGTAAAGTCGTATTAGCCTATGAGCCCGTTTGGGCTATTGGCACAGGTGTAACTGCCAGCAAAGAACAAGCGCAAGAAGTACACGCATATATACGCAGCATTGTAGCCAAAAAATACGGTAATACTGTTGCTGATGATACCACTATACAATATGGGGGTAGTGTGAAACCTAACAATGCTGTAGAACTTTTTGCCCAACCTGATATTGATGGCGGTCTTATTGGTGGTGCTGCACTTGTAGCTCGTGATTTTATAGAAATAATTAAAGCAATGGGCTAATGCAATATTTAGAATTTGAAATAGCCTGTACGCCCGAAATAGGCGAAATACTTATGGCCGAACTTTCGCAAGTTGGCTTTGAAAGTTTTTTGCAAGAAGAGAACCATATAAAAGCCTATGTAGAAGAAGAAAGCTTTAGCCCCGAAGAACTAAAAGGGGTATTAGCCTACTATGGCATTGATGATAGTGGTGTAGCTAAAAGCCTGCTTGAAAACAAAAACTGGAACGAGGCATGGGAACGTAATTACCAACCCACTATTATAGCCGATAAATGTTATATACGCGCTCACTTTCATCCTGCTAAACCTCAATATCCTTACGAAATAATAATACAGCCCAAAATGTCGTTTGGTACAGGCCACCATGCCACTACAGCACAAATGATGGAATTGATGCTTCCTACCGATTTTAGAGGTAAAGAAGTGCTGGATATGGGCTGTGGTACAGGTCTTTTAGCCGTATTGGCTCATAAAATGGGTGCTGCCCAAGTTACCGCCGTTGATAACGACGAGTGGGCATATAAAAACACATTAGAAAACCTGCACACTAACAAAGTGCAAAATACTGATGTTGTTTTTGGTGAAATTGAAGATGTGCTTGATAGCACGTACGATATTATCCTATCCAACATCACCAAAAATATAAACCTTGAATACCTGCACCATTATAGTAAGATGATACACCAAAATGGTAGGCTTATTGTATCAGGTTTCTATAAAGATGACTTAAACGATATTGAAGCTCAAGCAATAAAATTAGGGTTCAAGCTGTTAAGCAATAAAACCCATAACAACTGGTGTGCCGCAATATTTACCTACGATGAAAAGAAATAAAAGTATATATACTTTAGTACTCTCAATATTTTTCACTTTACTATCAGCCCACGTTTGGGGGCAAAAAAGCTTTAGCAGAGAGGCCGATGTTTTTATGAAAGAACTAGGCTCTTTTATGAGTAAAGACAAAAACGAAAGTGGCGAAGCTGTTTTTGAAGCCTTTAAAGCAAAATGGGATGTTAAAGCCATACCCGAAAATCAATTGCAACGATTAATGATTACCTGCAATGAGATGTTGGACAAAAAAATGCGCCCATCACCTGATTTTGAGGTACTGCTAAATACAGTAATAGCATTTGCCAATACAGGTAAAATGGAAAGCCATTATTTAGCATGGGATAAGCTGCTAAAACCTTATTACAAAAAGAATAGCCGCGATATGCGCAAGTTTTTAGATGCCTCGTTGGCACTAATGCAAAGTAATGCGCTAAATATTACACAAACCCGCACTTGGTATGCGCTATCACCCAATTTCACTTTTGTTGAGAACAACGGTAAACCTTCCGTAGTATTCACCAATACCGAGCTAAAATGTGTAGCCAACAAAGATTCGGGCTTTTTGTATGAAACCTCAGGTACTTTTTTTATTGACGACCTTACATGGGTAGGTAAAGGAGGAAAAGCCACTTGGGAACGTGCTGGCATTGATGCCAACACCAGCTTTGCCAATCTTAAAGACTACTCTATAAACTTAGAGCGTGGCGAATACTTTGCTGATTCTGTTGAATTTTATAATAGTGATTTCTTAGGGTATAAAGTATATGGCCAATTAAACGATAAAGTACTAGACCAAGTAACCAGTGAGGACAAAGCCACATACCCACGTTTTAAATCATACAGAAAAGACCTTATCATAAATAAGTTTGTTGATAATGTTCGCTATGTGGGGGGCTATGCCCAACACGGCAATAAAATATTAGCCAACGGTACACCTGAAATTCCGGCAACGTTTAGATACTACTACAAAAACCGTCTTGTGTTACAAGTGGAAGGAGAAGAACTATTTGTATTTAAAAACGAAAAAGTAGTAACCAACAAAGCGGGCATTACCATCTTTTTAGATTCAGGCACAACCATACACCATCCGCAAGTAAACTTTAGCTACTTAGTAGCAGATTCTCAAGTAACCATTACCAGAGGTTCAGAAGGTATATACCGTGCTCCATTTATTGACAATTTTCATAATGTTGAGATTAGCGCTGACATTATAACGTGGAAAATTGACGAACCCAAAATTGATATTAAAATGATTTTGAAGGATGAGCCCGCAGGGTTTGCATCATACAATTATTTTAAAGAATATAGATACGAGCGTTTGCAGGGTATGCTAAACTATAACCCACTGCAAAAAATAAAACAATATTGCGACCAAGAGCGTATTAAAGAATTTAAACTAGAAAGCTACGCAAAGTTTGCGGGCAGTAAAACAGAAAACCTTATTCCCCAGTTTATACAGCTGCACGATGATGGTTTTCTAAAATTCGACCCTGAAAAGCGTTATGTAAAGGTGTACGATAAAACCTTTAACTATGTCAACTCGCACTATGGTCGTACTGATTATGATGTAATCAATTTTGAATCAGTAATTGGTGGTTTGCCCAATGCAAGCATAAACCTCGAAAACTTTGACATGAAGGTTGAAGGCGTACCTCAAATAAAGTTTTCCGATTCGCAAACAGTATTTGCTGTCCCTAAAGACCAACGTTTTGTATTAAAGAAAAACCGCGAAATGCAATTGGCTGGTAAAGTTCGTGCAGGTCGTTTTGAGTTTTTTGGAAATGGTTTTGGTTTTAACTACCAAAAATTCACCGTCGATATGAACAATGTCGATTCTATGCGTTTCTTTTTCCCCGATGAGAACAACCGTTTGGTGAAAGTTAACTCGGTATTAGAGAATATAAGCGGTACATTGTTTATTGACCAACAATACAACAAATCAGGCTTAAAGGATTATCCTGAATATCCCATCTTTAAAAGTAATAAAGGCTCAAAAGTGTATTACGACCACCCTTATACTTTTGGTGGGGTGTATAACCGCGACCATTTTTATTTCAGCGTTGACCCTTTTACAATTGATAGCTTAGATAACTTTACTCGTTCGGGTATTCAATTCCCCGGTACATTTACATCGGCAGGTATCTTTCCTGAAATGCAAGAAACCCTTGTGCTAATGGACGATTACTCTTTGGGTTTCATCAAAACAGCCACCTTGCCCATGTATAAAGGCACAGGCTCAACTACAATGGTGATGAACCTAAGTAACTTAGGCTTTTTTGGCAATGGAGAAATAAACTTTGCTGGTTCGGTAACAAAATCAAACAAGTTTGCCATGTTCCCTGATTCTACCAATGGTTTTAGTGATCAATTTGAACTAAAAGCAAGCTCGTTACATCCTGAAGCTAAAGGTAAAAACCTGTACACACATTGGGAACCATACAGCGACCGTATGAGCCAGTTTACTATTGATGACCCTATACATCTGTATACCGATGCTAACTTTTTTGGCGAATACATTTTGGGTAAAAAAGGCTCGAAAGCCAATGGCAATATGCACTTTAATGATGCCATTTTAGGATCGAAAAACATGAGCCTTGAACCTAAAAAATTCAATGCTGATACATCAACCTTAATCATCAAATCTATCGACCCTGAGAAATACGCCTTCAAAGCCGTTAACGTAAAAGCCGATGTGAATATGGAAAAACGTATTGGCGATTTTAAAGCATTGGGAGATGGTGCAAACTCAGAGTTTCCATACAATACCTATAAAGGTTCTCTTAACGAGTTTAAATGGGATATTAAAAAGAAAACACTCCAGTTTATTGCCCCTCCGGGTACGCCTGATGAGAAACAATACTTTGTATCAACCAACCTAGCGCACGATTCGCTAAAATTCATCTCAAAAGATGCTTTGTATGATTTGAATAGCTATGTACTATACGCCAACAAAGTGCCTTATATACATATTGCCGATGCTAGTGCCATACCCGATAGCGGTAAAGTAATTATACGCGAGTTTGGTAAAATGGATACGTTGAGACGTGCCAAGTTGGTGGTAGATACTGTAAATAAATACCACACATTATACAATTGCGATTTGTATATAGCGGGTAAATACGAGTATTATGGTAAAGGCTTTTATGATTATATAGACCGCTCGGGCAAGAAAAACAAAATACGCTTTAGCGATGTACGTTCAGAAAAACTTACCAAACGTACACTTGCCAAAGGCTTTATAAATATACCTGATGATTTTACGCTTTCGCCCCGCATACAATATCGCGGTGATGTATTTTTAACGGGCGCAAACAGAGGGCTTGACTTTAACGGTTTCTTCTTGGCAAAAACCGATATAGACCAACCGTCAAGTTGGTGGGTACGACATCAGCAAATTATAACGCCTGATTCGGTATTCCTTTATCTGAACGAACCAATAAACGAGGATAAAAAAGACCTGTTTACAGGGTTTAGTGTGGCTACCGATACCACATGGATGTATAGCAATATATTTAGCCGCAAACGCAACTACTCTGATGGCGATATACTAAATGTTAGAAAAGGTGTTTTCTATTTTGATGATGCAACAGAAGAATTTGTATTTGGAGATTCTTCAAAAATTTATGAGAAAAATCCTAAAGGCAACTACTTTAGCTATAACATTAAAAACAAAGAAATGTATGGCGAAGGCGATGTAAACTTTGCTATAAACACCGAAGAGGTTAAAATAAACACTGCGGGAAATGTGAAGCACGATATGGAGGATAGCACAATGGAGCTTAAAATGCTTATGCTTATCGACTTCCCCTTCCCTGATGCAGCGCTTAAATATATTCAAAATCACTTTTTGGCTAATAATGCTTCAAGTCCTTCAAATATTGAAAATCTGCCCTATGTAGCAAAAGCACTGGCAGAAATATTAGATGAAAAGGCATTTAAAAAAGCTAAGAAAAGTATTGATGAAACCCAGTACATTGAAGTGATAAATGAATTGGCTAAAACCATGCTGATTACCGATGCTACCTTTAAATGGAATCCTGCTTCAAAATCATTCTTAGCCGAAGGGCCTTTAGGCATATCAAATTTTGGCAAAGAAAAGATTGGTAAGAAAATTGAAGGTAAAATAGAAATAGAACGCAAACGAAGCGGTAATGAAATTACCATCTATCTTGTATCGGGAAATGACGATTGGTTTTATTTTAATTATGTACGCAAAAAAATGTACGTACTCTCTAGTGATGACGCCTTTATGGCCATTATAAAAGAAAATCTTGAGAAGTTTAAAGACAACAAGTATAGCATAGGCTTAGCCACCGATCAGGGTAGAAAGAAATTTTTGCGTAATTTTGATACCGAATAACAACAAATGAATCAACTACTTTTAGTAAGTTTATTAGCCATTGTAGCGTATTTACTGGGATCAATACCAAGTTCTGTCTGGATAGGTAGAATGATGTATGGTGTAGATGTACGCGAATACGGCAGTGGAAATGCAGGAGCTACCAATACCTTTAGAGTACTGGGCAAAAAAGCAGGCAGTATAGTTTTGATAATGGATGTGCTAAAAGGCTTTTTGGCCTCTTACTTAATACATATTACCACTATATCGCCCGATATAAATCCCTATAAATATGTAAACATACAACTGCTGTTTGGGCTGTTGGCTGTTGTGGGTCATTTATTCCCTGTATTTGCACAATTTAAAGGCGGTAAAGGTATAGCCACCCTGTTTGGTATGATAGTATGTATTAATTATCCACTAGCATTGCTTTGCTTGGGTATATTTTTGTTTATACTACTTACCACCCGCTATGTATCATTAGGCTCTATACTAGCCGCAGTTTCTTTTCCGTTTCTTTTAGTATATGTTTTCCACGAAGATGTGCCTTTGTTTATTGCCTTTGGCATAACTGCTGCACTTTTGGTGGTATTGACACATCAAAAAAATATTCGTAAATTAGTAAACGGAACTGAAAATAAAGCCAAACTATTTGCCCGCCACAGGCAAAACCAATAATAACAGAAAGGATATTCTTATGAGCGGAACATCAATAGAAATAGAAGAAGAAGTTGATATTCTTGAGTTACTTACCGACACTAAAAAGTTGGTGATATATAACGATGATGTAAACACATTTGATTTTGTGATTGAATGCCTAATGGAAGTGTGCAAACACGATGCCCTGCAAGCAGAGCAACTAACCGTGCTAATACACTACAAAGGCAAAGCCATTGCAAAAGAAGGTGTGATGCAAAAGCTAGAGCCAATGTGCCATGCTTTGCTTGATAGGGGATTATCAGCCACTATTGAGTAAGTAATTGGGCAGGCTTTTACTATGTTTTTTGTTTGCAGCTATTGCTGCTTTTGCCCCATCGTGCAGCAAAACTGAAAACAAAGTAAGCCCCAATACCACTCCATCTGCTGATTTTTTTATTCGTGGCGTAGACCTTTCTTTTTCACCCGAAATTGAAGGCTATATTAACGTGAGTTCAGGATAAGAGAAAGTTTAACCCCCCTATGGATAGGGTGCGTGGACTGTCATCCTGAGGTTCTCGAAGGGTGAATGCGTGTTTGGCCTGCCCCGCCATGCTTCGAGAGCCTCAACATGACAACAGCCGCACCCCAACACATTCATTTTAGTTAGTTTTATTCCGAACTCACGATATATTACTTTTATCACGGGTGCGCCTAGCAGTTTAGATTTTTATAAAAGTAAAGGTATTAACACCATTCCCATTTACTTTTAGCTGGGATGATAATACCAACAATATTGTAGGTGATACATCAAAAACAATTGAGGGTTTTGAGGCTACACCTGACGGTCAGGCAAAATTTATTGACACATTGGTTAACATCACCAAAAAAAGCTCACCAAAAAATAATAGCGGCATTTGCTACTGGGCACCCGATTGGGTGGCCTATAAAGGAAAAACAGCCACTAATGGCTCAACATGGGAAAATCTTGCTTTGTATGATTTTGATTTGAAACCTTTACCCGCATGGGGTGCATTGGGAGGTAAATAACCTACTGAGGGATATTTGCTCGCTCTTTTAATTGCTTATCAAGCACTGCCAAACCTTCTTCAAACGATAAAGGATTATACCCTAAAGTATTGATGGATTTAGTTAAATCAAATCCTGTTTTAAGCGGGCGCTGGGCAGGCTGTGTAAAACTATTACTATCCGAACGTTGTATAAGAGTTTTATCCAAACCCCAAAAATCGGCTACACGTTGTGCCAATTCATACACATTCATATAATCTTTACCGCTAATATTATAAATACCCTGCGCTTGTTGTTTCTCTATCAAATAACAACCTTTTGCCAAATCTTCGGCTAGGGTAGGCATTCTAAATTGGTCGTCGACCACATTAATGGTTTTGCCCTGCTCTAGTGAGTTTTTAACCCAAAGTACAATATTGTTTCGGGTCATATCAAGCGCTAAACCGTATACTAAAATAGTACGCACAATAGCCCAACTTTTGCAATTGGCTTTTATATACTCCTCAGCCTTTAGTTTGCTTTCACCATAATAGCTTAATGGCTTCGCTTCAGCTTCTTCAGTATAAGGGCCATTGAGTCCATCAAAAATAAAATCGGTAGATAGATGTATTAGATGTACATCAAATTGGTTGCAGGCTTCAACCAAATATTTCACACTATCAAAATTTAGCTTATCGCAGCCCTCTTTGTCGCTTTCACAGGTGTCTACGTTAGTCATGGCAGCGGTATTTATAACCGCAGTGGGACAATACCTAATTATATTAAGCATCACCTCATCTTTACTGGAAACATCCATTGATTGGTAGGTATAACCGTACCCCTCTATTCCAGAGTACCGATTTGCCCCTCTTGAAGTAGCTACTAGTTGTGCATCTCTCACCTCAAGATAATAATCCAATAATTTTTGCCCCAACAATCCGTTGCTACCTGTTACTAAAACTCTGCGCATACAAACAGTCTGTACGTTTTTTTTTAAATCAAACGCCTCCCCTAATTGCTAGTGGAATTACAATTATAGCTTTATTACCGTAATGTTTCATGCTTTTTTCCAATACTTTTTCATTACCCAATCTTTATCCTCATTACCTCAACAGGTTAACTTATACTTAAATTATCGTCATCATAAAAAAATACCGCTTATATAAAATAAATACTGGTTTAGATAAAAGACATTTACAAAACTTGTATTGTTCATTAAATTTGAATGAAAAATAGAAACAGAATGTGCAAGGCTAAAAATTTGCAACAAAAAAATGCAATTGCTTACACGACACTATCAATAGTCGTTCAAAAAAAACATTACCCAAGCACAACCTTCTATATACAATAATGAATGCTTTTATAAAGGATGTTTAAAAGGTGTATAGCTACTACAATACAAACGATATTTTATATAAATAAAGACGCTTAAATAAGCATACATAGATAGTTTCATAAAAAGGTGCGCCGAGATGGCGTGCCTTTTTTTATTTTTAAAGTACCTAAAAAATGGGTGTTTTAACTGTGTCTTTTTAATTAGATATTAAATAAGTTTGAAAATACATTTATCAAACATTGCATTATTTGGTTAGCAAATAAGATATAAAGGGCATTGAGAAATAAACTTATAGTTTGGGAAAAACCTAATTGCAGCATCCCTATCAATTGCATCACACTTCTCAATGCCCTTTTTATTTTATCAAAAAAACGTTTCAAAGTCTATAGCCATAAATCAGCATTTTACAGTGTTAAATTGTATTTTTGCAAGTCCGTATGGTTACACTTACCGAAGAAGAAACAAATACAATAGTTACAGGCCAAGCAAAACCTGCTAGAAACCTATATATAGAAAGCTATGGCTGCGCAATGAATTTTAGCGATAGCGAGATTATTGCCTCTATACTAGAAAAAGACGGTTTCACTACTATTAATAGCGATAAAGGTGCCGATGTTATTTTTTTAAATACTTGCGCCATTCGTGATAATGCTGAAAACAAAATTTGGACAAGGTTGCAAGATCTTAAACACCTGAAAAAGAAAAACCCCAATTTGGTGGTAGGTGTTTTGGGCTGTATGGCCGAAAGGATAAAAACTAAATTACTTGACCAAGAAAAATTGGTTGATATAGTAGTTGGGCCTGATGCCTACCGTGATTTGCCCGCCCTATTAGAAAAAGTTGAAGATGGGCACAAAGCAGTAAACGTATTACTATCTCGCGAGGAAACCTATGGCGAGATTACCCCCGTTCGCCTAAATACTAATGGTATAAATGCCTTTATATCTATTATGCGCGGGTGTGATAATATGTGTAGTTTTTGCGTAGTACCTTTTACACGTGGCAGAGAGCGTAGTCGCGATGCACACTCAATAGTTGCTGAGGCCGTTGATTTGGTAAGCAAAGGGTACAAAGAAGTTACCTTATTAGGTCAAAATGTTGACTCTTATAAATGGGCAAATCCTGAGGATGAAAGCCAAAAAGTAAATTTCGCTCAGTTACTAGAAATGGTAGCCCTTGTAAGCCCTGATTTACGTGTACGCTTCTCCACCTCACACCCAAAAGATATTACTGATGAAGTAATACATACCATAGTTAAGTACGAAAATATTTGCAACTATATACACCTGCCTATACAAAGCGGAAACAGCCGTGTATTGGATTTGATGAACCGCACGTATGACCGTGAGTGGTTTATGGAGCGGGTGAATAAGATACGTGAGATAATACCTAATTGTGGTATAAGCACCGATGTAATAACAGGCTTTTGCACAGAAACCGAAGAAGACCACCAAGATACTCTTAGTATAATGGAGTGGGCTCAGTTCGATTTCTCATATATGTATTTTTATAGCGAACGCCCAGGCACACTTGCGGCACGCAAGTACGAAGATGATGTTCCATTAGATGTAAAAAAACGCCGCTTGCAAGAGGTGATTGATTTGCAGCACAAAATCTCGAAAAAGAAGAACGCTACTTATATTGGCAAAACCTACAAAGTGCTTATTGAAGGAGAATCGAAAAAATCGGGCGACGATTATAAAGGCCGTAACGACCAAAACGTTACTGTTATCTTCCCAAAGGAAGAGGCTCAACTTGGCCAATATGTTAATGTGCTTATAGAAAGTAGCACCACTACCAGCCTGATAGGTAAAATAGTGCACTAAATGAAGGTAAAAGCCAAACAGGTTATTGACGGCATACTAGGTGGCTTTTTGGTTTTTATTAACCTAATGCTTGCCCGCCCTTTGGGCTTATTGCTTAGGCGCGACCATACTTTGCGAAACGACCCTGATACAATTGTTGTTATAAAAATGCTGGGGTTGGGCAGTTTGCTATTGGCTAGCGATTCTCTATTATCATTAAAAAAACGTTACCCAAATGCTAAACTGATACTTATTTGTGGCAAAGGCGTTGCCCCTGGTATTATACCCACAAAATTGTTTGATGAAGTATGGAGCACGGATGATAAAAATATTTTTATCCTAGCCAAAACTTCAATAACACTTCTTACTAAAACTTGGCGTTTAAAAAACCGTTGGGTGGTTGATTTTGAGGTATACTCAAAACTAACTACCATATTTTCTTTGTGGACTTTTGCTCTTAATCGTTTTGGCTTTCAGTTACAAAAAGTTCACTTCCGTAATTTTTTAAACACGCACAATAGCTATTTCAATCAATTTAGTTTGGTGCAGGATAACTACAAAAATCTTGTGCGCAAAATGGGTGTTGATACGTTTTACGAGTTTACTATACCTATTGAAAACGGCACAGGCCGAGAGTTTGAGGCTGATAAAAAATATATTGCTATAAATAATACATGCAGCGACCTGAGCTATATGCGCAAAATGCCTTTAGATATTTTGCTGGCCGTTTGCCAACTGATTATTGAAAAAACACCATACGACATAGCACTTACAGGTGCGCCTAGTGATAAGGCTGAAAACGATGATTTTTTAACCAACTACATGGGTGGTAATAGCAGGGTGGTAAATATAGCAGGCCAATATGGCTTGGCTGATTATTATCGCTTTTTGCACAACGAAAGTGTGTTGATGCTCACTGTAGATTCGGCACCATTGTATATAGCATTAAAAACAGGCTTGCCCACCGTATCTGTTTGGGGGCCTACCGACCCTGCACATAGGTTTACACACGATATGTGGAATAGTCCGAGATTGAAGGTGCATTACCTCACCCCGCACTGCTCACCCTGTTTGCATCATACCAAAATACTACCTTGCGGTGGCGATAATTTTTGCATGAAAAATATGCTGGCTACTGATTTATTTACAAAAATTGAAGGCATAATTAGCCACCTGAAACATGAAGTGGGAGCAGCTTAATACCTACCGTTGGTACATATTTATATTTTGCTTTGCACTTATAGCTTGGCGCGCATTTACCATAACCACTACTAACGGAAACGGAAGAAACAATGTATATGGCGACTCTTACAGCGATATAAATACACTATCGGCAGCACGCTACTTTCACGATTCGGGCTTTTTAAAAACATACGGATTACCCATGCACCAATATAGCGGTGCCGGCGATACATCAACCAACGTATACACCCACTACCCTGCCCTGCCCGATATTCTGGCAGGCATATATGCTACAGTGCTTAATACAACAAAAGAACCCTTGCTGCGTCTCTTCCCTATACTGCTGTCAATGCTTTGGTTTTTTCTTATCTACAGGGTTTTAGAAACCTTACTAAAAGATAAAACACAGGCATTTATAGGTGGCTGCATACTAGTACTATCCAACTACTTTATAGCATGGGGCGATAATTTGCACAAGCACGCCCTCGAAGAATTTTTTAAATGGCTGTATGTATACTGCATATACCGTTATTTCACTGTAGAAGAGCGCAAAAACCTTTGGTTAGCGGCTATGTGTATTGTGTTTTTGCTGGCCGTAAATGTTTCTTTTGAACCTGCTACATTTTTAGCTGTAGTAAGTATAGGCTTTAGCCTTATATACAAACGTAAAGTATTTACTGCTGCCACTATACTACCGGGTATTGCTGCTGTTACAGGTTTTTTACTGCACTTTTGGCAAGATATAACCTACTGGGGCAGTTTTGACGTAGCCTTTGAAGATATGAAAGCCGCCTTTGTTTTACGCACTACTGGTGAAGAAACACAAGGCTTTACCATTAGCGAAATTGGCGACCAAAGTTTTGGATTGCATCAACTGGCTTTTGAATGGTTTAATCGTATAGAGCGTTATTTTATTATCCCAGGTTGGGTATTTTTACCCTTGGGTGCATGGGGTATGCGCCATATGTATGCACACCAACGTAAATTGTTTTACATCACCCTTACATTTTTAATTGCTTCACTATCGTGGAGTTTCGCCATGATGCACCATGCTTATGTACATATGTTTACCAGCAGGCAATGGGGCATACTTATAGGTTTGGTATGTGCCTATACTTTGCCTTTATATTTTGTTGAAGTGAAAAAAGCATTTGCTACTAAAAACTACCTACACATTACCTTTCACTCACTATTTATAGTATATGTTGTTGCTATGGCGCTAAGCCAACAAGTATATGCCTTGTATTTGCAGCACGGCTTTGCCTACGGTTTGCTATAATATTATGGATTTAGAAGCCTTTAAACAGGAAAGTGAAAAACAAAAAGAAAGCAACCGTGCTTTTTATAAACGGCTGAAACAAAAAAAGCCGAAAGACCTTGATAATAGTTTCCATACCCAACACGAAGAAGTTTTTGCCCATACCGATTGCTTAGCGTGTGCTAATTGTTGCAAAACCACCAGCCCGCTTTTTACCGATAGAGATATTGAACGTGTAGCAAAGGCAGTGCGCCTAAAACCTGCCGATTTTATAAGCCAATACCTAAAGGTGGATGAAGACGGAGACTATGTACTACAATCATCGCCCTGCCCTTTTCTTGATGCTGATAATTATTGCTCGGTATATAAAGACCGCCCCACGGCCTGCCGAGAATACCCGCATACCAACCGCAAACGCATGGTGCAAATACTTGATATTACATATAACAATACTTTGGTATGCCCCGCTGTATTGGCTATAACTGAAGAATTGAAAAAGGTATATTAATTGCCCTGCAACCCAAATTAGTTTAATTTCGTTTACTTGTTTATGAAACAACTACCGCTGGTTCTTCTTTTTTCTCTTTTTAGTGTTTGTACATGGGCACAAACACCGCAAGGATGCTCAATACAAGAAATTACTGAGCAGTATATAGTGCATGACCCTTCTATTTTAAACCGACAAAATCAGTTTAATCTCGACGCAAAAAAACAAGAGGCAACAACGCTTCGCAAGTCGGGTACAGTGCGCATCATTCCTGTTGTGTTTCATGTAATCTATAAAACAGGCACAGGTAATATAAGCGATGCTCAAATTGATGATGCAATAGCCATTTTAAACGATAATTTTAGAAGACGAAATGCAAATGCGGTCAACACTCGCAGTATTTTTGAAGGTGTGGCAGGTGATATGGAAATTGAGTTTCGCTTAGCTAGAAAAGACCCAAAAGGCAATTGCACCAACGGCATAGTGCGCCTATACGATGCCCAAGCCGATAATGGTAGCGATAGTATAAAACAACGTAGTATTTGGCCTGCTGATAAATACCTTAATATTTGGGTGCTTGAACAAATAACACACCCTACATTTGGGCAAATAAAAGCTGTTGGTTACTCGCAATATCCTTGGATTGCTCGCCCATCAACCGATGGAATTACCATTATACATTCAGGAGTAGGCAGTATAGGTACAGCAAATCCATTTTCTGTTGCCGACCTTACCCACGAGGCAGGACATTGGCTGGGTTGCTACCATACGTTTGAAAACGATTGTACAGGTGGTGATATGGTTGACGATACTCCTCCTTGTGCAGCAAACCGCTTCTCAATATTTGGTTGTGATACTTCAAAAAATACGTGCTCTAACGATAGTCCCGACCTACCCGACCAAATTGAAAATTATATGGACTATGCTACCAGTGCTTGCCAAAATATGTTTACCATTGGCCAAAAAGCCCGTATGGATGCAGCACTAACAACTTGGCGGCCTTTTATTACTACTTTACAAAACCTTGTTGCTACGGGAACTGACCAAGCAACTACCACTGCAAACTGCACACCCATAGCAGGGTTTCGCGCAAAAGACAATCAAAATGCACTTTTGCAAACTGCTTGTATTAATGGCAAACCTATCCAGTTTATCGATGCTTCATACAATTACACAGGTGCAATAAGTTACCAATGGATTTTTGAAAATGGCACACCTGCTTTCTCAAACCAACAAAACCCAACAGTACAATATCAAGATGAAGGCAAATACGATGTTACTTTAATTGTGAACAATGCCAACGGATACGATACACTTTATATGCCTGATTATATTGAAGTATTGCCCCAAGTAGCAGCACTAAAAGCCCCTTTTGTACAAGGTTTTGAATCGCCAAATTTTCCTGATAATGGTTGGCGTGTGGGCAGTAACTCGTTTACAAATTTTGCAGTAATTAATGTAGGGGTCGGTGCAATAATAAAAGACAATCCCAATACACTGTTCATAGAAAACAGTAAACAATTGTCGTTTTCAAGTTTTGATTTGTATTCTCCTTCAATAGATATATCGGGTATGAATGCACCTGTATTATCTTTTTACTTTGCTTTTGCTTCAAGACCAACAAATACGGCAGGTAACTATACTAATGATGCGTTAAAAATTTTCTATTCTGTTGATTGTGAACAAACATGGAATGAACTTTGGGTTCGTAAAGGTAACCAACTTAGCACTTTGGGAGGTTCTACACCCGGTTCATCGTTACCATTTGTCCCAGCCGATGCCTCAAAATGGAAACAAGTACTTATTGATATGCCTAACGGCATAACTCAATCACAAAAACAAAATATCTCTTTCAAAATACAGTTTGTTAGTGCTGGTGGAAATAATTTTTATTTAGATGCCTTAAACATTGGTTTTCCTGCATCTACACAACTTAATGAGACAATGAGTTTTGAAAACTTTACTGTTTTCCCCAACCCTTCCAACGGGCAAGCCAAAATTAATATCGAACTGATTAGCAGTAGTGATATAAAATTATCAATATCTGATATTAGCGGCAAAATAATCACCACTCTTGCAAATGGTAGTTACCACAAAGGGCAGCATAGTTTTTATTTTGATGCTAAGAAAAACAATATTGATGTGGGCATTTACTTTATAAGACTACTTATTGATGATAGAGAATACCACAAAAAAATAGTTTTAACTAATTGATTGTAAAGACTTATAACAAAAAGTAAGAGGTATGAAGTTTAAAAATTTACACCCCATTACAACCCCATCTATAAAAATATCGTTTAACATAGTGCATAAGGCTTAATCTCTATATAAAAAGACTGTGTTAACTTTTTGGTGATATAGTTTTTTTGAATAGGTAAAAACTTCTATTATTGAAGTTTGATTGAGCTATATCAAATTCAATACGATAAATAGCACACTAGTACATATGAAAAAACTTTTATTAACAGTGTTTATGGCCGGCCTTGCCGGTGCAGGTTTTGCACAAACTCCACAAAATCAATGTGCAACAGACGAGGTTTATCAGGAACAGATAAAACAAGACCCAGCAATGCTTCAAAGGCAAAACCAGTTTGATATGGATGCCAAAAAGCAAGAAGCAACTAATATTCGCAAAACAGGTACCATTCGCATTATACCTGTAGTGTTTCATATATTTCATACCGCGGGTAACGAAAACATTTCTGATGCCCAAATATTAGACGAAATGGCCAATCTAAACCTTAACTTCCGTAGGAAAGGTGCTAAATCAACCCAAACACGCCCTATTTTTGAAGGTGTTGCTGGTGATATGGAGGTTGAGTTTCGTTTAGCTCGTAAAGACCCACAAGGCAACTGTACTAACGGTATTGTGCGTGTGTATGAAGAGGAAACCGAAAACGGTACTAACAATATTAAAATAAAAAGCGTTTGGCCTACCGACCGTTACCTAAACGTTTGGGTAGTAGATAAAATTGTAAACTTTTCTAGCGGCCTTCCGGGTATTGCTGGTTATGCTCAATTCCCTTGGGCAGGTAGCTACAATACTGATGGTGTTATTATTCTTTCTGACCAAATAGGTTCAATAGGCACTAGTAATCAAGGTAATGCAACTACAGTTACTCACGAGGTGGGACACTGGTTAGGTTGTTTCCACCCTTTTCAAGATAGTTGCTCTGGTGGCGACCGTGTTGATGATACCCCTCCATGTGCTAGTAACAGGAATACTATTTTGAGCTGCGACCATAACAGGAATACTTGTGCTAACGATAATCCTAATTTGCCTGACCAAATAGAAAACTTTATGGATTACACTGTGGGTACTTGCCAAAATATGTTTACCATTGGCCAAAAAGCCCGTATGGATGCTTCTTTTGCTAACTGGAGGCCTTTGCTTGCAACAGTGCAAAATCTTATTGCTACAGGCACAGACCAACCAAGTACGCCCGCAAATTGCCCTCCAAAAGCTGATTTCTTTTCTATTGATAACCAACGTTCTCGCAGTCAAGCTGCTTGTGCAGGTGGTTCAGCTGTAGATTTTAGAGATAACTCTTACAACTACTCTGGTGCTATAAATCGTCAATGGATTTTTGAAGGCGGTACTCCTGCTACTTCAACCTTACAAAACCCAAATGTTACTTACGGCCAAGCAGGTAAATATGATGTTACTTTAATTGTAAGCAACTCTTTTGGTTCTGATACATTAGTAATGAACGACTATATTGAAGTGATTGCTGCACAAGCCCCAATAAAAGGCCCTTATGTACAAGATTTCGAATTCCCTGTATTTCCAACTGATGGTTGGTATACCAACAGTACTACTTTTACTGATTACTCTGTAACTGATGTAGGAAAAGGTACTGTAATACAAGGAAACTCACGCACTTTACGTGCTCAAAATAACGGAAGTATATCAGGTTCAAGGTTCGATTTATTTTCACCTTCTCTAGATATTTCAGGCTTAGGTAGTCCCGTAGTTTCTTTCTTCTACTCGTTTGCTCAACGTCTTACAAATGGTGCATTAACCAACGACGGTTTAAGGGTATACTACTCTGTAAACTGCGGTCAAACTTGGGTTCAAGTTTGGTCAAGGGCTGGTGCACAACTTAGTACCATAGGTACTACAACACCAATATCAAACCTTCCTTTTGTTCCTTCTGATGCTTCAAAATGGCGTCAGGTTACTATACCTCTACCTGGTACTATTTCAGCCTCACAACGCGAAAATATCCGTTTCAGGTTCCAATTTATCAGTGGTGGTGGTAACAACTTCTATATTGATGCAATAAACTTTGGTTTCCCTGCTTCAGTTGAAAATAACTTTTATAGCGATGATGCTAACTTTAATGTATTCCCTAACCCTACCAACGGAACTACTAACGTAGCATTAAACCTAATTGCTGATAGTGATGTTAAAGTTACTGTGCAAGATATACTAGGTCGCGAAGTGGCTACACTTGCTGATGGCAAATATAGCCAAGGCACACAAGAGTTTAGCTTTGATGCGGCACAACACGGTACTGATGGTTTATACTTTGTAAAACTTGAGGTTAACGGTAGTGTATTCACCAAAAAACTAATGCTTACCAAATAAGCAGTATACCTTATAAATAGAATAGCCCCTGCAAAAACTTGCAGGGGCTATTCTATTTATAATACCTTGTTAATTTAAAACGCTTGTTTGCTCCAAGCCTCAAAAAACTGTTTTTGCTCGGCAGTGGCATCTTGATTTTTCAATAGCTTGTATTGACTAAAATAAGTATTACCATCTGCAAGTAAGTTAACTGTGCGTTCGCCTAAAATAGACTTCAGAGTAAGTTGTAGTTTTCGCTCACTATTTTGGTTGATAACATCATCTAATATGGTTTCAGCCGTTATAGGTTTCCCATTAACACCGGTAATAACATCGCCCAATGCCAAGCCCATTTTATCGGCGGGGCTATTAGGGGCGCAATTATTCATTATAGTAGCTCCTTCTACGTGTATCACTTTAAAACCGTAAACGTTTTCGTATACGTGTTGCGATGTGCTTTGCTCTATTTGCAAACCTAATGTAGCAAGTGTATCGGGTAAGTATTTTTCTATATTGCCTTTACCCCAAATAATCTCTTTAAAATATTGCTGCATATCTTGCCCACTGGTTTCTTCCAGCATCTCCTGATAATCCTTTTCGGTATAGCCTTTATTTTTTAGGTAAAACCTTTGGTACAATAAACTCATCACCGTATCTAAGCTGTTTTTCTGTTTTGTGGCAGTACGTATTTTTACGTCAGCTATTAGTGCTGCCAACATACCTTCTACATATATAGATACTTTGCGTGCGGGTGCACCTGGGGTATAACCATCAAGCCAAGTATCGAATGATGATTCGGCTACTGAATAATTGTATCTGCCATCGTTAGTAAAATGTCTCTGTAAGTCTTTTGATATTTCTACGCTATATGCATCAAAAGTTAGCACACCTGAACGTAAAAGCATATAATCACCGTAATAGGTGGTTACACCTTCGTATACATAGCCCAATACACTGTAGTTTTCTTTGGCAAAATTATACGGCCACATAGCCGCAGGGCGAATGCGTTTTACATTCCAAAAATGGAATAACTCATGCGAACATATAGCCAGCAAATCATTAAGTTTTTCTTCTTTATTAAACTCTTCCCCAGGCCCCAAAACTATCACAGTGCTATTTTTATGCTCTACACCATGCCTGTGGCTGTAGGGTAATAAGTGTATTAAGTAATGGTATTCGGTAGCATCAAATTTGCCAAATATATTTACCTGTTCTTGGGTGTATTGCTTTACCAAACGGGTAAATTTTTCAATATCTAATGTGTTTGCTCCGTTTACCCAAATATGGTGTGTAGCTTCATCCAAAGTAAAACTACTATGCTGCATATTGGGCGATGCTATAAATGGCGAATCGGCCAATTGATCAAAGTTTTCGGCAGTAAGTATTTTTCCACTTTTGGGCAATGCACAGGCTATGGTGAAACTATCATCAACATTAATTTGCAGTGTACACTCCTCGTTTAATTTGGTAGTTTCATACATCAAACAGTTTACGGGGTTCACATACAATAGCTGCGCATCGGTATAGGTTGAGCCTGCATCAAGAGTGGCGGCAAAATATTCGTACGTAATTTTTATGGCGTCAGCACCCAAAGTTTGTACTTGCCACAAATCTTTGTTTACCTTCATATATGGCAACAAATTGCCTTCGCTATCTTCTACTACAAAATTGCGCACGTTTTTGGCAAAGTTGCTCAACTCGTACCTACCTGGTCGCCACGCAGGCATTTGTATTTCAATTAGTTCGTTATCAATGTTTTCAAAAAGGGTTTCAACAGTTATATAGCGTAGGTGGGGTTGCGTGTGGTGTATTATATATTTCATGCGGTGCAAATGTAAGGGTAAAAAAAGTATAGCCCCACCTCCCGGCAGGGCTATACTTACCAAACTAAGCACTGTTTGTGTTTAATTATTTTTTTAATATCCTCCAAATGATAATCCAAACGAGAAGGGGTTTAACACAGGGCTAACATTATCCCTAAACAAAGGGGTAAAAACGTAGTTAGCAAAAAGGTTTAGCTTTCCGTAGCCTACCTTCACATAGGCTCCGTAGCGAAAGTTATTTAGCAAAAAGTCATCGCGTAATTTTGTTTTGCGTTTACCTTCATCAAAACGCACTGTTTTGAAAAAGCTGGTTAGCCTATAGCCCGCATGTGCACCAATGGTAATGTGTCCTGCACGTTTTTTATTGGGGTTGAAATCGAAACGCAAGGCTACGGGAATAGTAAGAAAACGAGTGGTAAGTTTATTTCTATCAAACCCTGCCAATTGTGGATTGTATTTATCGTAGGTAATAGAATCTCCGGATTCGCTTACTTTAAAGTTGATATTGTTGCTAAAGCGATAATCGTTGTTATCATAGTTTATGCCGTATACAAACCCAACATAGTTTTTGTATAGATTAATTTTTTGTTGAAATATACCTATGTTTACGTGTACCGAACGAAGTGGATCCAGCTCAAGATTGCTCAATGATGAAGGTAACGATGGGCTACCTTTATACATTAGGCCATTTAACCCTATATCCAAAGCCCACCATTTACTTTCTATATCTTTATGTCTGGGTGTTGCTTTAGGGTCTCTGTGCCTCCTATCAATAAAGTTTTGCGCTTTAAAGTCAAAATCATAATCATCCATCAAATCTTCACTTATACGCACCACTTTTTTAACGTTACCGTTTTTGTCTTTCACGATTATTTCAACCAAGTCTCCTGAATCACTCTCAATGGTTTTTATCTCAACGGTTTCAAATTTCGATGAATCAACAGGCGGCGTATCAATGCTCATCATCAAATCTTGAAAAGCAGGAATTTTGTATAGGCTCTCCATAAGTTTAGAGCCTTCTTTTATTTTTATGGTAGTGGCTATATCATCAGTAACAATAGTAATATCATCACCTAATTCCACTTTGGTTTTCCCTTGCCCAAAAACACTAAGGGCTAATAGGGATATAAGCAGGGGTAGTATAAAATGTTTTGTCATAATTTGTTTTGTGTTGGTGTAGTATTGTTTTCAGTTTGTTTTTTAACGACGGGTATACAGTAATCTACCTTCCCATTCGTATTTTTCGGTTTCTAAGGTAATAGCCCAATATGTGCGTCCACTATTAGCTTCTTCCTTTTTGTTTATATCCACCTGTGGCTTCTGTACATAGCCTATCCAAGTGCCCAATTGGTTGTTTATTTTGTGGGTAGTGCGTACCAGCCAACCCTTCTCGTCTATTTCACTTGCTGTGTAAGGGGTGTAGCCCTCCTCTGTTTCTAGTATTGTTTCAACTATAGGTATAGTACTTTTTGCTATTTTAATAGATACCGTTTTTGCGGCTAATAACTCGCTACTATTGATTAGTTGTTTGCGAGGGCTTTTAACTTTATCTCCTTCATTTTTGCTTTCACTATTACCATCTGCACCTTGTGTTTGAACTCTTTTTTTAGTTTGTAAGGGTGCCTGCACTGCCGATGTACTTGCTACAAGTGTTTCTTCTGATTTCTCTGTTGTTTCAACAGTATTGGGTTGTTCTTCAGCCGTAGTAGCGGGTGTTTGTTTAGTAGGTTGCTGAATAGTAACCTTTGTAATTTCACCGTTAATATTGGTATTGGGCGAGATAAACCAAAACAGTAGTGCTACACTGGCAGCCACCGCAACAGGCCAAAGTATATACCCTAAAACAGGTTTCTTTTTGGGTGGTGTTGTTGTGCGTTTTAATGATGCCTTGTTGGCATACATAGTTTGTTGCACGGGTAACTTGGTACGTTCTAGTTGCCTATACTCAACCATTAGGGCTGCATCTTCAGCCATCATGGCTTCAAATTTTATTTTCTCACTATCACTTAGGTCTCCTTCCAGATAACCCAATAGTAACAGTTCTTTTTCACTAAATTCTTTCATATCAGCACCTCCGGATTTCCTATATATTGTTTTAGTGCCAAACGGGCGCGGTATATGTATACTTTTACTTGTTCTAAACTAAGCCCTGCTATTTCAGCTATTTCATCGTAGCTATACCCTTCATAGTCGCGTAGGGTGATAACAGTACGTTGTTTTTCGGGTAAACGATCAAGGGCTTTATTCAGTACTTCGTACAAGCCGCTATACTCTTGGTATTGGGCGGGTTGGTCGTGTGTTTCCACATCCATTTGCACTATTTTTTTATTTTGCCTTATCACATCTATCATATTGTTGTAGGCTACTTTAAAAAGATAAGGTTTCACTTTTTCAAAAATTACCTCATCCCGCTTTAGCCACAGTTTTTCAAACGTATTCTGAATGATATTGTCGGCCTCAAACTCATCGCGAATATTTTTCACGATAAAGCGGTACAGGCCGTCAGCATATAATTCCACGCATTGGTTATATTGCTGTTCATTCATTGTTTGGAGGTAATACGGTAAAGGGGTAAAGAAAGTTACAGCTTTTTATAAAAAAAACTGTAACAAACTGATTTTCAGTGGATAAAAACTTAAAAAGCGGCACTAATACTTAGTTTCGCTATAAGGTTTTTTAAAGGTTCACTATTGCTATATGGGCCATAACGATAGAATAAGCCCACACCATAGCCTGCAAAGTTTATTTTATATATATTGTTTATCTGTACACCGCTTTCGTAAAAACCTTTGTTTGCGGTATTTAGGGGGTAATGTTTGTGTACACTTGGGTTGCTTAGTCTACTAAATAACACATTGGTTACTAGCAATACTTGTGGTTTTAGCTTCTTACTTTTATACAACAAGCTACCAAAATCGTGGCGAAAAAATGCTGCACCGTAGCTATTACCAAAAAACTCGTTATACCTCATTGTTTCAAAAGCATAAGGGGTAACAAGAGCTATATTTTTAGTATTGTAACCTGCACGACCAAAGTACATTTCGGTATATGGGGCATCACCTTCTACGTGTCCACCAGAAAGGCGAATATAAGTATGCCCTAAATTGCGAATACGGAATTTATAATCGGTGGTGATATCTGTACGTAAAAAGTCAAATTGACCATTAACTGTGTTTTTTAAACTTTTGGTAATGTTGGCATTTAATACAAAACTTCTATCATCATTTATTGGCCTAAATGTACCAAACGACTGTACTAGTTTCTCTCCCGGTGCCCAACGGAATGTCAAAACAGCATTGGTAAATTTAAAATAATCTTGTTGACCATCTCCATAGCGATATTGAGTGGTTACTTTTTTGTTTACCAACTCCATACCTCCATCAATAGTCATATAGCGTAGAAATCTAAAGTTTAGTGAGGCTTTGCTACGCTCTACCCTATCCATTACAGATACATAAATATCCCTCAACCGTTCTGGGTCGACAAATGTATACTTCACAAATTTTTGTACGCCTGTTTCATCTACATCATTAGAATACAGCGTATTTAGAGCAGATGTTTGGGTTTTATTAAGGTACAGTGAAAAATTACCACCATACTTACTGTGAACGTCTTTAAAGCCATAGGCATAGTACCCTCCTACCGTGAAACGTTTGCTTAGTCTATTGTTGGTTGACACTCCTAAACCTGCTCGAAATCCCTCAAAGTTATTAAACCTTGCTATTTCATTTAAATGAATACTGAAGAAACCTATGGGTATTTTACCTGTATTAAATATGCGTAAAAACTCAAGTTTACGATCAAGGTTTAGTTTTTTGCCAATGCTATCAATAAAGATATAGGTAAGCGAGTCTTTTGCATCTAGCGAGTCTTGGCGGTTAGTATTCCAAAACTCTTTATCCTTCTTCAACGCATCGGGGGCAAATTCTAACTCAACATTATCAAACTCACGACGTTTAAAATCGTTCTCTAAATTAATATCATACAAAGTTGTTCTTGCCTTTCCTATAGGGGCAAAACTGCGTGCATCTTCACCACTATCAGCCATTGCTATGGATATATTGCTAAAATAAAAATCGGAGGTAAAAAGAGTAGGGAAATACACATTTTCGCCCAGTTTGGTATAATGCTGCACCACTTGTGTTTCAGTACCGTCAGCACCCGCCACTGATGCAGTCGCCTTCATCACCGCAAAATTTTGGGTATTTATGTATAGCAAACCTGTAAGCCCTTCAAAATTCTTACCTTTTCGTGGCTGATAGTATATCACAAATGCCTGCTCACCTTTTTCATCAGCTGTATCTTGTAAAATAAACAAGTATTTTTTTGTATTGCCTTGAGTTATTGGACTTAGGTACTCTTTACCCAACACCTTTATATAATTACTATAAAACGAAAACGATTGCATTTCAGCAGCTAATAAAACATACTCGGCTTTTTTTATACCCGAAATACGACTGGCCAATACAACCTCTTTATAGCTACGCGGCCTTTTATACTTTTTTTCAGTAACACTCTCCATCAAAAACAAGTTCATTTTATTAAGAAGTGTATCTTCAAAACCATGTTCATGAGCATCTAAAATAGAATCACCCGGATTGGCATATTTTTTTGGTGGCGGGGGTACACTATCAGCCGCTCCCTTTTTACTTGATGCATCAATACCAATAGTAAACTTGTTATAGCTTTTATACTTAAAGGTTTCTAAATTTTCAGGGTCGTGCTTATCACGATTGCCTACCACCTTGCGCATTATCACATCAGCAGGATTTTCACCTGGCATCACCGTTATCTCATCAAGTGATAAGGTAAGTGGTTTTAGCGCCACAGTAAGGTTTTGGCTGCCTCTTACCACAATCTCTTTTTTTTCGTACCCGATAAAGCTAAATACCAGTGTAACTTCGTCTTGTGGCAAGTGTAAAGAAAAATTACCCTTTACATCGGTATATGTGCCTTGTGTAGTATTTTTAACATATATATTAACGTAAGGCAAGGGACTTTTATCTTCACCGTCTTTCACCATTCCATTAATGGTTATTTGTGCCTGAATTAGGAAAGGAAAAAGCAATAAAACGGGAAGTAAAATCTTTTTCATAGTTTTTATTTTAAAACGAAATACGGTTTAAAACATTTATAAACGAGTCAGTTAATAGATAAATTGCTGTTTTTATTCGACTTTTGTTCTAAATGTCCTTTTCAACAGCCAAAATAGTGCAGTTTTTGAAACTGGTACGTTACCCCAACCTGCTTATTATGGCAGTTACCCAAATTTTGTGTGCCATTTGGCTATTGCCTTTAGGTGATGGTGGCGATTTGCAAAATATTGAACTATGGCTGACTGTTGTAGCCACTTTGTGCATAGGAGCAGGCGGATATATTATTAATGATATTTTTGATATGGATGCCGATGTGGTAAACAAACCTCAAAAGGTATTTATCACACCTAAAAATAAAAACCGTTTTGGGCTTATTTACTATGGGCTTAGTGTGGTAGGTATTATACTGGGGTTATTAGCACATTGGCTAGTGGCTTTAGTTTGTTTGGCAATGGTGGTATTACTCTACTTTTATAGCTATAAACATAAAAAAACAATTTTTTGGGGTAACCTTTCGGTGGCTATAATGAGCGCTGCTGTGCTGCTTGTTATTATCCCCATAGTGCCACATATACGTACTAACTTAGTGATAGTATATGCTGCTTTTGCCTTTTTTACTACACTGGTACGCGAAGCAACTAAAGATATTGAGGATATGGAGGGCGATAGAAGTGCGGGCTACATTACATTACCTGTAGCTAAAGGCAGCGCAGTAGCCAAAAAACTTGTACTAGCTGAAACTGTTTTACTGCTATCTTGTATTTTGGGCTATGCTGTATGGTGTTTAATTCACCTAAAAATATGGGCTTTTTTTTATTTGGTGATATTAACCGCCCTACCTACAATAGGCCTACTGCTATTGGTATATTGGGCAAAAGAAAAACAACACTATACACAAGCCAGCATGCTAAGCAAACTTATTATGCTTTCAGGCATTATATCCATGTACTTTATACTGTAAATGAAACTTATTTTAGCCTCACAATCGCCACGAAGACAACAACTGCTAAACGATGCAGGTTTTGATTTTGAAGTGGTGAAAATAGACGTTGAAGAAACTTTTCCGCCCCACTTAAAAGCCGAAGAAATACCTATGTTTTTGGCTGAAAAGAAAGCCAACGGATATGCCGGTAATTTGGAAAACACCATTTTGATAACTGCCGATACTACGGTTTGGGTGGATGATACGGTACTTAACAAACCTGCTGATTTTGATGAAGCTTTTGCTATGATAAAATCATTATCAAACAAAAAACATCATGTATACACAGGCGTTTGCCTGCGCACTGAAAATAGCACACACACTTTTTGTGGTGATACCGAAGTGTATTTTAGCGAGATGGGTGATGATGATATTGCCTACTATATAAACAACTACAAACCCTACGACAAGGCAGGAGCTTATGGGATACAAGAATGGATAGGCTACCGATTTGTAGAAAAAATAAACGGATGCTACAACAATGTGGTGGGCTTTCCACTGGCTCAGTTTTATAGTGAGTTGGACAAATTTACCCATAAAATTAACTAAGTAATGGCAGGCAACTCATTAGGTACATTATTTAAAATAACCACCTTTGGTGAATCGCACGGTGAAGCGGTGGGTGTTGTGATTGATGGCTGCCCACCTATGTTACCCATTGATATTAATTTTATTAATAGTGAAATGGCGCGTCGCCGCCCGGGGCAATCAGCCCTTACCACCCAACGAAACGAAAGCGACGAAGTACAAATATTGAGTGGCATTTTTGAAGGAAAGACTACTGGTGCACCTATTGCCATTGTTATACCAAACAAAGACCAACGCAGCCAAGACTATGAGGCGATGAAAGATATTTATCGCCCCTCACACGCCGATTATACTTACGAGGCCAAATATGGCATTCGTGATTACAGAGGTGGTGGTCGCTCATCAGCTCGTGCCACTGCGGCAGTTGTTGCGGCAGGGGCTATTGCCAAATTGCTATTGCAACAGCAAAGTATTTGGATACACGCATACGTAAACCAAGTGAGCACAATAGAAGTTCCCCTTCCCTATTCTGAATTGGATTTATCAACCACAGAAAAAAATATTGTGCGCTGCCCTCACCCTGAAACAGCAAAACAAATGATTGCTTTGATTGAGGAAGCAAAAGCTGATGGCGATAGTTTAGGAGGTTGCATTACCTGTGTAATAAAAAATACACCCGCAGGATGGGGAGAGCCTGTTTTTGACAAACTACAAGCCGACCTTGCTAAAGCTATGCTAACGATAAATGCTACCAAAGGTTTTGAATACGGTAGCGGTTTTGCAGGCACAAAACTAAAAGGCAGCCAACACAACGATAGTTTTACTAACGATAACGGAAAAATAAGTACAGCCACTAACCACAGTGGAGGCATACAAGGCGGCATAAGCAATGGTATGGATATCTATTGCAAAATAGCCTTTAAGCCCACTGCTACTATAGCCCAAAAGCAACAAACGGTAAACAAAGAAGGCATTGCTATAGACTTAGAAGCCAAAGGCCGACACGACCCTTGTGTGTTGCCTCGCGCAGTACCCATTGTAGAAGCTATGGCCGCACTGGTATTGGCCGACCACCTACTTAGGGCTAAAACTTTGCTGTAAGCAGCCAGTTTAAAATCTATCAACATAGTGCTATCTTAAAAAAATGGCTATTTTTGGCCTCCATCATAAAACAGCGATACAAATGTTAAAAAAACTTCCATTGCACACCCAAATACTTATTGGCTTAGTAATAGGCATAGTTTGGGGTGTACTTGCGGTAAACTTTGGTTGGGGCAAGCAAAACAATATGTATGTAGCCCCCATTGGCGAAATATTTGTGAATTTGCTAAAACTACTAGCCATACCCATGATAGTAGTATCGCTAGTAGTAGGTATTAGTAGCCTTAATGATGTGAGCAAACTAGGGCGTATTGGCGGACGTACTATAGGTATTTTTATCGTTACTACTATAATGGCCATTACCATAGGCCTATCGGTAGCTTATATTTTTAAACCGGGTGATGCCATATCTGAACAAGATAAAACCACTCTTTTAGAATCGTACAAAGAAAAAGCTGAGGATAATAAAAACAATACCGATAAGCTTAAAAAAGATAGTGAAGCAAAGCCTTTACAGCCTCTTATAGATATTTTTCCTCAAAACATTATAGAAGCAGCCAGCGACAATCGAAAAATGCTTTCAATGGTGCTTATTGCTGTAATATTTGGTATTTCGATGGTGCTTATACCTGCTGAGAAAACAAAACCACTGCTTGATGTATTCAACGCTATAAATGAGATAGTACTAAAAATGGTAGATATTATTATGCTTATTGCCCCTATTGGGGTGTTTGCATTAATAAGCGGTGTAATAACAGACCTTGCAGGTGATGACCCTTCAAAAACGATAGGGTTACTTGCTGCATTGGGTATGTATACCATTACCGTTGTTATTGGATTGCTAATACACGGTGGTGTAGTGTATATGGGTATGGTGAAACTATTTGCCAAGCTAAGCCCTGTATGGTTTTTAAAGAAAATGCGCCCTGTACAGCTTTTGGCTTTTAGTACCAGTAGCAGCAATGCTACCCTTCCTCTTAACATTGAAAATGCTGAAGAGCGTATTGGGGTAAAAAGCGAAATAGCCAGTTTTGTGCTTCCGCTGGGTGCTACTATAAATATGGATGGTACCAGTCTTTACCAAACAGTTGCCGCTGTTTTTATAGCCCAAGTATTTAATATAGAACTTACGTTTGCCGATTTACTTACTATCATACTCACAGCCACTTTGGCTTCAATCGGTTCAGCAGGTGTACCCGGTTCGGGCATGATAATGTTGGCTATAGTACTTACCTCAGTGGGTATACCCGTAGAAGGTATTGCGCTAATTATGGGCCCTGACCGTATTTTAGATATGTGCCGCACCGCAGTTAATGTTACAGGTGATGCAACAGTAACCTGTATTATAGCAAAACAAGAGGGTAAGCTAGTACCTATTGAATAATTTTTTAGTAACCGCGCAAACACTAGTTTAAAATACGTCGTCTTAATAAATACTTTCATCGGTAAAAACTTACCTTTGGCAGATTTTGAACAAAATCCCTATTTCACAATAATTTATATCCACAGATACAGAATGAAGAAAGTTTTTTTAGGATTACTGATGACAGGTGCGTTTTTTACCGCCTCTGCACAACTAAACCAAGCTCCTTGCCTTACTGATGAAGTAACACAGGAATTTTTTAAAGATAATCCTGCACAAGCCGAGCAATTGCAACAGCAGTTCTACCAGCACTACGAGCAACAATTACAAAAAAATACACCATTACGCCGCAAAAGTGGTGCAAAACGTATCATACCCGTTGTTTTCCATGTAGTTCATCTTTATGGTGATGAAAACATATCAAAAGCGCAGATTGAAGACCAAATACGTGTTTTAAATGAAGATTTTAACCGTTTAAACGCTGATAAATCTAAAACCCGTTCAATTTTTGCAGGCGATGCTGCCGATTGTGAAATAGAATTTCGTTTAGCAACTATTGACCCAAACGGAAATTGTACTGATGGTATTACCCGTACTTATTCAACCAAAACTATTGAAACCCGCGACGAAGTAAAATCGGTTATTCGTTGGGATAATACTAAATACCTTAATATATGGGTGGTAAAATCTATACGCCCACTTACTGCCGATCAAACAGGGACTACTCTTGGTTTTGCATACTTACCTTGGAGTTTACCTTCCACCAATGCCGTTGATGGTATAGTTATGCGTGCTGATTTTGTTGGTACTATTGGTACTAGCGATGCTTCAAAAGCAGGTCGTACACTTACACATGAAGTTGGACACTATTTAGGCTTACAACACCCATTTGAAAATGGCTGTGGTGGTTCAAACTGTACTTCTAGTGGAGATAGGGTTTGTGATACTCCTCCCGTAGCATCACCTTCATTCAACTGCCCACTAGGTGTAAATACTTGTAGCAATGATGCTCCTGATAGGCTAGACCAAATAGAAAATTTTATGGATTACGCTAATGGTAGCTGCCAAAATATGTTTACTTGGGGACAAAAAGCCCTTATAGATATTGTTTTAAGCGGTACCAGCTATCGCCAGAAATTAGTATCAAACGCTAACTTAATAGCTACTGGTACTAATTTGATTGTTACCCCTAACTGTGCTCCTAAAGCTGACTTTACCAACCAAACCTTTACTATTTGTGCGGGCAATACCATTAAATTTACCGATTTATCGTGGGGAGGGTCTGTAACTTCTCGCACATGGACTTTCATAGGTGGTTCACCTGCAAACTCAAGCGATGCTGAACCTACAATTATATATAATAATCCCGGAACATACGCTGTTAACTTACAAGTAGGAAACTCCGTTGGTAATAATCAACTAAACCGCACTAATATGGTAGTTGTATTACCCGCCGTAGCTTCAACAAAAGCTCCACTTGTTGAAGGTTTTGAAAATGCTGCCTTCCCTCCTCAAAACTGGACTTTAAGCAACAGTAATACAACAAAAAATTGGGAACGAACCACCGCAGCAAGTGCTGGTGGCAGTGCAGCCATACGTGCCGTAATCAACACCTCATCAAGCAACGATGAAGTAATGAATGTTACCCTACCCGCAGTTGATTTGACAACTATAGGAGCTACAGGATGCTATATGAACTTTAAAGTAGCCTATGCTGCGCGCCCATCAGTAGCTACAGAGCGTTTGCGTATATCATACTCAACCGATTGTGGCAATAACTGGATATTATTATCGCAACGCACAGGTAGTTTGCTCACCTCAGCCGCCAACTTCTCAGGCGCTTCATTTGTACCTGCCAATGAAAGCGAGTGGAGGTTAATATCACTATCGTTAGCAAACATTACAGGTGCAAACCGCAGCAATGTGCAGTTTCGTTTTGAAGCACTAAGCAATGGAGGTAACTCTATATACTTAGATGATATTAATATTAGTGCAAACGTAACATCAGTACCTACCTATAATAAACAAGAAATCGGATTTGTAGTATCGCCCAACCCTTCTACTTCAAGCGCTAATCTTTCGTTCACATTACCACAAACATCACAAGTAGATGTAAAAGTATATGACATTACGGGTAGGCTGGTAAAAGATTTTGGAGCAGAAAACCTAAATCAAGGTGTGCACAACTATACCATTAGCAAACTTGACAATAATTTAACCGACGGTATTTACTTTGTAAAAGTACTGATAAACAACGCTTTATATACCGATAAGCTGGTATTTGTAAAATAAGCTTATCTACATATAAGTTGTATTTTCAATTTTAAATTCTTTCTTTGGCGGCTGGTTGCAATAACAAGCCGCCATTTTTTTTTAACAAATGACAAAAAACTTAGTAATAGTTGAGTCTCCTGCAAAAGCAAAAACCATTGAAGGTTTCTTAGGCAAAGATTATACAGTAAAATCATGCTTTGGTCACATTCGTGATTTAGCCAAAGAGCATAACGGAGTACTGATTGACAAAAATTTTACGCCCATATACGAAGTGCCCGACGATAAAAAGCACGTAGTGGCCGAATTGAAAAAACTTGCAAAAGAAGCTGATATAGTTTGGTTAGCATCCGATGAGGACCGAGAGGGAGAAGCCATATCATGGCATTTGTCCGAAGTACTGAAACTGGATGAAAAACGCACCCGCCGCATCGTTTTTCACGAGATTACAAAACCTGCCATACTTAAGGCTATAGAAAATCCGCGTAGCATAAACAAAAACCTTGTTGATGCACAGCAAGCCCGCCGTATACTAGACCGTATTGTTGGTTTTGAACTTTCACCAGTTCTATGGAAAAAAGTAAAGCCATCACTATCAGCAGGTCGTGTACAATCAGTATCAGTGCGTTTAATAGTAGAACGTGAACGCGAAATTGTAGACCACAAGCCTACTTTTAATTATAGAGTGGTTGCTGAGTTTACCAATGGAAACGATAAAAAGGTATTTAAAGCTGAATTACCCGAAAGATTTAATACCCGTGAAGAAGCTAACAAGTTTTTAGAAAGTTGCAAAAATGCCAACTTCACTGTAAAAAATATAGAAACCCGCCCCACCAAGCGTAGCCCCGCAGCACCATTTACTACCAGTACCTTGCAGCAAGAGGCCAGCCGTAAACTAGGCTTTGGTGTGTCGCAAACCATGCGTGTAGCACAAAACCTATACGAAGCGGGTTTGATAACCTATATGCGTACCGATTCGGTAAATCTTTCTGATTTGGCGTTAGGTTCATCAAAAAAAGAAATAGAAACTGCCTACGGAGCAAATTTTGTACATACCCGTAAATATCAAACCAAAAGCAGCGGTGCACAAGAAGCGCACGAGGCCATACGCCCCACCTACTTCAACCGTCACACCATTGATGGTGATAGTGCTAACCGCAAACTATACGAGTTGATTTGGAAGCGTGCCATTGCCTCGCAAATGAGTGATGCGCAATTTGAGAAAACCACAGTACAAATAAATATCTCTACCACCAACCAAACCCTAGTGGCCGAAGGTGAGGTGCTGAAATTTGAAGGCTTTTTGAAAGTATACTTAGAGGGTACTGATGATGAGCACGACGAGGAAGAAGCAGGTACACTACCCATTTTGCGTAGCGGAGATATACTAAACCTATTGCAATTAGTGGCTACCCAAAAATTCTCGCGTCATGCTGCCCGATATACAGAGGCCAGTTTGGTGAAAAAACTAGAAGAATTGGGCATTGGCCGTCCGTCTACCTACGCACCTACCATATCAACCATACAAAAACGCGGCTATGTAGAAAAAGACGACCGCGATGGTGTAGAACGTAGTTTTGATGTGCTAACATTGGCCAACAATTCTATAAAACAAGAAGTAAAAACTGAAATAACAGGGGCTGAACGCAAAAAACTTTTCCCCAGTGATATAGGTATGCTTGTAAATGATTTTTTAGTGGAGCATTTTGATGCCATACTTGACTATCAGTTTACGGCTACTGTTGAAGAAGAGTTTGACAAAATAGCCCACGGACTAGAGGAGTGGACTAAAATGTTAGGTACTTTTTATACTCCCTTTCATAAAACTGTAGAGCAAACCACAGCAGAAAGCGACCGTGTAACTGGTGAGCGTCTTTTGGGTACTGACCCAAAAAGCGGTAAACCTATTATAGTGCGCATGAGCCGTTTTGGTGCAGTGGCTCAAATTGGTGATGGAAGTAATGATGAAAAACCCCAGTATGCCAACCTTCGTAAGGGACAAATGCTGGAGAAAATTACACTTGAAGATGCCCTTGAGCTGTTTAAACTTCCCCGTGTAACGGGTGAGTACGAAGACAAGGAGATGAAGGTAAACATAGGCCGTTTTGGCCCTTATGTATTGCACGATAACAAGTTTATATCTATACCTAAGGGAGAAGACCCTTATGAAATTACTGATAAAAGGTGTATTGAAATAATACTTGCCAAACGTAAGACTGATGCTGAAAAACTGATAAAAGATTTCCCCACACACGAAATACAAATACTAAACGGACGTTGGGGGCCTTATATCTCAAAAGGGAAAGAAAACTTTAAAATACCCAAAGACAAACAAAGTAACCCCAAAGGCCTAAGTATTGATGAAGTGCTTGCTATTATTGATGCTGCACCTAAAACACCGGTAAAAGCTGCGGCCAATAAAAAGGCCACTGCCAAGCCTGCGGCAAAAGCTCGTGGAAAAAAAGCAAGCCCTTCTGCTAAGAAAAAATCGAAATAAGGCTTTATTTGTGGCTGTATGATTACGGAAAGTGAACTAACAGCCATGCTTACCCTGCTTGATGACCCTGATGAAGAGGTTGTGAAAGCAGTAGAGGGGCATTTATTGTCGTTGGGAAACGATGCCGTACAACTATTAGAAAAGTTTTGGGACACTGATATAACGGGCGAAAAGCAAACTAAGATTGAACAACTGATAAACAAACTTCAGTTTGAAAATCTTAAAAGTGAATTGGAGGAATGGAAAAATACACCATCGAAAGACCTTTTTGAGGGTGCATACCTTATCACTCGTTTCCAGTTTCCTAATCTTGATAAGCAAGAGCTTGAAAACAAGCTGAACAAAATAAAGCTTGATGCTTGGCTTGAATTGAAATACGACCTTACTGCACTTGAAAAAGTGCGTATACTAAATCATATTTTTTATGATATAAATGGTTTTAGGGGAGACACGGCCACCTACCATTCGCCACAGAACTCGTTTATAAACGTTGTGCTGGATAGAAAGCAAGGCAACCCTATCTCTCTTGCCATTATATATTCTATCATCGCACAGCGGCTTAATATCCCTATTTTCGGGGTAAACCTACCCCAGCACTTTGTATTGGCATATATGGATAGCTATCCTGAATTTCCGTTGGATTATGACGAGGAAGCTCCCCATTTAACGCCTGAGTTGTTTAGCGATGTAATGTTTTACATTAACCCATTTAATAAGGGTTTGGTATTTAGCAAATATAATGTTGATGAGTTTTTGCGCCAATTGCGCCTAGAACCACTAGACAGCTATTTTTTGCCTTGTTCTAATGTTGAGATTATCAAACGTGTAATACGTAACCTAGTAACCGCCTTTACCCAAACCGAACAACGCGATAAGGTGCAACAACTGGCTGAACTAATGGAAATACTGGGTGGAAAAATAGAAATGGAAGACGACGAAAACCTGCCCAATGATTTTGGTGACGAGGAGTAAGTTCAAACCCCATGTTTGACAAATTTTTTAAATTTGTCAAACAATACTCACTTCTAACACAAATACTTACCTACAATAGGCATCCTACGACCACTACCAAAGGCTTTATTGCTAACCCTTAGTATGGGTGGCGTTTGGTGGCGTTTGTACTCGTTCATATTCACCATACGCAATATGCGTAGCACCAATGCTTCATCGTAGCCTTTGGCTATTATAGCATCAGGGCCTTGGCGTTCTTCAATATAGTGGTGTAGCACTTTATCCAGTATATCATAGTCGGGCAGGCTATCGCTATCCTTTTGATCGGGGCGAAGCTCTGCACTTGGGGCTTTATCAATAATATTTTGGGGTATCACCTCACTGTCTTTATTAATAAACCTAGCCAAAGCATACACCTGTGTTTTATACACATCGCCAATAACACTAAGTCCGCCGGCCATATCGCCGTATAGTGTACCATAACCAACTGCCAACTCGCTTTTGTTGCTGGTGTTTAGCAATATATTGCCAAACTTGTTGCTTATAGCCATAAGTATTACCCCACGGCTGCGGCTTTGTATGTTCTCTTCGGTAATATTAAACGGCATACCTTCAAACACACCTTTTAGGGTAGTATTAAAGGCATCGTACGCCTGATTAATAGCTATAATATCGTAGGGGTTGTTTAGGTTTTCACTCAATAGCACGGCATCGCTTATACTGTGCTCGCTGCTATACTCTGATGGCATTAGTACAGCACGTACATTTTCTGCCCCCAAAGCGCGTGAGGCCAATGCCTGCACCACTGCCGAGTCTATACCTCCACTGCTGCCTAGTATTGCTTTTTTAAATCCTGATTTTTGGAAATAATCACGTATGCCGGTTATCAAAGCATCGTGTACCAATTCTATACGTTCGGTAGGCAAAAAGGTGTGGTCTTCACCAATTTGTTCCAACACACCATTAACAAGATTGTATAACTTAAATTCTTCGTCAAAATAAGCCAACTCATCAATCACAGCGGCATTGGCATTTATAGCCATGCTACCCCCATCAAAAATAAGTTCGGTTTGTGCACCTACGTGGTTCACATATAGCAAAGGCAAACCGTATTTCTCTACATTTTGAACTAATACTTTTTTACGTGCCTCAATATGCAACTGCCCAAAGGGCGATGCAGCAATGTTTACCATTAGTTGTGGCTTTTGCGGCATCAAAAAATCCATGGGAGATATGGTGTATAGCGTATCATCGCCAATATTCCACAAATCTTCGCAAATGGTTAGGGCTATTTCTATACCGTTTACATTTACAGTTTCAAACAGGGTATTAGGCTCAAAATAACGGTATTCGTCAAATACATCATAAGTAGGCAACAGGGTTTTGTGTATACAGTTTTGTATTGTTCCATTAGTCAATACAAATGCACTATTATACAAGCGTTTACCCATCACCTCAGTGTTCTTGCTAGGTGCACCTACAATGGCCGCAATACCAACACAGTGGGATGCTATTGTGTTAATATGCTCTTCGGCAAGGCGAATAAAATCGTTAAACTCAAGAAAATCTCTTGGTGGGTAGCCTGTTAGGCATAATTCAGAAAAAATAACCAAATCCACTTGCAGTGTTTTGGCTTCTTCAATCTTTTCTATAATTTTTTGGGCATTGCTTTCAAAATTACCCACATGGTAGTTTAGCTGCGCTAAGGCTATCTTCATTCTATACAGTACTAAAAAATGAAACCCCGCAAGGCTTATGCCTTATGGGGTTTCAAAAATAGGTATAATAGTTGGGCTTAAAACATTACGCCAATGTTTAATGCCAAGTAGTTGTTAAATGCTTTGGTATTATTGGCTCGCATTACATTCATCAAGCCAGCATTGTAGCGTAAACCTGCAAAAAACACTGTGTTTTGAGATAAGGCATACTCCCAACCTGCACCTGCAATAATGGGTATACGCATAAAAAGTATATCATCTTCATTCACCACACTACGCGATGCTTCAAAATCAGCACGGTCTTCGTTTATATTACGGTCTTCGCTTCCGCCTTGTGCATTGGTAAATACATTTTGACTAATATCCGCCCTAGCTCTCCACAAAAAATCGAAAGCAAAACCTACTTCAAAATACACACGATTATACCCAAACTCATCAGTACGTAAGCGCACCAAGGCAGGTATTTCAATATAGCGAGTTTTGTAGGTATACTCTACATTGCGATATCTATCTCCGCTTTTATCATTAGGTACCAAAGAATCGTACCCTATTTTACCACCCATTTGGGTAATATGTAGCCCTAAACCAAAACCAACATTGCGATTAATATTTTTTTCAACAAACAAACCACCTCCAATGCCCACACGTGAACCTTTTGATGATATATTGCGACTATCGGGACTCATCCAACTAATTAGCGGAGTGGCCGATACTGAAAAACGGTATTCTTTCAGGGTAAATGCTTCGGCTGAACCTGTTGTTATCGGTTCTATACGTGTATCTTGGGCTGATGCCGCAAAGGCAATCGTTCCAAAACAACATAGTAGTATAAGTTTTTTCATAATTTTGGCGTTTTAATAGGGTTTATGATTACAAAGTACTGGAAAAAATACACTTTACCAATGGTAATAGTATGCACGGTGTTAATAAGTGCAACGGGTTGTAAAGATAACCCCTTAAAAGTGAATGTGGATGATATTGAGGTTAATATTGATTTTAAACGTTTTGACAAAAGCATATTTAATATTGATACTAACAATGTTGACGCTGCTTTGGTTCAGTTAAAACAACAATATCCGGACTTCTATCCTTCCTATTATACCCAAATTTTAACACTAGACCACTATGGTGATAGTAATTTGGAGGCCAAAACCTTTAAAACTTTTTATACTTTTAAACCTACCGAAGAACTTTTTGGTACAATAGAAAAAAAGTTTGACAATATAGAGCCTTATAATAAAGAGATTATTGATGCTTACAAGCATTACAAATACTATTTTCCTAATGATAGCCTGCCTGATATTATTTATTTCCCCGGTATATTAAAATATGGCTGCATTTACTATGGAGATAATATTGCTATTGGTTTAGATATGTATTTGGATAAAGACTATGCTTATGGCGAAATTATAGATTTATCGAACTTTTTGATTGTGAAAATGCGCCCTGAATACATTACCCGCAATGTGATGAATGCAATGGGCAACTATCGCTTTAATAAATACTATACGGGTAAACGCTTTATTGACCGACTGATATACGAAGGTAAAATTGCCTACTTTATGGATGCTACGATGCCCGATGCTGCCGACAGCATTAAATTGGCATTGAGTGGTGGCGAAGTAGAGTGGTGTGAAAACAATGAGTGGCAAATGTGGCAACACATGGTAGACCCAAAACTAAAAGTATTGTACAATAACGACCCCGACGAAATAAATCGCTATTTTGAAGAAGGCCCTTTTACTAATGCTAATGGTGTGCCGCCTGAATCGCCTGCACGATTTGTAGTATGGCTGGGCAGGCAAGTGGTGCGCCAGTATATGGAAAACAGCAAAGCTACTCTTGAGCAACTGATGCAAGAAACCGATAGCGATAAAATTTTACGCGAGAGTAAGTATAAACCTTAGACCAAAAATACGCTTACTCGCTATTTCTAATTTTTTCAAAATCAGTCCAAAACGTAGGGTACGATTTTGCTACCACATCCCTGTTTTCTATGGTTATTTGTGGCAATACAAAGGCAAACATAGCAAAGGCCATAGCCATACGGTGGTCGTGATGGGTAGCAAAAGTTATTGGTTCTATAGTCTCATTTAATTGTGCGTTGGGCACTAACTGCCAGTAATCACCTTTTTGGGTAAAATCTACCCCTATTTTATTTAATTCAGTAGCTAAAGCAACTGTTCTATTGCTTTCTTTAATAGCAAGAGTTTCAAGCCCAAAAAACTTAGCTGGTATGCCCATAGCTGCACATAAGCATACAAAAGTGGGTGCTAAATCAGGGCAATTACTAAAATCTTGCTCAAAATGTGTGATAGTTGGTGATGCTGATTTTAATTCAACACCTTCGCTAGTATAAGTAGTGCTTACTCCAAAACCTTGCATCCAATTAGCTACAATGCTATCGCCCTGCAAACTATATTGCCGTAAGCCCTCTAAAATAATAGTGCTGCCATTTGCCAATGCTGCAAAGGCATACCAATACGAGGCTGCAGACCAATCACCCTCTACCGTTAATGTTGTAGCTGTATATTTTACTTGGGGAATTGTGATTTTATTAGATTCAAAGCATCTTGCAATACCACATTGCTGCATCAAACCTGCCGTCATTTCTATATAGGGTTTCGATGCTATTTTACCCTCTAATTCTATTTCAAGTCCGTTGTTTAAATATGGAGCTATAAGCATTAGTGCGCTTATATATTGGCTGCTTATAGTGGCATCAATAGTTATTATACCACCTTGCAATGTTTTGCCTTTGATAAGCAAAGGCGGAAAACCTTCGTTAATTAAATACCTGATATCAGCCCCTAATTCTCTTAATTTATCTACCAAAACAGCTATGGGGCGATGGTGCATCGTGCCTGTGCCTTTTAACACCCATTGCCCTTGTTGTGTACTAAAATATGCTGTTAAAAAGCGCATTACTGTGCCTGCATCTTGGCAATTTATTTCTTGTATGGGTTGGTTTATGTTTGACCGATGACTACTGAATATTTTTATTAATAGCTGCGTATCGTTTGCGGTTGAAAGATTTTGAAGGTTAAGCGTATTGCCCGCAAGGGCATTAATAAGTAATAAACGATTGCTTATACTTTTTGAGGTAGGCAATGACACATTAATATTTGCTGCTTTTGAATTTTCTTTACCTTGAATTATAATATTTTTTTCCATTCCTTCGCTTATTGCACTTTATAGCTTAATTGTAGTGTGAACAAACGCGGAGGTGATAAATCAGCAGGGCGAGTCATTAAAATGTTGTTCAGTAAATTGTTAACAATAAAGGCCACTTTAAGTTTGGTATCTATTTTATAGCTTGTTCTTAAATCAAATACTAAATTTCCTTTTTTTGCTTTGTCTCTTGCTTCGTTTATACCAGGTACAAAGGCGGCAAATAAAGGGTCGGTAAAAAAACGGTCAACAGTTTGTATATAGCTATTATACCTACTGCTTACACCCAAAGTAAATTTTTTATAGGCTACTTGCACATCTAATTTGGCTAAATGATTGAACCTATATTTTAAAGTGTTAGAATTAGTATCTGAACTGCTTTTGTGATACGTAAGCGGGTTCTTATTTATATCGTAGCCGTATACATTATCAGGGTCTAAGCTTTTAGGGTTCATATAAGTATACCCTCCAATAATATTCACTTCGGTTTTCCCCATTTTTCCCTCACCGCCAATACTAATATCAATGCCGTTTACCCTTGCCTTACCCACATTTACCGAGCTAAAGCCCAAACCTAATAAATTCTCGAAACCTAAGTTTGGCCCCCATTGCCCAAAATTAAATTCCATCATACGATTATATTCCGTCCAAAAGCCTGCAATATCAACAAACCCCATCCATTTACCTATTTTAAAACCTTGTTTTACGGCTATTTCGGCATTCCACCCTGTTTCTGATTTTAGATTTGCATTGGGATATACTTGCAATGGCCCCGCCGATGTGCGCACATAACTTTCAACTATACTAGGAAAACGGTATCCTTGCCCATACGATGCACGTAAAAAAGTAGCTTTTGCAGCCTCGTAGTTTATGCCTGCCCTAAATACGGGTTTCGACTCAAAATAATCATCCAACCTAAAATTCTCGTAGCGTGCGCCAACATTAGCCGTTAGTTTTTTCCACTTTTTTTCTAATTGAAGAAAGGGAGCCAAATTGGCATTTTGATGTATTCCCTGAAACAATGGCGAGTTGGATAGGGTATAATTGGCCGCCACGCCGCCTACCAAACTCAACCCTATTTTCTCAAAATTGTGCTGCACTTGATACTCTACATAATAATAATCTGAGCTATTAGATTGGTCGTTGGCTGTATCGCCGTTATCAACATTATTATCTAAATAAAAAAACCTACCGCGCAGGCTATGGCGGGTTTCCCCCGTATAAAAAATAGCGTAAGGGTCAATATTAAAACGGATGCTATTGGTAAAATTAAACCCTGAATCGAGCTGTGTATAGCCTAAAGCATAACTGTGCCACAAAAGAAATGAGCCTGTATAGCTGCTCATAAAATTACCGTTAATGCCATACACCAAGTTTTTTACTTTTTTGGGAGTATAACGGGTATTGAAGCTAAAACGTCCGCGTTTTTCGGGGTCGCCCATTCTATAACCGTCATCGTTTAAATAGTTTACTGAAAATGTACCATCAAACCTTCCCCACCGTTGCGAGTGGACTATGTTTGCCCCATTTTTAAACAGGGTGCGACCGCCTTGCCATTTAAGACCTTCACTACGCGGGTTATCGTAAACACCTGTAAATAAATTTGCGGCGGTATAGGGTTTGTCTTTTGGGCGAATTGTACGAATATTTATTACTCCGTTTAATGCTGCCGAACCATACAGCACTGATGAAGCACCTTTTATTACTTCTACTTGGTCTATATTTTCAACGGGTATTAAACTCCATTGTGCTTGTGCCGCATCACCCGATACCATAGGCATATCATCCAACAACACTAAAACACGAGTACCAGCGCCATAACTCCATCCGCTACCGCCACGTATACTGGCTTGCCCATCAATAAAACTAACACTGGGTATTTGGTCAATACCTTCATCAATATTTACATTATTACGGTCTTGAAAAAGGTAGGGTTTTACCATCTCCATTGATACAGTAACGTTTTTTAGCTTTTGCTCCCCCTTGCCAGCCGTTACCACCACTTGATCGAAATATACCGAGCCGTCCTTCATTTTCACATCCAACAGTAACTCGTTATTTTGTATTTCAACCGCATTTTTTATTGGGTCGTATACATATTCAAATGTTATATAGCCAATATACACAAAGCTAACAGTAGTTTTTTGCTTGCTATTTAACTCAAGTGAATAATTTCCGTTTATATCAGTACTAACGCCTTTTGCTTGGTCAACGTGTACAGTAACACCATACAAAGCCTCGCTAGTAGTGGCATCAGTAACTTTTCCTTTTAGGGTAAAGGTTTGTGCATACATCGAAAAGGTAGCTACAACCGTCCATAGCACTACACATACATATTGTTTTAACGAAACCGACATACTACTTTTGAATCTGGCAATAATACAAGTTTAGTTAACCGCCGCCTATTATGAAAAAAATTTACGCTGCTATTTTATTTACAGCCATTGCTTTTGGCTTAAATGCCCAATGTACACCCGATAATTCACTAAATCAACCGGGTTATTATCCTGAACAGTTAGATACTGCACAAATAGCCCAAGCCTATAATATGGTGCTACAATTGCGCATACCTGCCGACACTACAGTTACTTTTTTAGGGCAAACCATTGTTGCTGATATCGACTCTATAAAATTGGTTTCTGTAAACGGAATGCCTTCAGGGTTTACATACGTATGTAATGTGTCTAATTGTATGTTTGAACCTACGCAAACCTATTGCGCTGTGATTAGTGGTAATGCTACAGCCCAACAACAAGGTGTGTACCCTTTAAAATTGGCTATTTTGGCTTATGCGCATGGCGTAATTTTTGGGTCTACTACTAATTTCCCTCCTCAACCTGATACAATAAAACGTTTTAGTTTGGTTGTTGGACAAGGCACGGTAGGCATACAAACTGTTGAGGCGAATAAAACTTTTAAAATATTCCCTAACCCTACCAATGACATATTACGTATTTGGATTAACGGGCAAGCGGGCGAAACTGTAACCTATACCATTAGCGATATTACAGGTAAAGTATACCGCCAAGAAACTGTTGCTCTTGAAAACGGTGAAGTGCTAATAGGCACTACCACTAAAGGATTAGCAAAAGGCATATACATTGTACAACTAAACACCCAAAACGGCATATATGCCGAAAGGTTGATGGTTGAGTAACTCTTATACATAATTTAAAAGAATAGCCCCAAAAGACTTTGTCTTTTGGGGCTATTCTTTTTTGGGCTCTCTGTCATTCTCATTTAAAATGAGAATCTGATTGTAGGGTATTTTTTTGGGTTAGCTCCCCACAGATTCCTTCTTTCGAGGGAATGACTTGATAAGTAATGGGGTTGAAAAACCATTCTATAAAAAAAATTACAGCCTGAAAGAGGACTTAAGTCCCCTTTCGCTTTGTAATAGTAACAGCAATGGGTTTTAATCTGTCGCAAATACAGAGACAATTAACTCATTTACCTCCAAACTGACGCTTAAATTGTATTGTACCAAGCCAGTGCTTCTTTAATTTCTTGCGGGGTACAATAATTATCAATAGTTGCGCTGCCAATTTCTTCTAACAAAGTAAAATTAATGCCTTGCACGGTATTTTTCTTATCGGCACCCATTAGCTTTATTAATTCATCCCAATTAGCATCATCAAGTTTTGGTAGGGTGTACAGGTTTTGTATACACTTAACTATGGCTTGCAATTCGCCTTCATCCAGTCCATTTTTTTGTGATAGATAGCTTTCGCACAATATACCCAAGGCTACGGCTTCGCCATGCAATAGTGATGCTTCGCTGTTTTCTAAAAACCACGACTCAACTGCATGGCCTATGGTATGCCCAAAGTTTAACAGTTTGCGCAAACCGTTTTCGTGTAGATCTTCTTCAACAATTTCGTTTTTTATAGCTACAGATGTAGTTATTTGATTTTTGAACCTACGAGGGTTAAACTCTTGCAACTCCACCCAATGGTCAGCATCGTATATCAACGCGTGTTTTAGCATTTCGGCATAACCTGCTTTGGTTTCCCTATCGGGTAAGGTTTTTAAAAACGGCGGATGAATAAAAACACCCAAAGGTTCTTTAAACAAACCGATATAATTTTTTAGCCCTTTATAATCAACCCCCAGTTTGCCACCTATGGCGGCATCAACCATTGCTAAAAGACTTGTAGGTACATTAATAAAATAGATCCCGCGTTGAAAAACAGCAGCACTAAAACCACCCATATCGCCTACCACGCCGCCACCTACATTTATTAGCAGCGATTTACGGTTGGCACCCCTTTCTATCAGTATATCAAAAACACTTTCGCACGTGCTTAGGCTTTTGTGTTCTTCGCCTGCATCAATGGTAATGGCTTCAAAATCAAAACCTTGTAGCAAGGGTACACAATGCTGCGCTGTGTTTTCATCAGACAAAACAAATATGCCTTCAAAATCGCGCGAGTTGACAAAGTTGGCCAAATACTCTAAAGCATTATCGCTTATTACTATATGTTCGTTTATTAGCTGCATATTTTTTATTGATTGATTTGTTGATTGATTTGTTGATTTTGAGATTAACTGATTTTAAATCTATTAATTTTTTGTCATAGTTCGAGAACCTCACTATAACAAAAAATTAATACCCCCTTTTCACAACTCCCCAACCTATGCGTGCACCTGTATATTGGTCGGTAGGGGCATTGTTTAGTAATTCTTCAATATGAATATCAATTTCAGGGGTTAGTTGCACTTCTATTGCTTTACAATTGGCATCCACTTGTTCAGGACGTGATGCGCCAATAATAAGCGATGTAACAGGAGGTTTGTTTAGTGCCCAAGCCAATGCCAATGCAGCTTGTGTGCAATTTAAGCCATCAGCAATTTTTTTAAGCTCATTTTGCATATCAAAAAACTCATCTGTCATTCGTTTGCGGGGGAAATATGCTCCTAAATCCTCGCTGCTCATGCGCGAATCATCGGGCACATTATCGCGTGTGTATTTACCTGTTAGTAAACCTTGCGCCAATGGCGAGTAGCACACCAAACCCAAACCATCTTTGTGGCATACATCCATCACATCTACTTCAAGGCTACGGTTTAGCATATTGTATACGGGTTGGTTGCTTATAGGTTTGCGCCATCCGTTTTTTTCGCAAATGCGTAAAGCATCAACTATTTGCACGGCACTCCATTGGCTCACTCCCCAATGTAGTATATAGCCACGATCTACCAAGTTGTGCATGGCATAGCAGGTTTCTTCTAGCGGGGTGTCAATATCGTAGCGGTGGCATTGGTATAAATCGATGTAATCGGTACGCAGGCGCAACAAACTAGCCTCGCAGGCGGTGCGTATATGGCGCATAGATAACCCTTGTGCCATCCAATGATTACTCATTGGGCCAAAAACTTTGGTAGCCACCACAAACTCGCTACGGACTTTCCCGTGCAGCCATTCGCCAAGTACTTTTTCGCTTTCGCCCATATAATACATATCGGCAGTGTCATAAAAGTTAATACCGTTTTCTAAGGCTTTATCTAAGGTGGCTATCATATTTTGCCTATTTCCTTTTAGCTGAAAATTCAGCCACATCCCCATCCCTATTTCTGATATATAAATGCCTGTATTGCCCAGTTGCCTGTATTTCATAAGTTTATCTTTTTAAGGTAGTCGTTTTGCCAGTAAGCAATTTAAGCACTTTAGCTATAAACAAAAAATGGCCTTTTTAGGCCATTTAATATTCATTGGTTTAAAAACCGGTGCTACTCATGCCTATCGGAAATCCCGATAGGGTATCAGTGGTAGGTTTTAACCCATCAAGGGATTATCAAAAATCTTGTGCTCAGGCCTTAAACAGTTTTTGAACAATTAATGTTAGATGTAAAACAGTTATTTTTTTATGTATCAACTACTCTTGCCTTGTCCAAACAATCTCACCGCTTAGGCATTCTTCTTTTTTTAGTGAGGTCTCTATTTGAGTACGTAAGCTTTCCGTTGATTTTACGGCTTCAGTACCTCCATCAAGCAAACCAACATCGTAGGTATACATTTTTCCATTATTGTACTCGTAGCAATACAAATAGTAGCTATTATCGTCTTTTGGAAGAGAGTATATAAACGTTTTGCCACTAATTTTAGTTACCCACCCTATAAATTCATTGGTTTCAAGGCTATACATTGTGCCCGTATTTTCTACTTTAATAGAATAGCTATTGGCAGAAGCTTTTGTTATAGTTACTTTACCAAATTCAGGGTCTTCCTCGTTGTTCGTCCATGTACCCAAAAGGTTAGGGTCGATTTTTTCAGTGCCCGTGTTTCCGGCAGGGTAGTCTAAACCAATTGGGCAACCGCTAAGTAATACCATTACCGGCAGCAGCATTATTATTACAAATTTTGTAGTTTTCATCATTTAGGTTAATACACCAAATATCATCATAAGTAAATTATTTTTTCTACGATTTTTTTTAACCCGCTCGCACCTATTTTTGCACCATGCAAAAACGCACTAAAATACCTGTATGGATAAAAACAGTTTGGGGCTATACAAAACCAATTGCTGTTTTATTGATGCAACTGTTTTTGCTGTTTACCATTGTGTTTAGGGTAGTGCCTATCCCTTTATCACCATTGATGGTATTGCGCCCTTCGCCCATAAAAAAAGATTGGGTGGCGTATGAAAAAATTAATAAAAATGTGCTGGTAGCAGCTCTGACTGCCGAAGACCCACACTTTGCCACCCATTGGGGGTTTGAGTTTGAGGCAATGGTAGATGCTGTTGAGGATAATATTGAAGGAAAAAAGAAACACCTACGCGGTGGTAGTACTATTAGCCAGCAAACAGCAAAAAATGTATTTCTTTTTCCGGGTAATGGTATTACACGTTATATACGCAAGGGGTTTGAGTTTCCGCTAACGGCTTGGCTTGAACTAATGTGGAACAAACGCCGCATATTGGAGGTATACTTAAATATTATTGAAATGGGCGATGGTATTTATGGTATTGAGGCCGCTGCACAGCATTATTATAAAACCACAGCAGCAAAACTAACGGCGCAGCAAGCTGCTTCAATTGTGGTTTGTTTTCCTAATCCTTTGAAAAGAAATCCATTGAAGCTAACGCCCCGTTTGCAAAAAAGGCGAAACAAATATGTGCGCTGGATGGCAGGCTATAAGTTGCCCGCCAACCTGCAACCCTAAAACATTTGCTCCATTATTTTTATAAGGTAGCGGCCATAGCCACTTTTCATAAGCGGATGGGCTAGTTTTTCAAGCTGCTCTTTATTAATAAAGCCCATACGGTAAGCTATTTCTTCAGGGCAACCGATTTTTAGGCCTTGCCTTTCTTCAATCACCTGTACAAATGTGCCTGCTTGTATTAGCGAGTCTATAGTACCTGTATCTAACCATGCCGTTCCCCTGTTCATCAGGGCTACTTTTAGGCGATTGCGTTGCAGGTATATTTTATTAATATCGGTTATTTCCAACTCGCCGCGTGGCGATGGTTTTAGGCTGCGGGCATAGGCCACCACATCGTTATCGTAGTAGTAAAGGCCGGGTACTGCATAGTTTGATTTTGGTTTTTCGGGTTTCTCTTCAATGCTTAGCACGTTCATATCCTCGTCAAAATCAACCACACCGTAACGCTCAGGGTCGTTTACGTGGTAGGCGAAAACTATACCGCCTTCAGGGTCGTTACAGGCCTGCAAAGTGCGCGAAAAGCCCGAACCATAAAATATATTATCACCCAAAATAAGGGCTACTTTTTCTTTACCGATAAAATCAGCACCTATGGTAAATGCTTGCGCAAGTCCTTTTGGTTCTGGTTGTTCAGCATAGCTAAACTCGCAGCCAAACTGCTTACCATCGCCCAAAAGTTGACGAAAAAGGGGTAAATCGTGCGGGGTAGATATAATAAGTATTTCGCGTATGCCCGATAGCATTAGGGTGCTGAGGGGATAGTATATCATGGGTTTATCGTACACAGGCATTAGCTGTTTGCTAACGGCAATTGTAAGTGGATGCAAGCGTGTACCCGAACCTCCTGCTAATATTATACCTTTCATTCTACAATTATACTAAGTTTGGGCTGAATTGCCTTACAGTATGGCGTTACTAATTTTTTGTTTGCCAGTATGAGCGTCCGCTTGTGCTAAACAATAGGGTAGCATCCGCTACCTGCTTAAATGTTTCATCCACAATGCCTGCCGCACTCCTTCAACTTCATCCAGAAAAAACCACTTGTTATCCCGTCATGCCGACGCAGGTCGGCATCTCGTTGCCCAATAAAGTTTACACAGATTGAGATCCTGAAACAAGTTCAGGATGACAGCCACACAAGGTGACAATGGTTAGTTTAGGCATTGCTTAAAACTGTAAACCAAAAACTTAAAACTGTTTACAAATCCTCAGCACGCTCGACCAACTTAAGGTCGGGTTGTTTTAAATTTTATAATTTAAGTTATCATTATTTTGTAGAGATAATATAAATTATTAAATTGCTTCAAACTATCGTAAATTATGTGGAAAGGATTTAATTTAAAATTGGAAGGCTTTGAAAATTTAGATCAGTACGAAACTATTGGCAAAAGTCTCTATACCGCAAATAAAAATCAAGCTATGAAAGGGCTTGAGGAATATACTACTAAAAATGGTCGAATTAATGGTACCGAAATGAAAAAAGATTGGTTTCCTGAAATTATGGCCGATATTTTTATTTCGCATTCACATAGTGATGAAAAAATTGCTGTTGCTTTGTCTGGGTATCTTCATGATAATTTTGGTTTAAATACATTTATCGACTCTTGTGTATGGGGGTACGCAAACGACCTACTGTTTGAAATTGATAAAAAAAACTGTTCTTCTGGTGATAATCTTTTCAGCTATGAGGCCAGAAATTATTCAACTAGTAATGTTCACATGATGTTAGCTACAGCAATATCTAAAATGATGGATAAAACAGAGTGTGTATTCTTTTTGAATACACAAAACTCAATTACCACTAACGTAGCTCTGATCTCTCAAACTGAATCACCATGGATTTATTTCGAATTAGCGATGACGAAAATCCTTAGAGCTAATATTCCAAATAGATTAAAAGAGGAAACTAGAACCATGTCTGAATCTCTTAATAAGAAATCTACATTTGTTTATGAGTTAGATTTGAGTGACTTGATAGAAATTAGTTTTACTCACTTATTAAGATGGGAAAGGGAAAATAAGCTTACAGCTGCATCAGCACTCGATAAACTATATGAAATAACGAATAGTAATGGCATTATCAGAGGATAAAATCAAACATTTAGAGTTTATACAGAACATAATTACTCGTATGAACTCTAATTCATTTCAGATTAAAGGCTTGGCAGTCACCCTAACAACTGGTTTATTGGCAGTTTATGGTGCAAATCCAAAAGTGATTTTTATATTCATAGGGATACTACCCAATATACTTTTTTGGCTCTTGGATACTTATTACCTACAAATGGAGTGGAAATTTAGAGGGCTGTATAATGATATTATAAACCCAGATAATACTATACCTTCATTTAGTATGGATATTATCAAATACAAAGGAAAAGAGTACTCGTTTGTTAATGTACTATGCTCTAAATCAATACTTCCTTTGTACCTATCAATTATTGTTATTTTACTTTTGCTTGGTATTGGAATTCAATATAATTCCTGTGCTTAAAAGATACTTGAATTATACTTTCTGATAAAAATCCCCTACCCGCCCATGTTTCGACTTCGCTCAACATGACAGCCGCGCAGCCATTAGTTATTACTTAAAACTGTTTACAAATCTTCTGCACGCTCTACCAACTTAGGGTCTAGCTGTTTAGATACTTTTGCTCCCAACTCGCGCAAAGTTTCGGCACGGCGTATAAGGTTTCCGCGCCCTTCGTAAAGCTTTTTCATACTGTCTTCATAAGCTCCCTGTGCCGATTTCATTTTCTTGCCCAAATCAATAAGGTCTTCGGTAAAGTTTACAAATTTATCGTACAAATCGCCGCCTTGCCTTGCTATCTCCAGCACGTTACGGTTTTGGTATTCTTGCTTCCAAATATTGGCTATGGTGCGCAGGGTGGCCAGCAGGGTACTACTGGTTACTATTACTATATTTTGATCGAAGGCATCATTAAATATTTCCGAATCGCTTTGCACTGCAACCGCAAAGGCCGATTCTATGGGGATAAACAACAATACAAAATCAGGCGTATCAATCTCGTACAATTGGTGGTAGCGTTTTTCGCCCAGTTGTTTTATATGCTCGCGAACCGATTTTATATGCGCCTTTAGCCACGTTTGTTGCTCTTCTTGCGTATTGGCCGATGAGTACCTTTCATACGCCGTTAGCGATACTTTTGAATCGACAATTATATTTTTATTGTCGGGCAGTTTTATAATAACGTCGGGCTGTTGGCGGCGACCTTCATCATTCACAAAACTTTCTTGCACACTATACTCTTGCCCCTTGGTAAGTCCGCTTTTCTCCAATACTTTCTCTAAAATCAGCTCACCCCAATTACCCTGTGTTTTGCTTTCGCCTTTCAGGGCTTTGGTTAGTCGGTTAGCATCCTCACGCATCCCTTGGTTTAGTTCGGTAAGTCCACGTATTTGCTCGGCTAGTCGGCTTTGCTCCTTGCTATTTTCAAGGTGGGTATCTTCCACCTTTTTCTTAAACTCATCCATCTTCTCCTTCAACGGGTTTAGCACTATATCTAAACTATCACGGTTTTGACGAACAAATTTTTCGCTTTTCTCTTCAAATATTCTATTGGCAAGGTTTTCAAACTCTTTAGCTAAACGCTGCTGTAAGGCTTCAACCTCTTGTTTCTGTTCAGTAAGTTTTTGTTCAAGGTTTTGCAACTGGTTAGCCAGTCGGCTATTATCAGCCGTTAGGCTTAGGCTTTGTTTCTGGGCATCTTCAAACTGGGTTTTAGCATCAAATAAAGTAGCCTGTAATGAGTTGGCTTTCTCTTCCAATCCTGCCTTCTCGGCAGTAATACGCGATATTTCTTGCCCACGCATATCAAAATCGGTACGGGGCACCATTTGGGCTATTTTGTTTTTACCCAAAAGCCAGCCAATAAAAGCTCCTGCTACTAATCCCACCACTACAAACAGTATTTCCATATTTTTGCCGCTTAATTTTTTATTACACCAATGCTTACCAAAGGGCAATATTCGTACTAATTTTGGACTTTTTATGCTGAAAACACCCACAAAACCCACTCGCGCTATTACCCTAAAAGGTAGACTGTTGGCTCGTTTTGTGTGGTTACTACTGCTTTGCGTGCATTTTTTTAAGTGGAAAAAATGGCAATACCCGCCTGCGGGTTTTCACGATGACCCTTTGCATTTTAAACTTAAAGACATTCTGTTTTTTGCATATAAATACTATTTCCGCACGCTAGAAAAGGCCGAAAAAAACTCTGGTATCGAAGATTATTTTAAAACTCAAAACTTTTCTTTTCCCGAAAAACCTTTGGGTGCAACTACCATTACACTGAGTGCAGGTGGCGATTTGATGCCCTACGAATGGATAAACCCCAACAGCACAAAACACTTGTGGGACGAGGTGGGCGACTTTTTTTTTAACAGTGATATTGTTTTTGCCAACCTTGAAACACCAATGGTTTTAAGCGAAAAACCTTCACTAACACCAGAAGTTATGCTTAACGATATGTATTTTAACGGTTCGGAAGAGTTGTACTCCATTTTTAGTGGAAACAGAAAATACAAGGGCTACGATATTCTAAGCACTGCCAACAACCACATGTTGGATATGGGTGAAAAGGGACTAAAAACCAATTTAGATTTTTTAAAAGGAAAAGCCCTTGCCGTAGGTTCAGCATACGATAAAGAGGGACAAGATGATTTTCCTATTGTTGAACGAGACGGAATACAAGTAGCATTTTTGGCCTATACATATAGCCTTAATAAACTACAACCTATTGAGGGCAAAGAATACCTTACCAACTACTTGCCTCTAAACCAAGACGGTTGCGATATTAGCTTGATTATTCATCATGCAAAGTTGGCAAAACAGCGCGGGGCTGATATGGTAGTATGCTCGCTACACTGTGGTTGTGCCTACCAAGCCTATCCTGCCAATCATACGGTTGATTTGTACCATCGTGTTTTTGATGAGGCGGGCGTTGATGTAATTTTAGGGCACCACCCACACAACCCGCAACCTATGGAGCAATACCCTTTTACTGATCCTTTTACAGGTAAAGATAAGCTGGGCTTTGCCATATACTCGCTAGGCGATTTTGTAGCGTACGATTTAAGTATTTTTTGCCGTATGCCTTTGCTTTTAAAGTTTGAAATAACAAAAACTTACGAGCATACTTTTGTCTCGGGCTTACAAATTTTACCCGCCTACCTTGCCGGTAAAAAAACTGCACAGGGTATGGATGTGCGCTTACTAAACCTAGATAAAATTGCCCAAGAAAACTATACACATCCGTTTTTAAACAAGGCATTAAAAAAAGAAGCTGGCACTCTTTACAGCTTTTTACAAAACCATATTATACGGCCACAACACGAAATATGGCTGAAACATTAAAATTTAACTGTATAATTCTTTATTTTGCGACTCGTTTTTAAAACTAAATAACATACAGCCAATTTTATAATACACCACACAGTTATGGAAGATGTAAAAACTATACTTGACGAAACTAAAATGAGCATGGATAAATGCATACAACACACTGAGGTTGAGTTTGCAAATATTAGGGCAGGAAAAGCCAGCCCGAATATGCTTGATGGTATAAGTATAGACTACTACGGTGCAATGACACCCTTAGCACAAGCCGCCAATATTACCACCCCCGATGCACGCACTTTAGTGATACAACCTTGGGATAAAGGGTTGATTAGTGCTGTAGAGAAAGCAATTATAGACTCTAACCTTGGCCTAAACCCACAAAACGATGGTATAGTGGTGCGCCTAAATATACCACCACTTACTGAAGACAGACGTAAAGGGTTGGTGAAAACCGTGAAAGCTGAAGGCGAAAATGCCAAGGTAACTATACGTAACATACGCAAAGAAGGAAACGAGCAAATTAAAAAAGCACAAAAAGACGGACTTGCCGAAGATTTGGCAAAAGACGGTGAAGCAAAAGTGCAAATACTTACTGACCAGTACATTAAGAAAATTGATGAACTGCTAGTACTAAAAGAAAAAGAAATAATGACCGTTTAAGCCTTTGCAAAAAGCATTTAAAAAAATAGCATCTTTTAAAACGCTGAAATATGTAGTTATTACAATTTCAGCGTTTTTAGTTTTAGGCATTGTAGCATACTTTGCTCTGCGTAACTATGTTTTGCAAAAAGCCTTGCAAAAAGTAAAAGGCAAGGTTGAAAATAGTACTCATCTAAGTTTTGCTGTGGGTAATGCCCAATTTAAAGGGTTAAATACCATACAGCTTACCCAAATAAGTCTTGTGCCACAGGGTAAAGACACACTTTTTACTACCGATAGCGTACAAGTATCTATAAAACTATTACCTATTGTTTTTGGTAAAATACGTCTTAGTAAACTGCAAGTGGCCAATACCCATGTGTATTTGCGTAAAGACAGTTTGCAAACTAATTTTAGAGGACTTCTAAAACCTCGTAAAAAGACGGAAAAGAAAGAAAATGCAGACAGGGATGTATCAAAAAGCACCTTTGAAGCTATAAAAACTCTTTTACGTTACTTGCCCGATGAGGTAGATGTAAAAAATGCTCGCCTTAGCTTAAAGTATAATGATAGCCTACGCTACATCACCCTAAAAAAACTGGATTGGGACAATAGTAAATTTGCAGCACTAATTGAACCCCAAAAAGAATTTGGACAAAGCGATTGGATAGCAGAAGGTTATTTTGATAAACACGAAATTAAAGGCGAGCTAAACCTATCAAGTTCTGAGGGAATAGATATTTACCTTGCTTCGCTATTCAACTCAGGTTTAGGATTTAAAAAACTACACCTGCAAATAGATCAACTGGATTATAAAAACAAAACCCTTGTGTTTGATGCCAAGGGAGATATAGACAGTTTGCGTATATATAACGAACGCCTTGCATTGGATACGGTACGCATAGCCAAAACCGGTGGCAATCTTGCCCTGCAAATAAACCGCAACTTTGTAGTTTTAGATTCATCATCAACCTTTAGTATTAATGATATTCGCCTTAGTGCTTTTGCCCAATACCCCTTGGGAAAAGAAAAGCAATATGCCCTAGCACTTAATATGCCCAGCACCAATGCGCAAAACTTTTTCAACTCGCTGCCACAAGGCATGTTTAGAAAGTTCGATGGTATAGAGGTAAAAGGTAATTTATCGTACAGGCTTAATTGTGCTATGGATGGTGCCATGCCCGATAGCTTGCAGTTTACATCTGAACTTAAAAAAGAAGATTTTGAAATTGTAAAATATGGTGCTGAAAACTTTGCCCGTATTAACGGTGCTTTCACCCAAACGGTGTTTGAAGGTGGAAAACCCATACGCAGTTTTGTGGTAGGAGAAGACAATCCATACTTTACCCATAGCGAGGCAGTGAGCCCGTTTTTTAAAAATGCCTTGCTGATTAATGAAGATCCTTCATTTTTTTACCATCACGGTTTTATACCGCAATCGTTTAGAGATGCTATTGTAGCGGTGTATAAAGCAGGGTTTAAGTTTGTACGTGGCGGTAGCACCATAAGTATGCAATTGGTTAAAAATGTGTACTTAGAACGCCGCAAAACCATATCGCGCAAAGCCGAAGAAGCCCTTATTGTTTGGCTGATAGAAAACAACCGAGTGAGTAGCAAAGAACGTATGTTTGAGGTATACGTTAATATTATTGAGCTTGCACCAGGTGTGTATGGTATTGGCGAGGGTGCACAATTTTATTTTAACAAACGTCCTGCCGATTTAACCCTTGCCGAAGGCATATACCTATCAAACATTATCCCACGTCCAAAAGCCTTTAAATACGGGTTTGAAAAAGACGGTAGTATGAAACATTGGCTGCAAGAAAAAGCCAACCTTGTAGTGCGCCGTATGGTGCAGCGCGAGTGGTTACCCGCTACGGACACTATTGGTTTTAGCCCGCAAGTAGTACTAAAAGGAGCTGCAAAAAACTTTATCATTCCTGATAGTGTGGCCATAGAACCTATGGATACTTTGCCTGACACATTAAAGATTTTTGAAGAGTAATTCTTTATTTATTAGTAATTATATTCTTCTAAAAATCGACATTTGCCCTCGGTTTGCAAAACATGAAAATATATCTGCTATTGGCATTGCTATGCTTTGGTATACCGTGTATTGCTCAAAAAATAGTTGTTGATTCCTCTTTACTTGATGCCCCTCCTTCCCCACCATTAACTTACGACACTAATTATATACACCGATTTGGCGATGTAATAGCTATTGAGCCATGGATATCCGCACCAACATTTTCATTCAGACTTGAACCAAAAACCGATAGTTTAGCCGTAAAAGGCAACGATTACCAACCGCACTTACGAGATGTAGTTGGATTTGATATTAGCTATCGTGCCTTTACCGTCTCTATTGGTTTTAAAGGCCGTGTTGTGGAAGAGGATAATGAGGTATATGGGAAAACCAACTATTCAATTATTAAAATTAGGCTAAATAGTAAACCCTTTGTGTACGAGTTTTACCACAATACTTTTAATGGCTTTGCCGATTATAATACATCATCGTACGATAGTAGCCATCCACAATCCACACCTTTAATAAAACGAGGTGATATACGTGTGCAATACACCAAACTAAAAGCCATTTATATTTTCAGCAGAAAGAAGTTTTCGTATGGTGGTGCATATAGTTTTACCGAGCGACAAAAAAAGACTAGAGCCACAGCATTGGCCGTTGCCCATGTATACCGCATGAGTACAAGTGCCGATTCGACTTTTTTTAACTACGGACAACAAGGTTTGTTTAGCAAATACGATAGTCTTAAACATTTGCGAGTGTATTCAATAGGATTAGGGCCCGGTTTTGCTGCTACTTTTGTAAAAAAGAAATGGTTTTTTTCTATCGGGGCATATATAATGGGCGATTTGCAATACCACAGCTCACACAATACCCATAACGAGATTATTAGCCAAGGTTGGAGGGCTGCCCTATTTGGCGACGTTTTTGTTTCGGGAGGATATAATGGCAATACATTTTATGCGGGCTTTGTAGCTCGGGGAGACCGTAATTTTGTATCACTACCCAATGTAAATGCCTCAACTACTTTTTACAATACCGTATTAAGCATAGGTTTTAGGTTCAATCCACCTAAAATTATTTCTAAATTGTACGATGCCAGTCCACTAAGATATTTATAACACAAAAGGGGGCTATTAGCCCCCTTTCACGTTTATTCTTCATACAAACAACTACATAGCTTTTGCGTGCAACACTTTTGCATTTTCATCCAACTGGTATACAATAGGTCGTGCAGTGCCTAATTCTTTCTTCAAAATTTCATCGGGAGTAAGGTTCTCCAAATACATTATCAAAGCACGCAGGCTATTACCATGTGCTGATATTATAATGTTTTTACCTTGCTTCAATAAAGGCTCAATATTCTCTTTGTAGTAGGGTAATACCCTTTCGGCAGTGTCTTTAAGGCTTTCACCGTTTGGAGGTGGTACATCAAAACTTCTACGCCAAATATGCACCTGCTCGTCACCATATTTCAGTGCAGTTTCAGCTTTATCAAGCCCTTGCAAATCGCCATACATACGCTCGTTCAACGCTTCGTTTTTGGTAACAGGTATATCTGTTTGTCCGCTAATTTCTAAAATGGCATCCAATGTTTTTTGAGCACGTTGCAAACTCGATGTAAATGCTTCATCAAACTTATAACCTTTTAGTATTTCTCCCGCTTGTTTAGCTTCTTCAATACCTTTGGTCGAAAGTTCAACATCAACCCAACCCGTAAAACGGTTTTCTAAATTCCATTGCGATTGCCCGTGCCTAATAATTACTAATTGTGCCATTGTTAAAAATTTGCTACAAATATAGGTGTATTGCTTTTTTTAAAAACCTGTAAATGCAATATGTACCTGCAAACTAAACAAAATCAGTACAAATAGCCCATAAATACAAGGCCACAATACTATACACCCATACTATTTCCGTTTATAAAGATAGACTGGCTTTTATTACTTTTGCCATGGCTTATTGTATACACATGACAAACGAGGAAATAAAAGAAAAAACAAACTCCATTTTTCATAAAGTTTTTAGCGACGAGAGTATAGGAATACACCCTGAAATGACTGCAAAGGATGTGGAGCGTTGGGACTCGCTAAACCATCTCACCCTTATAACATCGGTAGAAGAAGCCTTTGGGATAAAATTTAAGCTGAAAGAACTAATAAGTATGAAAAACGTAGGTGATTTACTTCGCTTAATAGAAGCCAAAACAAACGGCTAATACAATACCATGAATAAAATTTGGCAATCGGTAGCTATACTTTTTACACTCAATGCAGCCCTATTGGGCTTTGCCTTTGTGTATGAAAATACTTTTGCCGCTTGGGATAGTGAAGCCAACACCAAAGACGGACGTTTTCGCTTTATTACCCTTAGTCAAATACTTACGCCCGATACCCTTTCCATCAATCAAAATGCCGAACAGATAGCTGAGGACTTGCTAAAAAGCGATATGCTTGAGATTGTTAAGATGGAGAAAAAAGGTAAACTAGATTCGGCATTTTTAGATAAACCGGGTGATACAACCATAAAATCAAACCTGATTATTAACCCCCAAGCATTAGACGATTTTTTTGCTACGCTTATACAAGAAAAAGACAATACATTGGTACGCGTAGCCCATTACGGAGACTCGCAACTTGAGGGAGATAGGGTAACAGCACATATACGCAGAAACCTACAAGCTAAATTTGGCGGTGGTGGTTTGGGCTATGTGCCTTTTGACGATGTAGCCAGTAACTCAAACTATACCCGCACCAATACAGGCAAATGGTGGCGGTACAACGTGTTTAATATGCGCCGCAAAAACAACAGTTACTACGGACTTAGTGGTAGCGTGTTTAGGTTTGCAAAAGGCAGTAATACACCCGATAGCGCTAAGGCTTCAAAAAGCATAAAAATCATTAAACCTGATAGCACTATAAAGATAAAAAAAGACACTGTAAAGCTAATTGCCAAAGCCGACACCGTTAAAAAAGCTAAAAAAGATACCAATAGTACCCAAACTGCAAAGGCATTACCACAAAATGGGATACTAAAAAATGCTTCGGTTACTTATAAATTAGCTAAATGGGTAAACTACCAGCGTGTATCGTTGATGTATGGACAGGCTAAAGAAAGTTTTGGGGTTAAATGCTTTACTTTAGATAATGAGTTGATATATACCGATAGTATAGTACCTCTTATGGGTTTTGCCAGCAAAAAACTTAACATCCCCGCTGGGTTAAAAGGTTTTAAACTAGAGTTTACAGGTACTACCAGCCCTGATTTGTATGGGCTGCAAATTGATGATACCACAGGTATTATTGTAGATAACTATGCCATACGCGGCCACAGTGGCGATGGCCTTTTTAGAATAAACGACGAATATTTGGCGCAGCAATTGCAAGGTACTAATACAAAGCTTATTATATTTCAGTACGGTGCCAATATGCTGCCCTACTTAGAAAGCGAAAAAGAGTGCAAGTATTACGAAGATGCCTTTTATCGTTTGTTTAGAAAATTTAAAAAAGCTGCCCCAAATGCTGCTATATTGGTAATAGGTAACGGCGATATGGGGTTTGTAAAAGAAGGCGAAGAACAATCGTACCCGTTTGTGCGCTGCCTTAGCGATGTACAAAAAAATGCAGCCACACGCGCAGGTTGTGCATTTTGGAGTTTACTAGATGCAATGGGTGGCGAAAACGCTATATTGACATGGAATAGAAAAGGCTTGTGCGCGCTTGATGGGCATTTATCGCCCAAAGGGCAAAAAATAATAGCCAACCTTATATTCAAATCGATAATGCGCGAATACAATAACTTTATACTAAAACAACAAAATAGTTAACGCTACGTTTAACACACAAATTTGAAACTAATAAAAAACATATTACCCCTACTACTGCTATTGGCAGGGCAAATTGCCCAAGCCCAAAACAGCGGTATGAAAAGTAGTTTGTATAACGATACGTTTGCCGATGAAAGCTATGTATCGCGTTTTGTGCGCTATCAAAAATATTATTCGTTTATAAAATACGACGAGAACTATTTTGAGTGGGCAGATGTAACAGCTGTTGATAATATATATGCCAAACTGGCTCGCGCCAACAGCAAAAAAGTAAACATATTACATATTGGCGACTCGCATATACAAGCCGATTTTTATACAGGTTATGTACGCGAGAATATTCAAAAAGTATTTGGCTATGGCGGTAGGGGCTTTATATTTCCCTATGCGTGCGCAGGCACACACTCTACCTACGATTATCGTACTTGGAAATACGGCAACTGGGATGGTGCCCGTAACGTGAAAAATCCTAACCTGATGGATATTGGTATTACAGGTGCTGTAGCCCGTACTACCGATGAAAAAGCAGGTTTTAAATTTGGTTTTAAAGAAGGCATACTTATGCCTGAATTTACAACACTAAAAATCTATTGTAAAAAAGACAGCCAAAGTTTTAACCTGAAACTGAAACTTGCCAACTACCCCGATACCATATACCTAAACACTAACGCCCGACCCAACAGCCCATACATACGTGTTGATTTACCCGTAGTATCTGATACATTTGAAGTATTTGTTGATAAAACCGACAGCACACAAACCTTTTTTGAGTGTTACGGCCTAATGATAGAAAGCTGCAAAGACAAGGGCGTAACTTATAGCAGTGTGGGTATTAACGGTGCTGGTTTTGGCAATGTTCTAGCCCAAACCTTGTTTGAAGGGCAGGTACAAGAACTAAAACCTGATTTGGTGGTAATAGATTTGGGTGCCAACGATTTTTATGGTTTTAACTATAACGAATTTGAACTGCGTACCAACCTAGAGAGTCTTATAAACACTATTAAAAAAGCATCACCTAAAGCATCAATACTTATATCTTGTTCGCAAGATATTTACTATCGTCGCCGTAAAAATGTATATGCTACACACCCGTTTTCAAAACTTATACAGACCACCGCAAAAGCTAACGGAGCTATTTGGTACGATTATTTTGCCATATCGGGCGGGCAATATTCTATGCAAAAGTGGAGGCGTTACCATTTGGCAAAAAATGATAAAGTACACCTTACCACAGCGGGTTATAACCTTAAAGGCGACTTATTTCTAAATGCTTTGTTAAACTCGTACTTAGAGTATCTGAAAGGGCGTCCCGAAAGCCTTATAGTAGCTAATGGCGGGCTAAAAAGTAAAAGTGTTATAGATAACCTTTTTAGTGATAAAAATAGTGTTACCGACCCTGAAAACGACAGCACCAAAACCCAAATAGTGTACAGAGTTAAAAAAGGCGAATACCTTAGCAGCATAGCCAAACGGTATGATGTAGATATTGAGGATATTATGGATTGGAACGGGCTGGAAAAAACCTACCTGTACTATGGTCAAAAACTAACCTTATATGTAGATAAAACCGTAGCCACCAAACCACAGGTTACCGCTACTACACAGACTGAACCTAAAACTACCCCTAAAAAATCCACAACAACCGGTGGTGGGGTAAAATACAAAGTAAAATCAGGCGATACACTTTGGGATATTGCAAACCGCAATGGAGTTAGCGTAGCAGAAATTAAAAAACTTAACAACCTGCGCGGAGATGCCATCAGGGCGGGACAAACCTTAGTTATCAGCAAATAATACATGGATTTTTCTGGCTTTTTGCAGCAGTTTGCCTACAACCCTATAAAAATACTTCAGTTCAATTCGGTCTTCTTTTTTGGCCTATTCTCCATATTCTATGTGCTGTATGCTGCTTTCTTCAATCGCATACAAGTTCGCAATGGTTTACTACTACTCTTTAGCCTGTTTATCTATTACAAACTAAGCGGTTTGTATATAGTGCTAATGTGCCTAGTAGCACTCAGCGATTTTTTAATAGGTAAGCAAATACTAAAAACACAAAACGAAGGAAAAAAGAAATGGTGGCTGCTGCTATCCCTTATTATTAGTGTGGGTTCGCTTATTTATTTTAAATACACCCCGTTTATATTAGAAAATGTAAACACACTTTTAGGTTCAAACTTTACCCCACCCACAGGCTTTTTAATGCCTATTGGTATATCTTTTTACATATTCAAAACCATCAGCTATGTAATGGATTGCTATAACGAGATGATTGAAGAGCCTGAAAAAAATTACTTCGATTATCTATTATACTTATCACTATTTACCACACTAATAGCAGGCCCCATAGTTCGTGCCCGCGACGTATTGCCCCAACTAAAACAAAAACTTGTAGTAAGTAAGGAGTTTATGGGACAAGGCTTTTATTTAATACTGATTGGAGCTGTAAAAAAATACCTAATTGCCGATTTTTTGTGGGTCAACTTTATCGAGCGTGTGTTTACCTCGCCCACAATATTTTCTGGCTTCGATAATCTGATGGCCATGCTAATGGGCACCATACAGTTTTATTACGATTTTGCAGGATACACTGATATGATGCTGGGCATATCGCTACTACTAGGGTTACAATTGCAGGGTAATTTTAACCGTCCGTTTATGGCACAAAACATTAGCGATTTTTGGCGCAGGTGGCACATAACCCTATCTACTTGGCTAAACGAGTACGTGTTTATGCCCATGTCGTTCGCGTGGCGTAGCGGTGGCAAGGCGGGAGTGGTTTTTGCCAGTTTATTCACCTTTGTAATATCGGGAATTTGGCATGGACCAAAATATACGTACATACTTTGGGGCACACTTCACGGTGCAGCAATAGCATGGGATGTTGCCAGCCAAAACTGGCGTTTTAAGCTAAAAAAGAAGATAAACAGTACTTTGTACAAGGTAGTAAGCATAATCATCACCTTTGCCTTTATAAGCCTTACTATGGTGATTTTTAATGTGAAGCAATTGCCAATGGCTTGGGATATGTACGAAATGATATTTGCCAAAATGAATTGGGCATTAGCGCCTGAGTGGTTTAGCATATACTACAAAGAGTTTATCATTTTTGCATTGGCTGCCTTAGTACATTTTTTACCGTTAAAAATTAAAACATACTCAATGCAGCAATACACACTATTGCCTTGGCCGCTAAAATCGATAGTAGGTTTGGTGGTTATTATATTTATATACCAGTTCTTCTCAGCAGAAACACAGCCTTTTATTTACTTGCAGTTTTAGCCTATACTAAAGTCCTCTATGGTAAATATGATTTTTATCATAGCCTAATTGTTAACCTTTAGCTAACCTTGCAGGTAAAACATCAACATTAGTGTACTTTATACACTAATTAATATAGTTTAATATACTGAAAAACAATACCTTAAATCGCTACATATTCAAGGGTTGTTTTGAAATATTTAGTACTTTTGTAGCTTTAATTTTTTTGAAATTTCAACCAATTAAATCCAAATGAACCAAGTAATTGAGAAAGTTTTGGGAAAAGCAGGTAAGGTATACAACAACCTTAGTCCTGCTGAACTTGTAGAAGCCGCTTTAAAAAGGGGTGAAGGTGTTTTAGCCGATAGCGGAGCTCTTGCCGCAGATACCGGAGAGTTTACAGGTCGTTCGCCAAAAGACAAATTCTGTGTGAAGGATGCCAAAACTGAAAATACAGTATGGTGGGGTGATGTGAACCAACCGTTTGACGGGGATAAATTTGAAAAACTACTTAATAAAGTTATAGCCCATCTTGAAGGAAAAGAAATTTTTGCTCGTGATGCTTATGCTTGTGCCGACCCTAACTACCGCCTTACTGTTAAGGTGTTTACAGAAACTGCATACAACAACTTATTTTGCCACAACCTTTTCTTACGTCCAACTGCCGAAGAGTTGAAAAACTTTGATAGCGAATGGGTGATAATAAATGCTCCTAGTTTCCATGCCGATCCTGCTGTTGATGGCACACGTCAACACAATTTCTCTATGTTAGACTTTACCCGCAAAATTATTTTGATTGGCGGTAGCGGCTATACTGGTGAGATGAAGAAAGGTATTTTTACAGTTCTTAACTACATTTTGCCCGAAGAGAAAAACGTGCTTTCTATGCACTGCTCGGCAAATATTGGTAATGAAACTGATGATACTGCTATTTTCTTTGGATTGAGCGGTACTGGTAAAACTACTTTGAGTGCCGACCCTAATCGCCGTTTGATTGGTGATGATGAGCACGGCTGGAGCGGTAATACCGTATTTAACTTTGAAGGTGGTTGCTATGCTAAATGTATAGACCTTACCAAAGAAAAAGAGCCTCAAATTTTTGATGCCATCAAATTCGGTACTTTGCTTGAAAACATCCGTTTTAATGACGGTACACGTACACCAGATTATACCAATACATCGGTAACTGAAAATACGCGTGCAGCATACCCAATCTACTCAGTAGATAATATTGCTACTCCTTCTATCGGCTCTACTCCAAAAAATATATTTTTCCTTACGGCTGATGCCTTTGGTGTATTGCCTCCAATATCAAAACTAACGCCTGAACAAGCTATGTACCACTTCATATCTGGATATACTGCAAAGGTTGCAGGTACTGAAGCAGGTGTTACTGAGCCACAAGCTACATTTTCAGCTTGTTTTGGTAAAGCATTTTTACCATTACACCCGGGCAAATACGCTAAACTTTTGGGAGAAAAACTAAAAGAAAGCGGTGCTAATGTATGGTTGGTAAACACAGGATGGAGCGGTGGCCCTTACGGTGTTGGTAACCGTATGAAACTTAGCTTTACCCGTGCAATGATAACCGCTGCACTTAAAGGCGAACTAAGCAATGTGGGCTATACTACACACAAAGTGTTTGGTTTAGCTATGCCAAACAGTTGCCCTGCTGTACCAACTGAAATTTTGCACCCACGTACTACTTGGGCAGATTCAAATGCCTACGACCAAAAAGCAAACCAATTGGCCGAATTGTTTATTAAAAACTTTAGCCAATATGCTGATGGAGTTACAGAAGATATACTTTCTGCTGCCCCAAAAGCGCATGCTACTGCATAAACAGAAAAAACGATAACAGAGTTTTTATACTAAAAAATCCCGACCCGAAAGGTTGGGATTTTTTGTTTTCCACTATTTCAATGATTTGTCAAATTTTAAAAATTTGACAAATCATTGAAATATCGCCCTAATCCCTCTCCCTCTTTCTTGCTTATTAGTGTCGTGAAGTTTTGAATTTGACAAACTTTTAAAGTTTGTCAAATTCAAAACTTTACGACTATTGCCTTATTCTAGCTATTTCAACCTCTAAAGCCAGTTTAGCCGCTATTTGCTCTGCACTTAGGGTGCTTTGCAGCAAATTAGTGTTTTCGTAAGAGTCGGTGCTAAGGTCGTATAGCTCTTTAGTGCCCGTGCTATATTCAATCAGTTTGTATTTTGTATTGCGCACCGTCCAATAATCTTTTCCGTTACCTTTAAGTTCATCGTACACAAACTCTCTAAAATTGGTTTGGGTTTGGATAAACAAAGGGCGTATGCTTTTGCTATCATTAATTTGTGTACTCCCCGCCCCTGCAACATCAGCAATAGTGGCAAATAAATCAGTACTGTTTATTAAAGCTGCTTCTCGCTCACCTTTTCTGCTCACACCACTGCCACTAACTATCATAGGCACTGCTACACCACCCTGATATATAGTACTCTTGGCTTTTAGTTTACTGTATGGCGTTTGTATTACCTCTCGGGTAGTGCCGTTATCTCCAATAAAAATAATAAGGGTATTGTTGCGCTCCGCTTCACTCATCGATGCCAACAACCTGCCTATTTCAGTATCCATTGCTTCCATCATAGCAAAAAAGTAAGGCTGTGGGTTAGCACTTATCGAGGTACTATCAGCAGGCAAATTATCCCTATCGTGTAAGTCAACAGGAGGTAAGTGAAAAGGAGTATGTGGCGCGGTATAAGCCAACCACAAAAACCAAGGTTGTTTTTGCGCACCTATCCAATCAATTGCCAAATTCGTAAATTTTGTAGTAGCATAGTCGGTACAATTTTGCTGTGCCCCATTAATAGTAAGCTGCCAATTGCTATAATCTTGCATAGCTCCTATTAAAAAACCTGCATAGTAGCCTACCCCCATATTGGCGGGATTATTTTTACCTCCATTACTTGCCCCTCCCAAATGCCATTTTCCTATAACAGCATGACTATATGCTGCATTGGTTTTATCGTCTAAATATTTCTGAATAGAGGTTTCGCTAAGTGGTATTTCATTATTTTCTGATACGCTGAGAACGCCTGTGTGGTAGCCGTACCTGCCTGTAAGTATTGATGCTCGTGTGGGTGAACACTCAGGGTATGCCCATACATTATCAAAGGTGATTCCGTTTTGCATTAAACTTTGCAATACAGGTAAATTGGGTTTTGAAGCTCCTACACTGTAATTGGGAGTGGCATCCAGCCCCATATCATCAGCTATTATTAGTAATATATTAGGTTGTGATACAGCGGGAAGAGTAATACTGCCATCACTATTTTTTTTACAAGCCGCAAGAGTTATTAATACACCAAATGCCACTGTACATATTCTCCACTGTATCTTCATGTTTATTTTGACTGCACTTTTTACAAATGGTTTAAAAATACTAAAATCTATACCCTATGCCCACACCCGTGGGTTGCACGCCAAGGGTTAACCCTTTTGGTTGTTTGGTATAATCTAAATAGCGTTGGGCTTTTATAAGGTTATTGCCTGCTGATAAATTACAAATAAAGGCCGCTAAATACGCACCTCCTGCAATAATATACCCTGCTGTGCGGCCTGCATTATCGTTTTTACTAGCGATAATTATACCTCCGCCTACCAAAGTACCTGCAATGGGTAATGTAGTACCCAGTATAAGATTTGTACCCGCTTTTTCTAAGTATGCTTGATAAGGGGCGTAAAATGTATTTTTTGAAAGTGAATCAATAGCAACTTTTGCAGTAGAAACAGTATCCCCTACTGCCCCCCTTAGTGAGTCCACATCCATCCATCTACCATTATAATATAACTGCTTAATATTATCCCAGTCCATCCGATACAGAGCCTCTTGAGGCGGAAGGGTAAAGGTTACCCCTTCGGCTTCAACCTTCTGTATTGCGCAGTTGGTGGTTACATTTTGAATATTTACTAAAATGTCTTGTGCTTGTGCAAATACTACTGAGCAAATAACGGCAAGGCAGGCAAATAGATTTTTCATTAATCAAATAAACAATTTTTAGGTTAACAAACTCATAAACAGTCTGTTTTTTATGTTCTACTCAATAAAAAACAGACTGCTGAGTAACGTATATTTAGGATAAGAAATCCCTGTTTTCAATAATTTGTGGTGGATTTAAACCCGCTGTATTTGACAAAATCGATTTTCATACCTATTTAAGAAAACTCTGCCAATCCATCAGCTCCAAACAAAACAAGCCTATATTTGTAGTTATTATTAGATTATTTAACACTAATTATGGATATAGATTTTAACAAAGTAAGCGAACTAATTACAGCACTAATAATAGATTACGGACTGAGAGTAGTTTTTGCTGTTATTATACTTTTTGTGGGTTGGCGAGTGATAAAGATAATTACCAATCAATTAGCAAAAATTCTTAAAAAACGTGAGATTGATGATACTGTTAGAATTTTCTTGGGTGATTTAACCTCGTGGATGCTAAAGGCTATGTTGCTAATTAGCATTGCACAAATGTTTGGCATTGCTACAACATCGTTTATTGCTGTATTAGGAGCAATGGGTTTGGCAATTGGCTTGGCTTTGCAGGGTACACTGGGCAATTTTGCAGGGGGTATTTTGCTGTTAACATTTAAACCTTATAAAGTGGGTGATGTAGTGGAAATAATGGGGCATACCGGTACAGTGAAAAAAATAGAGCTGTTTACAACTGTTGTTGGTGGCTTTGACGGGAAAACACATATATGTCCCAATGGGGCTGTTATGAATAGTGATATAACAAATATTAGCGCACAAGGAATACTTAGGGCGGAGGTAAAAGTTGGTATATCGTACAATGCTAATATTAAACAAGCTAAAGAAGTGCTTACCAATATAATAACAGGTGATGAAAGAATATTGCAAGACCCTGCCCCATTTGTGGGTGTAGTAGAGTTGGGTAATAGTTCTGTAAATCTTGTAGCTAGGGGTTGGTGTGATGCTAGTATTAAATTTGGCGTTGAAACCGACTTGATTGAAAAATGTAAAGTGGCACTAGATGAGGCCAATATAGAGATACCATTCCCTCAAATGGATGTACACGTATCAAAAAATCTATAATTAATTTATCCGTTGTGGTAGTACCATAACGGATAAATTATTATTTTACAAAAAGTTATTCAATACTAATTTTTTGGTTTATCAAACCTTCGGCTGTTGTAATTTGGACGGTATAAATGCCTTTGGCAACATTGCCTATATTTAATTGTAATACGGGGTTGGTAATTATTTTATTTGTATACACTACTTGCCCAATAGCATTGCTAACAGTTACTTGTTGAGCATTTGTATTCTCCAGCAATTCTAAAGTAAAAATACCGCTACTAGGATTGGGATAAATACTTACCGCACTATTATTTTTTACTGATTTAATACCTGTGATAACTTCGGCAGTTGGCCTGCGCCATACTGTGCTATCAGTACCTATAAGCAAAAAATGTCCGTTGGTAGCCACAGAAAACACTTGTGTTGATGCAGGTAATCCAATACTGATATCAACCCAAGTAGCTGCATTATCTTTTGATAAAAAAATACCGCTATTGGTACCAGCCAGTATATTTTTACCGCTAACAAAAAGATTATTTACGCCCAAATTGGTGAGGCCGCTATTAGAGATAGTCCAACTATCACCATTATTAGTAGAAATATAAACACCACCCCCACCTTTAGTCGCGGCTATAAGTGTAGTACCACTTTGTTGTATTGAGGTAAAGTTTTTATTGGTGATACCTGTGTTTTTGTTTTCCCAAGTAGTTCCATTATTAATAGAGCGAAAAATCCCTTCCCCGCCTACACTGCTGCTGCTAACACCTGCGAAAATAGTATCACCTTTGGCAAACAGTGCTGTAACAGAGGCATTTGATGGTAGACCTGTAGTAGGCAGTGTAGCCCATTTATCTCCATTATCGGTTGATTTTGCTACTCCAAACCATGTGCCTGCCAATAAATCGTTTCCTTGTTCAACCATACAGAATAAATAACCTGAGTAGGGACTGGTGGGTACATCCCAAGTATCGCCCTGATCTTTTGATACAAACACTGCAGCACCAAACCCACTAACACCAAGTATTACAACTGTATCTTTTATTATAACCGAACTCACGTTTTTATTAGAAAGCCCTACGTTTTTCTCCGTCCAAGAATATCCAAAGTCGGTGGATATATATACTCCCCCAGTATCTGTACCTGCAAAAACAGTTGAACCTTTTGAGCTAATGGCATTTACTTTACCAATGGAGAAATTTTGAGCTTGCGTCCACTGCGCTTGAGTAGATTGTGTAGATAGTAAAAGTGCAGTAATTGTAATTAATGCCACCAGTGTGTAGCGCGTGTAGTTGTTTTTCATTTTAATCTTTTTAAAACTGTATCAGTAAAATTACTGATACAGACAACAAAAAGGCAGGGTTCGTCCCAAGTGTTGTGTAAATTTATGTGGATTGATATAATTTATAGCGTAAAAAACTGTTATATATAGCATTTAAGCATGATTTAATACCTATATTTATCGTAAATAGTGTGCAAATTATCTTTATATTTTATCGGGTTATTGCTGTTGCTATATAGCGGCAAAGCAAACGCTAATTTGGCTGATACCATTGCAAAACCAACATGGATAAAGCAGACAGGCTGGAACTGGGCAGTGGGTTATACACGGAACAATTACAATAGTTTTTCGGTTGATATTGGTAGATACAAAACTTACCGCAAAAGTTTTCCTTCACCAATGTGTGCATTCTCATCACCTCCTTTTGTAATTAGAGGTATTGGCTTTGATTATATATACAAAGGTACTAGCCAAGCCTACGCCATACGGGCTTATGCACAGCTTAATATACTCTCGACTATAGGTATGCGGCTTGATATAGTAAATGTATTTGAAAATGGGAAGTATAGCCCCAAAATTCGCCCAAGTATTGGTATATCGGCAGGAGATATGCTTGATATACACCTAAACTATACTATTGGGGTGTATAATACTGACGTAATGAAACAAGGATTGGGTGTGAGTGTAAGGCTTAATTTTAATAAATTTCTTCTTGATAGAAGAGGTCCTAGCCCCAACTACAATTGGTAATTTACCTGAATAATACTTTACACTCCCTAATACCGACTTATCCATTTTAAGCTAAGTTTGCACAAACGTTTCTCCTATTGGCAAACCGTATTATAACCCGCCGTGTATGGATGCTTTCGCTTATCAGCTTGTTTACTGATATGGCCAGCGAAATGCTATACCCTGTTATGCCCCTTTATCTTAAAAGCATTGGTTTTACCATGGTTTTTATTGGTTTTTTGGAAGGCGCAGCAGAGTTTACGGCAGGTGTGAGTAAAGGGTATTTTGGCCAACTATCAGACAAATGGCAAAAACGTGTGCCGTTTATCCGTTGGGGATATACACTTAGTGCAGCTGCAAAACCTATGGTAGTGCTGTTTCGCAATCCTTTTTGGGTATTGTTTATGCGTGTTGGCGACCGCTTGGGTAAAGGGCTACGCACGGGTGCTCGCGATGCTCTTTTGGCAGATGAATGCACGCCTCAAAATCGGGGGCGTGTTTTTGGCTTGCACAGAGGCATGGATACATTGGGTGCAACTTTGGGGGCATTATCTGCATTTTTAATCCTAACCGTTCAGCCCCAAGATTTTGAGAATGTATTTGTATGGGCTATCGTGCCTGGTATTGTAGCTATTTTTCTTAGTTTTTTGCTGACAGAAAGCAAACGCAACAACGATTTTATCGCATCAAAAGAAAAGGTAGGATTTCTCTCGTACTTTAAATATTGGAAAACGGCCACCCCACAATACAGAAAACTAACAGGAGGCATAATTCTGTTTTATTTATTTAATACCTCAGACGTGTTTTTATTATTGTTTTTAAAACATCAGGGATTTAGCGCAACGTTTATTATTGGCGCATATATACTTTACAATGCCTTTTATGCGCTGCTTTCATATCCTTTTGGGCATTTATCAGATAAAATAGGCTACCAAAAAGTATATATGTTGGGCTTATTGTGTTTTGTAATTACGTATGCACTGCTGCCCTTCTCTACCCAATATTGGCAGGTGATAGTACTTTTTTCTATTTACGGAGCATTTTCAGCATTAACCGACGGTATTAGCAAAGCATGGATGAGCCAGCATTGCAAGCCCAATGAAAAAGGTACTGCTTATGGTTTTTTGGGGAGTAGTATTAGCATAGCTCTTGTCATCTCTAATACCCTAATAGGTTTTATTTGGGATGGCTTTACACCCGCCTACGCTCTTTTACTTTCAGCAGTGGGAGCACTGGCCTGCTTTGTCTATTTTTTGAGGTGGAAAGAAACTACACCCTTACCTAAATAATAATACCGTGCCTCTGTAATGGCTTCGGCGGTAAAAATAATCCATAATACTTATCTCGTAAACATATACTCCTTCAGGGGCAAACGCACCTCTATAATTACCGTCCCACTTATGTAATACCGAGTTTGACTCGAACATTTTTTCACCCCAACGATTATAAATACGCATCTGGTACTCCCGTATCCCCTTAAAAATACCCTCAGCACCAAAAGTTGGGTTTAAGTCGCCTTCATCAGGAGTGAAAGCCGTAGGAATAAACAATGTATAATCAGGTGAGATAAAAATACGTTTCTGTGCGCTGTCAAAACACCAATTTTGGTTTCTCACCACCAAGTCTACCCAATACCTGCCTGTATCGTTATACTCATATACAAGATTTTGTGCATTAGAAGTACTTCCGTCTCCCATTCGCCAATCCCATGCCACTACATCAGTACTAGAAGCATCGGTAAAGGTAATTTGTGCCGTAAAAAACGATACCGAATCAGGCTTGGCGGTGAAATCAGCAACAGGTAGCTGGTACACGGTTATGAAATTAGTAAAAGTAGAATCGTGTCTACACCCTTTATCCGTAAGTATTGTTAAAATGGGCGAATATGTGCCCCATTTGGTGTATGTATGTGTAGGGTTTTGCAAGGTATCTGAATACTTATCGCCAAACTGCCACGACCATTTGGTGATAGTGGTTTGAGGCACTTTGCTCTGGTCGGTAAATACTACTTCAAAAGGCTGGCATCCATCAGGAGTAGGTGTAAAAATTTCTGCCTGAGGCAAAGGGTTTACACTTACAGTATTTTTTACGTTACCTATACACCCTTTATCACTGGTAACTATTAACTCAACATTATAATCGCCCCAATTGTTATAGGCATGGGTAGGTCTTTTACCACTGCCTGTATAGCCGTCGTCAAAAATCCATTGGTAGCTTGTTGTGCTGCCACTACTTAGGGTTACATTGTCTGTAAACTGTGTTGTATCAAGTAGGCACACTTCGGTTGCAGTAAAGGCTGCTTTAGGTTCAGGGTGAATGGTAATCTTTTTTATAGCAGTGTCTTTACAACCAAACTGCGACGCTACAATAAGTTGTATGTTTTTGTTTCCCTCAACAAAATAGATATTACTAATTACTTTTCCTGTATCGGTTTTGCCACTCAAATCCCAATCACGACTAACAATTGATCCAACATTTACTGTTGAAGAATCAGTAAATGTAGCAGGTAGTTTCACGCATTGGTCATTAAAATAAAAGTTAGCCTTGGGACGTGGATATATAGTAATGGTTTTTTGTGCACTATCTACACAATGCCCGCTAACTTCAACTTTTAGCTTTACTAAGTAGCTGCCTAGTACACTGTATTTGTGTTTGGGGGCTATGGAAGTGTCTGTATACCCATCACCCAATTGCCAAAACCTTGCCGTAGTAGTACCGTTTGAGAATGTACTATAATCAGAGAAAACTGCGGTATCGTACACACAAACATCGTTTATATCAAATTTCACATTGGGCATATCAAATGCTTCAATGGTTTTGCCTGCTGTATCGCTACACCCCTTATCGCTAATGGTTATCAATTGTGTTTGGTAAGTACCTGCTATACTATAGTTTTTTGGAGGTTTAGTAGTATTTAATGCCCCCGAACCATCTCCAAACGACCACAAACGTTTATCTATATACCCTTCATCAATGGTACTTCCATCTATAAATATTGCAGTATCTATATAGCAAATATCTCCAATGGCATAGGCTGCTTTGGGGTTTGAGTACACATCAACCACAGTGGTTTGGGTATCGGTACAGCCAAAATTGTTTTCTACCCAAAGCAGTATAGTATGAAGGCCTGTATCAACAGGTAACCATTTTTGAACTTGATTGGTATCAATAAAATATACGCCCTCCCACCATTGACGTTGCACCAAAGTATCGGTTGTGGGTTGCGTTAAATCAGTTAGTACAACCGTATCACCCTTGCAAACATTTGCAGTTTGTACTTTTGCCAAAGGGCGTGGGTATATTACAATAGCATTGCTAGTATCGTTCTTACACCCCATATCTGATATGGCTGTGTGCTTAACTACAAAAGTATCGGCGTATGGGTACAGGTATTTTGCGTGTTGTAAGCTATCGGTTTGCCCATCACCATACTCCCATAAATATTTAAGTATTTGGGTGCTGTCAATTGAGCTCGTATCTGTAAAAGTAGCACTATCGGCATAGCATACATTAGCCAATGTAAAGCCTACTTTTGGCACAGGAAACACGGGCACTTGCTTAGTTACGGTGTCTACACAGCCGTGATTGGTAGTAGCTATCAGTTTAACTATGAAGTTGTACGCACTATCGTAGTGTTTTATCGGGTTCTTGCTTGTACTAATGCTTCCATCGCCAAATTCCCACCGCCATTTGTTTATTGTTGAAGTTGTGCCTTCTATCACACTACTATCAATAAATTTAATGGTATCGTTTTGGCAAAAATGCGGGACTAAAAACCTTGCCTCAAGTTGTTGGCGAACGGTAATAGTTGTTGTGCTAGAATCTTGCGATTCGCAATCGTTTTGGTTATTGTTTATAGTTACTAAAGCCAAATTAAACGTACCCAAAGTATCGAAGGTTATTACCGGCCTAGCACTGTCTGAGTAAAAAGTATCGGCCAAATACCATCGGTATTCATCAGGTGTATAGTTGGTGTTGGGTATAAAAGTAGTGGGCACCCCTTTGCAAACCGCAGCAGTAGAAGTACTTATATAATGGGTAAGATTGCGAATGTTTGCCCCCGCTGCATAGCCATACGATTCTACATTTCCAAACCCATACGCCAAAGCATTAAAACCACTATCGGCAGTTAAACTGTGGTTGCCTGCGGCAACAGTAGTTTGCGAGTACATATAGGTGGGATTTGAAGATACAAAAGACCATTGCACACTATTGTTATCCAATCTAAACGTACCCGTATCGGCACGTTTCATCACAATATTAATATGATGATTAGTAATATTTTGATAGGGTGATGAGTACAAGGTAATCTCGTTGAGTTGTTGCTCAATTGGGCTTAAAATAGTCATCGAAGGGTCGCCTGTAATACCATCACAATTTTGAGTACGCTGAAATTGAGCCATTTTTGCAGGTTTGGTGCAGCGTACATAATTTGCTGTTGAACTTAAAAACTCGTGGTATTGCCCTTTTTGTAGATTTTTTTGAAAGGTATTATTTACATACACCTGTGTATTATCCGCTCCTGCCAATACCCTAAAATAATCACCGCCTGTGCGGGTTTTCATTGGTACGGTAATAAACTCTTTTCCCCACGCACTTACAGGGTACATTTGTTGGTATAGATTATCTCCACTACCTGCACCTGTGCAGCCTAATACCGTAAACGAACTACCCGAAAATACAGAAATACGTTTGCACCCACCACTACCACTTGAAACTGAAAGAAGTCTTGAACCTGTAATATCAGAAGTAGAACGATACTGATATGCCTCGCCTTTATTAAGACTTATAGTAAAAGTGGTGTTTGCTTGCCTAAAGCCTGTTGTATTGTTTGCAGTAGGGGTAATTTCTACCAAAGTACTATCTTCAGTGGCTAATACCATGAACTGATTGCGATGGGCACTACCAGTTGAAGCCTGAGTAAAACTCATAGCATAATATTCTCTACCCAATGTAGCTGTGGGTAGTACTAAGGTAGCATCAGAACGTGCATTGGCGTGTATGTGTGAGTATACCACCACGGGATCGTTTGCAATAAGTTTAATCCCTTTGTTTTCTATACAATCATCGCACCCCACATAAGCTGAGGCGGGGGGTATATTTAATACGGTTACTGAGTTTGCCGATACACTAAAGTTTTGCGACCAACTTTGCCCCGGAATGCTTACTACACCTGAAGTAGATACATCAGAAGTAACATATAATTTCATATTTGATCCCGTACCGTCTATATGTCCCATATAGCCAATCCAAAAATCAGTACCCTTGTTTGATGTTACTTGTGAAAAAGCACTAAATGATAGTAGCAATACAATTGCACTAAGCACTAGCCCTATATGTCTACCTCTCATTAACTACCTAATAAACAAAAATTTGCTTTGTTGCAAAGTTCAACCCACAACAAAGCAAGTTAACTAAATTTTACTCTAAACACACTTACTATTGTTTTAATATCACTTTAACTAAACCAAAAGCATCATTAAGTAAAAAGATGTTTGTAAAAGTGTGAGCAAATTTGCTGTACTTTTGCGCCCATTATCTATGAAATTCGACCGTAAGCACTATACCGACGACACACTTTTACAGTTGTATAAAGCCATTCTTTATCCCCGAATGATAGAGGAAAAAATGTTGATTCTACTGCGCCAAGGTAAAATAAGCAAATGGTTTAGCGGCATTGGACAAGAAGCTATTTCGGCAGGACTTACTGCTGCACTGCATTCTGACGAATATATAATGCCATTGCATCGCAACTTGGCGGTGTTTACAGGTAGAAAAATACCTTTTACCAAACTGTTTGCTCAATGGCAAGGCAAAAAAGAAGGATTTACAAAAGGACGCGATCGTAGTTTCCATTTTGGCACTAACGAGTACCATATAGTAGGTATGATATCTCACCTAGGTGCAATGCTGGGTGTAGCGGATGGTATTGCCCTTGCACATAAATTAAAAGGAGAGAAAAAAATTGCTGTTGCCTTTAGTGGTGATGGTGGAGCCAGTGAAGGCGATTTTCACGAGGCTATAAACGTAGCAGCCGTATGGGATTTACCCGTAATATTTGTGGTAGAAAACAACGGCTACGGATTATCAACCCCAAGCAACCAACAGTTTCGCCAAAAACAGTTTATTGATAAAGCCATAGGCTTTGGTATTGAAGCGATGCAGGTGGATGGTAATAATGTACTTGAAGTATACCATGCTATAAACACCATTGCCGAAGATATGCGCAATAACCCTCGCCCGATATTGTTTGAGGCAATGACCTTTAGGATGCGCGGCCACGAGGAAGCATCGGGCACTAAATATGTACCCCAAGAGTTGTTTGATGAATGGGGCAAAAAAGACCCATTGCTAAACTATCAAAACTACCTTAAAGAAATTGGTCTTTTAACAGACGAGAAAATAGCCGCATTAAAAACGGTAATAAAAAGCACTATGGATGCTGAGCTTGAAGAAGTTTTTGCCATGCCTGAAATAGTAGCCAACACCGCCGAAGAGTTGGCCGATATGTACCACCCCGTGCAAAGCACATCTATGGCGCCGATAAGCCAAACCAAAACTGAAAAACGTTTGGTAGATGCCATAAGCGATGGCCTACGCCAAAGCATGGAACGCCACGACAATTTGGTGTTGATGGGACAAGATATTGGTGCGTATGGTGGTGTATTTAAAATAACACAAGGTTTTGTAGAACAATTTGGTACAGATAGGGTGCGCAATACTCCCTTGTGCGAATCGGCAATTGTGGGTGCTGCCTACGGCCTTTCTGTTAAAGGCTTTAAAGCAATGATGGAAATGCAGTTTGCCGATTTTGTAACCTGCGGATTTAACCAAATAATAAATAACCTAGCTAAAAGCCATTACCGTTGGGGGCAAAATGCCGATGTGGTAATACGTATGCCCACAGGTGCTGGTGTAAATGCAGGGCCATTCCATAGCCAAAGTAACGAAGCTTGGTTTTTTCATACCCCCGGCCTAAAAGTGGTATACCCTTCTACCCCATCGGATGCTAAAGGATTGCTTTGTGCTGCCTTTAACGACCCTAACCCCATACTGTTTTTTGAGCATAAAGCACTATACCGCAGCCTTGAAGAAGATGTATTTGACGATTACTATACCATAGAAATTGGCAAAGCACGTACAGTAACCGAAGGCGAAAAGCTTAGTATAATTACCTATGGTGCAGCAGTGCATTGGGCAGTAGCAGAGTGTAAAAAACAGAATATTGATGCCGAAATTGTAGACCTGCGTACCCTATTGCCTTGGGACAAAGAAGCTGTTGAAGCCGCTGTGAAAAAAACAGGCCGTGTGCTTATAGTACACGAAGACACACTAACAGGTGGTATTGGTGCTGAAATAGCAGCATGGATAAGTGAAAATTGCTTCACCCACCTTGATGCACCAGTAATGCGTATAGGCAGCCTTGATACTGCCGTGCCAATGGCAAAAGATCTTGAAGAACACTTTTTGGCCAAGCATTGGCTAGGTGATGCTCTTGAAAAATTAAGAGCTTATTAAGATTACTTAGCCACTAAAAAAATAAGTGTTGTGGCTGCCAAGCCAACACCAAAACCACCTAGTCCCCAACGTAGGCGGTCTTTCCATTGGTTTTTCTTTTCTTGTTCTAGCAGCATCTGGGTTTGTGTTAGCAAGGCTTTTGTATCGTTTATATTTTTAGCCACTGCACCCAACGTATCGTTTAGCTGGCTAAGGGTGCTTTGTGTGATAGATAGAAACTGCCCCGTATTGTTACCCAAACTGTCAAACTTATCCCTAAGCTCATTAAAGCGTTGGTTTTGTTGGCCTATCATACTGTCTTGTGTGTTTGATAGTGCTGCATAAGTTTTAACTATCTCAGTACAATTGCGGTTATTTTGCAGTGTTTTGCGGTAATTATCTATTACATTTTGGTTTAATATGTACGCAGCATTACACCCTATAATTACCGTATCACCCATATTTACTTTTTTAATAGTATCGGCACTATTGCAAATATCAAAGGTTTTAAGTTGAGCCGTTGTGCACAAACAAGCAAGCGATAGCAAAAAAGAAAAAAGTATTTTCATCTTAATTTTAGATAATAGTTTTTTGAAGCATTAAGTTAATTGGTAACTACAAAATCAGGCAAATTATCTGCTGTAGTATCTACATTATGGTATAAATCGTTGAGGCGACTTTTCAGACTGTCTTTATATTTAGTATAGGTGCGCATACCGCTACGGTTTTCCAGATCCAAAATCTCAACCCTGCTTTGTATATCTTTTATATAGCTTTTAAACACCTGTATATCATTTCGTATCGAGTCTATTTTAGTACGGGTATAGTTTATCTGCGCTAATGAAGAATCGAGTTTTTGCTGGCTTTTATTAATATTTTCAATGGCTTGATTTAGGTTATTATCCCCGCTATTAAATAATCCCCTTACTAAAGTTATAAGAAGTAGTACAGCCAGTGCAATCAATACGTATTTCAAATATTTATCCATGTTAAAGATAGTTTATAGTTAGCCCAAATATATTAATTTAATGTTTTTAATGCAGCTATTAAGCACTAATTTAATATTTGCTTGTTTGTGCCACTAAAAAATAAAGCCCGTATTGTTTACAATACGAGCTTTATAAATTCTTATCTCAACCTAGATTATGGTATCAGGTTATTTTTAAAGTTAGCATAGTCGGCATCAAAAGTTTGAGTACCACTGCAATTTAAGGTTGCTTTTTCGTCGTGTATATTTTTCACACGTTCATCAGGACTAGGGTGTGTGCTAAAAAACGCATCTATTTTACCACTGTTTTGTCCATCGGCAGCCAGTTTATCAAAAAAGTTGGCAAAGCCATCTGCTTTGTAATCGGTGGGGCAAAGGTACGTTACACCGTATTTATCGGCTTCGCGTTCTGCATCACGCCCGTATTTTAGCAGCAACATATTCTCGGCTATTTTAGTTAGCGTACCTTGATTGTTACCTATCACAATACTTAGCATAAGTTCTATACCGTATTGTTTGGTCATTTGGTCGGTACTGTGGCGACGGTCGGCGTGAGCCATCTCGTGTCCCATAACTCCCGCAAGCTCGTCTTCACTTTCCAAATATTTTATTAAACCTGTATACACGTACATATAACCACCAGGTACACAAAAGGCATTGATAACATTGTCATCTTTTATTATATAGGTTTCCCAAACAAATTTATCTTTATAAAACACTTTATTACCAGCAAGTATTTTACTCACTATTCCGCGCAAATAGGTGTGTGCTGCTGCGTATTGTGTTTCATCTAATAAAGGATATTCAGTAGGGTTTCCTGCTATTTCTACTTTTACTTGTTGTCCAAGTTTTATATCATCATCAATAGAAAATATATTAATGCTATTATCATCGGGGTTTTTGCTACAGTTGCTCAAAAACGCCAAAGAAAGGGCGGCAAAACTCAAAACGAGTATTTTTTTCATAGGGTGGCTTTTGTACGAAATTAAAACAAAAACCCTGCTAAACCTATTGCCTAGCGAAACACATTTTCGTTTTTAAGTAAAATTTTCTCATCTCCATCACGATAAGGTAAAACTAATATCACCAAACGCATCATTTCGTCTTTATCGTCCATGCCTCGTTCAAAAAAAAGATCTTTTGGCGGACTGTGTGGGTTGGCAAAGTTGTTTGCTGTGTTATCGTACACTGCATCAACCCTTAGCACACTGCCTTTGGGTAGTTTTACCATGGTATCAAAACGATAAAACTCTTGCCAGTTAAAATCCCAATCGGTTATTTCTACCAAAGGTATTGTATCACCAACGGGAGGTATACAGTATGCTTTAAAGTACTTGCCCAACTTGTGCATATGCGGGTTAATGGCCAGTAGCGATATATCATCGTGTATCTTAATGTTGATATGAAAGTTTTTGATACTATCTGCAGGAATCATCCAATCTTGCTGAGGATTGGGGTTTGTGGGTTTAAAGGTTACAAAACCAATGGTTCTATCTACAGGCTTTTTTGAAAAATAGATATGTATTTTTGATTTATCGCTTTGCTCAATAGGGCTTGGGGCGTATTGCAAATTACGTATCATTAATATGCCACGTTTGGGTAGCTTAAAACCTATACCGTGATTAAATATTTGTGGTGATGTGCCTGGCAAATACCCGCTATGGAAAACCTCATAAGGCATATTTCCGTTAGAATCTATCAAGTTAAAATAGCTGTAATCGTGCTCATCGTTTATAAAACTACTATCACCAAAAATAAAATAATCGGGACTGTTGTATATATCTACTCCATGGGGAACGGCAAGTAATTGGTAGCTGGCATGGTGCACCAATGTAGGGTTACCCGCTATAAATTCTATACCGCTAACAAAAGTATCGTTGGCCAACTCGTAGGGTATTTTATAGCAGATATAGGTTTCTTTATTATTACCTTTAACTGTAAAAGGTTCTTTCATCTCCAATACCAAATCAGGCTTACCCAGTATTTGTGAGCCACTAGGAAATTGAGGCTTTGCAGGTAGTTTATCAGCATTGCCTTCTTTTGCACCACTTTGTACCCATTGCTTTATTTGCTGTTTTTCTTTTTCTGTTAGATACTTTTCGTTGGCAAAGCTGCGGTAATGTGGGTTGGCTTTCCACGGGGGCATATACCCTGCTTCGGTAACGTATTGTATAAATTTACCTTTCTGCTTCACCTGCTTATAGGTTTCAAGCGCAAAAGGAGCTGATCCGCCTGCGCGATGGCAAGGCAAACAGTTTTTGTATACAATAGGTGCAATGTGTTCTGTGTAGGTTACCGCTTCTGTTTGACCAAAAGCAAAGTTTACGCAAACAAAAATTAGTAGTAAAACAATATATCTCATCTATATAGCTGTGTTTGTTTCATCCCCCTACCCCCTTCTCTCATGCGCTTTATCCTTCTACTCCGCTCAGGATGACAGTGCACAAGGGGAACAATGGTTAGGATGGATTAATTTATTATTCTTAACATATCATTTTATCCACTCGCAACTGAAAAAATAACCTAGTACTCCCCTCCTATTACACGTTCATTCAGTTCGGGGTAGTTTCAAATTTAGGCAAAGAGTTATTGAATTTTATGAAGAAGTGCGCCATAAATTTTTACAAAAGTTTTATGGTAGGCATAGTTTTTGTAAATTTGAATTACTGTGATTAAAGGTATAGCCACCATATTATTAATAGTATATACTACCGTACAGGCCATTGGCCTATCGGTAAACCTACACTATTGTGGCAATTACCTATCAGATATAACTTTATATAATACTTCGCAAAACTGCTGTGGCGATATTGAATCGAAAGACAAAGATTGCTGCGAAAATCACGAGGTGTATTTAAAAGTAAGTACTGAACACGCGGTAGCACAAGCCCACCAAGCACCAAAAAACAATATTTTATTGTGGTTGCCCCATTTTACAGGCAATAAAGCAAATACAATCCCTACAAAATTATCCCAATACAGCGCCCACTTGTATGCTGATAGAGGCTCACCGCCCAAATCACAACCAAATACATGGCTGCTCCTCTGCACACTTAGGTTATGATATAAGGTTTTCTAAAACCTATGGTATAGCTATGCTATGCCCTTATCATATTTAATTTTCTTAAAACCTGAGTAACAAATGAATTTGAAACAACTTAAGGCATTAATCCTGCTTTTAGTACTTATTGCTTGCACTAACGTCCTACAAGCCCAACATATAATTAAAGGTGTTGTGGTTGAAAAAACCAAGAAGGACAAATTGGTACCAATACAACTGGCAACGGTGTACTGGGCAAACAGTACTATAAATACTTATACGGATAGTAATGGGATATTTAGAATACCGCATACAGAAGAACACAAATATTTAGTAGTTAGTTTTATAGGTTATCAGTCGGATACTATTGAGATAACCCCACAAAACATGAACAATATACAGGTAGTACTAAAAACTGAAGCCACACTAAAACTAAGTGAGGTAGAAGTAACTGCCGAAACAAAATCTATGACTATTGACCGCCTAAGCGGGATAAAGGCCAATATAATGACGGAGAAAGAACTTTTTAAGGCAGCTTGTTGTAACCTATCAGAAAGTTTTGAAACTAACCCCGCCATTGATGTTACGTATAGTGATGCTGTAACAGGCACTAAGCAAATACAAATGCTAGGGTTAGCAGGAAATTACACCCTGATAACTGCTGAGAATTTACCTGCCGTTCGCGGTTTGGCATCATCATACGGATTGGGTTATTTACCCGGTTCATGGATAGAAAGTATACAAGTAACCAAAGGTATAGGCAGCGTTGCTAATGGATACGAAAGTATTACAGGACAAATAAATGTTGAACTACGCAAACCAGAGGGTAAAGACCGTGTTTTTGCTAATGTGTATGCCAACCAACAAGGCCGCTACGAGGCCAACTTGGTAGTTACCCAAAAAGTAAACAGTAAATGGAGCACTGCTTTGCTGATGCACAGCAGCACCCGCAACCAAAAGCTTGACCAAAACAAGGATGGTTTTGTTGATATGCCCACCGGCTACCAACATAATATTATAAACCGCTGGAAATACAGTAATGGTAAAGGACTTGAAGGCCAAATAGGTGTGAAAGCATTGGTTGAAAACCGTATTGGAGGCTCAACCAAATATAATGGCGAAAGTCAAACTGAATCCATTTTAAATAATGCCTACGGGGTTAATATTGCAACAGAACGCTTTGAAGTTTTTGGTAAAACAGGCTACGTATTTCCACAAGAGAAATACAAAAGCATTGGTTTTATGTGGAGCGCACTCACGCACAAACAAAATAGTTTTTTTGGCGAAAGTGCCATTAACTCAAGAGAACAAAGCGTGTATGCAAATCTTATTTTTCAATCTATCATCGGCAATACTCACCACAAATACCGCACAGGCTTTAGCTTTCTACACGATATATATAGTGAACAAATTTCATCACCAAATTTAAACTTTAGCGGTAATGTAGGCAGAGTCGAAAACGTGCCGGGTGCATTTTTTGAATATACTTGGACAGTTAACGATAAGTGGCTGGTTATAGGCGGGCTACGTGGTGATTACCACAATTTATTTGGCTTTTTTGCTACCCCACGCATAAATGCCCGTTATGATAGAGGTGATGGAACTGTACTACACTTTACCGCAGGACGCGGACAGCGTACTGCCAATATATTTGCTGAGAATATGCAGCTATTGGTTACATCACGTCAATTTGTGTTACCTGCCAATTGGCAAACACAATCGGCTTACGGGTTACAACCCGAAGTAGCGTGGAATATGGGAGTAAGCCTTACTACAGACGTAAAAATAGGTCGCCGCTATGCCACACTTGAAGCCGATTTATTTTCTACACAATTCCAAAATCAAGTAGTGGTTGATTTAGACAATAGTGCTCGCCAAGTATCTATGTATAATCTAAAAGGAAAATCGTTTGCCAATAGTGCTCAACTACAAATAAGCTACGAGCCTATACGTAGATTGGAAACCCGTATAGCCTACCGCTATTACGATGTACGTACACAATACCAAAGCGGCACATTGCAACGCTATTTGCTATCACCACACCGTGCCTTTATTAATGTAGCTTATAAAACCCGCAAAAAATGGGTATTTGATGTTACCCTAAACTGGTTTGGCCCTAAACGTTTACCTACTACCGAAGACAATCCTGAAGACTTGCAGTTGGGTAAAAAATCGCCCGGTTTTGCTATGGTTAATGCACAAATAACCAAAAGCATAGGTAAAAAATGGGAGGTGTATACAGGCATAGAAAATGCTTTTGATTTCCGCCAAACTCGTTTGATAGTTGACCCTTCAAACCCTTTTGGGTCAAATTTTGATGCTTCAATAGTATGGGGGCCTGTACAAGGGCGTATGATATATGTAGGCGCTAGGTTTAGAATTAAAAATTAAACAGAATTACACACATGAAAAATTTTATAATACTGCTGCTTATTTCAATAGCATTTGGGGCAACAGCACAAGACACAGCCATAAAAGATTACAGCAAAGCCGATAAAAAAACAAAAAAAGGCATTGATGAGGCTTTAGTATCGTACTTAAAAGTAAAAGATGCTTTAGTAGCCACTAACAAAGTTGAAGTACAAACTGCTGCTGCCGAACTAAAAACCGCTATAGTAAGTATACCCGCCGATAAACTTACCGATGAGCAAAAACAATATCTTAATACACACCGCACCTATATAGTGCTACAAAGCACCTCAATACAAAACGACAGTATAGATATAGAACAAAAAAGAGTGGCTTTTGAAAAAGTAACCCAAAGTATGTATGCCCTTATAAAAAGTTTTAAGGCTAACAAAGTAGGTGTATACCTGCAATACTGCCCAATGGCTATGAACTATAATGGTGCATTTTGGCTAAGCGATAGGGAAACTATAATGAATCCCTATTTTGGAGACCTAATGCTTCACTGCGGTGATGTTGAGGAAGTTATAGAGTAACTACTCTTGTCCAAACACATCAAACACTGCATACATTTCATCAAAATCACGTATGCCGGGGGCTGTTTCAAAGCCCCCGCTTATGTTTATACCATAAGGGGTTAATCCTTTTAGTTGTTCCAACTCGTTTTGAGACAAGCCTTCAACATCAAACAAAACAAATGGGTATTGTTCTTTAATTTCAGCTATTTTACCTATAGGGCATTTTTTTATCAAAAATGCTTTAACCGCATTTGATGGTGATTGTAAATGTTGTTCAAAATCCGGTGCTGTAGCATCCAACTCTAAAATCACTTGTATATCACTTCCTTCAAAATAGTGCACCATAGCAGGTTCGGCCAATTGTATCCAATCAAACCCTAAAAGGCGTACTATATCTTCAATTTCACCCAAGCTCTGTTTAGCAGCAAACTCTGCAACAGGCTGTGGCCCCGATAGCCAACCAATAATGGCTTCAGCCTGCACTGGTGATATATATAAAGGGTTTGTACTATCAAAATTAAAACCAATCCACTCGGCACCTCCGGCAGCACCAAAACGTGCATCGGTAAGGTTGTTTACATTACCAAGTTTTATCTTGCAACTATTATCCATGCTTCACTTTTTATAAAACGCTGCAAATGTAATGGAAAACAAAGATTTAAGCTTTTTTGATATGGTGCACCAAGTAGCAAGGCTAATCCCTTATGGTCGTGTAACTAGTTATGGAGCCATAGCACGCTATTTGGGTAGCGGAAAATCGGCACGTATGGTAGGTTGGGCTATGAATGCGGCTCACAATATACCCAATGTCCCTGCACACCGTGTTGTAAATAGTTCAGGCTTACTTAGCGGTAAGCACCATTTTGGACACCCCAACCGTATGCAAGAACTTTTGGAAGCTGAAGGGATTATTGTTGAAGATAATCAAGTTAAAGATTTTGAACATTTACTTTGGGAACCTCTAAAAGAGCTTCGACTTTGATTACTCAAAATTTTAAGGCAAATACTAATTATTTATAATGAAAACTTGTCTAATCGCCGAATTCTATAAAAATTGCAACTGAGTTTATAAAAAAATTACTACTCTATCATTTGTATTTATTATGAAAAAACTACTACTAACAGCAGTTGTGCTGGTTGCAGGTATTGCAGCGCATGCACAGTATTTCCAAAATCTTTACGGCGTTCCCGTAAATGAAACTCTAACATCAGGTATCAATACTACAGCTTCGGGAAACGGCTATTTTATGGCTAGTTCTAACAGCGGCTTTGCTTTTGGTACTCCTTCAATTTCAGCTGCATTTGCAGACGTTACAGGTAATATACCCGGTGGCCCTTACTTTACTAACGAGTACATGGTAGTAAGCAATGCAGGTAATCCATTACAAACCCAAGACCCACAGGTATTTGAGTTTGACAACGGTTCTGGCTTTGGTATTATAGGCAGGTATACCGACCCTACAATGGCTAGCCCAAACACTGGAATTTATTTTCTTCAATTAGACCCTTCGGGAAATGTACTAAATTCTTTTAACTATACTGTTAACCCTAATGGCAGTAGCTTTTGGGATGTTATAAAAGTGAGTGCTATTGCCGAATCGGCCACTGGTAAAGAAATATACGTTACAGGCTGGTTACAACCCAATTTTGCACAAGTAAACAGCTTTGTATTAAAAATTGACGCTGCCTCTGGAGCAATAATTTGGGGTTATGTATACGATGTTATCAACCCTAGCTTCTCGTCAAAAGATTTGTTTAACGACATTGTAGAAAGCCCTTATTCTAGTGAAGTTATTGTTGTGGGTCAAACTTATGATGGCACTACAACTTCTGATGGCTTGTTTATGCGTATTAATTCAAATACAGGAGCTGCTTTTCCTATCGTAAACCTTCACGGAACAGCAACCTCATGGGATGCTTTTAATGCTATAACCGTAGCTAACAGCCCTGCCGCTGGTGGCCCTGGTTTTGCAATTGGTGGTACAAGCGATGCTAACGGTACTAATGATTTTTGGTTTACTTTAGTTGATCCTACAGGTACTTTTATCACTTCAACCCTACACGATTATAGTATAAACCCAGGCGCCAACGATATTTGCGAAGATATAATTGAGCGCAAAAACACATTTGGCAAATATGAATACTACATGGCTGGCAGCACCTTTAAAGGAGCATTTGGCAAGTACGATGTATTAGTAATAAAAACTGATGCTAAGGGTAATGGTGTTGCCAATGGAGAATTTACTTATGGTAGCGCAGGTAACGATTTTGGTAAAAGCATTGACCAATATAACGGTACAGGTAATGATGGCCTAAGCATATTTGGCACTTATGATGATAATGTTATAGGCGGTTCTGATATGTACTTGGTAAGAGCTTATTTTAATGGCGCATCAGGTTGTAACGAAAAATTTAGCACACCAACCCCAAAAAGTGGCCCTAAACTATACTTACGCTATGATGTAAAAGATATAGCCAAGTTTAAAGACAACAAATTCTTATGGAAACAAACTACTGCCAAAGACAAAAATCTTTGCTTTGCTTGGACAATAACAGGTGGCAGTAACGCCCGTGTAGCTCCAGCCGAACCTAGCGGAGATAAAGAAGCAAAAGTCAGCCCTAACCCAATTGCACAAGGCACACAATATGCCGCCCTTGAAGTTGAAGTAGAAAACCCGACCACAGCACAAGTGGCTATTTATGATATGCTTGGCCGTACCTACTATGCTCAAACCTTTACATTAGTAAAAGGTAAAAACAACATAGTGCTTGATATTAACAACGTTAATATGGCACAAGGTATGTATACTGTTAAAGTACAAGGTGAAAACCTAAACCAAAACATTATATGGTTAGTAAAATAGTTTAGATAAAACACTAAATTAATTTAAAGCTACCCCTTTTGGGGTAGCTTTTTTTTTGTAAAACCAAAAAGGGTAGTTCACAAAGTCAAAAGGGTAGTTCACAAATTCAAAATGGTATTTCACAAAGTGAACATGTTTTAACAAATAGTATTTGTGCAAATTGTATACACAAATTTTAAAACACTATCTATTATGAAAAACATTATTCTAATTGTCTTTTTACTAGCCGGTTTCACTAGCAAGGCTCAGTATTTCCAACATCTTTACGGTCAAGACCCCGCTATTGGCAGCTTAATAGGAAATGGCATGAACACCAAAGCAACAGGGCCCGGACATTTAATAGGGGGTTTACATATAAAAGATTTATTAATACCCCCCGGTCCGTATGATTTTTACAACTTTGCTCTGCATGTTATTAGAACCGATGCTGACGGCAGGTTTGCTTCTCCAAACGATTTTAATAATACTTATAGGCTAACTAACTCAGCTGGTGCTGCTATCCGTTTCTCAGCAGGTTCTGTTGTCGAGTTTAGTGATGGCAGTGGCTATGGTGCTATAGGTACTTATTTTTACGAGCCTCTGCCTCGCTCGTTTGGTATTGCCTACATCCGCTTAGATGTACTCGGTAATGTAATTAGTTCACAAGGCTACGCTTTACCTTATAGGGGCGGTAGCTATATTGATTTGAGGGGAATGAAAGAATCAGTATCAAACCCCGGCGATCTATTTGCTACAGGCACATCTGCAAATTCAAATGGTGATGAGTATATGTGGGCACTTAAAATTGACCAAACCGGCACTCTTTTATGGGGGAATTTATATGATTTTGGATTAGGTATTATTGAAGATCCAGCTGATTTAATTGAAAGCCCTTATGCCTCAGAACTTATTGTTGTAGGAGGGGTGAAATCATCGTTAAGAGCCTTATGGATGGTTTTAGACCCTAACACAGGCAGTGTGATTTCAGCCGATGAGATGTCGTCTTTTTACGGTACAACTGAGATTTTAAACTCCATTGATGTAAGTGATGACCCTTTAATGCCCGGTTTTATACTTTCAGGTGTAGTGGATGAAAAGGTATGGGTAGTAAAAACCGACCAAATGGGCACTTACCAATGGGGAGGAATATATCAACCCTCATTTAGTCAAGTAGAATATATGTATGGTTTTGATGCCGTTGGTCGCCTAAAAGAAGATGGCTCTGATGGCTATAATTATGAATACTTTATTACTGGAGCGATATATGTTACATCTGCACCAAACCCTGATGCTTTTGTTTTTAAACTAGACCGTTGGGGCAACCCCGTCAACCCAAATGCATTATTTATTTATAACTATGGTATTGAAGAAACAGGATTGGATGTAGATGTAAATATAAGTGGCAGTGGCGATGGTGTTACTATGTATGGTATTGGTGAAGATAACAATATCCCTACCAAAGAAATATATGTTGTTAAGGCCTATTTTAATGGTGTTTCTGGTTGCAATGAGCGGTTTGAAGATTTACAACAAAATGTAGGAGAACTTTTTCCTGTTAATTCGTTAGGCGTTGCATTAACTCCACTAAGCACAGAAATTCTTACATTATACAATATCGAGAATGAATTAGATAAAGAGATTTGCTATAACACTACAATACCCAGTGGTAGCAATGCACGCGTAGCTCCTGCTGAACCTAAAGGTGATAAAGAAGCAAAAATTAGCCCTAACCCTATTGCACAAGGCGTTCAATATGCTAATATAGACGTTGATATTGAACAACCTACAACTGCACAAGTATCGGTTTACGATATGCTAGGCCGTACCTACTACTCGCAAACATTTACTTTGGTAAAAGGCAAAAACAACCTAGTGCTTGATATTAGTAATATTAACATGGCACAAGGTATGTATACTGTGAAAATACAAGGTGATAACCTAAACCAAAATATAGCATTACTTGTAAAATAAAATAGTATTTATAATCATCATATCTGTTTTATAAAAGCTACCTCAAAAGGGTAGCTTTTTTTTCACAAACCCAAAATAGTGTTTCACAAAACAGAAACTGCATTTCACAAAGTCAAATGCCCATTTCACAAAGTAATCACACTGTTGCAGTTAATATTCTACAAATTGTATGTACTAATATTAAAATACTATCTACAATGAAAAAAATCTTTTTAATCACCTTAGCCTTTGCTTCTATTGGTGCAAGTGCTCAATTCTTTCAACACAACTATGGCACTAAAGACAGTGAGAATGCAAGCAATGGGTTAAACACCACTGCAACAGGGTTGGGACATTTTATTGTCTCAAGTACTTTTAATTCTCCAACAAATGAAATTTTAGCGGTTAATACCGATATTAATGGAAATGTTGCCGCCTTTAATAATTTATATACTTTAACTCATTCATCTGGAGTATTGCTAGATATTGACAATACTTTACCTATCGAATTTAGTAACGGAAGCGGTTATGGTATTTTTGGCAGATTTCACGACCCAGGTCTTAGCATACCTACAGGTATTTTTTACCTTGAAATTGATCCCGCAGGAAACATTTTAAATGTTACTGAATACAATCCTATTAGCACTGTCGGCACAAATTATTATGTAGTAGAAGTTGCTGATGTAACCGAATCATTAGGTGGTGGTTTCTTTTATATTACGGGGACTGTTGACCCCAGTATTATGGGTAACTTTTGGATTTTTGTTATAAAAATTGACCAAGCAGGAAATATAATATGGTCTATTGTAGACGACCTAGTAAACTCAACATCGGTATCACGTGATTGGGCAAAAGGGATTGTCGAAAGTCCGTATTCTCCTTCGGGTACTCCTGAATTGGTGGTTGTAGGACAAACCTATGATGGAGGAGGTTCAGCAGATGCATTTCTCGTAAGGCTTGATGCCAATAGCGGAACATCACTAGCACCTGTAAATTTATATGGCACTACTACCAGTAATGAGATTTTTAATTCTATTAAGATAGCAAACAACACTATATCAGGTGCGCCCGGCTTTATTATTGGCGGTAGTAGTGATATAAATAGTGGTGGTGCAAATCGTGATTTTTGGCTACTTCAAACAGATGACCAAGGTAATCCATTTTGGAGCTACACTTATGATTATAATGGTAGTTCAGGCAATAACGATTACAGTACAGATGTAATTGAAAGGCTTAATACTGGGGGATTATATGAATACTATCTTGGCGGGCATACCAATAATGGAAACCTTGGTGGTGCCGATTTGGTAGTTATAAAAACTGATAATTTAGGTAATGCCGTTGGTCAATTTACTTATGGTAGCCCTTCTGATGATGTTGGCACTTATCTTGACTATTACGACCTCGTGGGGCCTGATGGCTTAAGCGTTTTTGGTACATACAATGGAGGTGGTATAGGTTTAATGGATACATACCATGTAAAAGCTTATTTTAATGGTTTATCTGGTTGTAATGAAAATCTTGGTATGACCCATAATTTAATAGGCCCCGGCCTATTTATGAACTTACAGGATAGATTAAAAACAACATTTAAAAATGTTTCTATGACATCCGCCCTATCTAGTGCGAAAGATGCTAACCTTTGTTTCAACTTCTCTATACCCGGTGGTAGCAATGCACGCGTTGCTCCTGCTGAACCCAAAGGAGATAAAGAAGCAAAAATTAGCCCTAACCCAATTGCTCAAGGTGTACAATATGCCAATGTAGAAATTGATATTGAAAAACCTACAACCGCCCAAGTATCGGTGTACGATATGCTTGGTCGTAGCTACTATGCACAAACCTTTACTTTGGTAAAAGGCAAAAACAACCTAGTGCTTGATATTAGTAATATTAACATGGCACAAGGTATGTATACTGTGAAAATACAAGGTGAAAACCTTAACCAAAACATAGCATTACTTGTGAAATAGTATTTGTGCTGATAAATATTCATCACTTTATAAAAGCTACCTCAAAAGGGTAGCTTTTATTTTACAAACCCAAAACAGTATTTCACAAAACAGAAAGCTTATTTCACAAAGTGAAGTCTTTTTTCCCCATTCCATTTATTCAAATTGTATACACATATTTTAAAAAACTATCATTATGAAAAAACTATTTCTAATTGTATTTGCATTAACCTCAATTGGAGCCAATGCACAGTATTTCCAACATCTGTATGGAAGCGTTGACGAAGAGCGCGATATATCAGGAGTGAACACCTTTATACAGCCACAGGGACATCTTATGGCATCAAACAATATTAACAACCAACTAGGTACATCAAACCTTATTGTTACCTACACTGATATAGATGGAAGAATACTAGGAGCACCAAACTTTAATAATGAGTATGTGATAACCTCACCTATTTCGGGAAACGCAGTATCAATATCATCGGCCAAAGTATTTGAGCTTGAAAATGGCAGTGGCTTTGGCGTAGTTGGCTTATACAGAGACAATTTATTACCCCAACCCGGTATTTTTTATTTACAGCTTGACCCTATGGGTAATGCGCTAACTATATACGATTATACACCCAACTCGGGTATTATAGCTTGGTATAGCCTATTAAATGTGGGAGCAGTATCAAAATCACCCGGTACTGATGATTTGTACATTACAGGTGGAACAGAATCTAGCGCCGCAGCAAATTTTTTATACGCTTTAAAAATAAATACTATGACAGGTACTATACTTTGGTCGAGTTTTTATGATATAGTGCAACCAAATTCCCCCAAAAAAGAATCGGCTGCAGATATTATAGAAAGCCCCTATATGCCATTAGGTCAAACTGAAGTAATAATTGTAGGTAGCGGATATGATGTAACTTCAACTAGTATTGATGGATTCCTTATCCGCTTAAATGCAAATACGGGGATCCCTATGGTGGGTTGGGCTAACTACTATGGTACCACAGCAACTTCTGAAAAATTTTCAAGTATCGATATTGCCAGCAGCACCGCAGGTGGCTCAGATGGTTTTATTATTGGCGGAACAGCAGCAGGGGGCGATTTTTGGCTAATAAAAGTTGATCCTACGGGCTCAACCATTTGGTCTCACGTATACGATAACAGCTTATTACCGGGTAATAGTGATGAATGCCACGATGTAAAAGAAAGACTTAATACATCAGGTAATTATGAGTATTACGCTTGTGGAACAACGGGAAACATTAGCGGAAGCTCTGATATAATGGTAATAAAAACCGATGATTTGGGAAATGGAGTAGCAAACGGAGAGTTCACCTACAACAGCGGCATAGGTGTGGTTGATATGGGATATGCGCTTGACCAATATAATGGTACTGGAGCTGATGGACTAAGCATTTATGGTATATCCTTCAACGGCAGTATTGGTCTAGCCGATCAATATCTTATCAAAGCATACTTTAATGGTAAATCAGGCTGTAACGAATCATTTAGCACTCCTAACGCACAACTGGGAGCTGATTGGTATAGCGAAACTACATTGGATTATTTTGACAACTTCTCAGTAAGTACAATGTTATCAACCCAAGGTTCTGTTAGCGATTTTAACCTTTGCTATAGGCGCAGAATAATCGGTGGTAGCAATGCACTAGTAGCTCCCGATGAACCTAAAGGTGATAAAGAAGCAAAAGTTAGCCCTAACCCTATTGCACAAGGCACACAATATGCGGCTCTTGAAGTTGAGATTGAGCAGCCTACAACCGCCCAAGTATCAGTGTACGATATGCTTGGCCGTAGCTACTATGCACAAACCTTTACATTAGTAAAAGGCAAAAACAACTTAATGCTTGATATTAGCAATATCAATATGGCACAAGGAATGTATACAGTGAAAATACAAGGAGAAAACCTTAATAAAAATATAGTACTGCTGGTAAAATAAACCACAGCATGCCTCTCAAACCTACCTATATATGTATGCTGAAAAGGGGGCTTTTGTCCCCTTTTTCTTTTATCTCAATTGTTGATTAATCCAACTAGCGATTCATATCCCAAGCTGCAAACAGCTTATCTATCAATCGGCTTTCGTCGTCAGTCATTTGCTTATCGGCCATTACTACCTTCATAGCAAACTCAACCAATTTATTTCTTTCCTTTGTGTCCGATATAGAATAAAACTTATCACATACCTCTTCAAAGTGTGTGTAATGTTCTGATGGAGGCAAAGCAGTAAGAAATGCTTGTTCTTTTATCAAGTCCATCTCTTCATCAAAATTCTTCTCTAAAAAATCAAGAATGACTCTTTTTTCTTTACTATCAGAAGAACCATCGGCACGAGAAAGAATGCCTAGTAAGTGAAATGCCGACTCGCATTTATTTAGTTTTGCTATAAAATTGGTGCTCATAAACTCTTGTCAAATCTAACTAAAATTAAAAAATTGTCCACCCTTTTGTGAGTACATAGCTAATATAACCATTTTGCATTTGCAAAGGGCTTTCAAAATTATTTGTAAACAACTGCCCTGTGCCCAGTCCCTGCGGCATTGTTACCTTATACTGCGAGGTAAATTGTGCAATGGCATTTAAGCCCACATTACTCTCTAAAGCTGATGTTACCCACCAACCTATATTGTTTTTATTAGCTAAATCTATCCATTGTTTGCTTGCTTCAAAGCCACCAAGCAAACCAGGTTTAAGTATTATATATGCAGGTTTTATAAAGGTTAGCAGTTTTTGCCCTTGTGTGCTCACAGGTATGCCTATTAGTTCTTCATCTAAAGCAACATGTATTTTACTTTTAGCACAAATTTCTTGCATAGCATCCCATTGGCCTTGTTTTATGGGCTGCTCAATACTGTGCACCTCAAAACGGGCAAGTTCTTTCAACTGCTCTAAAGCCATATCAGGTGCAAAAGCACCATTAGCATCTAGGCGTATTTCTACTTCAAAAGCATTGTGCTTTTTACGCAATGCCTCTAGCATTCGGCACTCTTCGTCAAAGTCAAGTGCTCCAATCTTAAATTTTATACAGGTAAACCCCTCTGCAATTTTCTCTTTAGCTTGTTGCAGCATACCGGCACTATCACTCATCCAAACAAGCCCGTTTATGGGCAACTTTGTTCCTTTAGTGTAGAAAGAAGTATCAAATATTTTTCGTGTACCACCGTTTTTCAAATCGAGCATAGCTGTTTCTATACCGAAATTGATAGAAGGCCATTGCTCTAAGCTTAAATCAAATGGAGATATACCATCGTTTATAAGTTGAACAGTTTGGTTTAGTTTATCTTCAAAACCATCAACATCATCAATACTCAGGCTTTTTAATGGGCTGATTTCGCCAATACCTTTAGTATCAGGTTGTTTTTCGTTGTATAGCTGTATTAGCCACAATGGTTTTTGGGTAAGTGTGTTGCGCGATGTTTTAGCAGGACTTTTAAACTCAAGATTATGTTTTGAAACTACAGCAGCTAACTTCATTATCTAAACAAAAAAACTAATAATAAATAGCCCCACAGCCAACAATGCTGAACCTAACGAAGTGAATTTTAGCTCTTTATTAAGTGCTAACTCCTCCCCTTCTTTATTTTTTTGTACTCTTTTAAAGCTGAAAAATAATGGTATCCACAAAACAGTCATTGCCATAAACACCCAAAGACTATCAATATTACGACTCACAAAAAAAGCGATTGAATTATACCCTACTAAAAAGAGTATTAATTGATATCGTTTAGCTTTATGCCTACCCAAACGCACGGCTACAGTTATTTTGTTGCTGGCTTTATCATTCTCAATATCGCGGATATTATTAATGTTTAGCACACTTACCGATAAGCAACCCATACAAATGGCAGGCAAAAGTATTTGCCAATCAAGCTGGCCTGTGATAAGAAAGTATGTTCCGCCAACGGCAACAAAACCAAAAAATATAAACACAAAAATATCGCCCAAACCGCTATAGCCATAGGCACTTTTACCTATTGTATATTTTATAGCCGCTGCAATAGCGGCTAATCCTATGCCTATCATGGCAAAAGTTTGCCAACTACTAAAGTTTTTCAAACCAAGCCATATCACCCATATTCCGCAAGCAAGGCTGAGTACTGAAAAAAGTACTACGGCACGTAGCATGGCTTTTTCTGTTATTATACCTGATTGCAATGCTCGTGCAGGACCTTTGCGTTGGTCGTTATCAGTTCCTTTTTTAAAATCGCCATAATCATTGGCAAGGTTAGAGAGTATTTGTAAAAAAATAGCGGTAACAAGACATAGTATATATATATCCCATTGAAAAACACCATTAACTTTAGCGGTAAAAGCGCCCATGGTAATAGCCCCAAGGGCAAGGGGAAGCGTGCGTAGCCTAAATGCTTGTAGCCAGTTTTTTAGCATAAATTGGACACGCAATTTACACTTTGCGGCTGTAAAGGACTTTATTTTTTCTTCTTAAAATCGCCGTTTTTCCACGCCTTTATAAACTGTGCCCACGCAAACGGATTAAGAATGTTGATGGGAGGGGCTTGGCCTGCATAGTAGTATTTTGCAGCCTCGCGACGTATCATATAATCCTGATTTTCTGGCCCATCAGCTCCCATAGCGGCAGCTTGTTGACGTAGTAATTCGCTTTCTAAATTCCTTTTGGCCAACACGTCCATTTCATCTTCGGGCAGGTTTAGTGTTGCAAAATAATAGGGTAATAATGCACTGCTAATAAATGGAGTAACGATAACAGTGGATACGGTAAATGTATCAGCCGTTAAAGTGATTATCATTGAATACAGTTTACTTTTTAAATTATTGGGTACAACATACTCGTTGCGTTTATACCCTATGCGAGTAAACAAAACAGTATCACCCGGGTGGGTTACAAGTGTAAATATACCTTGCATGTTACTTATAGTTCCAAAAATCCTTCCTTTCACACGTATATTAACATCTTCTAACCCAATAAGGCTATCGCTGCTTAGTACAATACCCGAAAATTGAATTAGCGAATCATTCTTCTTGTTTGATTGTGCCCAAAGTTGATTGGTCATAGCCAATAACAACAACAGCACAAGCGAAATATTTTTATAACCGAACCTCATTTGTATATATAACAAAGTTAATATATTGTATTCTTTGTATTCACTAAATTATAAAACCCAAAACCAGCGTTAGTACAACTACCAATGGCGATGGTATTTTGGTATATAACAATAATAGTACCGTAGCCACTATTACTAGTATGTTTTGCCATTCATAATACTCTATACCTCTAAAAAGTAAATAGGCTGCGGCCAAAATTAATCCTGCCGATGCTGCTGCAATACCATCAAAGGCACGAGTAACTAACGGATGTTTCTTTACTTTATTCCAAATAGGGTACAAAAACATTATAAATAATGCCCCAGGTAAAAATATAGCAATGGTGCCAATAAGGCCACCCAAAATTTGCCAAGGTATGCCCCAATCTTTCATTATCATACTACCAGTATAGGCTGAAAGGCTAAATACGGGGCCTGGTATAGCTTGCACAAAACCTACACCTGTAATAAACTCTTCAGAAGTAAGGTAGTGTTTAAACGATACAAATTGTTCATACATCATGGGTATAAGCACATTGCCGCCTCCAAATACCAAACTACCAAAGCGGTACGAGTTTTCAAAAACTAAAAACGGCCGTGCCTCATCAATACCATCGGTCATTTTTACAATGGCTGCTGATACAACAGCGACTATGAAAACAACAAAAAAGTAGGTTAAGTTTCTCCAGCGTATTTTTATTTTGGGTTTTTTATACACAATACCACCTTGTTTGTTGTAACGCATAGCTATAGCCCCACCCAAAAGTATGATAAGCGGGTAGGCGTAAGGGCCTAAAAACTGTAGCGATGCTAACAAGGCTGCCCCAAAAAACAAGAAAATATTGAGGCGTTTGGTTTTTATGATTTTAAAAATTTTAATAGCCGCAACTAATATAAACCCCACTGCCATAGGTTGCAGATATTTCAAAAAGTCTTTGTTAGGCGATACTTCTTGATAGTATTTATAAGAGATGCCCAAAAAAGTCATAATAATACTTGCAGGCAAAATCCATATCAGTAAGGTGGTAAATGCCCTAATAGGGCCTCCCATACGGTAGCCTATTGCTGTAATTGTTTGTGTTGATGTTGGCCCTGGTAGTATTTGACAAAAGGCATAAATATCTAAAAACTCTTTCTGAGTAAGGTATTGCTTTTCATCAACTAAGCGTTTAATAAACAAGGCTAAATGTGTACCAGGCCCGCCTACACAAGTGAGGGCAAGTATTAAAATATCTTTGTAGTAGATATTTTTTTTTATTTGCTTTACTTTGGCAGAAGGTAAGTGCACCAGCGGGTAGATACTAAAGAATTATAATTGGCAACAAAAATAGAATTTATTAACCATAGCATGAATTTTTTTAAGGTAACAATTGGTATAGGCTTGTTTTTTTTTATTGTTGCGGGGCAATGGGCTTGCAGTGAGCCTATTACTGATTATACACGTGAAAAAGTTTTTTTAGATAGTATTGATAATACACTAAAAGCTACTGAACTAAGTTTAAATATTGATGAGAAAGAGCTTGAAACACGTATAGCCACCATTAATACTTGGTATATAAAACTTAGCGATACTACCTATGATGTAGCTAAGAAAATGCAGGTAGATTTTAATGGTTTTAAGATAGTGTATAGTAGATATATAGAAAACTTTTTTGCATACAGCACAGCCACAAACCTACACAAAAACAGTTTTGAACAGCTAAAAGCCGATGTTGAGAAACAAAAAATAACCCGCGATGATTTTAAGCAACGCTATACTATACTGAAAAGAGAGGTTGACGCTACTCATACTGCTGCTAAAAGCATAGCCAAACCGGTATACGATTTAGAATTTAGCTGGAAAAGATATTATAAAACGATGAACAGTTGGTAATAACAGCTATTCACCATTTGAAGCAGAAGTATTTAATTGCTTTTGCTTATCGCTTAAAATAGTTTCAGCATGGGCTTTTATGTGCATATCTGAAAATGGCACATATTCTTCAGGAGTTTCGGGGTGTTTCTTCAAAATGCGGTGTACCCAAAGTACGTCGTGCCATTGATTATTTTTATAACCTACCTTTTTGTATACACCAACAGGCGTAAATCCCAGTTTTATATGAAACATTGTGCTGCTTTCATTAGGCTGTGCTATTCCTGCATACACATTTATCACATTTTGATGGTTCAGTATTTCTAGCAATGCTTCATAAAGCAATTTAGCTAATCCCCTACCCTGATAATCGTTGTGTACATATATGGAACTTTCGGCACACCAACGGTATGCTGTTCTATCACGGTGTTTTTTTGCATAGGAATACCCTACTATTTTTCCTTCGTATTCTGCTATAATCCAAGGGAATTCAATAAGCATTTCATCAATTTGCTGGCAAAATACCTTTGCCTCTTCTACATCATAATCAAATGTTACGTTTGTTTCTTTCACATACGGAGTATATATAGCCAATATCCCCTCGGCATCTTCACTGCGAGCTATTCTTAGATTTATCATTAAGTTAAACTACCAACTAAAAAATGTAAACTATTAAAAAACAAGTACTTAAGCGCAATGTAAAAAAATCATTTTTAAGCCTAAACTATTTTTTTACATAAATTTTAACTATGATATAGTAATCATAGTTACAAAACTAGAGTCAGACCCTCTCTATCCAACCAAAAATATCTTCTTCCCTACCGGTTTTTATACCTGTAAGTATTTTGCTTAGCTTATTAGCATATTCCCAGTTTTCATGTCCGTTTATTGCATAGTCTATCCCCTCATATCCTATGGTTACAATGGGTACTAACGTAGCCGCAGTTCCTGCTGCAAATACCTCAGTTACTGTACCATTATTTATCCCTTCTACTACCTCGTTTATGCTCACTTTGCGTTCTTCCACCTCAATACCCCAATGCTTCAAAAGTTGTATTATACTATCACGAGTTATACCTGCCAATATAGTACCATCTAGCTCAGGAGTAACAACTTTATCTCCAATACGAACAAAAACATTAGTAGTTCCCGTTTCTTCAATATACTTATGTTCATGTGCATTAGTCCAAAGTACTTGTGTATACCCTTCTGATTGTGCTTGGCGGGTAGCATACATTTGTGAGCCATAATTGCCTGCACATTTAGCAAAACCAACACCTCCTTCAACTGCACGTACAAAATTGGTTTCTACTTTCACCTTAAGTGGTTGCAAATAATATGCATTTACAGGGCAAGTAAAAATACTGAAACGGTAAGTATCGCTTGGGCGCACACCTATAAAAGCATCGGTAGCAAACATAAATGGTCGTATATACAACCCGCTACCCTGTTTTGTTGGTATCCATCCCTTATCCAAACGTACCAATTGCTTTAGGCTTTCTATAAAGTATTCCTCAGGCAACTGTTGCATACACATACGTTCGGCAGAAACATTAAGTCGCTTTAAATTATCTTTAGGACGAAACAAAAGAGGCGTTCCATCAGGAGCCATCTGAGCCTTCATTCCTTCAAAAATGGCTTGCCCATAATGTATGGCCGATATGGCCAAACTCATAGGTAATTCACCATATTGCATAATTTTGGCATTCTGCCATTCACCATTAATAAAATCAATTATCAACTGGTGGTCAGAAAAAACCCGTCCAAACTGAATATTGTCAAAATCCATTTCAGCCAATCGGCTTTTTACCGTTGGCTCAATTTCCACGTTAAACTTCGATGCATTCACACTCATATCTCAAAATTATTGCACCCCAGGGGTCAGGAAAGAACGATAATTTACCCAATAAGGAAAACCTGTGTATAACCTTAGGCAAGGGTAAGTAACTTTGCGTGCAATTTTACATATTTTCACTTGAATACAAACCTAAACTATGTTAAAAATTGAAGGGAACGCCCTAAAATATTTATTCAACGGTCAAACTTTATATATACCTAAAGCTAGTACTACGCAAGCTCCGCTTGTATTTGACTATGATGGGGGTAACAATAAATATATTTTAATGCTGTTTAGCCATAGTGGAAAAAGCGGTGTTCCACAGCCTCAAAAACAGTTTTTAGAGAAGATATTGGGGGCTACCAAGCTAAGTTTTGACGATGTAGCTATGGCAAACCTGCAAACTATTGGCAATGCTTCTTTCGATGATTTGAAAGGCTTTTTTGCACCATCATCATTATTTTTATGGGGTATAAGCCCAAATCAATTGGGTATAAAAGCTGATTTGTACCAACCCATAATACATAACAAAGTAAAAGTAATTTGTGTTGATGCTATTGATGCTGTAGAGAACGACAAAGCACTGAAAGCTAAACTTTGGGGTATTTTACAAACACATTTTCTTAAATAATGGAATTAGTATTTGCCACACAAAACCCCAACAAAGCCAAAGAAATTGAAGCTAAACTAGGCACTGGCTTTAGCATAATAGGTTTAGATGCTTTGGGAATAACCGAGGAAATACCCGAAACCGCACCAAACCTTGAAGGTAATGCCCTGCAAAAAGCCCGCTACGTATACCAAAAAACGCAACGCAATTGCTTTGCCGATGATACAGGGCTAGAGGTAGAAGCACTAAATGGCAAACCGGGTGTACTTAGTGCGCGATATGCAGGCTTGCAAAAAAATGCTGAGGATAATATGGCCTTGCTGCTTGCTAATCTTAAAGGCAAGCCCAACCGCAAGGCACAGTTTAGAACTGTAATAGCATTGATTGTTGATGGCAAAGAACTTTTGTTTGAAGGTATAGCCACAGGAACTATTATTACAGAAAAACACGGCACCGAAGGTTTTGGCTACGACCCGATTTTTGTACCTGATGGACATACCCGCACCTTTGCACAAATGGGCTTGGACGAGAAAAACCAATTGAGCCACCGCGCCAAAGCCTTTGACAAAATGAAGGAGTTTTTGAAAACCAAATAAACACGAGTTGGGATTAGAGCAAAAATATTATGCTATAATAGGCGTGCCACCATCGGCTACACTTGCTGATGTGAAAAAGGCATACCGCTATAAGGCTAAAAAACTTCACCCCGATCTTAATCCCTCACCAAATGCTGAGGCTGAATTTATTGATCTGCAAGAAGCCTACGAGTATTTGTGTGCAGTGAAGCAGGGTAAAAAAAGTTTTACTACCGACCCACAAATTGATGAGTTTGAAAAATGGTGGAGGGCTGCCGCACAAGAGGCGCAACGCAAAGAAAAACAAAAACGTAATGCACAAATAAGGTATGAAGAGTACATTAACTCTGAAGAGTATAAACTTTCAGCAGCTATTAACGATGTAGGCAATCTGCTTAGGTTACTCTTTGCCATTGCTGTATTTATAGTCATCCCTCCCCTTGCATTTATATACAACGGTTGGTTAGGTCTTTTTACCAGTCTGTTTATAATGGCTGCCACTATACCTGTAACTTGGCCAATTATTACCGAACTTAAAAGTTTAAAGAAAAATTTAAGTGCGTTAAAAAACTCTTTTGCCACCATCCGAAATCACGATTGGTTTTATAGTATTTCCAATACTCCAAAAGTTCTGTTTATTATTTTCCTTCCTGTAAACTTGCTTATACTTTTCAAAGTAGCATTCAATACACTAATTCCTTTAAGCAAATTATTTATAATATACTTAGCAGCAATACTATTAGGGGTTATTGTAACTTATTCAGTAAAAAAAATAAACAAAAAGTACCTCACTTTTTTATCGCTCTGCCTTGCCCCTTTTGTAATAAACATCTTCTTTCTTATCAATTTTGCAATCAGTTTTAATCCAAAAACAGAAAGCTACTCATATTTTCATACTACACATCTTTCGCGATCGGGGAGCAGCTATGAATCCAGTAGTTTTATTTATTTAGAAAACAAAGCATACGAAGAGTATTATGGGCTACGATCATTTTCTGATTACACTGCACTAGAAGAGAATAACCGCATCACCTTCACTTTTAAAGAGGGTTTGTTTGGGTTGAGGGTAATGACAGACTACACACTTGAAAATAGTATTATTGAATACGATTATTAAAACATGAATCCAATATTAGTAGAAGTATACAGAGAAGGCGTATTAGAAAGTTTCCATCGCGGGGTGATTTGTGTGGTAGATAAAGACGGTAAAATACTTTATAGCGAGGGCGATGTGCAACAAATATGTTATCCGCGCTCAGCACTAAAACTAATACAAGTTTTGCCTTTGCTTGAGCATGGCGGAATGGAACATTTTGGTTTTACCCTGCAAGAAATTGCCATAATGTGCGGCAGCCACAATGGTGAAGAAGAACACCAACAGGTAGTAAACTCAATTCTACAAAAAATAGGATTGGATAAAGAACACTTGTTTTGCGGTGTACAATACCCTAGCGATAGAAAAACAGCAAATACCCTAATTAAAACCGACCAAAAACCCCACCACATCCACAACAATTGCAGCGGCAAACACGCAGGCTTTTTAGCCTACGCAGTACTTAGGGGTTGGGATACTAAAGATTATATCAATCCGCAGCATCCTATGCAGCAAGAAATATTGCAAACCACTGCCGAGATGTACGAGTACCCCAAAGAAAAAATGACCATTGCCTACGATGGTTGTTCCGCCCCAATATTTTCAGTCCCCGTATACAACCAAGCTGTTGGATATAAAAATTTGGTGCACCCTGTGCAGTTTAGCCCACAAAGGCAAAAAGCCTGTGCCACAATAGTTGAAGCCATCAGCCAATACCCATATATGGTAGCAGGGCGTGGCCGTTATTGCACTGATTTGATGCAAATAACAGCTCCCCGTATAATAGGAAAAACGGGTGCAGAAGGCATTTTTAGCCTAGGTTTGACAGAGGAAAAAATGGGTGTAACTATAAAAATTGACGACGGCAAAATGCTGCCCCAATACAATGTAGCCCAACGTTTTGTACAAGCTACAGGCATTTTTACTACCGAACAACTTGCCCCGTTAAAACATTACGAACGCGAAGAACTTAGCAATTTTAACAAATTTGTAACGGGCGAAATAAAAACACGTGAAGGTTTGTTTGATAGCTTGGTTATAAAATAGTGAATATTTTAAAAACCATATCTATTAGCGGGTTAAAACAACCTTTGCCCCTACCCCAATACCTACTGCACCATGTAAAAGGCTATAACAAGCAAAAGGTGCAAATGCTAATGCACAAAAAATGGGTAACTGTAAATAACATACCCAGTGGCGAAGATGCAGTGGTTAAAAACGGAGATGTACTACAAATAACCTCGCCCTATACTACCCATCAAAAAGTATTTGCAGAGGATATCCCCCTTGAGATTTTAGAAGAAAACGAAGATTGGCTTGTGGTAAACAAACCACCAAAAATGGCCTGTCATGGTGGTTTGGGCAATTACCACGGCACGCTGCTAAATGCCCTTGCCTATCATTATCAAAATACCAACCAAACGCCTGAATTAAATAATGGTTTGGTACACCGATTGGACAAGGAAACATCAGGACTAATGGTAGTGGCAAAAACCAAAAAAGGGCTCGATTTTCTATCACCACAGTTTCAAAACAAAACAGCAAAACGCAAGTATATAGCTAAAGTACACGGCATAATATCACCACAAAAAGGGACTATAAATGTGCCCATAGGTCGCCACCCACACGAAGAACTTACTATAATGGCCAACCCACCTCAAAATACGGGTAAAGAAGCCATAACTCACTATAAAGTTTTAGAGCAAAACAAAAATCATTCTATTGTAGAGTGCGAATTGGAAACAGGTCGCACCAACCAAATACGCATCCACTTGCAATACATAGGTCATAGCATAGTAGGTGATAAACGTTATCCGCCTATAAATGGGGTTGATGAAAGTGCTGAAAGAATGATGCTACACGCCCATCAATTGATATTTAACAGCTTTTCGGGAGAAATAAAAACCTACAAATGCCCCGCCCCTTTTATCGAAAACCTATCCTAAGTGATTGATAATAATCAAACTGGCATTATTTTAGCTAAAAATTTCTTATGCGTATAATCATCATTTGTATAATTGGTTTGTTATCACTGGCTTCTTGTAGCAAAAAATACATACAGGTAGCCACTGTAAAATCTAATATTTTACAAAATGACACCCTGCTACGGTTTGAAAATGACACATTTGAGATTGTATACAATCTTTTTAGCGAAAACGGCCTATTAGCCTTTACCATCTACAACAAATCAAATGTACCCCTGTATATAGATTGGAAACGAAGTGCCTACATTAAAGGCACAGAAAAATTTGCCTATTGGGAAGATAAATCAAATATTTATACTGTAACCGAAGGCAGCTCAGTACGTTGGTTGCGCGATTATAGTTCAAATAGAAATTATAGTACTAGCGTGCTAACAAAACCTGAGCAGATTACCTTTATTCCTCCAAAAACAGCCGTCAGCATGGCTAGATATAGCCTAAGTAGTTCGGTTTGGAGAGACGGTTTAAGTGAAGATACAATTGCTTCATCTTTAAAAAAGGGCAATACCAAAATTTGGAGAAAATCGTTCGATGCAAGTACATCACCTTTTGCATTTCGTAATTTCCTTACCTTATCACAAAAACATGATTTTTCTACCGAATTTTATATCGACCATAGTTTTTGGATAAGTGATATTATGAAAATACAAGATAAAGAATTTGGCGGGTCGTTAATTATAATAAATACCAATGAATATGGCCGTGAACTATACGATTATTCTTTTCCCTATCGTAAACCAAACACATACTATACAGATATTTACAACAACTAAACAATGGAATTAATTACCCCTTCGTTTGGATATATTTTCTACCTTGTTTTATCGTTATTACTCTGCTTAACATTAGTTTTCTTCTACAATAAAAGAGTTAAGCAGAGCAGCAATTCAAAGCTTAAACTACTTTTTAAATGTGCTATCTTATTCATGGCATTAGTATTTGTGCTACTTCTTATCCTCCCTTTCATTGTTATATCTCAGCTTAGTAATTTGCCAGCATAAACTAGGCTCGATTTTTGATATACTGTAAGCACCCCACAACACACACAATTTCATAAGGTCATAAAAAAGGGCAAAAACATATCCACAACAACGTGGAAAAATGCCCCTCTAAATCAACCGCAAACCTTTGAATATTCAGCGTTTAGCGGTACTTTTACGCATTATATTTTACTAAAGAGAAATGAGCGAAGCAGCTATGGATAAAAAAGATTACGGAGCCGATAATATACAGGTTCTTGAAGGTTTAGAAGCGGTGCGTAAGCGCCCATCCATGTATATTGGTGATACCGGGGCAAGGGGTTTGCACCACCTTGTTTATGAAGTAGTAGATAACTCTATCGATGAGGCTCTTGCAGGCTATTGTAAAAACATTTTTGTTACCATAAATACCGATAACTCTATCACCGTATTAGACGACGGTAGGGGTATACCCACAGGCATACACACAAAAGAAAACCGTAGCGCCCTTGAGGTGGTTATGACTGTGCTGCACGCCGGTGGTAAGTTTGATAAAGATACCTACAAAGTATCGGGCGGTTTGCACGGTGTGGGTGTTAGTTGCGTAAACGCGCTTAGTACTGATTTGCGAGCTACTGTTTACGATGGCAAAGGCAAAATATGGCAACAGGAATACAAAGAAGGTAAACCCCAATACGATGTAAAAGAAATTGGCGAGACGGACAAACGAGGAACAGAAATTCACTTTGTGCCCGATGCTACTATTTTTACTATTACCGAATACAATTTTGAGACCCTTAGCGCACGTATGCGCGAGTTATCGTACTTAAACAGGGGCATAACTATTACCATTACAGACAAACGTGAAGTTGATGACGATGGCAAAGAAAAAAGTCTTACCTTCTTTTCAGAAGGTGGACTAAGAGAATTTGTTGGTTACCTTGATGGTACCCGCGAAAAACTTATTCCTGAAGCTATATATGTAGAAGGCGAAAAATCTGGTGTACCTGTTGAAGTTGCTTTGCAATACAATACAGGCTATAGCGAAAACCTACACTCGTACGTTAACAACATTAACACTATAGAGGGTGGTACACACGTTGCGGGTTTCCGCCGCGCACTTACCCGTACCCTAAAAGCCTATGCTGATAGAGAAGGTTTGCTTAAAAACCTGAAATTTGAAATTAGCGGCGACGATTTTAGAGAGGGTTTAACCGCTGTAATATCTGTAAAGGTAGCTGAACCACAATTTGAAGGACAAACCAAAACCAAGCTGGGTAACAACGAGGTGATGGGTGCTGTTGACCAATGTGTGGGTGATATGCTAAACAACTTTTTGGAAGAAAACCCCAAAGAGGCGCGCATTATTATAAACAAAGTAATACTTGCTGCTACTGCCCGCCACGCTGCACGCAAAGCACGCGAGATGGTGCAACGTAAAGGCGCTATGACAGGCTCTGGCCTACCCGGTAAATTATCGGATTGCGCGGGTACAGACCCTGCTGAGTGTGAAATATACTTGGTGGAGGGCGATTCTGCGGGTGGAACGGCAAAACAAGGTCGTAACCGTAGTTTCCAAGCTATCTTACCATTGCGTGGTAAAATTTTGAACGTAGAAAAAGCCCTTGAACATAAAATTTATGAAAACGAGGAGATAAAAAATATGTTTACCGCTCTTGGTGTTTCTATTGGAACAGAAGAGGACAATAAAGAGTTGAACATAGCTAAACTGCGTTACCATAAAATAATAATAATGACGGATGCGGACGTGGATGGTAGCCACATACGCACACTTATACTTACTTTCTTTTTCCGCTACATGAAAAAATTGGTTGAGCAAGGGTATATATACATTGCAACACCTCCATTGTATTTGGTGAAAAAAGGCCGTGAAGAACGCTATTGCTGGGACGATACGCAACGCGATATAGCCATGCGCGAAATAGCCAAAGACGGAAAAATTGAGAGTGTAAACGTACAACGTTATAAAGGTTTGGGAGAGATGAATGCCGAGCAACTTTGGCAAACCACCATGAACCCTGAAAAACGTACACTAAAATTAGTAACACTGGATAGTGTGGCCGAAGCCGACCATATTTTTAGTATGCTAATGGGTGATGAAGTACCACCTCGCCGTGAGTTTATTGAAAGCCACGCTAAATACGCAAAAATTGATGCGTAGTTAGTTGCTGGTTATTGAGTTAATCAGATATTAATTTTGATATAAATTAAAATCCCCTTGTCATAATTCGAGAACCTCATTATGACAAGGGGATTTTTTATGTGCGCGCCTACTTTAGGTGAAAAGCCACAGCGCGATGTCATCCTGAGCTTGTCGAAGGGCGCGGGGAAATGATTAGTCTTCATCCAATTTTAGGAATTGGGTATAATTCTTTGACAAGCGTACAAGTTGTTCCCAATTTTCTTCAGGATGACAGCGCACAGTTCGCAAAGTTTTACTAATAGTCGTTAACTACTTAGCTGAATACATTTGCTTATAGTAATTTAGATAATCACCACTGGTAATTTCTTGCATCCACTGAATGTTATCCAAATACCAATCAATGGTTTTCTCAATACCTTCTTCAAATTGCAAGCTGGGTTCCCAGCCTAACTCCTTCATTATTTTATTGGCATCAATAGCATAGCGAAGGTCATGTCCTGCACGGTCGGTTACATACGTAATTGTACTTTCGGCAGTTCCTTCGGGTTTACCCAAGCGATTGTCCATTACTTTACAAATCACCTTCACTAAATCAATATTAGTCCACTCGTTAAAGCCACCAATATTATACGTTTCTCCCATTTTTCCATGATGAAAAACTACATCAATAGCACGGGCATGATCAACCACATATAGCCAATCGCGAACGTTTTCGCCTTTGCCGTATATGGGTAGAGGTTTATTATTTAGTATATTATTTATACAAAGTGGTATCAGTTTTTCAGGGAATTGATTAGGGCCATAGTTATTGCTGCAATTGGTAATAACTATCGGTAGCTTATATGTGTTTAGGTAAGCACGTACAAAATGGTCGCTACTGGCTTTTGATGCCGAGTAGGGCGATTGTGGGTCATAAGCTGTGGTTTCATAAAAAAATCCGCCATCATCCAACGAGCCGTATACTTCATCAGTACTAATATGATAAAACAACTTGCCTTCCATACCATCGGCTTTCCATACATCACGGGCTGCATTTAGTAGGTTTACTGTGCCTATTACGTTTGTATTAACGAAATCAAGTGGATGAGTAATTGAGCGATCAACGTGAGATTCGGCGGCTAAATGCAGCACTCCATCAAAACGATGCTCATCAAACAACTGCTTCATGGCTTCGCCATCAACAATATCAGCTTTTATAAAAGTATAATTAGGACTATTTTCTATGTCGGTAAGGTTTTTAAGGTTACCTGCATAGGTTAGCTTATCCAAGTTAAAAATTTGATAATTGGGATATTTGTTTACAAACAAACGCACTACGTGCGAGCCAATAAAGCCCGCCCCTCCAGTAATAAGTATCTTTTTATCAGCCATAATATTGTTTAATCCACCGAAATCAATTCAACATCAAATATAAGCGTTGTATTTGGGGGTATGCTACCTTGTTGCCTTTTTCCGTAACCTAATTTTGGTGGGATAATAAATCTGTATTTCTCACCTGTTTTCATCAATCGTACGCCCTCATCTAATCCATCAATTACCTCATTACGGGTAAGGGTGAAGCTGAGAGGATGTCCATTAGGGTACGAAGCATCAAAAATAGTTCCGTCTTCAAAATAACCTGTGTAGTGTATATTCACCTTTCGCCCATTGTAGGTGGGGTCTCCGTCTATATTTTTTTTAACAGCAATATAGCGCAACCCGCTTCGTATAGTTTGGGTGTCTTTTCCTTCAACATCAAGGGGCAAGGGTATTTTTGTTTCGCTTTCATCTAGCACCACTGCATTGGGAGGCAGCTCATCTTCGGCAGCCAAAACCAACATATCCACTTTTAAACTCATAAGTTTAAAAGGTGGTGTGGGCAAAAAAGCTCTCCAATTTTTATATACCATACTATCGGGTATGGTCATATTTACTTCATCGCCAACGTGCAATTTTCTTAGTACAGTAATCCAATCTTGTTTTTGGGTATTGTCTACCAAAGAAACTATTATGGCATTACCTTGTTTGTAGCTATTGCGTATTTCACGCCCCTGTGCTGTGGTAACTATATAGTGGGCGGTGAGGTACTTTTTGCCGGCAAGGCTAATGCCTGTGCCGTGCTCTTTATAAACTACCGCAATACTGTCGATAGTTTTTTTTGTGGAATCTTTTTGGGCAAACAGGTGTTGTGTACCTATTGCTAGGCAACATACAAGCAGCAGTTTGCCCAAAAAGCCCATATCTGTTTTTATTTATTAGGTTTTTTAATATCAACCAATTCTATTTCCAGCAATACAGGAGAGTAGGGAGCAATCATTCCTCCACCTTGTTCGCCATGAAAATAGCGAGATGGTGTAAGCACCCTTACTTTACCGCCTTTTTTAAGTTTACCCAAAGCCACTTCCATAGCAGGAGGAAATGCGCCTCTGTTATAAGGTTGCTCTATTGGAGGTTCTTCCATAGTAAATGCTTGTATTGGAGTTTCGTCCATATCATAGCCACGAACTTTCACTACCATAATATCATCGGTTTTTGGTGCATCACCAGTACCAGCATTATCAATTACGTAGTAAATATCTATGGTTTCGTCTTTAGTAAGACTTTTAATGTTTTTACGGCTGATAAAATTGGCAATTTTTTTATTCTCCTCAGTTGATAGTTTTTTGGCCAATGTTTCTTGTTCTTTTTTAACCTGTTCTGCTGATTTAATAGCAGTAAGTTCCATTTCAAAAATCAATGGAGTATTAGGGCCAATCTTTCCTGAGCCTCTTTCGCCATAGCCTAAGCCTGATGGTAAGAATATAACCCATTTTTCGCCTAGTTTAATTTTATCAACTACTTCTAACCAACCCGGTATAGCTCCACCTTGTCCAATAGTTATGTTAAAAGGTTCTCCACCATAGTTAGTTTCAAACTCGGTGCCATCCATAAACATACCTCTATAAAAAAAGCTACCTACTGAGCCTGTTTGTGCTGTTACGCCACTGGTTTCTTTTATTTTATAAAACAGAAGACCCGCGGGGTTAACTTGCAGTTTATCACCATAGCCCATTTTGGCAGCGGCTTCTTCTAGCGATTTAATCTCCTCATCGGTACGTTTTTGTTGCTCTTTGGCAGCGGTTTCTTGTTCTGTTTTTTGTTTTTTCTCAAAGTTTTCTTTGCTAAGACTTTCTATAACTTTAACAATAACAGTAAGCTCTTCTCCGCCTTTCAAAAATGGAGGCAATGGGCGTCCAAATGTTTTAAGGTATAATGAATCGGCCAATACTTTATATACAACACTGTCGCCAGACCTAAGAGTAGCAAAACCTTCATTTATGCAACCTTTGTAGGTTGGTTTTGACACCAACATCTCGGCAGGGCCATAGCTATCGGTATAGCTATCGGTAATTACACTATCTTTTGTTATTACTGAAGAATCGTCTTGTTTTATCTCAACAGGGACTATCATTTTTATATGCATTTTCAAATAGCCGCCTTCGCCTGCTATTTCACCCGTGTCAGACTGGTAGGCTATCATGTATTTTAGCCCGTCGTCAGTAGTTTTGTAATCCTTTTTACAAGCGCTTGCAAGTAGTACAAGCATTAGGGCAAATAGCCCTACAATTGGTGTTTTTTTCATTTATACTAATATACTAAGTTAAGTATTCTTTGTAGGTAACAATTGCATTTTTAAATTTTTCTACGGTTTCTTCTAAGCTAAGACGCGATTGTCCGCCTGCTGCGCTAAAATGCCCACCGCCTTCAAAAAACTCACGGGCAAACTTATTTGCAGGAAAACGACCTTTACCTCTAAAACTCATTTTCACTAATACTGTGCGGTCAACTATTAGCACAGCTAATTCTATCCCCTTTATACTGAGTCCAAAATTAACTAATCCTTCTGTATCTCCCGTCTTAATATTAAATTCTTTTAACTCGTCAGCATTAACAGTTATAACTACTGTTTTAAGGTCTTCCAGCACCTCCATTTTATTGCTAAGCATATAGCCCACAAACTTCCAACGGCTGGCAGTGAAGCTATCAAATATGTAATTATGTATTTTTGAGTGTTCAACCCCTTTTTCAAGCAAATCAGCCGCTATGCGGTGGGTTTGTGGTTTCACAATATCAAAACGGAACGAGCCAGTATCGGTCATTATACCTGCATACAGGCACGATGCAATATCTTTGTCTATATAATCAGCTCCTGCAAAATCAACCAAAAAACGGTATACCAACTCGGCAGTAGAACTGGCCGTTGTATCCCAAAATCTAATATCTTCAAAACCTTCAGGCTCAAGGTGGTGGTCTATCATCACCTTTACAGCACTACTTTGGCGTACTATTTCGCCAAACTCGTTTATACGTTTAAGATTATTAAAATCGAGACAGAAAATCATTTGTGCGTTCAACGCAAAATCACGACACTTTTCAGGGTGATGCTCAAAGTTAAAAACTTTTTCTTCACCTGGCATCCAGTTTAAAAATGGAGGATAATCGGTAGGCGATATTACGGTAACAAAATAGCCTAGTTTTTTAAGATAGTTATACAAACCCAGTGATGAACCCAAAGCATCAGCATCGGGCTTATGATGTGTGGTAATTACAATTCTAGGATTAGTAGTCTTTTCTAATGCTTCTTTAACCTCTAACGCAACGTTCACTCTATTTTTAATTTTCGCAAATGTCGCTAAAATGAAGTTTAAATCATAATTTTGCAAAAAAATAGACTAATGGCCTTACAGCAAACTTTCACAATGATTAAGCCCGACGCAGTGCGTAATGGGTACATGGGTAAAATTATTAACCAAATAATAGAAGCTGGCTTTTCAATAAAAGCGTTAAAGTATACTTCTTTGTCAGCCGAAAGAGCAGGACAGTTTTACGAAGTACATAAAGAACGTCCTTTTTATAATGACTTGGTTGAGTTTATGAGCAGCGGCCCAATAGTTGCCGCTATTTTAGAAAAAGAGAACGCTGTTGATGATTTCCGTACACTTATTGGTGCTACTGATCCTCAAAAAGCTGATGCTGGTACTATACGTAACCTATATGCAAAAAGCATTGATGCTAATGCAATACACGGTAGCGACAGTGCTGAAAATGCACAAATAGAAGGCAATTTCTTCTTCTCTCAGTTCGAAAGGTTTTAGGTAATGCCATACGCCATTGCTCGGCGTTAGGCAAAATATAAAAGCACCCAATTGGGTGCTTTTTTGTTTAGAAATGGGGTTGAAAACCCATTCTATTAAAAGTTACAGCCTTAAAAACGACTTAAGACGTCTTTAGGGCTGTAATCACAAAGCTGTTTGTTTTAATCTACCGCAAGCAAACCCTTTTACCACAAATTAACGTTACGCAAGGCTTTCAGCCACATCAACCGTCCATGCTTGGGGTTTATCGGCAAACAAAACCTTTGTTCGTGCCCAAGTATCAGCAAATAATTGTGAATGACGATAGTTTTCAAGGTACTCTTCCCCCTCCCATCGGCTGTATGTAAAAAATATATTACCGTCAGGCTTTTCGCGTAACAACTCAAGATATCGGCAACCTTCAAAACCACGTATCAGGTGTTTTGATTGATTAAATACTTCTAAAAAGTCGGCACAGGCATCAGGCCTAAAAGTCATTTTTACTATACGGGTAATCATCCTTTGTATTCTCTTGTCAAATCTTAATTAATAAATAACCCGCCTGTTTTTACAGTTGTTTGCGTGGCTTGCGCATCAAAAAAGTCAATGGTAAGGCGTTTTCCTTTTTCTAAGCCTAAAAGCTGGCTGGCATCTCCCCTATTCACCGCTATTTCAAGCCATCCGTTTTCGTTAAAAAAGCATAAGCAATCACCTTCTTCAACCGTGTTGTAGCTACTGCTTATAGTATTAATACTGTCAAATCGGTTGAGCACAATTTCAAAATTGCGCCCTGCCCTTTCTGTATCAAACATCTCCCTAGTAATATTAGTAACAGCGTTACCATAGTTGTTTACATAAACAATATGTCCACGTAGGCTTTTGCCCGCCATCACAAAAGGTCTTTCTAGTGTTTTTTCCAATATATCATCAACAGGCTTGCCTATGGCTTCCAATCCTTGTTCTATTAACTTAATAGCAGTAGGGATTAGAATATACTTAAGCGGGGCAAAATTACTGTTTGCTTCTGCCTCAAAAGGAATTTCGTAGTAGGTTGCGGTTTCACCTTGAGTTAGCAAAGCTAAAAAACCATTATCGGCTGCAACAAACAACTGACCTTTAAATTGACAGGCCAATAATCTGCCATATTTTTCCACATCCATATCAACAGCTATAAGGTGTAATGTGCCTTGCGGAAAATCATTAATACAAGATGCTGTTAAATACACAGCCTCGTCGATAGCAAAGGGTGAGACAGAATGTGAAATGTCTAAAATGGTGGCATGAGGCAGTTTTTCCAGTAGCTGCATTTTTGCCTTAGCTACCAAATGGGTGTCTTTTCCTAAATCAGATGTGAGGGTAACTATTGGCACAGTGCGTAATATTCTATTAAATTGCAGCAAAATTACTGCATAATCATTTGAACGAAAAATTCATTCTGTTGGATGAGGTAAATCCCGCCGACTTGTGGGGAACCAACAACGCCACTCTCAAGCTGTTACAGGTAAAATATCCCAAATTAAAAATTGTATCAAGGGGCAATGCCGTTAAAGTTACGGGCGAAACACAGCTTATTGATGACTTTTGCCACAAGTTTGATGCTATACTGCTTACACTTAAACGTAGCGGTGAACTTAGTGAGGATAAAGTACTAGAAATTTTAGATGCTGATAAAAACGAAGCTACGAAAAGCTTTGAGCCGATAAACAAAGACGATGTACTAGTATACGGTGCTAATGGCAAGGTAATACGTGCCCGCACAGCCAACCAACGCAAAATGGTTGAGTATGTGGCTAAAAACGATGTGGTATTTGCCATAGGCCCTGCGGGTACCGGTAAAACCTATACTGCCGTAGCCTGTGCTGTAAAAGCATTAAAAAACAAAGAGATAAAACGTATAATACTTGCTCGCCCTGCGGTAGAAGCTGGTGAAAACTTAGGTTTTTTACCCGGTGATATGAAAGACAAGATTGACCCGTATTTACGCCCTTTGTACGATGCTTTGGATGATATGATACCTACAGATAAACTAAAGGCTATGATAGAAAGCCGCACGGTAGAAATAGCTCCAATGGCTTTTATGCGTGGTAGAACATTGGATAATTGCTATGTGATATTGGATGAGGCTCAAAATGCTACCGACTCACAACTAAAAATGTTTCTTACCCGTATGGGGCCAAGTGCCAAAGTGATTATCACTGGCGACCTTACACAGGTAGATTTACCTCGTAATCAACCAAGTGGCTTAAACAAAGCCATCAAAATTTTAGATAAGGTAAAAGGTATTAAAATCGCCTACCTAACAGTGAGTGATGTGGTACGCCACAAAATTGTGAAGGAGATTGTAAAGGCTTATGATAAGCACCAAGAAACAAACCTAAAAAACTAACCACTATACACTGATAATTAATCTGTTAAAGGCTTTTTACCAATTTCACACATTATTTTTTATCTTTCCTTTTTATTATAGCTTTACGAAAGTGGTTATACTTGCACCCTGAATTATATGACAACTACTACACAACTAATAGCAACAAACTTTTTTCTGAAAAACCAAAAGAGTTTTCACAGAGGAAAAGTAAGAGATATATATAATATTAAAGATGAGTACTTAGCTGTTGTGGCTTGCGATCGTATATCAGCTTTCGATCATGTACTGCCTCAGCCCATACCCTACAAAGGGCAAATACTAAACCAAATAGCTGCATACTTTTTAGAAGCTACCGCTAAGGATGTGCCTAATTGGAAAATAGCTACACCCGACCCAAACGTAACCTTTGGCCTAAAATGCGAACCTATACTTATAGAGTTTGTAATACGTGGCTATCTTGCAGGCTATGCTTGGCGTTTGTATGAAAAAGGTGGGCGCGAAATATGCGGCGTTACTCTACCCGAAGGATTGAAAAAAAACGACCGTTTGCCTGAGCCTATCATCACTCCTACCATAAAAAATAATGTTGGGCACGATACGGATATATCTATGGTAGATATATTGGCACAGAAGCTTTTGCGCAAAAAAGACTTGGAGCAATTGGAGGCTTACACTCGCAAATTGTATGAAATAGGCAGCAAAATGGCGGATGATAGAGGGCTTATACTTGTTGATACTAAATATGAGTTTGGCTTTAACCCCGATAAAAAAATTATTTTGATTGATGAGGTGCATACACCCGATTCCTCAAGGTACTTTTATAAAGATGACTACGAGAAAAGGCAGAAAAAAGGCGAAGACCAAAAACAGCTTTCAAAAGAATTTGTACGCGAATGGTTGATGGCTAATGGTTTTTATGGTGAGAAAGACCAAAAACTGCCTGATATGACCGAAGAGGTAGTGAACAGTATTACTGATAGGTATGTGGAACTGTTTGAAAAAATAACAGGGCAGCCGTTTGTAAGACGCAGTTACGATGATATTTTAGACCAAATAGAAAACAATGTCAACGAGTTTATAGGCAACTTTCACCAATAGCTAAAACTTCAGAATTATACACTGATATAAAACACACAAAAGCTCGGCTTACTTAAGCCGAGCTTTTGTGTGTTTTAACTTTTACAGAATACAATTCAAACCCTATTAATTATTGATGGTTATACTATTGACCAGAAAAAATGATTCAACAATAACAACTAATTCTTTATACACGTATCTTAAAATATAAAAGCCGTACATGCTGCTTTTATATTTTAAGATATTTCTATAACATTGTACAAAACCAATGAGTATGAATTATAGTAAAATTACTTTTTTAGCTTTATTTATTTATTTGTTCTGTCCGCAAATAAATGCCCAAACTGTAAACACCTTTGCTGGTCAAGCTGGTAGTGGCGCAGCAGCAGTAGCAACCAGTAGCCTTGCCAATGCGAAATTTAATGAACCTTACGGCATTGCAATTGATGCTAGTGGACGTATATATATTAGCGAACAATTTGGCCAACGTATACGCCTATATAATCCCAGTGAGGATAATGTTTATACCCGTGCTGGTTCTCCCGGCGACCCTAATACAGGCCTAACAGCAGGTTACATTAACGGAACAAGCACAACTACACGTTTCAATACTCCTATGGGTATTGCTCTTGATGCACTTGGCAATCTTTATGTTGCTGATGCCCAAAACCATTGTATACGCAAAATAACAAACTTTGTATCAGCAGGTAGCGGTCAAGTAGTTACCACCTACGCAGGTGAAGCTCCAGTACAGGGTGCAGGTATAGGTAGCTACCAAAATGGTGTAGGCACAGCCGCCCGTTTTGATACCCCAATGGATGTTGCAGTTAATACTGATGGTGTTGTGTATGTAGCAGATGCTTTTAATGCCTGTATACGCAAAATTGCTACTGACGGAACTGTATCTCTATTAGCAGGTGTACCGGGTGTTTATGGCAATGATGATGGCGCCGCTGCAACAGCCAAATTTGATTTACCTGTATCGGTAGAATTACTAAATAGTACTACTCTTTTAGTAGCAGACGTAGCCAACCGTAACATACGCAGTATAGACCTTACTACTAACATGGTAACAACAATTGCAGGTAGTGGCAACCAAGGTGGCGATGATGGCGCAGCCATGTCGGCCACATTTGCATCACCAAACGGTTTAGCGATAGATGGTTTCAGTAACATTTTTATTGCTGACGGACGTAACGGTCAAGCGAATACTATACGTAAAATAAGCGCAGGGCAGGTAACAACTATTGCAGGTAAATACAATACTAACGGTACTACTGATGGACAAAGTATTGATGCCCGTTTTGATTTTCCCGGCCAATTAGCTTTTAATGCATCAAAAGACCTTTTGTATGTAACTGATGTGCGCAACCACACTATACGTACTATTGATTTAAAACCAGTAGCTGATTTCAGCACATTCTCTACCAGCATAAATGTAAATGTTGAGGCTACTTTTAATAACACCTCACTAAATGCACCTACAAGTTATTTGTGGGAAGTTACCCCTAGCGCAGGTGTTAACTTTACCAGTGGTACCAGTGCAACCGATGCTAACCCTAAAATAACCTTTACCCAAAGTGGTAGTTATACTATAAAACTTACAGCTACTAATGCTTATGGCTCAAATGTAAAAACACGTAACAACTATATTAACGTAAGTAATACAGGAGGTGGTAATGCACCAATAGCTGATTTTTCAGCAGATAAAATGGCTCTTTCTCCACAAGACACATTATTTCTTACTGATAAAAGCACCAACAACCCTATACAATGGGATTGGACTATCACTCCTAGCACCGTTCAATATGTAGGCGGTACAGGTGCTTCATCACAAAACCCACAGGTGAAATTTAGCCAAAACGGTATATATACTGTAGCATTAAAAGTAACTAACCCATTGGGTAACAACACAAAAACTAATGCCAACTATATTTCTGTATTCCCAGCGGGTGTAAAAACAGTTACTTTAGACGAATTGGTAAATGTATACCCTAACCCTACCAGCGGTAAACTAACTGTTGATTTGGGACAAGTACCCGTTAGCAATACACTTACTGTTGCGGTATTTGATATGACAGGCAAAGCTATATACGAAGATATATTGTTTGAAAACCCGGGTAGCTTATCAATAAACCTTGAAGGTCAACCTAAAGGTTTGTACTTTGTTACTGTATACGACGGTATTAACAAAGTAAACAAAACTGTTGTAGTGCAATAATCTATTTCACTATACAATATTTAAGGCCGTTTAGCATAGCTAAACGGCCTTTTTTGTTACATTTACGATAAAATGAAAACAATAGGTTTCTTTATCGCTTTGCTAGCCCCTTTAGTATCATTTTGTCAATGGCAAAACGATACTGGTAGCGTAATTTATACTGCAAAACCTGATAGCATTTTTTGGGTAGATGATATTATTCAATTTACCGATGAGGATGATCTCTTTACTTGGGATAGGTATATAAGTGATGATACTCATAACATTATTTTACTGGGTAATTACGAGCGGTTTGCTTATGGTTTCGTTAACACTAAAGCTTACTTGGCCATTAAAGATGGTAAACGTTTTAGATTGTGGGACTTTTCGCCTTTTGTAGGCGAGTTTACAACAATTAAATTTGGAGATTTTGTCAGCCTAAATAAAAAAAATCTACTATGTGTGTTGGGTTCATTTTTCACATCATGGTCACTGATGAATCCCTATGCAGGAAGTTTTAATAGTGAATACGAAACGTTGATACTGTTTGATACCTCTAAAAACGAAGTAGTTTTTAGCAAAACCTTTAGCTACTACGAAGATCGAGTGAAAGATGACGATAAGTTAGAACGATATAGAAACGAAGAAGGTTTTGAATTAGATTCAAATGACTATGAATACCAGTGGTTCAACTATCGTTATATATTCAAAAAAGATAAAATAGAGTTTTACAAGATTGACGAAAAACCAACAACTTATCTTGAACAAGAAGAAGTTACAGGCAAAAAACCTACGTTTTATTTTACTTACAAGGGTAAAAACAAAAAATGGGTGAAGAAAATCCCCACCCATTAATTTATACGTTAGTTTAAAATACTACTCAATTTTTAGCACCGCCATAAATGCTTGTTGAGGCACCTCAACATTACCTACTTGGCGCATACGTTTTTTACCTTTTTTCTGTTTCTCAAGCAGTTTACGCTTACGGCTTATATCACCACCATAACATTTGGCAGTAACATCTTTACGTAACGCCGATATACTTTCGCGAGCAATAATTTTAGCCCCAATACCTGCTTGTATAGCAATCTCAAACTGTTGTCTTGGGATAAGTTCTTTCAGTTTCTCACAAATCTTTTTGCCCCACTCGTAAGCACGATCGCGGTGTATAACTGCTGATAGCGCATCAACAGGTTCTTTATTCAAAAATATATCCAACTTCACTAAGCTCGATTCTCTGTAGTCTACCGGATGGTAATCCAAAGAAGCATACCCTTTAGAAACTGTTTTTAGTTTATCGTAAAAATCAAACACCACCTCAGCCATAGGTATTTCAAAATTCAACTCAACACGCGAAGTGGTAAGATATATTTGATTTTTTAGTATGCCCCTACGACCTAAGCATAACGACATTACCGAGCCTACATAATCAATACTGGTAATAATTTGTATTAACACAAAAGGTTCTTCTACCCTATCCAATTTTGATGGGTCGGGCAAATCGCTTGGGTTGTTTACTATTATCACCTCATCTTTTGTGGTATAAGCGTGGTACGATACGTTGGGTACAGTAGTGATTACCGTCATATCAAACTCACGTTCCAAACGCTCTTGTATAATCTCCATGTGTAGCATACCTAAAAAGCCGCAACGGAAACCAAAGCCCAAAGCTGCTGATGATTCAGGTTCAAACACTAACGAAGCATCGTTTAGTTGCAGCTTGTACATACTTTCGCGCAACTCTTCAAAATCTTCTGTATCAACAGGGTATATACCTGCAAACACCATTGGTTTTACGTCTTCAAAACCACGTATAGCTTCTTTGGTAGGATTTGATGGTGTGGTAATGGTATCACCTACTTTCACCTCACGCGCTTCTTTTACGCCTGAGATTATATAACCAACATCACCTGTTCTTACTTCTTTGCGAGGCTCTTTTTCTAAGCGAAGTACACCTATTTCTTCGGCATTATATTCTTTTGCCGTATTCATAAATTTCACCTTCTCACCGCTTTTCATCACGCCATCAACTACTTTAAAGTAACCGATTACACCACGAAACGAATTAAAAACAGAATCGAATACCAATGCTTTAAGAGGTGCATCAGGGTTACCTTTTGGCGCATGTATACGGTTTATAATAGCACTCAATATCTCAGGGATACCCATGCCCGTTTTACCACTGGCAGGTATTATATCTTCATCATTACACCCAATAAGCTCAATAATTTGATCTTTTACCTCTTCGGGCATAGCCCCCGGTAAATCCATTTTATTTAGTATCGGTATAATTTCAAGACCTTGGTCTAGTGCCAAATAAAGGTTTGATATCGTTTGAGCTTGAATTCCCTGCGCAGCATCAACAATCAGCAATGCGCCTTCGCAGGCAGCTATTGAGCGTGATACTTCGTATGAAAAATCAACGTGCCCGGGGGTATCAATAAGATTAAGCGTATATTTTTTACCTTCATACAAATAGTCCATTTGTATGGCGTGGCTTTTAATAGTTATACCACGTTCGCGTTCCAAATCCATATCATCAAGCACTTGTGCTTGCATCTTACGGGCGGTAACAGTTTGTGTAAATTCTAGCAACCTATCGGCCAAAGTACTCTTGCCGTGGTCTATATGTGCGATGATGCAAAAATTGCGTATGTGCTCCATGAAAGCGCAAAAATAGGCTTTAAGCAAATATGTTTAGCGATTGCTAAATAAAAAACATGAAATGAGGAAAGAAAATTAGTTTTTGGTAATCTTTTTTGAGTGGGTATATGATGTCCCATCGGCGGCAGTAGTGGTAACTTCCATAAAATAGAAGCCATTAGGCATATCGCGCAAATCTATTTTAAATGAGCTAGTAAGCCCGTTTAAGTCTTCTTTAACAGTGGGAACCATTTCCTGACCTAATAGATTTACTATTTTAACCTCTACTTTGGTGTAGTTAGTAGATACCAACTGAATTTCTACAGTTAACTCAGAGGTAACGGGGTTAGGGAAAGATTTAATTATAGGAGCTTTATCACCAGGTCCAGAAACAGGAGTATTACCTGCTAGAGCAGCAGCGCTAAAGGTCAAAATTACAAGTATACTAAGTAGAAGTTTTTTCATTCAATATTGCAAATTTATATATTTCCTTTAAAATACCATGCCAAATTTGTTTTGGTAACAAAATTTTAACATTATTTTTTTTTACAGTCGATGGGCAGCACGTTTCAACCTATCGTTAATAGCTCGCCCTAATCCTACATCAGGCATTGGTTCTGCTAATATTAACTGTAAATCCTTTTTATCCAAGATACGCATAGATGCAAAAATGTTGCTCGCTGCTTCCTCTAAATTTCCACTTTTTGATAGTTGTATTTGTTGATAATGGGGCAACCATTCTACTTTTTGCGATAGGGTTATTGCCCCGATACCATTAACTTGTTTATAATCAGATTGATTAAAATTTATCTCTCCCACAATAAATTTTGTTTTGGGAGCATAATGACTATCGGTTTGACCAGGTGCTTGAGGGTTTGAGTGCTGGTTTATATCAACATCAAAATCACCTAAAATTTGTTTTAGTTTTTCAAGCGATGTGCCGCCAAGTCGCAACACTACAGGTTTTACTTTTGCAAACGATATTATGGTAGATTCTATACCCACACTGCACGCACCTCCATCCAATATATAAGGTATTGCTTCACCCAATTGGTCTTCAACGTGTTGTGCTGTTGTTGGGCTAACATAACCAAAGGGATTGGCACTGGGTGCTGCCACAGGAAAGTTTAGTTGAGCCAATAGCTGCAATGTAAGGGGATGATTGGGTATTCTAACCGCTACTGTGGGGTTGCCAGCTGTTACCAAATCGGGTATTATGGTTTTCTTTTTTAATACTATTGTAAGTGGCCCCGGCCAAAAAGCCTGTGCAGCTTGTTTTGCCAATGGGGGTATTTCCTCCACCCAATCCTCAATTTTTTCAAGGCTATTGGTGTGTACTATGAGGGGGTCGAAAAAAGGGCGGTTTTTTACCTTAAATATTTGCGCCACTGCCTTTGCATCAAAAGCATTGGCAGCTAAGCCATATACAGTTTCGGTAGGTATAGCCACTACCTCTCCACTTTGCAGCAATTGTGCTGCTTTGCCAATATCAGTGCCTATCAATACGGTAATCAGTTTTGATTATCAGCCAAAAACCTAGTTTTCAACGCCTTCGCGTTTCAATCCAAATTTTTCTATTTTATTGTAAAGGTGGCTGCGTTGTATATCTATCTCAGTAGCTGTTTTGGCTATATTCCAAGCATTCTTTTTCAGTTTTTCTTCAATAAAACACTTCTCTGCATAGTCTTTAAACTCCTGAAAACGATCAAATTTCTCAAATATAGATTTTCCGCTTCCTGCCCTTCCTGGGTTGGCGTAGTTTACAACATCTTGGTCTGTAATTTTAGCATCGCTAAGTATCACCAAACGTTCAACCACGTTGCGCAGCTCGCGTATGTTTCCTGTCCACTCAATAGCTTTTAAGGCTTCAAGGGCGGCAGGCGTAAAGTTCTTTTTAGGGAAACCGTTATCCTCACAAATTTCTTTCAAAAACTTGTCTGATATAAGAGGGATATCTTCTAAACGTTCGTTTAGTGTAGGCACATGTATAAGTATTACACTAAGGCGATGGTATAAATCGAGGCGGAAATTGCCCAAATCTATTTCCTTCAATAGGTCTTTATTGGTAGCTGCTATTACACGTACGTTAACGCTAATTTCTTTATCGCCACCTACACGGGCTATTTTACCTTCTTGCAAGGCACGCAATACTTTGGCTTGTGCTGATAAGCCCATATCGCCGATTTCATCTAAAAACAGCGTGCCTCCATTGGCTTGTTCAAACTTGCCTATGCGTTGTTTAACTGCTGATGTAAATGAGCCTTTTTCGTGTCCAAACAATTCGCTCTCTATTAATTCGGAAGGAATTGCAGCACAGTTTACTTCTATAAGTGGTGCATTGGCACGATTACTTTTTTCGTGTATCCAACGGGCTACCAGTTCTTTACCTGTTCCGTTTTCGCCTGTAATCAACACACGCGCCTCTGTTGGAGCCACTTTTTCAATAGTTTCCATTATTGATTTTATGGCGGGCGAATCGCCAATAATTTCACGGGTTTTGGTTACCCTACGTTTAAGTATTTTGGTTTCTACCACCAATTTGTTTTTATCCACCGCATTACGAATGGTAATAAGCAAACGGTTTAAATCGGGCGGTTTTTGCAAAAAATCGTAAGCACCTTTTTTGGTAGCTTCTACTGCGGTTTCAATAGTTCCATGACCTGATATCATTATAAATGGAACATCGGGAGCTGTTTCGGCAGCTTTCTCCAACACTTCCATCCCATCCATTTTTGGCATTTTTATATCGCACAGCACCACATCAAAATCTTGGTTTTCCAGCTTCTCAAGACCTTGCACGCCGTCGGCGGCTTCGTCTACCTTGTAGCCTTCATACTCAAGTATTTCCTTTAGGGTGTTGCGTATGCTCTTTTCGTCGTCAATTATCAGGATGTTTGCCATAGTGTACTATTTTCAAGACGAAGGTATCAAACTTTATGATAAATTTCACAGAAAGATTGCTGTGGTGGATAACTGATAGGGTATTTGATTGAAAAAAGAAAAAAGCAGAAGAGTAAGCCGGGTTCTGTTCCTCCCCCCGAATAAATTCGGAACGGGACTGCCTGTCATTTATCTGGTCTGCGGGTTGCCCCGCAGCTCTAGCAACCTACCCTCCCCAACAGGTACAAGTACCTTTGTCGCGGGAAGCTCCTACCCAAAATACATTGGGGTTGGGGTTTATTTGGTCTTACATCTCATAAGGTTTACCCCACAACACTATCACTAATGCTGTGCGTGGGCTCTTACACCACGTTTTCACCCTTACCTCCTCGCCTACACGTAGGCATGGGGCGGTTATTTTCTGTGGCACTTTCTGTACGTTACCGCACCTTGCCGTTAACAAGTATGATTCCCTATGCTGCCCGGACTTTCCTCTCCGCCAAATAGGCGAAGCGACAAGCCTTTCTGCTTTGCTGCAAAATTACAATTAAAAATTTGCTGTTTATTGATTAATACCTAAAAGGTAATTGTATACCTCGTCTTGTGAGCGGACAACTGGTAGCGAGAAGGTGCGGAAAGTATTATCTCCTCCCCCATCTATTACACGGGCTTTTACATTATCGCGCCATTGTATCTCTAATATCTCTTTAATAGTGTTATATACTGCCGTATCGTATATAGGAAAGGCTACTTCAATTCTACGGTCGAGGTTACGTCCCATCCAATCGGCTGATGATAAGAACATTTTTTCTGCTCCATCATTACAAAATGCATAGGCACGGGTATGCTCTAAATACTTATCTATTATGCTTATTACTTCTATATTGGCACTAACTCCTTTTTTGTTGGGCACTAGACAGCAAATACCGCGTACAATTAGGCGTATTTTAACGCCTGCATCACTAGCCTCGTACAGTTTTTCTATCATTTTCTCGTCAACAAGGCTATTCATTTTAGCCAATATCCACGCGGGTTTACCTTTTTTTGCATTTCTAATCTCTACATCTATTAAATGTAAAAACTCATCCTTCATATAAAAAGGGGCTACCAATAAATGCTTAAATTTATAGTTGATGCGCGGGAAATTATTAATAAAGCTAAATACCTTAACAGCCTCTGATGTAAGGCGTTTATCAGCAGTTAGTATTCCCATATCACAATACAGGCGCGAGGTTACACCGTTGTAATTACCTGTTGAAAAGTGGGCGTAATGTGTAGTGCGGTTATTTTCTTTGCGATATATAAGGCACACTTTTGAGTGTATTTTGTGGCTGGGTTTGCCAAAAACCACCTTTGCTCCTTCTTCTTGTAGTCGTTGTGTCCAGTATAGGTTGGCTTCCTCGTCAAAACGAGCTTGCAGTTCTATAACAGCTGTAACTTCCTTCCCATTTTTTACTGCGTTTATTAATGCGTTTACAATGTTACTATGGCTGGCTACACGATACAGGGTTATTTTTATGGCATATACCCCGGGGTCAATAGCCGCTTCGCGTAGCATACGAATCAAATAATCGAACGAATGATAAGGATGACAAAGCAAAATATCTTTTTCGCGAATAGTATCAAACATAATTTTTGCTTGCTCTATTCGCCTTATAGGTAAAGGACTTTGGCTCGGATATTTTAGTTTTTCTAAGCCGTTTGTAGGAAATTTTCCGAAATCTTTAAAGTTGTGGTAGCGGCTACCTGGTATAATACCCGGTAGCGATATGCGCATTTTCTTTTTAATAAACTCAAGCATATCCTCAGGCATTTCCCTATCGTATATAAAACGTACGGGTATACCTCGGCGGCGTTCTTTCAGGCTTTTGCTTATTTTATCTATCAAACCTTCGGCTATTTCTGCGTCAGTATCAATCTCCAATTCTGCATCACGGGTTAGTTTCACAGTGTATGCCTCGTAGGTATCGTAGGGGAAACTATGAAAAATCTCGTCCAGAGAATTGCGTATAATATCATCCAACAATATTATATAAGTGTTTTCATCGGTTTTTGGCAATACGTAAAAACGGCTTACTATTTCGTGCTGAGGTATTTCTATCAAAGCAAATTTGTGGCGTATGCTGCCATCGGCTTTGCTCATTTTTACTGCTAAATAAATTGATTTATCGCGCAGAAAAGGAAATGCCCTTAAATGGTCTAATATGATGGGGAAAAGGGTAGATATTACTTCGGTTTTGAAGTATTTACGCAGCTCAGTTTTTTGAGTGTGGTTTAGCTGTGTTTCATTTACTATAAATACACTTTCTTTAGCTAGTTCTTCTTTAACCAGTTCGTATATCTCGTTATACTTATCTTGTTGCTGAACAACAATTTTTTGTATGGCTCGCAATAAGGCTTCACTTTCGGCCAAACCTTTTATTTTGTTTTTCTTTTGATACTCTAGTAGCCTGCGTACACTGGCAACACGCACCCTAAAAAACTCATCTAGGTTTGATGAGAATATAGATAGGAATTTTAATTTCTCAAGCAAAGGCACATTAGGGTCTACAGCTTCTTGAAGTACCCGTTCGTTAAAAGATAACCAGCTAATCTCTCTATTTTTTAATAGCAACTGGTTCTTCTTTATAGGATTTATTACATACTTTACCTTTACAATTTTCTTCTTCTCTACCATAGTATTATTTTACCTCTATAGTAATGTATACAGGAAAATGGTCGCTATATCCTGCCAAATACTTACGTCCACCAAAAGTACGCATTGGAGCTCCTAAATATTTAGGTTCGGTTTGTTTCATCCATTCTTCGGCAAATATTCCTGCGCTTTCTTTTACATAGCGCAAACCATTTAGTTCACTTATAAGCCCTGTGCTCACTATTATTTGATCAAGCATATTCCAATCATCGCGGTATTTGTAGCTTCCCAAACCTTTGTTTTTTAAGGGGTACATCAAATTAAACAAACTAGCCGGTTGTTTAATTTCAGGGTTGGCAGCTTTCATTACTTTTAAAATACTGCTATCGGTAGGCTCGTCGTTAAAGTCGCCCATTATTAAAATATTGTCTTTAGCATCAACAGCCAGTAAAGAATCTACCAAATATCTAACCACTTTTGCAGCAGCAACACGTTTGTACTCTGATTGTGCCTGACCTTCAGACCTAGAAGGGAAATGACACACAATAAACGCTATCGAATGCCCATCTATTTCACTTTGCACCAACATTATATCTCTTGTGGGCGGAACGCTATCTGGCAAGGAAACATTTAGCGTTGTAAAGTTAACTTTATGCAATACACTCTTCTTATACAACAAAGCGTTATCAATACCGCGTTGGTCTTTCGATTCAACATGAACAATGCCGTAGCCCATATTTTTTAATGCGGCGGTGTTTACTAAATCTTTCAATACGCTTAAATTTTCAACCTCACACAATCCTAAAACATCAGGGCCATTACCGCCATTCATACTGCTAATTACCTTAGCAAGGTTGTCCAATTTGTTTTGGTAACGTTCGGCACCCCATGTTCTATCCCCCTCTGGGGTAAATTCTTCATCAAATTTGTTGGGATCGTGTATGGTATCAAAAAGGTTTTCTACATTATAAAAAGCTACCATTACCTTATTCTTATCTTGCTGAGCTTGCAGGCTTATAGCTACTACGCAAAAAGATAATGTAAAAAAAATCAGCCCCTTTATATTTCGCATACGCATTGTTTTTATACTGGAATGCGAAAATACATTCTATGGGTGTAACTGTATGTTAAATTTTTAAAGGTTAAAAATGATGGGCGCGTTCGGATTGGTTTTACTATTTTTGCACTCTTTTTAAAAATTATGACCTTAATTAAGTCTATTTCTGGTATCAGGGGAACAATTGGCGGGCAAGCTGGCAATGGCCTAACACCTGCTGATGTTGTTAAATTTACTGCTGCTTTTGGCACATGGCTAAAAAATCGTAGCGATAACAAAACTATTGTTATTGGCCGCGATGCCCGTATATCAGGTGAAATGGTGAACCACCTTGTTGTAGGTACCCTTATGGGACTTGGCTTTAATGTAATAGATTTAGGGCTTAGTACTACCCCGACAGTAGAAATTGCCGTACCCGATGAAAATGCTGTAGGTGGTATAATACTTACTGCAAGCCATAACCCAAAACAATGGAATGCACTGAAATTGTTGAACGAGAAGGGCGAATTTATTTCGGGTGCTGATGGCGAAGAGGTTTTAAAAATTGCTGATGAAGTAGAGCGTATTGAATACCCTGCCGTTGAACATATTGGCAGTTACAAAAAAGACGATACTTATATAGATAAACATATAGCTAAAATTTTAGCATTACCACTGGTAGATGTTGAGGCCATAAAAGCCAAAAAATTTAAAATAGTAGTTGATGCTGTAAATAGCACTGGCGGTATTGCCGTACCTAAACTACTTACTGCCCTTGGCGTAAAAGAAGTAGTTGAGATTTTTTGCACGCCTGATGGTAAATTCCCTCACAACCCTGAACCTTTGCCCGAACATTTAACAGCAATTTGTGGCGAAGTAAAGTTTCATAAAGCTGATTTGGGTATTGTGGTTGACCCTGATGTTGACCGTTTGGCTTTGGTGAGCGACTATGGCGTTCCCTTTGGCGAAGAGTATACTCTTGTAGCTGTTGCCGATTATGTGCTTAAAAACAAAAAAGGTAATACTGTATCAAACCTTTCATCATCTCGCGCTTTGCGTGATGTTACCGAAAAACACGGAGGCGAGTATTTTGCCAGTGCTGTGGGTGAGGTTAACGTGGTAACCCTAATGAAAGAAGAAAATGCAGTAATTGGTGGCGAAGGTAACGGCGGTATTATATACCCCGAGTTACACTATGGCCGTGATGCTTTGGTAGGTATAGCTCTTTTCCTAAGTCACTTAGCTAAGTTTGATAAAACAGCATCTATTTTGCGTAGTACTTATCCTGATTATCATATCTCTAAAAACAAAATACAGTTAACGGATGATGTGGATTTGGACGCGGTATTGAAAAAAGTACGCGAAAAATATAAAACGCAACCGGTTAATTTGATTGATGGATTAAAAATTGAGTTTGACCAAGAGTGGGTGCATTTGCGCAAATCGAACACCGAGCCTATTATCCGCATATATTCTGAAAGCCAAAGCGAAAGCACTGCTAATACCTTGGCACACAAAATAATGCTAGATATTAGCGAGATACTTAAAGGCTAAATTTAATGTGCTGATTTGCGAATATGTAAATCAGCAAATAGTATAATCATTATAGATAAGAGCCAAAGGCTACAATAAACCTAAAAAACAAAATGGCATTACAATGTGGTATAGTTGGGCTTCCCAACGTAGGTAAATCAACACTTTTTAACTGTTTATCAAACGCTAAAGCACAAGCGGCAAATTTTCCGTTTTGTACTATAGAGCCCAATGTGGGTGTAATAACTGTGCCCGATGAAAGGCTAAACGAATTGGCCAAATTGGTAAACCCACAACGCATTTTGCCTACCACTGTAGAAATTGTTGATATAGCAGGTTTAGTAAAGGGAGCCAGCAAAGGTGAAGGATTGGGCAACCAGTTTTTGGGTAATATACGCAGCACTGATGCTATTATACACGTTGTACGTTGTTTTGATGATGACAATGTAGTACACGTTGACGGTAGTGTAGACCCTGTGCGCGATAAAGAAATTATTGATACTGAACTGCAACTGAAAGACCTTGACACGGTCGAAAAACGCTTAGTAAAAGTAGTGAAGCAAGCTAAAACAGGTGGCGACCCACTTGCCAAAAAAGAGGCTGATTTGCTAGAGCGTATAAAAACAGTTTTAGAACAAGGAAAATCGGCAAGGCTGGTATTGCCCTCTAATGAGGATGAGCGTAGGTTGTTAAAAGAATTTCAACTACTTACAGGCAAACCTATACTATACGTATGCAATGTTGACGAAGGTAGTGTGGTAAACGGAAATGCGCATACTGAGCGTTTTAAGGCTGCAATAGCTGATGAGAATGCCGAAGTACTTATTATTAGTGCTGCTATTGAGGCGGATATTACTGAATTGGATAGTTTTGAAGACCGCCAAGCTTTTTTAGAAGATTTGGGCCTGAAAGATTCAGGCGTTACAAAACTGATAAAAGCAGCCTATACCTTGCTTGACCTTATTACCTACTTTACCGCAGGTGTGCAAGAGGTACGTGCTTGGACGATAACTAAGGGAACTAAAGCTCCGCAAGCTGCGGCAGTGATACATACTGACTTTGAAAAAGGTTTTATACGTGCTGAGGTGATACACTACGCCGACTATATACATTATAGCAGTGAAGCTGCTTGCAGAGATGCAGGAAAGTTAAACGTTGAAGGAAAAGAGTATATAGTGCAAGACGGAGACGTGATGCACTTTAGGTTTAATGTTTAGTTAGCTAATATTTTTACGGGGATGTGGATTAGCAATTACCATTTGCTGTATTTCATCCAACGTTACTGGTTTTTCCAAATATTCAGTAACATCTTCATAATTTTTAGCTTTTTCAATATCCTTTGGATTTATTGATGAGCTTACCATATATATAATTATACTTTTAGCAAGTTGTTGCTTTATTGTATTAAATATTTCTAAAAATTCCCATCCGTCCATAATGGGCATATTGATATCCAACAATATTACATTGGGAAGCATACCCGCATCACTTTTATTGGCAAGCAAGGCATCAATGGCTAGTTTTCCATTCTCAAAAAACTGTACTTCATTTATAAAGTCTGCCCTTTTTATGAGACGTTTAATGCCCATTTTATACACTTCGTCGTCGTCAACAATATATGCTTTCACCCTATTTATAATTTACGTGAATGTATTAAAAAAATATTCTAAATACAGTGCCTTTATTTACTTCACTTTCTACCTCTACTTTTCCGCCCATTGCTTCTATCTGATTTTTGCTAATAAATAAGCCTATCCCTTTTGCATCAGCGTTGTTATGAAAGGTCTTATACAGTCCAAATATTTTTTCGCCATTCCTTTTTAGGTCAATCCCCAAACCGTTATCTTTTATTCGCAGTACGGGTCTATCATCTTCATAATATATATCAAGTGTTACTTCGGCAATCCTATCCGGATGACAGTATTTTAAACCATTTGACAAAAAGTTTAGCAACACGCTTTCCATATAAGCAGCGTTATACTCAATTTCTAAATCGGCAGGTAAGTTGTTTATTATTTTACCTCCTTTTGAGGCTATTGCACCACTTAATACTTCAATAATTTTATTGGCATAATTCTTTAAATTTATTTTTTCTTTCTGTATGTTTAAGTTGGTTTGTATATGCACCACCTCGTTTAGATGTACAATAGTTTCGGTGAGGCTTTTTGATATTCCTTTAAGAAGAGCTAACATCTCTTCACGTTCTTCATCACTTTCGGCAGTCTCTAAAATGTTTAATATCATTTCAATATTTCCTGAGTGTGAACGAAGATTATGTGATACTATATAGGCAAAGTTTAGCAAGCGTTTATTCTGCTCACCAACAATATTTATAGTAGTTTCAAGCTCATGTTCTTTTTGTTTTTGCCACGATACATCAGTGGCTATACCCAAAAATCCTGTAAGCTCATTGTTACTATTGCGTATACCTGTAATTACTAATTGTACGGGAAAGGTGCTGCCATCTTTACGTTTATATGTCCATTCTCTCGATTCGTACTTGCCTTGTTTAGCGTACTCCACAAACACATCAAACCCTCTTATTTCTCTACCAAACAGTTCACTAAGCTCATTACCGCGTTTAATTACTTCTTCTTCAATATGAAGTATTGCCGGCGACTGTTTTCCTACCATTTCATCGGTAGTATACCCCAAAAGGGTTTCAGACCCTTTACTAAAGTTGGTGATTATACCGTCTAAACCTGTACTAATTATTGACACATGATTTCCCGAATCGAAAAGGCCTTTAAGTTCAAGATTGACTTTTAATAACTCTTCTTCAACTTGTTTTCTTACCGTTATGTCTAAAATGGTGCCCACCATCTTTATGGCTTTTCCGTTTTCGTCTCTCCCTACACTTCCATGAGCCTCAACATAACAGGTTGAGCCATCTTTTTTTGTAATTCTGAATTCTTCGTGGTACGGTCGTTTGCCTTCTAATACATCCGCTACCGCCTGCAATACTCTATCCTTATCATTAGGGTGTAAGACACTTACAAACAGATCATAATTTACTTCAATTTCATTAGGCTCATACCCAAAAATGCGATACTGTTGTGTAGACCATTTCTCTTCACCACTTACAATATCCCACTCCCAACTACCCAAACGTGCTATTTCTTGTGCCTTTTCCAAATTCTCACTCGATTTACGGTGTTCGTCCTCGGCAACCCTTAAATCCGTAAGGTCAAGGTTAGTACCTGTTAAAGTTATTACTTTCCCTTCACGATTATACCCTGCTACAGCCCTTGCATGTATATAGTGTATCGAACCATCTTTCCACACAATTCTAAATTCACTATCTATTGCATCACCACCATCCAAAGCCCCATACAGTTCCTTTTTCACTCGCGCAGCATCACTACTGTGTATTTTTGCCATCCACTTACGTATCATGCCCTTTTTGCCACCTGCCTCAAAGGGCATATTGTACATTGCATACATGGTTTCATCCCACAGTAGATTATCAGCTAAAACATCATACTCCCATATACCAATTTTTGCTGTGCCTGTGGCTAAGAAAAGCCTATCGGTAGTTTCTTTTATCAGCTTGTTACTGGCATTTAGCCTGCGTATGGCAGGCATAAAAATAAATACAAAACTTAGTATTGTTGCCCCCATTGCTAAAAGCATAAGGCTAAGCACCACCATTTTTACATCATCGTGTTTTTTTACTGCCTCTGCCTCAAAATCATCAACAATAACCTCCATAGCATACAAAAACTTCAGATCGTTTTGTTTGATGATTTTTATTGCTGCTACAGCCGTTGCCGAATCGGGATTAGGAACAAAAAACATCTCGGCAGCTGCACAAATATTTTGCAACTGAGGTTCTATACTATCTAGCTGTACTTTTATTTTTTTACTCCTTTTATGCTCCAAACCCAATGAGCTATCACCATTAGTTAGTATATAGTGTGCTTTTTTAAACCTTTCAACCAATAGCTGTATTGTATCTATATCGGCAGGATTTATTTTTTTGGTTGAGTATATGGATTGGCTAAGATTATATACCTGTTTTGATATACGCTGGCCATACATACGCTGCCTGCCTGCAATATTTATAAGTGAAGCATCTTCGCTGGTACTACTCAGTTTATACTGTATTATAAACTGGCAAGCTATTAAAGTACCCAGTACTATTGTAATAAAAAAAAGGTAGCCGTTTCTTAATGGGCGGGTAATCTTTTTAAATTCATTGGTCATTAATTCCTATTACTTTTTTTAAAATTTGCTTGACTTGTACCGACTTACCTTCAAAATCACTAATTTATTAAAATATTTTCATTAATAGTGAGAATATTTGTTTTAACGGTAGGCAAGGTTATCTACCAAATGGTTTTTAACACGTTATTGCTAATACGCAAAAGGGGCTATCTTTGCGGCAAATTTTAGAATGATTATGAACCAAGCCTCTTCTTTGTTCGAAAAACACAAGCCCATGCTTGATGCGGCTATTGCAGCCATTAGCGAACGTAACTACTATACTCCCTATCCTGAAAGCCCTAGGGCATACGCTGAAGATGCTGATGCAAAAGGCAAAAGTTATTTTCAGACTTTATTAAACAATAATTTTAACGAGCTGTTGCAAACTGGCGAGCGTGCCTTTATTGGCGAAGAAGTTTCACCATTTTTGCAATTGGGTTTGGGTATTAGCTACCCTGCTTTCTCGCCCGAGCAGCTTATTAGCAATGCTAAAACTGCCCAAAAGCAGTGGAGCAAGGCCAGTGTTGAAGAACGCACGGGCTTACTTATTGAAACACTTGAGCAAATTAAAAATCGCTTTTTTGATATTGCCTATGCCACAATGCACACTACAGGGCAAGGTTTTATTATGTCTTTTCAGGCAAGCGGCCCCCATGCCAATGATAGAGCTTTAGAAGCTATTACTATGGGCTATATGGAACTTACCCGCTTTCCACACGAAGTAATGTGGGTGAAAAACATGGGCAAGTTTGATGTAAAAGTGCGTAAAAATTGGAAGGCAATGCCCAAAGGTATAGGCATGGTTATAGGTTGCTCTACCTTCCCTACTTGGAATACAGTTCCGGGTATGTTTGCCGATTTAATTTCAGGTAATACAGTTATAGTTAAACCTCACCCAAAAGCTATTTTGCCTATTGCTATTGTAGTAGCCGAAATGCAAAAAGTATTGAAGAACAATGGTTATGACTCTAACACAGTTCAATTAGCCGTTGATACAGTTTCGCAACCCATAACCAAACAATTGGCTGAAAACGAAAATGTAAAGTTGGTTGATTTTACAGGCAGCTCATCATTTGGTAACTATGTTGAAGGGTTGGAAAACAAAGAGGTTTTTACTGAAAAAGCTGGTGTAAACTCTGTTTTGCTTGATTCAGCCGATAACCTTGATGCTGTTATACAAAATCTTGCCTTTTCGGTATCGCTATACTCAAAACAAATGTGTACAGCACCGCAAAATATCTATTTATCAAAAGAAGGTGTTAAAACTCCTGATGGGGTTGTTGCCTATGATGATGTGGTAGATAAATTGGTTGAAGCCATAAAAGCTATTGTAAACAACCCTAAAATGGGTGCAGGTACATTGGGCGGTATTCAAGCCGATGCTACCATACAACGCGTGCAAACTGCCGCAGGTGCAGGTGGACGGATGGTTTTGGCAAGCGTAAAAGTAGCCAACCCTGAATTTGAAAACGCCCGCACAGCTAGCCCTAGTATTATTGAGGTATCTGTAGATCAAAAAGAGGTATACCTAACCGAGTGCTTTGGCCCGGTTGTTTTTATTATTAAAACTAATAACAGTCAACAATCGCTTGAGTTGATAAAAGAATCGGCTAGTACGCATGGTGCAATTACTTGCTTGGCATATGCCACTGACGAGGCTTTTCAAACTACCATTGAAGATGAGATGAACAGTGTGTTTACTCCTGTATCATTCAACTTCACAGGTGCAATATTTGTAAACCAGCACGCTGCATTTTCTGATTTTCATGTATCGGGAGGTAATCCCGCAGGTAATGCCAGCTTTACTAATCCTGATTATATTAACCGCCGCTTTGTATGGGTGGGAAATAGGTTTGGTGTATAGCTTCTTCATTAACTTTATATATACTATACTCCCCAATAGCTTTGCTATTGGGGTTTTGTTTTTTTGCCTAATAGCCAGTTTCAACCAGCCATTCTAGTATCAGCCTAAATAACTATTAGATAGCCCTGTGCAGCTTTAATTAAGTATATTGGCAACTAATGAGAAAAATAACCGCATTTACTATGGCATTCTGTATGCTAGTTGCTTTTAATGCTTGCAAAAAAGCTGATGATAACAAAAATGGTTCACCTGCACCCAGCACAACATGCAAACTAAAAAGCACAAAAGAGATTATCGCATCAAACGGAAACCCCAATCAATATGGTGGTTTTGTATTGTATTACGATAACGCTGACAGAATAAACAAAGTTAGTTTTCTTGATTCCACGACTGGTAATGAAGATTCTAGCAGCTATGCCCTATTATTATATACCAATAGCAACATTACTAGTCTGAAATTATTTCAACAAGGTCAGGAAGCAGTAAATTCCTCTATAACATACTCCACCTTAAATAAGGTAGAGCAACGTGTTTTTAATTTAGATGGGGACTTTGGTCAGGCTAAAATAACTCAAATATATTTTTATGATAATAATGGGTATATCGAGTACTGTTTAAGCCGTTTTGAAGCTGATAATATACCAGGTTTAGGCAAAGTGGTTAGCATTGATAGTGCCCGTTACCTTAATTATAATTCATTTGGTCGCCCTTCCGGTGTGGTAGTCTTCAACTCTTTTACATCTACAAACCAAGGCGCTGAACCCTTCAGTTTTAGCGAAGAAATAGCCTATCAATATGATGCTAAAGGTAACCGAACTAAAACATCAAGCAAAAATGTTGTTAGCGCCCCTTTTATAGAAACCTATTCGGCTACTTTTGATATCGGAAAAACTCTTGGTGATGCTAAAGAAGCTAATGTTTTGCTTTCAAAACTTTTTTTTGATGGTTGGGAAGATCCAAACTTAAATTCTAAAGATACTGATGTGAGCCTTAAACTTACAGAAACTAATACCGAAAACGGCGTTGGTGAAACTAAAACATCTATTTTTATTTTTAATGATAAAGGAAACCCTGCTTCTTCAAAAGAAACTTCAACAACTGAAATTAAAAACACCACTTATACATACGTATGTAAGTAATTTCGGTTAACTAAATAATGTATTTAAAAGCAGCCTTTGGCTGCTTTTCTTGTTTACTGAAAACAATACTGAAACTAAATTGTTAGTATAGCTTTATTTTTTAACATAAAAATTAATGTTTAAACATTATTTGTATATATTTGTATTACTTTAACAGAGTAAATACTTTATAATTCAACACTAAAATGAAAAAACTATTCGTAGTTCTATTCGCAGCAGCCAGCTTGGCAGCTTGCAAAGACAAAAAAACATCTGAAACTGCCGGTGAGGTAGCACAGGCAACTGAAACATCAGCAAACTACACAGTTGATGCAGCTGCAAGCACATTGGGCTGGAGCGGCTCTAAAGTTGTAACTGGTAGCCACACAGGTACTATTGCCATTGAAAGTGGTTCTTTGAAAGTAGAAGAAGGTAACCTAGTAGCAGGTAACTTTACTATAGACATGAAAACTATTAAAAACAATGACCTTAAAGATGCTGCTGAAAATGCAAAACTAGTAGGCCACCTTTCAAGCCCTGATTTTTTCCATGTAGATAGCTTTACTACTGCCACTTTTGAAATAACAAAAGTTGCCGCATTAGAAGGTGATAAAGACGGAAATACACACACAATTAGCGGTAACCTTACCCTAAAAGGTACTACCCGCGAAATTAGCTTCCCTGCTAAAGTAACACTTACCGAAGATGCTATTACTGCTTCTGCTAAAACAGAAATCAATCGTTTGGATTGGAATGTAATGTGGGGTAATGAAAATGATAATGCTGCACGTGCTTTCTTAAAAGAAAATTTCGTAAGCAATAAAATTGGCTTAGATATAAATCTTACAGCCAAGAAAAACTAAGCGAAGATAATTTCACTATAAGCGTGTCCTTTAACAATTAAGGACACGCTTTTTTTGTTTAAACAAAAAAATAACAGCCTTATTTAAACCTAAAGTGTCTTTGCGCCGTTATCAATACATAAAATGTTTAATGTTTTAAAGGTTCCTTCATACAGCTTACATCTAAAATTAGTATAATTGCACAAACCAATCCGTATGACCAACAACATATTAAAATTTGTATTGGCAATAGCCTGTATTATAGTAGGCTACTTATGTTATAATACCATAGCCACTACCTTGCGCCACGATGCACAGGTGAAGTATATTGAAACTGACATTATAAAAAGACTTACTGAAGTAAAGGAAGCACAATTTGCATACAAAGATGCTTATGGCTCTTTTGCTAAAAACTTCGACTCGTTAATATACGGGTTGAAAAATGGTAAAATTGCAGAAGTGAAACAAGTAGGTGAATTTGTAGAAGGTGAAGAAAATAATGTACAGATAGATACATTGTACATAACCATTGCAGAAAAACTTAAAGGCAAAGTACAGAACTTTGATTCTTTACGCTATGTGCCACACTCAAACAAAGTAGAATTTGAGCTTAATGCAGGTTTAATAAACCGTAATGGTGTAGAAATACAGGTTTTTGAAGCCAAAGACCCTAAACCTTTCAACAAGAAAAAAGCCCTACGCATAGGATCAATGGTTGATGCTGTGTTTACAGGCAACTGGGAAAAACAAGAGTAGTACTACTACTATCATTAACAATATCATTCCTGTTACCAAAGTGATACGGAATTAACACTCACAAAATTACCCATGCCCTTAAAGGTAGTGTATACATCAGATGCTTTTGAAAGCACCCCAACAACCAATATGCACCTTGTATTGGGAATAAATGGGCAAAGCTGTGGTGTAGCTGTGCATACTGCCGAAGAAAAGCTGCAATTTCTTGGTCAATATGATTTTTTGCAACCACTAAAAGATAACGAATCAGTCTTCTTTGATTTTGTGCGTTCGCAAGATGTACTTAAAAATACCTACAAAACCACAACGGTTGTTATTGGCGGGTACAAAGGCACGCTAATACCTACAGAATTGTATAGCGATTTGCACCTTGAGGGATATTTACGCCACCTGTATAGTGTTGCTGATGATGAAGTGATAAAGGTTACCAACGCTATAAATGGTGAAGCACAGCTAGTGTATGCTGCCCAAGATTACATATACTATCCTGTTCGCTCAAAATATTTTGATGCACGTATTGAACCCGTTTCGGCTTCATATTTAAGAAAAAGTATAAAATACCATCCCAATAAACTAAACGCGTTTTTTTATGATGGCAAATTATGCCTGATACATAGCCAAAACGCAACGCCTTCTTTTTTCAACGTTTTTAGTTATGAAACAATTGATGAGGCTGCCTACTTTATATTAAATTACTACCAAACATTTAATATTCCGCATCAACAACTGCCCTTGCTATTGCACGGGCAAGTTCACCCTCAACTTACAGAAATACTGAACACCTTTGGAGGTAAGTTTGAGCAGGCTACATTACTAAACAGGCAAATTGAAGCACCTGCTAATTTTGATTATGGCCATTTGATTGACTTTACCTATTGAGAATAATTGGCGGACAACATGCGGGTTTTATAATACGGCCACCAAAAAATCTTATTGCACGGCCTACAACTGATATAGCCAAAGAATCACTATTTAATATTTTAAACAACCGTTACCATTTTGAAGACCTTAAGGTTTTAGATCTTTTTGCAGGTGGTGGTGGAATTGGTTTAGAATTTGCATCGCGCGGGGCACAAAATATTATAGCTGTAGATAGCAGCTTTGTTACCTTTAAATTTCTAAAAGAAATAAGCTCAAAACTGGGTCTTAGTCAATACCAAATTATTAAAGGCGACGCCCTTAAATACCTGCAACACTGCACACAAAATTTCGATATTATTTTTGCCGATCCTCCTTATGCTATGCAAAACATAGCACTAATAATACAGCACGTGTTTGCCAATAATCTGCTGGCTGCTGATGGAGTTTTGATAATAGAACACGATAAAAACGTGAAACTACCGCCCGAAAACCTAAGTGAAACCAGAAAATACGGTCAATCGGCTTTTAGCTTTTATACTTTAGCACAGTAGGCTTTTAGGGTAAAAAGTATTTTATTTGAAACCCTTTAAAGACTTACTTATGAAACGAGCCATTTTTCCAGGAACTTTCGACCCTATAACCATTGGGCACGTTGAGATTATAAACCGCGCACTGCCTTTATTTGATGAAATAATAATATCTATTGGCCGTAATACTGATAAAAAGCATTTGTTCTCGCTAGACCAAAGAGTAGCTTGGATAAAAGAAATTTTTAAAGACGAGCCTAAGATAAGTGTAGACCATTACAATGGCCTTACAGTTGATTTTTGTAAGTTTAGAGAAGCGCGCTACATACTTCGTGGTTTACGTTCTGTTACTGATTACGACTACGAGTACCAGATAGCACAAATTAACAAAGCTATGTGGCCTGATTTGGAAACTGTTTTCCTTATCTCATTGCCTGAGTATACACCCATAAGCTCTAAAATGGTGCGTGATGTGATACTATACGGTGGCGAATACAAACGCTTTGTTCCCGATGCAGTAAGGGTGGTATAAATTATACCCCTTTACCTCACCCCAAATATAGAAGAACCAATACGCACCAAAGTGCTACCTTCTTCTACCGCAATGACGTAATCGCCACTCATACCCATACTTATTTCTTTAAAGCTATCATTTAGGGCAAAATGGCTTTGTTTTAGTTCACTAAAAAGCTGTTTTAAGCCCCTAAACTCTTTGTGTACTTGCTCTTTATCATCGGTAAGAGTTGCCATACCCATTACTCCACACAATTGTATATTTTGTAACGCGGCAAACTCAGCACTAGTAAGCATTTGCAGCACCTCTTCCCTATCAAAGCCAAACTTCGTCTCCTCTTGTGCTATATGTATTTGTAAAAGGCAATTTTGCACACGCCCAACCTTTAGGGCTTGTTTATCAATCTCTTTAAGCAATTTAAAACCATCTACCCCATGTATAAGGTGCACAAAAGGCACAATATATTTTACCTTATTGGTTTGTAAATGACCAACCATGTGCCACTCAATATCTTTAGGCAATTGCTCATACTTCTCCGTTAATTCTTGCACACGATTCTCGCCAAAAACAGTTTGCCTTGCTTGGTAAGCCTCTAAAATATCTTCATTAGATTTAAACTTTGAAACGGCAACCAATTTCACCCCTTCGGGTAAGCTACTTTTAATTTTTTTAAGGTTTTGAGCTATAGTCATCAAATATGGAATTATAGTTGTGTATTTTTGAACCAATGCGTACAATAGTAATTAGCATACTACTCACCACACTTCTGTTTGCTTGCAAAAGTACCCCAAATGGTATCTTAAGCGAAGAAAAAATGGTTTCAGTCTTTACCGACATACATATTGCTGAAGGTCGTTTGAAAACGGTAAATATTTTTGGTGATTCAGCAAAAAAAATGGCTCCTGTGCTATACAATCAAATATACACTGAAAACCAAACCACGGCCGAAGAATTCAAACGCTCTTATGATTATTACCAAAAAGACCCTGAAAAGTTTGAACATATTGTAGATTTAGTGCTAATAGAACTGAGCAAAAAAGAAAGCGGCATAAAATAATCGTCCCCACCAACAAAATAAATTGTGCTACACAGTTTGAAGCATTGCAAACAATAAGGCATTTAAAAAACTAAGTGCTAATTTCGCCCTTGCAATGATGAACTACGAAAACACAAGCAGCTTTGCTGCGCAAATGGATAGTGAAGATAGCTTAGCAGCATATAGAGAACGCTTTTATATACCCCAACACAATGGGCAAGACGTGGTATACCTAACAGGTAATTCACTGGGTTTGCAGCCCAAAACAGCCCGTGCTTTTGTAGAACAAGAATTTGCCGACTGGGCAGAGTTTGGCGTAGAAGGTCATTTTAAAGGCAAAAACCCATGGTTTAGCTACCATCATTTCTTAACTGAAAATACGGCTAAAGTTGTAGGTGCATTGCCTAGTGAAGTAGTGGTGATGAACAACCTTACCACCAACTTGCACTTAATGATGGTGAGTTTCTATCGCCCAAAGGGTAATAGATATAAAATTGTGATGGAAGCAGGTGCTTTCCCTAGCGATCAATATGCTATGGAAACCCAAGTGCTTATGCACGATTTGAACCCCGATGATGCAATAATAGAATTAAAGCCCCGCGAAGGTGAATATACCCTGCGCACTGAAGATATTGTTAAAGTAATTGAAGATAACGCCGATAGCATAGCTACGGTGATAATGGGAGGTGTAAACTACTACACAGGCCAAGCCTTTGATATGAAGGCAATAGCTGCCGCAGCACATAAAGCAGGTGCAGTGTGCGGTTTTGATTTGGCACACGCAGCAGGCAACCTAAATTTACAATTGCACGATTGGGATGTTGATTTTGCAGTGTGGTGTAGCTACAAATACCTAAACAGTGGCCCTGGTGGAACATCGGGTGTATTTGTACACGAAAAGCATGGCAACAACCCAAAACTGGTGCGCTTTGCAGGTTGGTGGGGACATGATGAAAAAGAGCGTTTTTTAATGAAAAAAGGCTTCAAACCAACGCAAGGAGCACAGGGCTGGCAGCTTAGCAATGCACAGGTATTCCCTATGGCGATTCACCGTGCATCGCTTGAAATATTTGCCGAGGCGGGTATGGAAAACCTATGTGCAAAAAGTGAAAAACTAACGGGCTACCTTGAATATATATTGGATGGTTTAACCAAAAGTGGTAAACAAACTTTTACTATTATTACCCCAAACAGCCCAAAAGACAGAGGCTGCCAACTATCAGTATTGGTAAAAGATAATGGACGCAAGCTGTTTGACTACCTTACTGAAAATGGTGTTGTGGCCGATTGGCGCGAACCAAATGTGATACGTATGGCACCCGTGCCCTTATACAATAGCTTTAGCGATATTTACCGCTTAGGTCAAATAATGGAACAGTTTACGGCTTAATGGCTAATCGTCATTAAGAGTAAGCCTTCTTAGGCTAACGAAGCAATCTGTTTACTTTTTTGTATTTCGAGATTAATATTTAGTATTTTCTGACAGATTGCTTCGGAAGACCTCGCAATGGACGCATTAGTACTCTACCTATTATCCCCATCCAACAAATCGCCAAGACCGCCTAAAATACTGCCTTCGCCTTTGCGGGTAGAGGTACCATATTGTAGTATACGTCCTGCCAAACGGCTAACGGGAAGTGATTGTATCCATACTTTGCCTGGACCTGTAAGTTGTGCTAAAAACAAACCTTCACCTCCAAAAACGGCATTTTTTATCCCTTTTACCATTTGTATATCATAGTTTACATTTTTGGTAAAAGCTACTATACAACCCGTATCAATTTTTAAAACTTCGCCTATCATCAGTTCACGCTCAATCACCATACCCCCTGCGTGCATAAAGGCCATACCGTCGCCTTCTAGCTTTTGCATGATAAAACCTTCACCACCAAACAAACCCGTACCCAGTTTGCGCTGAAACTCAATGCCTACGCTTACCCCTTTGGCAGCACATAAAAAGGCATCTTTTTGGCAAACAATTTTGCCTCCAAGTTCGTGTAAATCTAATGGAATAATTTTACCAGCATAGGGCGATGCAAAGGCAACGTGTCTTTTACCACCACCAGTATTGGTAAAAGCAGTCATAAAAAGGCTTTCGCCTGTTAGCAAACGTTTCCCCGCACTAAACAGTTTATCCATAAAACCTTGGTTTTGGCTACTACCATCACCAAAAATAGTTTCCATTTCAACACCCTCAGGCATCATCATAAAACTACCTGCTTCGGCTACTACAGTTTCTTGCGTGTCAAGTTCAATCTCAACAAACTGCATTTCTTCGCCATAAATTTTATAGTCAATCTCGTGGTTGGTTTTCATAGTTATTCAAAAATATTGGGATAAAATTAATAGTTACCAGTTAATTGGTGGTAGTGATTTCCGACTAATGAAGATATAAAAGCTATTAATCTTTCTCAATGACGTATTGCACATTTAGCACACCGTCTTCTTCAAATTCTCTCTCAAATCTTAGCCCTAGTTTTTCAAATACACGTATTGATGCCCCGTTGCGTTTATCTGCTCTACCAATAATGCGTTTCAATCCCATTGTTTTAAAACCAAATTCTAAACAAGCTATAGAGGCTTCGGTAGCATAGCCCCTATTCCAATGCTTTTTTAGCAATCGGTAGCCTATATCAGTATCTCCAAGTTCTTCAAAATGGCGAATACCACACCAGCCTATAAACTCGCCCGTTTGTTTGTGCTTCATTGTCCAACGGCCGTAGCCGTGTAGTTGGTATTGCTTGTAGTTGCGCACCAAATCTTTGGCTTCTTCTACATTGGCAAATGATATATCGCCCGTGTATTGTATTACCTCTGGGTCGGCATTCAGTTCAAAAAAATCAGGAGCATCTTCCAATGCCATTTCAAACAGCAATAGCCTTGGGGTTTCTAATATTATTTTTCTTTTCAAGGGAAAGCTAATATATGAATTTTAATTATGAATTTCATCGGGTTGAAACCCGATTCTAAGCAGACCCTTCGGGATAAGCACACATATTAATCCGCCTAAGTTTATGATTAGGAAAGTATATATACCTATCCGATTTAGGTTAATAATACAGTTATTTCTTCACTGCCATTAAAGAGTATACCATTGGGATAATACCCTCCAACCCTTCTATTTGCCAACGACTAGGAGCTACTTCTACCGTGTTGGCAAAACAGGGGTAAGGTGAGTAATTATGCTCGTTAAAAAACTGTACTTCAAGTCCATTGTTTATCAAAGCATTTAGTATTTCGCTAATGCTGTGGTTCCAACCGTATTCTTTACCACTTATATCCGCATCTCTATCCGTATATGTGCCTTGATTTTCAAAAGCTAAAACGCCCGAATTGGCATAAGGATATTGAAGTTTTGTAAAATCATCATTAAACATCCACACCACAGGATGAAAATCGGCCATATAAAATGTACCTCCTTTGTTTAGACTATTGGCAATTACTTTAGCCCACTTATCCAAATCGGGCAACCAACCAATAGTTCCGTAAGAAGTGAATACCATATCAAAAGTTTCTTTTACATATTGGCGGGTATCGTACACATTACAACATACAAAATTAGCCTCCAGTCCTGCGTCAACAGTTATTTGTTGAGCAGTTTTAATGGCTTCGTCGGCTATATCAATGCCAGTAACTTTTGCTCCCATACGGGCAAAACTCAAGGTATCTAATCCAAAATGGCATTGCAGGTGTAACAGGCTTTTGCCTACCACATGATTGCCCATTTCGTTTAATTCAATCTCTGCAAGTACGTTTCGTCCTGCTAAAAACCCTTTTAAATCGTAAAAGTCAGAGTCTTTATGTACTGTTGTTCTCTGGTTCCAATGTTTACGATTGGCTTCAAAATATTCGTTATGATTTTCCATACTATGCTCCACAAATAGCTGTGGCTTCAATTTCTATTAATAATTCGGGGTTAATTAATGCTTTCACTTCTACCATAGTGGCGGCAGGTTTTATAGTTTTAAAAAACTCGCCATGTGCTCGACCTGCTGCTTCCCACTGGCTTATATCTGTAATAAACATACGGGTACGTACCACATCACTTAGGTTTGCGCCTGCTTGTTGCAAGGCATTTTCTATTTTTTGTAGTATATATTGGGTTTGGGCATACATATCGTTTTGGCCAACAGTTGCCCCGTTTTCATCAACAGCAGTAGTACCTGCCACTTCAACAATGTTGCCTATACGCACTGCACGCGAGTAACCCACAATATCTTCCCATGGCGCACCTGAACTAATATTTAGTCGTTTGTTTTCCATTAGCCAAATTTAGACAATGCTATTTTTTTAAGTTTAAGATGTAAAATATTTTATTTAAAGGGAGAGTCTTTTTCTTTGGCTACACTGTTGTACACCATACCATCTATATACGATGGGAAAAAACGATTAAGCCAAACGGTAAGTTTGCCCAATGGGGTAAGTACTAAATACTTTTTGCGTTTTGTTGTAGCGCGAGCTATGTAGGCGGCTACATCTTCGGCACTCATCAATTTTTTTTCATCCAACGGGCTTTCGCCTTGTGCTTTTCCGTCTTTATTTAGTCCAGCATTGCGAATGTTTGAAGCAGTATACCCGGGGCAAGCTATTAGTACGTGCAAACCTGTTTTATGATTTTCTATACGAAGGGCTTCTAAAAAACCTTGCATAGCAAATTTTGAGGCTGAATATCCTGTACGTCCGGGTAATCCTTTAAAACCAGCTATTGATGATACTCCTACAATGCTGCCTTTGGTTTTTAAAAGATGGGGTAAGGCAAATTTTGAGCAGTATACTGTGCCCCAAAAATTAATATCCATCAATTGGCGTATTACATCAATATCGGCATCGTTAAATAATGCGCGCATAGTTATACCCGCATTGTTCACCAATACATCTATTTTGCCAAATTTGGCTATGGTTTCATCAATTAGGTGCTGGCAATCTGCTTCTTGCGATACATCGGCCTGTATAATAAGCGATGGATTACTTAGTTGTTGGGCAACTTGCTGCAATTTATCTACTGTGCGAGCAGCAATAACAACGGAGGCACCATGTGCATCAAACTCGCGCGCACAAGCCTCACCAATGCCTGATGATGCACCTGTAATAACTACTACCTTGCCCTTATAATTTTGAGGTTTCAGTACCTTAACGTTTATTTATCCTAAAGAATTAGCTTTTGCGTAATCGGGTTCTTCACCCTTTTTCCATATTATAGATTCACCTGAGGTAACTGGTATTTCAGGGAAATCAACATCAATACCATCAAGGCTATATTCAATAGCATCTTCAAGGTAGGCTTGGGTTACAAGATATTCATTCTCCCAATTATCATCAATAGCTCCTTTATATACCAACTCACGTTTAGAGTTAAACAAAAACACTTCGGGGTTATAACGTGCACCAAAGGCTTTGGCTATATCCTGTGTTTCATCGTGCAGATACAAAAAATTACGTTCGTGAAGTTTGTAGTGATATGCAGCTTTTTGCATCATTTCATAGTTATCCTCGGGCGATAGTAGGGCATCGTTACTATTAATACCTATTATGGCAAAATTATCCTCCTCATACTTGTCAAACAGCTTTATAAGCCTTTGGCTATATGCCTGCGAGTATTTATTGCTATTGCAGGTAAATACTATTGCCAATGCGTACTTATCGGCAAAATCATAGTTGTTGCGTACTTTGCCAAATACACCCGTTAATTTAAAGTCGGGCATTTTATCTCCAATCTGCAGCATTTGTTATTGTTATTTAATTTTTTTTGAACCTTTGCAAATATCTTGTTTTATAGCATATTTTACCCTTACATTTAAAAAAGATGAGGATAATAGAAGTTATTGAAAATACAACTAAAAAACTGTTTTTACAAGCAGGTAAAGAATTTTACCGAAACGATAGCCAATGGATATGTCATTTGGATAATGATATTGAACGAGTATTTGACCAAAACATAAACCAATACTACAAAAACGGAAACGCTAAACGTTGGATATTGCAAAGTGATGAAAGAAAACTTTTAGGCAGGGTGGCCGCTTTTTATACCAATGAAAATAGCACCAACGATGAAAAAATTGGCGGTATAGGCTTTTTTGAGTGTACTGATGATGATGCTGCCGCACACCTGCTGTTTGATACCTGTAGAAACTGGCTGAAAGAAAATGGCTTTAAAGGAATGGATGGCCCTATAAACTTTGGTGAACGAGATAAATATTGGGGGTTACTGGTGCAAGGTTTTAAAAATCCTAGTTACCAAGAAAACTACAACCTGCCTTATTACCAAAAACTGTTTGAAGGATATGGATTTAGCAAGATTATAGAACAAACCACAAGCGAGATTACGGACGGTGATTTTGATTTTGAAAGGTTTAATAAACTTGGTAGCCGTGTTTTGCAAAACACAAAGTACACCTTTAAGCATTTTAAGAAAAAAGAAATGAAGCAGTTTGCTGCTGATTTTGCTTACATATACAACTTGGCATGGCAGCACCACGAAGGTTTTACCCCCTTAACTGTTGACAGGGTGAAACAACTGATGCAGGAGTTTTTGCCCATTGTGGTTGAAGATTTTATATGGTTTGCTTACGCAGATGGAGAACCCGCTGGTTTTTATGTAAATCTTATTGATGTGAACCAAATTTTTAAACACCTAAACGGAAAATTTGGATGGTGGCAAAAGCTGCAATTTTTATACTACCTAAAAACTAAACCCGTTGATAGAGCTAGGGGTATTGTATACGGTGTAATACCTAAATACCACAATTTGGGCTTAGATGTTGGTTTGATAATGAAGTTTTATGAGGCTATCAACAATCACCCCGAGATAAAACAAGTTGAAATGGCATGGATTGGAGACTTCAATCCTAAAATGCACAGCCTTTTGCACGCCGTTGGTGCTAAGGTTTGCAAGGTACATTATACTTATAGGGCTATGTTTTAATAGGTTATATTTTTTTTATTATTAGGGTTTGCATTCTTACTCCAAAAAACTATCTTTGCAGTCCTTTTACGAAAAAGGTATACGACTCCGTAGCTCAGCTGGTAGAGCAATACACTTTTAATGTATGGGCCCTGGGTTCGAGTCCCAGCGGGGTCACTAAAAAAAGCCTTCAAAATCATTGATTTTGAAGGCTTTTTTGTGTTTTATAATTTTTCACGATAATTATGAACTCCTCTATTATTCAACCTCACCGAACCTTCTGCATTTGTTCGATGGCTATCCTTCCTTCTGGCGTGATACCCATAATCTCAGTGGCAACTCCCAGCGTTTGGTAGGTGTCGAAAAAAGCCATTCGTGCAATTGGATGGTTCACTTCGCTAATGCTAGCATAACCTTGTTCGCTCAAATCGCTGGTAACCCTATCGAAATCGCCGACTGGCAAACGGAACGCTAGATGCTGTGTGCCTCCTGCGGGATACCGACTGAGGTAGTCGTGAAACATACTTTGGCCGGAAACAGGCTGGACAAGTTCAATAAAAGTACCCCCATTATAGGTTTGAGTGGTCAGCCATTCGCCTGCTTCAACCTTACCATGATAAGTCATACCCAAATCCTGTGCTCGAACTCGTTCAGGCTGGGGGAAACCAGCTATGCCCAAGGCGTTTTCAAGAAATTTAACAGCGGAGTGAATGTCTGGAACCACCCAGCCAATTTGTGCAAGCTCGAGCTGGGCAATGGTATTGTCAATACTGCTCATATTTGTTGTTATTACATTAAATAGTCAACAAAGTTAAAACGGACGAATTTCTCACGCTAGGGGCATCTGCGCCAATTGTGATGGCAATTTGCGACTTTTTGCATATAACAAAGTAAGTATAACCATAATCAGACGGGAGTGCCTTAATGCATTTTGGTATCATCATTTGGTAGACATCATTACTGCCAAAAGTTTTGTATCAACATCATCTACAAATAAAAAAAAGCAGGCTAAATCCCTTCTACCTGCTAATTTTTGGCGTGTTACGCCTACATTGCAAACTATCAAACCAAATGCATCACATATACATCTATACTATCAATTATGGTTTTGTAAATTAAACAGCTACAATTTCATCCACATACCAGCATATAGCATTATTGCTTTTGGTGGCTGCGGCTAAAAATTCGCTTTGTGATATGGGGTACATTTTATCGTTTACCTCAACAGGTGCAGGCAAACATGATATTACATACCGTGCAGGCTCTTCATTATTCATTATTATTAGGGTGCTTAGTTTTTCGCTAAGCACATAGTAGGTACTAATAGTATCACCACTATTGGTGTCTTCTGTTTTTTTATAAAACTGCAATTCCATAATGCTATGGTTAGTTAGTGTTTAGCTTGTTATTGAGCCGTATACAGTTGAAATAGTTTTTTTGTTCTTCTTTTGTATTATTGTAATTGTTTAAACAATTGCATAGTACATCAATGCATAATCAACAAGTTTTCCTGTACTGGCATATATTTGCATATACTGGTTTTCAAAAATGGAAATAAATTTCCTAAATAAGAAATAAAAAAGACGTTTTTTTTTGAAAAAAAATATGAATACATACGGAACGCGTTTGGGACTAATAAAACAAGTATTAAACTTGGGGTATAAAGATTTGTTGGTAAGGTTAGACAACTGCGCCACTGATAGGTCGTTGCGAAACTATATCGATAATAAAACCCAAATGCCTGCTAATATAATATCAATGGTTCCCGATGCTTTTCCTGAAATTGATGTTACTTGGTGGCACAGCGGCGATGGACAAATATTAAAAGAAGGAAAAGTGAGTTACCGCTTGCAAAATCTACAGGGCACGGCCTCAGACCCCGCCGAACTATATAAAATAGCACAAGAGGGCGAAAACATTTCCATACCGGCAAGTGAACTTTTTGAAGCTTTATTTAAGGATATGAAAGAGGTGAACCAATTACTGAAAAGTAGGCTTGAATATTATGAAGTGTTTATGAAAAATATTGATAAATATAAAATCTAGCATCTCACTCCCCTCTTTTTTTAGCTTATAAAAAACTAAACGTTTCTTTTACACCACATTGCTGAATAAATGTTTAAACTTTCTCTATTGGTTAACTTTTTCGACACATAGAAAGACTTATTATTGCGGCTATTTATGGTAGTAGAGGTAACCTGTGCAATTATAGAGCACAACGAAAAGATTTTGTCCGTGCAACGGGGTGAACATATGTCGTTGGCTTATAAGTGGGAATTTCCAGGGGGAAAGGTTGAACCTGATGAAACACATATTGAATGCCTTGTGCGTGAGATAAAAGAAGAGCTTGATGTAGCTATTGACATTTGGGAAAAACTACCTTTCTCTGACCAAGTATACCCTGAACGTACTATTCGCCTATTACCCTTTATATGCACCCTACAAGAAGGTGAAGAAGTGAGTTTGATAGAGCATAATGATTTGACTTGGCTAGAGCCTGACCAATTATTAACTCTTGACTGGGCGCCTGCCGATATTAAGGTTATTGATAATTACCTAAAGCACATTGAAGTGCGCGTACGCTAAATTTTCTAATTAGCTTTTAACTTATAAATAGTGCCCTGTGGGCCACAAAGAAAAACTGTATTTCCAATTTTTGATGTAATAGCTGTATTTAACGGCACTTGGCTAATGGTTTTCCACTGTGCATTATCAGGGTCTGATATGGTAATATCAGCGCCATTAAGACCACAGGCAATCACCATCGATACATTATTATACATAAACTGCTCTATACAACTACGGTAGCCTGCGGGTTGGCTTGTGGTTAAATAAAAATCGCCGTCATCAAATCCGCTATATGCACTATACCCCTGCATATTGGATTTTGCATAGTCGCCCCCAACTACCCAAATTACTTCGGCTACTGTATCAACACACAGTGAAAAAATACCTTGTGATGCTGTAGACGATTGATAAGGTGTTTCAAAAAAATCGTAATCATCAAATCCATATTCTTTTCTAAAATATAGCAAGCCATGCTTGCCCTTTTCTGTCGCCACCGCCACTAGTATTCCTTGCTCGCTATCGACGTTAATAGTTCGTATGCACGTTCCGCTGGCGGCAAAACTGGCTATTTTTTCCATATCCTCCTCCCCTTCATTCTCGTAACCCTCAATAAGTTTCCAAGTTTTACCTTGGTCTATAGTTTCAAGATAGTAAGGGGCTTTATTCACCCAATCACCCACACAAATGCCATGCATATTATCCCAAAAATCAATACCATCTAAAAAAACGGCGCTATCCTCACTTCTAAAAACCTCCTTCCAAGTTGTACCTCCATTATCGGTACGTAATATTATTGCAGGTGTACCCGATGCCATTACAACAGCTGTTTGCGCATCAAAAGCATAAACATCCCTAAAGTCACTTTTCTCGTATGTATCAGGTGCAGTCCACTGCCAGTTTGCTCCACCATCAATAGTTCTACCTATATGTCCATTGTTACCACACACCCAAACGGTTTGTGCATCAATAGGGCAAAGACCACGTAGGTTGGTAGGTACTGTTGATGATAGCATTTCGAGCTCGAACATTTGAGCTTGACTGCAAATGGGCAGCAAAAGCAACGCAAAAACCGTTGCCCTTATAAATTTGTTAAACATATACTTCATACCTCTATGGTACACAAACCTATTGTTTTCGGTTCAATAATTTTAAGTTGTTTTTTAATGATGATAGCTTGCAAGAGTGAAAAGGATGTTGCAATGATGCCGACACACACAAAAAGTGATACACTAAAAATAAAGTACTTGGCTCTTGGAGACTCGTATACTAAAGGAGAAAGTGTGCCCATAAATGAAAGTTTTCCGTATTTACTGCAAGATACAATTGAAAATTCGACCCTTTTAAAAGTACAAAAGCTACAAGTAATAGCACAAACAGGCTGGACTACCACAAATCTTATCAACGCAATAAACAGTTCTTCAATAACTGATACTTTCGATATTGTAACGCTGCTAATTGGTGTAAATAATCAATACCAAAAAAAGCCCGTTACACTTTACGAAACTGAGTTTTTACAGCTGCTGCAACAAGCCATTGCCTTTGCCGGAAATAAGAAAAATAAAGTATTTGTAATAAGCATACCCGATTACGGTGCAACGCCTTTTGGGCAAAGCAATGCAAAACAAATTGGCAAAGAAATAGACCAATATAATGCTATAAATAAACGGATTTCTGATTCTCTGTCAATCAGCTATATCAATATAACGCCTTTATCAAAACAAGCAAAAACCGATATGGATTTGGTGGCTTTTGATGGCTTGCACCCCTCAGGTAAAATGTATTCACAATGGGTACGATTAATGTACAATGATGTATCAACGGCTATGTTTAAGTAGCTCTTAATGATTTAGTTAATAAATTTTTTCGTTTATCATAGATAAAAAAGTTTAATTTTACAAACTTTCTGCTCATTTGTTTGACAAAGCACCTGCTAATATTATTTGCCCTCCTGCTATTGGGCTCCAAAGCTAACTCACAATCACCCATTCTGTTTAATCAGTTGGATGACGATGAATTGGTTGGTGGCTATATGCATATATATGAAGATGTAAAAGGCACTAAGCATATTGAAGATATAATAGCTGGCTCCGATCTCTTTATTCCAAATATTGTTAATGTACCACATTACGAATCTACCCAATCAGCAATATGGTTGAAAGCTGATATACGTGTTGAAACTGATGAACCCGTATATCTATTGTTTAATTACCCGCTTATAGATTCTATTGATTTATATGTAGTAGGCCAAAAAGGGGCAATCCTACAGCATGAAGTAGATGGCACTATGTTGCCGGTTGCTGATAGAGATTTATATGGAAACTACCTTAAATTTAAGCTAAAAAAAGGCTTATATACCTATTATATAAGGGCTAAAACAACTTACACACTCCAATTACCCATTAAAATAAAATCGTTTGAAACGATTTACAAAGAGGATACATCAGAAAACCTTTGGCTAGGTATATATATTGGAATTTCAATACTTATAGTATTTTTTCTCGCTTTTCTTTGGCTATTATCACGCGATAGAGTGTATATCTATTTTATGTTGCACACTATCTCCTTAGCTATTATAAATATACACCTTAAAGGAGTTGCCAATGTGCTATTTTGGAGTAATGCACCATTAATAAACCTATACCAACCCTCCATATTTGCATTAACTCTATTTGCTTTAGCATTTGCCATAGTTTTTTTAGAAACATCAAGCAAACATCCAAAATTACATCGTTGGTTAATAGCTACATTATGGGCAACTATTTTAGTTTTCCCTATTGATATTATGGGCTTTCACCAAACGGCCAACCAATTGGTAAAAGCTTTAATTTTAATTGGCTCTACACTTATGGTTATTGCAGGTTTTGCGGCCTACAATAGAGGGTTTAAACCTGCTAGATTATTTATTGCAGGACGAATTATTTTTCTTGCAAGTTTATTACTAAACATACTACAACGAGTAGATATTTTATCATACGAGTTCTCTATCATCTATGCCTTACAAGTAGGTTCTTTAATAAATATCGTGTTATTGTCTTTTGCGTTGGCCGATAGATTAAAAATTTTATGTGGCGAGAAAAACGATGAGAAAGAGGTGATTTATGCCAAGATTAAAGAGAATGAGGAGATAGTACGCCAACAAAATGCTCTACTTAGCCTAAAAGTAGAAGAGCGTGCTCGCGAAATGAAAAAACAAACTCAAATACTTGAGGAGCAAAAAAGCCAACTTGAAGAACTAAATAAAACAAAAGACAAAATATTTTCGGTAATAGCTCACGATTTACGGGGGCCCTTGGGTAATGTGAGTCAATTGGCCGATATGATGGCCATTGATGAAAACCTAAGAAACGAGGAAACTATAGAGCTATTAAAAGATGCCTCCAAGCGTTCGTTTGATTTGTTGGATAGCTTATTACATTGGGCTAAGGCACAATTTGGTGATAGCGAATATCAACGCTCGAAACTGAACATTAAAGAATTGGCCGAAAACACGCTTAAACTATACCATCTTAAAGCCACAGCAAAAGAAATAAAAGTAAGCAACAACGTACCCAATAATCTGCTGGCCAATGCCGATAAAAACATGATTGATACGGTAATACGTAACCTGCTATCAAATGCATTAAAATTTACTATTGTTGGGGGTACAATAGAACTTGGTGGCAGCAAGGATGAAGAAAAAGGTATTGTTACGTTTTGGGTGAAAGATAGCGGCATGGGCATAAGTAAAGAAAAACTTGAGACCATTTTTGAGGCTGGTAAAAATAAATCGGTAATAGGTACAGATGGCGAAGTGGGCTCAGGTCTTGGTCTCGTTATTTGCAAAGACTTTATTGAGAAAAACGAGGGAACAATATCAGCCACTAGTAATCAGGGCAGGGGAAGCATATTTAGCATCACCATACCCATATTTAAAGATTAAATCTTTTTAAATTAAGTCTTTTGCACTCTCAAAAAATTTAAGATTAGCGCCCTTAACCACAAAAGGAGTCCGTATTACAGTTGGGTTTTCAACTAACAAATTAGCCAAATCAAAATCAGAAAAATTTGATGTATGCTGTATTTTTTCTTGATAAAATAACGATGTACGATCAAACAAATCATTAATAGGCACATTACATTTACCCACTATTTCAAGTAATTGTAATGGAGTAAGGCGGTGCTGCACCACATCAATCACGTTTACAAATTTGTACTGAGTTTGCACATAAGCCTCAGCTTTTTGGCTTAGTGTATTTTCGTGGTTTATAAAAACCGTAGCGTACTCATCCGAAATATTAATGGTTTCCATATTTTAGCATAATTAATGCAAGTAGAACAAAAGTCGGTTTTTTTAAAATGGTATATAACATATTATAAAAATTTATCCATAGCCTTGTTATTATCTTGTTAAAAATATCAACCATTGCCACTACCCTATTTAAAGTGGTATCAAGTATTTTTGTATTCCATATTTCAAATAAACAGAATCAACATGATAATGAATAACGATATGCCCACCGTACTTATTAAACGTAAAAACATACAAACCATTTTTGATTATTGCATGGATAACAAAATTGAGTTTTCTGTAAAGGAAAAACCCTTTACAGTAGAGGAGTATGAAGTAATTTTAAATATTGAAGAGATAAAACAAGCTATTGCTTTGGGTATTTTTGCCCGCGAAAGCCGTATAGAGATTGTTGGTGTAAACGATAAACAACAAACTCAAAATAAAAATACACGAAAAAGTACTACATCTACCGCCACAAAATCGGTTGAAGAGGTAAGTGGAAAAGAAGAGACAACGACTGAAGAAGCCGAAGAAATTTCTTTTCATACCGAAGAAGCAAAAACTGAAAATAAAGGCTTCTCGCTAGATTTATCATCATCTCCATCACTAAGTTTTTCTTGATAAACACATACGATTTTATAATAGTTGGGCAAGGATTGGCAGGTACTACCCTTGCCCATACTTTTTTAGAACAAGGCAAAACTGTACTTGTTGTTGACGATGGGCAAGAAATAACTTCATCAAAAGTGGCTGCGGGTATATGGAATCCTGTGGTTTTTAAACGCTATACTGCAAGTTTTTTAGCACAAGAGCTTTTAGCTTTTAATCAAGATTTTTACCCTAAGGTAGAGCAGAAAACTGGCGAAAAATTTTATCACCCTCTCCCCTATTACAAACTATTTTCATCGGTTGATGATGTAGAACATTGGCAGGGAAAACTGAACAACCCTGAGGTAGAAAGATTTCTGGATAAAAAGATTAACACTTCACTCGGCCATAATTTCGTAGCTCCCTTTGGTGCCGCACCAATAAATAGTTGTGGTTACTTGGACGTAAAGAAATACTTAAAGGCTTCATCTGATTTTTTTACTCAAACAAGCTCATTTTTAAATGAAGAGTTCGAGTATAATCATATCGAATTTTTGCCTGATGGATTGCAGTACAAAAACAATATTGCCCAAAAAATTATTTTTTGTGAGGGATTAAAAACCCTTGCCAATCCCTATTGGCATAAACTTCCTTTTATGCCTGCCAAAGGCGAGGTTTTTACTATAAAAACTAAACTACCCCAAACACAAAAAGCCATAGTAAGCAAAGGTATTTTTATAGTACCGTTGGATAATGATACCTACCGAGTAGGTTCAACCTATCGTTGGCACGATTTAAGTAATACGCCCACTGATGATGCCAAACAAGAATTGATAGAAAAGCTGGATAAAATGCTTGCAGTACCTTATGAAATTATTAAACACCAAGCGGCTGTTCGTCCTGCTGCTATTGATAGGCGACCTTTTGTAGGCCTTCACCCTGAAAATGACAGAATAGGTGTGCTTAATGGTTTAGGTTCACGTGGGGTAATGCTTGCTCCGTATTTTGCACATCAATTAGTTGAACACATTTTATACAATAAGCCTATTGATACTGAGGTGAATGTGGCACGTGTATACGAAAAAAAATAGCCGAAGAGGAATACTATTTCCCTCCTCGGCTATACATATTGATAAAGTATAAGGTAGATTTTATTCTTTTACTATTTTAAAGGTGTGCTGGTCTGCACCTGATGTTACAGTAATTGTGTACACTCCATTTTCTAAACCATCCAGAGGTAAATCAAAGTTTTTTATCGCCGACGAAAAACTCATCTTTTTCACCGTTTGGCCTAATACATTAGTAACCTCCAAAGCATTAATACCTTGATTTTTCTCAATGAAATCTGTTGAGATTGTTAAACGATTACTGACTGGGTTAGGATAAGCGGTAATATTGCTTGAGGAATTAATCCCCTTTGTTACCACTACTTTTGATTGTGTTTTTGAGGTCTTATCAGTACCTGTTTTTGCATAAATTGGGTTTGAAGTTGTTTGGCTGGGGCTGCAATCGGTTACAACAATCCACTCGTATGGGTTAGTGGTAGTAGCTATTGGATTTGACCCACCTGTTCCCCATGCGTAAGGGCCGTCAGCTTGTTGCATTGGAGGTACACCTTGTTCGGTATACAACACAAAATAATCATTTATACAATATTGAAAATCAGGAACATCCCAAGAAACAACAGCGTTGGTGTGGAAGATATCATAAACAACCTGCACATTTTGTGCCGTTGGGCAACTACAATCCCTGTGAGCAGCTACATATCCCGCTTTTGTACTTGAAGTAGTAAGTGTATTAACAAACGTTGGCGACTCAAAACTTTTAAACATACCACTCATAAAAATTGGATCAGGGTCAGTACGTTCATACGCTATTTTAGGGCCGCTAAAAAGACCATTTAATGAACCGTAACCATTATCGTTTCCATCAATAGATTCTACCCAAGTTACATATCCATTAGAACGGTCAATTTTCCCTAAGTAATGATCAGTTTGAGTACCAGTTCCTGACCCTGTAGCGGTTAATGATTTGTTACCAAAAGTGGCATTATTTTGATACAAACCTGATATGTACAATGTAGCTACATCGTCATTAAAAGCATCAATGTCGGTTCCATGGTCATTATCTCTTCCGCCATATACTTCTGCCCACTGGCAAACACCGCTATTATTGTATTTGGCTACATAAATATCAGAGCCCCCTATACCTGTTTTTGTTATTGAGCTTCCTCTAAAAGCCAATGTATTTTTTCCTGCAAATGAACCTGTAATATATAAATCTCCGTCATCAGGATATGTACTGATACTAGCCGCAAAGTCATCCCCATTGCTCGCAATATCATGCACCCACATCCAATCTCCGTCAGCATGATCTAGTTTTGCAATATAGCCACTGTAACTTGTGCTGGTAGATAAACTCATTGTAGTCATAGATTGAGTATAATCCATATCAAACTCGCCTTTATAATAGCCTACAAGATAAACATCACCGTCAAGTGAAACGTTATCATCTTCAACGGCTAGTTCCATCCCATAACTTTCGCTCCCCGCAGCCATATTATTATCTACATAATTTGCCCATATAATATTTCCTGTATTTGTTGCATAATGGGCTACAAAGGTTTTTGCAGTTACTGTTGCTGATATGCCGGGTGTATGAATATTAGGATTACTTCCACTACCAGGATACGAGAGGTCTTCATAAAAATAACCCGTTACATACAAATCTCCTGCGATTCCCATAGATCCTCCGCTACCATCATTTGATGGGGCTAACGCAGTAGCTGTTCCTCCACCATATTCAGCTTCAATAATATTTGCCCATTGCACCAGCCCTGTTCTACTGAATTTTACTATATAAGGTATTCTTGCTCCCGAAGTATAAACACCTGAGTTTACCTTAATAGGCGTTGGAGTGGTAGCATACGTTGGCGTAAGTATAGAATTAGGGAATTGGGCATGATACACTGGCGGCGAATCTGTTTTTAAAGTGTAATAACCAGTAACATAAACATTACCTGCTAAATCACAAGAAATTCCAGCAGCCTCGTCATCTCCCCAACTACCAAAATCAGTAATCCAGTTGATGTTGCCGCTCATATCAAGTTGAGCAATAAAGGCATCTTGAGAACCACTGGCAGAGGAAATAGAGTTTGAGCCTAATGTAATAGTACCCGTATAAGACCCTACAACATATACATAATCACCATTTGCAAAAGCGTATCCCGCAGCAATATCGAGAATGTTTAGTGAACCTGTGGATTCGAATTTTTTTTCCCAAATCCAGTCTTGTGCTACTAATGCTTGCATAGATAGTAGCAATGCGAATAATAATGTAATTTTTTTCATGCTATTTGTATTAATTGATGTACTTCGAAATTAGAAGCTCATCAAGCATGATTATGTATTACAATGTATATACGTGTTGGCTTATTTCATAAGCGTGCAAATATGACGACTAACGTGTACTACTAAAAACTTAAAACAATTTACCCGCCACCCAGCCTGTGCTCCATGCTGCCTGAAAGTTGAAACCGCCTGTAATACCATCAATATCCAACACTTCACCTGCAAAATACATATTAGACACTACGCGGCTTTGCATGGTTTTCATATCAACATCATTTAAGTCAACACCTCCCGCAGTAACAAACTCCTCCTTAAAAGTAGTTTTGCCCTGCACGGCATATTCATCATTAAAAAAGGTATTTATCAATCGATTAAAGTCTTGTTTCCTAATATCGCGCCACAGCATAGTAGGCAAAATGTCTAATCGTTCAAGAAAAAATGCCCATAACCGTTTGGGTATATCGTAAGGGCGGGCATTGGTAATTAGTTTTTGCCCGTGGATAGTTTTAAAATCGGTTAAATATTGGCGCACGGCATCTTCATTTTTTGCCTCGTGCCAGTTAATCGCTATGGTACAGTTATACCCTGCTTCAGCCAACCAACGTGCTCCCCACGCCGATAGTTTTAGCACCGCAGGGCCACTCATACCCCAATGTGTTATAAGCAAAGGGCCTGCATAGTTTAATTTCGTCCCCAAAATACGCACTTTAGCTTGCGGTACGCTTACCCCCATAAGCTGTGTTATGGCGTTTTTGGGCATATTAAACGTAAACAATGAAGGGACAGGCGGAACGACGCTGTGCCCCATATTAGCCAGCCATTGCAAACCGCTAAGTTTAGGACTGCCTCCTGTGGCTATTATTATTTTTTCCGTAAAAAGTTCTTGGTAATTAGTGGTAAGAGCAAAACCATTTTCGTTAGGGGTGATGGTTTCAATTTGAGTTTGCATCAGTATTTCTACCCTTAGCTTTCGGGCTTCGGCCATCAAACAATCAATAATAGTTTGCGAGTCATCGGTTACAGGAAACATCCTCCCATCTTCCTCTGTTTTCAGCCTCGCCCCTCTTGTTTCAAACCACTCAACGGTATCTTTTACGGCAAATTGGGCAAATACTTGACGCAGCTCTTTTTCACCACGTGGATAATTGCTGCACAGCTTTTTAAGTTCAAAACAATGGTGCGTAGCATTGCACCTACCCCCTCCCGATATTCTAACTTTTGCTAGTAGTTTATTTGTTTTTTCTACAATAGCTACTCGCTTTGCAGGGTGGTGCAACTTGGCCGAAAGGGCAGCAAAAAAACCTGCCGCTCCACCGCCAACTACAATCACATCATATTTACTGTTATTATTGCCCAACGAAATTTTTTACAAATGTGCACGTTTACCTATAAAGCATGAAAGTATTTTTACCCCTTCTATTCATTTTTATTGTATTTACAGGTTTTGCACAAAAAAATGAACAACATTACCCCAACGGACAGTTGCAATGGCGAGGCAAGTATAAAACGTTTAGGATAAAAACTACCTATGGCTACGACGTATCAAACGTGAAGGATGGTGAATGGGAATATTTTTATGCTAATGGAGCTCCTGCCCATACTGCACGCTATAAAGCCAAAAAAACAAAAGCAGTACCCAAAGGACAATGGGAATATTATAGCCAAAATGGCGATTTGCTAAAACGTGAATATTATAAGTTTGGCAGCCTGCAAAATGAAGAATATTATAATGTAGGAACGTATACCTACACTACCGATAGTTTTGTGGTGAGGCAACTTACACCCGATACCCTGCTGCTTACCAACTATATAAAAGGCGAACCCTTTGCCGAAATACTTGTAAAAAAAGGCGATGGGGTGTATGTATACCCTCCTCAAAACCATGATAATAGCTTGGCCTACGAAACTCCTGCATTAGCCGATGACGGTTTTAAGCTAAAAGATACAGGCCAAAATCTTATAGGCAATCACAGTTTTGAGTATTCAAAAAAGAAAGACAGAAACGTTAACGAACTTCACAATGTAGCCGATACCTTTATGCACCATTGGTTCAATGCAACAGGTACTCCCGATTATTATATGGGTATGAAAAGTGCTGCACGCACAGGCGAAAGGTTTTGCGGAATACGCATATACAGCCATGCTGAATATTTGGAGTATCTAGAAAACCAGTTAAAAGAACCGTTAACGGCAGGCACTACCTATTGCTGCAAAGTGTTTTTTAGGCTCAATCCTGCATCGGGTTTGGCTACGGATGCTATTGGTTTCAGGTTTGATACTACATTGCTAAAATTTTATTACAGAGCTAGCCGATTGCCTGTGCCAGATATTATTAATAAACCTGGACAAATACTTAGCGAGAAAAACCGATGGATGCAGCTTACAGGTGCATACAAAGCCAAAGGTGGTGAACGTTATTTTACCATTGGTGGTTTTAAAGCACTTGGCGCACAAAACGCCAAACAACTAAACGAAACCAAAAAACAAGAAGCCTACTATGTAATAGATGATGTTTTTGTTTGGGCTGTAGACAAAGAAAGTGATTGCCCCTGTAACACCTATACCGTGCCCGATAGCCTTAAAAATGAACCCCAACAACCTATTACACAAACTGAAAAAGACACCACCTATGAGGTAGGAAAAACTTTTATAATTAAGAATATATTTTTTGATGTTGACAAGGCCGAGCTATTGCCCAAATCTTTTGTGGCACTGGATTCATTGGTAGAGGTATTGTACCAATATCCTACTATGGAAATTGAAATATCAGGCCATACGGATAATACGGGAACGGAAGAACGCAACATTCAACTTTCGCTTGAACGTGCACAAGCGGTAGTAAACTACCTGCACGAGTTTGGTATTGGCGAAAACCGACTAAGCTATGCAGGCTATGCCGCCCAACAACCTATTGACACTAACAATACCCCACAAGGCCGCCAAAACAACCGCCGCGTGCAGTTTAAAATCCTTAAAAAGTAATCCATGCCTTTGAGACGTTGCTACGCAACTATCAAATTACCAACAAAATTTTCTGCTCCTGCTTACGTTTACCCATTTAGCATGAAAGTAATTTTACCCCTTCTATTCATTCTTCTTACTGTAGAAAGCGTAGCACAGTTAGCAACCAAAGACTACCCTGACGGACAGGTGCAAAGCGAAGGCGAGTATAAATACTACAGAAAAAAGATTACGTATGGGTACAATGTTATAAAACTTAAAACGGGTGTTTGGAACAATTACTATCAAAATGGTGAGATAGCCCTAATTGAAAACTATAAAGTACACCGCAAAAGCAACAAACCCATAGGTGTTTGGGAATACTATGGCACAAATGGTGCGCTACTGAAAAAGGAGTATTACACCAATGGAAAGTTGGATAAGCAAGAATATTTTAACGTAGGCACATATAATTTTACAACAGACAGCTTTAAAATCGAGCCTATTGCTGCTGATACCCTGCTGGTAACCAATTATTTAAAAGGAAATAGCTTTGGAGAACGTGTAACAGACAACGGCAACGGTGTGTACGTTTATTTTGATAAGGTGGCGGTTGATGTAAAAGAACCCGATACGATTATTACACTTATAGATACGAGTGGTTTTATGTTAGATACCGCTATTAACCTTGTAATGAACAATAGCTTTGAACGTTCAAAATACTTTAACAGCAGTGGCGATTATCAAATAAACAACATGGCCGATACTGCCGTGCAAGGGTGGCACATAGCCGCAGGTACGCCTGATTATTTTAGGAACACAACATTAGCCCGAACAGGTGAAAACTATTGTGGAATAAGGATTTATAGTACTACAGAGTATTTAGAATACGTGGAGAATCATTTAAAGACGCCTTTAAAAGCAGGGAAAAAATATTGCTGTAAGGTGTTTTTTAAACTCAATTATAAATCGGGCTTAGCAACTGATGCAATAGGCTTTAAGTTTAATAGACAGCTTTTAAAGTTTCACTACAATAGCAATTATTTACCCGTTCCTGATATTATTAATAAACCCCACCAAATGTTAATGGAAACTAAAGAGTGGATGCAGCTTACAGGTCTTTACCATGCAAATGGGGGTGAGCAGTACCTTGTTATAGGTGGGTTTAAGGCTATGGGAGCAGCAAATAAAACAATAGTAGCCTATCACCGAAAAGACGAAGCTTACTATTTTATTGATGATGTTTATGTTTGGGAAGTAGCCAATGATAGCGATTGCCCATGCAATACTTACACCGTGCCCGATAGCCTTAAAAACGACCCTCAACAACCTATAACACAAATTGAAAAAGACACTACCTACGAAGTAGGAAAGACTTTTATAATTAAGAATATATTTTTTGATGTAGATAAGGCCGAACTATTGCCCAAATCGTTTGTAGCACTGGATTCATTAGTAGAATTGCTGTACCAATATCCTACTATGGAGATTGAAATATCAGGCCATACGGATAATACGGGTACAGAAGAACGCAATACCGAACTTTCGCTACAACGTGCACAAGCGGTAGTAAACTACCTGCACGAGTTTGGTATTGGCGAAAACCGACTAAGCTATGCAGGCTATGCCGCCCAGCAACCTATTGACACTAACAATACTCCACAAGGCCGCCAAAACAACCGCCGCGTGCAGTTTAAAATTTTGAAAAAGTAGGTACATTAATACTTCGTTTTCTGTTTATTGCACTCACCATGGAAACTTTTAATGGAGTAATTGCAGTAACTGCAAAAAACGGCCAAGAGTGGCGAGAATGGCTACACCAAAACCACGCTACGGCAAAAAGTGTATGTCTTATCATTTATAGTAAAAGCAGTGAAACCCTTAGCATTACTTGGTCTGAAGCGGTAGACGAGGCTCTTTGTTTTGGCTGGATAGATAGCAAAGTAAACAAACGTGATGCTGAAAGCCGATACCAGTTTTACACCCCACGCAAACCCAAAAGTTTTTGGAGCAGAATAAATAAAGAAAAAATTGAGAAACTGATAACCGAAGGGCGGATGACTGATGCAGGCCTACGAATGGTTGAACTGGCCAAACAAACAGGCACATGGACTGCGCTTGATGAAGTAGAAAAACTAATAATACCCAATGATTTGCAAGAAGCATTTAACCGCCATCCACAATCAGCACAAAACTTTGACGCGTTTCCTAAATCAGCTAAAAAAATGATTTTAACATGGATTTTGAGTGCCAAAACCCAGCCAACTCGTGAAAAACGATTGGAGGAAACTGCCTCAAAAGCAACAAAAAATATAAGAGCAGTTTCTTAAACTAAGAAACAGCAGGTTTTACCATTTCAAAACATTTTTCCATACGTTTCACCACTGTTTCTTTACCCAAAAAGGCAGCCATATCAAAAATTGGAGGGCCACCCCCTACACCTGATATACTTAGGCGAAAAGTTTGCATCATTTCGCCCGGTTTTTTACCGTGTTGGGTTTCAACCACATGATGAAAGGTTTTTTCTATTTCCTCAGCAGTAAAATCTGCAAGGTTGTTCAAAGCATCCTTCAAGTCGGTTAGTATAGCAGTGGTAAAGTCTTTCCACTTTTTGTTCACCACAGTTTCATCATAGCTTTCAGGGTTAAAAAAGAAATAGCGCCCTGCTGTAAATAGCTCGGGTATAAACTGCACTTTCTCTTTCATCATACCGCAAACAATAGCTACACGGTCAGCCGTCATAGCTACACCGTTGGCAACCAAAGTAGGTTGCAAGGCTTCGGCCAATTCCTCGTTAGGCTTGGTCATAAGGTAGTGGTGGTTAAACCATTTGGCTTTCTCCACATCAAACTTAGCGCCTGACTTACTAACCTTTTCAATAGTAAAGGCTTCAACCAATTCGTCCATAGTAAACAACTCGCGGTTGTCGCTGGGGTGCCAACCCAAAAGGGCAAGCATATTTACCACAGCATCTTTAAAATAGCCCGCCTCGCGATACCCGCTCGATATTTCGCCTGTTTTTGGGTCTTTCCATTCTAAAGGAAATACAGGAAAACCTAAACGGTCGCCATCGCGTTTGCTTAGTTTTCCGTTGCCTTCGGGTTTTAACAAAAGGGGTAGGTGAGCAAATTTTGGCATCACATCTTCCCAACCCAAATAGCGGTATAACAATACGTGCAAGGGCGCACTGGGCAACCACTCTTCGCCACGTATCACATGGGTAATTTTCATTAAATAATCATCAACAATATTGGCAAGGTGGTAGGTGGGCATACCATCGCTTTTAAACAACACTTTATCGTCCATTTGCGATGTATTTACAACTACCCAACCGCGTATCTCATCGTGAAAACGAACTTCATCTTTGCGGGGCAGTTTTATGCGCACCACATAAGGCTCGTTATTATCCAAACGTTTTTGCACTTCATCTTGACTAAGCGTTAACGAGTTTTTCATACTTTGCCTTGTAATCGGGTCGTATTTCCAACTCATTTTAGCTTGTTCAGCCTTTTTTCGTACATCTTCAAGGTCTTCGCTGGTATCAAAAGCATAGTAAGCATTGCCGCTTTCAAGCAATTGCTCGGCATATTGACGGTATATTTCTTTACGGTCGCTTTGGCGGTATGGGCCATAAGGGCCGCCTATGTGTGGTGCTTCATCAAACTTCAATCCAACCCATTCAAGGGCTTCTGTTATATATTCCTCAGCACCGGGTACAAAACGATTTTGGTCGGTATCTTCAATTCTAAGTAAAAAATCACCTCCGTGTTTTTTGGCAAAAAGGTAATTGTATAATGCCGTTCTTACCCCGCCAATGTGCAAAGGCCCTGTGGGGCTAGGGGCAAAACGTACTCTAACGCGTCTATCCATAGTGTTTGTAAAAAGAGGGGCAAAGATAAGGCTATAATGTAAAATAGTAGCACCAAAACAAACTAAGAAGGCAGTAAAAATCGTTTAAAAAACATATATTCGGATAACTAACTAAAACGCCTATGAACCCTATTATCTTTGCCGTTGTTTTGGTAGTGCTGCTTTGGGCGGCTGCCATTTACCTATCGCTAAAAACCGACATTTTAAAAGACCTAAGTACGGGCACTACCAAGCCGTACAGTTTTTCTCGCACCCAACTGATGTGGTGGACACTAATAATAGCCTCGTGCTATATATTGGCTTTTGCCCATTACGAAAACTTACCTGCTATTAATAGTACCACTCTTGCCTTATTGGGTATAGGATTGGGCACTACTACTTTTGCCCGTGTGGTGGATAATACACAAGTAAATCAAGCGGTAGCGAATGGCACGGCCAGACACCAAAACGAAACCTCACAAGGTTTTTTAACCGATTTACTTTCTGATGAAACAGGTATAAGCATACACCGTTTTCAGGCATTTGTATTTAATGTGATTTTTGGAGTTACTTTTTTTATCGATTTCTTCAATATGAAATATATACTACCCACATACGATAGCCAACAACTACTATTGTTAGGCATTAGTTCGGGTGCGTATGTAGCTATTAAAATGAATGAAAACGGAATTAAAAACACAGCCGCAATACAAAGTGCGCCTGCACCTCAAAACATTGTGCCTCCTGTAAATACAAACATTCCCCAAGCACCTGTGCCACCTGCACCACAGGAAAACCCTGTGCCACCGGTACCTCCTGCACCTCAAAATACTTAATCAACTTTAATTTTCGATGGGTTTAAAGCCCGCTATTTTTGATATTAACAACGCGCAGTGGGGCTTAAAGCCCCGCTGTGTGTTGTTACGATTATGTCAGGTTGAAACCTGACACTACTCAGACCTATCGGAATAGAATAGTATTTCTATTATGCTAGATTGAAATCCCCGTTAAAAAAAATCCCCATCATCGACTTGTGCTAAATATCTTTGCACCAACATGAATATTGAGGCGACTTTACAACAACACATTTCAAAAGCAATTGAAACCCTTTACGGCACAGCCGTTGAGGCAGAAAGTATAAAACTGGAAACCACTAAACAAGATTTTGAGGGCGACTATACCTTTGTGGTATTTCCTTATCTACGCGCCAGCAAAAAAAATCCTGAACAAACGGCAAATGATATAGGCAATTATCTAAAAGATACTTGTGATGATGTTGCCGATTATAATGTGGTTAAAGGATTTCTAAACCTTGTTGTAGCTGAGAACTATTGGGTTAACACATTTTACAATCACATTGCCCCAAATAAAGAGTTTGGCAAAACTACCACAGGGCAAGGCCATAAGGTAATGGTAGAATATTCATCACCCAATACCAACAAACCTCTGCATTTAGGGCACGTACGTAATAACCTGCTGGGTTTTAGCCTCAGCCAAATATTAGAATTTAATAGCTACGAGGTGGTGAAAGCCAACCTTATAAACGACCGTGGTATACACATTTGCAAAAGTATGTTGGCCTGGCAAAAATTTGGTAATGGCGAAACACCCGAAAGTAGCGGACTAAAGGGTGACCATTTGGTAGGTAAATACTATGTGGAGTTTGATAAACACAATAAAGAGCAAATTAAAGAACTGATAGCCAAAGGCATAACAGAAGAAGAGGCTGCAAAAAATACCCCATTGCTAAAAGAAGCACAAGAAATGCTGCTAAAATGGGAGGCAGGCGACGAGGAAGTGAAAAACCTTTGGCAAACTATGAATGGCTGGGTATATGCAGGTTTTGATGCCACCTACAAACGTTTGGGTGTTAGCTTTGATAAGTTTTATTACGAAAGCCAAACCTACCTTTTGGGCAAAGAAATAGTGCAAGAAGGTTTAGATAAAAAAGTGTTCTACCGTGAAGAGGATAGCAGCGTATGGATAGACCTTACGGATGAAAACTTGGATAAAAAATTACTACTGCGTCGTGATGGCACATCGGTATATATGACACAGGATTTGGGTACTGCCGACAAGAAATTTGAAGAGTACGGTTGCGATAAATCGGTATATGTAGTGGGTAATGAGCAAGAATACCACTTTAAGGTATTGTTCTCTATCCTTAAAAAAATGGGTAAAAGCTACGCCGATGGTTTGTATCACCTTAGCTACGGCATGGTTGATTTGCCCGAAGGCAAAATGAAATCGCGCGAGGGCACTGTGGTGGATGCCGACGACCTAATGGACGAGATGCACAACACTGCCCGCGAGCTTACGCTTGAATTGGGCAAGATTGACGGTTTTAACGAAGTTGAGCAAGTAGAATTATTTGAAACTTTGGGACTGGGCGCACTTAAATACTTTTTGCTACGTGTAGACCCTATGAAACGCTTAGTGTTTAACCCTAAAGAAAGTATTGATTTTGCAGGTAATACAGGGCCTTTTATACAATACACCCACGCCCGTATCAACTCATTATTAAAAAATGTAAGCGAAAGCGGCTTTGAGACAGGAACTGCCGCACCGCATACAGTATTACCCCACGAGCGGGATATAATAGTTTGGCTTACTAAATTCCCTAAAACGGTAGAAGATGCAGGGCGCGAGTACAACCCCGCCATTATTGCCAACTATACCTACGAGTTAGCTAAACTGTATAACCGATTTTACAGAGAATCGCCCGTGAATAAAGAGCCTGATGAAAACCTAAAAGCATTTAGAGTAATACTTACCCAAACAACAGGGCAAGTACTTAATAAAAGCTTGGCATTGCTGGGCATAAAAGCCCCTGAAAGAATGTAATTATTGGCTACCTTGTAGCCTTACAATTATAGTTTTATGGCTAAAACTGAACACGGCACTTGTATTGTTTGTAAAAAACAGTACACGCCTTCGCACCTGCATGCTTGTTTTTCTGTAAGAGATAACTTGTTACAGATTATCCGTGCTGATTTTCCTGATTTTGGGCAGGGTGATTTTATATGTACTACCGACTTAAATATCTATCGTTCAAAATATATAGCCAGCCTAATTAAAGGTGAAAGTTCATCGCTCAATCAGTTTGAAACTGAAATATTGGACAACCTAAAAAAAGAAGAACTATATGCCCAAAAATTGTACGATGATTACGACCGACAACTAACCAAATGGGATAAACTGGCCGATACCATAGCCAGCTTTGGCGGTAGTTGGAGGTTTATAGGCATTTTTGGTGCGTTTATAGTGGTATGGATAGCCATCAACATCGTGCTATTAACCCAAAACTCTTGGGATCCCTACCCTTTTATACTGCTCAACTTAATACTATCGTGTTTGGCGGCAATGCAAGCTCCTGTGATAATGATGAGCCAAAACCGAGCTGAAGAACGCGACCGTATGCGGGCTGAAAACGATTACAAAATAAATATGAAGGCAGAAATTGAAATAAAAATTCTGCACGAAAAAATGGATCACCTGATAAACAACCAATGGCAAAAGTTGCTTGAGATACAGCAAATACAAATTGAGTTGATGGAAGAAATGCGTAAGATTAGCAAGTAATGAAAAAGAAACTTATAGTACTAACAGGCGCTGGTATGAGTGCTGAAAGTGGTATAAAAACGTTTAGAGATAGCGACGGGCTTTGGGAAAACCATAATGTGATGGATGTAGCCAGTATTGATGGTTGGGAACGAAACCCGCAATTGGTGCTAGAGTTTTATAACCAACGCCGCAAACAGTTGTATGATGTAGTACCAAATGCAGGTCATGTAGGTTTAGCTGAATTGGAAAAAGATTTTGATGTACATATAATTACCCAAAATGTTGACGATTTGCACGAGCGCGCAGGCTCTACCCGAATAATACACCTGCATGGCGAGCTTAAAAAAGTGCGGAGCACTAAAAACCCTTTTAAAGTATTTGATTTAGAGGGTTGGGAAGTAAAATGGGGGGATATAGCTGAAGACGGACACCAGCTGCGCCCGCATATTGTTTGGTTTGGCGAAGAAGTACCCATGATGGACATGGCAACCATGATAACCGAACAAGCCGATATTTTGGTGATTATCGGGACATCGCTACAAGTATACCCTGCGGCAGGCTTGCTGCATTATGCCCCTGCACATATACCCAAATACCTTATTGACCCAAAAGGCGAAATGATGAGAGGCATTGAAAACCTAATTATAATAAACAAAACAGCCACCCAAGGGGTGGCTGAATTAAAACAACTATTACTGGCTTAAAGTTAATAGTTAAAAGGGTCTGAATAAGCAGGATTGCTTATCATACTATAATCTGTAAGGCTTTTTAAGAAAGCTACCAATGCAGTTTTTTCATTATCAGTAAGACTTAGTTTTGCAGGGTCGTTACTACTACCAATTATCGAGCGATGTTTATCAGTAGGTAACTGACTATTCATATACTCTAAGTTTGCATTAGTTAAACTCCAATCCAAATTAGAGTGTTTTACTATACCGCTATTGTAATGGTCTACTACTTCTTCTAAAGTATTAAATCGTCCATCGTGCATATAAGGTGCACTTAGAGCAATATTGCGTAATGATGGGGTTTTAAATACACCTTTACCCCATCCGCCAACATCAAAAGCACCATTATCTTTATACTCCATATCCAAACCTATGTTGGCCATACGCTCGCTGCTCCATGATGTATTCGAGATTTCTAAGTTATGGCAGTTTCTGCAATGCAAACTGTTAAACAATTCTAATCCTTGTTTTTCAAGCGCCGTAAAATGCGTTGTTTGCCCTGAATTTGACCATTTGTCAAACTTATTATCAGCCGTTACCACACTTGCCAAAAAGTTGGCCAATGCTTCGCGTACCTTACTTTCGGTAACCTCTTCACTACCAAATGCTTTTTTAAATAACGGCGCATAGTAAGGTATAGCAGCTAGTTTAGCTTCCACATATTTCAGGTTTTGTATACCCATTTCTAGGTGGTTTTGCACAGGCATAAGCACCATATCTTTTAGCCCTGTTGAAGCGCGTGCATCCCAAAAATATTTTCGCATTGCCCCTGCATTTATAATAGCAGGTGAATTGCGAGGGGTGTTTAACAACTCAAAACCTTCACTAAATTGTCTCCCATCAGCAAAGCCCATTTGCTGCACATGGCAACTACCACAAGCAATAAAATTGTTTACAGATAGTGTTTTATCATAAAATAATACCCTGCCTAGTGTAGCCTTGTCATTGGTTACATTAATAAGGTTAGCAGGTAATCGTTTTGATAAAGCAGCATAATCGTATGAGGTAGCAGGCAACTGGGGCTGCTTATATTCAGCTTGCCCGCCCGGTGCATCTTTTTTGCAACTAGCCATCAACAATGCAATAGATACAATGGCAGTGCTAATTATTATTTTACCTTTCATAATTGTGTAGGTTTTTAAAAGTGTATCACAAAAAACAAGTTGGTGGGTATAGTAATACCCAACGCGTTTCTTGCTATAAAATCGTTACTATTAAATTGAGGAAACTGAGGGTTATTTTGTGAACCTCTTGTCTCTGAGTACCTATAATAGGCCGTACTTTCAGCATTAAAGCTAATACGCTTACCCAGCTTAAACTCTATACCCAATACAGGGCCTGCTCCCACACCAAAGCCCTCTGTACCGGTTGTTATTTCAGTAGTTTTAGGCGGAAAACCACTTACCGTTGCAGTTTTTGTGCGCGATAAATTATAATCGTAAAAAGCATCAAAACCTACGTAGTATAACCAGCGTTTACTCAAGGCGTATTGACTTTCAATACCTATTCTGCAATTAATAGTTAAACCCTGAGTTGATATTGATGGTGTGCCATTATTAGGGTTCCGACTACTATTCGTCATAGTTCCTCCCAAACCCATACGCAAACCGCTACCATCAGTAATATATTTATAGGTTAGCAAATAAGGCGTGTTATTAGGCAGGTTGTTATTGTTTAGTATTAAAAACTGCTTAATAAACTCTGTGCTGTTCATACCTAATTGATGCGGATAGGCCGAACTATTAAAAGATGTGTCTTGAGCATTAATACTCAAGCAAAATGACAGTGAGAAAATAAATACAACAAGCTTTTTCATAAATGATAAAGTAAAGTTCAATAAAATAGTTGAGAAATTCGCATAACTGCCCCATTTTTCGACTAAATGCTATTTAGTTTGACAATTACGAAACAAAAAACGCTGCTTAATAGTCGCAGCGTATACCGTTCGTCGAAAAAACTAAAATATTTTTTATCCCTTACTATCAAAACCCTTTGTTGCAATAAAAACCATACACCTGTTTACTTGTTACAATCATGTATTAAGAAAAAAATATATCCATTTTGCGAACAACTAACAACTGTTAGTATACTTTTGCAAATGTAAAACAAAGCGTATATACAGATGAATACAATAGACTATATAAAAGACCTGCACACTGCCAACTATTGGGCTACAGAAACATTGCTAAACCTTGTACCACAAGAAATTTTTTATGCTGAAACTAAAGGCAGCTTCAACTCTATAAATGCAATTGCAACTCACCTTTGGGATGCACAACAAGTTTGGTATAACCGTTTGATAGATGATAACAGTGCATCACTGCCATCAAAAAGCTTTGAGGGTACACACACCGAAAAACTAGCAGCGATACTAAAAAGCTACCAAAACTTTGTTGATTTACTTGCAGATAAAACTGACGACTATTTAAGCCAAAATCTTAGCTACACCAACCTTAAAGGCATAGCTTTTAACCAACCTATATATCAAATATTATTTCAACTAACCCACCACAGTGCTACACACAGAGGCCAAATACTACTGCTGATGCGTCAATTGGGTTTTGAGGGCACTATACCCCAAACCGATATAGTAGCTTGGTACAGACTGTTTAAATAATAAACTGATTATCTGACCTTTGCATTTTTTTAACTTTCCTATTCGTAAAAAAAGTTAAAAAATGCTCTTTGTACCTTTCAAGGTAATTGGCTTGTTTACTATATATTTACCAAACCAATAACTTTACAAACACGGATGAGGTACCACTTTACTCTATTTTTATTTTTTCTTCTTTCTTTTCAACTTACTGCCCAGCAAACAATAAAGGGTAAAGTGCGTGATGTTGAAACTAATGAAGACCTTGTAGGAGCTTCGGTTACAATAAAAAATACGACTATAGGTGCTGTAACTGATATTGATGGCAATTTCAACTTAGCCTTTAATCAAAAATTACCTCTTACTCTGTTTGTAAGTTATACGGGTTATGTATCGCAAGAAATAAAGGTAAGCTCAATTGAAAAAACTATTACAATACGTTTAGAGCCTGCGGTAATGGACGTAGGCACAGTTGAGGTAACCGATATAAGGATAAGTGAAAAACACAAGCAAGCACCACTAACGGTTGAAAGTCTCGACCAAATTTCTATAAAAGAAACCCCCGCCGTCAACTTTTACGAAGGGCTTTCACACTTAAAAGGAGTCGACCTTACCTCGGCAAGTATTGGCTTTAAAATTATTAATACACGAGGCTTTAACAGCACATCGCCAGTACGCTCGTTACAACTGATTGACGGGGTAGATAACCAAGCCCCTGGTCTCAACTTTTCATTAGGTAATTTTTTGGGTGCATCTGAATTGGATGTGTTAAAGGTTGACCTTATTGTTGGTGCCAGTGGTGCATATTTTGGCCCTAATGCTTTTAACGGGGTAATAAATATGACTACCAAAAGCCCTTTCGATTATCAAGGGCTAACCGCACAGGTAAAAGTAGGTGAGCGCTCGCTTGGCGAAGTAGCTGTGCGCTTTGCACAAGCATTTAAAAACAAAAAAGGAGAAGATAAATTTGCCTATAAAGTAAATCTGTTTGCTTTACGTGCAAATGATTGGGAGGCAGAAAACTACGAGCCAACCCCTCAATCTCGTTCAAAGTTTGGCAACCCCGGTGGTTGGGATGCAGTAAATGTATATGGCGATGAGTACCAACAACGTAATGATAGGTCGGGGCAGTTAGCTGTACCGGGTTTAGGGACGTATTATCGTAATGGCTATAAAGAAATTGATATAGTAGATTACAATACCAAAAATACTAAACTGGGTATTGCTGGCCACTATAAAATCAAAAAAGATGTTGAACTTATTTTAACCTCAAATTTTGGTTCAGGAACAACAGTATATCAAGGTGATAATCGTTTTAGCCTGCGTGATATTCTTTTCTTTCAAAATAAATTAGAGATAAAAAAAGATAAGAAATTCTTTTTCAGGGTATATGCTACGCATGAAGATGCAGGTAACTCGTATGATGCCTTCCGCACTGCATTGATAATGCAGGATAATGCCAAAGAAGATGTGAAGTGGAGTTTGGATTATGCAAACTATTGGAATCAGAATATTGATAAAAAAGTGCGCGCATTACCCGGTTTTCCTCCCTTTCAGTCAGGCGATACCACATTAGCGCAACGTAGGTATGATTTTGTGCAAAACAACTATTACGACTCGTTTGTAAAATGGCATCAAGAAACCAGCGATTTTTCAAACAACAAAAACTACATCAATTCTCCTCGCTATACGCCGGGCACAAAAGAATTTGATTCAGCATTTGTAGCTACCACCAGCCGAAAAGTTACTGAAGGCGGCTCACGCTTTTATGATAAATCGGCATTATACCACGCACAAGGAGAATATATTTTCACTCCAAAATTTGCAAACATTACTGTGGGAGGAAGTTCGCGATTGTACCGCCCCTACTCGCAGGGAACTTTATTTTTAGATACAGGAGGCCGACGTATCAGTAATTTTGAATACGGAGTATATACTGGGATTGAGAAAAAATTTATTGATGAAAAACTAAAACTAAATGCTACCCTACGGATGGATAAAAACCAAAATTTTAACCATCTGTTCTCACCTGCATTTTCATTAGTATACAGCCAAAAACAAGATGTTTTCCGCTTTTCGTTTGCTTCGGCTATACGTAACCCCACCCTTACCGACCAGTATTTTTTGCTTAATGTAGGCCGCGCCACACTTATTGGTAACCTAGAGGGCTATAAAAATCTTGTAACGGTAGAATCTTTTGTTACCTACCTAAACAGCCAAAACCGAAATAACCTGCAATATTTTGATGTAGCTGCTGTTCGCCCTGAAAAAGTTCGTACAGCCGAAATTGGTTACCGCACAACGCTAAAGAAAAAAATATTTATTGATGCTAGTTACTACTACAGTATTTATAAAGACTTTTTGGGCTACAAAATAGGTATGGATTTGGAAATTGACAGCACCAGCAACCTACCTACTAAAACTGATGTATACCGTGTTACTGCTAATTCAAAAGATATTGTAACTACTACAGGGTTTTCAATAGGCATTAATTACTACTACAAAAACTGGATAAACTTTGTGGGTAATTACAGTTGGAATGTGCTTGACAGACATGGCAGTAACGACCCTATTATTCCTGCCTTTAATACCCCTGCAAACAAGTTTAACCTTGGTATTAACGGACGAGAAATAGCCAGCAAAATTGGGAATATACGCATACGTAATTGGGGGTATAGCATTAACTACCGTTGGATACAGGGCTTTACTTTTGAAGGTTCGCCACAGTTTACAGGTTATGTACCCACCTATGCTATGGTTGATATGCAGGTCAATTATACCGTAGCACGCATATACACTACATTTAAGCTCGGCGCAAGTAACGCACTTAATAATAAAGTGATACAGGTATATGGTGGCCCACGCATAGGCCGAATGATTTACTTTAGTGCAACGGTAGATTTACCGCATTGGAAATAAAACCGCTATTGGTATTCTAACTGGGGCTTAAACACACTAAAATCAATACTATCTTGGTATTGAATCTTTAGTTTTAATATATAATGGTGGCGTAAAGTACTATCACGAGTAGCAGGGTTTATAAACTCAATACGCAACTCGGCAGGCTTATAATAGGGCATATACAATTCCTCGGTTATTTCGTAAGGCAGCTTTTCAAGCCTTTCCTTCCCTTTTTTGTTAGTGTATACCCAAATTTCGTCTCCACTTTTAAAATGGCTAAAATACTCCTCACTCCATATACTGCGCACTAACCAGCCCGTGTAAAAATCAAGCGAGTGGGCTGAACCGAATGGAAAAACTATAAATCTATCACGAGTAATATTTTCTTCTTTTGCTTTTTTAGCCATAAACCTTCCCCCAATATCAAATGCCTGATATTGTAATAGTTGAGGATAAAAATGAGTATTCATCACCAAATTAAACAAACATATGCTCACAAAAGAGGCTTGCAAAACAGCAGTAGTCTTACGTAAGTTTTTTACCAAATAACTAAGCATGGCAATAATACCAATACCCACTACCACGGGTAATACCATGTTTTTAGGTGAAAACACATAAAACAATATTGCTAAGGTTGCTACCCATATAAGCACCGTAATAAATACCTGAACTCCTTTTACAAGATTTTTTGCCCAAGGATATCCTTCTTCTAAAACACAAATAGCCCAACGCGCTGTAAAAACAGCAGCAAAGGGGTAAGCCACAAAAATATAATGAGGTAGTTGGTAGCTTGATTTACTAAGGGCTAACAAGGCAAAAGTAAATGCTCCAAGTGTTATAGCTTCTTGCCCTTTTTCTATCCTAAATTTTGATTTTATAATTTTAAACCAACCTGCTACCCAAGCTGAGAATAATAATACAGTCCACGGTAAAAATGCCCAAAGAGTTGATTCGGTTAAGAAAAAAGTACCAGGGTTATTACTCCAAACATTTTCACCAGTTATACGGCCAAAACTTTGTGTCCAGAAATAAAACTTAAGACCCGACACTCCCACCTCTCCATTCACCTCAACATTTGGGTTACTATCGTATTGAGTATACAGGCCAATACACATGGGCAACAATACCACCCCCACAATTAATAAGCCTACTAGCCATTGCCATTTAAAAATGGTTTTCCAATCTCTAAGTAACAGTAAGTGTATTCCAAAAGCAGCAACAGGTAACACCATGCCAATAGGGCCCTTGGCCAACATTGCTAGGCCAATACCTACAAACCCAAGTATAAAGTTTACTACTTTCTTATTTTCTATATATGCTGCCAACTGCCATACGGCAAAAGCTACAGCCCCTGTAAGCATCAAATCGGTACGTACATCATTTACCATTAAAAAATAGGCTTGTGTACTACCCAACATTAAAGCAGCCCAGTAAGCCACCTTTTCGCTATAATATAATTTTGAAAAACGATAAACCGATAGTATACCCAACAAAGCAAACAACATTGAGGGTAGTTTAAAAGCTGCATTTGATATACCAAAAACGGTATATGAAAATGCTGAAAGCCAAAACAATAAGGGCGGTTTATCAAGATAGTTACGGCCTTGGTCGGTAATTTCAAAAAAGTTACCTTTCTCTACCATTTCCATTGCCATTGCTGCGTATTGCGATGAGTCCACATCCATCACATCAATAAAAAGGGCAGCTATATACAGCACCAACAAGCCAACAAAGGGCAAAAATTTCACAAACCTGTTCAAAACGATACTTTAGGGGTTAAACGGCGGGCAAATATAGCCAATGACTCGAATAGTTTTACAGCTAAAAACCTAAGCCGATAATATGCAAATAGCAGTAATTTTCTTGTAAAAAACTCAACTCAAAATAGATGTCAAAAAACGACATAAAACAACCTGCAAAGCCCTGTTTACCGACCACAAAATGCGACGCAGCTATTAATCAAAAACAAGTAAACCCATTGATTTTACTAGCATTAACACGACGACGACTTTATCCACACTAAAAAACTAATGTGGATTTCATTTACAGTTATAGCACCTTATTTTGTTCGCTTATTAGCCCAAAGCACTGTGTTAATTACTTTTACAACACAATTTTACATAGTAATTAGTTAAGTAAAAACTGTCTAATTGCGACAACTTAAAGTATTACTTTAAGAATCAAAATTTTAAACACATTCCCCATCATCTCAAAACATTCTTCTTTAAAGATTTTTATATGGTGAACAAAAGCTTCATCACTTTATAATCAAGCAAAGCTTTATCAATAATGTCCTTAGCTGAACCAAAAAATCTTAGCACGATTAACCTGAGTTTTTAAGACTAGTCAGTGAATACAGATTAATCACTGAAATGAGGCGATTAAAACATTCTACTCGCTGGCACTGGCACCGTATAGTAAACGGGACCAAGTAGTACAAAAAAAGCCCCGCCTATAATAGGCAGGGCTTAAATAATTTCTTTATTCTCTCTCTACTATTCTATTATTAGTTTCCTGTTCCGTTAGCATTCAAAAATTGGTAACGTACACCAACTTTACGCCATACTACTACAGCAACTTCAAGATTATCTTTATTGTAGCCTGCTACGTTTATAGTAAATTTATTATCAAGGGTTGTACCTGTGGCAGTAGTGCCAGTACCAATTTTGTAACCCCAAGTTTCAGTTTTTGCTGAACCATCAAGTTGAGCAGCACCTCTAAGTACATGGTGGTGTGAGGTATTAGCTCCATCAGCATTACCGCTTTGGTAACCTATCACTTTATCTTCCATTAGGTAAACGGCTAAATAAACATCCCCGCCAACTTCTTTAAAAAACTTAGTTTTAGTTTCAATAGTCATCACATCGTCTTTTATTTCGGTGCGGAAACCACTGTTTACATAAACTTCGCCTGATGTGTGAGCATCAACCACATTGTTAACCTTATTTACTTCACCTTGTACATTTATTCCTCCACCAGCACGATCCAATTGAGCAACCCCATTTGCAGCAAACGTAGGAAAACCTGTAACTCCCCAAGCATTTTCCATGTCTTCAGCAGCTTGAGTAATAAACAATTTGGCAACGAAATTATCGCTGTATGTACCCATATAAATAGCATTTTTACCGTTGCGAGTCATTAACTCTTCAAAAGTAGTCCAGCCCCAACTACCACAAGGTGGGCAAAGCGAACCTGTTACCTTATTAATAAGGGCAATGTTTTTTTGTGGAACTACAATTTCTTTTGGTACATTGGTATTATCCTCAGGGTTAGTGCCTGTATTACCGGGGGTAGCTGTGTTGTTGTCTTTTTTACAGGCTGAGAATATTAACATCAGCGCAAAAAGGCTTAGTACTATTTTTTTCATGCTTTTAGCTTGTGTATTACTTAATTGTTAGACGATAAATTGTTTAAAAACGTTCAACATCAAATTTACATATCATCGGCCACAAATAAAATTTAATAAGTAAACAAACAGCCCAAAGGTTGCTTTATCAATGCAGCTTTAAATGTATTTTCAAAAAATGCTTTATCAATTAAATAGTTAAATTGTTTGTATTCTATAGGGTCTTTGCATTCAATAAACTTATTTATCACCTCGTACATATACCCGTTATACGTCATTATTTGGTTGTTATCAATAATATAAGGCGGATACCAAGTGGTTGGAGTTACCATTTTGGTACTATCAAAACCAAAAGAAACATACTTTGCAGTATCGGTAATAGCCCATTTTCCATTGGTGTTGGTATACACATCCATCCAAACACTACCTCTAAAATTCTGAAATTTCTTTTTGTACAACACTAATAAAGTATCTCCAACTACATCAATCTTTATATTTCTGTTATACAAATAATCGTCCATTAATACTCTTTGTATTTCATCGGTACTAAACTCTTTGTAGTTTACATTAACGGTGTCATCAACAATATGACTTAATTTTATCTTATCTACTTGCTCTAAATCAGAGTTGTAAATAGAAATTGTATCGCTAAAAGGTTGCGAAAAAAGGATGGTGTTTTCATGTATATCACAAAACCGTTTGTTTGAGTGAGTAAACTCAATACCCTTCATTTTAGGATAAACTGATTTTACAATCTCATGGCTTTTTGTGGAAAATTTTGAAATAATTACCCTCTCTTTTTGGTCTAAAGGATGAAAATTATACCCTTGATATAAGATAAGGTGTTCACCAATTTTACCTAAAATATATGAATACAGATACTTTGGTTTGATATATTTAAAGTACTCATACCCACCTTCACTCTTTTTATAAATAAGAATTTCCTCGTGTGCTAGTATATATAGAAAATCATCATCAATAAAGTAATCAGACGCATTATCATTCTTATGTTTTCCCTTAATTCCCTTTTGTGAGAGATGTAGAACGCTTAATTTTTTAGTGTCAAGATTAAAAACCCAAATGGTATCTAAACTTCCAATATTCTGAATCAAGAAACCCATTGTACCTGTTTTTACAGCATACATTTTTTCTCCGTTTTGTCTTACTAAAAAACTCTCGTTAAAAGGATTCCCCTTAAAACCCAAACGCGAAAAATCAGTAAAAACTGTTTCATCACAGCCTTGCGCCCAACAATTTGTTGTAGCAAAAAACACTACGGTAATAAGCATATACCGTAGTGTATTACTATAAAAAAATTTAATCATAGTATGTTCAATTCGACAGCTTCATTGTAACTATAAATTTTCATCTCAGTTATTTTTGTTTCACCTGAGTATGTCCATACTACCACTGAGTTTTCGATATTATTTGTTACAGGGTGAGTAACTTTTATATCTTCCCTTACAAATGTACCGCTAGTATAGCCGGCAGCAATACGATCGCTAATGTCATCGTTTAACACATCCACCCAATCATCGTTGGAATTATTCACAACTATGGCTTGACAGCCATATCGGGACGGAGTGGTAATATCATACGTTGTAAATTTACAGCCACTAAACCCTGAACCATTACAAGTGAGACTAAAGGAACAATTTGTTCCTGATTGTGCAAAATTTTCTTGCACATAGTCATAACCAAATAATCTCCATCTATCCTTAGAGTAGTTTACTTTAACCCAAGCATTTGTATCTATTAAACCAAATAAAGAAATACAAAGAAGTAATACTATTTTCTTCATTATTTTAATTTTTTATTGATAGTGTATATTAAATAACGCCTAAACTTAACGCCTCGTTATAGCTGTATATTGTCATCTCAAGTATATCATTAGCCGAAGAGTAATTCCACGTAACCACCGCATTTTCAAACGCATTGGTTACAGGATGAGTTATTTGCACATCTTGCCTAATAAAAGTACCACTGGTATAGCCCAATACTTTCCTGTCATTAATATCATCGTTTAAAATGTCCCACCAAGTTTCCTCGCTGGTGTTTACTACAATTGATTGACAACCCCAAATAGAAGTGTTATCCATATCGTACCGTGCAAAACGGCAACTTGATGTTCCTGCACCCCAACATTTTAAAGTGAAGGTACAATCGGTTGTTAAAGGTGGTCCAGTTAAATCTTCACTGATAGACGAATAGCCAAATAATCCCCCGTCCGTTTTAATAGTTATGGTTTTTACCCAAGCGAACGAATGGGAAAAGTAGAATAGCAGAATTGCTAAAAATGTTGTTTTTTTCATGATAGAATTGATTATATATGCAATTTTAGGAAATATTTTTCACAAACAAAACAAGTTTTACAGCATTATGATGTTCGAAATTTGTTCCCTATACATAAGCTTTGGCAATTGTCCGCCACCAAATTTACTTACTTTTGCGGTGATTTTATGCAAAAACCATCAGTACCCAAAGGAACACGAGATTTTTCGCCACTGGTAGTAGTAAGGCGCAAGTATATATTTAATACCATTGAAGGGGTCTTTAAAAAATATGGCTTTAAGCCTATTGAAACTCCCAGTATGGAAAACCTGAGCACCCTAACAGGCAAATACGGTGATGAGGGAGATACTTTGCTATTTAAAGTGCTAAACTCGGGCGATTTTGCCTCAAAAGCGAACGAGCAAGATTGGAACGAGCGCAACAGCAACAAACTGGTTTCTCAAATTAGTGAAAAAGGGCTGAGGTACGACCTTACAGTGCCTTTTGCCCGCTATGTAGTGATGCACCAAAACGATATTACATTTCCATTTCGCCGCTACCAAATGCAGCCTGTTTGGCGTGCTGATAGACCACAAAAAGGGCGTTACCGCGAGTTTTACCAATGTGATGCCGATATTATAGGCTCTGATTCATTACTAAACGAAGCCGATTTAGTAATGATATATGCAGAGGCTTTTGAAAAACTGGGTATTAACGCTACCATAAAAATAAACAACCGCAAAGTGCTAATGGGCATAGCCAAAGCACTGGGCATTGGCGATAAAGTAATAGCCTTTACTATTGCCATAGATAAGCTGGATAAAATTGGCGTTGATGGTGTAAAAACCGAATTGATAAACAATGGTTTTACCCAAGAACAAGCCAATAGTGCTGCTGAAATAATACGTTTTACAGGTGATAATGCCGCTACCCTAAATTACTTAAAAACTATTTTGGGCGATGAAGAAGAGGGCAAAAAAGGAATTGAAGAGCTGGAAAGTATTTTTAGCTACCTGCAAGCCGTAAACTTTGATTTTACTAAACTTAAAATTGACCTTACCCTTGCCCGTGGACTAAACTACTACACAGGTGCCATATTTGAAGTTACGGCCAACGATGCCCAAATGGGGAGCATTGGCGGTGGCGGACGGTACGACGACCTTACAGGGATTTTTGGGCTGAAAGGGGTTTCGGGTGTAGGTATATCATTTGGTGCCGATAGGATATACGATGTGATGGAAGAATTAAATTTGTTTCCTACACAACAAGAAGCATTTACTCAACTTCTATTTTGTGGTATGAATGATGAAGCTATTACCTTTGCTATGCCATTGGCAGCAAAAGCAAGGCAGGCAGGCATAAATACCGAAATTTATCCCAGTGCAGCAAAGCTGAAAAAGCAACTTGATTTTGCAAATGCGAACCAAATAAACTACGCGGTAATTATTGGCGAAAGCGAAATACAAAGCGGTTTGCTCTCTGTAAAAAATCTGACAACAGGAGCACAGCAAAGTTTAACAATTGAAGCTATTATTGCATTAATAAAGAACTAAATATTGTACTAAAAATCAACCACTACTAAATAACACAACAGTGAGCCATCATAAAATAGACCGCATTCTTACCCTTGAAAATATATACACCTTACAACAAGAGGACGCTAAAATTGAACTATCGACCAATGCAATAAAACGCATACAAAAAAGTCGTGATTTTTTAGAAGCCAAACTAAAAGCCACTACCGAACCTATTTATGGTATAAATACAGGTTTTGGCTCGTTGTATGATAAACAGATTGATAATGCGTCTTTAAATACTTTACAGCGTAATCTCCTTCTATCGCACGCTTGTGGTACGGGTGATGAAGTTCCACACGCTATAGTAAAGTTAATGTTATTGCTAAAAGCCCAGTCGCTTAGCTACGGACACTCGGGTGTGCAGCTAGAAACTGTGCAACGTTTGGTTGATTATTTTAACAACGATATTTTACCCGTTGTATACCAACAAGGCAGTTTAGGTGCATCGGGCGATTTAGCCCCACTTGCCCACCTTAGCCTTCCACTATTAGGCGAAGGTGAAATATACCATAACGGAAAAAAACTACACGGTAGCGAAGCCAACAAAATTATTGGTAAACCTAATATTGACTTACAAGCCAAAGAAGGTTTGGCACTAATTAATGGTACGCAGTTTATGAGTGCCTACGGATGCTATTGTGTATTGCAAGCCCAAACACTTACCCTTTGGGCTGATACCATTGCCGCCATTTCTTTTGAAGCATTTAACGGAAATATAAGAGCATTTGATAAACGTATAGCTCGGGTGCGTCCCCACAACGGACACATGCACACCTCAACCTATTTTTCAGAATTACTGCTTGATAGCGAAATGGTGAAGCAGCCCAATAAAGCTGTGCAAGACCCATATTCTTTCCGTTGTATACCTCAAGTACACGGGGCAAGTAAAGATGCCTTAGAATACATCAAGCAAACCATACATACCGAAATTAACTCGGTAACGGATAATCCTTTAATATTCCCTGATGATGACGATATAATTTCAGGGGGGAATTTTCATGGTCAACCCATTGCCATGCCCTTAGATTATTTGGCTATTGCTATGGCCGAATTGGGTAATATATCAGAACGTAGAACGTATTTACTTATTAGTGGACAGCGCGGTTTACCACCGTTTTTGGTAGCTGAACCGGGCTTAAATTCAGGTTTTATGATTCCCCAGTATACTGCGGCCAGCATAGTGAGTCAAAACAAGCAGTTGTGCTCGCCCGCATCGGTAGATAGTATTACGTCATCAAACGGGCAAGAAGACCATGTGAGTATGGGCGCAAATGCGGCTACTAAAGCCCACCGTGTAGTGCAAAACCTCGAACGTATTTTGGCTATTGAACTTTTTACAGCCATGCAGGCTATTGATTTTAGAAGTCCATTAAAATCAAGCACGACTGTTGAAAAACTCCGCGAAAAATACCGCAAAGCCGTGCCCTTTGTTACTACCGATATCTATATGCACCAACTAATTCAAGATAGTATAGCCTTTATGCAAAAATGAAAAAATTAACCCTCGCTATATTATTTCTATTAATAGGTATAGGCAGCTTTGCTCAACGCTTTGAAGGTGGACTTGTGGGAGGGCTAAATTTTACCCAGTTGGATGGTGATTTACTATCGGGGTATAATAAACTTGGCCTTCACGGTGGTTTTTGGGTACAATATCCTTTTAATGATAAATGGAGTACAGGATTAGAGTTTATTTACACCCAAAAAGGTGCATCAAGAAGTATTAATGAAGAAAATATTGCTTCTACCCGTACATTCGACCGTTTTCGCTTAAACTATTTTGAGGTGCCCTTATTTGCAGCCTATACCTATAAAAAGTTTACTTTCCAGGCAGGAGTAACAGGTGGCTACTTACTAAGTGCCAAAATTGAGGATTTTACAGGAAAAAGGGACTATAAAAGTTTTTTAAAGCCTTTTGAAACAGGGACTTTACTTGGATTGGCCTACCCAATTAATAAAAACCTGAATGTTCAGTTGCGCTACCACTACACCATTGCCTCTATTGCTAAGGGTGATAACCGCACTATATTCACTGATAACGGATTTTCGAGGGTTATTTTAGGTTTGTACAATAACCTCTTTTCTTTAAGTATTAAATATAAATGGGATAATTAAAGTTCTATCTATATAACCTTATCCGCTAAAAGTCTTCATAAATCATTTCTTTATTAATCATAGCTCCAGCTTTTGTACCTGCTGCTATGGCTATGGGTAAAGCCCTGAACATATTGGCATTATCCCCCGCAGCATATACACCTTCTACCGTAGTTTTTTGAAAATCGTCTACCATTATATACCCCATCTCGTTATACTCACAACCCAAGTCGGCGGGTAACTCACAATGCTGTTTCATCTCTGGCCTAGCATACATAGCTTTTACAGCTCTTTGATTACCATTCGCAAACACAATTTTATTTATATATCCGGCTTTGTGTTCAAATTCGGCTATCTCGTCTTCAACAATTTCAATACCTTTTGATTGCAATTTCTGCATTTGCTCGGCTACAATTAGCGATTTACCATTTGTATAAATGGTTAGTTTATCCGTCCAGTGGCTTATCATTTTAGCAAACTCAAAAGCAATTTCCCCATTTGCTAAAATTCCCGTTTCCTCATTTTTTACCTCATAGCCGTGGCAATACGGGCAATGCAATACCGAGATACCCCAACACTGGGCAAAGCCTTTTATATTCGGCATGATATCTTTCATACCTGTGGCAAAAATTAATGTTTTAGCAAAAAATACATCGTTGCTTTCCGTGCCTATTTCAAAGCCATTTTCTGTTTTATCTGCTTTTACTGCTAAATCTTTTTTAAGACTAACCGTAGGATATTGTAATACCTGATTAAGCGCGCTTGCAGCAATACTTGCAGGTGTTTCTCCATCGTGCGTAATGAAATTGTGTGCCTGTGGGGTTTGAATATTACAAGGCTTTCCGCTATCTAGTATTAATACTTTCCTTAGCGACCTACCCAATGTCATAGCAGCCGAAAGACCTGCATAACTACCTCCAATAATAATTACATCAAAGCTATTATCTGTTTTCATGTGCTCTCTTATTTCTGATATTTTTTACTTCATTTTAAACAGAAACAAAAATAGTCATTAAATGCAACTTAGTTGCATTTAATGACTATTTTTTTAGAAACACTATTGATTACTTCTTAATCCCTAGCTTTTTAGCAATGTCTTTTGGTAATGCATCTTTATGAACCAAAATATTAGTGGTTTTGTATAATACATACTGACGAGAGGCATAGATATATCCTCCGCAGTTATTGCCATCATAGCTTCCCCACGAGTTTTTAACCTTATAGTATACAGTACCTTGTTGGTCTTTCATTATACCGGTAATGTGCATGCCGTGGTCGTCTTGCGTGGTATAATTGTCAAACGCATCTTGACGATTGGCTTGGGTGATTTCTTTTTGAGCAACAGGCTCAGTAAAGGCTTTTTCGCGATCAGCAGTTGCAGCGTTTTCCCACTCATCATCGGCAGGCACAATAGCTAAACCACTTTTCCAGTTAAAACCTTTTTCGCTCACATCTGCCGCCCATGATACTCCGTAGCCATTAGTTACAGCATTTTCTATCACTTGGTCAAATTCATTAATAGGTAGGTTATAGCAAGTACCCCACAACCAATTATCAGGAACTTCCAACGCAAACTGGCTATAAAAAGGATGATGATTGTATGATGTTATGGCAACATAATCATCCATATTTAAACCCAAAAACTGAGCAAATGATTTTGGAGTATACTTTTTTCCGTTATACGTAAACTCTTTAGGCTCTTTACCCAAATAAGCATCCAACACACCGTTTATAGCATTTTGCCATACTTGGCTTAGTTTATTGTTATTTTTAGCCCCTACAATAATATCAGCCATTGCTTTTACCATTGCATCCAACTCGTTATGGACAGGGTTAGCATCACCTGTAATAATAGCGCTGCTATCGGCACTGGCAGGTATAATACCGTAGTTTTGCCATACATACTTTGCATCGTGAAAAGCTCCACCAGGGCCTAAGTTAATTTCGCCGTGCATACGCACATACTTTTTTACTTTATCCTCGTAGGCTTTGCGCACTATATACATAGGCGCTAGTTTAATCTCTCCCTTACCCGTGCGTATCAACTCACTTTCAAAAAAAGATAATGACGAGTAACTCCAGCAAGTGCTTGATCGGTTTTGATTACCTACACCAGTAGCTTCAATATCTTTAACAGTAACGAACTTATAGTTGCTGCCTTCTTTATTAGTAAATGTGGTTTGGGCTTGTGAAAATGTAAACGCTGCAATGCACAGCGCACTAAATAGTAATTTTTTCATGCGATAAATTTAAGTGCACATGAAATTATAAACAAACTTATTATGAGAAATAAGAAAACGACTAAAGTAACTGTATGATGGGATAAACGCTAGCGGTTTACCAAAAGACGAGCACGGTAGTTTTGCCCTACGACAGAAGCAATAACTATTTGGTAGATACCTTGAGGCAAATTAGCCACTGAAATGGTTTGTTGATTATTGCTAACCTCTTGTATAGCAACTTGTGCCCCTATACTATTTAGTATAGTAATATTTATGGGCTGTCCATTGGTAGATAAGGTTTCAAAAGGAATAAATACCTCACCTGAAGCAGGATTAGGATATACTTTTATATCTGTATAATTTACTTTAGCTACTGAGGAAGCTTCATTTATCATATACTCAAAACTTCTGTCAACGTTAATACGACCCGCCCCCATTTTACCAGTGTAAGAAGGGTTCTTCCAATCAATATTATCGCACCCTCCTTTTAAAATGGCTTCAATATCTCCCACTCTATCTGGTTCGCTTGAAAGTATAAGACCTATAAGACCCGAAACTATGGGTGCAGCCATTGATGTCCCACTCATATAACCATATCCTTGGTCGCCACTAGCAAGAGTACTGTAAATATTATCACCTGGAGCCATTACATCAATATCGTCGCCATAATTAGAAAAGTCTGAAATATGATCGTCTTTATCTGTTGCTCCAACACCAATTACTCCATCATAAGCAGCGGGATAATATTTTGTAGGAGAACTATTATTTTTAATATTACCAGCAGCAGCAACAACTATTATACCTTGTTTACGTGCATCTCTAATAATATCCTCAACAGCTTTATCATAAATAGTAGTTGAAAAAGAACAATTAATAATATCTACTTTACGTTCAATAGCATACTCAAATGCCTCAACTATATAAGGTAAACTTAAATCATCAACTTTACCTTCTGAATTAGCTTTACTACTTGCTGCTTTTATACAAACTATACGATTATTTATGCCTAATGATGCTATGCCTAATCCATTATCTGCAGAAGCAGCTACAATACCCGCAACGTGTGTACCATGCCATCCAAATTGAGGATTAATACTTAAAGGCAAGTTTCTAGGACGAGGGATCGGAGCTGGGTCTGGGTCATTATCAGCTACATCCCAACCAAAATAGTCATCAATATACCCATTCCCATCATTGTCAATACCGTCATTGGGTATCTCTGATTTATCCGGATTATGTGGGTCTATATTCCATGCTATTCTCGAAAATAAATCTTCATGGGTATAGCGTACACCGTTATCAATAATGGCAATAGTTTTTTCATTAGTAATACGCGAAGACCAAGAGGCATCCATATTGATAGTTCTAAAATACCATTGTTTCTCTTCGTCCAACTCAACGGGCTTAAACTGTATATAATATACAGGAATGCGTTGTGCGTACTCAATATTTGGGTTGTGGTTCAGTTCATCTAAAAGTTCCGACATATCGGCACCCTCTTTTAACTTCACCTTATACAAGTTTTTTGTGCTATTTAGTTTCCCCTTAAAGGGGCTGATCATACTTACCCCATTGTGAGCTTGAATAATACTCCATACTTGCTTTACAGCATCGGGATTATCTGGATGAGGTATGTATTGAACTAAGTTTTGTGGTTGGTTAAATTTAAGTTTTACATACAACTCATTAGCTACAAAAGCACTGTCATTGCCACTTTGGGCAAAAGCCTGCACTACAGTAAAAAAAGCCAATAGATATAGTAAACCTTTTTTCATTATTTGTAACCTTGTCTTAATTAAGACGACATATCAAAGTTAAACATTGATAGTCTAAATAAAAAATTTATTCGTCGATTTTATTTACGCAACAAAAAGCCCCGAAACCTTACGGCCTCAGGGCTTACACCTAACCAATGATTTATTTTTACTTTATTGTTTAAAACTTAAATGCCAGCCCTGTATTTAATCCTACTGAATAGGGTTTGATATCAACTTCGTATTTCTCATCAGCAGCATTGGTAATAGCTTTGCGATAATTCACACCCAAAGTTGCTACCCAATATTTCCCAATACTGTATTGCATACCTATCGAACCACTTAGCATATAATAACTTTTATACATATCGTTAAATGGTTTTGCTTGGGCTGCTGAAGGAGGAATGAAAGCATTTCCATAATTAGCCTCGAATAAATAATAACTATGATTTTTTAGCATATTATACGCGACACCTCCAGACACCACTATGCCTAGCCCTTTGTATACTTCGCGGCTATATCCAATTTCTAAAGGTATTTGCACATAGTTGTATGTGTTTTTATGTTGAGTAGTATTTCCTACGGCGACACTATCGCCAGGGTTGCCAAAATATGCAGACGCACGAGGTATACTCTTCTTATGTATATCATATCGTACTTCCTCACTGGTTTGATACATACTTACCCCTGATTTTATAAAGAAATTTTTAATTGGATAAAAACCGAACTCAAAACCATACGTAGGGCTATAACTTTTTTGCTCAAACTTATTTCGCTCTTTAGCTGGGAGGTATGATAACGCTACATTTATATCAGCAACCGTCCGAAAAGTTTGATTGTACCCGAACATTAACCCTACAAACCAACGTTGTTTCTTTTCGGCATCAGTTATTGAAGTAGCGGCAGGTGAAACGGTTGGTTTGTTCTCGTCAGTTTTTGCTCCATCGCCTTCTTGTTCGTTTAAGTTCTCGCCAATTACAATTGGTTGCTCGCCTTCCGTAGCAGAAGGTATATTTTCTCCTTCAACAGGCTTGGCAGTGTTAGCTTGAGTTTCTGAACCTTCATTATTAGTAGTAGATGGAATTGTAGGTACACTGCTGCCATTATTTAGTTCGGTATTATCTCTATTAGTTATAGGTGTAGTACCGCCTCCATTATTGTTTGTTGTTGGGCGACGTGTATGTTGAGTTGGCGTAGCTGCATTAGTAGTGCCACCATTAGCAGTAGTTGGAGTGCTTGTATTTGGCACAGTAGCTATTGGGGCTGCTTCAGTTTCAGCAAGTAGGGTTTCACTACCGCTTACTGAACCATTATTGGGTGTATTATTTACATCGCCACTAACTTGAGTTTGTGCAGGAGTTTGCTGCACTGTTTGCTTGTTTTGAGGTTCACCTCCAAATACCAAAAAGCCAATTATGCTACCCGCAAGCACTATAATAGCTACTGATGATAGCCACCACAAAAATCTCTTTTTACGGTTGATATCACGCTCGTCCATCTCGTGCTGTATGCGATCCCAAACACTTCCCGAAAGTTCAGGCTCGTACGCATCCATGCGCTGCCTCAACTTTCGTTTCAGTCCGTCGTTTTCGTTATACTCGTTTATATTCACAATTTTCATTGCTTTAATGCTTATTCGCTACTGTATTACAGTATGTTATGTTTCAAAAAAAAATTACGCTCGCTATTCTTCAACATGGTTTGCAGCAAGGTTCTTGCCCTTGCATACTGCGATTTTGAAGTACCTACCGATATACCCATTTGTTCCGCTATTTCAGCATGACTAAAACCTTCAATAGCAAAAAGGGTAAATACCAGCCTGCCACCTTCGGGTAATTTTTGTATCGCTTTCACAATATCTTCGGTAGCAAACTTGTCAATATCAATACTCGATATTTTGTACTCAGCCTCATCAATATCTACCTCTATAAATTTCATCCGCTTCATTTTGCGGTAATAATCGGTAGCAGTATTAACAATTATGCGTCGTATCCAACCTTCAAAACTGCCTACGGGTTTATAATTTTTTAGGTTCTCAAAAATCTTAATAAAACCCTCTTGTAAAATATTCTCAGCTTCGTAGTCGTCCCTTGCATAGCCCATGCACACCGAAAGCATTTTTCGGGCATACTTCTCGTACAGGTGTTTCTGGTACAACCTGTCGTTGTTTATGCATCCTTTTATTAGTTCGGCGTCGCTTATCATTGCAGGGGAGTTTTTCCGTTCTTATTAGTTGAAACGAGATTTTAAGTCGGCAGGTTGTAATGGTTACTAAAAAACTTTCCTTTTAGTACTAAATTAGAGATAATAGGATTTAACTGGCACACTCCGCGCATACACCTGTAACCAACAAATCGGCAGTTTGCACGGTGTAGCCTTGCGGCACTTCAAATTTTGGTACGGTGTAATGGTCTAGGCACTCCAACTTATTGCATACCGTACATTTAAAATGTATGTGCTCATCGTGGTGGGCGTGTTCGGTGCAGTTATCACAAAGCGCATATTGTGCCACTCCCCCATCATCGGGTATTTTATGTATTATTCCGTTTTCTAAAAACGAGTTTAGCGTGCGGTAAATAGTTACCCTATCAAAACTATTGCCCAATGTGTTTTCCAAATCCGTTTGTTTTAGTGCCTTGTGCCCATTAATAAACTCTACAAGAACTTTTTGACGGGTTTCTGTAATGCGTAGTTTGTGGCTGCGCAGGGTTTGGTTCACTTTTTCGGCATGTTGTAGCATAGCACAACAAATATAATACAGCTAATGCAATTTGACGGCTTAGCAATATTTGAACTATTTTTGCGGCTCTTTTGTTTACAAGACCAAGATAATATGATTAGCATAAACGATATAAAAACACCAACGGGAAACAAACTAACCTGCAAAGGCTGGGTACAAGAAGCCGCCTTGCGTATGTTGATGAACAACCTTGACAGTGAAGTTGCCGAACGCCCCGAAGACCTTATAGTATATGGCGGACTAGGCAAGGCTGCCCGTAACTGGGAAAGCCTTGATTTGATAGTAAAGGCACTGCGTGATTTGGAAGAAGACGAAACCTTACTAATACAAAGCGGTAAACCCGTAGGCATATTGCCTACGCATAAAGATGCCCCCCGTGTGCTAATATCAAATAGTATGTTGGTGCCTAAATGGGCTACTTGGGAGCATTTTAGAGAATTGGATAAAAAAGGCCTGATAATGTATGGCCAAATGACAGCAGGTAGCTGGATATATATAGGCTCGCAAGGTATTGTGCAGGGCACGTATGAAACCTACGCCGAGCTTGCTCGCCAACACTATGGTGGCACGCTAAAAGGCACACTAAACGTTACCGCAGGACTTGGCGGTATGGGTGGCGCGCAACCGCTTGCTATTACAATGAATGAGGGTGTTTGCTTGGCTGCTGAGGTTGAAGAATGGCGCATACGCAAACGTTTACAAACCCGCTACTGTGATGTAATGACCCGCAATATTGATGAGGGTATTGATATGGCTTTGCGTGCTAAAGAAGAAGGCAAAGCAGTATCTATAGCTGTTGTGGCTAACGCTGTAAACTTATTGCAACGATTGATGGATAGAGGCATAGTGCCCGATAGCCTTACCGACCAAACCAGTGCACACGACCCTTTGATTGGTTACTACCCGCATACAATGGATACTGAGGCTGCCGACAGGTTGCGCAAAGACAATCCTGATAAATATATTGAGTTGAGCTATGAAAGTATGGCAAAACATGTGGAGTTGATGCTTGAGCTTCAGAAAAAAGGCAGTGTTACGTTTGATTATGGTAATAACCTACGCGGACGTGCTTTGGAAAAAGGAGTTGAAAATGCTTTTGATTTTCCTGGTTTTGTTCCTGCATTTATACGTCCACAGTTTTGTGAAGGTAGAGGCCCTTTCCGTTGGGTAGCATTATCGGGAGACCCAAATGATATACGCGTAACCGACCAAGTTATTCTTGATCTTTTTCCTGAAAATGAAAGCCTGCACCGTTGGATAAAAATGGCGCAGGAAAAAATAGAATTTCAGGGTTTACCAGCCCGCATTTGCTGGCTAGGGCAAGGCGAACGTGAAAAAGCTGGTATTGCCTTTAATAATTTAGTAAAAGAAGGTAAAGTAAAAGCTCCAATAGTTATTGGACGAGACCATTTGGATACAGGTTCGGTTGCATCTCCTAACCGCGAAACCGAAGCTATGCTAGATGGCAGTGATGCCATTGCCGATTGGCCTATACTAAACTCGCTGATAAACACAGCAGGCGGTGCCAGTTGGGTAAGTATACACCACGGTGGTGGTGTAGGCATGGGCTATAGCATACACGCAGGTATGGTAATATTGGCCGATGGCACAGAAGATGCCGAACGCCGCCTACACCGTGTATTACATAACGACCCTGCAATGGGCGTTATACGCCATGCTGATGCTGGTTATGATATAGCTAAAGATACTGCCCGCAAACACCGTTTGGATTTGAGGGAGCGTTTAGAACGCTAAAAATAGTGCTGCCCAATAATCCATTGGGCAGCATTATTAAATAAACTGCTATCTTTACAGGTAGAAACTTTTTTATTACAACTGCTATGAAAAAATTTGCTCTAAGTATAAGCATATTCCTTTTTTCTCTTATTACCATGCAAGCCCAAAGCAATGATGGTGAAAGTAACTTACTAATAGGTAAGTGGGTTGTAGAGAATAAAGCACTTTTACCAAAACATGAGAAAAAGGATATTAAAGAGTTTTTAAAAGACACTCTAATCTTTATAAAGGATGCTAATATATTTAGCAATAGTAGCAATGGTAAACCCACTGAGGTTTATAGCTATGATGAAGACGAAAAAACTTTAGTGATTTTAAACGCTTACGAGCTTGACGGCGTACAATACGATGTAGTTTTACTAACCGAAAAACGATTGGTTTTTAGAGTGCCTAATGCACAGAAAAACAATTTTATCGAGTTGGCTTACAATAAATTATAGCCACACTTCGCGCACTTCAATAGCTTGGCCGCTATCGCTAGGTTTCTTCTTTCTATCTTCCTCGCGTTTTTGCTTTTCTTCCAACTGTTTTTGTCTCAGTTCAATTTGTTTTTGCTTTCCAGCTTGTTTAATAGAATCTAAAGCCATCCTTGCTGAGTCTTGTGCTATTTTGGCTGAATCTTTAAGATAGCGCACAGAATCTTGCTTGAATTGTCTCAAACGGGCTTGCTTCACTCTTTCAGGTTCTTCGCCTGTTTCCCATACATACACCAAATATTTCTTTTCATCAGGCTCAAAGCTATTTACCATTGCTGAGCTGGCAATATGTGTAATATCAGGCGACAACGTCATAGCATTTATTGAGTTAACACCTGCTTCGTATGAGGCTACTAACTTTCCTGTTTCTACCTCCCACATTTTTACTGTTCCATCAGTAGAGCCTGTTATAGCAAATTTAGAATCAATAGAAAAAGCTACATGGGTTACTTTCCATGTATGCCCTTTTAATGTTTGTTCGATTTTACCGTTTTGTATATTCCAAATTATAGCTGTTTTATCAGATGACCCTGAAATAAGATATTTATTGTTTAGCGCGTATGCTAACGCATTTACCTCGTCTGTATGGCCTACAAAGTTTTTCTTATCTTTTCCTGTAACATTAATATTATAAATCTCTGGCCCTTCTGTGGCCACATATATATCTGTACCTCTAATACTAACAGCTACTGAATTGATAGGACGGGCAAACTTTTTCAGTGTACGCGATTCGCCTTTCTTTTTCAAATCCCATACTTTTAGCAAAGCATCTGCCCCGCCTGAGTATGCATAGCGCAAACTAGGGTCAATCAATACACAGTTTATAGTGTTAACGTGTCCAAAAAGGCTGTATTTAACATTCCAAGCTGTATCCCAAATTTTGATGGAGTTATCACGCGAACCTGTTATCAGCATTTTACTGTCGCGACTAAAAGCCATGCAACGTACAGAACCATCGTGTGCTTTAAAGTCGTTAATCAATTCACCAGTTTCAGCATTCCATACTTTAAGCGTATTATCCCATCCACCCGAAACTAAAATTTTTCCATCGGGAGAATATGTTAATGCTTCAATTTCTTGTGTATGCCCCCTAAGTTCCATTTCAGGTTCGGTAACAACTTCTTGTGCACTAGCAGATTGTACAAAACATATCAATAATGCTGCGGCGGGTAGTATATATCGTAGTATCTTCATCATAGTTTCTTACTACTTAGTATAATGCAAATTAGTTAAAATAGATACAAATATAGCTTAAGTATTTTGTGTAAAATCACAAAAACCATTATTAAACCTATAATAATCCTGTGGGCAAAAACTATTACCCCTTATATTTTATCCACTTAAATAGTTCTTTGTACGATACTTTTTTGCCATACATAAGTATACCTACACGATATATGCGCCCTGCAAACCATGTCGCCCCCAAAAAGCCGGCAACTAATAGTACCATTGATAGTACCAAATCCCACTCGTGCCCTTCTATAAAAGGCAATCGTGCCATCATAGTAACTGGAGACGTAAGCGGAAAGATTGACATCCAATAGGCTAAACTACTGTGTGGGTCGTTGGTTATGGCTGATACAGAAACTACAAAAGAAAATACCAAAGGCATGGTAATGGGTAGCATAAACTGCTGTGTGTCTGTTTCAGCATCAACAGCTGAGCCAACGGCAGCAAACAATGCGCTATACATTAGGTAGCCAAATATGAAGTAGAAAAGGAAAAAACCAAAGTATTTAAGCATAGCCCCTATTGAAATACCTCCACCAATGTCGGCAAACTTCTCGGCCATCTCTTGTGCATTGGGGTTGGCTGATTGTACACTTTGCATATCGCCCATATCCATTGTAGAGCCCAAAACAAACATTACCCCAAATACCAAAACACCGCCTAACACTACCCATATTAAAAACTGGGTAAGCCCCACCATAGCAATACCAAATATTTTGCCCAACATTAATTGGAAAGGACGTACTGTTGATATAACCACCTCTACTATACGGTTGGTTTTCTCTTCCATCACCCCACGCATTACTTGCACACCATACATAAACACAAACATATACATCAGTAAAGTGAGGGCGAAACCTATAGCAGTTACTATCCCCGTTTCAGATTTATTTGCACCATCATTATTGTTTACCAATACATTTAGGCTCACGTCAACATCAAGACTTTCAATCTTTTCTTTACTAAGTCCCTCCTTCACCATACGTTGGTCTTTCAGTTCTTTAGCAATACTGTTTTCAATGCGTTCTTGAGTAGATAAACTACTTTGTTCGCGGGTAAACAATTGTATGCCCACCGGCCTATCTAACGTAAACGAGGGCGGAAAATGAAGTACACCGTAATAGCTTGACGAATCGAGCATTTTGCGGGCTTCGTCTACTCCCATATCCGTATAGGTATATAGTATATAGCCTGTGTTTTTTAGTTTGCCTTGCACCACCCCACTCTCGTCAATTACTTGTATAAAACGCTCTTTTTCTTTGCTGTTTTCATTAAAAGTAATCCAAAAAATAAGGCCATAAAACAAGGCTATTAGCAATGGCCCCAAAAGAGTCATTAATATAAATGATTTCTTTTTCACCCTGCTCAGGTATTCGCGGCGGGTTACTAACCATATTTGTCTCATCATACTGCGGTCTCCTCTTTAGGGTTTACTATCGAAATAAAAATATCGTTTATAGAAGGCAATACCTCACTAAACGAGTGTACTTTGGTAAGTGGTAACAATTGTTGCAAAAGGGCATTGGGTTGTGCATTTTCACTGGTTACCCCAAAAACTGTTTTCTGTAGCCCATCATCAATAGTTTGTGTTCGCTGTACGCTAAAATCGTGTATCCTATTGGCATCAAAGCTATCGGTAATGGCCTCGTAAATATTTAGTTTATAGCTTTGTTTTATTTCTTTCAGCTTACCGTCAAGCACTTTTTTAGCGTTATGTATTAATGCTATATTATCGCACATTTGCTCTACCGATTCCATACGGTGAGTAGACAGTATAATAGTTGCTCCTTTTTGGCGTAACTCAATAATTTCATTACGTATCAACTCGGCATTTACAGGATCAAAGCCAGTAAAAGGTTCATCCAATATTATCAGTTTAGGGTTGTGCAACACCGTAATAACAAACTGTACTTTTTGTTGCATCCCTTTTGATAAATCTTCTACTTTTTTGGTACGCCAGCTGTTTATATCAAATTTATCAAACCAATAGTCAATCGCTTCTTTAGCTGCCTTACGGCTTAGCCCTTTTAGTTGGGCAAAATACAGCGCTTGCTCTCCAATAGGCATTTTTTTGTATAGCCCGCGTTCTTCAGGCAAATAACCAATTTGAGATACGTGTTTGCTGCTTAGTAGCTCGCCATTTAGCAATATTTGACCACTATCAGCCCCCGTAATGCGAGTAATAATACGTATTAACGACGTTTTGCCTGCACCATTGGGTCCTAAAAGGCCAAAAATGCTTTTATCGGGTACATCAAAACTTACCCCATCAAGCGCAAGTTTTTCAGCATACTGTTTTGTTACATTATCTATTTTTAGCATTGCCAAAAAAATATTTAGTGTAAACTACGATAAACACAACTTGAAGGCAATAAAAAACTCGATAAACCTACTTTTTGATAAGACGATGATTGAAAACTTTAAGATTTTTCAGTTTTAGCGTAACATTGTATTATGATTAGTTTTTGGGAGCATAATTCTTTTACACAATACGATATAATAATAGTTGGTGCCGGAATTACAGGTCTTTCTACCGCCTGTTCTGTTAAAGAAAAGCACCCTGATAAAAATATACTGGTGCTTGAACGCGGCATTTTCCCCACAGGGGCAAGCACTAAAAATGCCGGTTTTGCCTGTTTTGCCAAGGCCTGCGAAATGCTATCGGACATGAAGCTAATGGATGCCGAAACTGTGGCACAACTGGCTTTGCAACGTAAAAACGGACTTGAAAAGCTACGTCTCCGACTAGGCGACCATAAAATCGGCTACCTGCAAAATGGTGGGTATGAACTTATTTTTAATGATGATGAAACGTTTGACCCCAGCCAAATAGAGCAGCTAAATAAGCAGCTTTTACCCCATTTTGGTACACAGGTTTTTCATTTAAAAGATGATGATATAGCCAAGTTTGGTTTTGCCAACACCCGCCACCTTATCTACACACCACTTGAGGGACAAATAGATACGGGAATGATGATGGATAGCCTTGCCCGCTATGCTACACAATTGGGCGTAAAAATTATTTATGGCGCAGAGGTAATTGAATTTGATGAAGCGGAAAATGGTGGGGTTAGTGTTTTTGTTCACCACCATCAATTAAACGAAAATATTGAGTTTACCTGCAATAAAATGGCCTTATGTACCAATGCACTTATGGGCGATTTTTTGCCCCAGCTAGGTATAAAACCCGGTAGAGGGCAGGTATTAGTTACTTCGCCTATTGACAACCTTAAGTTTACAGGCACTTTCCACTTTGATGAGGGGTTTTATTATTTTAGAAACTACAACAACCGTGTGCTATTTGGCGGTGGACGTAATATTGATTTTAAACACGAAGAAACTATGGTGTTTGGTGAGAATCCTGCAATACTAAACCGACTAAAACAACTGTTGAAAGAGGTTATACTACCTGATACAGAATTTAAAATTGAACAAAACTGGCAGGGTATTATGGGTTTTAGCCCCAACAAGCAGCCCATAGTGCAATCTATTACCGATACTATTGTAGTAGGGTTTGGCTGCAATGGTATGGGCATAGCATTGGGTAGCCATACAGGCGAACAATTGGCAGCAATGCTAATGAAGGCTTAGCTTTTATCCATTTTTATATCGGGTTGTATATACCCTTTAAGTGCGTTTACATAATTTTCAAACGCTTGCACACCATTGGAAGTAATTTTACAAATGGTAAGCGGGTAGTTGTTTTTAAATTTTTTCTCTACCTCTATATAACCGGCATCCTTTAGTTTGGTAATTTGTACACTCAGGTTGCCCGCTGTTGCCTCTGTTGCCTCACGTATATAAGTAAACTCAGCCTCACTAAGTCCAATCAGTAATGATATAACAGCCAAGCGTAAAGGCGAGTGTAGTATGGGATCTAATTCTTTAAATAGCATAAATGCTGTTTATGTTTATTTAAGCAGTTTGTATTCTTTTTTCACGTTTTGTACGTAGCAAGTAACCGGGTACTATATAGCCTGCCAATACAGAAAATGCAAGTGCTAATAAAGCATCGGGGAAATTAAGCCATATAAGTGATGCTGCGCAACACCATATTATTACTCCCCCTACTACCAACGGGCGAAACTTTATAACTATGCCTGTAATTACTGTTCCCAGTCCGTACAATATCATCAATGCCGCATACGATGCCCTAAAATCAGCTATCTCGGTAATAATAGCTAGCACTAAAACTATACATACTGTTGTAGCAATCCACAAAGTTTCTAAAAACTTATCCAAATAGCTTTTTGCTTTTTTGTTTTTACCTTCTCGGTAGCTATACACGCCTGATATCAGTCCGGCTATAGTCATACCAATTGGCCAAGGTAAAAAATGCAACTCGTACTGAGATACTATTAGTATATATTGAGCTAACGCGGTGATAAAGACAGCCCAGCCCCATAGTAAAAAGTAAAAGCTGTTGTCGCCCAAATTATTTTTTGCTTTGCTTATCATTTGCGTGATGATTTGCAGGCTTTGTTTTTCGTCCATTTGTTCTTCCATCTTTATAAGGTTTTATAGTATTGCTATTTTTATTGTTTTGTTGCCTTGTGGCAAAGCCATATTTACTATGTATACGCCTTTGCTTAGTGCTGTGTTTAATTTTGTGCTATGTACCCCATCAGTATATTGCAAACTGCCTAGCACTATTTGCTTGCCTGTTATATCATACACTTTTATATCACCCATGTTATTAGAGTTTAATCCTTCAACATACAAATTATCATTGTTTACCCATACTTTTATATCACTGTTAGCATTGTTAATTTGTTGCACTGCCGTTGATGGATTTTTAAGTATATAGGCATACTTGTTTACTGTATTAAAATTGGCTGATGAAATAGCCACTGTGGAAAGCTGCACTATAGGTGAAGGATTGAAAGGATTATACCAATAGTAGGTGGTAGAGTGTGTACGGGTGATAATATTAGGACTTACCTGCATAGTATCGTAATAGTCCGATTCAAACTTCAAGCGCAATACACTAGGGTAAGTGCCACTTTGCAATTTCAGCTCACCATATCCGTCAACATTGTATTGGTAGGCACCCCCTCCCCTATATTTAGTATTTTGATACGTATAGGTATAAAATGTGGTGCCCAAATAGCTATCTGTATAATGTAGTGGTCTTGTTAAAATTTGTTGTGGCTTGCTAAACCGTAGCAGTATTTTAGTATAATCAAGCCAAAGCCCCTCAAGCCAAACCGAGTCGTTTTTATCGCGTATAAAATAAGTGCTGCCATCGGTAGCTTTTCGGCTAAGGGTAGCAGTAGCAAAACTATCCTCCCACTCTGTTTGTGATGGTAGAATATACTGCTCACCGTAGGTTTGCCCTGTGGCAGTAACTTGTGTAAAATCCCACATTATATTAGCGCCGCTTGCTCCATTGCTAATAGTACCTGTGTCAATACTAAAAAAACTTGATGTAGTTCCAACATCATGCTTTTCTGCCTGATTAATTTCAGGTTGTGCATTTATAATGCCTGCCCATAAAAGAATAATACCCAGCGCAGTTAATTTAATTGTTTCCATAGTTTGAATCAAAAATCTAATGCAAACATAAACTAGTTTATATTATAAACAAAATAATATTTTAAAACAAAGGGCTACCAAACGTTAGTTTATCTGCTTGATTATTAGTGTTTTTATAGCCCTTTACACTGAAAAACAAAACTTTACCTCCGTTTTAAATGTTTCTGGGTTTAGCGTATATTTGCAAACCTTATAAATCAGATAGCATGAATTTCGAGCTTAGTGAAGAACATTTGATGATACAACAAGCCGCAAGAGATTTTGCAGAAGCAGAATTATTGCCAGGCGTGATAGAACGTGATGAACACCAAAAATTTCCAACAGAACAAATTAGAAAAATGGGCGAGTTGGGCTTTTTAGGTATGATGGTTAGTCCTGAGTATGGCGGAGGCGGCATGGATACTATATCCTACGTGTTAGCTATGGAAGAAATATCAAAGGTTGATGCTTCTGCATCAGTAGTTATGTCTGTAAACAACTCTTTGGTATGCTGGGGTTTAGAAACTTTTGGTAACGAAGAACAAAAACAAAAATACCTTGTGCCTTTGGCAAAAGGTGGAATACACGGTGCATTTTGCCTTAGCGAACCTGAAGCTGGCAGTGATGCTACATCACAACGCACAACTGCTGAAGATAAAGGCGACTATTACTTATTAAACGGAACTAAAAACTGGATTACCAACGGTAGCTCAGGCTCTGTATATCTTGTAATTGCACAAACCCATCCAGAAAAAGGACATAAGGGTATTAATGCTTTTATAGTTGAAAAGGATTGGGATGGTGTGCAAGTGGGACGTAAAGAAGATAAAATGGGTATACGCGGAAGCGATACACACTCTATAATGTTCCAAGATGTGAAAGTACCTAAAGCCAACCGTATTGGTGAAGATGGTTTTGGTTTCAAATTCGCTATGAAAACTCTTGCAGGTGGCCGTATTGGTATCGCTTCGCAAGCATTAGGTATTGCCAGCGGTGCTTACGAGCGTTCGCTACAATATAGCAAAGAGCGTAAGGCATTTGGTAAAGAAATATCAAAACACCAAGCTATACAATTTAAACTAGCGGACATGGCTACTGAAATTGAAGCTGCCCGCCTATTGTGCCTAAAAGCTGCTTGGCTAAAGGATAAAGGACAAGACTATGGTTTGGCCAGTAGCATGGCTAAAGTATTCTCGAGCGAGGTTGCTATGAAAACTACTACGGAAGCTGTACAAGTACACGGTGGTTACGGTTATGTACGCGAATACCATGTAGAGCGTATGATGCGTGATGCAAAAATCACTCAAATATATGAAGGTACTAGCGAGGTAAACCGCATAGTAATTTCTCGTGCTATACTAAAAGACTAAGTTACAATATTATATAAACGAAAAAAGCAGCCAATGGCTGCTTTTTTCGTTTATATAAGTTTCTTACTGAAATGTAGATACCTATTCTTTTTCTTCCACTACTTTTTCAAGAGTAAGCTCAATTTTTCCGTCCTCGCCTTTATCATTTTTCACTACCATTTTGTTTCCCTCTTGGCTTACTATTTGTAAATCGTTTTCAGGTGTTCCATCACCGTCAGAATCAAGGCTGATTATATTTTTTTCGCTGTTAAAACTCCATTTACCCGGTTCCATAATTCGTCCGGTGCTTTCAATCACCATTGTACTATCCGCATTAAAATTATAAACAGTAGTTAGTACTGCTTTTTTAACCTCACCCATCATTTCTTGGGGAAAGTCTTTCATTTCAATATCGGCATCCACAACTTTCCATTTACCAACTACACTAAAGGTTTCAGCATTGTTTTTACAGCCAATAATAGCTACAGCCATTACAAGGGCACAAAGGGCAAAATATTTTTTCATTAAGCAAATAAAGGTAAAAAAACTATTCCACACGCTCGTAAGCGCCAATATCGGGCTGGGCATCGCGGTTTTTTCCGTCAATATCCTTATCAACTAATGGGCTTAATAGCGGGGCTTTGTCTTTTGCAGGCGACAGCGTATCTAAGCTAAAATCAAGATTATTAATATTTTTAAACTTCGGGGCAGTATTGATACTATTATTTTGGGGCAAGCCCAGCAATTCAGTACGCAAAATATTGTTTTGAAAATTAGCACTTATCGCTCCCTGCCCATCATTCACAATCACAATCTCTTCGCGCAGACTACCGTATATAATACTATTTATAATATTAAAAGTGAGCGGATTAATAGCTATAACACCGCCCTTCTCATTCACAAGGTCGGCATTACTAAGCCCAAATGATGGCTCACGACGTGAGAATGTACCCCCATAGTTGGCAAAAGTACAATGCACCATTTCGTAGTTCCCTCCCAAGTCGCCTGCAAAGGTGTATTTACCACAATTGGCTACACAGCAGTTTACCATACTTATACGCGAAGTATAGGCCAATACACCAACGGCACTCATGTTTTTTATTAATGTATTCTCAATGGTAACTTTTGGATTGGCATTATTAGGCAACGAATCGCTGCGTATTCCAACACTAGCGTTTACAATATCGGCATAGCGAATAGTATTATCTCGGCTTGTAGTAAAAAACCACAAACCACCCCACTGACCGGGTATGTCTTTATAATCTTGCCCTAAGCGTGCCCCCTGAAACTGTACCCGTTGGTCTTTCGTTCCTTGTACATCCAAAGTACCATCAACGGCCAAATAAGAGTTTACATCGCCGTATACTTTTACTCCTGCCCCTATGGTTAGTTTTCTCCCTTTAGGAACTAAAAAGTAATTGTGTATTACATAAGGTTTGGTATTATCCATCCAAGCCGTATCGTTGGTAGACGTTACTTCGTTAAAATAATAAGCATCTTGTCCCCAAGCCACTAATTTAATATCCTGAAAATTGCCGTTGGTCTCAAACGTAATAGAATCTTTAATAATAAGGGGATTGTTGGTATTGTTGGGGTCTATACTCACCTCAACAAAAACATAAATGCTATCCTCTCCCATTATTTCATAGTCAGTAACCTGTGTGCTTCGCTCACCGTCAATATTAATACGGTATGCCGATGCAGCACCACCCGCCAACCTTATGTTGGTTTTAATGGTGTTTTTGTTTCGATTGTATACTATTAGCCTTTTGTTTACCGAACGAGGAAAAGGGCCACCGCCCAGCGTGGTAAACACAGTATCAAACAAAACCGTATCGGCCGAAAAATTGAGTTTTGCCGAAGGGCTAGTATCAAAATGTTCGCGCTTACACGAAGGGGCAAATATGCCTACTCCAAAAAAAAGTAGTAGTAGCAGTAAACCGCTATTTTTTATCCATTTATTCAAAACAGGTCAAAATTATGCTTTATCCAACTAATTATACTTTTTATGCTAAAATAAACCCCAAAAATCATGTGAATACATTAGTCAAGCGCTTGCTTCATCCCTGCCTTCACTATTTGGGCATTCAAAATTTTGTGCTTGTGCTTGGTAAAAACTGTCCCTTGCCCGTGTACAAAAGCTACCACTTTTAAATGCTTCTTGTTATAGGCGGCAATATTAACTGTAAAGTTTACTGTGTGGGTGGTGTTTACAGCCGTAAACTCTGACGGGATAAGCTGCCCCAAAAACGGGCTTATGGCCTGCCTGTAAACATCATTATGTATATAATTTTTAATAGGATGTCCGCGCCCGTATAGTTCGGGCACACTAGGGTCTTGGTTGTAATAATTGGCTTGCCAATACCCAGTATCTCCAGTTACACTATCTTCAAGCAACAAAACCGTAATGTACATGGGTTCGTTTTGAGTTTTAGCAAATGAAACAGTTGCCTCAATTTGCATTTCATCACCGCTAATTCTACTTGCATTAATGGCAATGCCGCATTGGGCTACCAATGCAATTTGGTTACTTATAGGTGTGCCCCAATTTCCACCGGGGTAAACAATTGTGTTGCTATCGTTTGGTATATGGCTTCGGTTAATGGCTGCATAAGGTGTTGCCCTAACATCAAAAGCACTGGCTATTTGAGTTCCGTGTTGTGTGGCCATTTTATCACCCCCAAACTGACCTGTAGGCAAATGATAGTGAACCGAAATAAGTTTTTGTTGGTAGTAGTTTTTGTACCACTCAATATCCAAATCAGCTTTGCCGCAATTGCCACAACTGGTAGTAGTAAATTTTTCTATTAAAACCTTTTGGGTAAAACTAGTGGTAGGCTGTCGCTCTGGACTAGGCTTGTCTTCTTTCTTACAAGAGCCTAAAAAAACCACAAGCAACAGCAGCAAAACATATAATTTTAATAGTCGGGTAATCATATACATATTAAAAAACTACCCATACAAACGATAATACGGCAAACAATGTTGTAGCAGGCTTAAAGTTAGCACTACTCTGTTATAGCCAAAGTGGCTATACTTATTTTACAAGTTGTTGCAGCTTTCAGCGCCAAAGCACAGGCTTCTAAAGTAGCACCGGTGGTAATAATATCATCTACCAACAAAATATGTTTACCCTCTATTTTTTTATGATTTTTTATGCTAAACTGATGCCCCATGTTTAGCCAACGTTGCCACCTGTTTTTAGTGGTTTGGCTTTTGGTAGCCGTTGTTTTTAGCAACACATCGGTTACTACTTCAATACCCAATTTGTCTGATAATCCTTTTGCAAACCACTCACTTTGGTTATAGCCCCGCTTACGCTGTTTAGCTTTATGCAAGGGTATGGGTATAATACAATCAATACCCCCAAAATGAGGATTGTTAAGCAGGTTTTGCCCCATTTGTCGGCCAAGGTATTGTGCCAACTCTTTCTCGCCCTTGTATTTTATGCGGTGCATCATTTGGCGGGTTTTATTTCCCTTACGGAAATAGAGAAAAGATGCAGCAGTTTCCACCTCTACCCTTCCCCAAAACATTTGCTCGGCAGGGTTGGGGTGCTGGTTTTCAAAACCTGTATAGGGTAGTTTTAGCTGGCAATCAACACATATAAACTCCTCCCCTTTTAGTAACTCGCCATTGCAAGCAGCGCAAACCTGCGGGTAGAATAAAGCTATAAAATCAGCAACAATGGACATAGGGTGCAAATTATGAATTTAAGCGAGTAAAATAAATCTAACTTACCTTTGCACCAATGGAAATGTTTGAAAACGCAGGACGTACTGAGATAGGTGATTTGGGCGAGTTTGGCCTTATAGATCATCTCACAAAAAATATAGAGTTAAAAAACGCTTCTACTGTTAAAGGTGTGGGCGATGATGCTGCCGTGATTGATTGCGGCGACCATAAAATGCTGGTAAGTACCGATATGTTGTTAGAAGGTGTGCATTTTGACTTATCGTACATACCCTTAAAACATTTAGGGTATAAGGCTGTAACAGTGAACTTATCTGACATTTATGCCATGAATGGTACACCCAAGCAAATAACTGTTTCTATTGGCATATCTAACCGATTTTCGCTAGAAGCAGTAGAAGAGCTATACAAAGGTGTTTATTTAGCCTGTGAAAAATACGGCATTGATGTAGTGGGTGGCGATACTTCTTCATCAAGGCAAGGTTTAATTATTTCTGTAACCGCCATTGGCGAAGCCAATGCTGATACTATTGCCTACCGTAGTGGTGCACAAGATACGGACTTGCTTTGTATTAGCGGTGATGTGGGTTCAGCCTATATGGGTTTGCAATTGCTTGAGCGTGAAAAGCAAGTGTATATAGCTAACCCTAATATGCAACCCGACATTGAAGGGTGGGATTATATTGTTGGGAGGCAATTGAAGCCCGAAGCCCGTAAAGAAGTAATTGAATGGTTGGCACAAAATGGGGTACAACCTACTAGTATGATTGATGTATCAGACGGAGTTGCCTCAGAGGTATTTCACTTGTGTCAAAACTCAGCTATTGGTATAAATGTGTACGAAGAAAAATTACCCATAGACCATCAAACCATTCAAATGGCTGAGGAGTTAAATATTGATGTTACCACCTCTGCTCTTAATGGTGGCGAAGATTATGAGTTGATGTTTACCGTAAAACAAGAAGATTTTGAAAAGGTGAAGAATGCACCCAATATTAGCATTATAGGCCACTGCACTCCACAAAACGAGGGCATACACCTTATTACCAAAAACAACAATAAGTTTGCCCTAAAAGCTCAAGGCTGGCAACATTTGGCTAAATAAATTAGCCCTAAAAAAGTATATATCTTTTCTTAATACAGCATTTAAAAAAGGGGCAAAAGCCCCTTTTTTAATGATAAATGCAGCCCATTCTAAAGCATAGAATTTGCTGCATTTTCAACCCAAAAAAACTACATTCGTAAGGCTATGCAAGCACAACCCAACACACCCTACCAAAGCCACTTTTTAAACGAGTTACAAAAGCTAAACCAAGCCCAACGCGAAGCAGTAGAAACTACCGAAGGCCCTGTCTTGGTAATAGCAGGCCCAGGTACGGGCAAAACACAGGTATTGGCGGCACGCATTGGCTATATTTTGCTAAATACTGATAGCCGACCTGAAAATGTATTGTGCCTCACTTATACAGAGGCTGGCGCACTAGCTATGCGCAACCGTTTGATAAGTTTTATTGGCCCCGATGCTTACCGAGTGAAGATTGAAACCTTCCACAGTTTTTGCAACGAGGTGATACAAGAAAACCCTGATTATTTTGGATATAGAGGTTTGCAACCTGTATCAGACCTTGAAAAAATTGAAGTACTACAAGAGTTGGTAGATAGTTTCGGTGCGCAACATCCTTTAAAACGTTGGACGGGTGATGTGTATTACGAAACATCACGACTAGACAGATTGTTTCAGTTGATGAAGCAAGAAGATTGGTCGGCTGATTTTATCCAAGAAAAAATAAATACATACATTGAAGATTTACCTTTTAGAGACGAGTTTATATACAAACGCGCCAATAGCAAAAGGGGTATAAAAGTTGGCGACCTAAAAACCGATAAAATTGAAATAGAAAAAACCCGAATGGGTCAGTTAGCTGCTGCCGCCAACGAATTTGAAAATTACCAAGAGTTATTAAAAAAACGCCAACGGTACGATTTTGCCGATATGATTTTGTGGGTGTTGCAAGCATTTAAACAACACAGCGATTTATTATACAGCTACCAAGAACGTTTTTTATATTTTTTGGTAGATGAATTTCAGGATACCAGCGGCTCACAAAACGAATTGCTTAGTTTACTTACCGATTTTTGGGATAGCCCTAATGTATTTGCCGTTGGAGATGATGATCAATCTATCTACCGCTTTCAGGGTGCAAACGTAAAAAACATCGAAGATTTTGCGCTAAAGTATACCAATAGCCTAAAGGTTGTGGTGCTTACCGAGAATTATCGTTCGGTACCCGCCGTGCTAAGTGCCGCCCACACGCTTATTGAAAACAACAACGAACGGCTAATAAACCACACAGGATTTGATTATCTGAAAAAAGAACTCATATCATCAAACAGCCAACTAAAAACATTGGCTACAAAACCCATAATACGCAGCTATGCCAACACCTACCACGAGATTGTAGATATAGCTCATCAATTGGAGCAACTACAACACCAAGGACAAGATTTGAAAGAGGTTGCTATAATATACCGCAACCACCGCCAATGTGATGAACTGGTGAAATACCTTGAGGTAAAACAAGTGCCGTATTACATTAAAAAGAAAATAAACCTGCTAAATGAGCCTTTGGTTTATAAGCTAATCACCATACTGCGCTACATCGCACACGAGTTGAAAACACCACATAGTGGTGAATATTTACTGTTTGAAATGATGCACTTCGATTTTTTTGGAATCCCCCCTATCGAAGCTGCAAAACTTAGCTTGGCAGTATCAAAACAAAATTATAAAGAGCGAAATACATCGTTTCGCGAGCAATTGCTTGACCCTACACAAGGGCAAAAGAAAGCCCCTACCCTTTTCGATCAGCATTTTGGCAATGCAGGCATGAAACGTTTGGGCGAGGATATAGATTATTGGCTAACACAGGCGGATAACCTTACCCTGCCTCAATTGCTCGAAAAGATTATAAACAATGCAGGAATACTGGCCACAGTAATGAAAAGCCCCGATAAGTTTGTGCAACTGGAAATGCTAAAGGCATTTTTTGATTTTGTAGGCGAAGAGTTTAACCGTAAACCTACTATGCACGTGGGCGAGTTGATACATACCCTTGATTTGATGTATGATAACAGCATACAGCTTGCATTTACGCGCACATCAGGCCGCACAGATGGGGTAAACCTTATCACTGCCCACTCGTCAAAAGGGTTAGAATTTGATTATGTTTTTCTTTTAGGTTGCAACAGTTTGGTATGGGACAAAGCAGGAAGAAGCTATACCTATAGCTTACCCGATACCATAGTATCAAATACAACAGGGAAAGATAACGACACAGAAACCGAAGAAGCCCGACGACTATTTTTTGTGGCACTTACCCGTGCTAAAAAACACTTATACATTAGCTACGCTGAAAAAAATCCTGCTGAGAAAGAACTTGAACGCTCGCGTTTTGTAGCTGAGATAGAGCATTTGCCCGAAATTGAGCGAGAAAGCATCAACCTAAAAGATGATGAGCTTAGCAGTTTTATAGAAAGTATTTTACAGCCTGCCCAAGAGCCTGAAATACAGTTGGTAGATAAACAGTATTTGGATGATTTATTAAAAAATTACTCATTAAGTGTAACCCATCTTTCCAACTACCTCAAATGCCCCGTTGCCTTTTATTTCAATAATATTATTCGTGTACCCGCACCCCAAAACGAGTATATGGCCTTTGGTTCGGCAGTTCACAATACTCTTGAATCACTATTCCGCAAAATGTTGGCTGATAGTGGCAAACGCTTCCCTGCGAAACATGCTATGCTTGAGGATTTTAGATATTATATGATGTTGTTACAACACCATTTTATCCCTGAGCAATACAAGCGTCGTCTTCAATACGGCCTAGAAATCTTGCCCGATTATTACGATAACTATATACAGCAGTGGAGCAAAGTTGTAACCGTTGAGCGTGTGTTTAGGAATATTTTGGTTGATGGTATGCCATTAAACGGCAAAATGGATAAAATAGAGTTTGAAGGAAGATCGGCTACAGTAATTGATTACAAAACAGGCAAGCCTGAGAATGCTAAGAAAAAACTAAACCCTCCTGTACCTAATACTGATATTACAACCCATAGCTTTGAAGACGTTTATGGAGGTGATTATTGGCGACAAGCCTTATTTTATAAACTATTGATGGACTATGACGGTAACAGAGATTGGGAAATGATAGCGGCCGAATTTGATTTTGTAGAGCCTGATAAAAAAACTAAGCAGTACATAAAACACGAACTAGCTATCAATACCGATGATATTGAAACGGTAAAAGAACAGGTAAAATATGCCTATACCAATATAAAAAATCATAACTTTAGTAAGGGTTGTGGCAACGATGATTGCGAATGGTGCAACTTTATAAAATTTAATAAAATAAATTTGGTATAATAATTCTATACGTTTGGTATATAGACAGATAAGTTTCGTTTGTCAATTGCACTCTTTCTCCATATATTGCAGTTTAATAAAATACAAAAACCTTTACAGGAAGGCAACGTTTTATTAACAATAGCCTATCTAATATTTAGTTGGCAATTAATCAACGATAGAATATGAAGAAACTTTTACTTTTTGTTTTTATTTTCGTTAGCACGATAGTATTTAACCAAGTCAAGGCTACCCACGTTATGGGTAGTGATATTACCTATAAATGTTTAGGTAATGGTAAATACGAAGTGTCAGTTACAGTATATCGTGATTGTAATGGTGTATCACTTAGTAACTCTCCTTTAAGGGTGAAGTGTAACTCTGGATCAACACAATTCACCTTACCCGAAGTGAGTGTAAAGGATATAACGGGTATTGACGCTAAATGCCCGCAATCAAGTCGTTGCAGTGGTAGTTTTCAATATGGTATTGAAGAACATATTTATAAGGGTATTATAGATTTAAGTGCCTTAAACTGTTGTGAAGTAACCCTTAGCTGGGATCAATGTTGCCGTAACAGCAATATTACAACAGGTGCTGCCAATGCAAACTTTTATACTGAAGCTGTATTGGATAAATGTATCAATCCTTGTAACAGCTCACCTGTATTTACCTCAAAACCCGCTGCACTTATTTGTGTAGGTCAGGATTTTGAATTTAACAATGGTGCGTTGGATACCATTGATGTTGGCGATTCTCTTTCGTATGCACTAGTTAACCCACTTAGTTCTGCTGGTGTTGCCATATCATACTCAGGTTCATGGAGTTCTCAAAAACCTATATCATTTCTAGGATTCCCAAATGCAGGACTTAATAGCCCTGCAGGTTTCCATTTTGATGAAACCACAGGTGATCTTTCTTTTCGCCCTACCGTTCAAAACCAAGTAACAGTATTGGTAATAGAAGTAACGGAGTGGCGAAAAATAAACGGGATAATGACCAAAATAGGGATAACCCGGCGTGATGTGCAGATTATTGTAGTAAACTGCCCCAATAATAAAGTACCTAAAATAAAGGGGCAAAGTGCCATAGCTTGCTCCGGCCAGCAAGTCTGTATTGATATTGAATCTTCTGACGATGACGCCAAAGATACGGTGCGTATCAACTGGAACAGGGGTATTCCCAAAGCTACCTTCACCAATAATAACGGTTCGGTTAAAAAAGCATCGGGACAGGTGTGTTGGACACCCACCAAAAACGATATTAGTAATATTCCTTACTCATTTACAATAACAGCTAAGGATGATGCTTGCCCTTTGGCAGGACAGGCTATCCGTTCATTCAGTATTACTGTTCGGGAGAGTCCTGAGGCAACCATACAAGCCACAAAACTGATTTGTGGTAGGGTAGCAGTGGATTTCACTCCTCTGAAAAATAATTATCCGGGATTGACTTATGAGTGGCTGGTAAAAGACAGTAATAATGTCAGTATCGCCTTCAGTAGTAAAAAACAGGATACTATCCGTTTTCAACCCGGTAAAAACCGTTTATTTCTTACGCTTAAAACATCTACACCATGTGTTAATGCTTTTGTAGATACGATAGATATTGACCCCTTTGTTCATGTGGATTTACCTAGCGATACGCTTATATGTGATGGTAACCCTATGGCTTTTGATGCTGTTACCACTTATGGTAAACCTGCCTACCATTATACTTGGAGTACAGGGGATACAGCAAAACAAACAGTGGTGAACCCCGGAGCCGACTCTACCTTTTGGGTTTCTGTTACAGATGGAGAAGGTTGTGATAACAGCGATACTGTAAAAGTAAAATGGAGTCCTTTACCTCCTATCAATATAGGCC
>JBBKVO010000019.1:0-90709 GCA_037968475.1 Bacteroidia bacterium
CTTCAAGATTAATTCGTATTTTTGTATTAGGTTGCTCATTATTATAATGACTTGGTAATCAATATAATATACTAATTTTTAGTGAAATGGGCAACCTTATTTATAATGCACTACGGGTATCTTATTAGTATAAAAACACTAGCAGCTCTTTTCTTTTTTATATACAAAACTGCTACTACCAATTATTTATCTCTTTTCCATCTTCACCTTTCAGAGTTAAAGCCGATTTGATAAAAACAAGACTATTGGGGGCTTGAGTAAACCTGTTGTATTGCACAAGTGGCGACAAGCTGTATTGTTTTAGTTTTTTTTCATTACCCTCATTTTTTAAATACTCTTGGGTAAAGTATATTTTATCATCAATAGCAGTAAGGTAATCTGTAAATGAGCCTAGCTGCACCCTTGCCAGTTTATATATATTATATATACACCAACGCCTATATATTTTAGGGTATATAAGGTGGCCTTTGTCTTGTACCAATAGTTGCTTGGCCTTTTGTGCACTTACATCAGGGCGGTAGCGCAGTGCGTCATCAAAAATACCTATATAGGTTTTATAGTGTTTATATAAGCCACTATTCCCTTGTTGCAAAGTTTCAGTTAAGTCGGCAAAATTTTTAATCATATCAACAGGCATACTGTTGTATAATGCAGGAAAAACCAAGGCATTTTGCAGTAACCATTGGTTTAGGTGAATTTCATTTTTGTTTATAGTAATGTAAATACTTCCCACCAAACGTCCATATTTATCACAAGCATCAGCGGGAGTATTAGCGCTGCAAATAAAAGTGCAGGGTATTTCGCCTCCCTTAGCCTCTTTGCTTAAAAAAGTTAGTAGTTGATATGCCGCAGTTTCTGCCATAGGCTGCCTATACTCAATAGAGTTACTTTCTTGTATCAGGCTTTCATAGTCAAAAACATCTAAATTACCCCTTAGTGTAGGGTGTTTAGTAGGTGTGGGGCCATAAAGTGAGTAGTGAAGTTCGGGGGCATCTACACCTTGCAAGCGCACCAAAAGTTGGTTGCCCCGTTTTATTATTTTTTGCTTTTTACGTTGATAAGGTACGTAGGCTTCTGTATAAGCAAAAGTTGGTTTATATATTTCTTGGTCATCTGCTTTGTATTCAAAAGCATTATCGCCCAAAGTTATTTTTATTTTCGAAGCATCCGACTCCGATTTTCCGCGTGGCCAAAACTGTTCCAGCCGTATATCACCGTGTATTTTAAGTAATCCCATAAGCTATGCAATGCGTTTGAATACAATTTTACCGTTACGCCACGTACATTACTACGTAGAAAACACCAAATTAGCACCGTGAAATAACGGTATTTTGTATTTTAACAGAAAAAATAGCCCTAATTCAGCCTTAGATTAGAATTACTGCTGCCTATATATATGTAAAAGGTCTATTATCTCTTTGGCTTCCTTTACATCGTGCACACGCAGTATATGCGCACCATTTTGTAATGCTAGGGTGTTTACAATGGTGGTACCGTTTAAAGCCTCAGCAGCTTTTATACCCAAGGCTTTGTTTATTAAGCTTTTGCGCGAAAGTCCCGCCAATATTGGTACACCGCATACACTAAAAGCATTCAGGTGTTTTAGCAGTTGATAATTATGTTCTACGGTTTTGCCAAACCCAAACCCGGGGTCAATAACAATATCGTTGATACCCATATTCCTCAACATAGCAACCTTTTGGGCTAAATATTCTACCACCTCTTGCACTACATTGGTATACTGCGGGTCTTTTTGCATAGTTTTAGGTGTGCCCTGTTTGTGCATTACTATATATGGCACATTGGCTTGGGCTATATAAGGTATCATTTCAGTATCTTCGTCACCTGCCGAAATATCATTCACTATTGCAGCGCCTGCTTCAATACAAGCCTTTGCTACATTTGCCCTAAATGTATCAATTGAGAGTATAGCTTGCGGTAAATGCTTTTTTATATGTGCAATTATTGTTGCAGTGCGTTCTATTTCTTCACTTTCACTTATATCAATAGCCCCCGGACGGGTAGAATAACCCCCTATATCTAAAATATCAGCCCCTTCAATCAGCATTTTTTCTGCCCTTGCCAACGCATTATCCACACGGTTATATTGCCCCCCATCAAAAAAAGAATCGGGCGTGGCATTCAGTATTCCCATTATTCTTGGGCGGTTTAGCACCAGTAGCTCTCCCTTACAGTTTAGGGTATATGTGGGCTTTATATTGTTGAGGGTATCCAAATGTTTATTTATTTTCGACAGGTACTAACTATATTTATACAATTTTGCAAAGTAACAGCAACGTACAAAACTTTACTAATTTGACTACTACCAGCAGCCAATACAATGAGGCAATAGGCCTGTGCAAAGATATTTTCTTAAAGAAGAATAAAGACTATGGCACGGCTTGGCGCATACTTAGGCAAACATCTATAACTGATCAGATATTTATAAAAGCCAAACGCATTAAGAGTATCGAAGAAAAAGGTACGCAAAAAATTGACGAGGGCGTAGGCGGCGAATACGTTGGTATTATTAACTATTGCATTATAGCCCTTATACAAATGGGAATGCAAACCAACGAGGAAACGGAGATAGCCGAAAAACAATTAACCGATTTATTTGACGATATTGCAAAAAAGGCAAAGAATTTGATGGAAGATAAAAACCACGACTATGGAGAGGCGTGGCGCGATATGCGAGTGAGCACATATACTGATTTGATTTTAATGAAACTACTTAGAATAAAACAAATTGAAGATAATATGGGAAAAACCCTTATAAGTGAAGGGGTTGACGCTAATTTCTTTGATATTATAAACTATTCTATTTTTGCCTTAATAAGACTGAAGGAAAATAACAACCTATGAAAGCTTTAGCCACCATCAGCCGCATATTAGTAGGCTTACTGTTCATTTTTTCGGGATTTGTAAAAGCAAATGACCCGCTTGGTTTCTCTTATAAATTAGAGGAGTATTATAATGTTTTTGGTCTCGATTTTTTAGTTAGCAGCGCCTTATTTCAATCCATGTTTATTTGCGTGCTTGAGATAATTTTGGGCTTTGCTGTGCTTATAGGTACACGAATGAAAGTAACATCAAGCTTTATTTTGGCCATGATTATTTTCTTTTCGTTGCTTACAGGCTTTACCGCTATTAGCAATTGGTTTTTTGAAAACCCCGAAGCTGGTACTACCCAATGGTTTGCAAGCACTTTTAGCTTTAACCCAAAAAATATTTATTACATGACCGATTGTGGTTGCTTTGGCGAGTTTATAAAACTCACCCCTTGGCAATCGTTCACCAAAGATTTGATATTACTGGTGCTTATCGTCGTCATATTTATACGTCGTAAGCATACTCGCTCATTGTTTTCGCGCAATATGCAAACCAATATTATAGTATCGCTATCGGTATTGTTTACCATGTTTACGGTGTATTGCTATATGTACCTACCCATGATAAACTTTTTGTATTGGGATGACGGTAACAACGTAGCCGAATTAATGGTTTGCCCACCCGATGCACCAAAAGACAGTGTAGTAATGACTTTTGTTTATAAAGTGGGCGGACAAGAAACCACCTTTTCATACGAAGATATAATGGCAATGAAAGTACCTGAAGGTGCTGAATTTGTAAAACAAGATAAAATTGTAATTCGTGAGGGATGTAAACCAAAAATTTTAGGCTTTACCTTGTACGATGGTGATAATGTAGACTATAAAGACAGTATGTTGCAAAACAACGATTTTCAACTATTGGTGGTAGCCTACGATTTAGAACACTCGCGCAAACGAGGCATGAAAAATATTGCCGAACTTGCTAAAGAGTTTATAGAAAAAGACCACAAAAAGGTGTGGGGATTAACAGGCACAACATTTGAAAGTGCTGAAAAGTACCGCCACGAGTATGGTTTGATTTTTGACTTTTATAATGTCGACCCTAAAATGGGTAAATCGATGATACGTAGCAATGCGGGACTAATATTGATGAAAGGGCCTGTTGTTATAAAAACATGGCCTGCCCGTAGCATACCCTCGGCTGAAAAGGTGAGGAAAATAATGGCCAAGAACTAGTAAACATTGTTCATTGAATATTTATCATTAAATATTTTTAAAAGATAAATGTTCAATGACATAATGATAAATAGCCATGCTCTCCTTCATTATTAAGAAACTGCTATATGGTCTATTGGTATTATTTGGAATAGTACTGCTGGTGTTTATTCTGTTTGCCTGGTTTCCCGACCCTGCTGAGATAATGGCCGGCCAGCGCGATGATATTCTTACCAAAGACGCCATAAAAAAAGAGTTTGGACTTGATAAAAGTAAAGGGCAACAACTGCTGCTATATATTAACGACCTTTCGCCCCTCTCCTTTCATCAAGCCACTGCCGAAAATGCTGAGAAATATAATTACAGCACACTATTTACAACAGGGCAAACCGCTGTAGTTATAAAAAAACCTTACTTGCGCCGCTCTTACCAAAGCAAAAAAAAGGTGTCGGAAATTTTAGCTGAATCTTTTTTGGGCACATTAGTGCTCGCTCTAGCCTCTATAATTATAGCAACCATACTAGGTATTAGCTTGGGGGTATTTGCTGCGCTAAAACAAGATACTTTTACTGATAGAGGCATATTATTTATTAGCACCATAGGCATATCAATGCCCTCGTTTTTTGCAGCCATAATTATTGCATGGCTGTTTGGTTATGTGCTTACTGAATATACAGGATTGAATATGACGGGCAGCCTTGTGGATTATGACGCTAACTACAATCGTTTTTTCAACCTAAAAAACCTTATACTACCTGCCTTTGCACTAGGCATACGCCCATTAGCCATTATTATACAGCTTACCCGCAGCAGCACTATTGAGGTAATGGGGCAAGACTATATACGCACGGCCTACGCAAAGGGATTAAGCCACTTTAGGGTAGTATGGGGGCACGCACTAAAAAATGCCTTAAACCCTGTTATTACTTCTATATCGGGGTGGTTTGCTTCGCTATTGGCAGGTTCATTTTTTGTTGAGTATATTTTTAATTGGCGCGGCGTTGGCAAAGTAACGGTTGATGCACTTGAAAAATCAGACTATCCTGTGGTAATGGGTGCAATATTGCTAATAGCTGTTATTTTTATAGTAATAAACATTGTGGTTGATATACTGTATAAGGTTTTAGACCCACGCGTACGCATAAACTAAGCCCATGGTAATTTTTTTAGTTGGATTTATGGGGGCAGGCAAAACAAGCATTGCCCAATTAGTGGCACGTGAATACGGGTATATTTATATAGATACTGACGAAGAAATAGAAAAAAAGTACGGACAGACCATTAGTACGCTGTTTCAAACCAAAGGCGAAGCAACCTTTAGACAAATAGAAGCCGATATATTACGCTCACTTATACTTACGCCTAATACCATAATTGCCACTGGGGGTGGCCTACCCTGTTACCATAGTAATATGCAGTGGATGAACCAAGTAGGTATTACTATTTACATAAAACAAGAAGCTGCGGAGCTGGAAAAACGTCTTGTAGACACTTGGCAGCACCGTCCTTTATTAAACAAAATTGAAAAAAATGGCCTTTTAGGCTATATAAACGACTTATTGGAGGTGAGAAAACCTTATTACGAGCAAGCAAAATTTGCAATATTGGGCACTCTTGTGTCGGCGCAAACCGTTATCAACACTGCAATCTTATAATGTGAATAAGTGGCAAACACGCGCCAAACCTGTATATTTTAGTGGATTTAACGGGTAAACACAGTGCTAACAGGCGTTTGCGACGAATTTTTTTTACAACTAACTATTGCATCTATCAAATTTTGTATTAAGTTTGATTAACCATTTGAAAATAATATAAATTTAATCGTTTAACCTATGAACAAATCAGACTTGATTAACTCAATCGCTTCAGAAGCGAGCATTACTAAAGTTCAAGCACAAGCAGCTTTGAACTCATTTTTGGAAAGCACTTCTTCAGCTTTGAAAAAAGGTGATAAAGTGATATTAGTTGGATTCGGAACATTTTCAGTAGCTAAACGTGCTGCTCGTACCGGCCGTAACCCTCAAACTGGTAAAGAAATTAAAATAGCTGCTAAAAAAGTAGTTAAATTTAAACCAGGTTCAGAACTTTCTACAAAAGTGAAGTAATCTGAAATTTAAATTTAAAGAAGGTCCTGCTTACATGGTAAGTGGGACTTTTTTATTTTTGCACTATGGATAACACTCTTCGTCAACTTTTCTTACAACACATTGCCCAAACATCAGATAGCCCCATGCTGCTTACCATACAAAAAGCCGAAGGGATATATTTGTATGATAGCGAAGGGAAAAGGTATACCGATTTAATATCAGGCATTGGGGTAAGCAGTTATGGGCACGGCAACCCAAAAATTATTTCGGCTATTCAACACCAAGCCGAACAATACCTTCATCTTATGGTATATGGCGAGTATGTGCAGCAACCCCAAGTAACTCTTGCCCAACTACTGTGTAAGCACTTACCTGAACAACTAAATTGTGTATACTACGTAAACTCCGGCTCTGAAGCTATTGAGGGAGCTATAAAATTAGCCAAACGAGTTACAGGCCGCACACAACTACTGGCGGCAAAAAATGCTTATCACGGTTCTACACATGGCGCTCTAAGTCTAATGGACAATGAGTATTTTACTCAAGCCTATCGCCCACTTTTGCCCAATGTTAATTTTATAGAATATAACAACGCAGCCGATTTAGATAAAATAACTACGCAAGTAGCTGCTGTTGTAATAGAAACTGTGCAAGGTGAAGCAGGTTATATTACTGCCCAACCTGAATATCTTTTACAGCTACGCCAAAAATGTACGGAAACAGGCACATTACTAATACTTGATGAAATACAATGCGGTATGGGGCGCACAGGTAGTTTGTTTGCCTTTGAACAATATAGTATTGTACCCGATATTTTGGTATTGGCAAAAGCCTTTGGCGCAGGTATGCCCCTTGGCGCTTTTATAGCAGATAATAAATTAATGATGCACTTTACTGAAAACCCGGTTTTGGGGCATATTACTACATTTGGTGGGCACCCTGTTAGCTGTGCAGCAGCACTGGCCGGTTTAGAGTGGTTGCTTGAAACTGGCATTTATTTAACCGTAAAAGAAAAAGAAGCTATTTTTAGAAATCAGTTGAAACACCCTGCCATAAAAGGTATTAGTGGCAAAGGTTTAATGCTGGCTATTGATTTGGGCGATGAAGATTTTAATAAGCGCGTTATAAAAACCTGCATAGAAAGCGGTGTAATAACCGATTGGTTTTTGCATTGCGGATATAAAATGCGCATTGCCCCTCCCCTAATTATCACCACTGATGAGATTATGTTTACTTGCCAAGTGATACTAAATGCTATTGATACTGAGTTGAAAAAATAGGTTAACTACCCATTAGTTTTTTCAAATCAACATAGTCGGCATATTTGCTTATGGCATCATCGGGAGCTACTTCAATCCAGCATACCTCTCCCAGCATAAAGCGTTTCCATACTTCCACATAAAAATCGTCTACTTTGTATAGGTAGGCTTCCATCCCTCTGTATAAACGCTTGGCTATATAGTAGCCTTTCTCGCTTACTATAGTGTATCGTTCTATTAGGCTTAGTTTCTTAAACTCTGTATCTGTTATGTAAGTGTTCTTTTCCATAATGGTGCAATTGGTTTGATAGTTTAATTGCTAGTGCATTGATATATTGTTGCTTTTTATCACAAGTTACTTAAAAATAATCTTTTCTGCCTTATAAGTTTTATCAAATCGCCCAAATTCAAACACAACTTTGTATACCACATTTTCACCCTCGTTTGATGTGTATTTGCTGTAACAAAGGTTAACAACATCATCAGGCGCATCAGGCGAAACTTCTAAAGTATATTTATCTTTAAATTTTTGTATGGTATTGGCAATGGTTTGCAAATTCTTTTTTGTAGCAGCATCTTTCTTTTTGAAATAAGTAAGCGCACTATCTACATTTTTTTCTTCAAGAATTTTCATAATAGTTTCACTCACACTTTGCTGTGTACGCATTATTACCACATCATCTTCATTGTAATTTGACCTTTGTGCAAAAAGTGTTACGGGGAAAATAAGAAGAAGCAAAATAATGGACGCAAAACAATTTCTTTTCATTTCTGTTAAAATATTCTACATCGAATTTAAAAAATAGGAGGGATAAACCCAAACCTATTTTCTAAAAATGGACTTGTTAACAGTTTAGTAATTATATTTGTACTGTACTACCCCCTAAAAAAATCCATGAGTAATTACCAAAAATTATTTGATGGGCTTATGGCTATTTTGAAAAAAAATGAAGCCAACAACCCCCTTGCCCAAAAATGTCTAAAAGATAGTACTGGGGAATTGGCCTTTGCCCCACCCAATCTAAAGTCATACACTTCAAAACAAATGGTTTTAGAAATACTAAAACGCACCGATACAGAGGCGTATGCACAGTTGTTACCAATGTTTATAAGCAATGCCGATGATAATATTCTAATTTGGCATATCGATACTGAAAACGGCAGCTATACCATATATACCGATGTTGATATGAAACAGCTTGTAGGCATTAAACATATCAATAGAACCCTTACGGATATAAGGAGAAACTATTTTATACAAAAAGAAGCATTGCAAAAGTTGGGCGACAACCCTGTGTATAGTTACGAAGAGAAAGAAATTACTTTTATAAAAAAGAAATTACTCACTTGATGTGTTATTAAAGTGCAATTGACTAGGGCTAGCACTTTACCATCAGAATGCTTAAAGCTGTAAGCACATCCTAATTATTGAATACATATGCAATGTAGGGGCAATTTTGTGCTCCCAAAAGGGTGCTATCACCTTTTGACTACCGTTGTTTAACCCTAAAAACGAATGAAAACTGTATTCATTTTACTGCATTATTCTTTCTTTAGTAAAATTTCATCTGCTTTAATACACTCTATTACACGTTAATAGAACATATTTTCACATCTATCCAGTCTGCATTAATGCTTTGCGACGGATATGATCTTCCGTTATTTACGCGGGTATTTTTACAGTTTTTTTTGTGCCAACTTACTTGTAGCATCTATTGGGTTTAATTGCTTTATAATCTCAGAGGGAAAGATTAAAAGCCCTGATTGACTATTGGTGAAGGTGGTGAATTCTAAATTATCATTTACAGTTTCAAAAGCTTCTGAAGAAACTACCAATAGATTTCAATAGTATTTCACCTCTTGTGCCCTCTTTTAGATTAAGGATAGCCTGGAAATCTCGGCATCAACTAAGCCATGGTTATTGCAACAAGTATATTTATTAAAAAACTAATCCCAAACACAACCGAGTATAGCCCACTAATTACTACCCCTTTTATAATAGATATACCCCAACCTTGAGCATATACTACTTTAATGCTCTTAAACGTATAAATAGCTAACAGCAGTACAGCAGTACACCAATATAAATTACAAGTGCTTCACCATTTGGCAGAAGGAGGGACAGCAGGGTTGTTATTAAAAATACAAAAAAACCAAAGCTATGTATATGTAGTGAATAGATTAAATGGTCGATAAAATAGCTCTTGCGATAAAACAATTTAAAGATTAAAGCTAGAAAAGGCATAATCAAAAATATTACTGTGGGGATATTATCTATAAACCTTTGATTGAGTCTTTGTAAAACACCATCATTACCATTTTTTAATGCTTGTTCTCTAAGTTTAACCACCTTCCGCGTAAACCAATTATTTAATCCTGATGGAATAACCACATCTAGCTCCGTTCTTCTTATTGAATCATTAATAGCACTGTCATTTTGTATCGCTGAAGCCAGTTTATAATTTATAACTTCTGCTTGTGGACTTGTCCAATAAGAAACTAAAAAGAATAAGAAACTCAGAAAAAAATACATTTTAACAGGACTCAGGTATGTATTTCGTCGGCCACTGTTATACTCTTTAGTAAGAAAACCCGGTTTGAAAAGAAAGGGGATTAGAGTCTTAAAAAATTTAGAGTTAAAAAAAGTAATATTCTCTACAAATGAAAGTATAATTTTTAAAATAGGTTCACGCTGCTCAATATTCTCCTGCCCACACACATGACAAAATCGCCCTTGCAAAACCGTATTACAATTAAGACACAATTTTTCTTCTCGCTCTTTGCGTAATCGCTTATTGTGTCGGGTTCTTGCCATACTGCAATATCATCAAATTAGATAAATAAAGATGCTGTTTATTTATATACCAACCTACTTTTTCTCACTGTTGTTATAAGCAACTCCCCAAAATGTTATTAGTATCACTAATAAATCCGTTAATTTCTGTATTCGTAGCTTCATCCATAAATTCAATACCTATAGCATTATAAATATGACTCAAGCCAACAAATTACTCTTTAATGGGTTGTATAAACACAGCAATAATAAACTACCTATAAGCAGGCATGTATCCCTCAAATTATGCAAGATAGAAGATATGCAAGGTAAAAAAGGTAATAAGCTGTTTCAAGTATTTACAAAGTATTATTTAACCATTTTTGGTGTTTTTCCTGTCCACCGTTTAAAGGCACGCCTAAAAACAGCAGGTTCTGTATAGCCCAGCATATAGGCTGTTTCGTTTACAGTATATTTATTTAGCGATAACAGTCTAATGGCAAGCTCTTGTTTAAACTCGTCAGATATTTTTTGAAAGCTAGTACCTTCTTGTTGCAGCCTGCGTTGCAGTGTTCGTGCCGTAATATTCATATACGCTGCTACTTCTTCAAGTTGTGGTATGCGGTTATAAAACTGCTGCGTTATGATTTTTTTCAAACTATTGGTAAACGTAGGTTGGTTATCGGCTTTTTGTAAAACCTCTTCAGATAGTTTTTTGAACAAGGTTAACAAATCCTCGTTATATCCCAATATTGGCAAATTGGCTACAATAGCATCAAATACAACCCTATTGTGGCTTTGATTAAACAGAACCTTAGTATTTAGCACTCTTTCATACTCCCTACTATTGTTAGGTTTTTGTATAGTTAGCTCTACCCTGTTAGCTACAAGATTTCTGCCTGTTAGCAATTTGCATACATTTATTGCCCCTGCTATTGCTTGCTCGGTGGCTTGCCGTGCTGTTTGCGGAAAATGTTCTTGCCAGTAGGCATTAGGTTCAAGATACAGACAAAAGGTTTCGTTATCTAACACGGGTTTGTAACTAAACATATCGGTAATTATAGCCGTGTATTGACTAAGATTTTCATACGCTTGGGCAAGTGTCCCACTACTTTGCATTAAATGCCCTACAAGCCCCACAATTGATGTTGTGGTATTTGCACCAATATGCAAGCCCAACAGTTCATCTCCTGTTTGTTCTACTGCTTCTTGCCACACTAAATGACCTTGTGTAAAGGTGGCTTTTAACTCCTGTTTATTTAAATCGTCAATAGAGATACCTGCTGCCGCGCATATATTTTTAGCAGCAGCACCGTATTGTGCTGCTCCGTAAACAATATCACGTATTACCGACATACTAACCCACATACTTATTGACGTATTATGTACCTGTTTTTGACGCAAATTACTACAAACACAACAACTATGTCCCAGTAGTTTTGCATCAAAATTTAGACAATTACGACCATGATAAAAAAAATTTCTTTAGGCTTTCTAATCCTTATGGGTTTGGCTTTTGCCAAAGTAGGCATTGAGGCATTAATAGACCCACAGGCTGTGCTGGCCAATGTGGGTATTGATTTGAGTAACAGCAGTGCCCATAGTTCTATGCGAGCTGTGTATGGAGGTATGCACTTGGTTTTTGGACTGTTTTGTTTTTGGGCGGCTTTTAAAATGCAAAAAGAAGGTTTGGGCTTATTGGTACTTTACACTTCCGGCTTTGTATTAGGTCGCTTATCAGGTGTTATTGTTGATGGTGCACCAAATGCTTTTGTTAGCCAATGGTTAGTAACTGAAACTATAAGTCTTGCTATTGCACTATTCTTACTTGTTAAACTACGAAAACAATCTGCTTAATAACTCCTTTTATTGATTAAAACAAAAGCGGTTTTGATACCGCTTTTGTTTATTGTAATCATTGTTTCAACAAAACTTTATTCAAAAAAAGTTACAATCCCTTTTTCAACATCATAGTAGCCACCTACTATTTTTATAGCGCCTTCATTTTCAAGTTGGGCAATTATTTCACTCTCATTTCGTATTCGTTCTATCGATAGCATCACGTGTTTTTTTGCCACGTTATTTACAAATGTATTATTTGTGCCAGTCCTATTCTCTATAGTCTCCGTTTCAGCAGCTATGGCAGGTTCTATCTTTTTTAATAAAGCAGTTAAACTACCCATTTCCACATGATTACAAGCACCTGTTACAGCACCGCATTTGGTATGACCAAGCACTACTACAATTTTAGATCCGGCCACTTTTGCTGCAAACTCAATACTACCTATAACATCATTGTTTACCACATTGCCGGCAACCCGTATACTAAAAATATCGCCCAAACCTTGATCAAAAATCAGTTCTGATGATATTCTTGAATCAATACAACTTAATATTGTTGCAAAAGGAAATTGTCCTACTGATGTTTCATTAACCTGTTGTAGTAGATTTCTATTTGCCTTAAGGTTGTTAATAAACCTATCGTTGCCTTCTTTAAGAATTTGTAAGGCCAAATCCGGCGTTAAAACTTCTTGAGTTTCTTTTGTGTGAGTGTACATATTTATTCTAATAAGATGATTTAGTTTTATAATAAATAATAGCCATCGCTTTGTTTTGGTGTTGGTATATCTTTCTCGTTTAGCAATTGTTTTATATTTACCTCAATTGTTTGAGCTATTGAAGTCATTGCAGTATCTGAGGGTTTATTGCTAAATGGATCTTGCATATGGGTAGCTGTTTTTTCTAATAAGAAAAAAGCTGTCGAGATGACAAATAACAGTGGTATTTCAAGGTATACTTTTAAATTTTGTAATGATATTGACAGTGTTATTATAAATACGTATATCATAAAATGAAGAAACATTCCGTAGGTTACAGGAAAAACAGTATTCTTAATACGTTCTGCTTTCCCCATTGAAGCACATAAACGCACTAATGTATCATCAATGTGAATTTGTGAGAATAATTCAATCTGTCCGTTTTGCTTCAACCTTGCGATATCTTTACTGTGCATCTGTATTAATGCTAAAGATTTATTTTTATGATTTGATAGTGCTTTAAGTTCATCACTATTTATATAACTATCTAAACCTTCTGTCCCATCCTTATCTCTTAACGATTGACCTAAGCAATAACACCAAGCAATTTGCCTATAGGCCATTTGTTTAATGCTATTTTCATTTCCACCTGCAATTAAGGTTTGAAGCTGAACAACAAAACTTCTCGAATCATTTACAATATTTCCCCAAATTTTCCTTGCCTCCCACCATCTATCGTACGATTGGTTTAGCTTAAATGATAATAATACTGAAATTGCAGTACCCATAAAAGCAGGAATTGTTAGTGGTATTATTGGCAACCCATCGCTATACCAGCGTGTTACATAATATACCAACACGGCTATAAGCAATATATACAGTATCTCATACCTTACTTTACGTACTATATAACTTAGGGGTATTCTTGTTTTAAGTAACATATCTTCTTTTAACTTTTTTACAAAAGAATACAAACACTATTCAAAACAATAGTATTACTATCAACAAAAATACATAAAATTGAAGTAGCAATACTATTACTATGGGTAAAAAAATTACATTCGCTTTATAATCAATTAATTATGGATTTTCAGGTAACATTTAGGGTAAATGATAAAATTTTTTTGAAAGACCCGGAAAGTAGTGAACGTGGCAAACAGATTGTTAAACACGCTATTGATTTAATTTATGAACTGGGCTTTGAAGGGTTTACGTTTAAAAAATTGGCTTTAGAGATAAAAACTACTGAAGCCACTATATATAGGTACTTTGAAAACAAACATCGTTTGTTGCTCTACATCCTTAATTGGTATTGGTCGTATATGGAGTTTATAGTGATTTTTAGACTGGAGAATGTAACTGACAGTAAAGAAAAATTAGAAACCATTATTAATTTACTGACGCACGAATTACCTGAGAGCTTGGGCAAATTAGACTACAATAAAAAGTTTTTGAATGAAATTGTTATTGCCGAAAGCAGCAAAGTATATTTGGTGAAAGAGGTAAACGAAATAAACAAAAATCAAGTTTTTAAACCTTATAAAGACCTGTGCTCAAAAATTGCTCAGGTTGTTGCTGAGTATAAGCCCTCGTACCAATATCCACATTCGTTAAGTAGTACATTGGTTGAAACATCTCATCATCAACAATTCTTCAGTTCACATTTACCAAAACTTACTGATATACAGCCTAACAACAGTAAAGAATATACTTACGATTTTTTAAAAGACCTTTTATTTAAAGTGTTAGGGTAGTTAAACTAGATAAGATTGGATTGGTAGAAAATGGACATTAACCTGTAAAATTAGCCTTAATGGCTAACCAACAACTTATGTGCCGACTTGCCTTGTTTGGTTTCAACAATAATAAAATAGACCCCTGTTTCAAGACCAGAAACGTCAGCAGACCACTTATTACCTGTTGTGGTAAAGTTTACTTTAATTTCTTTTCCGCTTAAATCTTTCATTTCAATAAAGGCAATATCGTCTCCATCAATAAAAACTGCCTTGTTTGCAGGGTTTGGGTAGATAATAATTTGTGCATCCTTTTTTTCGAAGGGACTAACAGATAATGTAACATCGGTTCCAAGCTCACCACATGAATTTTTTGTATAAACAATACTATTACGTATTGTATAGGGATTAGGAGGAAATGCCCCATTAGAGCCATCCTCATACAAAGACGTAAAACCCTGTTTTGAAGTATAGCTTAGAGAAACCCATTGTTCAAAATAATATTCTTGCTGATGAATACTTAGTGAATAACTGCATGGATTTGGCATATTTGACTTATAGACATAAAATTCTGTTGGAACTTTTTCTCCTGATATAGCGTAAAAACTAGAAGTGGCTGTTGGGCTTAAAGAATTTGGCATAATACCAAATGCTTGCTGACTTAAATTTCGGAAAGTTTGAGTAATTAAGAATGTAGTATCACTTCTAACATAAGTCGTATCAGGATTATTATAGTGCAGCAAGAAATAATTTCTACGACTTATTTTAAATTGAACTGAATCTCCAACGGTATCATATTGTTTATCAATGTATTCATCTATACTAAACCTTTTACTCCATCCATTATAAACAGAAGCCCCTGTATATAGGTAGTTTGAGTATTCTTCTGAATGGATTATATCCCCTACTTCAAAATCAAACATATTTTTATTGGTAAATAAATTCACCTTTGTTTGATTATACACAGGTTTGGCATTCCAGTAGTAATCGTTATAGCCTATCAGCATATTAAATTCAAGAACGGGGAAAAGAAGTAGTCCATTATGTTTTGATAGCCATATCTGCTTGTTATTCAAAAAATTAAAAAATACATCATACCGCTTTGGCACTTTAATAACTAACAAACTAATATGCTTAACTGAATCTGATATTCCATTATAAGTACCATAACTTATAGAGTCTATTCGAGCAATAATTAATGTAGAGTCATTGCTAACAAAATCCCAGCTTTCCTTGTCCACTGCATTAATTTTGATAATGCAGGTATCGTTTAGTGTATGTATAAAGCCATTGATACCATTGGGCTTAATTATGACCGCCTTACCTATCCACGAAGTAGAATCAAATCCACTAGAAGTTGGCCTATAATTATTATCTAAATACAGTGAGGGATAATTATAGAAAATGCTATCTCCAACACTATCTATATGCTTTGATATAATTTTAATAGCATTTATTCCGCTATCAAAATACTGAACTCTATCGCTATATACAGCCTGCCAGTTTTGTGCTTTTGTAGTGAGGGTTATAAGAATGAAAAGAAAGAAACACGGTTTTCTCATATTTGATTACACTTTTTAATGCTGCACCAATAGTTTGTGGGTGGTTTTCCCTTTTTCAGTCTCTACCTCACAGAAGTAAACCCCTGCCTGCAATACTGAAACATCAAAAGTGCTAATATCATTTGAAATTGTATATGACAAGTCCATTTTTTTACCACTGATATCTGTTAAACTAATGGCAATAATATTAGGAGTGGAAATGCTAACTGTGCCATTGGCAGGATTTGGATATAGTTTTATCCCGTTTCCGTTAACCTCTTCAATGCCTACACCGTAAACATATATTTTTGCAAAAGGTTCACCCGAAATAGTGTTACAAAAGTTTTTGTAAGTGATATCATAACGCCTTCCTACTCCATTAGGATTTCCTGTTGAACCATCTAAATACCAGTAAATTTCACCTATTCTACTGTAATAATCTTTGCCTCCATCTGATTCAAAAGGAGGAAGAAAAATAGTATTGTTTGTATCTTGAAAACCTCCATAATATTTATCTCTAACGCTCATGTTACAAGTATCAGCCATATAAAATTCTTTCCTTATAACAGAATTATACTGGTCTACCAATAGTTGATTGGGAAGCCACCCGTTTACGGGATTATTATCAACCAAAAGCGTTTTAGTTTCATTATAATACATTATGCTTAATTTCTGTTTCTATATACCAATCGTATGGGCCATAGGAATATTTGTCTTTTCGATACTTTTCTATACCCATTCGCTTTATTTCATAAGTGTATTTAATACTATCACTGCCACTTATAGGTTCTTTTTTAATTACCTGATAATAATACCTGTTATCATAGTAACGGTAACGATTTACATCATTAGTGGTTGTAAATTCATATTCATCACCTATGTCTAAATCATTAAAACGCCTATTAGTAAAATAGTTTTTTGGGCAGTACTCATACATGCTTTTAAACCTAAACCAATAATTACGAAACCATATATCACAAAATACAGGTGTTTTAAGTAAACCATGATGTTTTGATAGCAAAATCTCAATAGTAGTATCAAATGGGTTGGTATACCCTGCTTTATTTGCATAGATAAACTTGAATTGCTTAACAGAATCTTTTACTCCAAACGTATCAGCATAAAACACACGGCTGCAATAGCCCTTTACTAACATCTTTTTTGAATCGTAGTATAGAAATGTATCGTTGAGATTGGCTAATGTATTTAGCCATGAATACTCATTACTTTCATTGGCAAAACCGTTATATCCATTAGGTTTAACAACAATTCGTCGCCCAATCCACGAAACAGAATCGACTACCCTACCGTAAAGGTATTCAGTATTGCCTAGCGAATCCACAAAAAGCTGAGGATAATTTTTAAATGTAGAATCCCCAACACTATCTACAGATACTGAAACTATTTTTATGGCTTGTTGGCTGCTATCAAAATATACTAATCGGTCGCTATATACTGCCTGCCAGTTTTGAGTTTTGGCGGATAGAAAGGCAAGAGTGAATAGTAAAACGTATAAATACTTCATCTAAAACGAATTTAGATAAAAGACTCTAAATAAATGCACTGTGTCAACCATGCCTATCCAAAACCTATATCTCACAATGGTCGTATTCTTTCTTAAAGTACTTGTATAGCACATAAATAAAAGTAACTGAGGCTATAATGGCAATTACAATTAAATCAATTGTTCGGCTATAAAATATTGCCAAGCCCAATTGTGCTAAAAAAAATAATATACCTATAAGTGTAGTTTTCATAATAATTTTAATTTTATAATATTCCTTCTAAAAACTCAGCAAAAAAACCTGCCCCAACACCAAATACAAATGTGGTTAGTATAAGAATAAGTGGCACTTTTATGCCTCCCAACTTTTCGCGCGTAAGTATTAATGTAAATATGCCAAACGATGGTGCAGTAAACACCATTGCCGCAATGGCACCTGTAGAAAAGCCCAATTGCAACAGTATTACTCCCAGTAAAATCTCGAACAATACAGGTATTGATAAAAGTGTGCCTATAAATGAAATTATGCCTATAACTATTATAGGGCTGTAAGATGTTAATGTTTCCAAAAACTCATTTGGGAATATTACACGTACAATGGCGGTAAATAAAGTACCGACAATCATTAGCGGGATAAGTTTGTAGGCAATATTACCCGATGCCAATAGCCAATCTTCTACCGATTTGATAATGGTTTGGAAGTAAGAGCTTTCAGGAAAATAACACGATATTTGGTTGAAAGCCCCGCTTTGCATTACGGTATTGCCTGCTTCACCTTCTTTGGTTTTAACCATTTTAGATACTATGGGTACTATCACCAAAATCATAATTAAGCTAAACACTATACGCGATATAACTATGGATGGACTAAACAAGCCAAACATGGTAACAATACCTATAAAATTTAGCAATGCCCCTCCCAAAATTACTCCTAAAGTGGATTCGGCACTACCCCCTTTAGCATTCATACCCACACTGGTAACGGCAGAGCAATTGGCACACATATTTAGTGGCATACCCAAAAGGCTACCTATGGCAGCGCCTTTAATACCTTTATGCTCTAATAATTTATTAAACTTTTTGTATGATAATGCCAGCGAAAGTGCAGCGCCACCTATAATTATGGCAAAGGTCATACCTGTGCCATTGGCCTCCCAAAAATTGGCACTCGATTTCAAAACGGCTACTACTGCATTATCGTCGTGTTCGACATGAAAACGCTCAACAAAATTTAATTCGCCGTGCTCTTCGTGGCTATGGCCGCATTCTTCTTTTGAGCATTCTACTTTATTTTCTTCAGCATGGAAACGGCTACCAAGTAAAAAGAGCAACAGAAAACTTACTAAAATGGCGACTTTTATACCATTTTCTTTATTCATTATAATAGGATTCTTATAGTAAAATTTAAAGATAGGCGATTGTAAAGGGAACTAAAAGTTAACTTAATAATAAGTTTAGTTAATAGCATGACTAAGACACCTTATAATCGGCATTGATTTTGATTGAATAATTTATCAAAGTGTAACAATTATTCTCGCCATCTGTCATTTATGAAAAACTTTTTAATACTACTTTTAGCATGTACCATTACTTTATCTTCTTGTAAAAAAGAGGAGAAAGAATTTCTTACACAAGGTGAGCAAAACGCTAAAGAAATAGAAAGGCTTATTAGCGATAATGGAATAAATAATATAGTTGTTGTTTATGGAGTACTTAATCCTAATGGGGTATACTATTATAAAATATTTGCAAATAGTAATTTGCAAGATCACTATTATAGAGGGGCATTAATTTGTGGTAAAAATGACTGTTTTGATTTATCAAACTTGATTAAAACAGAAATTTTTAACGATAGGAATCCTTATCGGGGAACTAAAACTCTCGAGATACATTTAAAATTATAGCGAGTAAACAATATTTTCAATCCACTTTTTAGAATTATTCATAAGCCTTGAAGCGTATACTAATTCTTTTGACGGACTAAAAAAACAACCTAAGTATTCCATATCTAAATACTCACTGGTGCGTTTAAAAGGGACTTCAAAACCTTCGGCCAGTTCTTCATCAGTGCTAACAGTAATTAAAGCAGTGTGTTTGCCTTTTAGTTTTCTGCCCAAGTGTTTTTGTGAGCTGACTATATCAGTCAGCCTATCAAAAAACACCTTCATATAGCCACTCATACTATACCAATACACAGGTGTTGCAAATACTATCAGCTGGTGCGAAAGCATTTGTTCTACTATTTTCAAAAAATCATCATCAGTAGGGTATTCTTCTGCGTAGTTGTATTGCTCAATCTTATAGTCCAGCAAATCAACCAAAGTAATATCGGTATCTTTAAATACTAATTCTACCAGCTTTTGGGTATCGCTATTTTTACGGGATGAGGCAAGGATTACAAGTGGTTTCATTAGTATTTAATGTATGTTGTTCATAAGATGCTAAATCCCAAAAGCTTTCGAGACAGCATGACTGAACGTCTCATATTTTTAACTCAAAATCAGTTAATCAAAAAATCTGTAATGGTTAATGCTCTCTAAAAAGAGTAACTGTACCGCGCATTTCTTTGGCTTTGGGGCTACGGCAATCTTTGTAGCGAAGTTGTACAAAGTAAACCCCGGGTGGTACATCTTGTTTATGAAATTTACCATCCCATAATTGGGCTGATTGTGTTTCAAACATTTTTTCGCCCCATCTATTAAATATAATCACCTCATATTCTTCTACCCTATCGTCTATCAAAGGGTAAAAGTCATTATATCCATCACCATTGGGCGAGAAGGCATTGGGCAGGGTAAAATCGTTAAAATCTTGTATGCTAATGCTAATTGTATCATACACATCGTTGCAACGGCTGGCTTTTACCCAATAATCACCCGCTTGGGTTACTGTTATAGCTCGCGTAGTATCTCCCGTACTCCATAAGTATTTGGCAGTAGTGTCTTTAGCATCAATAACATATTTAAAAGGCTGTGTGCACAGCAAAGTATCCCCACCCAGTTTTATATCTAATGGTTCAAGAATAGTTATTGTACTAACGGATGAATCGCAGCAATTGCCATCACAAGCAATAAGTTTCACCCTATAATCGCCTGCGGCGGGATAATCGTATATGGGGCTTTGCTGTGTTGAAGTATCGGAGTAGCTTAATGTATCGCCAAAATCCCACCTAAAGGTTTTTGCGCCACTACTACTGTTTTTAAATACCATTCTATTACCACAAGCACTATCGTTAGCTTTGTAGGTAGATACTACCTTAAACTGGCAATTAAGCACATTAAACTGATAATCGCGGCGGGTTATCCCCACCAACACTCCATTGCGGTATTCTTTTACCAATATACCTATAACGTATTGCCCTTGTTGCGATGGAGTGAGTGAAAGTATACCCGTAATAGGGTCTATTGCTAATGGAGGACTACCGTCAATAGGATTAGCATAGTTGTACCCATTGGCAAAATTTACCCTTACAAAAGGAGGTCTTGATACTTGCGAAAACGTAGGTCGAGGATCTGAATCTGTTGCTCCTAAATAGGGATGATATAACTCGTATACCAACGAATCTCCATCGGGGTCAATAGCCGAATGATCAAACTTTAGCGGAGCATTTGTACACAAAAAGTTGGGTGGTAACTCTTTAAAATAAGCACTGTTATTAACGCCTACGCTAAGTGTATCTTGAATGTGTGTCCAGTATGTTGCACCGGTTGCACCGGGATTAACCAAGTTATTAATAGAGTGATTGCGGCAACACCTTTGAAATGCGATAATATAGCCACCCGCTATTTGAGGCAAATTTAAAGTATCAATATATGTGTATTTATCTACACAGGCATTGGGAGGCAGAGCTATGCAATCGTAATTTAGTTTGGTAATGCGCTCGGGTATATTGCGCGGAACTGATTTGCTTAATGAGGTGATTAGTGAGCTGTCGGAAGCTCTAAAAACGGTAAAGTTGGCCAAACTATCTTGGGCTATTGCCCCTGATGCACCGTTTACACAATCAATAAATAAATGCAGCGTAACTTCGTATTTATCATTGCCCAAATAGCGATACAACACCTCGCCGCCCACTATGTGGGTAGCTATTGCCCATTGGCTTATTAATACGGTTAAAAACGCTACCAGTTGCCTACGCATATTTACCTATAAGACTCTAATTTATAACTTTAAGTTGCCTTTACCAAATATGTTTACTATAAATAGGGGGTGGCTCGCTGCGCACCACCCCCTATTATTCTCATAAATGTTGTTTTTACTGATTACTATGAGTTTGGGGTTGCCAGTTTTGTTTTCACGTATTTTCGATAGGTATAAACCCATCGTTATGTAATTACAGCACAAAGGGGAGCTTTAAGCTCCCCTTTGTGCTGTAATTCGTATAAAATAAGATTTCAATTCTTATTACTGCTTATATTTAATTAAATATACTATCGCCTTTAGGCGATAGATTTGATAATATCGGCTGAAGCCGACTAAAGTCCTTCGGCAACAGTAAAGTCCGTATCTTCCTTTTCTAGGTCTTGATTCTTTATGTATTCCATTATTACTTCATCAGTAATATTATCTGAACTCGCCGCAAAATAGCCCCTACCCCATAAATGACGGCCCCAATACAGCTTTTGGATTTGCTTGTTTTCTGACATCAATTTGTACGAACTCTTCCCTTTCATATACTGAACAAGTTTACTCACCGCTAAATGCGGAGGGACAGATACAAACATGTGGATATGATCTTTCGAAATTTGACCCTTGATGATTTCAACATCCTGCTCTTTACATATCTGACGTAATAACTCCCGAACTCGCTCTGCTAACAGACCCGTAAGGATGGGCTTCCTGTATTTCGTTATCTATACAATATGATACTTGATACCATAGACACTATGAGAGGTCTTACGATAATTTTGCATCTAACAAATTTAGTCAAACTTAACTCGCCACCTAAAAGGTGGGGGATTTCCCCCCGTTAGGTATGATTAAAAAAACAGAGGTTTCCCAACCCCCGTTTAGTCTAAGTTTTGGTATTCAATTTAAAAAACGGCAAAATAACTGTCCCTTAGTAAAAGTAAATGAAGGAAAATGGCAAGCCAATACTGACGTGAAAAACCTTAACACAGCTAAAATATGAATACGGTATTTCCGTAAAAACCTTAAAAAAAATGTTGCGCAAAGTTCCCGACTTAAAAGTGGATAATCGAGATATTCGGGAATTTACGCCCAAAGAGGTAGAGAAAATATACCGTCATTTGGGTGTGGCAGGTGATTATTTGAAGAATAATACCAAATGTGGGCATGGATTTGTCGGCAACGGTCGATTGGTTCTATAAAACGATTTGTTGGTAGTCTACCCAATGCTTTGTTATAACAGAGCGTTTGTGGTGTTTTGTAGAGGTTAGGGATGTATAGACCGATTAGGACTGACACCCAAGTCCTTAACCAAAGCATATTGCGGCAGCAATTGGTGGCTACCAAACCTTTTGAGATTTTCGGGCACAACAATTTTATTTGCAAGCACAGATGAACTATCTAAAGGCCATCAGCGAGTATACCAATGTACAGTTCACATTTAAAGTTGCAAAAGGAATAATATTTAATAACTTGCTTAAATAAGCAAGTTGTAATACATTTGTTGAGTTATGGAAAATAATCAATCTTGTATCAGGGTGTTTGCAGATAAGGTTCAAATAGAAAATTGTAGGGAAATAATTCAATCTAATGACAAGGCATTCAGCCAACTTAGTGGACTTTTGGCTTTAGCAGGGAACGAAGTAAGGTTAAAAATATTATTTCTCTTGGAAGAAGAAAACGAACTCTGTCCCTGCGATATAGCTGACATTTTAGGTATGAGTATTCCTGCTATTTCTCAACATCTAAGAAAAATGAAAGATGGTGGAGTAGTTGAAGCTAAACGCACTGGGCAAACTATTTTTTATTCTCTTAAAGCAGAACATCTAATACTGCTTCGCCCTTTATTCAAAATCATTAGTAACAATAAATCAAAAAATGAACTTGTATGAACAATAAATCAAAATTTGGGAAACTTGCGGGAGCAAGTATCTTATCAGCCATTGCAGCATCACTTTGTTGCATTACACCAGTTTTAGCTATTGTATCAGGTGCAGGAGGCATTGCATCATCCTTTTCATGGTTAGAACCTGCAAGACCATATTTACTTAGCATTACCATTTTAGTATTGGGTTTTGCTTGGTATCAAAAACTCAAACCACGCACTGCTGAAGAAATACAATGTGCTTGTGAAGAGGAGAAACCGCCGTTTATACAAACCAAAATATTTTTAGGAATTGTAACTGTTTTTGTATTTCTGATGATGGCTTTCCCCTATTATGGGCATATTTTCTATCCCAAAACAAACAAAGAAGTAGTTGTAATTTCTTCTGATAACATCCAAGAAGTAAAGTTTAATGTAAGCGGAATGACTTGTGCAAGTTGCGAAGAACACGTAAAACATGCTATAAACGAATTACCAGGAATTGTAAGTGTTTCTGCTAATAGCGATGATGGAACTGCCAATGTAAAATTCGACAATTCTAAAACGGATAAAGCTACCATAACAAAAGCGATTGATGCAACAGGTTACAAAGTATCAGCAGAAATAACAAAGGAAAATCCTGCGCACGGTGAAGGTGGACACGTTTGTGGACCGAATGGATGCAAATAGTTTTTTTTAACCTCTATATTTAAGAATTTAATTAAATAAGAAATATGGAAATACTTTTTAATAATTGCCTCCGGTTTACTGCTGTCGGCAGGAACTTAAATGTGCGGTTGCGGTAATTGTACTATTGCACAATCGACAACTTTAAATAATACTGTAACCAAAACAGTGAAGCTGAAAATTACAGGGATAACTTGTGCTGGTTGCTCTAATCACGTTTCAAACACAATTAAAAACATTGAAGGCGTAATAGGACAAACTGTTGAATATCCTGAAGATTTTGCCACTATCAGATATGACACATTAAAAACAGATCCAACTGAAATGATAAAGGCAATTGAGAAAGTTGGTTATAAAGCAGAAATTATTAGTGAAATAAAATCTAAAAAAAGAAGTAATGAAAAAAGATAATATTAAACTCGCCATCACAGGAATGACGTGTAACAATTGTGCTACTAACATTGAAAAAATACTTTCGAAAAATGAAGGCGTAGTAGAAGCCAAAGTAAGTTTTGAGAATGGAAGTTGTGAATGTTCGTTTGACCCTTCTAAGACAAGTAGTCAAGAAATTGTTATTGCCATTAACGAAACAAAAAACTACAAAGTAAAATCTATTGTCGAAAATAAAAATTCAATCGGAAGTCATTTTGATTTAATCATTATTGGCGGTGGTTCAGCTGCATTCTCGGCAGCCATCAAAGGGGAAAGTTTAGGGTTATCAACCTTAATGGTGAACGGTGGATTGGATTTTGGCGGAACTTGTGTAAATGTGGGTTGCGTACCCTCAAAAAACTTAATCCGTGCAGGAGAGTCGGCTTATCACGCCAAACATTCCAACTTTGCAGGTATCAAACCAAAAGGAGCTGATATTGATTTTACACAAGTTATCAAAGACAAGAAAAAATTGGTTGCTGTACTTCAAGAAAAAAAATATATGGATGTTGTAAGTGATTTTGAGAACCTAAAAATGATAAAAGGTTGGGCAGAATTTAAAGACAGTAAAACGATTGTTGTTGATGGTAAAACAGAATATACTGCTTTGAAATTTATAATTGCCACAGGAGCAACTACTAATATCCCAAACATTGAAGGATTGAATGACATTGACTACCTGACAAATATTTCGCTTTTCAATTTAGAAGAAAAACCTGAAAGCATGACCATTATGGGAGCCGGATATATTGGCTTGGAAATTGCTATGGCTTACAATCGTTTGGGGGTAAAGGTTCGCATTATAGAATTCACAGACCGAGTATTGCGAACACAAACCCCTGACATCTGCGAAGCATTGGAAACCCAAATGCGGAAAGAAGGTATTGAAATCCTCCCAAATTTTCGTGCAATTAAATTTGAGAAAAAAAGAGGTGAGACAATTATTAATTGCAAATGTCTAGACGGCTCTTTTACACAAATTGTAGAAAGAGGAAAGGTAGTAATTGCCACAGGAACTAAACCCAATACAAGCCAATTGGGATTAGATAAAATTGGACTGGAACTTACCAAAAGCAGACATATCGCTGTAAACGAAAAGATGGAAACCAATCTATCCAACATTTATGCAGCAGGAGACGTAGTGAACACCCCCGCATTTGTTTACACAGCCGCTTTAGAAGGAAAAACTGCCGCAGAAAATGCTTTCTCAGGAGCAGAAAATAAAGTTGATTATTCTTCCTTACCGTGGGTAGTATTTACCGACCCGCAAGTAGCTGGTGCGGGCTTGGACGAAGCACAGGCAGAGCAGCAAAATATTCCGTTTGAAGTTTCTAAAATTGAATTGAAAGACGTGCCGCGAGCAATTGTAGCAAATGACACAAGGGGTTTTATAAAACTTATTCGCAATACGCAGACCGATAAACTAATTGGGGCGAGAATAGTAGCTCCCGAAGGCGGAGAACTAATTCAACAGTTGAGTATGGCTATCAAATACGATATTACGGTAAAAGACTTAGCAGAGAGTTTTTATCCTTATTTGACATTGGGGGAAGGAATAAAATTAGCTGCCATCACATTCGGCAAAGACATTTCAAAGTTGAGTTGTTGTGCGAGTTAATTTGTCTCGTCCTAAAAAAAGTTGACCTGAGAAGCCATACTGTAAAACTTATCTTCAGGAATATATAATGTGGTCTTATATTATAAGATGAGACCAAATTACCCCTCTATAAGTTAGATTGTTTAATAATGCTTAATTTTGCACCTGCGAAATAGGTTCGTGCTAAAATTTGTTTGAAATGGCAAGGGATAGTGATTAGGAATAAATGAGAAATACAGTTATTGGAATAAATTATGCTAAACTCATTTTAGCATCTATAGTAATCGGACTTCTTGCAAGTTTAATCTCAGGTTCACTAAAAATAATAACAGATTATTGTCAAGAATATCTCTTTGAAGAAGGGAGGCACTTGCCTTTGCTATATGTAATATTTCCTTCTGTAGGAATTACTCTAATTTATTTTTTACGAAAATATCTTTTTCAGAAAAGACAAAATAAGGGCATTAAGGAAATATATACAACGCTTGAAGACCGTAAAGACCACCTACCTTTCTTTAAAATACCCTCACATTACTTTAACGGTTTTTTAACGGTAATTTTTGGAGGGTCAACTGGAATTGAGGTTTCTACAGTGGTGGCTACGGCAACAATAGGAGCTGTAGCTCATAAAAGAAAAATTATAGCTAATTGTTACAAAACAGAGTTGATTTGTGCGGGAGTTTCTGCTGGAATAGCTACTTTGTTTGCTAGCCCACTAGTGGGTTTTGTTTTTGCCGTTGAGGTAATAGCCCGTGGGATAAATAAAACCATAATAACTAGTAGTGCTGTGGGTGCAGTAGTAGCGTGGGCATCTCTTTTATTTATGGGAGAGAGTAGGTTATTTGATTATACTGTTACTGATTGGCATTTAAGTGCGGTTCCTTATTTTATTGTGTTAAGTATTATTGCCGGCATGGTGGCAGTATATTTTACTAAAACAATTATATATATAAAAGAACGTTTTTCTCTTATACAAAATAATTTTATCCGTGTAAATACAGGTGCGGTGCTGGTAGGCATTTCAATTCTCTGTTTTCCTCAGTTGTTTGGCGATAGCTACCATGCAATTCCAGAATTGATGCAGCTATCGCAAAATACCCCCTTCTCAATAAATTTAGTATTGATTCTTTTTGTAGTTGTTTTACTAAAACCCTTGGTTGCATCACTTACATTGGGTGCTGGTGGTGATGGCGGAGTGTTTGCGCCCAGCATAGTAACGGGTGCGGTAATAGGTATGCTTGTTGCGGTTGTATTAAATCACTTTTTCAACACCGATGTAATTGTCTTAAATTTTGCATTAATAGGTGCGGCGGCTATGCTTAGCGCATCAATTCATGCGCCTTTTACTTCAATTTTTTTGGCCTGTAGCCTTGTTTCCGGAGGGTATATAATTTTATACCAGCTATGCTTAGCTGTTTTATTGCAAAATATACTGCTCAATATTTTTACCGCTATACAGTATACACCTACAAAGTAATGCCTGTCTGATAAAGGACTTCCAGCATAGGGTAAAAGTATACATTAAATTTATCCTTTCCCCCAAAACTCGTCTTCCCAGCCGCTTTCTGTTTCGCCTGTATCTTCTATTCTTTCTATCTCAGTTAATTGGTTTTCGCTTGCTTTTTTCTCAATTTCATTAAATAAAATCCTTTCTTCAAACCTTATATGGGTATCAAGTTCTTCTTCAATAAGGCTTAAAGATTTTACCATGTTTTCGGTATCATTAAAAAGGCGCGTTAGCCTTCTATGCTCGGCCAATGCACGTTTTATCATCGGATGGTGATTACCTAATATAGGAAACAAGTATTTTTCTTCAATCGCAAAATGGGGTAGTAAATAGTTTGCATAAAACCAGTTGGCATAGTCCTTCATGCGTTTTATCTCAATCTCGTTTTTAAAACCATTGCGCATTTTCCAACAAAACAATAACCCATTATGATGTTCTCTACTTATCGGTTTTAAAGATTTATGCCGTTTTATAGGTTCCCTTTTTTTCATAATTATTTAAATTGTATGATTCCGAAAATAAAAAGGCTGATAGTTTTTAATACTTCGGCAATAATGTAATATAAGTGGCTACTTGTATGCTGCACCTGTTGGTGGTTTAATATCATGTCTGCTCGCTTATCAAGCAGGGGTATTAACCAAACGGTTTCAAGTATTAAAATTAGCAATGCTATAAAATAAAAAGAATGGATTTTTGATAATAATTTCCCCTTATTTACCAAAATTCCAGCCGCTATTGCTATAGCAAATGCCCACTCAATTTTATTAAGTGCGTTAAATACAATTTTGCCTATACCTAAACCCAACTCGAGGGTGATACCGGGTGCACGAAACTTTAACCCCGCTTCTAAAAAGCTGATAGCACACACAGCCCCAACCCATAAGAAGGTTGATATTACTGAAATTGGATATTTAACGTGTACCATAATTATTGTATGGAGTTTAAGTTGCCTTTTGTGCTGCTTTCTATTTTGTATAAAAACATTTCGGCCATTTTTATGCTTCGCCATTTGGCTTCTTCAGCTAACTCTCCCACAAAAAGCTCACAAACGGTGGAGTGAAAAAGTGCTAGCCACCTATCGAAATGCTGTTTTGATACTTGTAGCTGGGCGTGGGGGGCAAAAGGGCTGCCTTGGTATGTATGTTCGCCCAGCAAAACTGTTTGCCAAAACCTATACATTTTTTGCAAATGCTCAGGCCACCGGTCTTGTATCCTATGATTAAAAATATCAGCTAACAATACATCTTCGCGTACCTTAGTATAAAATGTATCTACCAGCAGTTTAATATCTTCTATTGTTTCAATTTCCTTTTTCATAAAACCCTAATTATAGGTTATTAACTAAGCGATGTGATGGCATAAAATGCTGCCCAGCCAAAAAATGCTATTATCAGTATCCACAACCAACTGGGCACACTTTGTGGCGTTTCGCTGCCCACAATCATAAATTTCTTTTGGTCGCCTTTATCGTAAGCATTTACCATGATGGGCAAAACACCATCTACCACATCGTTTTCTTTTATGCCTTCTACAGAAATTGCGGGGCCGTTGCGTACAATAAATTTTATCTTTTTTATTCCTTCTCTACCCGTAGGTGATTTGCTTACAATTTTTAGCAAATGTTCACCATCGGTAAGTTTGCGAGTATCCAGTTCAAATTGCACTGGTGCTGATAGTATGGCAATAGGTTTTGCGTTATCATCAATAAACAAACTAATCTGGCTTTTTTCTTCAATTTGTTCCATAATACTACGGGTTAATAACTGTATTTTTAATATGGGTTGATTTTTTTTCGCCGGGATGTATGAGGTATTTTAACGAAAATATAAGGGTTGCTATGGTTATTAATGCCATAACGGCAACTATTACCCAATCCCAACTGCTGCTTGGGCCTGCCCCGTGTGTTAAGCCTTGTGTTGCTTTAGGTTGTTGAAGCTGGCAGGCATCGCAGGCTATGGCCACCTGCCCAATCATAAAAAAAGCCAACATTATTAAGTATCTTAATTTCATCTTTCAATTATTTTTTAGCGGTGGTTTTAATAAATTCTATCACTTTTTTAACCTCCTCTACATCTACTTTTTGTGCACTGTTGCCCCAGCTTGCTTTTTCGTAATTAATAATGGCTGTTACCTGTTCAGGAGTAAAGTTACTGTTTATGCCTACGGCGGGCATTACAGCATATTCCTGCCTTGCATCGTAACCCTTCATAATAATAGTTACATATAACTCTAAGTCTGTCCCGTTGGCAATAGGGCTGCCTTTTAGTGGAGGGAATGCCCCCTTAAGTCCTTCTCCGTTTGCTTGATGACAACTTTGACAATAGTTGGTATATAGCTCCTTACCATCAGGCAATAATTTATTTTCGGCACTAACCGCACTTGCTTTTTCTTCTCTTTTATATAAAAAGTCAGTTGGTGGTGTACCGTCGGGCAATGGGGTTTGTTTCAATGCTTGCAGATAGGCTACCAAATGTAGGGCATCTTTTGTAGCTACTATTTTACCGGTAATGCCTTTGCGGTAATTATCAGGCACAATAATCTCTACATCATCAGGGCTTAATTCTTTTTTTACTTCAAACAACCAAGGGTAAGCAGGCATTATGGAGGGTGCTACCACGGCTCGTGGCTGAAATAAATGCACCAAATGCCATGCTGCGAGCGGTTGGCGGATGCCTATGTTGGTTAAATCGGGGCCCGTTCTTTCTGTACCCATAAGTGTAGCTGTATTTCGCCACAAGTCGGTACGAGTATTGGCAGCATAATCGGCAGCAATGCTTGGCCTGTTGCCCCACATTTTGTCCATATCCACATTGCGGACTTGTTGGGTGTGGCAGGCTACACAACCTTCAGCTATAAATACTTTTTTGCCTTTAATAGCTTCTGTACTTAACTCCACTGCATTTGGCAATGGTGCGTTGTTTTGCTGGTTGTTAATGGCCGGAACGATGGCTACCATAATTGTGAGCCCTAAAAACAGTAGCAATGCACTGCCAAATAGTTTTTTATGATTATTAAATAGTTCCATAATTTTAGTGCTTATAGGGTTTCCGATTCTCCCAATTCTTCTTTCGCTTTAAGAATATCTATTGCGTTTTTTGGTATTTGCACCTCTGCTTTTTTTGTTACCATTACATAAAAGTTATAGGCAAAAACAATGTGCGAAAGCCACATTAGCGTGCCACCTATTGCCCGCCACAACCAGTAGGGTGCCATTGCCACAACACTATCAATAAATGGTTTGCCTTCCATCCACATCAATCCTTTTTGGGTAGCTCCAATCATTAGAGGAACGGTATAGAACAAAAGGCCTATTAGTGCCAGCCAAAAATGTGCTCCCACAGCAATTTGTGGAGGTTCTTTGCCTGTAAGCCTAGGCACAACGGTGTATATAAATGCCCAAAGCATGAATGAAATAATACCGTACATGGTAAGGTGCGAGTGTGCCACAGTAAAATCAGTAAAATGCCACACAAGGTTGGTGAATCTAAATGCTTCGGCCGTGCCTTGTAACGACCCTGTGAAATAGAATATGATTCCAATAAGATAGAATGGTAATGTATAACTACCTGCCAGTTTTGACCACGAACCTTTAAAAGTCATTAAAAAGTTTGTTGTGCCCGCTGCCACAGGTATTATCATACCCACACTGCCTACAATGGCTACTGTTTGCAACCACCATGGTATAGCACTAAATATAAAGTGGTGTGTGCCTATAAGGGTATAAAAAAGTATTTGCGCCCAAAAAGCCAGTATCCCTAAACTATATGAGTAAATAGGCTTATTAAGTTGCTGGGGCAAAAAATAATACATAAGCCCTAGCGAGAATAGCATAAACCACATGCCTACGCCTTGATGCATATAATAGCCCTGCACTATGGTTTCGCCCAAGCCGTTTTGCCAGCTTGGCCAATAGGCTACTACGGTAATAACCAGCAAAAACATAATGGCTGATACCATATACCAGTTAGATACATAAATCTCTTTTGTGGTACGACGGGCTATGGTTCTTATATAATTAACCAACGATAGTATTATACCTATTCCAAAAACAAGCATTACAGGCCAAACATACTCACGGTATTCACCGCCTCCATTGTTTACCCCACCCATTAGCAAAACTGTGCCTAATAAAATGGCTACGTTTATTATTATTAATGAAATATAACCTGTGCGTATACTTGCCACCGGTACATTGCTTACCCTTGATACTACATAATACCCTAAGCCCAACATTGCCAGCGATGTCCAGCCCCAAAATACAGCGTTGGTATGTACCGGCCTTAGCCTGCCAAAGCTTAACCAGCTGATATGGTCAATATCAGGTTTGACAAATTTTATCCCTAAATACTCACCCACAGTAGTGCCAAACAATAACCAGAACGTGGCACAGCCTAAAAAGGCAAGTATCAGTTTTGTTAATTCAGCATCAATATAAGGTCGTTTTTGGCCTTTCTTTTTAGCAGCTATAAAACGTAATACTTCCTTGTTGCTCACATTATCAATTAAACCTTTCTCATCGGTTGGGTTATCTGTCCCTGCCAATTCTGTATTTGTAAGCACGTACTCCAGTTCCTTTTTGCGGTGCTGCAATTGCAGCAACTCTTCAGGGCTCAGGTTTTTTAGGTTTTTGTTAAACTTTTCCAGTTCGTTTTTCTGAACCCATAACCTAATCAATGCTCTAAGTTTCACTACCACTAAAAGTGATGCAAAAACCACAGGTAATATTACCAACACAATTGTGATTAATATTCCCGATTCTTTAAACAGATTTGACGTTTCCATACGCTAGTTATAAAGGACAAAAAAGTCCTGTATTTTTGTAAATTTTTTTAACTCTTCAAAAATGTAAAGCCTAAGTAAAGCCCTTGTGTAAGCTCGTAAATATTAGTGGTTTCAAGCATTTTTCTTAGGTCTTCTCTAATAGTCTTAAATTTATTGTGTACAGGGCAGGGTCTTTTTTCTGAACAGGCCTTAAGACCTAAACCACAACCAATATAAATTGAGTCGCCATCAATAGCTGATACGATTTGTTGTAGCCTAATATCTCTCATTTTAACCTCTTCAATCTCAAACCCGCCAGTAGGGCCTTTTACAGAATGTATGATTTTATTTTTGGCTAACTGTTGTAAAATTTTGGCAGTGAAAGCCTCGGGTGAATTTATTTGTTTGGCAATATCTTTAAGACCAACTCGCCTCCCTTCTAATGATTGGGTGGCTATATAGATTGTTGCCCTAATGCCATATTCACAAGCCTTTGAAAACATATATTTAAAATTGTGTGGCAAAGGTAAGTATATTTTAATATAGGACAAGTTTATCCGATATTAACAATATGGGAGCTTTATTTTTGATTGTGAGCTAACCCAAAATATAACAAGTACAGCCTATTTATTTTTCAGTTGCACCAATATCTCCGATGTTTTTTCCATTTCATTTGGAAGTTTATTATAGCCAAGTATTTGCCTATTGATATTAACCTTATAAAATAAACATCTCAAAAACTGTAAAGTAAAAACCGTATCAGACCTCGTGTCAACCTATTTCAGGACAAGACACATTGGTCGTTTCAAGAGACGTTGTTTTAAATCTGCTGTGTTTTTGATATTCTATTTGAGGCAAAATTACCGTTTCCTGCTCAAGGGTCTTTTTATACATATTTATAATGAATATAGTTACACTCTACTATCAGAAGTATAGATAATTTAGGATAAATATGGTTTTTTTAAGTTAATCGGTAAAATTCAACTTACCCGATAGGTAGACAAAAATTGTTAACTAGGAGTAACCAAAAAATGTATAAATTTGATTTTTAGAGAACTACTAACCAATGAAAAAGTTTATTCTTTATTTTGGGGCATTGTTTTGCATTTTGACTCAAAACATACAAGCCCAAACTACTGCTACGGATTTTACGGTAAAAGACTGTAACAATAAGGAGCATAGCTTATTCTCAGTATTAAATGAGGGTAAAGTAGTAGTAATGGTGTGGGTGATGCCCTGTGGAAGCTGTATCGGCCCTGCAAAAACTGCGTATAATGTTTCGTTGAGTTTTGCCTCAAGCCATCCTGAAAAGGTAATTTATTATCTTATCGATGATGAGGCAAATACAAATTGTACCGCCTTAACCAATTGGGCGACAGGTAATGCTATTTATCCTGCCTCAACCTTTTCAAATTCTGCAATTTCGATGAATGATTACGGCTCATTCGGGATGCCTAAAATTGTTATTTTGGGAACAGAAGACCATGTGATTTTTTTCAATAAAAATTATACTGATGCTGCCAACCCGACTGAAATCCAAAATGCGATTAACAATGCGCTTGCTGCCACAGTGGATGTGGAAGAATTAAGTGATTTTGCTGAAAATATTAATGTATTTCCTAATCCTGCAATTGCTAAAACACTGGTAACCTACGTTAATAAAACATATTCAGACGTTAATATCGAAGTGTATAATTTTCAGGGACAATTACTTAAATCAGAAAGAATTGAAAACCAGACTGCAGGAAAACAGGAGTATGAGTTAGATGTTACTTCTTTTGCCAATGGTATTTATTGCATTAAAATAAATGGAGATGTTTTGAAACTGACCGTTCAGAATTAATTAACGTATGACCAAGACTATATTTACTTTGTTTGTTGTATGCTCAATTCTTTCTAATAGCGATGCACTCGCACAGTGTTGTTCAGCAGGAAGCGGAAGTCCGATAGCAGGAGGTACTTCGCAGGGGGTATTGACGAAAGGGCAAGCGGAAATAAACTTAAATTACCAAAACCTGTTTACCAGAAAATTTCTAACAGGGGATAAAAGAGCGAATAACTTTCTTAATGAGTTTAGCAGTGATTATTCTTATCTGAGATTTTCTTATGGATTAAGTAAAGAACTTACTATTTCGATAGAGTCAGGGTATTATTTAAATAAAAATCAGGTTGGATTGGATAACAAATCTATTCGATCGTCAGGTATAGGCGACTTAATTATTTTCCCGCGTTATTTGGTCTATAACAAGACAAAAAAGGCCGTTACTACTGAAGTTACCGTAGGGGTGGGATATAAAATTCCTTTAGGTTCACACACAGTTGAGGTAACAGAAGTAGAGCCATTTTCAGGAGAAAAGTTTTATTACCGTGCCCCTCCTGCCGTGCAACTCACCACAGGTTCTCAGGATGTTATTTTGTATTCATTTTTTTACAGGAGTTACCCGATAAAAAAACTAAAAATGTTTGCAAATGCACTTTATATACACAAAGGATGGAATCCAGTGGGAGAAAAATTTGGCGATTATGCAAGTATGAGTTTTTTTATTAGCAAGGTGTTACGGAAGACGCTGGGGGCAACTCTACAATTAAAGGGGGAGTGGATAGATAAAATGAAGTATAATGAGGACATTTATCTTGCAGGAAAATTTAACTATGATTTGGAAGCTACGGGAACCAAAAACGTAATGATAGTTCCCCAATTGAGTTACTCACCAAAAACTAATCTTACATTTTATATTCTTAAAGAATTCCCATTATATCAGTACGTAAATAAAACCCAAGTTGCTATGCAACATCTTATTACCGCAGGATTAGCTTACCGTTTCACTTTGAAAGAGTGTGAGGAATAGAATTACTTGCTTGAAAACTTTTTTAGGATGTGGCTAGCTGTCTTGTCCTGAAATAGGTTGACACGAGGTCTGTATACGGTTTTCAGGACAAGACAGTTCTTGCCTCCGCTCTACTATTTGCTGAATATTGCTAAGTCAAATTGCCTGAACTATAAACTTGTTGCACCCAAGTTCTTTAAAATTCTAGTAAAAAATTGATAATAAGCACTTAAAGCATATAACAAATAGTGTCAGGATACGGGAGTGCGACTGCTGTCTCCCTCAGCGGAGTCGAAGGGTGTGCGGTAGGCGTCAGCAGAAACTTCACTAGTCTCTTCTAATAACTCACCAAAGTAGTAATTTCATTAGTATAGGCTTCAAGTTTCTCACGTCTGACCAAAAAACCGAGCTCAACCAGAAAACTCGCACCCACTTTTACACTAAACTTATGCACCTTTGTAGTGATAATGAACTAAAATTAATATTGGTTTGTTAATATTGAATACTGATTTTATTGTTTAACACTTTAAAAAGAAAGACAAATATAATGGCATTTGAACTACCTAAATTAGATTATGCGTACGACGCATTAGAGCCGCACATTGATGCGCGCACCATGGAAATACACCATAGCAAACACCACAATGGTTATGTAACCAACCTTAACAAGGCAATAGAAGGTACCGACGCTGCAACTATGAGCATTGAAGATATTTGCAAAAACATAAGTAAATATTCTGTTGCTGTGCGCAACAACGGTGGCGGACACTACAACCACAGCTTGTTTTGGAAAGTAATGGCACCCAACAAAGGCGGCCAACCTTCGGGCGCATTGGCCGATGCTATAAATGCAGTTTTTGGCAGCTTTGATGCCTTTAAAGAGCAATTTGCAGCAGCTGCTGCTACCCGTTTTGGTAGCGGATGGGCTTGGCTAATAAAAAATGCCGAAGGCAAACTACAAGTAACCAGCACCCCAAACCAAGACAATCCTTTGATGGATGTTGCCGAAGTAAAAGGTACACCTATTTTGGGTGTTGATGTATGGGAACACGCTTACTACCTAAACTACCAAAACCGTCGCCCTGATTATGTAGCGGCATTTTGGAATGTAGTAAATTGGGATGAAGTAGCAGCCCGTTTTTAATCACAAAGCTGAAATCAAAACATACCAAGGGGGGCAGTTTACTGCCTCCCTTTTTTTGTGTTGTACAACGTTTAGTAAAAACAACAACACTTTTAGCTTTAGACTTCTAACAGAAAAAAGACATTGTGTTGAACCTTTGTTAAGTTTGTGTGAACTATGCTATAAAGCAAGGCAATGTTGCAACCTTACCAAAAGTAAACCCGTTTATAAAACAACCGCCTGCCAAATTGGTACTTTGTGTATGAAACTTAAAACCACTGTCCTACTTACTCTTCTACTACTTTTTACCACTGCACAATTAAAAGCACAAGCCCCAACCACTGAGGGTAGCGAGTATACATACCTGTACAAGCTAAATAAAGAACAAGTGCGGTGGATGATAGATAGCCCGTGGGTGAGCCTAAACAACTGGGTTTTTACCAATGTGGTTGATAGTGTGCGGCACACAAAAAGAGAAACACTTAATTTTAAAAATCACCCCAAAGGCTATTATATAAGCTACAATACCCATCACCTAGCCATTACCACCAACCTGCATATTGAACAGCAGTTTTTCCCTACTGTACAAGAAACCAACGGGCAATGGTGGTTTATAATGCGCGATACCCTGCAAAACATTATAAAAAACGGCACACTAACTTTAATAAAAAACAAGCAAACAAAAGACGATACCGTTTTCACCTACGATTCATCGTGTATGTGCTACCCCGTGCCCAAACAAGTGCACCACCAATGGTTTTCATTTGAAGCCGACGGTCAGTTTTACTATATGCACATGGCAAGCCCATACCAAAAAGCCAAACGCAAATGGTGGAAATTTTGGAAACGTGCCCGCAAAAGCAAAAATGGCGGAGGTAGTGGGTACAGCTATGGCAAACCCCGCATAGGCAGGCGCATACTAAATACTATTGTGCATCCCTTTAGGCATAAATGGACGCCCATGAGTGCCGACCCCGGCTATATAGTTACCAACCAACCCAAATACAAACACGGCGACACCCTAAAAATGAAAGCATTTTTGGTGAACCGAAAAGGCAAACCCTTTAAAAAGAATATGGAACTGTTGATGGTAACGCTTGGAAAAAACGGTTACGGGCAAGACACTGTATTGCGCACTACCCTAAAACCATGGCCGGCAGGCGCATACACCTACGAAATGGCCATACCCGATAGTTTTATTATAGATAGAAATTATACCCTGCTAATAAACCGAAAAAGGCGCACCTACGAGCAAATAACCTTTAAGGTAGAGCAATATGAGCTGAATAAAATCACCTATACGTGGGAAGATAAAAAACAAGAATATTACCGAGGCAACAGCATCTTTTTTTATGCCAAAGCTATTGATGCCAATAACCTTCCCGTGCCCGATGCTACCGTGCACTTAAAGCTTCATATACAAAACATAAACACCATATACGACACCCTGATAAAGCTGCACGATACTGTTTTTAGAAGCTATTTTGATACTACCCTGCAATGCAGCCCTGATGGACTGACCCCAATAGAATTGCCCGGCCATCTTATACCCAATGCTGATATTACTGTTACGGGCGAAATGTTTTTTACCAATGCCGATAACAAACCCGGCTACCAAAGCCATTATTTTAACATACTTGCCAATACCCAACGCTACTACCTGATGCAAGACAGTAACGGGCTACGGAGTGGTTATTTGGTACAGGGCAAAGACCAACGCGGCAAAACAGCTACTTGGCGGGTAAACTACCACGAGGGGTATTATAAAGATAAAAAAATAACCCTACCCTACTACCACAATTGGGAGGCAGGTGCACGCAGCTACGCCTTGCTAGATAGCGCAGGAACACGAACCTTGGCAAACTACCAAATGCCTGCTAATCCGCCAAAAGCACCCTCTTTTACTATTGACAAACAATACGATTCGGTATACATATCTCTTGATAATCCTTTGGGACTGGAAGTAGCTTGGCGCGTATATAATAATGATGACGAATTGCTAACCAAAGGTGCAGGCACAACACTATCGTACAGTAAAAAACTAAAAGGCACAAAACCTGTGCGTGTGCGGTATAGCTACAGTTGGGCAGGCAATTTTTACACCTTTGAAACAGTTAGCTGGCGAAAAGAAAAACAACTAACCGTAAAAATAGAGCACCCCGAATTGGTTTTTCCGGGGCAAACCATACCCGTTGATATTACTGTTACCAACTACAAAAACAAGCCCGCCAAAAATGTTAACCTAACTGCATACAGCGTAAATACCGAGTTTGATAATATACCCGTACCCAATATGCCTTATTATGGCAAAAGTTATGGCAGCAAACTGCAAAAACGTATGCTCAACTATCCTTCAAGCTGGGTTAACGGCAGGCAAAACAGCTTTATAATAAAAGGTGAGTTATTTTACAAACTGCAACTGTACAAGCACCCCTATTACCGCTTGCTATACAACAGCAATGCCATTGGGATAGAGTACGATAGCCTTGCCGACAATAAAACGCAATTAACAGTTAACGTGCATAGTAATATGCACAGCGCAAGCGATTACTACGCCCTATGGATTGATGACGAGCTGGTATACCTTCATTTTAGCCAATCTATACCCAATGCTTTTAGAGTAAGCGCAGGCAAACACAGTATAAAAGTTCGCGCCTATGAATATATGTACGAGTTGAATGACATAGAATGCGTAGCAGGTATGCGCACACTTGTTGGTATAAATGGCGATAGCGCATACAACAACACCTATATAAAACGTACCTTATTGGATAAAACAGGTTTAACCAAAGAAGAGAAACAAGCCTACAACCCTAATAACCAGAAAACGCTGTTTATTGGCAGTCAGAATAGCAACTATTATCACAAATTACAAAACACCTATTTGCGCCAAGGAGACAAAACCTATAAACTAAGTAATTTTCCATCATCAAACCATTATGTGCAGCACCATTCCTACATGCCAGTTGGCCCATTTACCGAAGGCGAGGTAGAATTTATTATTCCAAACGATACCGCATTTAGCTTTTACTTCAACCCAAGGTTTATGTATTTGTATAATGGCAAATCACTAAATCCACACAAAGAGAGCTATTCAGAAATTATCATATCAAACCTATCATCGCAGCACCGCTTTGCCGATACTGCTACTGAAATACCAGCACCTATTGTTAAAAAAGAAGAACCCAAAACCAACACCATTATACACTACCAATCTAAAAATCCGTTAACCCACCCCGCTATTCGCGATTACTATCCGTATGAATATGCTCCCGCACAAATAAACAAATACCCCTTCACTACCTTTATAAACAAACATGGAGCACCCGCCCGTATGTGGTTTTTCAACCAAGATAGTTTGCAATACTCATTAATAAAAAACAGCATGGGTAGTGGTGCACAAAACAACCTTATACCCGGCAACTATACCATAGTGATGTTTACCGATACCAATAGCTACAAAATACTATACAATGTAGCTATTGATAGTGCCTACCGTTACTTCTATCGCCCTACGCTCGATTATTATCAAGCATTCGATTCAACAGTGTTATTACCCTATATAGCACAAGTAAAATACCTAAACCGAGGCCCTATACCACCATTTTACAACACGCCTGTAAAAGTTGATGTGCGCTTGGATACAGAACCCTCAAAACAAAGCGAAAGATTAATAGGAGAATTTACCGTAAACGGCCGCCATATAAACAATGCACTAATAGTAGTAGAAGACGGCAAAGGCAATTATATAAACGGGGGGCTTAGTAACTCGTTCGGTTTTTACCAAATACCGCTTAATGTGGGCACTTATACCCTAAAAATATACACCCCACAGTGGGATATGTTTTATGTAGAAAAGGTTTGGATAACAAGTAGAAAAAACACCATTGCCAATATAAACGTAAGCAACTATACCAACCAAATAGCCAATACCGACTACAACTATTTACCCGAGCAGCAACGCAGCCCACAGCCCACCAGCACAGGGCGACAACCCAGCTACAACAACAGCGTAAAAGGCAATTGCATCAACAATTGCGGGGAGCTGCGCGGCTTAGTAAAAGATGCAGAAACTGGTGAAGAACTTATTGGCGCAACACTACAAATAGAAAACACCAATATTGCCATATATACCAATGCTGAGGGTAGCTACAAATTTACCCAACTTGGCGCAGGCAAATACAACCTAGTAATTAAATACATAGGCTACCAAACCCAAAAAATAAACGATGTAGTAATAAATGGCGGGCAAATAAGTACCCTTAATATCAATTTGCGTGAGAATGTAACAGAAGTTGCCGAAGTAGTTATTTCTGGCAAAGAAAACTACAACATGTATTCTGAAAGAATGAATACCACCTCATATGCACCAGCAACACAATACGACCATATCGAGTCTAAAATGTCAGCCTCATTAATAGAATCAATTTCATTTAGAGGCGCAAGAACAAGTGGGACAGCCTATTATGTGGACGACATAACAGTTGGTGATGAACAATTGGACGATATAGCACTGGTAGAACGCCAACAAGAAAACCAACGTCTGCTACAAATGCTAGGCGATAGTGCTGCCATGCGCAACCGCAAAGAATTTAGAGATTATGGTTTTTGGGTACCCAACCTCACCACCAACCGCAAAGGCAAAGCAGGCTTTAGCGTTCGCCTGCCCGATAACCAAACCCAGTGGGCAACCTTTGTCCCCGCTATGGATGGGCACAAACAAACAGGCTTAGGCACATCATACATAAAAGCCTACAAACCCATTACCGCTAACCTTTCGCTACCCCGTTTTATGGTAGCGGGCGATAGGCTGCAAATAACAGGCAAAACCGTAAACTACACCGCCGATAATGTAGTACTAAACGCCCTTTTGCGGGTAAACGACAGCACGCTATACAACAGCCCTATGGGCGTGCGCTATTTTGAGTTGATAAGCCAGTTTTTACAACTATCAAAAGCGGGAACGTATAGCCTGCAATACAGCGTGAAAATGGAAAACGGCTACACCGATGGTGATATTCGCCCACTAAAAGTGTTAGAAAACGGACTTTTGATAAACGAAGGCGAAACCCGTACGCTTGAAGGTAATATAAACCTTACCCTAGCACCACAGCAAGGACGAGTAAACAGACATGTATTGCTAAGCAACCGCAAAGCCGAGCTTCTATTGGCCGAAATAAACCAACTAAAAAGCTACCAGTACGGCTGTGTAGAGCAAACAGCATCAAAACTAAAAGCCTTATTGCTAGAAAAACAATTTCAAACCGCACTAAGTGTTGAGTTTAGTGGCGAAAAACAGATAAAAAACTGTATAAACCGACTAGAGAAATTTCAGAACAAAAACGGCTCGTGGGGATGGTGGGATAAAAGCCCTACCGATAATTTTATGACCATATATGCCGCCGATGCACTTACCCGTGCCCAAAAAGCAGGCTACAGCACCAATGCTGGATTATCAGCCGCAAACTACTTGTATAGCAACTACAACCAACTAAACATACCCCAAAAACTAGATGCAGTTGCGCTTCTTACCAGTATTAAGTATGGCGGCGATATCGCCCAAAAACAAATAATGTTGGATAAGTTAAACCTTACCCTGCAAGAAAGGCTAATGACTTTGCGCAATCACCAATTAATGGGGCAAAAAGTAAATACTGATACTGTATTAAAATCCGTTCGTAATATATCGGCTACACAAGCCGCTTGGGGCGAAAAATTGTTTAGCATATACGTAAACGAGTTGCAAACATCAGCCATAGCTTACGAAATATTAAAAAACGAAGGCGGACACGAAGCACTGCTAAAGAAAGTGCGCAACTACTTCCTTTCACAGTCGCCAACACTGCGCAATACCATACAATCGGCCACCCTGCTGCAAACCTTTTTACAAGACATAGTGGATGAAGATGCCAAACGCGACGAGTTGGTACCCATACTTACCCTTAATGGCAAAGTGGATAAAAGACCATCGATAAAACTAGAATTGGCCGATGATGAAACCCTAACCATTGACAAACAAGGCAGCGAGTTATTTTACCTATACGCTTGGAAAAAATTTGTAGCCAACCCCGTAGCAGCAGCAAACACCTTTAAAATAAACACCCGCTTGCTGCAAAACCAACACATAAGCGATACCGTTGAAGCAGGCAAACCCGTTACCCTGCAAATAGATATTTCGCTACCCAAAGACCGCGAGTATGTGATGCTTGAAGTGCCTATACCCGCAGGTTTTAGCTACCGTAGCAAACTACAAAGCAGCCGTTTCAACGAGATTTATCGCGAGTATTTTGAAGATAAAGTATCGATGTTTTTTGGCAACTTACCCAGCGGGCATTACACATTTACAATCGAGCTTTTACCACAATTTAAGGGAGAAGCTACTTTATTACCCGCCCGTGCCGAAGAAATGTATTTCCCTATGAATAGCGGAAACAATACCAAACGCACTATTGTAATTAAATAGTTGATACCTATAAAAGCTGGCTCGAGCGTCCGCTCGTGCCAAAAATAGTAGAGCGTCCGCTCGAAAGTGTGTTTCGGATGTTATTAAAAAGCGTCTAGGCTTTCCATCAGCCGCACTGGTTCGAGTAACCTCACCATGACAACGCGCTTGTCATCCTAAACTTGTTTCAGGATCTCGTTGCCCAATAACCCTTCATACAGAACGAGATGCCGAAACAAGTTCGGCATGACTGCCCCAATTCCGTTATTGCTTGGTCTTACGAAGTAATCTGTTAGAAACTAAACACTACACCTCTTCAAATTGGGCGGTAAAGTGGCGAAGGAAAGGAGGTTCATAAGTAATTTTAAGTCCTTTGGCTTGGTCGCGGTCTTCGATTATATCATCAAAAACATCAACAACATAGTCAATATGGCTTTGGGTATACACACGGCGGGGAATAGCAAGGCGCACTAACTCTTGTCTGGCAGGCACAAATACGCCCTCATCGTTATAGCTGCCAAACATTACGCTACCTACTTCAACACAGCGTATTCCGCCTTTTTTGTATAGTTCACACACCAATGCTTGCCCCGGAAATTGATGCTGTGGTATATGCGGATACAATTTTTGTGCATCAATATAAATAGCGTGCCCACCACTAGGGCGCACTACAGGTATACCTTTAGCGTGTAAATGATCACCCAGATAAGCGGTGCTTTTTATACGATAATTCAAATAATCAGCATCAAACACCTCTTGCAAGCCTATGGCTATGGCTTCCATATCGCGCCCAGTAAGACCGCCATAAGTAGCAAACCCTTCTGATATTATCAACAGGTTAGTACACTCTTGCGCTAGTTTTTCATCACGCAGTGCCAGTATACCGCCCATGTTTACAAGGGCATCTTTTTTGGCACTCATTATAAAGGCATCGGCAAGGTTTAGAAGCTCTTGCGCTATTTGGTAGTAAGTATGTTTTTCAAAATCTACTTCACGATGTTTAATAAAGTATGCGTTTTCGGCAATGCGGCAACCGTCTATCACCAACATTATTTTGTGTTGATGGCATATTTCGGTAACCTCTTTCATGTTTTGCATACTCACGGGTTGTCCGCCCGCACTGTTGTTGGTCAACGTCATTATAATAGCGCTAATATTTTGCGCACCGTGTTGGGCTATGGTAGTCTTTAGGGCTTCAATATCAATATCTCCCTTAAAATCAGCTTCTACAAAAGGTTGTGCAGCTTCAGGATTGGGTAAATCAATAGCCTTTGCCCCGCTAAATTCTATGTTAGCGCGAGTAGTATCAAAGTGGGTATTGCTAATAAACACTTTGCCTTTACCGCCTATTTTACCATACAAAATACGCTCGGCAGCCCTACCTTGGTGGGTAGGTAATATGTGCGGCATACCTGTAAGGCTTTTCACTACACTTTCAAAATGCTCCCAGCTTTTAGCACCTGCATACGATTCATCCCCAACCATCATGCCTGCCCACTGCCTATCACTCATAGCTGATGTACCGCTATCGGTAAGCAAATCAATAAACACATCGTGAGATTTTAACAAAAAGGGATTGAAGCCTGCTTTTTTTAATGCTTCAATTCTATATCCTTCGGTAGTAATGGTAAGAGGTTCTACCATTTTTATACGAAATGGTTCGGCAAGTGTGCGTTCTTTCTTCACAGTCATAGTATGGTGTTTTGTTGGAGCAAAACTATACCGCAATGCCTTGGCAGAGTATGACTTATATCAGGAAAGAAAGTTTTATTAAGCGCTATATATCGTCAAACTCTTCAGTCTTAAAACCTTCAAATTTCACACCTTCCTTATAATATACTCTAAAGTTGGCGGCTATAACATCGTCAGTATCAGGAACCCCAAAATAGCCCTGTATTTGTATCGATAGTGTCTTCGAGTCGAACGAGATAATATCTAAATGGGTAAGATTACCTCCATTATAATACGGTTTAGACAAAGAGTCAGCAAAAACATCTTTGGTAATAATGTATTGCTTAGTGCCACTTAGGTGCAGGTCTAAATTAACCTTATAACTGTAGTTACTGTGTCTCACCACCTCGATGGAGCCATCGTGGTGCTCAAAAGTATCTTTAATAGCATAATCTTCAAGGCAAATAGTAATTAGTTTAGCCGTAAAATCTTTAGTATCATTCTTCCACGCTTTTTGTACGGGCTTTGCTGCTATACAAGGAGTATTGATGGTTTTTATTTCTGATAAAATAGTATCATCGGCAGACAGCGGGATGGATTGTGTGGCATTTTGCGGCACTTTATCGGTTTGTGATGAAGAATTTTGACCGCAAGCCGCTAATAACAAGGCAAAACATAGCCACAAAGTATTTTTCATACCCAAATATAATTTTTAATAAAAGAAAATAGAGTATATGGTTGTTTATCTAAGTCTATTGGTAGAGCGTACCAACACCTCATCATAGTTTATACGGCGTAATGCCATATAATTAAATATGGGTAAAAATAGAGGGAAGAAAAGGCCAATAGCTATATCCACCTGAACTTCTTGATCTACCTGACCAATATATTTAAAACCGTAGTACACCATTAGTATATATAGCACTAAAATAAAGATATAGTTAAATGCGGTTAGTAAAATTTGCAACCTGCGGTTTTTAAATAAAAATATGCTGATAAAAGCCATGCCACAAATAACTGCAAGAGTATAGGTAGCCAACCGTAATGTTGTAGTATTGGTTAGTTCATCACCAATAAACCAGCGTGCTGAGTTAAAGTGTAAGTTAATAAACCCTAACTCGTTATTCGTCCACGCACCATATCCTTGCATTTCAATAAAAGATGGGTTAACAAATATCAAAAGCCCTGTTATTAAGGCTATTAACAATAAATATATGGTTTGTATTCGTTGAATCATTGGCAACTAGTTAATGGTTTCAAGTATACATTTTAAAGTTTACACAATCGAGTATAATATTTTAAAAAAAGTACACGAAAAAAATATCACAAAAAAATCAGAGTGCTTTACTATGCCAATGTACTAAATTTAGCTAGTAAAATTGGTAATTAAATATCTTTTTGATGTTATTGTTTGTAATATAAGAATATTATAATAAAATGCTGCCTGTAGCTATAAAAGAAAAAACATACGCTTACCTGAATAATGAAATTGATATAGCCAATTTTGAACAATGGGTATATGCCAACGCTGATGAGTTGGAGAAGGAACTGGATGACGAAACCTTTTTTTGGCTAATTTCTTTTAGCTACAACCAAGCAGGTGCAAAACAAACACTATCACTATGGCTTGGCGAGCGTATTGACAAAGCCGACTACGAAAAGTATAGATTGCTATACTTGTTGTATAAAACCCTAGACCCACAAACTGCAAAAATTGAAATGATAGAGCAGTTTTATGATTTGTATTGCAAGGGATATTATTTTTTTGACACCTTGGCCTTTAGCTACGGACTTAAAATTAGCTATGATTTTGAATTGATGAGCGAAGAAGAAAAAGCAAAACAAGTAGCCGCATTTTATCCTGCTATAATTAAACACATACAACAAGTAATACAGTGGATAGAGAACGGCGATGTAGTACCCACAGGAGTTGTGAGTGATGCCCACCAATTTGAGTATATAGAAAACAGGCCAAATATGGCCACTACTTCACACCAAAAAAATGGTGGCAATTTTGGCTATAAAGTCAATCGGGTAAAAGCGCTTACTAATCTAAATTTAGCGTAATAAAACAAGCACCCCTTGCCTATCCCAAAGTTTTTATGAACTTTGGGACTCAATTTCTAAAAATCAATTTCTATACTATATCTCATGAAAATAAAACACCTATTTGTAATGACCGTATTGGCTACTACACTGGGCAGTGCCTGCAAAAACGAAGGCGAACCCAAAACGGGCGACGAAAGCGCCCAACAAACTTTTGATGTGGTAAACGAAAAGTTTGCCGACTTACAAGTATTACGCTACCAAGTGCCCGGCTTTGAAGAGCTAAGTGCACAGCAAAAAGAACTGGCTTACTACCTATACGAGGCTGCCTTGTGTGGTCGCGATATGATATACGACCAAAAGTATAAACATAACTTAGCTGTACGTAAAACCATTGAGGCTGTTTATGCCAGCTATAAAGGCGATAAGAATAGTGAAGACTGGAAAAAGTTTGACACCTATGCCAAGCGTATATGGTTTAGCAACGGTATACACCACCACTATAGCAACATAAAATTTGTACCCGAATGTAGCCGCGAATATTTTACTACGTTGGTTAACGGATGCGAAGAAAGTGCATTGCCATACGCAAAAGCTGAGGTAATGACTATTTTGGGCGATGTAATTTTTGACCCAAATTTGGACGCTAAAATTGTGAACCAAGCTAATGGAATTGACAATGTAGCCCAATCGGCCAATAATTTTTATGGCGAAGGTGTTACACAAGCAATGGTTGATAAATACTATAACCAATTTAAAACTCCTAGCGGACAAGAGCCTGAGTGGGGATTAAATACCCAAGTAGTGCTTGAAAACGGCAAGCTAAAAGAAAAAACATGGAAAGTGGGCGGTATGTACACGCAATCAATCGAAAAAATTGTGTACTGGCTACAAAAAGCGGTTACTGTTGCTGAAAACCCTCAACAAAAAGATGCTTTTGAAAAATTAGTAAAATACTACCAAACCGGTGATGTACACGATTGGGATGCTTATAATATTGCTTGGGTAAAAGATACCGAAAGCCGTATTGATGTTGTAAACGGTTTTATTGAAGTGTATTTGGATGCTATAGGTAAAAAAGGTTCATTTGAAAGCGTAGTATCAATAAAAGATATGGAAGCCAGCAAACGTATTGAAACCATATCGAAAGAAGCACAGTGGTTTGAAGATAACTCGCCCATAGCGCCTGAACACAAGAAAAAAGAAGTAAAAGGTATTACTGCTAAGGTAATTACCGTAATGATAGAAAGTGGTGATGCTGCCCCAACTACCCCTATAGGAATTAACCTACCCAACAACCGTTGGGTGCGCGAAGATATTGGTTCAAAATCGGTATCGCTAGGCAATATAGTTGCTGCTTACGATCTTGCATCGGCATCAAGCCCTGTACTTAAAGAGTTTGCTTATGATGAGGCAGTAGTAGAGCGTATTAAAAAATACGGTGTACTATCAGGCGAATTGCATACAGATATGCATGAGGTGATAGGACACGCATCAGGTCAACGCGAAGCCAATGTAGAAGTACCTAGTAAAACTTTGGTGCAATATGCAAGCACATTGGAAGAAGCCCGTGCCGACCTTGTGGCATTGTATTATATAATGGATCAGAAATTGGTTGATATGGGTGTAATGCCTAGCCTTGAAGTGGGTAAAGCCGAGTATGACGGTTATATAATGAATGGCCTTATACGCCAGCTTACCCGCCTGAAAATTGGCGAAAACCTTGAAGAAGCTCATATGCGTAACCGCCAATTGGTGGCTAAATGGGCGTTTGAAAAAGGTAAAGCCGATAATGTGATTGAAATGGTGAAGAAAGACGGCAAAACATACGTAAAAATTAACGACTACAACAAACTACGCACCTTATTTGGTGAGTTGCTAAAAGAAATACAACGTGTTATATCGAAAGGTGATTTTGAAGCGGGTAAAAACCTAGTAGAAAACTACGGTGTTAAGGTTGACCAAACTTTGCTTGCTGAAGTAATAGGCCGTTTTGAAAAACTAAACGTAGCGGCATACAGTGGTTTTATCCAACCTAAATTAGTACCTGTAATGGAAGGCGATAAAATTATTGATGTGAAAGTAGAATACCCTACTGATTTTGCAGGCCAAATGTTAGAGTATGGCAAAAACTACGGTTTTCTTCCTATAAAAAACTAAAGCTATTTTAGCTTTGATACTTTAAAAAAAGAGGTGGTGCGCCTGCGGCGCACCACCTCTTTTTTTCTGTTTGATAATGGGAAGTGATAAAATCTACTGAACAATTATCTTTTTTACAATTAAACCCTGTGGTGTATCTATCCTTACAAAATAAACCCCACTTTGATTGATTTCTATTTCGTAATTACCTTCTTCATTTACGTCTATATTCTTGTACAAACTACCTTCAATACTATAAATAGTTATACTGTTTACCCTATCAGGTGTTTGTAATGTAAATTGTTTATTTAAGGTAGGGTTAGGATATATACTTACATTATTCCCTACAAAATTCTCGTCAGTTCCTGTCATTATCCAAACGTATGGGTTGGATAACCGATAACAACTATTCCCGTCTTTTGATAATACAGTATATGTACCTGATTTTTTTGGTGCATAACTATACCATGTTGCTCCTTCTATTTTTGTGCTGTCAACATACCACTGCCAATTACCCCATGCTTGCGGTGCTTCTATAATACCACTGTTCTTTATTAAACTCTCCTGCACAGGATTACAAGTTTCTATTCTTGCCAAGTATGAAAATTTTGATTTACCTGTACTAAAATAGAATTCATACTCTCCGAAACTTATACGTTGAGGAACTTGATTAACAACATAACCATAACTTTCTCCAAATAAATAAATTTCCTTATCGTTAAAAATGGTGAAACCATAACATATATCCTTCTCTTTGTTAATAATATGCTTATACCATTGTAAGTTAAAAGCTGAATCGTACTTAGAAAAAACCACATCTGTACCCTGATTACTTAAGATTAACTTTGGTACTGCTGGTAACGCTGTTAATATTCCATCAAACTCAGTTGCTAAATATATATTATTTTGGCTATCCACTTCCAAAGCAGCGATACGATATTTGTCAGAATGATTAGATCTGTATAATCTTATTTTTTTGATTATATCTCCGTTTGGGTTATACTTTAAAATATAGCCTTGCCCCATACCATTATATTTATTCTCTGTCCAATACATTAGCACGTTCCCGTCATTATCCACCTTTAATTTTGGTGCCCAATCGGTAAGGTACACTACTTCATCTGGAAAGTGCTTTAGCCATTGGGTATTGCCTGCTGTATCAATCTTTGCTAAAAAAACATCCTCCTCCTTTTTTACCGGCTCTATGAGTGTATAGGGTAATACAGTAAGGGTATCTGTACCGTAAGTACCTGCTATGTACATATTGTTATTTTTGTCAGTAATAATTGAACTGGCGGTAATTTTTTTATTGGCATTACCTATGTTTTTTAGCCAGATTAAATCACCCGAACTTGAAAACTTCGCAAGGCAAAGATTTGTAAATGCACTATTGGCGGACGGTTTTCCTGTAATAGTTACTCCATCAAATGAAATAGTATCATTAAAATAACAAAAAAAATAAAAGTTGCCATCTGTATCCGTTGATAAAGAATTACCTGCATTATATGATTTCCCTTTAAAATGCTTTAGCCACAAAACATTGCCCGAAGAGTCAATGCGATATATTATTGTAAAATCTTCACTTTTCGGATATTTAAATACAAAGGTGTCTATTTCAAAATAAGTAGTCCAATGCGATGTGGCTATACAGAACTGATCATTAGTTGTTTTAACATAACTTATGTTTGCATACGAATTGGTCATCTTTTTACTCCATAGTTCATCACCATTAGGGTTATACTTTATCAATTTATAACCATCGTACCTATAAACATTACCATCACTGGTAGGAGTTAGCGCAGCTCCAATATTGTCTTCCACGGGTTTTACTATTTTCCACCTAGGGGTAAGGTCTTGTGCGTAGCTAGTTTGCACAACAATAAACAACAACAATGTTGCAATAGTTAGTAATATGTTTTTTTGCATTGTTTTAATATTATCAAATATATTTCAAAACTTCCACCCCACATTAACGCCAATACCAAAACCACCCACACTGCCACCTACACTATTACCTCGGTATTGTATAGTGGTAAAAGCATGAGGGGCTATATTAAAAGTATTTTTTAGCAGCATATTTAGTCGCACACCAAGCGTATTGCTCATGCGCCAGTATTGGTCTGAGTAGTCAATAGTAAGTACGTTAAGGTACGGGCTAAGGGTTACACTGGGGTTTAAGGGTATATGGTAGCTAACTCCCTCGGGCACCAATAAACTAAGCAAAGCCAAAGTCCAGTAGCCATTGTTTTGAAAACTACGGGAGGAAAGTGATAACCCATAATATGCTAAAACACTACCGCCATAAAACTTGCCGTAGTTTACCCCTTTTGATGTATTAACATAGCTAATACCATATTCCAATGCCCATCTATCAGACACAAAATAAGAAGCTGTAATACCGTATATATTATCAAAATAGGGACTATTGCCCATTAGTTGGCTTTGGTAGTGGCCGCCCAGTATAAAATCACCTTTTTTAAATACCTGTGCATTGCCACAAATACTTGTGGCAAGCAGACTGCAAAACAGTATATTTTTTAGACGACACATAGTTTATATACTACTTCTTACTGCCAAACTCCATCAAAAAGGCTTTGATAAAACCGTCAAGGTCGCCATCAAGCACAGCTTGTGCATTGCTTGTTTCATGGTCGGTACGTATATCTTTCACCAATTTATACGGATGCAACACATAACTGCGTATTTGCGAGCCCCACTCAATTTTTTTCTTACTAGCCTCTACCACAGCCTTCGCCTCGTTGCGTTTGCGTATCTCCATCTCATACAATTGCGATTTCAGTATTTGCAGCGCACGTTCACGGTTGGCACTTTGGCTACGCTCTACTTGGCACACCACCACTATACCCGTAGGTAAGTGTTTCATCATCACTTTGGTTTCTACCTTGTTCACGTTTTGTCCGCCTGCACCGCCTGAGCGCGCTGTATTCACCTCCAAATCGGCAGGATTTACCTCAATCTCAATACTGTCATCTACCATTGGGTATACATATACCGATGTAAACGAAGTATGTCGGCGGGCATTAGAATCAAAAGGCGATATACGCACCAAACGGTGCACACCATTTTCGCCCTTCAAATAGCCATAGGCAAACTCACCATCAATTTGCAGCGAGCACGATTTTATACCCGCACCCTCCCCTGCCTGATAATCCAGTTCGCTTACCTTAAAGCCTTTCTTCTCGCCCCACATTATATACATACGCATCAGCATTTCTGCCCAGTCTTGGCTTTCAGTTCCGCCTGCGCCTGCATTTATATTCACAATAGCACTTAATTGGTCTTCCTCACCACTAAGCATATTTTTAAACTCAAGCTCTTCAATAGCTTTTAGGGTAATATCGTATTGGGGGTCTAGCTCTTCATCGCCAGCTTCACCTGCTTCGGCAAACTCAAAAAGTACCGTTAAGTCTTCCATCATTTGCTCCACAGCATCGTAAGCATCCGTCCATATCTTTTTGGTTTTTATCCCTTTAAGATGAATCTCCGCTTTTTTAGGATCGTCCCAAAATTCGGGTTGGTGGCTCACCTCTTCTTCTTGTGCTATTAGCGCACGCTTGGCATCAACGTCAAAGATACCTCCTCAAAGCCTCTACGCGGCTCTTTAAATCTTTATATTGGTCAGTTGTCATAAGGCTGCAAAAATAATTCTTTTTACATATTGGCTTACAAATTGTTGCAGTACTAATAAATATCTTTTATCGCATACTTGTTTTGTACTTTTGAAGGCAAAACAACGTTGTAAATAGTAGAAAAGAAAAGATGGAAAACACCACCACAGCACCTGAAGAAGAAAAGGAAAAGGACGGTATTAGCGAGGGTATTATCACGTTTCTATCGTACTTTTTTGTGCTGCCTGTTTTTATCATTTTCCATAAAATTTTACCCGACCCTGATTGGCCTCTTTTTCTTGACCGTATACTACTTGCTACTGCCATTTTTTTCTTAATCAAACTGCTGTTGTATGTTTTTAAGCCCATTATTTTGGTAGGGTTTGTACTGGCACTTTTATGGTTAACCTACGGCAGCATTTGGGGCGACTATGGTTTTAGGGGATTTTATAATGATTATAGGGCGATGATTTTTTCTATGGCTAATAGTCCCAACCCTGAGCATATTGCTATTAATGAGCTTAAATCTTTCCCTGTAAAATCTAAAGTAAAGGCAGCGGCTGATTACGACCAAAAAACGGTGCGTAATTTTGCAGTGAAAACAGCCTCAAAATATTTTAATGAATACCAAAAACAACCTTACTACAATAAGTATAGGGTACTGATACAAAGTTTTTCTATTTTTAAAGAGATAAATAGCAGCTGGAATTACGTTAATGACCCCAACGATAAGGAGTATTTTGCTAAGGCCAGTGAAACGGTGAATTTAATGGCGGGTGATTGCGACGACCATACGGTGTTTATGACGGCTTGTATAAAAGCTATTGGAGGAAGAACCCGTATGATATTAACCACGGGGCATATTTATCCTGAAATTTATATTGGCGATATGGCCGACCTTGAAGAGATAAATTACCTAATACACGCTGAATTGTTTAAGGAGGAAACCAACGGAAAATCGCTGTACTACCATATTGATGAGGATGGCGGTATTTGGTTAAATCTTGACTATACAAGCAATTACCCCGGTGGCAAGTTTATGGCTGATGAAGTAATGGGGGTGATATACTTAGATGGATAGTGCATTTTTCATTGAACATTGAACATTTAGCAATTAGCAATTATCATTCAATTTCATTTAGTATTCAATTTCTTTCGACAGGTTAAAACCTACCGCTACTAATACCCCATCGGGATTGCTGTATGGTATAAATAGAAACGGGTTTAAACCCGATGAGAAAACGGTGGCTTCCCCTCCTTTCTGTTCTTAATATAGTTAACACGAAAAATTACGAATCGTAAAGGTTTGCTAATACATACTTTTATAATCAAAAATTAACACGGTCATTTGCAACCATTTGTAGCCACAAGCTATCTGATAATAAACCTGTCTGCCTATGTTCATTATTCGGTTTTGTAATGTAATAAAATATGTTTTTGTACTTGTTGTTATAAGCATTTGCACATTTACTTCTAAAGGTCAAGGAGAGTATAATATATGGTATTTTGGCAATATGGCCGGATTGGATTTTAATACAACTCCCCCCACAGCTATAACCAGTTCTAATACATACGCAGCTGAAGGTACCTCGGGTATTTGCGACCGTAACGGAAATCTTGTGTTATACACCAACGACGATTCGATATATAACTACAAGCACCAGTTAATAAAAAACGGTCTTTATAACATACGAAAACAATCTCCAGTACAGGGGTTTATGGCTTTACCTCATCCTTCAAAGCCTTATAATTATTATATGTTTTGTTCTCCTGATGTTACTTTTACCGATAGTTTTATTCGCTATTCGTTGATAGATATGAGTTTGAATAATGGAAACGGGGAGGTTGTAGCTAAAGAAATACCTATAATGCCTGGTAATTATGAGCGTTTGGCTGTTACAGCACATGAAAACGACAAGGATTATTGGGTAGCAGGCATTGAAAGCAGAACTCCACCGAGCACAGTTGAAATAGAAAGCTATTTCAACTGTGCCCGCACTGTAAACGGAAATATGGGTACTGCTTTACCTCCACAAAAAATAACAGGGACACCTACGGCCTATAACATAAAATTTTCGCCTGATGGCAATGTTTTTGTAGGTCAACAAGGATGGTACGGTTTTGGTAAAAAGTTTTTCACTTTATATAAATTTGACCGTAGTACCGGATTGTTGTCTGATGGTTTAAAAATCCCGTATGCTGGTATAAATAATTTATTCTTTTCTGAATTTTCTGCCGACTCACGTTTTCTTTATATCACTTACACTGCTTTTCTTGCTTCCCCATCTTCGCCATTTCCATTTGCTTATGCGCAATACGACCTTTCATTATGGGACTCTACGGCTATAGCTTCTTCTAAAGTAATTATACATGCCAACGGGTATTATCCTGCCGGTATGCAATTAGGACCCGACAAAAAAATTTATGTTTTTCATAATTTTAAAAAGTATTTAGGCGTAATTAATTCTCCCCAATTGGCAGGAACTGCCTGCCAATATATTGATAGCGCCATCTATCTTAAGGGGCGTTATAATATTGCAGGAGCACCATACTACCCTTCGTTTTGGTTTACAAAACACCCTGTAAACCTTGGTATTGATACTGCACTGTGCATTGGTGATACTTTAGTGCTTGATGCAAAACAACCCCCTGATGCGAAAATAACATGGAGCACGGGAGATACCACCCCAACCATAACTATAAAACAACAAGGCACTTATTGGGTTAAAGCAACTTTAGGTAAAGAAACCATAGGGGATACAGTCATTATAAAATATAAAAAACGCTACAAAGTATTTTTGGGTAACGACACAGCCTTTTGCGGGGCTTTTAGCCATCTGCTTGATGCAGGCAAAGGCGCCCAAAGCTATAAATGGAACACGGGCGATACTACGGTGAAAAAGCTGGTAGACAGTGCGGGCATATATTCGGTAACTATTAAAGATACCAATACCTGCCCCATGGGTGATACCATTTTGATTGGACAACTTAAAAAACCATCAATTAATATCGGGTTCGATTCTGCAAACTGTTCATTTGTTACACTCAGTATTCCACCTCAGGATAGTAGTATTACCTACAAATGGGATACAGGAGATACAAACCGTACGATAACCGTATCTCAAAAAGGTCTGCACAGCATTACACTAAGCAATCTATTCTGCTCTATTACTTCCACGGTAAATGTAAGTTTACTGGCAATGCCCATAGTGAACCTTATTGCTGATACTGTTATTTGTAAAACTCCATACATTGTTTTAGATGCGGGCGATAGTGGTACCTATTACTGGAATACAGGAGAAACCACCCCCAAAATACAGGTGATAAATAAGGGGAAATATTGGGTTACCATATCACGTAACGGTTGTTCGGCTACCGACTCTATATATGTTGACGATTGCCGCGCATGGTACTTTATTCCAAATGCTTTTTCGCCCAACAATGATGGGCTGAATAATGTTTTTGGAGTTGTGGGTGAAAATATTTTGAATGTGGATATGCGAATTTTTGACCGTTGGGGAGAAAATATATTTAGTCAACGGGGGAATGAGGCTTATTGGGACGGTACTTATAAATCCATTCCCTGCCCCGTGGGGATATATACTTATATTATAACCGTTACAGGGTATAAAAGGGGGCTGCTTGTAAAAGAAAACCACGCAGGAACAGTTACCTTACTGCGTTGATGATAGTCGTGTGCGATGGCTGTTATGGTGTCCCGAAAGCATTCGGGACGAACCATACGAGTGTTGGTCTACCCTCCCGCCCTTCGACTTCGCTCTGGATGACAACGCGCTTGCAACCCTGTCATGCCGACGAAGGTCGGCATCTCGTTGCCCAATTCAGGAGGAATGTAGATTGAAATACTGTCCCAAATATATCGGGATTGCAATGATGATAGTCGTGTGCGGTGGTTGTCATGGTGAACGAAGTCAAATCCATGTGTAGGCCTATCGCTTGAAGGCTACAATTGTAGCATCCCGCTACTAGCAAGCGATAACGCTTGTATGTGTACTCCTTAAGCGTGGACGCTTAAGGAAACAACGAACCATACGTGTGTTAGCCTGCCCTTCTTACCCTTCGAGTTACCTCAGGATGACATCAAAAGAATAAATGATAACTGTTAAATGAATAATGAATAAAACCAATAAAAAAGGACAGCTATTACTAGCTGCCCTTAACACTGTGATTGTATTACTAAAAGTTTTACCGACTATTCTTTAACTACTTTATAAAAACTGCTTACGTTGTTTTGTGTATCAGTAAGCTCAATCATATAAAAACCATTGGGAAGTGGGCTTAAATCTATAGTTGCGCTATACCCCACAATCTCTCCTTGCTTTACTACTTGCCCAGTAATAGTGGTTAATTTGTATGTACTATTACCTACGGTGCTTATGTTTAATATCCCACTTGTTGGATTAGGATAAATTGAGGCCGTACCTATGTTATTAAACGGATTTTCAATTCCTGTTTTTGCAGTACCTACTCTTTTAGGATTAGTTAAATCTCCTTGTGGGTCATTCATTACGCGTTCTTCAGGAACACAACCATCATAGCTACAAGGTGTTATAAATGCTACGAATTTTGAATTAACGGTGGCCGTTGCTCTAAAATTAGGTAACAAACGAATTACTGAGCCTCCTTCAAAAATCACATCGGCACTTGTAGATGTAGTTACCGTGCCCGACGATACCAAACCACCTGCCGCACTACTACCTGCATCAATGGTATATTTACGCGTATAAAAAGCAGCGGGTATAACTCCTGATGATGTGTTTGTGCTCATATTAAATACAATTGGCGGGTTACATATTTCATACACATTTATATCATCAACAAATAACCAAACTTCAGCACTCTTTGAAGTACCGTAAGGATACACCCAAAACTGGCTATAATCATCATTCGCCGTAAAGTCAAACGTAATTTTTGTCCAAGCCGAGCTCCATGCTACTTGCGTTTGATAAGCTACCTGAGTATTTGATGTAGAGGGAATATTTTCACCGCAATCTCCATTAGTGTTAGAACGTAGAGCCAAATTTTTAGCCAATCTAACCACTATATCCCCATCATTTCCATAGTTGCTAACCCACATACACACCCTATAACTTCTGTCTTTAATAAAGTTTTTATTGGTAAATATTCCTTCTCCATAATGCCCCGATGGATAATCTTCCTTACCCCACATGGCCATAAAATTATTGCCAGCAGGTGTATTCCCCGGAGGCGTATTAGTACCTACTATGATAGGATTACTCCACAACTGTGGTGTACCGTGCGAACGATACCACCCTGATACACAAGTATTTGTAAACGTTTCACAAGAAAGTGAACTTGAAATGGGTGGGGTTAAAAAAACAGTCGAACCACAAAAGCTTTCAAAACTTTGGTTGGTTAGTTGTGCTTTTCCCTGAAAGGCTATGAGGAAACTCCCCAGTAGGCCTAACAGTATTTTTCTTTTTAATACCATAATTGAAATAAATTTTAAGATTGAACATTGTAATAACTACTACTTGGTAAGCTCTTTAAGTTGCTTATCAAGGGCTTCAATCTTTTTATTCATTTCTATTATGTACAAGGTCATTTCTTCAATTTTTTTCATGTGCAAGGCTTGCATTTCGGCCAATTTCAAACCATTGGTTTCAATATCTTGCTGTGTTGGTATTTCGGGCAAGTGTTTGTATTGGTTTATGTAGCTTTCAAGCATATTAAGTGGCATTAGTGCATAGGTAGGCTCAAATACATAATCGCACCAGCCTGTTTCTACACGCACTTCTTTTGCACGTATAGTACCGCAAACATCAAGTTTGTAGGCTGGGCTACCTGTGCCTATACCTACATTACCATTATCTTTAAGAAAAAGAAAATAATTACCTGCATTTACACTTGGGAAAGGTTTCCAAAAGTTTAAGCCCGCTGCGCCTGCTTCATACTCCAAAGCCCAATCACCATTTACATTAGCCATATTTGGTCTGAAAGAAAGATACTTGCCCGCAGCATTAATAACAATATTTCCGCGTACATCCAACGTATGGGTAGGGTCGGGTGTTCCCAACCCGATATTACCCAACATATTTATTTTGCTAATGGTACCAAAGCCCATATTTCTACCAATAGTAATACGGTTGGCTGCATTACCTTCAAAATATATTAGGCTCGATATACGTGTACCATTGTCGTGTACTGCAATTTCGGTATTGTCTTCACATTCAAGCAATAAACCGGCTGTATTGGAGTTCCACAAGCTACCACCCCCAAAATTAGCATTAGTATTACCAATGGTTAAAGAACCCGGCGCCATTTTTCCACCAGAAACTGCATAACGGTTTCCCGACCATATATTGGCTGTCCCCTTAACATCAAGTGTTGTAATTGGGTTTGCCTCTCCAATTCCCACAAGTTGACCAATAGGACTTGCGTACATTTTTGTAGCCGGGTAAGTGGTTGTATTCCACTGTGCAATTGAATGTTGTGCTGTAAACAAAAGTGCCACAGCTGCGATTGATTTGATAGTTTTTTTCATAATTAAAAAGTGATTAAATAGATATTATACCATCAAATCTCACACATAAAAAAAACTTAAAAGTGCCATATCTAATACGCGGTACTAATTTCGGCATAAGTGGCATGTTTTGTCTTATAAATGGATTTAAAGGTGTGGTAGCCTGTGCGACGGTTTCTTATCCTTTGGTGGATTGTGCCCAGATAAGAGAGGTTAAAACCTACCACTACTCATACCCTATCGAGATTGCCGTTAGCTTTTCATTTGCCAATAGCCGTCCTTTTACCCCTAAATCCCCTGAAGGGGTAATTATACCCATTTACACGCAACTAAAAAATAGTAGTTGGTTTTAACTCACCCCAGTTTTATTGGAAAGCTGGAACCACATAACTACGCCCCTCTCTTATAAAAAAAGAGAGGGGGAATTATGAACGTCTGTAATAAACGCATTATTTGGGGTGAGTTAACTAAAAATTACCCATACGTGTTGCGTGTAACAAGGTATAAGCATCCCTGAAGGGGACTAATCAAAGACGTACGAGTACGGCTGTCACCCTGAGCGAAGTCGAAGAGCGTGCGGTGAACTATATAAACTCCCCTCCAAGCCAAAGGCCAACAGCTAAAAGCTTATTAAACGATAAATGCTAAATGATTAATGATAACTGTAAAATGATAATCGTCCGACTGCCCAACACTCCCCCTCTCTTACAAAAAAGAGAGGGGCGCATATCGTCAAGTCTACCAAAACAATACTTCGGGGTGAGTTAAAGAAATCTTAACTCTTAAACTTCCCTCCAAGCCAAAGGCCAATAGCTAAAAGCCCACTAGATGATAACTGCTAAATAATTAATGTTAAATGATAACTGTAAAATGTAAAATGTAAAATCCAATGCCCAACCATCCAACGCTTTGTGTATTTTTGTACTCTTTACATTAATTTATATAGTGACAGCAACCGCAACAACATCAGTATACGATAAATACGAAGCCGTTATTGGCCTCGAAGTCCACGCACAAATGCTAACCAAAAGCAAAGCCTTTTGTGGCGATAGTACCGAGTATGGGGCTGAACCCAATACACAGGTAAGCGTTATATCGTTAGCACACCCCGGCACATTACCCCGCCATAATATAAAAGCAATAGAGTATGCCATTAAAATGGGCTTGGCAGTGGGTGCAAACATTCGCGAAGAGAACCAATACGCCCGCAAAAACTATTTTTATGCCGATTTGCCCAAAGGCTACCAAATTACCCAAGATAAAACCCCTATTTGCACAGGCGGCAGCGTAAAAATTAAACAGAAAGACGGCAGCGAAAAGCATATCAATATTACCCGCATACACATGGAAGAAGATGCGGGAAAAAGTATGCACGACCAAGATATATACGATACCCTTGTCGATTTTAACCGTGCAGGCGTTGCCCTTATAGAAATAGTTACCGAGCCCGATTTGCGCGATAGCGACGAAGCTTACCAATACCTTACCGAAATGCGCAAACTGGTACGCTACCTTGATATTTGCGACGGTAATATGGAAGAAGGCAGCCTTCGTTGCGATGCCAACGTATCGGTTCGCCTAAAAGGCGCACCAGAATTTGGTACTAAGGTAGAGGTGAAAAACATGAACTCTATTAGCAACGTAAAACGCGCTATTGAGCACGAGATTATCCGCCAAATAGATGAGTTGGAAGCTGGCCGTACCTTTACTACCGAAACCCGCAGTTTTGATGCCACCAAAGGCACTACTTTTAGTATGCGTAGCAAAGAATTGGCAAACGATTACCGCTATTTCCCCGAGCCTGATTTACCGCCATTAATAATAGGACGTGCTTGGATTGATGAAGTACACAGCCAAATGCCTGCCCTTCCCGATGAGTTGTTTAATCGCTACACCAAAGAGTTTGGATTAAACGAATACGATGCAGGCGTACTAACCGATAGCAAAGAAATAGCACAGTATTTTGATACTGTTTGTACCCATACCACCAACTACAAGGCAGCTGCCAACTGGGTAATGGGCAACGTAAAATCGTACCTAAACGAAAACGCAATCGACCTGTCCGATTTCACCCTACCCGCTCCATCAATAGCGCAACTAATAGCTTTGATTGACGATGGGAAAGTGAGCAATAGCGCCGCATCGCAAAAAATATTTCCACAAATGGTAGCGCAGCCTACCAAAAACCCTTTGCAAATTGCCGAAGAACTAAACTTGATACAAGAAAGCGGCGCAGACTTTTTGCAAGAGATAATAAAAACAGCCGTAGCCCAATACCCCGATAAGGTTGAAGAATACAAAAGCGGTAAAAAATCGCTGTTGGGATTGTTTATGGGCGAGGTGATGAAACAAAGTAAAGGCAAGGCCGACCCAAAAGTGGCAAGCCAATTGCTACAACAATATTTAGAAACATTATAAAAACTTATAAATAAGGAACGATATACGTATGAGAACCTTTAAAATTTTATACCTACTACCAATATTGCTGTTTAGCTTTTGCAGCTCGAAAGTTGGAAATGAAACTAACACCACAGAAACCCAAACACAGGGGCAGGTGTTTAAAGTATCAGGCAAAATAAGCAACTACAGCGGCACACAATTGGTGCTAAACGAAATTACCCCACAAGGTATGCAGCCGTTGGATACAGCAACACTTGATGCCACAGGCAATTTTAGTTTTGAAGGCTTTGTGCGCGAAAAAACCTTTGGCATTATCAGTCTAGGTCAATACCGTAATGTATTTTTAATATTAGATACTACATCAAACATAAAACTGGATATAGATGGCGGAGCAACCGTTACTTACCAAGTAAGTAATAGCCCCGAGAGTGCTGATATTCAAAAAGTAGCCAATATAAACTCAGAGTACAATCAAAAAATAGTTGATTTAGATGCTGAGTTTCAACGCGACCCTACTATGAGTGCTGAAAAAAGAGCAGAAATAGAAGGCAAAGTAAACGGCCTTATGGCTGAATTGAAAGACAAACTGGCTGCTACCGTTGGCTCACTAAAAAGTCCATTGGCACAAATATTTGCTATCGAAATGCTACAAGTAGCTGCCGATAGAGCTACTGAAGAAAAACTGATAGCCAGCATTGATAAATTACCCGCTAATAAATGGTTTACCATATATAAACCCAAAGCACAAAGCCGTATAAAAACTGCTGTTGGAGCTACCGCACCTGATATTATGCTTAATACACCCGATGGGCTACCATTAAGCCTTAGCTCGCTAAAAGGTAAATATGTACTTATAGATTTTTGGGCTAGTTGGTGCAAACCTTGCCGTGCCGAAAATCCAAATGTAGTGCGTATGTACAACCAATACAAAGATAAAGGTTTCGAGATTTTGGGCGTATCACTTGACAATAACCCTGAGGCTTGGAAAAAAGCCATTATGGCCGATGGTCTTACATGGAAACACATTAGCGATTTGGGCGGCTGGCAATCATCAGCAGCGCAATTGTATAGCATTAGCAGCATACCTCAAACTATTTTGGTAGACAAAGAAGGAAAGATAATTGCCAAAGGTTTGCGTGGCGCTCAACTTGAAGAAAAGTTGAAAACCCTGTTGAATTAATAACCTCTGTTTAGTTTTGTATACGGCTTTTGTGAGTAAAGTGTTCAAAATACTCATTTTTTGAGGTTGTTAATAATTAGTTAAAGTTATCTTTACATTGAATTCATTACCTGCCGATAACCTTGCACCAAACAAAGGGTATGGAAAAAAATACTTATAAAATATTGGTAGTAGACGACGAGCCAGACATCTTGGAATTTATCGACTACAATCTTAAACGCGAGGGCTATGAGGTATTCCTAGCTCCCAACGGGCAGGAAGGTATTGAAAAAGCCAAAGAAGTAAACCCCGACCTAATAGTACTGGATGTAATGATGCCCGTATTGGATGGTATAGAGGCCTGCCGACGCTTACGCGATATGCCTGAATTTAAATCTACTTTTATAGTATTTTTAACTGCACGCAGCGAAGAATATAGCGAAATAGCAGGGTTTAATGTTGGTGCTGATGATTACATCTCAAAACCTATTAAACCTCGTGTGTTACTTAGCCGTATCAACGCAATATTGCGAAGAAAAGACCAAAACAATGCCCCATCAAAAATACAACTTGGTGATTTGGTGATTGACAAAGACAGTTTTGTAGTTACCAAAGGCGGACAAAAAGTACAAATGGCAAAAAAAGAATTTGAGCTATTGTACCTACTAGCCGGCAAACCGGGCAAAGTATTTACCCGCGAAAACATACTTGAAAAAGTATGGGGTGATGATGTTTTGGTGGTTGATAGGACTATTGATGTACACATCCGTAAAATACGCGAAAAACTAGGCGACGAAAACATTAGTACCGTAAAAGGGGTTGGGTACAAGTTTGAAGCATGATAAGAAACCCCACACCAAGTAATATATCGTTACTTACCTCATTAGTATTGGCATTATTAGTTTCAGGGTTGGTATACTTAGTACGCCCTGACATTAATGATGCCTTTATCACTTTTGGTGTAGTACTTATATCCTCGTTTACCTTGTTTTTTTTAGCCATAGAAATCTTTATCTATCGCAAAATAAAACTGATTTATAAAACCATTCACCGCCTCAAAACCAATAGGCACCTTAGTGATGCTTTGCGTGAAACATCACTAAACCACAACCCTATTGAAGAAGTAAACAATGAGGTGTTGGAGTGGGCGCGTTCACAAGCCAACGAGATAGAGCAACTGCGTAAACTGGAAACTTTTAGAAAAGAGTTTTTGGGCAATGTATCGCACGAGCTAAAAACCCCAATATTTAACATACAAGGCTATATACACACTTTGTTGGATGGCGCTATTGACGACCCCGAAGTAAATATCCGTTTTCTAAAAAAGGCAGGTAAAAGTTTAGACCGACTTTCAGACCTTGTAGAAGACCTTATAAGTATTAGCCAGCTAGAAACAGGTCAACTGAAAATGGAAATGGAAAAGTTTGATATCCACGACCTAGCTGTTGATATATACGAAGCGTTGGAAATGCGGGCGGGTGAAAAAGAAGTCGCCCTTACCTTTAAAGAAGGTTGCGACAAACCATTTTGGGTATATGCTGATAAAGCACGCATACGTCAAGTAATGGTAAACCTGATAGTAAACTCTATAAAATACGGGAAACGAGAAGGAATAACCCTTATAAGTTTTTACGATATGGACGAAAACATATTGATAGAAGTAGCCGATAATGGCGAGGGAATTGAAGCCGAGCATTTACCCCGACTATTTGAACGTTTTTATCGTGTAGACCGCCACCGTAGCCGCGAGGAAGGCGGAAGCGGGCTAGGATTAGCCATTGTAAAACACATTATAGAGGCACACAACCAAACTATAAATGCCCGCAGCAAAATAGGTTCGGGCACAACATTTGGTTTCACCCTGCGTAAAGCAAGCGGCGAAAAATCTGCTGCTTCCATCTAAAAAACACATAACAATACTACATAGTATTAGCTTTGTGCTATGCTTAAAAATGCCTTTTTCTTATTACTACTTTTTATTGGTCTTGGTACAGCAACAGCACAATCAAATCAGGCAAAAAAATCAGTAAAAAAGATAATACAACTTAATATTGAATTAGAATTTACTGAGTTATCAAAGCTATTTGACACCGCAAAAGGCAGACGAATAAACCCCTATTTGCTGCATTATGCTTGGACTAGTTTGCGTGATAAATACGGACACTTTAAAGGCTCATCAACCAAAAAAACATACACAAAAAACGATAAAGAATTTGTGATTGAAGAATTGCAGTTTGACAGTGGTTTTGTGCAACTAAAAATCGGATTCAACAAAAACAACCTTATTGCTTCATACCTCTTAATAAAAGAACAAACCCGTAAGATGTACGAATTGGAGAAGAAATACAGACTTCCATCGTACGCTATAAAAAGCCAAACACTGGCAAAAGAAGTTCAATTTGGTGCAGCGCCATTCATTATTCAAGGCGAACTTACCCTTCCCGCAGGGCTAAAACGAAAAGAAAAAATACCCGTCATAATATTAGTACACGGCAGTGGCCCTGCCGATATGAACGAACAAAATGGCCCACAACAGCCTTTTAAAGATATTGCCTACGGATTAGCTGCATACAAAATAGCAGTTTTGCGTTATGACAAACGCACATTAACCTATGGCGAAGAATGTGCCGCCGATAGTGCCTTTGATGTAAACAAAGAGACAGTTGATGATGCCCTTATAGCTGCACAATTTCTTCGTCAACAAAAAAACATAGACCCTACAAAAATATTTATACTTGGCCACAGCCTTGGTGGTATGATGTTGCCGCGCATTGCACTTGCCGATACTGCTTTGGCGGGATTACTATTTATGGCAGCACCCGCAAAAAGTCTTCCCGATAAGATAATAGAACAAATGGATTACTTAGGTGCTCTTTTTCCTGAAAAGAAAGAAGAATACGCCAAAGGAAAAGAAGAATTTATCCGGCTAAAAACAAAGTGGTACGATAGCGCCACACCTGCCCGCCACCTTCCTTTTAGTTCGCCCCCAAGTTATTGGATGGATTTAGAGAGTTATAACCAAACTGAGGTAGTACAACAAGTAAAACAACCCATGTTATTTTTACAAGGTGATGCAGACTACCAAGTAACTGTTGAAGATTTTAAACTATGGGAAGAAGCCTTAAAAAAGAATCCGCAGGCCACCTTTAAACTATTTAAAAGCCTTACCCATACTATGATTTATGGTGTGCACCAGCCCCCTTCGCCTGATGATTATAAAACCGTTGATAATGTACACGAAAGTGTGATACAAGCCATTGCCCAGTGGGTTTTGAAGCCCTAAATAAAAAAAAGTTAAAATTTTACTTGACTCTAACGTAACGTCATACCCTAAGTTTGCAATATAGTTTTATAGCAAACCATAGGCATGGAACAATACACGGTAAAAAAACTCTCAAAAATAGCAGGCATTAGTGTGCGCACGCTACACCACTATGATGAGATAGGGCTTCTTAAACCATCCATCCGTACTGATGCATCGTATAGATTGTATGGGCATAAAGAGTTGGTGAGGCTGCAACAAATACTCTTTTATAAAGAACTCGATTTTCCCCTACGTACTATTCAAGAATTATTAAACCACCCTTCGTTTGATAATCTGCAAGCTTTGCAAAACCATCGCAAAGCACTAATAGAACGTAAAAATCGCCTTGCCACATTGTTAAAAACTATTGATAAAACAATTTTAACACTGAAAGGAGAACAAAAAATGTTAACAAATGATGAGTTATATGCAGGTTTTTCAAAAAACACCGCCCAAACAATACGCCAAGAAGCGATAGAAAAATACGGTGTAGAAACCGTGCAAACAACAGAAAACAATTTGCGCAAAATGGACAAAGCCCAATTTGAAGCACTAAAACAAGAAGGCGAAGATATTGCCACAACAATAGCCCAACTGATGCACCTTGCCCCAAGCGATGAAAAAGTACAAGAACAAATACATCGCCACCACCTACACATAGTACAAATGTGGGGTGGTGCAGTAGAGAAAAGTAAAGTACTTGAAACCTATAAAGGTTTGGCTGATTTATATGTGCAAGACAACCGCTTTTATGCTGATAGTAAAGAGGGGTTCAATAGTTTCATTAGCCAAGCTATGTTGCACTACATAGCCACAACACTACAATAAGTTTTATTAAAACTTATTTAACAAGAGCAAATTAAGCCACCCTATGGGTGGCTTAATGCTTTATATGCAGCAACACATTTTACATTAACTTTTGGTTTGTTTTTTTGCAAAAAATACAAAAACTATCACAAACGTATCATATTGACTAATTTTGTAGTTGAAGGGTATAAAAAAAGCTTTAGTTTAACGGTATCCCTCAATCGGTAGTCTAATTAATAATCTGGGGGGTAGCATGAAAGAAATTATAACTCAAACCGAGCGAATAGTGCTTGATGATAGCGGAATTGTAATATGTACCGTTTTTAAAGGTGCGCTTTTAAACTTAGATAATGCTAAAGAAAACATACTGGCTGTGAAAAAAATGGCCAACGGCAAGGTAATACCCGTACTGGTTGATATTAGACAAGCCAAGGGAGTGGATAAAGAAGCACGCGCATACTTGGCCGGCACAGAAGCTGGAGCGGTGCAAAATGCTTGTGCACTGCTGGTGGGATCACCCCTATCGCAATTGATAGGCAACTTTTTTTTAGGACTAAATAAAACACAATTTCCTACACGGCTTTTTAATAACGAAGAAAAAGCAATGCAGTGGCTTACTAAATTTTTATAATCAAGAAATGAACGAGGGGAAAATAGATTTAACACATTTGATTGAGATGATAGGCAATATGGCAAAGCTTGATTTCTCAAAGCGTTTAAACGTTGAAATAAGCGAAGATCCTATAGATGTTATGGCTTATGGTTTAAATATGCTTAGCGAAGAGCTGGAGTATAATGTGGTGAAAAAATCGATGCTGGAGGAAATCAACCGCAACCTTGAGCGATTTTCTTTCACCGTAGCCCACGATATAAAATCGCCCCTTAGCTCAGCATTTACGCTTATTACCCTTATTGAAGCTGAGCTTGAAGGCACTGAAAACGAAACTTTAAAAGAGTATTTTACGCTGCTGAAACAAATAAACGAACGTACTCGTAACATGATAAATGGCATTTTAGAGTATTCTAAAACCAATTTTAACGATACCTTAATTTCAGAAGTTGATTTGAATAGAATATGTAGTGAAATTGCTAACGAGCATAGTTTGAATGAAAGTATTATTATTTCGTTCCAAAAAAATATGCCCAAAGTATTCTATAACGAGTTTGCCTTAACCCAAATAATTAGCAACCTTATTAATAATGCCATAAAATACAACGATAAGGACGTGTGTGAACTAGAAATTAGATGTGCCGATAAAGAAAATTTTTACGAAGTATCAGTTACCGATAATGGCCCCGGCATAGCCGATAAAGACAAAGAAAAAATATTTGATTTGTTTGAAAACCTAAACAACAATATTGAAGAAAGCCATGGTATTGGTCTTTCCATTGTAAAAAAGCTGGTTACCCAGGCCAATGGTTCTGTTTGGGTTGATACAGCAAACAAACATGGTGCTCGTTTTATTTTCACTATAGAAAAAATAGAAAATAACTTTCAAAGCAGTTTGGCAGTATAATTTTTATACCTGCCTCTATCTTAACAATCATTGTAACGAATAGCCTAAAAGCTAGTTAGGCTTTGTTATTGCTTTGTATAATGGCTACCTTTGCAAAAATTGATTTTAAAATCAAACTCAACCGCCACTTTATTAATACCAACCCTATACCCTATTAATACTAGGACAATGGCAAACTATTTGGTTTGTAAAACATAGCTAAATGAAGAAATATTTAAACCTTTTCGACCTTAAACAAAAGGTCGATTATAAATCAGAAATACTATCAGGAATAACGGTAGCATTGGCATTAGTGCCCGAGGCAGTTGCGTTTTCGCTAATTGCAGGCCTATCGCCGCTAACAGGTTTGTATGCCGCCTTTACCATGGGCTTAATCACCTCTATATTGGGTGGTCGCCCCGGTATGATTTCAGGTGCTACAGGTGCAGTAGCAGTGGTTATAGTAGCACTTGTAAAATCGCACGGAGTGGAATACATCTTCGCGGCTGTGATATTGGCTGGTTTGCTACAAATAGCAGCAGGCGTATTAAAATTAGGTAAATTTATTCGCTTAGTACCTCATCCTGTTATGTTTGGATTTGTAAACGGCTTGGCATTGGTGATTTTTCTTGCCCAATTAGACCAATTTAAAATGCCCGATAGTGCAGGCATATTGCATTGGATGACGGGTTCTACCCTATTCATAATGTCGGGTTTGGTTGTACTAACCATGCTTATTATTTGGGGCTTGCCTCGAATCACCAAAGCTATACCTGCATCGCTAACAGCTATTTTGGTAGTGTCGGCCATTGTATTGGGCTTTAATATAGATACGAAAACAGTAGGCGATATTGCCTCAATAAAAGGTGGCTTCCCTCCTTTCCACCTTCCCAATGTGCCTATTAATTTTGACACCCTTTCAATCGTTTTCCCTTATGCACTAATTATAGCAGGAGTTGGTTTGATTGAAAGTCTGCTAACACTTAACTTAATTGATGAAATAACCCAAACACGCGGACGCAGCAATAAAGAGTGTGTAGCACAAGGCACAGCCAATGTGTTAACCGGTTTCTTTTCGGGCATGGGTGGTTGTGCTATGATTGGTCAAAGTCTTATTAATATATCATCAGGCGCAAGGGCTAGGCTATCGGGCATACTAGCTTCAGTAATGTTATTGGTATTTATAATGTTTGCTGCCGAATGGATAGAAAAACTACCTATGGCAGCCCTTACAGGTTTAATGATAATGGTAGCCATTGGCACGTTTGAATGGGCAAGCCTAAAAACTTTTGGCAAAATGCCTGTACCCGATATTCTTGTAATGGTATTGGTAGCGCTTATCACCGTGTTTCTGCACAACTTAGCATTGGCTGTATTGGTAGGTGTGATAATATCAGCGTTGGTATTTGCATGGGAAAATGCTAAACGCATACGTGCCCGTAAATTTGTTGATGAAGATGGTGTGAAACATTACGAAATTTTTGGCCCTTTGTTTTTTGGGTCAATAACTGCATTTAATGAAAAATTTGATGTGCCCAACGATCCAAAAGAAGTTGTAATAGATTTTGCAGAAAGCCGTGTAGCTGATATGAGCGGTATAGAAGCTCTTAACAAACTTACTGAACGTTACCAAAAAGAAGGTAAAACCCTGCACCTAAAACACCTTAGCCCCGATTGTTTGTTGCTGCTTAAAAATGCTGAGGCTATTATTGATGTTAACATTTTTGAAGACCCTACTTACAAAATAGCAGTTGATAAACTGTCTTAACCTTGCACTAAAGTTCCTTCAAGTGCAGGCGCTTTAAAGCTATGTTTGTAGCCTCCTGCTACTAGTAACGCTTGTATATACACTCCTTAAGCGTGGACGCTTAAGGGAACAAAATGGGTAGTTGTGTGCGGTAGATTTTCCTGTATGCCTTCCCGCAGATTCCCTTTTCCAAGAGAATCACTGGCCAACGCGCTTGCTCCCGTCATCCTGTCCGACCAGCTGGCGGATTCGGGATCTCATTGCCAAATAACGTTTACATGGAGTGAGATACTGAAACAAGTTCAGGATGACGGGATGACTACCCGCATTACAACAGCGTATTTTTACCGCCCATGTGGGGAATTTTTTTAAGATGGTGGTAAGCTTTTTCGGTAGCCTCACGCCCGCGTGGGGTGCGCTGTAAGTAGCCTTCTTGTATCAAAAAGGGCTCGTATACTTCTTCTATTGTGCCTGCCTCCTCTCCTACTGCGGTTGCAATAGTAGTTAGTCCTACGGGACCACCTTTAAACTTGTCTATAATGGTACTTAGTATGCGGTTATCCATCTCGTCCAAACCATTACTATCCACATTTAGCGCAAGTAAAGCCATTTGGGCTATATCAAGCGTTATAGTTCCATCGCCTTTTATTTGGGCAAAATCGCGGGTACGGCGCAGCAGTGCATTGGCTATACGGGGTGTTCCCCTGCTACGGCGGGCAATTTCAAACGCCGCTTCGCTTACTATACTTGTTTTTAATATTTCGGCTGAACGAATTAAGATGGAGGTAAGTAGTTTCGAGTCGTAATACTCCAATCGGGCAGTAATACCAAACCTTGCCCTAAGTGGTGAGGTAAGCAAACCCGACCGTGTGGTTGCGCCAATAAGTGTAAATGGATTTAAGGTGATTTGCACCGTGCGGGCGTTGGGGCCACTCTCTAGCATTATATCAATTTTATAATCCTCCATTGCCGAGTATAGGTACTCTTCAACAACAGGACTAAGGCGGTGTATTTCATCAATAAAAAGTACATCCCCTTCTTCCAAGTTAGTAAGCAAACCTGCTAAGTCGCCCGGTTTTTCAAGTACGGGCCCTGATGTTACTTTTATTCCCGCATTAAGCTCGTTAGCAATAATGTACGAAAGGGTAGTTTTACCCAACCCCGGAGGGCCATGCAGCAATACATGATCTAAAGCCTCGCCCCGCAAAAGGGCTGCTTTTACAAATATTATAAGGTTCTCCAGTATCTTATCTTGCCCCGCAAAATCATCAAAGGCTTTGGGGCGCAATACTTTCTCTATGTCTTTCTCGGCAGGAGAATACTCCTCGTCTTCGGGGTTTAGAAAATCGTTTCGCACTTTTCAAAGTTAGTACTAACAGCTTATTTTTGATTTATTGATTGTAGATTTTTGATTACTCTTGAATAATAATCCGCATATCTATACTTTACAATGGGAACGATCAATAATATCAAGGAACTAATAGAAGCTTATAATAATGGTCAGCGTGCTTTTTTTGATGTTGACATAGAAACACAAGAAAGTTTAGAGGGTATTGATTTAAGCAATTCTTCGTTTGAAAACTGTTTCTTTTTTATTGATTTCAGTCAATCAATACTTAAAAATGTATCATTCAACCAGTGCAATTTAAAAGGTTGTGATTTTAAATATGCCGACTTAACAAACTCATCAATAACAAACTGTTCTGTTGAAGGTTTATCATTAAAAAATGCTTTACTTAAACACTTCAATTTTGATAATAATTATTGCTACAGTGGAATAGCTGGTAAAGATGATTTGGTTGATTTTATAAATTACGACTTGGGTAGTGATATTTATTGAGTCTAGAAAGCAACGGTATTTGCGCAAAAAACATCTTTCATATACCGATTAGGGGAACAATATTTGCAAGAGAGTAAACTGATTATGATGAAGAAGTTAATATTAAGTGCTGTTATAGCCACATTTACACTACCCACACTACTGGCACAACCCAAAGCCTTATTCTTAAAATACGACCATGATTTTGGCCAAATAAGTGAGGTAGACGGTGTAGTTGAAACGGAATACAGAGTAAAAAACATTGGCGATCAGCCCTTATTAATTACTGAGGTGAAACCTAGCTGCGGTTGTACTCAACCCGAATGGTCAAAAGATACTATCCCTCCGGGGAGCGAAGGTTATATAAAAGCTATTTTCGACCCTGCTAATTTGGGTGGCCCTTTTGAAAAGGTAGTATATGCACGTACCAACGGCATACCTTCATCAATGACTTTAACTTTTAGAGGAAGTATTATACCTCGCCCTTTTGATATTACAGAGAAATATCCGCTTGAATTTGGACGTCTGCGTATTGATAATAACTTTTTGGTGTTTGGTGAAAGTTTTATGGGCGAAATTGACTCATCAGAATTTAAACTATACAACCAAAGCGATAGGGATGTTTATATAAGTAGTGTAATGAACGTGCCCGACTATATAAATTTTGAAGTGCCCTACTTACGCATTAAGCCTAAAGAAGAAACTACAATAAAAGCTAAATTTCATACCAAAGCAGCCCAAAAATGGGGTGAGAAAAACTATGTATTTTACCTAAACACCAACGACTCGCCTTATACCAGTAATATTCCTATTTATGCTCAAATTCATGTAAGAGAAACATTCCCTAAGATGAGTAAAAAGCAACTTGAAAAAGCCCCCAAAATACAAGTGGATGCTCAAATGTTGTTTTTAGGGAAAATACTAAAAGGCGATTCTATGAACTTTCAGTATACCATTACTAATACAGGTAAAAAGAAATTGTTAATACGTAGTGTAAACACTACGTGTGGTTGTACAGCATCGGTTATAGATAAAAACGAATTAAAGCGTGGTGAAAGCGCCATTGTTCGAGGGACTTTTTACTCGGCCGGACGAGATGGGGTGCAGGATAAGTACATTTATATTGTCAGTAACGACCCTATAACACCCGAACTACGGATTGGTTTTAATACCGAGATTGTAACCAACCCTAATGCGCTCAAGTATTAGGTAGTCTACAAAAAACATTAACTAAAAGCCGATAAATAAATTTATCGGCTTTTTTTGTTGTCAAACTATTGCCTATTGGCGCGCATTTTGATAGATTGGCTATATACTTATACATTTGTATTTAAGGTTTTAGTAGTATGATGAAGAAAGTTTTGATTTTAGCTTCTGCCGGATTGATTAGCGGTTTTGCCGGCGCATGGATGTTTTCTTTAACCAACAACACAAAAACCGCCAATTTTCACCAAAATAGTGATACCTACACGCAAGCCGAAAGGGTAAACTACCGAAGCGAAGCCGCACTAGGTATACCCGATTTTGTAAAAGCTAGTGAAGAAGCCACCCCTGCCGTAGTATTTATTAAAACAACATCAATAGGTCAGCAACGCAGTGCTTGGGACGGTTGGTTTGGTTGGGATCCGTTTGGAAGTATGGGGCCTGTATCAAGTTCGGGCTCAGGAGTGATAATTAGCGAAGACGGCTATATTGTTACCAACCACCACGTAATTGACGGTGCCGACCAAATAGAGGTGGTGCTGAACAACAATAAAAAGAGTTTTGTTGCCAAAATTGTAGGCGACGACCCCAGTACCGACCTTGCTGTACTTAAAATTGAAGCAAAAAAATTACCTAATATTAAAATTGGTAACTCTGAAAGTTTAAAAATTGGCGAGTGGGTATTGGCCGTAGGCAACCCTTTTAACCTAACCAGTACAGTAACTGCGGGCATAGTGAGTGCCAAAGGTCGCAATATTAGCATAGTTGATAATCAATTCCCTATCGAATCTTTTATACAGACTGATGCGGCCATTAACCCCGGAAATAGCGGTGGCGCATTGGTGAATACGGCAGGCGAGTTGATAGGTATAAACACAGCTATTGTTAGCAAAACAGGTTCGTACAACGGTTATGGTTTTGCTATACCTGCCAATATTGTGGGTAAAATAGTAAAAGACATTATTGATTTTGGCGAGGTGCAACGTGCCTTTACGGGTATGCAAGTGAGGGATATTGACGGCGACCTATCGGAAAAACTAAGCCTTAATGATGGTGTATATGTAAATGTATTGCAGCAAGGTAGCCCTGCCAGCAAAGCAGGTATTAACGAGGGTGATGTGATAATTAAAGTTAAGGGCAAAACGGTAAATAGTAAAGCTGAGTTTGACGAGCAAATAGCCTACCGCCGCCCGGGTGATAAGGTTGAGGTTATTGTGCTTAGAAAAGGTGCTGAAAAAGTATTTACCCTAACGCTTACTAACCGAGACGGGACTACTGAGGTAATTGAAAAACAAAGCATTACATCGCCTGTTTTGGGTGCTGATTTTGAGCCCGTATCGAAAGTTGAAAAAGAACGCTATAAAATTAAAGGCGGCTTTAAGGTGAGCAATATTCGTAACGGACGTATACGTAAAATGGGCATACCCGAAGGTTTTGTGTTTGTAGCCATAAACAAAGTGGAATACGACGATGTAAACACTTTTATAAAAGATTTTGAACGTGTAAAAGGGCAAATAACTATTGAGGGTATACACCCTAACGGTACCAAAGGTTATTACTCTTTCTTTTATTATTAACTTATAGCAGGGTTTAAAAAACACCCACACTCATTCGACTCCGCTCAGGATGACAACGCGCTTGTTGCTCCGTCACCCTGAATTTATTTCAGGGTCTCGCTCTGTAATACACATAAACTGGGGAATGAGATGCTGAAACAAGTTTAGCATGACTGCTCAAAGTTCCTTCAAGCGTCTGCGCTTGAAGGCTATAATTGTAGCAGATGCTACCATTTAAGCAAGCGTAACGCTTGTATATAACTCCCTTAAGCGTGGACGCTTAAGGGAACGACGAACAATAAGTATGTAAGTTTCCCAATACATTTGTTTCCCCTTCGGTGGATATGTGCGCAGGTAAGAATGAACACAGGGTGGTTTCAGCTTCGATTTCACTCAGGATGACAGCTCGCCCTTCACGTTACCTTAGAACGGTAACGCGTTTGCAAACCATGCTCCAAAGTTCCTTCAAGCGTCTGCGCTTGAAGGAACTTTGGAGCATCTGCTACTATTAAACAAGCGTAACGCTTGTATATAAACTCCTTAAGCGTGGACGCTTAAGGGAACGACGGGAAACTCACTTTATCAGCAGGATAGGTGGTGTGCGGTAGCTGTCATGGTGTCCCGATGACAACCATACGCGTGTTAGCCTACCCTCCCGCCCTTCTACTTCGCTCAGGATGACAGCGCACTTGCACCTCGTCATTTCTAGTTATTCCAAAGTAATCTTATATAAACTGCACAAAAAAGTTGTCTTTCGCACAGGATAAGAAGTGTTAATCACCTCATCCCTATTCAATGCTCTTGTTTAAAAAAGCATCAAAAGGGTGCAAGGCCTTAAACACTTGTGTAGCATAGTTTACAAAACTATTGTCTACTACTGTTTTATCATCAGTAATGTTGTGCATGGCTAAAAAGCTTTTGTGTTTCAATAGTTCAGCCTCGGGATGTTCTTTATCGTAACCTTTGGGTACATTTTTTAGCTTTTCGCCTTCAATTTCACCAAAGTACTTTTTAAAATCTTTTCCGTTAATAATGCTTTTTAATTCGGTAGCATTATAGTCAATCTCTTGCCTTATGGCATTTACCCAAGGGGTAGGGGGCAAATATGCTCCGCCTGCTAATACCGTTTTTTCAGGTTCAATACGCACATAATACCCTGCCCTACTGTGCTCATTTTTTCTACCTTCACCGCCAATAATATGCCCACCAATATAGGTATGGTAGGGTATTTTATCTTTAGAGAAACGTACATCGCGGTATATCCTAAAAACACAGTTTTTGCCCTCTATTCCTGCCACCGTCGAGTCGAATTTTGATATTTCAGCTACCATCGCATCCATAAAAGCTATAAACTCTGTTTTGGCTGCTTCGTAGCGTTTTTTATTATCCGCAAACCACTCTTTGTTGTTATTGGCGGTCAATTCTTTTAAAAATGTAATAGTATTTGTACTTATCATCGGCTGGTAATTTGTGTTAAGCGGTAAGCTATCTGTATTAGAATATATGGGCTTCTAATTTCAACCTATCCGAATTCTTAATGGTAAATGTTTAATGTTTAATTCTCCCTGTTTTATTTAAGTGTTTGCGTATACTCAAACGCCATTTGGGCAAGTATTTCCCATTGGTTACTTTCGGTTTCAAACACCATATACCAACCCTTTAGCGGTGGCTTGGTTTTAAATGGGCTAAGTGGTTTTGCTGAAAGCACACCAAACTTTTGAGTGTCAAAATTCGCTCCTAACCTAAATCCCATACTACCCTTGTGATAAAAAGCAAACACCTTATCGTTTACCTTCACAGCTTCCGAACTCATCATTTTACCCATTTTCACTTGCGGATATTGACGGGTAAGCATTTGCACTATGCTATTGTATTGTGGGTTACTTTCTTCTGTTTTCATAGGTTTCTAAGTTCTTCTTGTAGCTTTTTGGGCAGGCTGTCGGCTACTATTTGGTATGAATGGTCAATCAGCTCGCGCACTAAAGCACCCGATAGCGAACCATCCATATACAATGAGTTCCAATGAATTTTACTTTGGTGCCAACCAGCACGTATGGCAGGGTATTGCTCTCGCAATTCAATAGCCTTTTCAGGATTGCACTTTAGGTTAATGAAGTGAAAAGGCGGTACTATTTCATCGCCCATTTTCATATCATCTGTATTGGTAATAGAAAACATTTTCCCCATCACCTTCACCCAAATACTATTTGGCCCCATAGGACTTTCTATAGTAACACCCGGTTTGGCAGCACAATAGGCAACAAATTCTTCTAAATCCATACTATTGTTTTAAAGATATGGCGCGGGACTTCGTCCCGCGCCATACTTGATTTGCAAATACTAAGATACGCTTTAGCCCATAGAATGAAAAGCAACACGATTGCCTTCAGTATCCATAAACATAGCAATATGACCATTTTCGCCAATATGCGTTTTGGTCATAATTACCTTACCGCCTGCGGCTTCTACACGGCCAAGCGGAGTGTTTAAATCATCACCCCCATTTAGGTAAATAAGCGAACCTTCAGCACTTGGCTTGCTTCCTTCGCCCTGAATAATGCAACCACCTACACCTTGTTGATCAGAAGGAAAAAAACCCAGCCTTGAACCATTCATTTCCACTTCTTGCAATTCGGCATTTAGCACTTTGCCATAAAATTCTTTTGCGCGTTCAAAGTTGTTTGCGGGCAACTCGAACCAATTGATTGCGTTTGACATAGTTTTAAGTTTTAATGTTATAAAATTATTGAATTTTTAATGAATCAAAGGTATTGCGACACAAAATTCTATACCGCTTAAAAAAATAAAAAACGTAGGTTTCAAAAAAATATATTTATCATTTAAAATACTATATTTACTATATACTTTAACAGGTTTACTTAGGTTTTAGATGAATAAAAATGATGATCTTTTTATTTTAATACAATCGCTTACCCGAAACGAAAAGCGGTATTTTAAAGTGCATTGCAACAAGCAAGGTGAGGCAGCTAACTACCTGCGTTTGTTTGATGCAATTGACAAGCAAGAACTGTATGATGAAGCGGCTATAAAGAAAAAATTTAAAGGCGAAACATTTATTCGTCAACTGCACGTAATCAAAAACTATTTGCGGGCAATGATTTTGAAATGTCTGCGCGATTTTCATGCTACGGTTTCTAAAAGTGCTGAGTTGAAAGATATTTTGCGCAGTATTGAAATTTTGTATAACAAAGAACTATATACCCTGTGCCTAAGCGAGTTGAAACGTGCCGAACAAATGGCTATTGATTTTGAGCTTAACATTGGCTTGGTAGAAGTGTGTGAGTGGAAACGCAGGCTTGAACAACAAGCTCGCCCAAACAACTACCCCATTTTTGCCAATATACTTTCTCAACAAGAAAAAGCTATAAATGGTATTTCAAAAACCAACCGCTATTGGCAACTGACCAACGAACTAACCCAACGTTTAACAGCAGGAAAAGATGTGAGCAGTAATTTTTTGTATTTGCTTGATGATGAGAAAAATGCCACTACTTTAGAAGAGAAAGTACTGCACTACAACTCGATATACTTTAGATATATTTTTAATGGGGATAGTGGGAAGTCGGCACAGGCGTTATATACACTGGTAGAAATTTTGGAAAGCGATACCAAAAGGCTACATCACAATATGAGTTTGTATTCGTCATCAGTAAATAATCTTATAAGCTATTTGGTGTTTAGCAAAAAACACGATGATGCCCTGCAATTGATTACCCGTGCTAAAAATATATACCAACAATGGCGATTGGCCGGCGAGCAAAAAACTATTTTAAAGCAGGTATTGCGGACGTACAATATTGAGTTGGAAATATACCGCGATAACAAAACCTATATTGATAACCCTACTTATATTGATAGCATTGATGTATTTATAAGTGCTAACGAAAACAAAATGCCTAATGATTATCGGCTATCGCTATACTTTCAGCTGGCATCAATACATTTTAGTCTTAAAAGATACAGCCGCGCGCTGCATTGGGTAAACCGTGTACTTAACCACAAATTTGCCAATCATCGTACAGATATTCAGGTGCAAGTACGCTTGCTAAATTTAATGGTGCACCTTGAGCAACAAAATATGTTTGTGCTGCGCCATTTTGTTGATAGTACGCGACGTTTTATAAACAAGGTAGGTAATATTACCGAAGGACAACAAGTGCTATTGCGTTTTTTTATAAAGATAGGTCAGGCATTTCCCTACCAATACAAAGATTTGTTTACCGAGCTGCACGGGCAACTTTTTCCCCACGATGCACCGTCGGTACTAGCTCCTTCAGCTTTAGATTTTATTGATTATAAAACATGGATTGAGGAAAAAACGGGAGACGTTTAGCACTTGGCATTGAGTTTTTATCATTTAAGATTTTGGGTCTTATCCATATATAGCTTTATAATTTCAGGGAAAAAACTAAAGCGGTATCAGACCATACGTAAACACATTTAGAACGAATCAAGCAAAAAAATTCCTTCAAAAGTCTGCGCTTGAAGGCTATGACTGTAGCATCTGCTACTATTAAGCAAGCGTAACGCTTGTATATAACTCCCTTAAGCGTGGACGCTTAAGGGGACATAGGTTTTCCTGTTGCCTTCCCGCAGATTCCCTTTTCCAAGGGAATGACTGGCTAACGCACTTGCTCCCGTCATCCTGTTCGACCAGCTGGCGGATTCGGGATCTCATTGTTCAATAACGTTTACACGGAGTGAGATGCTGAAACAAGTTCAGCATGAACTGTGTTCAAAGTTCCTTCAAGCGCCAGCGTTTGAAGGCTATGATTGTAGCAACCTGCTACTATTAAGCAAGCGTAACGCTTGTATGTACTCTCCTTAAGCGTGGACGCTTAAGGAAACAACGAACTATATGTGTGTTAGCCTTCCCTTCTCACCCTTCGAGTTACCTCAGGATGACAGCGCGCTTGCAACCCCGCCACCCTGTCCCGAAAGCCTTCGGGAGCAGCATGACGGACATAGTGTAGTTAAGCGCACAACCTATTTGGTAGAAAAAATATTGGATAATTGAATAATTATCTTTTGTTTCGGGGTCTGAAAGTCAATTAAGCCTCTACTAGTATTGAAGCTTAATAGCAACTGTTTAGTTATGAAAAAACTATATTTAGGTTTGTGTTTTTTGCTGTTAGTAGCTCTTGTGTTTTTTAAAAGTAACCTTTTTGGTATTGCAACCGGCGCAATAAACAATTATGAATTAAGTAATTCTAATTCAACCCAAAACAAGTCGGGCGGAGATAAAAAAAGTCCTTCTTTTTCACAAGCTTATAAAAGTATTGATGTCTCCCGACTGATAACGGTTAATACTTCCGATTATAACAAACTAAGAAGCAAGGCTATTAATATCATTTTTGGTACCAACCAATTACCTAAACAATTGCCCGATTCTTTGTATGAAACGGTAGATAAAACATGGGTGGGCACCAAAGGGTTAAAAAGAATTGAAAAGTTTGTTGTGAAACAAAAGCATAACATCAACTCTGAAGGATATATTTTTCACCCTAAAGAACCTAATAACGAAATGGTTCTTTTTCACGAAGGACATGGTGCCGATTTTACTCACGACAAAGCGGCTATTAAAGAATGGATAAAAAACGGATATACTGTTTATGCTATGTGTATGCCCTTGCAAGGCAGAAACCTTCCGCCAGCACCGATACACATTCCGAATATGGGTATGCTAAATTTGGGCAAAAGCCATGATAACCTAAAGTTTTTAGACCACCCTTTGCAATATTTTATCAATCCCGTTATTGTGGCACTAAACCATGCTTCAAAACAAAAATTTAAAAACATTTATATGTGTGGATTTTCGGGTGGTGGTTGGACTACTACTATTTGTGCAGGAATTGACACTCGCATAAAATATAGCTTTCCTGTGGCTGGAAGCATGCCTTTGTATATACGATTTACAGAACCCGCAAAAGGTTTGGGCGATTTTGAACAAATGTATCCCAAATTGTATAGCGAAGTAAATTATCTGGATTTTTATGTTTTAGGCTCGATAGGAAAAAACAGAAAACAGGTACAGATTCTTAATCAAAGCGACCCTTGTTGTTTTATGGGTGAGAAAGCCTCACACTACGTACCGTTTGTAAAGGAGGCCGTCAGTAAATTTAGCGATGGAGAATACAAACTGGTGGTTGATACTTCACTCAAAAAGCACATTCTATCATCATATTCTATAGGTGTAATTCTGGAGGAAATGGCTATTAATTAATCAATAACGAAACCTTACATAAGTTACACATTATCCAGTCTCCCTGAATTTATTTCAAGGTCTCGTTGCTCAATTCATGTGAAATGTAATGTAGAGCGAGATGCTATCCCGCAAGCATTCGGGTAGTGCCATCGCATTAATTTCAACCTCTGTTAGGGTGCCAAACATAGAAAATTCAATATTTTTAAAAATATTCCCTAATCCAAATTCAGGGAACTTCAATATTCGATTAGAACCAACTAATTCTGATATAGGGTACCCTGCTATTCTTGAGGTTTATAACGAACTTGGACAAAAAGTGTATGCTCTAGAAACTGAAAGACTTCAGGATATATCTATATATGAGATTTTTCTAAATGAAAATCCATCAGGAATTTACTTTATAAAAGTTATTACTCGACACCATGTTCTATCTGAGCGAGTTATTTTAAATTGATAATATAATGTAAAAATTTAAATAACTGAGTCTATTTTCACAGGCTCGGTTATTTTTAGTCTAATTGAATGTTTAATTATGTACTGTTAATTTACTTTTCCTGACTGTATATCGGGCAGCCTGCACGGAATAAATGATTTGTCCCGTATTGCATTTTCCATAATCAAATCCTGTATGGAAAGTGTGGTAAACCAAGCGTTTGTATACCACATGAAATACGTGGCACAGGTTCTGGTTTCCTTGTTGAACCAGAATACGTACCACGCTGCTTTTCCCCGTACAAACTTTGCCAATACAAATGGGTTGGCAACATTCAATTGACTTCCCACCTTTTTAAACGGGGCAAGTAGTGATACTTCAAATGGAGAGGGTTCTGTTATATGTGCTCTCATCATTTCAATTCAAGTTAAAATCTTAAAATAAAAAGCCGCCCCATTATTGTGAAGCGGCATTTCATTTTGTTTGTCAGCGCACTTTGCCTGCTTTAATCTCAGACATTCTGCATTCGGTAAAATGCAAATCCCGCTCTATTGATAATCCAAAGGGTGGGGTTTTGAGACTTTCTAATTCGGTAATTGAGAATGAACCTAATTCATCATATCCTAATCCTGTTACATAGCCGAAGCATATATTGTCTTCTGGTTCAAAGCTAATGGCATACCATGTACCTGAACCGCTAGGGTTAAAGAATTTGGTAATGATGATTGGGTCACTTTCTTCTCTTTGCTCACCTACTTCGGCAAAGCGTTTTTCTAATTGTTTTGTGATAAGTTTCATTTGATTGTTAATAATGGTTAGTGAATAATCTTTCGACTGATAGCCGTATAACAGTATGCATAGGGAATTTTTGCAACTAGGAATTCCTTAGAAGCATTGGTTGCAAAAATTACTGTGGCTTGTAGGTTGTTCTGGCGAAGAATTATTCACCCATTAGGTTCAAATGAGGTTTACTTATCACTTGGAAGTAATGCTTTGGGGTAGCAAGTGAAGAAAGGTCTATTACTGATATGGATTTATGAATGTGCGAGCTTTGGATGTATTATATGACATGGTGAGCGAAGTCGAACCCATGTGCGGTGGCTGTCATGGTGTCCCGAAAGCATTCGGGACGAACCATACGTGTGTAGGCTTGCCCTTCTCACCCTTCAAGTTACCTCAGGATGACAACGCCCCCCTGACATCACACATCCAACATCAAAACAATAAATGATAAATAATAATTGCTAAATGTTCAATGTAAAACTCACCCCAAAAAATATATAACCGTCCGACTACTCAATACTCCCCCTCTCTTACAAAAAAGAGAGGGGCGCATATCGTCAAGTCAACCAAAACAATACTTCGGGGTGAGTTAAAACAATAACCTGCCGCACTCCTTCACCCCGAACTTATTTCGGGGTCTCGTTGCTCAATTCATGTAAAATGTAATGTAGAGCGAGATGCTGTCCCGAAAGCATTCGGGACGAACCATACGTGTGTTAGCTTGCCCTCCGCACTCCTTCGAGTTACCTCAGGATGGCAACGCGCTTGCTGCCAGTCACCCTGAATTTAGTTCAGGGTCTCGTTGCCCAATTTACATGAAATACAGATTAAGATGCTGAAACGAGTTCAGCATAACTGCCCCACGTTTCCACAATGACGAAAGTCGTGTGCGGTGGCTGTCATGGTGAGGTCGCTCGAACCATATGTGTGTAGGCTTGTCCTTCTCACCCTTCGTCCCGAAAGCATTCGGGATCAGGATGACAACGCCCCCCTGACATCACACATCACACATCAAAACAATAAATGATAATTGCTAAATGTTCAATGTAAAACTCACCCCAAAAAATATATAACCGTCCGACTACCCAGCATTTCCCCTCTCTTACAAAAAAGAGAGGGGCGCATATCGTCAAGTCAACCAAAACAATACTTCGGGGTGAGTTAAAACAATAACCTGCCGCACTCCTTCGAGTTACCTCAGGATGGCAACGCGCTTGTTTCCGCCGTCATGCCGACGAAGGTCGGCATCTCGTTGCTCAATTCAGGTGTAATACAGATTGAAATGCTGAAACAAGTTCAGCACAACATCTAATATCTAAGACTTGTTAAGAAACTTTTTTAGTTTGTAATTCTTGAATAATCAAGGCGAATACAAAGCCAATAAGTTTAACCCATAAGAAGGGGGTGCTAAAGTATTTTTATTGCTTTATTACTTTTACACGTGTGCTGTGCTGCGGTGTATTAACTGTAATAAAATAAATACCCGGTGCAGCATTTATATTTACAAATACTTCTTTGGCTGCTGTATAGCTATCTTTAGTTACAAGCTCACCCAATACATTACTTACGCTAATATTTACATCAGTATAAGTAGTACCTAAACTAAGCAATACATCGCCGTTGGTGGGGTTAGGGTAAACACTCACATTGTTTGCAAAATTATCTTCAATGCCCAGCAGGGTTACTGCATGGCAAACAGAAGTATCTTTACATGCTCCATCGGTAATTTCAACAGCATAATCGCCATTCACGGTTGGGGTAAAGCTTGCAAAGGTTGCGCCGCTAATAAAGCTGTAGTTATTGCTACAGTCTAACCATCTGTAATTCAAACCTGTAGCTACTGCTGCTAGTGTGTTGTGGTTTTGTACTACATTGGTGTTTACTGTTTGTATTGTCAACATCAATGTAATAATACTATCGCAGCCGTGTATATTGGTTAGTGTTTGGGTATACGTGCCTGATGAGGTATAAGTAGTACCGTTTAAGATGTAAGAATCACAGGCGCTGGCATTAATAATATTTGTACTGGGATGATTAATGGTAAGATGTAGTATAATGATGCTATCACACCCTTTACTGTTTGTTGTTTTTTGTGTATAGGTACCTGTTTGATAATACACCGAATCGTTCAGTTTAAAACTATCACAAGCAGAAGTCATAATAGTAGCAAAGGTAGATTTATTAATAGTGAGATTAAGGCTAATGATACTGTCACACCCTGCTGTGTTTTTGATGGTTTGGGTATAGTTACCTGTATTAACGTACTTTATTCCGTTTAGCTCAAAAGTATCGCAGGCGGTAGCTATCATACTACTTGCAGTAGGTGTATTAATAGTAAGATTTAGGTTAATAATACTATCACACCCCTCAGCATTAGTTAACATTTGGGTATAATTACCTGTAGAGAAATAGGTTGTTCCGTTTAACTTGAAGCTATCACAAGCGGCAGTAGTAATATTATTGTAAGTTGTTTTTTTAATAGTGAGGTTTAGGTTAATAGTACTGTCGCAACCAAAAGCATTAGCCTTACTAAGCACTTGGTTGTAAACGCCTGTTGTGTAGTAAACCGTACTGTTTAGCTCAAAGCTATCGCAGGCAGTTATATTCATCTTTTTTAAGCTGGCATTTTTTGTAAAAACCAGTGTAGCAATGCTATCACAACCTACAGCATTTGTTGTTTTATACGTATAGGTGCCCGAAGTATAGTATGTGGTACCATTCCATGCTACACTATCACAATCAGACAATTTGGTGGTTGAGGCAGTCTTGATACAAGTATCACCCGCATCTAATTTTTCATTAGGAGTTGAATTGTAAGCGTATGATTTTATAGTTATATCTCCTGATAAGCCACCGCTGTATGTGGCACTTACCAACATCCACCCATAATATACATTGATGCCGCTCACAAACTTCACACCTATATAGGTATTTCCACTGCCTATAATGTTATCAGATATATGGTCTCCTAGCAAAGGGTCTCTATCAGCACCAAACAATACATTTTCGCTAATACTGTCGCCAACTTTCAACCCCTTTATATAATGGTTACCGTTACTTGTGGAAGTACTTTTCCAGTATGCTTTGTTACTAGGGTCTGAGCAGTGCATTTGTAGTTTCCATGTAACGCCTGCAATACCTGATATGTATTGGTATTTAAAATAGAAATCGTTTTGGGTATCGCCATCCATATCTAAATAGACGGCACTATCTTCACTATAAGTACCTGATACTTTAATATTGAAAACACTATCAGGGTTTATATCGGTATATCTAATTTGAGAAAATATGGCATTAGCAGTCATTAAGCTTATAACCAACAGTAACATTTTTTTCATAGTAAGTCTCTTTTTTCTTAAACCAAGCTTTGTACTTGACTTATGTAAGACAACTTTTTTAGTATATCTGCTGCTTCAAAACCTAGTTTTTCGATAACAACCTTCACGGCATCTATAATAATGATGTTTTGAAGAGTTGAATTAGTGTTAATAGAGGGCATAATTACCCAATGGATTGATCTTGTATTTGCCTTTTTTAGTGTACTAAACACCCACTACTTTTCTTCCTTAGGCAATACCTCATGCAACACTATGGCAAATACATATACCAATACGCAGCCTATAAGGTTTAGCCATAAATATGAAGTTAGCTCAAAAACAGCAGAGAATATTATGAATATCTCCCCTACTATGGCTGCAAAAAACACCGATGTGCCGCTTACATTTTTGGCAAAAAAGGCTACTATAAATATGCCTAATATTACCCCGTAGAATAATGAACCTAATATGTTTACTGCTTCTATAAGGTTGCCCAGTTTACCTGCATACAGTGCTACTATCATACAGAAAAAACCCCAAGCTACTGTAGCCCATCGTGAGGCGTTTAGGTCGCTTTTTTCACTGCGACCTTTCTTGCCAAAGCGTTTATAAAAATCTACTATAAAGGTTGATGCTAGTGAGTTTAATCCGCTTGCAGTTGAACCCATTGCAGCTAAAAAAATTATGGCTATTAGCAAGCCTATCAACCCGTGTGGCAAGTACTTGGTAACGAAGGATAGAAAGATATAATTAGAGTCGTTTTTATCTGCCAGTATATTGTTGGCGGCTATTAGGCTTACGGCAGAATCTCGCACTACTTTTTCTTGTGCTTTAGAGGCTTGCAAGGCGGTACGTATTTCATCTACTTTTGTTTCGTCATCAGCATCTAAGGCATCTACTAAGCCTGTTACATATTGTTGGCGGTTTTGATGTACCTCCTCAAAAAGCTTTTCTTGCGCATTAAAAGCCTCTGCATATTGGCTCTCTTTTATTTGGCTAACCTCAACACTATTAAAAAATACTGGTGGTGTATTAAACTGGTAAAAGGCAAATACCAATACCCCAATTAGCAGGATAAAAAACTGCATGGGTATTTTTACTAAACCGTTCATTACCAAACCTAAACGACTTTGGGTAACGGATTTACCTGTGAGGTAACGCCCAACTTGCGATTGGTCTGTACCGAAATAAGATAGCTGCAAAAAGAACCCGCCTATTATGCCCGACCATATATTGTATTTATTACTCAAATCGAATTGAGTATCAATGGCATTTAGCTTGCCCATTTTACCTGCTATATGCAAGGCATCTCCCAAACCTACATTGGCTGGTAGCATATCTACCACCATATAGGCCGCCATAAACAAGCCTGAAAATATAATGCCCATTTGCAGCATTTGGGTGTACGATACTGCTTTTGTCCCTCCGTACACCGTATAAAGAATAACTATACCACCCATTATAAAGGTGGTATAAATAATATCTACGTTGAGTATGGTAGAAAGTATTATAGAGGGCGCATAAATGGTGATACCTGTTGATAGCCCGCGTTGTAATAGAAATAAGAAGGCGGTAAGCGAACGTGTTTTACTGTCGAAACGTCCCTCTAAGTACTCGTAGGCGGTATACACGTTCATTTTTTTGAACATGGGGATAAACACTATGCAAATAACTATCATGGCTAGGGGCAGCCCAAAGTAGAATTGCACAAAGCGCATCCCATCAGAATAGGCTAAACCCGGAGCCGAAAGAAAAGTAATTGCGCTGGCTTGTGTAGCCATTACCGATAAGCCTACATGGTACCAAGGCAGTTTTTTATCGGCAAGTAAATACCCGTCGATATTTTTCATACCCCTGCTCTTCCACATCCCGTAAAGGGCAATGAAAAGTAGCGTAACACAAAGTACTACCCAATCTAAATTACTCATTTAAAATATTGGGTAAACACGTACAACAAAAACATTACTAGTATTAATGTGCTTATTAGCAGTATGTACACATTGCGCCACGAGCCTAATATGGGCGATTTTTCTTCCTGCTCTTTTTTGTTAATCATTTTTAGGAAGACTTATTAAATTTACAAAAAGGCGGTACGCCCCCGGTACGCCTGCGGGCAATTCTCTAAAAAACGATAAACCTGTGTATACAAAATTGCCTTTACCGTATTTGGCTATTACAAGGCTGCCGTTTTGAACTTCCTCATTAGGGTCGGCCATTTCCAATACAGCTTCAAAATTAGGATCGAGTTCGGTAGCGAAATAAATGCCGCGCTCTTGTACCCAATTTTGAAAATCAATATCGCCTATTTTATTGGGATAGGTTAAGGCTTTGTGCTCCGGCAAGGGGAATTTTACATTGGCTGTTTCATCAGTAACACGGTTGCGGGTAATAGTAAAATCATAAGGCCCAATTTTACCTGCAAAGGGCCCTACACGGCTATTGGTATTGTATTGTACTATAAAGTTGCCGCCGTTATTTATATACTGGTTTATTTTAGTATTAAACTGAAACGAACGCTCGTTGGTATTGTAAGCACGTATACCTGTTATTATAGCACCGTATTTGCTCAAATCTTCGTTAGCCAAAATATCATCGGTAAGTTCTACTACTTTGTAGCCCACTATGCGTAAACTATTGGCAACATCATCACCCGCACCGGGTATGTAGCCTATGGTTATATCTGTTTTTCTAAGGGGAATGTTTACCAACTTGGCTTCTGCATCACTTAAGGTAAATTGGTAGGGTATATGGTCGTACTCTACACGGTAAATACTTTTGGTATAAGTAGCATTGCCAATTTTTATGGTGGCTATCATATCGCTATTGGCGGCTGTGGGTGTAGCTTTTAGTGTAGCTTCTATCACTTGCTCATCGCCTTTTTTCTTTAGGTCGAAAGCTGCATTTTTAACGGTGATAAGCCAACCTGCTGGTATTTGCACCTGCAATGTGCCTTGTACATTATCTTTTTGGGCTTTTACCACATATTTTATGGTTTGTGGTTTATCATCACTAAAAATATATACCTGCTCGACTATATTAACGGTGGCGGGAGGCAAAACCTCAAACGGGCGGTAAATTTCGCCTTTAACAGGGTCGCGGTATTTGTATACCACAGGACGCTCTACTGTCAAACTTAAACCGTTAATAGTTACGTAAAAAGTAACTTTTGCAGCCGCACCGTTTTCAGGCATGCCAATAAGTAAAGGGTTGGTTACGGTATACAGCCCTAAGGTGTGTTTATCTTTTAACCAATAAGGGGTTGAGTAAGGGGTATTGGCAGCTAGTTTTTCTTTGTGAGTGTAGCTATATAATTTAGGCGTGAATTCAAGTTTTTTATTCATCCCAGTATATTGACTTATTACCGTATCGGCCTGACCTAAGTAGTTAATTTTTTCAATAAAAACAGACACTCCACTATTATTAACTATTTCAGTAGTAATATTTATATCCTCGCCCGGTATGGCTATATAATCATCGGCGGTGGCTTCCATCCAAATGCCTGCACAAGCCAGTATAAGGGTTTCGGTTTCTTTTAGTTTTAGGGTTTTCCAATAGCGGGTATTGGCATCAGCATCGTCTAGTTTTTGTATTTCTTTATAAATGTTAACTAGACTGTTTACTGAATGTTCAGGATGTAGCGGCGAATATTCTTTTAGCGTTTTATCTATCAGCTTTTGTATGCTTTTACCTCCTTTTACTCGTAACCAAGCATTAGGAATGTTTGAAAATATATCAGCGGTGTTAGAAATCGAATCGCCTTTAATTTGTTGGAAAAACTCAATTATCTCTCCCCTTTGTTTTAGCGATCCAAAGCCTTGGCTTTTGTGCATTGAGCGACTTTCGGCGGCTATTTCGCCATAGCTTTTACCCAGTAGCGGGTTGTAAACACCTACATTTAGTTGTATTTGCTCGGGCGTAGTGGTGTTGGTACTGCCAAAGTTATACGAGTTCCAAAACAGACGTTTGGCTTGCCATACTTGCACGTGTTTTAGTTGTTCAGGAAAACGATTAGGGTCGGCGGCAGCATCAAAAGCCTCTTCGGCCAATATTGCCGAGGCGGTGTGGTGGCCGTGCCCTCCCCGTCCATCGGTAGGAAAACGGCAAATAATTACATCGGGTTTAAAGTTGCGTATCACCCATACTACATCGGCCAGTATGCTGTCTTTATTCCAAAAACCAAAAGTTTCTTCGGGGTTTTTGCTATAGCCAAAATCGTTGGCGCGGGTAAAAAACTGCTCAGTACCATCGGTACGTCGTGCAGCTAATAGTTCTTGGGTGCGTATTAGCCCCAGCAATTCGCCCAATTCTTTGCCTATAAGGTTTTGTCCGCCATCGCCGCGCGTTAGCGATAGATAACCTGTGCGCAGCTTACGCTCGTTAGCCAAATAGCCCAATAGTCGGGTGTTCTCGTCATCAGGGTGGGCAGCTACATACAATACCGAACCTACGGTGTTTAGCTTATTAAGTTTTTGAAGTATTTCTGCCGAGTTGAACTGTTGAGGCGTTTGTGCCTTTGTATTGAAAGATATAAACAGCAGTACGTATAAAAAAAGGGTTGTGCGTTTCATTGTTGTAACGGCAAATGTATTGATTTAAGGTTTTGTTGTAAATTATTTCGATACAAATGTGGATATCGCGCACTAATCACGCCAAATTTAGAAGGGAGATATTATTTTTTGTACTTTTGGCAGTGGTGATATGAATAAGGTGTGAAACCTAATTCTAGGAAATTACAGTCCACAAGGAGATTTAAAATCTCCTTGTGGACTGTAACTCAAAAGCGATGGATTTAATATCCGTCGGGGATATATTTTAACTCACCCCGAAGGACAAGGCAGGCAGAATACTCGCACTTCGCCCCTCTCTAAATTTAGGAGGGGAAATGTTAGGCTAATAAAGAGTTTTGAAGTGTTTGGGGTGAGTTAAAAGGTTGGGGGTTCTTGTATCATCGGTCTGAAACCCGATGCTATTCATACCATACGGCAATCCCGATAGGGTATGAATAGCGACAGGTTTTAAACTGTAGGGGATATATTTAACTCACCCCGAAGGGCAAGGCAGGCAGAATACTTGCACTTCGCCCCTCACTTATAAAGAGAGGGGAAATGTTGGGCTAACAAACGGCTTTGAGGCATTTAGGGTGAGTTAAAAGGTTGGGTACTTTTGTATTATCGGTTTTCAAACCGATGATATTCATGCCTTACAACAATCCCGATAGGTTATGAATAGCGACAGGTTTTAAACTGTCGGAGATATATTTTAACTCACCCCGAAGGACAAGGCAGGCAGAATACTTGCACTTCGCCCCTCTCTTATAAAGAGAGGGGAAATGTTGGGCAAACAAAAGGCTTTGAAGTATTTAGGGTGAGTTAAAAGGTTGGGTACTTTTGTATCATCGGTTTGAAAACCAATGATATTCATACCTCACGGTAATCCCGAAAGGGTGTGAATAGCGACAGGTTTTAAACTGTCGGGGATATATTTTAACTCACCTCGAAGGGCAAGGCAGGCAGAATACTTGCACTTCGCCCCTCTCTTATAAAGAGAGGGGAAATGTTGGGCAAACAAAAGGCTTTGAAGTATTTAGGGTGAGTTAAAAGGTTGGGTACTTTTGTAT
>JBBKVO010000020.1:0-27502 GCA_037968475.1 Bacteroidia bacterium
TAGTAATTTTTGAATCACAGTGAAAGCAGTTTTTTTATTCATGACCTTTGACTTGCCCCAAAGCTAATAATAGCGAGGACTATCAGAGATTTCAGCCTAAAAAATGTCCATTAAGCCTTATTTAAATAAATAGTTGGTGGTTATCATCAGCGGGTTTATGCTTAAACAGCTTTTTATCCCAACCGAAAAGATAGCCCACTACAATCAAACCCACCAAACCAACAAATGCAGCTATATATGCCCAACTAAATTGTTTAAAATGTTCTATAAATGAGAACCCTTGTGCTGATACTGATTGCTCAACTGTGTTTTGTGCAAACAGCAAACCCGATGTTATCATCAGGGTTAAAAATAATACTGCTTTCATGGCGGTAAAGGATTTGGTTAAAACTATATATCCAAAATTGCTGCCAAAAGTAAATTACCTACGCCTGTTTATTAATTGTATAAACAATTACAAAAAAGTGTGCAATGCAATCTTACCTAAATTAGGAAAGCAAATTTGTTACTTATATAGACACCATTCAACAGTAAAACGTTGTAAGTATTAAGCATATTATTATCACAGAAATGTAAAAAAGTAAATAAGAATACAAAGTTGTACTACTAAGCAACAGGCATTTATAGCGTTACTAGTAATAAGTATAGGCGATTACATTGAGTGAGAGATTATGCTAACTCTTCATCAAATTGTAGCGCGCTTAGTTTTCTATATAAGCCGTCTTCGGTTTGTACTAATTGCGAGTGTGTACCAATTTCGGCCACTTGTCCTTTATCAATTACCACTATTTTATCGGCACTGCGTATGGTAGATAATCGGTGAGCTATAATAAACGAGGTACGTCCCTGCATCAGTTTTTCAAGGGCATCTTGCACCAATTTTTCGCTTTCACTGTCTAGTGAACTAGTCGCTTCATCTAGTAATAATATGGTTGGATTTTTTAGCAGTGCACGAGCAATAGCTATACGTTGGCGTTGTCCGCCCGATAGTTTCACGCCGCGTTCGCCCACAAGGGTATCGTACCCTTCGGGGAAGTCTGTAATAAAATCGTGTGCATTGGCTTGTTGGGCAGCTGCTATTACCTCGTCGTTAGTGGCGTTGTGTTTGCCGTACAAAATATTTTCTTTTATAGTTCCGCCAAATAAAAATACATCTTGGGGTACAATGGCCATTTGACGACGAAGGAAACTAAGGGGAATATCGGTTGATGTTTTACCGTCAAATAATATGCTGCCGCTTTGTGGCTCGTAAAAGCGTAACAGCAGGCTAACTATGGTCGATTTTCCTGCGCCGCTAGGCCCTACCAGTGCTATTTTTTCACCTGCGTGGGCAGTTAACGATATGTTTTTCAATACATCGTAATCGGGGCGGCTAGGGTAGTTAAACCCAACATTATCAAAGGTTACATTACCGTTGATTACGAACTCAGGGGGAAGTGGTTTTTCCTCCATATTAATATCTTCGGGTTTTTCGTCCAAAATTTCCAGTACGCGGTCGGTAGCCCCTAGTGCTTTTTGCAATTGACTGTATTGATCAATAATTCCACTAAACGAACCGCCCACAAAAAGGGTAAGGAAAGCAAATTTGGTAAGTTCTCCTGCTGTCATTTCACCCTTAGAAACCAAGCCCAGTGCATACCATAAAAGAAATACCAGCGAGCCGAACATTACGGTTACTATAAACGAGAAGAATAAGCCACGAACTTTACCTAGTTTAATGGCTAGTGATTTTATAATATCAACGCTTGCTACGTATCGGCCAATTTCAAAAAACTCGTTAGCAAACGATTTTACGTTTTGCACACCTTGCAAGGTTTCTTCTACAATCACATTGCTATCGGCTACTTTATCCTGAACATTTTTTGAAAACTTACGGATATATTTACCAAAAAAGAAGGCTATTACCGATACCACAGGCACTACGGCCAGCATAACCAAAGCCAATTCTATATTTACAAAAAACAGCATTAGTATGCCGCCTACAATGGTAATAGACTGACGTACCAATTGAGCAAGATTGGAGGTGAATGTGTCTTGTATTTGAGAGGTATCGGCTGATATACGGCTGGTAAGCTCGCCCACCCTGCGTTGGGTAAAAAACAACATAGGTTGGCGAATAAGGTTTTTGTATACATCAGTGCGTATATGTGCAAGGGTAATTTCGGCTACATCAACAAATAGCCTTACTCTGAAATAAGATAACACACCTTGAACTATAAAAAGTATCATTAACAGAAACCCTATATAGTTTATCTCTTGTTGCGATTTTTTTACGGCATCCACCAAATCACCCGTTAGGTAGGGAAAAATTAGCGAGGTACTTCCTGTTAAAATAAGAAATATAAAACCCAGTATGAATTTCCATTTTTGGTTGCCCATATAATCAAAAAGTCGAGAGGCTTTTTGCAGGTTTTCTTTATTAATTTTTGCTTTGGGTATATCGTTGTCGCGCTTGCGTGCCATTAGTTTGGTTTTAAGTTTTTAGTCTATAGTTTTAAGTTGACGAATAAGTAGGTGCTTTTACTTTAAAGTTTTTGCAAGGTGCAGAAATCTTAAATCTCCCAATCAACAAAACTGTAAATGGTTACACAAGGCTTCCTGTCATCCACAACCATACCATAGTGGTAAGGGCTGCAATATTGGCACAAATGCCAAAAAGTTTAATCAAATGTAAAGGGTAGGGTTTATTTTTAAAGATAAAAAGGGCATCAAGCACCATATATAGGGCGTAGAGCACCAAAAAACCACCTAGAAACGACTCGTTAAATTGTTGTAGCAATAACCATGCTTCTACGGCAACAATAGCTGCTAATACAATTTTTGTATAGCGATAGCCCAATACGGTAGCACTTGTTTTGCGACCTCCTGCTCTGTCGGGCTCAATATCCATCACCTCGCCAATAAGGTGCGATTGTATGGCAAACAGCATTAAATACAAATAGGTATACAGGGGCACGGTTTCAACTTGGTTTAATCGCACACTCATTACCAAAGCTAATAAATAGCCCAGCGATACAAATATTTCTAACGGAGGGCGACCGCTTATAAGTACCCGTTTATCGTTGTATATAAAATTGAGGAATAGTAATGTCCCTAACCACCAAATAATATAATAGCCTGTGTGGTAAGCAAAAAACAGTAAAAAGGGCACTTGCACTAATACGTTTACCCATACTATTTGCTTGCGCAGTGTGCGGTTGCCCACAGCACCAAACAAAAAGGTGTTTTTACGGGGATTAAGTGCATCAATTTCAAAATCAGCCCAATCGTTCCAACTGTAAATAAAATAATTGAAAGGGAAGGTGAAGTATATAAAGCCTACCCAAAACGCTGGACTTTGCCAAATATCCATACCCGCTGTGGGGATAACGTACAGCCAAATGGTAGGAAACCACAAGCCCGGACGTGATGTTTTTAGATGAAATTTAAAGGTGTTGGGCACGCTGCAAATTAGGGATTTTTGGGATGTTTTTTTCAGTAGACTGAAGTCTACTGCTATCAAAATTACAGTTCGAAGAGGGACTTAAGTCCCTCTTCGAACTGTAATTTCAAAAGGATAGGGTTTCAACCCTATCGCATTTTTTTGCTCTACTATTTTTTACTCACCCCTAAATATTTGCCTGTACAGTGGCTTCCCAACTTTTCCCCTCTCTTATAATATAGAGAGGGGCGAAATGCAAGACAAAGTTAATCGCAATATAATCTGGGTGAGTTAAAGGGAAATTTAAGGGTATTGGGGGCAATGTAAAATAATGAATTTAGGGGTTGTTTTTTCATTAGGCGAGGTTTACTTTCCTTAAATCGAGTTATAATTTTTTGCAGGTATATAGACACTTAACTCTGGTGTTATTGTTACCAAATCAGAATTATTTTTTAATACAGTTAATTGACTAATATCTTCAACTGGATAAAAAGTTTGTAGTCTTTTATATGGAACATTTCCTTTTCCAATAATTGATTTAGTTTTGGATTCTGTCCACACTAAATAGTCCTTTCCTAGGAAGTTAAATCCAATTTTCTTAATAGGTTTATTAAGAAGTAATGTTGATTTATCGATCTTTTCGATAATTTCTTTAAGTTGTTTTCCTAAAATTTTGGGTTTGAAATCTTTATTATGGAATGTTTTCCCCGTATTATATTGCTTAGCAAGCTGTGCAAAGTGCCTTTGAATAATATGGATTAAACTATACTCGGTGAACTCAATAACTTCACCATTTAAATAAATTAGATTATTATTTGAGTCCAATGTCTCTCTTATTCCTAAACACACTAAGTAAATGTATTTTGAATGCAGAAGAATACCAAGTTTTTTGTAGAAATATAAGCGACTGCCTTTCCTAATTATATCATTCTTTACATCTTGAGTATTATTGAAATCTTTTAGATTTAGTCTAGCTTCTTTAGAAATTTCTTGAAGCAAAGCCTCTTTATGATTTGTTTTTTTTATAGTCGTTTCCCATTCTAAACCTTTTCTTTCCAGATATTGTAGATCTAATGCAGCCTCTTCTGGTAGAACAACCTTTGGGCCTCGAATATCTTTGCTAAATTTTATATATCTTCTTCCTCCTGCTAGTCCTTGAAAATAAGTAAGATATAGTGTTTTGAATTTATAATTCTTGCAACATTCACAGGCGTCAAGATTCTCCCAAGTTGGATTGGGAAAATTCATTGCACCACATAAAAAATCTTTTTCATGCTCACTTAGCACTTCTTTATTGATGCACTTTATTTCAAGAGAGTCTAAAATTGCATAACCACGAGATTCCCAATCTTCGGGACTTTTAAACTCTAGTTCATCAGGTTTGTAAGTATAAGACACAATAATTAATTAACAATAGCGCAAAATTATTATTTTACCCGGATTCGCTTCTATAATACACCGTCTCCACCTCATAATCCTTTTTAGCCCCAATTACTTTTACGTATTGGCGGTAAGAATTACCCGATAATTTCTCAAAATACCCATCGTATACATCAGCACCACAAATATGTGGGGTTAGCGAAACCAAACGTTCTCCTTCGGGTTGGTACGTTTGGTAGTGCTGGCCAATATTTACACCGTCGTTATAAATAAGGGATAGTTTGTCAGCCTCAAATTGGTAAATAAAACTTCTAAAAAAAGAAAAAGAGTTATTGTTCTCAGTCAGGTGTAGCTCGCCCTTTTCGCTATAAATTAATGTTGTGGGGTTTTCACCTGCCTCAAAAATGGCAGTGCCTTTTGCTGTGCCTTGCACATTTTCGCCCGTAAAAATTTTACGTTCAAAAGTCCACTCACCAATAAAAAATGTATGCAGCATAGTGTACAGTTGGTTGCCTATTTTTCAATAGGCAATAATCTTGCAAAGTTTGTCAAACATAAGGCTTCTAATTAGTTAATCCATCCCCTTTTATCTATCTTTGCAAACTTTTAAAATAAGGTACAAATGCTTACAGTTTCTAATGTTTCCCTGCGTTTTGGCAAGCGCATTTTGTTTGATGAGGTAAATGTAAAATTTACCCCCGGCAATTGCTACGGTGTAATTGGTGCCAACGGTGCAGGAAAATCAACTTTTATAAAAATTCTTTCGGGCGAGATAGATGCCCAAACGGGTAGCGTTAGCATGACCCCCGGTATGCGCATGAGCGTACTGAGCCAAAATCACTTTGCGTTTGACGAGTTTACGGTGATAAACACCGTGATAATGGGCAACAAAAAACTTTGGGAAATAATGCAGGAAAAAGATGCCCTGTATGCTAAACCCGATTTTAATGATGCCGACGGACACCGTGCCAGCGAATTGGAGGGCGACTTTGCCGAAATGAACGGTTGGATGGCCGAAAGCGATGCCGCCGAGCTTTTAAGCAATTTGGGCATAAAAGAAGAGATACACAGCCGCGCTATGAACGAGCTTAGCGGTAACGAAAAAGTGCGTGTGTTGCTTGCCCAAGCACTATTTGGCGACCCCGATATTTTGCTACTGGATGAGCCTACCAACGATTTGGATATTGAAACGGTAGACTGGTTGGAAAACTTTTTGGCCGATTTTAAAAATATAGTAATTGTAGTCTCTCACGATAGGCACTTTTTAGATACAGTGTGTACGCACATTGTAGATATAGATTACAACAAGCTGAAAATATACACGGGTAACTACTCGTTTTGGTACGAATCAAGCCAATTGGCATTGAAACAACGTGGCGACCAAAATAAAAAGTCGGAAGAAAAACGCAAAGAGTTGCAAGATTTTATCTCGCGCTTTAGTGCCAATGCCGCCAAATCAAAACAGGCTACCAGTCGTAAAAAACTGCTTGAGAAACTTAATATTGAGGATATTGAGCCCAGTACACGTAAATATCCGGGCATACAATTTCAGCCCGAACGTGAGGCAGGCGATCAAGTACTAACGGTTGATAAACTTGCAAAATCGGTTGACGGTGAAGTGCTGTTTAAAGACGTTAGTTTTACCTTAAACAAAGGCGATAAAGTAGCCATTGTATCAAAAAGCAGTATGGCTATTACTACCTTCTTTAAAACATTAATGGAGGAAGTAAAACCAGATAAAGGCGAATTTACTTGGGGGGTTACCATTACCAAAACCTTCCTGCCTAATGATAACAGTCCCTTTTTTGAGGGGGTAGATGATAATCTTGTTGATTGGTTACGCCAATTTAGCAAAGAGAAAGACGAGACTTTTATTCGTGGATTTTTGGGACGTATGCTATTTAGCGGTGAAGAAACCCAAAAAATGGCCAAAGTATTATCGGGAGGTGAGAAAGTACGTTGCATGACTAGCCGAATGATGCTGCAAAATGCTAACTTCTTAGTATTAGATGAGCCTACCAATCACTTGGATTTGGAATCTATTACGGCCTTTAACGATGCTTTGATAAACTTTAAAGGAGGTATACTATTTACCAGCCATGATCACCAGTTTATGCAAACCGTAGCCAACCGTATTATAGAAATTACACCAAAAGGCACTTTGGATAAGCTTATGACTTATGATGATTATATTAGTAGCCCCGAAATAAAAGAACAACGTGCTGAAATGTACGGAACACCTGTCAATGCTTAAAAAAAACTATAAAATAAAAGAATGAAACTATTAACCACAACATTTATTGCTTGCCTGTTATTAGCCAGTTGCTCATCAGGTAAAAAAACAACAAACGAAAGTAAATCTACTACGCTTACCAATTACAACGATTCAGTGGCCTATTCACTGGGGTTGTTGTATGGCAAAAGTCTTAAAGACCAAGGTTTTGATGATTTAAATACAGAAATACTTTTAGCTACTTTTAAACAAAGTATAGAAGGTGAGCTAAACGATAGTTCATCATTAATTAAAACTCAGAATTGTAATGGTATAGTAAACAACTATTTTACTAAAAAACAAGAAGCTATTGCTTTGAAAAACCTTGCCGATGGTGAAGCCTTTTTAGCAAAAAATAAAAACGAAAAAGGTGTTACTACCACTACAAGTGGTTTGCAGTATAAAGTAATTAAAGAAGGTACAGGCGCAAAACCAACTTCTACTAGCAGTGTAACCGTTCACTATACAGGTACACTAATTGATGGTAGGGTATTTGATAGCTCAGTAGATCGCGGACAACCTATTTCTTTTGCCCTAAATGGTGTAATAGCAGGTTGGACTGAAGGTTTACAATTAATGACAGAAGGTTCTAAATACAGGTTTTTTATACCGTCAAATTTGGCCTATGGTTCACGCGGTTCACAAGGTTCTATTATAGGGCCAAATGCTGCGCTTATTTTTGACGTAGAACTTATTAAAATAGATTAATCACCCACTAAACTTTAAAAAGATGAGTACTGAAAGCATCAATTTTTTAGAAGAAAACAAAAACAAAGAAGGTGTGCATACTACCGCAAGTGGTTTGCAATACAAAGTTATACAAGAAGGTAACGACACCAAACCAGATGCCTCTGATAGCGTAACTGTACACTACACAGGTATGCTTACTGATGGTCGCATTTTTGATAGCTCGGTAGAGCGTGGTCAACCTATTTCTTTCCCTCTAAACCGTGTAATTGCAGGATGGACAGAAGGTTTGCAACTAATGGGCGAAGGTGCTAAATACACGTTCTACATTCCATCAAATCTTGGCTATGGTGCTTATGGTGCTCCGGGTAGCATTATTGGCCCAAACGCTACTTTGATATTCGACGTTGAGTTGATAAAAGTAGGATAACACATTTTACATTGAGCATTTAACAATGTTCATTTGGTATTTTTAAGCCTCGATTATTCGGGGCTTTTTTGTTTGAAATTTATATACTTTTGAAAATACTATTGATTACTAATATGAGATTCAAACAGTTCAAAATAAAAAATTTCAAAGGGATTGAAGATATTACAATTAATTTGGAGAAGTCACCTAAGGCAAATATCTACACACTTGTTGGATTAAATGAAAGTGGAAAAACTACAATATTAGAAGCTATTAATTTTTTTAGTAGCGATAATACAGGGCCTTCTGTACTTGATTTACCAGGAGGGTCAATAAAAAATTACAATGATTTAATACCAATTAATAAAAGAGATAATTTTAATGATTTTATTAATATCGGAGCAACTCTTTCAGTTGAGGATGATGATTTAATAAAAATAAATGAGTTTGCTGAAAAGAAGACAAATTTTCATTCAATTTATGCAGGAGACGCTGAGTTAAATTATTCTAGGAAATACAAGTTTGAGAATTCGAATTATAAAGAATCTGATTTTCGGTGGAGTGGTCTTAAAGGTATTCATAAGAAAGGGGGGGAAGAACATATACATATATCTGACAAAAAATATTCTTCTGATAACAGCAGATTAGCAGCGTTCTGCAGAGAACTTATACCAAAAATCCTGTATTTCCCTAATTTTTTATTTGACTTTCCTTCAAGAATAAACTTAGAATCATCAAATACTCTTTCATCAAAAGAATCATTTTATATTTCTCTTATTCAAGATATTCTGAATTCTTTACAGAATGCAACTAATATTAAGGAGCATCTTCTTGAGCGAATTAGGTCAAACGACAAAAGAAGTTTGAATAGATTGATTCAATTAATGGAGAGAAAGGTTACTGAGGTTGTTTTTGATGGATGGAAAAATATTTTTAAGAGAAGCATCGATAATACTAGGATAATAATTGACTATGGAATTGATGATAATGATATTTGTTATTTGGAGTTTGAAATAGAGTCAGATGACGGAATATATCAAATTAATGAACGTTCTTTGGGTTTTAGGTGGTTTTTCACATTTCTATTATTTACTCAGTTTAGACCATATAGGGTGGATGAACCCCAAAATGTGATCTTTCTTTTTGATGAACCTGCATCGAATCTACACCCATATGCACAGAAACAATTGCTTACAAGTTTTGAAAAATTAACTTCTAATTCTAAAATTATTTATACAACACATAGTCATCACATGATTAATCCTAAATGGCTTGAAAGCACCTATGTTGTGAAAAATGAAGGACTCGACTTAACAGACCCAGATGAATATAACATAAAGAAAACAAAAATAATTATAGATAATTATAGAGATTTTGCTGCTAATCACCCTCATAATACGGCTTATTTTCAACCTATTTTAGACGTTTTGGATTATTCTCCCAGTGATTTAGAAAGGTTACCAAATTGCGTTTTTCTCGAAGGAAAAAATGACTTCTACACCCTTAAATACTTTCAAGATGTCGTACTAAGTAATGATGTTACCCTTAATCTTTCGCCAAGCACAGGTTCAGGAAATTTGGATGTACTTATTAGTTTGTATATCGGGTGGGGAAAAGAGTTTATAATTCTTCTTGATTCTGATGATGAAGGGAAAAAACAGAAAGTGAGATACATTGAAAATTTCGGGATGATAGTTGAAGGGCGTATTTTTACTTTGAGCGGTATTAATACTTCTTGGGACAATTGTGCAATGGAAAGTTTAATAGGGAAAACTGATAAGCTAAACTTTCAAAAGAGCTGTTATCCTTCATCAACCAAATATAATAAGACACATTTTAATAGGGCTATGCAAGAAAATTTGATAAAGAAGCAGGCTTTTGAGTTTGAAGAGAACACAATTTCTAACTTCAAAACTATTTTAGATTTTCTAAGTTTAAAGATAAATACATAAACAGCTTCATTAACTTTGTACTATGCATAATTTCTCACCACAATCAAAAGTGTGGGTATACCAAAGCGATAGGCCGTTTACTGCCGATGAAGAAGCTAACCTAAACCGGGCTTTGGCACAATTTACCCAACAGTGGACAGCACACAATCAACAATTAAAGGCCATTGGCGAGGTGCGCAACAACCGCTTTATTATTTTAATGGTTGATGAAACCCAAGCCGAAGCCAGTGGATGTTCGATAGATAAATCAGTACATTTTATAAAAGAAGTAGAAAGCCATTATGGTGTAGCACTATTTAACCGATTACTGGTTAGCTACGAGGTTAACGGTGAAGTGAAAACAACCAACGTAAACGAGTTGGAAAATTTGTTTACTGCAGACCAAATAAACCAATATACATTGGTGTTTAATGCCCTTGTTACCACCAAAGAACAACTGGATAGCCAATGGCAACAACCCATAGGCCAAACGTGGATGAAACGTTATCTACCCAAACAAACCCTACAAAGCTGAACAAGCGCATATTTTATATAGTACTGGCAGCTTTTCATTTAGTTGCTTTTTTTTGGGTGATAGATATGCCCTTTTTAGGCGATAGCATCCCCAGCAACTTATACGCTGCTGATAATATATATGCTAACAATTTCACCACTGTTTTCAATATCCCCACTGCCGACCCAGGGCACCCCACACTATATCCTTTTGTACTAGCACTTTTTTGGACAATAGCTGGCAAAAGCCTTTGGGTTACTCATTTATTGCAGGTTGTAGTCGGTTTTTTGCTTTGCAGCGTAGTATATAAAATAGCACAAAAATACCTTAGCCAAAAAACAGCACAGTTTGCTACGCTAATTTTTGTCATATCACCGCTGTATGTGGCGCAGCTCACCAATGTATCGCTGCAACTGCCGCTTACTTTGGTTGCCTTTGCAGCCTTTTATTTTTGGCAGCAAGGCAAGCGCATACCCTATGTGCTTATGTTGTGCGCTATGGTATTGGTTCACCTGCAAGGGGCTTTTTTACTATTGTTTTTAGCCACCAACGATGTTGTTTTTTTTGTATTTGGAAAAGGTTTTAAAGCCATTGGTAAATGGGCAGCTAAAAACTGGTGGGTATACACTCTACCCTTTTTGGTATTAGTTGCTTGGGCTATGGCACATCAAAGTCATTTTGGTTGGGCAATAAGTAGTCCCAATTATTTGCGAGAAACCCCAACACTAAAAGGTATTGCCTATAATTTTGCCATTGCTTTTTGGCGAATTATTGATTTTGGATATTTGCTTCCCCTTGCTACGGTGTTGCTTTATTTCTTTAAAAACAGAAAAAAACTATACCCTACCGATGCGTTTATAAGGTTGCTTATTAGCTACTCGCTGCTGTTATTGTTGGTTGGCGGCGGCATTTGTGTTTTGTTTGCCTATCCACCCATACACCGTTATTTTTTGCCCTCAACAGTAGTGTTGCTACTACTTTTTGCTGCTGCTTTGCAAAATATGCGCCCCATAAGCAAAAAAATATGGGCAGTAGTGGCAAGTATGGCTTTGGTAGCGGGCAATTTTATGTATTACCCCGGTAAATGTATAGGAGATGCCAATATAGCCTACACGCCTATATATGAGTTGGAGCAGCAAATAGCTGATGATTTTGACGATAGCATTACCTTTTATACGTATGCCCCGCTTAGCTATCCCTCCGCCATCAGATATTTAGACAGTACGAAGGGATTGCGGCTAAAAGGTTTATACAACACATCAACAGATAGTGTTGCCTTTGTTTTGCAAAGCAATATGAATTGTGAGTTTAGCTTTAATGGTTTGGAACAACTGAAGGGCTGGCACGGTTCGTCTTATGAGCAAGGCGGAGTGTATATTACCATATATGCAAATCCTGCATATATAGCGGCAAAGCCAAAAGGCTGGCAAACACGCCAGCCGAGTAGCGCCGAGATTTGGTTGCTCAATTTAAAACAGAAACTGAACTAACATTTCCCAATGCAGTTTATACTACCCTAAGCCCTCACTATTTTTACATAGTAAGTTGCTCGTCTCTTTTTTCCAAAGAGCCAAAACTACGACGGTACAAATGTGAGAAATTCCCTTGATTAATCATTAAGGATTATTGCAAATAGCGATTATTTCTTTTGCAGAAATTGCAAGTAGTAATCGCTGATGCTATGAATATTTTTGATATACCCTCCACCAACGGTCGGGCATTTCGTTGTTGCAAGCCACTTGATAGTCGGTATAACTGCACGGAACCACTATAGGAAAAGTGTTTTCTTTATGGTTTTTGGGGTGAGGTATTTCCATCCACCAACGGCTGGTAGATTTACTTTTATAAAAGATTATTTCGTGTTGACCGTCATTTAATGCAGTGCGGTATTGCAAAAACTTATCTTGTTCGCGGGCGGGATCTTCTTCTTTTCTAAGCAAAACGCCTTCAATAAAATACCATATCATTTGGGCTGCCAGTTGTGCGGTATTATTATTTATATCGTTAGCATCATTATAACCATATATACCCAATGAACCCATACGTGGGCTAAGGCCTGCATAACGAGCTATTTGACAAGTTTCTTCGGCAGTGATACCGTTTGGTGATGAGTTGGTGCTACCCGGAGCATCGGCATATTTTATACATGATAAATCAAAAATACCTATTTGCGAGTTGCGCAAGCAAGGCTCGGTAATTTCAGGATTGCCGCGCAATAATCCCAAACGCACGGTATCAAAGTACATTTTTTCAAAAGCCGTAAGGGCTTCTTCATCGCTTAAATAGGTTTGGTAGCCTAGGTGATTTAGGTTGAAAAGATGATTAGGGTCGTGGGTAACTATGCGGTATACCAAATCGTCGGTATCAATTGAAACACGATTATCAAAAACCGTAACTTCGGTATATTTACTTAGTCTATCGTAGCCTGCATATTGACCTAAGCCTATCAACTGGCTATTACCCAAAATAATTGTCAGCACACCCTGCGATGCCATTTCGTTAACTACTGTACCAACGGCACTAAGGGTATCTTCTACGCTATCACCGGGTATTAAATTACCCAAATCGGCTATTTCTACACCAGGAAATTTAAAATACAGGTTATATAATTCGTGCCTAATCTGTCCAAAAGCATTTTGTGCATCAATACCTTTTATTTCACCAAGTCTTTTATCGAAAACACCAAAGATGGCTATTTTACAAGCAGAAACATCGGGAAACCTGTCAATGTGACTGTGCACACTACCTGAGAATTTTCGGCTCTCAGTATCAGCATTTACCGTAACGGGGTAAAAAAACTTTTCTATCATACAAACTACCTACCTCAAAAAAAGCAAATAAACCTATTAAGCTATTTAGAAGAAGCTTAGTTTATTAACCAATGTGAAGGGCGAAAATAAAAAACTAAAACTAAGTATCAGTTTTTTAAATAAATTATTTTTGAGTAAGGTAACTAAGCCGTGTTTTTATTTAGTGCAATGGTATAGAAACGGTTTGCCTTGTAGCTGTGTGAAAAATAAGTAGTCATCGCCCCCGTCCTTAATAGTGAACATTTTTTTTAATTCATCTACACTAAGTCTAAAATTACGTTTAGCAATGTTTGCTTTTGAAATTTTGTGTTGTTTAAGGTAGGCAGCAATTCCTTTTTTGTTAAAGGGTAAAACTGCTTTTATGCTAAATACTCTTCCTAAAAAATCCTCGTCATTTTTGGTTGATGTGTAGTAGGCAGTTTTTTCATCCAAAAGCCCTAAACCCATTTGTGCAGCATACTGTTGGTGCAATCCTGATTTTATTATGGCCAAATTGGGTTCATAAAAAAAGCTATCCTCTACATTGCTGTGCGCAGGCTTTAGGGTTTCCCCCTTGTGCTCTATCTCTTGCCAGCTATTGTTTGTATAGTTGGTAGCAATAGTATTGTAAACGTCTGTAAAATCCTTTTCTACAGTAAATAAAACTTCTTTCACTTCATTATCAACAGCTATCACTCGCACTTCGCTAACGCCCTCAAGCTGTTTTGCTGTGTCTTTAATATCAATAACAGGCGATGCTTTAATAATTAATTTTTTGGTGTGTTGCCACAGGGTAGGCAAAAGCCCTATAATATCAGGGGTTGAGTGTTGCAGGGTTATTTTGCGTGCACCTTGTCCATCCCTACGGTCAGGATCGGTATATATGCAATCAAAAAAAGCAGTGGTGTTTTGTAAATAGGTTTCGGCGGTTTGTGTAAGTCGTTCACAATTATTAATTCCCAAACGTAGGGCATTAAAAGCAACAATTTCGTTCAGTTCAGCATCATTATCAATAGAAGTTATTTGGTTAAAGGTGTTTGCCAGTGCCCATTCATCCACCCCTAAACCTCCGCCTAGTACAAGCAATTTTGAGCCTTTAATAAACGTTGTTTTATAAAGGGCTACTGTTTGCGAGGTGGATTGCTCAAAACTTTTGGTGGTAAGTGCACAGTAGTTTTGTACCCAAGCAGGTAATTTTTGTTGGCCTTTTTGATATAACTGTACAATAAGTGCCAATATTGAGGCATCGCAGGGTAATTTATCCCTGTATTGCAATGCAATTTGTGCAGGGTTTAGGTGTAAAAATTTGTTTACAAAACCTTTACACTCTTCATTACTGAGTAAATCGCATATTTTTTTGTAATTTTGCACAGTTTTTGATGCTATTTTAAAAACGAATATTGTTTAAACAACGAGTATATGAAAAAGATTCTTTTGATTTTGTTGGTAATTGCGGGGTTAGGTGTTTTAAGCTCATGCCACAGGGATCAATGCCCTGCGTACAAAGTTAGCACCTCTGTGGTAAAGTAATGTCTTTGCCTTGGAAAAACCTAAACACTCTTAGTGATTTAGATACTATTAGAAATGAAAGCTACCAAAATGCGGTAGTTATTTTTAAACATAGTACGCAATGTGCTATTAGCTCAATGGTAAAAAACCGTTTAGAAAGCAGCTTTGAACCAATAGCTAACGAAACGTATTACTATTTAGATTTATTAAGATATAGAGATATATCAAATGCTATTGCAGAGCAGCTTAAAGTGCACCACGAATCGCCCCAAATAATTTTGATAAAAGAGGGTGAGGTTGTGTACGAAGAATCGCATATGCAGATTTATTTTTCTGATCTGAAAGAACAGATACAAGGGTAAATCAGCCCTTTCCCCTAAATTTTAATAGTTAAACACTACTGCCTGTTCAATATCAGGGTGTAGGCTTTTTGCCACTGGGCAGGTAATAGCAAAACGCTCTAAAATCTTCTTCTCTTCGGGCGTGTAATTGTTTGCTCCAAAGCTGATTATTACGTCAATTTTACTTATGCGACGCGGGTTATCTACCATGTGCTTCATCACCTGTATTTTAGTGCCGTCAATATTCAAACTGTGTCTGTTAGCACCAATACCCATTAGGGTAAGCATACAGCTTGCCAAAGCGGCACAAACAGTATCGGTAGGCGAAAAAGCCTCTCCCTTGCCGTGATTATCGGTTGGTGCATCAGTAATAAAACTTTTTCCTGATTTAAGATGAGTTGCTTCTGTTCTCAAATCGCCTTTATAAATTATCTCTGCTGTGAACATATTTGGCACTTTTTTCGTTACATTTGAGTAAGAGTAACCGTCTTAGTTAAAAACAACCGCTCTACTTACAAAAGTAGCATCCAAATGCCATTGTTAAAAAGTAAAATCATTTTAGTTTCCGTTGTATTGCTATTGCTGGCTTTGCCGCAGTATGCAAACGCGCAGCGTATATCTAATGATGATTATAATCGTGAGTTTTCGTTTGGCATTATGGGGCATCCGCGTGGTTTTGGCTTTGATTTACGTTTTGGTCGATATATCTCAAACGGCCGTGTTGAATATTTAGAGGCTGAATTTTTAACTATTCGCCACCCCAAAGAAATACGCATATACAATACAGGTATCACCAATACCAGTCCCTATACCTATGGTAAACTAAACTATGCCTATGCAGGCCGTTTGGGCTATGGTAATAAATTTACTTTATCAGAAAAGAAACTAAAAAATACAGCCTCCATAAGTTTTAATGTCGCCGTAGGCCCCGTGTTTACAATACTTAAACCAGTGTATTTGGATGTATTGGAGACGGATGTAAACAACAATAATTTTGTGGTATCGGTAAAAGTGGCCGATGAAACCAATATTAATCAAAACAATGTAATAGGCAATTCGCCCTTTTCTAGAGGCTTTAACGAGCTTAATTTTAGAGTAGGCGGTTTTGTAAAAGCAGGTTTTAATTTTGATTGGGGTGATTTTACTGATGAGATTAAAGCCATAGAGGTTGGGGTGTTTGTAGATGCTTTTCCGCAACGTTTGCCACTAATGTTGCATACCCAAAACAAATATATCTTTCCATCGTTTTATATTTGCGCTGTGTTTGGGAACAAGTGGTGATGATTTTCTAATTTTTAAAAACGATTTAGCGTGATTGAACTTCCTGTTGTTGATGGTGCTCGCACCAAAAAACCAAGTTGGCTTAAAGTGAAACTTCCTACCGGCGAAAGCTACCGCAAGGTGCGCAAACTGGTAGATGAGCATAAACTGCATACTATATGCGAAAGTGGCAATTGCCCTAATATGGGCGAGTGCTGGGGCGAGGGTACAGCTACTTTTATGATACTGGGCAATACCTGCACCCGCAGTTGCTCGTTTTGTGCTGTTGCTACGGGACGACCGACTGAATATGACCTTGACGAGCCACGCCGTGTGGCTGAAGCTATACAGCTGATGGGCGTGAAACACGCCGTTATTACATCGGTAAACCGTGATGAGCTTAAAGATTTGGGCTCAGGTGTATGGGCTGATACTATACGCGAGGTGAAAAAACTAAGCCCCGATACTACGCTTGAAACTTTGATACCTGATTTTAGGGCTAAATGGGACTTGCTTGAATTGGTGGTGAACGAACGCCCCGAAGTAATATCGCACAATATGGAAACGGTGAAACGCCTTTACCGTAAAGTACGCCCACAAGCCAAATACGAACGTAGTCTTGAGCAAACTCGCCGTACCAAAGATATGGGCGTGCGTACCAAAAGCGGCATAATGCTAGGATTGGGCGAAACTGACGATGAGGTTTTTGAAATAATGGACGACCTTGTGGCACACGGTTGTGATGTGCTTACACTGGGTCAATACCTACAACCTACCAAAATGCACTTAGATGTGGTGGAGTTTGTACACCCCGATAAGTTTGCATACTACAAAGAGGTAGGACTAGCAAAGGGCTTTAACTACGTAGAAAGTGGCCCTATGGTACGCTCGTCATACCATTCTGAAAGGCACGTATTTCCTGTATAGTTAATTTCAACAGAAAAAAATATAACCAAAAAGGGGCGCGTGCTTTGCACGCGCCCCTTTTTTCTATTATTACAGAGGGTAAAAATAGTGGTGCTGTTTTTGTTATCTTCCCCGTGAACTTGTGATGACATGGAAACGGTAAAGTATTGGTATTTGCGCAATCACTCTATTTTCGACTCGCTAACTGATGAGGATTATAAAGAGTTGGAATGGCTTGTTGCTTTTAAAACTTGCCAAAAGCACGAGTTTATTTATTTTCCTGAGGAGGAGCTACGCAAAGTATACTTTGTGAAACGCGGCAATGTGAAGTTGGGCTACTACGATGAAGACGGCAGCGAAATATTGCTTGATGTGCTAAAAGAGGGAGATATTTTTGGTCAACTGCAACTGGAAGAAGGGAAAATAGGACACGAGTTTGCTGTTGCCCTAAATAGCCAAACTATTTTATGCAATTTTAATGTGCACGAGTTTGAAGAAATGCTTCAATCTCGACCTAGTTTGGCCATTAAATATTCAAAACAAGTGGGTAAGCAACAAATGACTGTGAGCCGACGCTACTCAACCCTGTTGTTTAAAGATGCCCGTACTCGCTTAATACAGTTTTTTAAAGAGTGGGCAGAAAAAGAAGGTAAGGGAGCTACCGAGAATATTACATTGCGTAATTATTTAACTCAACAAGAAATTGCCACTCTAAACGGACTTGCCCGCCAAACCACCACCCGCATACTGGGCGAATTAAAAGAACAAAACCTTTTGGATGTAAGCCGCAAAGAGGTGTTTATACCCGCTCTGGGTTTGCTTAAATAAGTATAGCCCTTGCCCTTCTCCATTGATTTTTGTATATTTGATATAGCATACGATAAGATTTCGCTACAATATATTTATGACCGCTATAGAACTAAAGCACTCCATACACAACTCTATTGATACCATTCAAGATGAAAATATTTTGAAGGTTATTTATGCTATGGTAACCGAATTTTCTAATGGTGAAATTGAAGGTACACTTGCAGGGAATCCATTAACACGTGCTGATATTTTGCGCCGCAGTATAGAAGCCGAAAACGATATACGTGAAGACCGTGTATACTCTTTAGATCAAGTTAAAGAAAAGTTAAAAACTGGGTTTGGCCGTAAATAGTAGGTATGGAGATAGTCTTTACCGCTAGGGCTGAAAAGGATATTGAAAATATTTACTCCTATTTGTTTGAGGTAGCACCACATATTGCTGATAGAATTATTTTAGCCATAGTTTCTAAAACAGAACAGCTTATTACCCACCCCTTATCAGCACCCGAAGAACCTTTTTTAAAATCGTGGGGATTTAATTATCGTTTTCTTGTAGAGGGGAATTATAAAATTATTTATACTGTTTCAGCAGATATCATTTATATCATTCAAGTTTTTGATGCTCGTCAAGACCCATCAAAAATGACGAAAAATGAAGGTCAATAATTTAACCCTTATACTTTTTTCGTGAGATAATTTTTTGCTGTTGTCGTTCTATAATTAATAGGGCAATGCCTTGTGCGTGTTGTGGAAACGGAGTAGTGGCCAGTACATCTTTTACCTTTTGTTCGCTTACATCAATGCGGTACAAAACACTCCACAGTTTGTCCAAATCAAAATCAATCAGGTGTTGTATTTCGTCGGTAAGCCTTTGCAGCAGAGCCTCGTAAGCTGTTTCACCATCAGGCAAAGAAAAATAAGGAGCTAGTGATTGGCTTAGTTCTTCGGTGTGTTGTCCTTTATCGTCCATCGTGCCTTTGCATATTCTTCGTACCCTTTTTGCAGGGCACGCATCTCTTTTTCGTTGTGTATTTTATAAATTTTTAGTCCGTAGTAAGTAACAATATCACTGCCTAGTGAACGTCCAAATAAAGTGCCTTGTTCGGGTTTGTATTCATCTATCAAATCCCCACCGTTAAGTTCGTTCACACTCACCATGTACACCTCGTCGTAGTCTGCAAAATTGTATTTGTATACTGAGTATACCAATGCAAAATCAACATTTTCGTGTTGTAGCGAGTAGTAGTGTGCTATAGAATTTTCAACCAAAAGTATCTTTTTTCTATCGTCAAAATGTTTGTCTAACCAGTTAATTGCTTTATCGGGGTTGCGTTCTTCTCGCTGAACAATAGCGGCTGCATTTCTGCTTAAAAAAGGAAACTCTACCAAAATAGCAAAAGGCAAAAGCACTATGCCACCAATAGCAATTAGTCTGAATTTGACTTTGCTGGCTAAACTATCATAATAGCGCTGTTTTAGTAATAGCAAAGGTTGGGGCAACAATACAAACATCAATAAAATATTGGGTGTATTGTAGCGGTATAGCGGTGCTAATATAAACAACCAGTAGGCTGAGGTGAGCAAAAAAGCCACTTCAAGCGGACGGTTTTTAATGCTTTTTTCTTTGTAAATGATATAAATGCAATAGCCTGTAATAAACAAATTGAGCAGCAATACCCAAGGTTGCAGCTTATAAAACGGCCAATAGCGGGTAAAAAAATGGTCGACAAGCAAATTGCCCTTGGCCATGTGTTCGCCACCGTGGTCTATCAGTTGCGATTTTAAAGCGGCAAAATCGAAACCTGCGTACACCAAAAAGGCTAAAATGGGTAAGGCAAATACTATGCTTGTAGTTATTTTGGTTTTTACATCAGCCCTAAAAAATAAATACAGCATTAGTATACCCACAAATACCCATAGTGATGGATGGGTGAGAAAAACCATACTTAGCAGAAAAGCCACCAATACAGGTTTTTTGTGCTGCATAAAAAAGTAAATGGCTGGTGCCATAAGCATTAGTTCAAGCACCTCACTGCGGAAACTTCGCAGCGATTCGTATAAGCCTTTATCGTTCATAAAAAGCACCATCAGCACTATGGCTGTTAGTAAACTTAAACCTTGCTGTTTGCGGTATATCTTCCATAAAAAAACAAGGACAACCACAAAAGCCAGTATGTAGGGAAGGCGTACCCAAAAAATTTCGGCAGGAAAAATCAGCAGAAAAGCAGCATTGTATAGCTGTATAAAGGGCAAATAGGCCAAAAAAACCTCCTCAGTACCGGGGTGTGCCCATATTTTTGAGGTATAGCTTCCCGCTCGCACTAAATTTATGGCAGGGTCTAGCCCAAACGTTTCGTCTAGCCATGCCACAGGTATTAGGTCGAGATTAAAAATCACCAACCCGAAATAAAAAATAAGGTAGGCATACCATGCACGCGATAACCATTTATCATTTTTTTCTTTCACAGTTTCAAAAGTAACTGTTTAACGTGTTTTTTTAGTGTTACGGGTGTTACACCTTTTGCAGCCAATAGTAGCAAGGGTTTAAGCGTAATACATACGTGTTACGATTTGTTACGGCTAGGCATTTTTTCAAAGAACTGTTACTGTGTAATTGCAAAAAGAGGGTAAGTGTGGTAAACAAACAATGGGGTTGAAACCCCATTTTGTTGAAATTACAGTTGGGAGGGGGACTTAAGTCCCTCTCCGAACTGTAATTTTGATAGCGGTAGACTTCAGTCTACTGAATAAGATTTGCCTTTAACTTAAAGACTTTAATAAATAAGGAGTTAGCCCAAAATAAAAAATTAAATATGCCTACCACAAACGTTGTAGGTTTTTGTTATTTTCCATGAGTTTTCAAATGTAACAATCTGATCCACATAACAATCTATCAAAATGCCAAAGAATCAAACAGCAAAAATAGCAAGCCCTAACATTTTGAAGGGTAATAAACTTTATTTACAGCGAGCTAGAAAAGTTCTGCCAATTTTGGTGCGACAAGCAAAAGCTAGAAATGTGATTAGTTATTCTAATTTAGCAGAAGAAGTCAATATGCCTAGTGCAAGAAATTTGAATTATGTTTTGGGTGCAATTGGAAATGCTTTGATTGAATTGGAGAAAGAAAAAAAAGAAAAAATTCCTCCAATTCAATGCTTAGTTGTGAATAAACAGACAGGGCTTCCTGGAGATGGAATAGGCTTGTTTATAAGTGAGAAATCATTCGAAAAATCTTCAAGTCCGCAAAAAAAGGAGTTAGTACTAGAAAAGCTAATAGAGGTATACAGTTATAGTAAATGGGATGATATATTAAAGAACTTTGGTTTATTCCCAATTATTAGTTCTTTGGGCGTAGATATTAACGAGCTCAAAGAATATAGGGGTGGAGGGGAAAGTGAGCATCATAAAAAATTCAAAAAATTTATTTCCCAAAATCCAATTGTCTTAAAGCTCAAAAAAAGTTTAAAGGAAGGCGCACTTGAACATAAGCTACCATCATTAGATAGTGTTGATGTTTTATTTAATGATAAAGGTTTAAAAATAGGGGTTGAGGTTAAATCCTTAATCTCTGCTGACATAGATATTTTAAGAGGCATTTTTCAGTGTGTAAAATATGAAAGCCTTATCAGAGCTGAACAAATATCAAAGGGTGAAAAAATTAATTGCCGAGTAATCCTAGCACTTCAAGGTAAATTACCAGATAAATACATTTCTGTTAAAAATGTTTTGGGGATAGAAGTTATTGATGAGATAAAAGTATCAGACGATTTCTATTATATTAATTCCTATTGAAATTTACACATTAAAGAACTCCATACTCATTGTAATTGTGTATTTGCTCAAAACAGGTGTGTAATTATTTTTAAGACTTAATATAAAAGCACTTATTCCCCTTTAATAACGCACTGAAACTATTTGTCTTGTGTGCTTGTTTAGAAAGTATATAAAGTAGCCATGCACAAGCAATTGTGCGTTTAAAAACTTATTTTTGCAGTCCTTTAAAAAACATTCTTTACTTATGGCTTTCGACTTAGACCTTATACAAAAAACTTATGCTGAAATGCCTGCCAAAATTGAGGCAGCCCGCAAAGTTTTAGGGAAACCGCTTACCCTTACCGAAAAAATATTATACACCCACCTTTGGGATGGCAACGCTACCACCAGTTTTGAGCGTGGAAAATCATACGTTGATTTTGCCCCCGACCGTGTAGCTATGCAAGATGCTACGGCACAAATGGCTTTGTTGCAATTTATGCAAGCAGGCCGTAGCCAAGTAGCAGTTCCTTCAACGGTGCATTGTGATCACTTGATACAAGCTAAAGTAGGTGCAACCGAAGATTTACAAACCGCTATTGATACCAACAAAGAGGTATACGATTTTCTTTCATCAGTATCAAACAAATACGGTATTGGTTTTTGGAAACCCGGTGCAGGTATTATACACCAAGTAGTGTTAGAAAACTACGCATTCCCCGGAGCTATGATGATAGGTACCGATAGCCACACTGTAAACGCAGGTGGTTTGGGTATGGTTGCCATAGGCGTGGGTGGTGCTGATGCTTGTGATGTAATGGCTGGTTTGCCTTGGGAGCTTAAATTCCCCAAACTGATTGGTGTGAAACTAACAGGCAAAATGAGCGGTTGGACAAGTGCTAAAGATGTTATTTTAAAGGTAGCAGGCATACTTACCGTTAAAGGTGGTACGGGTGCTATTGTTGAGTATTTTGGCGAAGGCGCATCAAACATATCGTGCACAGGTAAAGGCACTATTTGTAATATGGGTGCTGAAATTGGAGCTACAACTTCAATATTCGGTTATGATAAAACAATGGGCGATTACCTACGCGGTACAGAGCGTGCTGACGTAGCTGCTTTGGCCGATGGTATTGCTGCACACCTTACAGGTGATGATGAAGTATACGCTAACCCTGAACAATATTTTGACCAAGTAATAGAAATTAATCTTAATGAGTTAGAGCCTCATGTAAATGGCCCTTTCACTCCCGATTTGGCTTGGCCGTTAAGCAAATTTGCTGCTGCAATAAAAGAAAATAACTGGCCTGCTGAATTAGAAGTAGGTTTGATAGGAAGCTGCACCAACTCTTCTTACGAAGATATTACCCGTGCAGCATCAATAGCGCAACAAGCGGTAGATAAAAACCTTAAAACTAAGGCTGAGTTTACCATTACCCCAGGTTCTGAAATGGTGCGTTATACCGTTGAACGTGATGGATACTTAGACACCTTCGACCAAATGGGCGGTGTTGTTTTGGCCAATGCTTGCGGCCCTTGTATAGGCCAGTGGGCACGCCACACCAGCGACCCTACTCGTAAAAATAGTATCATTACCTCGTTTAACCGCAACTTTGCAAAACGTAACGATGGTAACCCCAATACCCACGCATTTGTAGCATCACCAGAAATAGTAACAGCGTTTGCTATTGCAGGCGACCTTACCTTTAATCCAATTACTGATACGCTTACCAACAATAACGGCGAGCAAGTGAAATTGGACGAACCAGTAGGTATAGAATTGCCAAGCAAAGGTTTTGCAGTAGAAGATGCAGGCTACCAAGCCCCTGCCAAAGACGGTAGTGGAGTATCGGTAGTTGTTGACCCTGCTAGCAATCGTTTACAATTGCTTGAGCCATTCGCAGCTTGGGAAGGTACTGATATTAAAGACCTTTACCTGCTAATAAAAGCAAAAGGCAAGTGTACCACCGACCATATTAGTATGGCGGGCCCTTGGTTAAAATTCCGTGGTCATATAGATAACATATCAAACAATATGTTGATAGGTGCCATTAACTATTTTAACGACACTGCTGATAAAGTAAAAAACCAACTAACCGGCGAATACGGTGCAGTACCAGCTACCCAACGTGCCTACAAAGCCGCTGGTGTTGGCAGTATAGTAGTAGGTGATGAAAACTATGGTGAAGGCTCATCTCGCGAGCACGCAGCTATGGAACCCCGCCACTTGGGGGTACGTGTTATATTGGTAAAATCGTTTGCTCGTATACACGAAACCAACCTTAAAAAACAAGGTATGCTAGGTGTAACCTTTGCTAACAAAGACGATTACGATAAAGTACAAGAAAACGACAAAATAGATATTGTTGGTCTTACCACATTTGCACCCAATACTCCACTAACAGTGGTATTGAAACACGCCGATGGTAGTGTTGATGAAATAAAAGTAAACCACACTTACAACCAACAACAAATTGAGTGGTTTAAGGCAGGTGCAGCACTAAACATCATTCGCAAAAAAGCGCAAGGTTAATACCAATTTGTCATGCCGAATTTAGTTCGGCACCTCATACCCAATATTCTAAAAGCAGCCCTAGGGCTGCTTTTTTATTGTGCTACAAAATCAAACTCAGCAATTTCCACAAAATCTTTATACTTAGGATTAACCGCATCAAAATACGATACCGTTACCTGTATTAATTTTCCATTGTTTTGTATAACACCGTCAAACCTCATTCTTTTATCATTGTTTGCACCCAAAATAAATTCGCGCAATAAATCGTTTCTGTTATAGGCTTGAAAATTGATAGTTTTAGTGGTAAAAAGCTGATGAAACTCTTGATAAACTATATAAGGGTTCATTGAAGTATCAATCCTCATTTGGGCTACAAAAGAGTCGTCTCGGTTTACATAATTATTAAACTCGGGTTGACTTCCCGGTGTTATAGCTAAATTTTTCACCACATAAATATTATTATTAACCCCATTCGAATCGCATTTCTCACCATAAAAGGTGGGCAAGCAATTGCACTTACCGTTATTACAGTTCCCCCATCCACACTCTACCTTGTAGCAACTATCTTTTATTTCGCAGTTTGTCCCGCTATATCCCGGTGGACAATCGCATTTGCCATCATTACAAATTCCGCCGTTTTGGCAATTAGCATCTTTACAATTATCTTTTTTGCAGGCAGCAAAAATCAGTAAGCCACAAACAATTAGCAATTTGGTTAGTTTTATGTGGGTTTAACGCAAGCATTTTTCGTATTAGTATATTTACAGTATGGTTTTTCGACCAAATTAAAGACTACTTAAAATTATAAGCCTTTCCATACTACGACTCCTATCTGTAGGTTCGGTTATCAATTTGTTATGCAGCTTTATTAAAATGGGGTGGTGTATCACCCTGTTTAGCAGAAGGAGTATGGTGAGTTCTAGCTACCAAGAAGAAAGAATTGGCGGAGCATTTTTATTGGATTTTTATCAAATCGTATGAGGCAAGATCTTCGTAAACATAACGTGATTTATATTCTCGAAAAATTTTTACATGAATAGAATCTCCTTTATCATAGTACGTACCTCTGTATGTCTCGATGTAATCACAACCCACTAATCGACTGTATGTCTCTTGGAAATACGAATTATAAACGTACTGATACTGGTATCTAAAATTTGCATTAGAGAAAATTAACTCAACTACTTTTGATTTATCAATAATTACCGAGGCTGAAAGAGTATCATTTAGTTTTACATACGTGGAATAATCCATGTTGCAAGGGACATTATTAATGTCATGAATCAGATTAATATTTTTTACTACATACCTTTTATTGTGAACTAAACTATTCTCACAGTTCTTGCCATAAAAGGTAGTTAAGCATGCACACGAATCGCCTTTGCAGGTACTTCCGTTTTCACATTTCAGACCATAGCAGCTATCGCGTAACTCGCAGCGTTCACCACTAAAGCCCTCAGGGCAATCGCATTTACCATCATTACAAATTCCGTCGTTAAGGCAGTTAGTGTCTTTGCAATTATCTTTTTTGCAGGCAGCAAAAATCAGTAAGCCACAAACTAGTAGCAATTTGGTTAGTTTCATACAATTGCAAACGCGATTAAAATGCGTTTAGTATTTGTATTACAGTGCAATAGGTTTAAAAATGATGCTAAAATTGCATAAAAGCGACCACTTATTGTCAATTACTTACCACTTATAAGTAGTATCTGTCCACTTATAAAGTTTCATTTTTATCACGTCATAAAATACAAGAAGCGGTTAGTTTCATTCGTGTTTAATGTAAGTACTTTTCTTATTAGTATCTTTACAGTATGGTTACCGACGAAATAAAAGACTACTCAAAAATTATAGGTATATCAGTCCTATCTATCCTAAAATTTGGGGCAGTTGGCCTAGGTATCAATTGGTTGTATGGGTTATTTAAAATTTCATGGTATGTAACATTGTTTAATACAGGCGGCTGGTGGATTGCTATTGCCCTATTGGCTATTGTGATATTGTTTGCAGGTATACCCGCCCTGTATATGTTTATGGGTTACCAAACAGCCATTGGCAAAGCCATAAGCAATACCTTTAATAAAAATAAAATTACTATTAGCAACTTGCTTACTAAAGTTGCCCGTAAAATAGCACGAGTAAAAGCATTTGATGGTGCTGCGGGTGCAGCAGCAACTGCCAAAGAATATCGTTTGGTAAATTTCATCATCAAGCACATGGGGTTTAAAAATGAGTGGGATAAAATCACTTCGCTTAAACCCGATACACCCAAAGAAGAGAAAGAAACAGTGATACACGATGTTGTTTCTTCAATAGTTTTAGCCTTTCCCGAAAAGATTGCCGAAGGGTTCACCTTCAATTTTCGCACAGTATTGTTGGTTAATCTTATAGGACTTCTCGTTATTGAAGTATTGTCTCGTATTTATCCTTAAAACTTAGTAAAGTGTATTTATTACACTTATTTTTTTTTTGCTAACTTACAGACATGAGTTTTTCGCGCTTTGTATCCATTGGTAACTACCAAAACCATACAATAAATGGGCAATACCTGTTTGTTGAAGCTGATAATGGCACACTACGCATTTGCCTTCCTTCGCCCAATACAGTGCAGGTGCAAGCAGGCTCAAGCGTCAGCTTGTGCCGAAAATAATCGAGCGTCCGCTCGTGTTATGCGCTGCTTATACAGTTTTGTATAGCGATGAAAAAACACTGTTTATATCAATATCTATAAAAAATGCTATTTCAAGTATCTCTTTTTGTTGTTTTTCGTCGGGAGGTCTTATCCGTATATAGCTTTACAGTTTTAGGACAAGACAAACAGTCCGCTAACTGTATTTTTGCATATTCAAGGTAAAAATGTTTAAAATTGGTAAAGTGGCCAAAATGAAAGGCAATCAAAAGAGTCATGATTTCACTATCACAAAGACTAGCCTTACGGTTACGTGTCTTCCCTTTTTTACTACCTAATTGATAGTGAGCTAATTGTTGATTAATTTCTATACAGA
>JBBKVO010000021.1:0-88384 GCA_037968475.1 Bacteroidia bacterium
GGCGTTCCTTCAAGCGTCCACGCTTGAAGTTTATTCTTATTCGAGTCCACTCGAAATATTGTTTGTAGCGGGACGCTACGCTACCACTTGCCATCTCGAAGCGAGGACGCTTCGAGGAACGAGGGTTGCACTTCGCGCAGACTCCAAATCAAGTTTGGAATGACTGCCACCCATACTATAGCACTGAGGCGTTCCTTCAAGCGTCCACGCTTGAAGTTTATTCTTATTCGAGTCCACTCGAAATATTGTTTGTAGCGGAACGCTACTACTTACTATCTCGAAGCGAGGACGCTTCGAGGAACGGGGTAATAGTAAAAGCAAATAATGCTGAACGGCAAAGCCATCCAGCATTATTAAAATTGCATATATTATAAATTACTTTAAAGTGCGTTTAGTATTTAATCTTCCATCGCACAAATCCACCTCAATAGGTTTACCATCAAAAACAGATATAGAAGCCAAAAAACCTAAAGCCTTAAAACTAAAATCTAATGAAGTATCTTTTTCTTGAAATTCCTTGTCAACCACTAAGCGTATTTTGTAAGTACTATCAACTTTATCTAATTGAATATTTGATTCATTCGCTTCGCTTAAATAGCCCATGTCTTTAAAAAAAACTCCAGCCTTATCTGCCTGCTCTTCAGTAATATTCTCAGTATAATACAAACTACTTTTTCCAAAAGTTTTCTTTTTGCCATAGTTGTTACAAGCTGCCAAAAAAGTAGCTACAATAGCCAACAGTAATAGTCCTTTTTTTATCATAATTTTAGTGTTTATAGGTTAGTTATGAACAAGTTAATACGTCTTAATTAATTAAAGATGAAAAAAGTAAATGAAAAATATAATTACCCTTTAAAATCTTGATTAAAGCATCGGCGGCAACGTGGCTCGTAACTTTCTTTTTCACCCAAAAGCACCTGACTATTTTCTTTAGAAGTACGAAAAGAATGCGTTGCCGAATCACCACATTTCATACAAATAGCGTGTACTTTGGTAACAAACTCGGCTTGAGCCATCAAATTAGGCATAGGGCCAAAAGGCTGCGCACGATAATCCATATCTAAACCAGCAGCTATCACTCTAATACCCTTGGCAGCCAACTGAGCACAAACGTTTGGCAATTCTTTATCAAAAAATTGAGCTTCGTCTACCCCTATCACTTCGGCATCACCTGCCATTAGTAAAATATTTAGCGATGAATCAACAGGTGTCGAGCGTATTTCATTAGCATTGTGTGATACTATATTCTCTTCATGGTAACGCACATCTGTAATAGGTTTAAATATTTCAACCTTTTGATGCGCAAACTGGGCGCGCTTAAGCCTTCGGATAAGTTCTTCGGTTTTACCACTAAACATACACCCACAAATAACCTCTATCCAACCCCTTTGGCGGCCACGATTTCCTATCGGCTCTATAAACATACTTTTTTTGCCCTGTTACAGTTTTATAATTATACACACCCAATGGTGCAATACTTGCACCGCATTTTTAATCAGGCCTAAACCCTTAGGGCTATATTTGAAACGCAAAATAACTGAAAATGAGCAATAGGACTGAACTGCACGACAAAATTCAACAAATTACTGCTAAGATAATTGACCTAAACAGCCAATTTGCCCGAGCTGAACACTTGAGCCAGTTGGATATTGACTTGCTTCGCCGCTATACGGTAGATTTATACGATGCTATGCAAGGGCTAAAAGTGGGAGAAAATACACAACCTGTGGTTACCCTACCTACTCCCCCAAAAATACAGCCTCCTGTACAAGAGGTAAAAAAAGAAGTACCCCCAACTATTGTAGCTAACGAGCCTAAAGTAGTAAGCACTCCTTTGCCCCAAAAACAAGAAACGCCAAAGCCTGAACCCAAACCAATACCTGTACCTACCCCAATAGTTGAGCCTGTTGTAGAAACCCCAAAGGTTGAAACACCTGTGGTAGAGCAGCCAAAAGTGGAAGCGCCCATTATAGTTGAGGAAAAGAAAATAGAGACTCCTGTGGCTGAACCGCCAAAAGTGGAAGCGCCTATTGTAGTTGAAGAAAAGAAGGTTGAAGCTCCAGTGGTTGAGCCACCAAAAGTGGAAGCACCAGTAGTAATTGAAGAAAAGAAGGTAGAAGCACCTAGCCCCACTCCTCCTCCAGTTTCTCCGCCGCCAGTGCCACAACCTGTAGCTAAGGTAGAAGTAGAGGAAACCAAAGAATCATCGCTAAACGACCGTTTGCACAAGCCTGAGGGCAGCGACCTTGCATCGAAGTTGCAACAAACGCCTATACACGATTTGAAAAAGGCCATAAGCATTAACAAGAAGTTTGAGTTTATAAACCAACTGTTTAGCGGCGACCATGAATCGTATACAAAATCGGTACACTATATCAACGGATTAAACAGTGGGCACGATGCTACTATGTTTTTTAATAACTTGAAACGTGAGTATGCTTGGGACGAGGAGAACAAATTGTTTTTAGAGTTTTCTGATTTGGTGCGTCGTAGGTTTATGTAGAATTATTAATGAAGTAGGATTAAAATCCTACCCTAACGTGAGTTCGACATAATGGATTATATAATACGCGTCAATCAGAATATTAATATTTCTTTTTTAAATAGGGTTAAAAACCTATTCTATCAAAAATTACATCCCGCAAGACGACTTAAGTCGTCTTGCGGGCTGTAATGGCAACAGCAACGGGTTTCAACCCGTTGCAAATTAAATCCCAAATATCTGGGCAACGTTAGCGGTTGTAATAGCAGCTATTTCTTCTTGACTAATATCTTTTAGTTCGGCTAGTTTTTGGGCTATGTTTAATATGTAAGCACTTTCGTTCCGCTTGCCTCTGTAGGGTACTGGGGCTAAATATGGCGAGTCGGTTTCAAAAACAATATGTTTTAAGTCTATGGGAGCTAATACCTCACCCAAATTTGAATTTTTAAAAGTGAGTACGCCGCCAATACCCAGATGGAAGCCTAAACCTATAATTTGTTCGGCTTGATGGCTAGTTCCCCCAAAACAATGGAAAACACCTCGTGCTCCTTTTAATTCTGGCATACTAAGTAATTCAATAGCCTCATCGGTGGCATCACGGGTATGTATAGAAAGGGGTAAATTCAATTCTATAGACCATTTTACTTGCTGTATAAAAGCTGTTTTTTGTTGCGGGTAAAAGGTTTTATCCCAATACAAATCCAAGCCCATTTCGCCAACACCATAGTATTTGTTATTGCCAAATAGCTCTTTTTCAACCAAAGCCAATTCGGTTTCAAAATCATCTTTCACACTGCACGGGTGCAAACCCATCATAGGGTAGCAATTATCAGGATAATCAGCACAAAGATTTTTCATCCCTTGAAGCGATGTGCTATCAATATTGGGTAGTAATATTTTAGTTACTCCATTTTTAAAAGCCCTTTGCAGCATGGCTGGGCGGTCGGCATCAAACTCTTCGGCGTATAAGTGCGTGTGTGTATCTACCAATTGCATTACCAAGTCAGTTTTTCTTTAGTTAAAAATGAGTTTATACCTCGTTTGCAATCGTCGGTAGCGCGTGCGTTGGCATTCATTCGGGCGGCATATTCCAAGCCATCTTCTACACTAAGGTGCTGCACTTCGGCAATCATCTCCTTCACCAATGCTATCGATTGCCCCGATGCCTCGTTGCACAACTTAGTAGCAAACTCTAGCACTTCGTTATCAATCGTTTCTTTAGTACTGATAAAGTTTATCAAGCCAAAGTTTCTGGCTTCTTCTGCTGTAATAATCTTGCCTGTAAGTAAAAGCTCACGAGCTTTGCCCTCCCCTATTTTGCGCAGCAAAAACACTTTTACTAAGGCAGGCACAAAACCAATTTTTACTTCGGTGTAGCCATATTTTGCTTCGGGTATGCTAAAACTAATATCGCACAAAGTAGCTAAGCCGCAGCCGCCTGCAAGTGCATGGCCTTGTATTTTGCCAATTACCGCTTTTTTGTGGGTATATATTTGCAAAAACAAACCCATAAGGTGTTGGCTATCCTGCAAATTCTCGTCGTAGGTATTGTTTTGCAGTTGTTGCAGGTAGGCTAAATCAGCCCCTGCACAAAAAGCCTCGCCGTTGGCTTGCAACACTATCACTTTACAGTTTTCGTCGTTCTCTGCCTGCGTAAATGCGTTTTTAAGGGCAGTTACCATCTCGGCATTCAAAGCGTTGCGTTTTTCAGGTCGGTTTAGGGTAATGTACCCTATTCTATTTTCGGTATGGTAGTTTACCAATGTTTCACTCATGCGGTATAAAATTTAGTTGGTATGCGCCTTTGCGATTCATATCGTACACATTACTATCAAATTGTTTCGCCTCTTCCATCCATTTTTTCAGGTTATAGGCTTTGTTGTTTGTGCTAAGTACCACCTGCTTGCAGGCTATACTTTCGCTCAATTGTTTTAGGTTAATTTTTGGATTGCCGTCAACAATCACCACATCCCATTGGATATTGGCCATTGTATTTAGTTGGCTCGCATCTCTCAACCACAAAATATTTTTCTTGTGCAAAGCTATAAAGCCCTTGCTGTTTATGCTAAAATTATTCCCGTTAAATGTCAGGCTATGTATATTTTCAATTTCATCAACATTGCACTGCAATAAATGTGGCGCAATTTTTTGTCGATAGGTTTTACTTTCAGTAGTCAGTAAACTATCGGTATACACTAAAGCAGTATTGCGCTTAATATAACTAAACCCTGTATTTCCATTGGGCAAACTGTATACCGTAAATTGGTCTATTTGTGCAGTACGGTAGTTCCGTTCTAAATGTAAAGCGGCCAAACCAATACAACATATAATACCAATGGAAAGGGGTATGTATTTTTTTGTTTTTAGGTAGATAAAAGCCGAGATAATTAGCCCATACACTATTACTACCGCAACTTTGCTAAAATATAACCCTGATGAATAAGAAAAAGGCAAACCTTCTATACTTTGGGCTGAATAATTAGTAGCCTGCAATACAAATGCTAAAACCTGCCCTACTAATGAGGCTATAAGCGGCGCGAGTGAAACTACAAGCAACAGTAAACCCAAATATACGCCCGCCATGCCCAAAGGCACTATTAATAAATTAGACAGCAGAAAATAATTAGGAAACTGATGAAAATAATACACCGCCAAGGGGAAAGTAGCCAATTGTGCAGCGAACGAAACACAAAGCAATTGCCACACCTTGCGCAGCAACCAAGTTTTTGGCGATAATAGGTTGTGTATAGGTGCATATAACAAACCAATGCCTGCAACGGCTAAATATGACAGTTGGAAACCAACTGTAAATAATGACTTTGGGTCGATGCACAAAGTAAGCAAGGCCGCGCCCGCCAACGAGTTGAAAAGGTTGGTTTTGCGCCCCATAGCATCGCCAATGGCTATAAAGCTAAACATTACCGTTGCGCGCACTACTGATGGCGACAGGCCAGTAAGCAAAGCATAAAACCACAACCCTAAAATAAATAGTAAAAGCCTAGCGACTAAAAACCATTTCTTTTTAGGAATAAAAGCAGTGAAAAAAACCAACAGTAAATAAATAGCCCCCACGTGCAAACCTGATACTGCCAAAATATGTATGGTGCCCGAACGGGCATAAGCATCGGTTAAATCATCATCAACTTGGTTGCGAAGTCCCAAAACAAGGGCAGCAGCAACACCGTAAGCAGAGCTATCGGATAAATAACGCTGCAAAACCGTATTAAAATAATCCCTTGCCTTGTATGAGGATGCAAATAGAGCATTACCCCCGTGCAAATTGGTTTTGCTATACTCACCTTGCTTTAAAAAAGTTGTGTGATAAATATTTTGCAGACTAAGCCACTGGGCGTAATCAAATTCGGCCGGGTTGGGTGGCGGTGTTGTAGGTTGCGGAGCTTTATTCACCCATAAATAATCACCATAAGAAATAGTGCTATCGTATCCGCTTTTGCTCAAATAAAGAATTATTTTACCTGATGTTTTTTGTAGGATGCTATCGGTATAAGCATATTGTGCAGTTACTTCAACGCCAAAGCTGTTGGCTTTTTCTTGTGGTGAAGAAATTACCCTTACCAAAAGCTGATTTTGAGTATTTAATTGTTGGTTTTTGTTTTTAGGTGAATTGAAATAAACTGCAATAGCCCCAATAAGTATTAGTGCTGCATTTGCCACCAAAGCAGGAATTACAGAAAGTGAAAGTTGGGCTTGTTTTTCTTTTCTAACAAAAAATAATAGCAAAAGACAGCACAGCGAAATTGCTAAAGAAATTAGCAATAAACCTACATTAACGGGCAAATACATTGCCCACAAAACACCTGCAATAAATGGAGGCAAAAGCCTAAGTAGTGGTGCTCTGTGCCATTGCATATTGGGCAATATATAAAGTTTAGTTGATATTAATAAACCCTTAAAAAGCAGCAAAACAAAAAACTCCCCTTTGCTTTTAGCAAAGGGGAGTTTTACTTATCTCAATATAATACTAACTTAACGTGAGTTGGGTTAAGGAAAAGTGTCAAACCCTTATGAACAGGGGCGCGTGGACTGTCATCCTGTTGAGGCTCGCCAAGGATGAATGTGCGTTTGGCCTGTCCCGCCATGCTTCGAGAGCCTCAACAGGACAACAACCGCACTCCAACACATTCATTTTGAATTAGTTTTATTTCGAACTCACGTTAACTCAAAATATTACGAGATAAAAACTATATACAATTATCCTAAAAAGCCTTCTTTGGCAATATTAAGGTCGCAAGGAACGGCTTCGCCCTTTTTGCCTTTAAACGAGCCTGAACTGCTGTATTGCCATATTAGGTAATCCGTCCAGCCATTGGGCAATGGTGGTGTTTGTATTTTACCATAATTAGCTATCCATAAAGGGATAGTTCCCAAACCATGGTTGGCGGGCAAATTGGCATCAAAAAAGTATTTGTAGCTATATATAATATAGTTGGTTATACCTGCTGCTTTTAATGTATCAAAAAAGCTGTTTATATATGCCAATACCTGTGGTGGGGTAAGGTTTGACGGGTTGCTTTCAATATCTAACACAGGGGGTAAATCTGCCTTGGGTAGTGTTGCAAAGGCTTGTATAAATGCCTGCGCTTCTGATTTTGCATCACCCACAGGGTCGGTGGCATTGTTTAGTGTTGCAAAATGGTAATAGCCTAGTTTTAACCCTGCTGATTGCACACCTTGCGCATTGGTTTTTGCATAAGGATCAATATAGCCCACGCCTTCGGTAGCTTTAACATAACTAAACTGTACAGGTCCTTTTAGGGGCACCAGAGGTTGACCAATAGTTTGCCAGTTTATATCCCATTGGTAACGCGAAACATCAATTCCGTTGATAGTGTAATTGCTCATTGTAGTGTATTTGTTTATTACTAGTTTGAAAAGATATAAAAAAAGCCTCACCAATTGGTGAGGCCTCCCATTTTTTGTTAAATAAATGTGATTTTTTTTGAAATCACATTTTGCATGGTTGCTTAGTTAACTACCTTTATAGTTTGGGCTTTACCGTTAGAAATTACTTTAACTATATACACCTTTACTTGGCCATTTGCAGCAGTGTTGTATTTTACTATATCACCGCTTTTTACATTGCTTTGGCTAAATAATTTTTGTCCCATCATATTGTACACTTCTACAGTTGCATTTGCAACAGTATTGTTGTTACTGTACGATACATTTATTGCACCATCGGCAGTATAAGCATACATTTTTTCTTGGTTAAACAATTCATCAACGCTAGTTGTACTTTTCTTGTTAAAGTTTAATGTAAAACGAGCAGAAGCAAAGTTTTTATCAAAATTAAAAGTATAATTATTATTCAACAAATCAGTTTTTGAACCTGTTTTATTATCTACAAGCTCTACATCAAAGTAGTTTTTGTAATCGGTAGTAATTGGTGAAACGGTATATGCCATACCATCTTTAAAACTTTCAATATACACAGGTACATTATAATTTTCAGCAATGGGCATAGACGATAAACTTACCATATCTCCATCAGTAGTTTTGGTATATAAAGTAGGCACTTCGCCTGAAAATGATTTAAATTTATAAATATCCAATTCATTATCAAAGCTATAAGTAGCCCCATCGGTAAAGCAGGTACTAAACTGATCGGAATTACCATCTGCATCTTTCACTTCTATTCTAAACACATCAAAATCAGTTTTAAAATAGGTATTAGCAGGTAAAGAATCTGTACGGCTGGTACGGTGTGCATTTTTAAGTTGTATTGATTGTGCAGAGTTATCTGCTTTTACCCAAAAACCAGTAAAAGGAGATATTTGACGTAGCGTGCTATAAACAGAACTTCCACTGGTATTATAATTTACCAAGGTACTTTGGTTCATAGCAACCATTTGGCCTGCACCTTGATTCCAAATATGTATGGCCTTATACCCAGTACCAAAGTTCGCATCGTTTATAAGATTTACAACACTAAGGTTGCTTGGAAAATAATTGGGTATCATATTCCAACCACGCTCAGAGTTTAGAGATTTAGTACTATTGGGGTCATATGTAAAACCTAAGTTAAAGGTTTTTGTACCATCGTTTGGAGTGCCCGATATTGAAACTGTTGAACTAAAATCCCAAATAGTTGATGAAGTATTATCTAAATAAATAGAATAGGCTTTGTTTTCATCATCAGTAGTGTTGTTTGCTTGTGTAAAACCAGCAGCTGTGCTAGAACCTATATCGGTAGCATCCCAGTAATATACATTGCGCTCTCCACTAGGAGTGTGATTGCTGCATAATGTATTAATTCCCGTTTCAAAACTTTCAATAAGTGCATCTACAGGTAAAGCAAACATCCTCCATCCTTTGTTGGTACTACCTATACTTTTTTGAAATGTTACACTACCCGATACCGAACCACCACCATTGGGTGTACCAGTACCGTGCATTAGGCTACCACCACTAGCTATGGTTAGTTTACTATTAGTAGTTAGTGTTGAACCTGTTACTATTTCAACCACACCACTATGTGTAAAGGCCGTACCACTTAAAGATTGTGCTGTGCCTGCAAAGTTTAGCGTTCCCACCCCACTAGTGCCATTTCCATTATTTGTAACATTACCGTGAATGGTAGCTTTAACGCCCGATGCCAAGGTTAAGGCAAACGTACTATTTATGGTTAAATCTTTGCACGTAAATGCACCCGGAGTGGTTGATGATGCTATAACAGCATCAATAGTACTTGAGGGCACTCCTGCACTCCAACTACCAGACCAAGTAGTGCTGGTTACAGTATTAACACAAAGTGTAGGCGAAAAAGCTGCTGCATCATCATAATCCCAGTTAGCACTATCATTTAATAATGCAGCAGTATTACCTACGCAAGTATAACGTACATTATCTACCTCGTTTAACGAACCAACTCCTATATAATTAAACAGCACACAATTAGTACCGGTAGTTAAACCAGGAGGAAGTTCTGAAATATTTTGATTACCGGCACTATATTGCCCATCATCCCAATTAGACGCATTGGTAGCACCAGCTACATAATTGGTATGAATTCCACAAATAACAGTACCACCACTTATAGTAAAGTTTGTGGTAGAATCTATTGTGGGATTTTGTATAATAAAAAGCTGGTCTCCACTGGTAGGTAAATTAATCATCCTTCCAGCAGTAATACTTCCTGCAGATACTGCCGGAAATGTTACTCCGTTGGTTGATGCTACAGGATTCCATATCTGCACCTGGTCGCCTACATTCATAGCTGATGTAGCTTTCCAAACCATCAACCAATCTGTATAAGTACCACTATTTATTTTAAAATAGTTATTTGCATCCGACCATGCCCCATCAGTAATTACAATTTCTGTATTTGCAGCTATATTTTTTAATAGCATAAAGGCGAATGAATCGTTCTGAGTTGCCTCAGAATTGTACGCCGAAAAAGCAATATCTCCGGCAGCAAGGGTTGTTTGGGCATTGACTCTATTATAAGAGCCAATAACAAAAGAGAATAATACAACTAAAAAAACACTCGTTTTTTTAGCCTTTTCCGTAAAAAGGTTTTTCATAAAGCAACTAATTATTTCTATTTAATCTTAAAAAGGTTTTACAAGCAATTGATTTTCTTTTAAGCCTTGCTTCAATAGAAAATCTGCGGTAAAAATACCTTCATCAACAGAAATAACCTCAATAGTTATTGCTTTATTATCAACTGTAATAATATCTATTGTCTTATTTTCAGAACAATTAATTACACTCCCTGCTATTAATTGTTGGTTATAAACATTTAATTGTTCTTTAATCGACACCTGTACTATTTTAAATACACTTTCACCCCATTTTGTATAAGCTCCTTTATTCCAAGGGTTGCAGGCATTTACCAAATTATATACATCTACAGCTCTCATTGTACTCCAGTCAATGGCAATATCTTTGGCTGTAGGCCGATTATAATAATGTGCGTCGTTTAAGTTTTGGGGAACAAGAGGTATTGCATTGCCTAATAACATCAGCTTTTGTACAAAAGTGGCTACCCCCTGCAATGTATCCCAACCTATACGCCTATTGTGCATTCCAAAAGTTTCACCTGCTGCAATGGGCACTTTGAATACATCAACTATAGGCCCTGTATCCCAGCCTTCATCCATACGATGTATTGTAAGCCCTCCAAACGGTTCTCCATTACGTATTTGCCAAAACACGGGGCTTGCACCTCTGTATGAAGGTAGCAATGCGAAATGAAAATTAAAAAAGCCAAGTTTAGGGATGGATAGTATATGTGCCGGTATTTTCCACGGAAAGGTAATTACAAACACCACATCTAATTTATTGCTGATAATCCATTTTTTAAGGTTAGTTGCAAAACCTTGTTTTTCTAGTTTATCAACAGATGTATTTGCTATGCTAAAGTAATTCTCAAGTTCAGGGGTATCGTCATTTGCTACACTGGTTATACCTATTGCAGGGTGCAAACCATTATTTTGCAAAAACTGTATGGCAGGTACTGCCAAAATACTATTACATAGTATGCCTATTTTCATAAAATATTAAGCGCAGGGATAAGGATTGAACCAACCTGCTTGTATACGCGTGGCATAATCATCCATAAAAGCTTTTATCTCATCAGCCGTGTATGGCGCTACCGCAGTAGTTTTATCACCATCACTAATTATGGTCGGAAAGCTGACATTTTTTTGTGTAGTACTATCAAATGTTAAAACACCTCGCGGGCCATTTGTTTCGCTTCTTTGCAATGCATCACAAAATGCCAAAGCATCAAAATCATCATTAGTGCTTTTGCTAATTACTGTGGCAGCAGCAAAAGCAGTCTCATAAGCTATCATTGCATAAACATCAGGATTTATTTTATGCTTCTTCACAAAACTACTCACAAAAATTTGGTTTGCTTCATTGTCAAAACGTTCATCCCAGCATTGGGCACAAATAACAGGATAATCAGTATTTTTATAGGGCAAACTACCTATGCCCAGCGTTATAACAGGTAAACCCTTGGTGATACCTGATGCTACACATAAATTATAAAATTTTTCAGCATCCATTCCGCTATAAAAAGCAGTTAACATATCAGGGTTTACTTGCTCCATCATTTGTGGTAATGTTTCAGTAAAATCAACATCCTCCATTTTTTTGCTTATGTGTGTGCTTACAATTTTGTTTTCTTCATTCTCAAATCCTTCTGAAAACAATACTGAAAAATTGTATCCGCACTCAAAAAAACCTATAGAGTTTAACACCCCACCTTTATAATGTTGTCCGACATATTTACCCAAAAGTGATGTACTTTGCCAAATATCAAGCGAGTTGCAAAATACATAAGGGGCCAACCCCATTTCATCTTCAGTATCAACACTAACACCCGCCCCCATAAGTAGCAAAGGCTTTTGCGTAGCTGCATACAATTTTTTTAGGTCATCGGCTACTTTTCGGCCTACCCACGCAAATGTTATATCAACCTCTTCTAACAACAAGCCATTAGCCTTTCCCAATACCACATCGGGTAATACTGCTTTGCCAATATCTTCAATAATAAATTGGGGTGTTAACCCTAGTTGTTCAAAACCCATTTTAAGTCCCCTAACAATTTGCTGCGGAAACAATGGAAAAATATCAGAGCGAGGAACAAGAATACCTACTTTTAAATTCATAAATTCTTTAATAAAAAAAGCCTAAACTATTAGTTTAGGCTAAATATTACACATATTTACTTGGTAATGCAACCAATACAAATATTTTAATTGCGAGAAGGAAAAAGACCCTCAACACAAATAATAAAGTTTAACGCTTGATAAGGTGATAGAATACCTATAGGTTGTGCGCCTCCTGTAACAGCTAAACTCATACCTGAAAACCCTGTAGTTATTTGTGGCGCACCAAATTGAGCATCACCGGGGGTTCCATATATATTCTCATCTGCAGTTGCAAAATAAGAATCTTTTGGAGTTGCACTATCAGGGTCGCTACTAGACCCGTATATACCCATAGACACCTCTATTCCTCCTAATATTGGGTGTGCGTGTATAGGCATGGTAGACTGGGTAATAGTTACTTCTTCACTCCCTTCCATTTCGCCCAAGTAATAATCGCTAAGCCCAGGCCCCTGCCCGGCATGCACAGCACGCCTGCCTCTTAAATCGGGCAAAGCAAAAGTAGTTTGACCATTGCCCCCATAAGTGGTGCCAATCAATGCAAACAATGCGTCGTATTGGCCGATTGCCAATATTTGTCCTTGGCACAACATCCATTGCCTTGGTGCAAAGTTGCCACCAAATAATCGTATTTCAGCTAAGTATGGATCCATAATAGTATTTTCTTTTTTTAAGTAATTGATAAATTAGTTACGGCTAGGAAAAATACCGTACATACAAATAATATAATTTACAACAGTAAAGGGACTAAGGTGCAGCAAAGGGCGGCTTCCACCATTATTTGCTCCCATTATATTTAATGTGGCAGGAACATCCATAGAAGCTACGGGCATATCATCTGCAGCGGCATAAGGAGGGGTTATATTACCGGGCACGGCTGGATACTGCGTTCCGGCTTCTGTGCTATCACCCTTATCGGTATTACATCTTGGTGCTATTTCAACTGTTGGTTTGCCTGTTAAAATATGTGTATGTGGTGGTAAATTTGTACTAAGAAGCGTAGTAGTTTCACTTCCGGCTTTCCCCGCCAAAGGATAATTAATTGTCCCGGGATTACTTCCAGGACTAACAGCACTTCTGCTGCGCATATCGGGTAATCCAAAAGTGGTTCGGCAATCGCCTCCATAAGTGCACCCTAGTATCGAAAATAAAGCCTGATTACTAGCAATTGCTAGCAATTGACCATTGCAATATGCCCAGTTTTTGGGGCTGAAATTTGACGCAAACATGCGTATTTCTCCTATATATCCTTCCATTTCTTAATGTTTTTTAATAGTTAATAGCTTAATAATTAATTTCTTGAGGGAAATACACCAAACATACAAATGATATAATACACTGCTAGTGTAGGGTCTAATGTTGAAAATGGGATTGATGCTCCCACACTGCTTACAGTTAACCCAGAGGGAAAAGATACTTGTGTTTGGTAAGCACCCATAACATCATCAGCAGTGGCACTATACAATTCTGCCGATGTAGTTGTAGCTGGAAATTGTTTATCTCCTACTTCAGGTGTTGTTGCATCTGAAGAGCTAGCTAGTGCTGGAGCTGTAGCTGTAACAGAGCCTGACACAATGTGATTGTGCGCAGGCATAGTAGCTAAATTAAGTGTAACGTTTGTTTGTCCACCTACTTCTCCTAGCGCGTAATCACTTAATCCGGGGCCTCGACCTTGGCCAACGGCCGCTCTACCCATTAAATTAGGCAAACCAAATGTAGTGGTACCATTACCACCATAAGTGGTACCCAAAATTGAAAACAAAGCTGTGTTTGAACTGATTGGCAATATTTGCCCCTGACAGAATGACCAACTTTTAGGGGAAAAGTTACCCCCAAACATTCTTATTTCTCCGATAAATCCTTCCATAATTAATAGTTGTGTTTTTAACTTTCGATAGCAATTTAAAAAAATATTTCACGCTTACAACATTATTCTAATATTAATTTCTATTACATCTACAAGACCGTTGTTTTTATTACTTTTACAGCCCACAGCTTAATAAAAGTGTATTAAACAAACCTGAAACAACTAATAGTTGTATAATTAAATTTTAACAACTATTGGTTGTAGACACGGTTATTTAACCCCCGTTAAAACACCCTTTTTAGATGTATAAAAAGCATACATACATTTTAGGTATAAACTTATCACACGATGGTAGCGCTTGCTTACTGAAAGACGGGGTAATAGCTGTTGCTATTGAAAAAGAAAGACTAACTCGCATAAAACACGACGGCGGCAATGATAAACTAGCAGTAGAGTACTGCTTGGCTACTGAAGGTATTACTATAAATGATATTGACTTAGTGGTGCAAAATGCCAATTTTGAAAAGGAAATAATACAAATAGACCGTTACTCAGGCCAAAGGGCATTCCCTGCAAACTATAAAATACCTGCTGTAACAATATCTCACCATTTAGCACACGCCTATAGTGCCATTGGCACTAGCCCTTTTGATGTTTGTAATGTAATGGTTATAGATGGCTGTGGCAGTCCATTCACACAATGTGATGATTTAGACAAAACCTTTATACCTAATATCGATGAGGTAAAAGCCAGCCCACAAAATTTTTGGTGCGAGAAACTAAGTTTATATAAATACAATGGCACACTAACACCTATATATAAAGACTTTTCGCCATTTAGACATACGCAGCCTACAAAACCACTACAAATGCCCACCATTACCCACTCCATTGGTGGGGTGTACCAAGTGGTAAGCGAATATTGCTTTGGCAGTACTGATGATACGGGTAAGCTAATGGGACTTTCGCCCTATGGAGAAAAGGGAGTTTATACACAACCAATTTTTGAATTGAAAGATGGCCGTGTGTTTAATACTTTTGATTGGATGAACGAGCTTACCCTTCCCTCTCACTCTTATTTAGATTTTAAAGCTAATTTCAAATACTACTCTAATATTGCCCGTTGGGTACAAGATGAAACTGAAAGGGCATTGCTATACTTATTTAATTACCATCAGACACACCACCCACAAAATAACTGGTGCTATGCGGGTGGTGTGGCACTAAATGCAGTGGCCAACCAACGTATTTGGGCTGAGACTGATATACAAAGCCTATACATACAACCTGCTGCTGCCGACAATGGTATTGCCATTGGTTGCGCCTACTATGGCTGGCTAGAGGTTTTGAAACGTGAGAAGGTGAAACACAAAGGACATTCAAACTTTGGAAAACACTACCCGCAAAACAATATTGAAAGTACGGATGACACTTTAATAGTAAGCGAGTACACTGACACCACAGAAACTACTGCCGAGCTATTGGCCGACGGCAAGGTAATTGGCTGGTTTACTAGCGGCTGCGAGTTTGGCCCCCGTGCTTTGGGCTTTCGCAGCATACTTGCCCACCCTGAAAAAGAGGGCTTACGCGATTATATCAACCGAGAAATAAAAAATCGTGAAGATTTCCGCCCCTTTGCCCCCGCCGTTCTTAGAGAAGATGTTACCAAATATTTTAAATACGATTGGGATTCACCCTATATGATATTGGTAAACCCGGTAAAAAAAGAATGGGAACAACGCTTGCAAAATGTAGTTCACCTAAACGGTACTGCACGTGTGCAAACCGTTACAACGCAAAATAATCCTGCATTTTATAAGCTACTATTAGCATTTAAAAAAATAACAGGCTTATCACTACTATTAAATACATCTTTTAATAACAGAGGTATGCCTATTGTAGAAACGCCACAACAAGCCTACGATTTTTTTGTAAACTCGCCTTTAGATGCTTTGATTATTGATAACAAAATATACAGCAAACAAACACATGGAGAAAAAGTCAACCTTTAAAAACCCAATAGCACAAACTATCAGCAATTTTTTGTGGAGTATTGGTATACCTATATATAGCGCAGAGATAAATGTCGACACTTTTTTACCCGGCATAAGAATAATTGAAGGCGCAATTTTGGTGGATGAAGATAAAATGCTTTCGGCGGGTGATATACTACACGAAGCAGGTCATTTAGCTATACTTTCGCCCGAAACAAGAAAAACCCTTACAGATACTGTTGTGTATAATGAGGCTTACCAAGCCGGTGAAGAAATGGCGGCAATAGCTTGGAGTTGGGCAGCTATGAAACATTTAGGAATAGCCCCCGAGGTGGTGTTTCATCCCGAAGGTTATAAAGGCGGCTCTGATAATATTATAGAAAATTTTGAGCAAGAGCACTATTTTGGCGTACCCGTATTGGCATATAAAGGTTTATGCTTTGACGGTACATCCAGAAATTTGGGGACGAATACCCCTTTTCCTAAAATGATAAAATGGACTGCTGAATAAAATTTAACAAACAATGCAAAATACTACGATGTCAGCTACAAACCCTACGGGAGTCTACTTGCAAATACCCCAACTGCTAAGTAACGAACAACAAAAGGTGATAGATGATTTACTATCACAATCAGATTTTGTTGATGGTAAAACAACTGCCACGGCAGCCGCCCGCGAGGTGAAAAAGAATACTCAAATTGATATTACCGACCGTAAAACATTGCCCTATATACAGCAACATATTATTGATGCTATAAACCGCAATCCCGATTTTCAGGCAGCAGTAATGCCCCGCCATGTCTACCCGCCCCTTATTAGCCGTTATAGACAAGGTATGAGCTATGGCAACCATGTTGATAGTCCGTTAATGGGCAATTATCCTCCTATGCGCGTGGATATTGCTATGACTGTTTTTTTAAGCGACCCTGCCACTTATGGTGGAGGTGAGCTTGAGGTGCAATCGCCTGCGGGCGTACTTACCTATAAACTAAACAAAGGCGATGCTATTGTATACCCATGCACACAAGTACACCAAGTGAAAGAGGTAACCAAAGGTATGCGCCAAGTGGCCGTTACATGGATACAAAGCCATGTACGCGATGCAGCCAAACGTCAAATTTTGTTCGAATTATATTGCATACATAAGGCTATTAGTAAAAACAGCCCTAACTCGCCAGAAGCTAACCAACTATTACAAACCCACAGCAACCTAGTACGTATGTGGGCTGATGCATAACAGTATTTATTTATGGAAAAAGCTACTATTAAACTACCGCTACAATTTGATGTAGAAAAGCTAAAGGCTGATATAAACCGATTTACCGAAAGTGATTGGATACTACATTATAATAAGCGTGATTTTGAAGGCGACTGGCATATTATTGCCCTAAAGGCTGTGGAAGGGAATAAATACAAAATATTTTCTCCGTTTGAGGTTAGTGAACCTACCCTATATACTGAGCACATGGCCAAGTGCCCTTATATTAAAGAAGTGTTGGATACATTGCAATGCCAAACTACTACTGTGCGACTGATGCGGCTAAAATCAGGAGCAAGGATAAAAGAACACTCTGATTATAATTTATCGCTTGAGGATAAAGAATTGCGCCTGCATATACCCATTACTACCAACCCCAAAATGGAGTTTTATTTGGATAAACAACGTGTGATTTTAAACGAGGGCGAGTGCTGGTATTTAAACTTTAACCTTATACACAGCCTTTATAATGGTGGTGATGAACCTCGCGTACATTTGGTTATTGATTGTGAGGTGAACGACTGGTTGCTCAATATTTTGAATTAAGTAGAAAGACTTTGGAGGTAAATTAGAAATACCAAAATCGAAATTCTAAAAGACTTCTCCTCTCTGACATCAAATTTCAGTACAAAGTATAAGGTATTAAGTAGACAGACTTTGGAGGTAAATTCTAAATGCTAAAATAGAAATACGAAAAAGACCTCTTCCCACCTGACATCAGACATCTAGTATCTGACATCATACCAATCAACTAACAACCAAAAACCAGCAACTAACCTCTACTTAATCACCTGCACAGTACCGTAGGTTAGTTTCTTTTTATGGCTATCGGCTTGTATTTGGAGTTTGTACATATATACATCATCGGGTACAGGGGTATCGCTGTATGTTCCATCCCATGCACCATTCTCTTGCAGGTAGATAATTTGTCCCCATCGGTTGTATATGGTGAGGGTATAACTAGCGACACCAACACACACGGGTGCAAATACTGGGTTAATATTATCATTGCCATTTGGGGTAAATGCACTGGGTATAATACAATGAACTTTATCGTAAATGAGGATTTGTTGTGTAGCTGTATCGTAGCAGCCTAAATTATTTTGGGCTATAAGTTTTAGATTTAACCAACCTGTATCGTGGTAGGTGTATGTTGTATCTCCACTATTATTAGGGTTGGGAATTAATTGATTGCCGTCGCCCATATCCCAAATTACGGTATTGGTGCTGCTTCGGTTCAATAGGGTTAAGGGTTCTTCTGTTTCTTTTATATCGGGTTTTACTATAAAATCAGCTTTGGGTTTGGGGAATACGGTAATAACATTTGGTTGCACTTTTTGGTCGGCACAACCTAGTGCATTAACTACGGATAGTTTTAAGCTATACGTTCCTGTTTGGGTAAACTGATGGGCAAAATTGGCAATATTTTGATATTCTGTATTCCCTATAGACCAAATGTTTAGCGTGGTATCATTCCCTGTTGAATTATCTTGTAGGTCAACCATTAATGGGGGGCAACCCTGTGTGGGGTTAAAGGTAAAATCAGCTTTAGGTACGGGTAGTACTATTACTTTTAAGGTGTCGTAAACTGTCGGACTACAATTATCACTAAGTTGTACTATGTATTTCGTAGTGATTTTTGGGGTATCGGTAGCAGGGTTTTGGAAACTTGTCCATAGTCCATTGTCCACAGACCACAGTATTTGGTGATTGGGAATATAACCTCCTTGTGGGGTTGCGGTAAGTAGTAGTATTTGGTTGGCACAAATGCTGTCTTTGGCTGTACCTTTTACGGATAACGGAGGGCGGATGGTAATAGTTATTGATGCACTATCGTTTAGTATGGTACAATTGTCTTTCAGTACTGCTTTGTAGGTGGTGGTAGTAGTTGGGGTTACTTGTACGGTGTTGTTGGTTGATAGTTGTTGGTTGTTAGCTGTCCACTGTACTTGGTAGGCTGCTGTATTGCCACCTGTTGTTATTGCTTTTAATATTACTGTTTCTCCCGTACAAATAGTGGTATCAGGGTTTACACTCACTTTTAAAGGTGAGCGAACACTTACCGTTATTGTTGCGCTATCGTTGGGCGTAGTGCACCCATCGCTTAGGGTCGCCCAATAGGTGGTTGTTGTAATGGGTGTTACTTGTAGTTGGTTGTTGGTAGATAGCTGTTGATTGTTGGCTGTCCACTGTAATTTGTGATTAGTGTTTAGCCCTCCAGTTGCGGTGGCTCGTAGCTCCGCACTTTCTCCTATACAAATAGTAGTGTCGGGGTTTACCGTTATTTTTAAAGGTGGGCGAACGGTGATTTTTATCTCAGCACTATCATTCCGCAAGCTGCACCCATCGCTTAGTAAGGCTTTGTAGGTGGTGGTAGTGGTGGGGGTTACTTGTACCGTGTTATTGGTTGATAGTTGTTGGTTGTTGGCTGTCCAAAGTATTTGGTATTTATTAGGGTTGCCGCCTGTTGCTGTGGCGCGTAGTTCAGCTTTTTCTCCTATACAAATGGCACTATCAGCATTAACGGTGAGTTGTAAAGGTTGGTATACGGTAATTTTTATGTGGGCAGTATCTACCAAAAAGGTAGAGGTATCTTTTAGTATTACGCTGTATTGGCTGGTAGTAGCGGGACTAACTGTAATACTATCGTTATTGCTAATAGCATTTGAGTTACCTACTTCAAACCACTCGTAAGTGTATTTATTGGGGTTGCAACCAATGCCTGCCACGCTTAGGATAATGGTGTTGCCTAAACATAGTGAAGTATCGGGGGTGGTGATGGCTTTTAGGTTGTTTTGTACGTTTACGGTAAAGTAAGTAGTATCTATTTTGTTGCTACAACTATCGCCTGTTATTACCATATATTGAGTGGTGATTACAGGACGTATGGTTAAACTATTGGTGGTAGAGCTGATAATATTAAACCCTACGGTTTTCCATATATACCAATAGTGGGCGCTATCGCCACCCGTGATAGCTGCTTTTAAGGTTTGCCTAAGACCTCGACAAGCAATACTATCGCCTTGTATACTGGTTTTCATGTCGGGGCGGATAAATACTTTTACATAATCTGTATCAGTTACGCCACAACCGCTACTATCACTAATTATTATTCGATACTCAATAGCACTATCAGGCATTATCAGTGGTTGACGATTGGAAGTATCAGCCGAATTGAGCATAAAACTGTCGGGTGACCAATTCCATGCACTACCGCCTGTAGTGCCTAATCTTACTTGTTGCCCCCTACAAACAAAAAAATCAACTCCTGCATTGGCGGTGTCTTTACTATAAATTAGTAGTTGCAAAGTGTCTTTTTTATAAAAACTCTGCACTATGGGGTTGGTGCTAATAATACGAATACGGTATTTATTGTTGGTGGCAACATTAAACAGGGGAAGTTTGCCCTTTACTATTCCATCCTCTGTGCTGGTTATCCTGCCCAACTCTCTTTGCCCACCATCAAAGTTACCAGCGCTATCGCTTAATTGGGCAATAAACTGATTTGTAGAATCGTAACGCCCATATTTAGTATAAGGAATTTCAACACTATCGCCGGCACAATAAGGGCCTTCACTAACATACCCTCTTACTATGCGATAATCTTTTATTTTGGCTAAAAAACGACCGAAAAATAAACTTGAAACTACTTTTTTATTGAATAGCTGTATAGAATCTTGATAAAATCCTGTAATAAATGAGTTAAAATTATTATCTATGGCAATATCTGTAATTACTCCCCTACCTGGCGTAAAAACCCATAAAAAATTACCCAAGCTGTCCATTTTAACAATAAATGCTGAATAGTTTATACTTAGGCTTGATGTTGAATCTATTGCAGGTAAAAAAGTATCTCCAAACTGAGTATCTCCCCTTCTATACACCCCCCCAAAAAAAATAAATCCATTTTTTATTTTAACACCCCCTTCAGATGTGGTAACAACCCTTTTTGATTGTGTAGTTTCTTTTCTTGCCCAAACAGCATTTAACGATGAATCGTAATACACTATACAATCATTAACAGAAGTAGCAGAGCCATTAGTACTGCCATCACTACCATTTTGGCAAACTACTATTACTCCTCCAAAATCTACAGTATCAGCAAAACGCCCCGATAGCACAAACTTTCCATTGTCTTGGGCAGAGATAGAAATAGATACACCACTATTGAGCACGAATAAGTGTGATTGCGTAGTAACAATCATCCTACTATTTATATAGTTAATAGCCGAATCTGTTTTTATTATAATATATCCTGAATTATTATGTGTTTTTGAACCTATGGTAGCTCCATATAACGATGCTGCAAGAAAATATAAGTTATTATGCTGATCGATTGTTATATTCTCAAACCAGTTGTTTGATGCTAAACCACCAAAGCTTTTAACGAAAATAAAATTTCCGTTGGTATTGTATTTAACTACACCAACGGAAGGGAACAAAAAGTTTCCGGCAAGTGTTTGGGGACTATGGTTCGTACCGTTAAAATAAATTGACGCGCGAAGTGTGAAACCTACAAAAACATCACCATTATTACCAATGGCTAATCTGGGTTTGTAAAAATTACCAGCGCTATCTTCAATAATATTTGCCCATTGCGCTATTCCATTAGAGTTATATTTTACAACAACTCTGGTTACATATTGTGCATTGTTGGTTGTAGCAGAAATCCCATTACCAAAACTTACGCTTCCTTCTAAGTAACCAATAGTATAAATATTATTTTGTTTATCCGTTTCTACCTGATAAAAGTTAGCTCTTGAGGAAGAGTTGCTAGGGATTACTTGGGTGACCCACTTTATTATACCACCATTAGTAAATTTAGCCACAAAACCATCGCCATTTCCAACGGGCGAAGGAAATACTATGTTTTGAATTGAAAACCCTTGGGGAAAGAGCCCTACACTTATTACATCATTATTCTCATCAACTGCTACTGCATTGTATTGGCTATAAGTTTGCATCGGGGCTTCAATCCACTCACATTCTTGGGCAAACACAAAATTGCCACCCCATAAAAAACATATTGATAATATTATTTTTAGTAGTTGATATAACAGCCTTTTACTCCGCATTTAAACGCTAAGTTAAACCATTGATAATGAAGATTCAATATTTAATATCAATAGCTATTGATATTAAATAGAAAAGCACCGTTTTCACAACGGTGCTTTTAAACTGTTAATATGAATAAAACTGATTATTTATTCCGAAGTAATGAAAGTGTCCCTCTGTACACTTTATCGCTTTGACCACGCAAGCGGTAGTTTATCACTACAAAATATACACCTGCGGGGCAATCGGCACCTGTTCCTATGTGTTTTCCATCCCATTTGGCATCTTTATTTTCTGCTTCGTACACTTTTTCTCCCCAACGATTAAATATAGTTAAACGATACTCTTCTTCATTAACCACATCAACATCAAACACATTGTTTAGCGTATCTCCATTACCGGGGGTAAATACATTTGGAGGAGCAATTATAGTTGTGTAAAAATAGTTCAAATCGCAAAAGGTCTCTGCTTCACAACCCTCAGGGCTAATTACTTTTAATTTAACCGTATACTTACCCTGTTTTTCTCCATAATTATGGCTGCCGTGGGGGAAATCAGGCAGTTTAGCTCCATCAACATAGCCTTCTCCTGCACCAAAATCCCAAAATACTTGTTGCGCATTTACCGATAGGTTTTTAAAATGCCTAAAAGGGTTGTTTGATGTATCGCACACAAAATCGGCTTTCACTTCGCCCACTTTTATTTTTCTTACTGCTGAGGTTGGGCAGGCGGGGTCTCCAAAGTCGGGAAAATACATTGGGCGCAACTGCACATACCATGTACCCGGCTTGTTAAAGGTGTGCCATTGTTTATCAGCACCTTCGGCTTTAGTACCTTTGGTGGTATCTGCATTGTTTTCCCATATCCAAGTAAACTGACTATATATAATATCGGATGTGCTTATAAATTGAGTAGAATCGCCCACACACAATACGGTATCGCCAACGGTAAAGCTGGTTTTGTGCGAGGGTAATACACGCACAATAAATTTGCGATAATTACCTCCTGTTTGTGCTGTATCAGGATAATAGCCATCGCATTTACCACCGCCTAATGCCGTAATATCATTTTGAAGTAAGAATACTTCAAACACTCCTGCCGAATCATAAGTATGGCTAACATTACTATCAGCTTTGGTGGTTAAAAAATCACCATCGCCAAAAAACCAAGTCCATTCAGCACCATTACTGGCATTTATACTTGTATTCCTTAGCTCTACGGTAAATGGCACACACCCTACTGAATCGGCTGCAAATTCAAATTGTGGCCTAGGGCCCTCAAGGCTAATAGTACGAGTTATAGAGTCTTTACAACCCAGTTTAGTTGTTATCACCAACTTCACATCAAAATCGCCAAACGAAGTATATATTTTTGATGGGTCTTTAAGAATAGATTTGCTTGCATTTCCTTTGTTATCACCAAAACTCCATTCCCATGCTACTATACCATCACAATTAGTATTATTAACCAAGCGGCAGGGGTCTAGCATTATTGTACTGTCTTTAAAATCAACCGTTGGTCTGCAATTGCTAAGAGCACGATCAAAAGTAAAATTAGCAGCAACCCCTGTTACGGTTATTCTCCTGCTGGTTACCTGTTTGCAGCCTAAACTATCTGTATACTCTACTTGCACATTGTATACACCGGGGTCGGGATAGCTCCGTACAGGATTTTGAGGTACTGATGAATTCCAGCCTGAGCCATCGCCAAAATCCCAACGCAAAGTTTCGTATTGACCGGGATTAGGTTTTCTCCTAAATGCACCCGCAGCATCAATAGTTGGGTCAGCCCAAAAATCATGGTCATCTAATATATAAGGATAAACTAGTATTGGAAATTGCAGGTAGTAGCGTGATGTATCATTAAACACAATAGGCTGGTTACGGCATACTATCGTGTCTGACACTAACAAATCGCTTACGAAACCTGTGATAGCAATATTAGTATTTTGAAAAGGAGGATTATCGCAGCAGCTTTTACGATATACTGTAAAACCCAACGAATCAACAGGCAGTTTTTGGCAAGGTATTATAACGTGAGATATTGGATTACGGGCATTATTGGTAAACCTATGCGAACGAATAATATCAGGCGTTGAATCTCTTGCATCAATAAAGGTAGTGCGACCAAGTGCAGGGTCGTATATTCGGGTAAGAACAGAATCAGTAATTACAAGAGGGTCGTTTCCTACCATTTTATAGCGTAAACGATAGCTGTATAGTTTGTTTCCTATTGGCACATATCTAAAAAAGCTATCTATTTCTATCTCTCCATCTCCCCAATTCCAAATCTCAGCACCTATACTATCACTAGAGTATGTGCTGGTATTAATGCTGGGTTGAAAGGTAGACTCACGTTTCACAAATATTTCTTGTGGCGAACAGGTACGACTAAATGTATACAAACTATCGGGCTTGGTTTGATTAAAAAACTTAAAAGCGGGATTTGCTTGTATATAGCGGTAGGCATTGTGATACCATTGTTCATCCATACAAGGTTGACCTGTTAATGGATCTATACCATTTTGTATGCGCAAGCCTATGGTTACCCAACCATCAGGGCTGGCAATTTTTGAAGGATAAGCCCCATTGGGTTGATATTGCCAAAATATACCACCCACATTTGGTGGTGTACCATTGTTTGTAGCTGCATTCCACGGTGTATATTGCCTATCTACCACTGTGCCGTTTTGTGGTACCCATTTATCAAACACCTGCGGACTGTTATCCACTCTATCGGCAGTAGAATCGAAATGTACCCAAAACTGCTGCCTATCGCAACTAGGGCCGGTATTACTAAAATTAAACTCAAACCCATAAACATTGGCTGGGCCATAGCAAGGTATACCTGTCCAGCGTAGCCCTTTTGCATTAGGTTGCGTTAAAGCCAAAAGCAGTGTTGTTGTTGATTCACAAGCCGAATCAGGCATAGCAGGATCGTTTTGGCTAGATGTTAAAGCCCTAATATTAGGATCTTTTTTGCTTGTATCTTTTAAAGTAAAGGTAACGGTATAGCATTGCTCATACCCCGGTGAATACCAGTGTTTAGGCAATGAATCTCTATTAAAATTACAATTATACCAGTTACCATTAGCATCATACGTCCAAGCAGGTGCAGGCGAAGTTGGCCAATGTAAATTGCCATACTTTGCATCCTTAGGATACATGGGTCTCGAATCGGTAGTACATTTCGGGGCTTGGTTATCAGCAAAATCCCATAAACGTAAAGTATGAGAATTTTTTGTGTTAAAAGCATCTAACACAACTGTAAACAATCCTTTCACTGCCACATTACCATCAAACACCAAAGTATCACCATTTATTGCTATGGTATCACCGCTTGCACTTACAAATACATTTTTACCTGTGCGTGTAACTATATTTTTGGCAACACCTGTTTTTAAATCAATAGTATCGTACTCAACATTTAAATGTGTTTTATCAGCAAACTGAAATATTTGTCGGTTGGTAGACACATAATAAAAATCGTTAAACGGCTCTTCGTCATTAAGATAATATGAAGATTGATTTACAAAACGAACTGTGTCAGTAATTTTGCACTGATAGCGTTGACTAGGTGTAATAAAGGTTACACCGGGATTATTAACGCGGGTCTCAAGCAATGCACTCGGCCCTTTTACGTGAACAGGATAAATAGTATCAAACATACAGCCGTTTGACCAAAGACGAAAGGTAACATTATATGGCCCTGCCCCTGTAAAAAAATGGTCGGCAGTCCAGTCTCTATCATTAGTATTAAGATTTCCTGATGGAGGGTCATCAAAGCGCCACAAAAAAGTAGCACCTTGTATAGGAGGATGCTCAAAAATAAAGTTTTGATTATTTGCACACTGCACATCACCATTTTTTACACTTACATTAAGTGCAGGATTAGTATTGCAAGCAGCTTGTTTTATTGCGGTATCATAACATCCGTCGTTTGATTGAACAATGAGGCGCGCATTGAAACAGCCGTTTTTGGTATAGGTGTGCGAAAAACCGGTCCAATCAGTAGTATTAATAGCACTACCATCACCAAAATCCCAACTATAATCTTTTACATCATTTTTATCAATAAGTGATGTATTGGTAAATGTTGCTTTGGTGCTTATACAATTTTTAGGATCTGGTGTAGAAAAATCAGCACCCAAATCAGGCTTTATTTCAATTATCGATTGTTTGCTAATAAATGACACACAGCCTTTGCTATCGCGCACCTTTAAATCGTTAGCATACTTACCTCCCGTTTGTGCTACTATCATTTGGTGGGGCCCTAATATAGTAGGAATGGGATTGGGAGCGCTATCTCTAAAAGGAGTTCCATCACCAAATATATTCTCAATAAAAACAATTGAGTTACCACTGGGTGTTGTGCTCAAATTCTCGAAAGTGAAACTATTGCCGTTGAAACACTGTATTGCCGGTGAAAGAAGTCTAAAATCGGCAATTGGATTGGCATGTATTGTTATTGTTTTCGTTTTTGAACAAGTAACTACACCACCCTTATAAATTTTTACTTCAACATTAACAGGTATTGCGGGCGAACCTCCTCCCGAAGGTTTATTCCAAATATTGGTTACCGAAACTCCTTTTGATTTACCATCAAGACCATTGTTGAAACTCCAAACTATAGAGTCGTAAGGAGAAGAAACTGCTGCACCTGAAACACTAAAGCTTTCAGACACACCTACACAGCCTTCAGCATTTGATATAATGCTGCATTGTGCTTTTGCAATTTGTGTTGCAAAAAGGGCAAAAAATAACCCTGCCATTACATGGCGTAATAAAAAATTAAATTTTATCATAACTTAAAGGTATTTATACAGACGAATCCTTAATATTTAAAACAGACTATATACGCTAGCTAAACGCATATAACAATAAGATGCCGCGTAATATTAAAGGGTTGCAAAAAATATTTAGATTATACAAAACAATTAGATTTATATACAAACATCACAATGTATTAAATAACGTTTTGTAATTGTATTTAGACGGGTTTTAAACAATATTATTACAAAAATTTCGTTGCTAAAAACCAACAAAACATTCGCTCTTTTCTTAATAAACACAAAGACAGATAACCTATCTACAAGTGGAACAACTAAAAGAACCTTATATTAAGGCTGTACAGCCTCTTTTTAAGCTATTCTACAGCTTGGCCTCAGCTTAATAACTTGCGCAGTTAACACACCTCTAGTAGTTGTGATAAGAGTTTATACTCTTTTTATTAGAGAAGGGCAGAATATGAACAACTTCAACTATCATCTACTATCAGTAGTGAGTTAAAACCATAACTGTCTTTTGATTACGTGTAAATGGGTATACTCCCTTTGTGGAAACTATTAGTAGAATATATTAAGTCTTAAAAATAATTACACACCTGTTTTGAGCAAATACACAATTACAATGAGTATGGAGTTCTTTAATGTGTAAATTTCAATAGGAATTAATATAAGTTCGCTTTTGATATAAACAAAAAAGCCTCGCCAAAATGGCGAGGCTTTCTCATATAGCTTAATTAGTATAACTAATCTCTTTGAAGAGTTAGAGTACCACGATAGGTTTGATCTGATTTACCACGCAACCTGTAGTTAATTACTACAAAGTATACACCTGCGGGGCAATCTGAGCCTGAGCCCATGTGTTTACCATCCCATTGAGTATTCTTATTCTCTGCTTCAAACACTTTTTCACCCCAACGATTAAAGATGGTAACTTGATAATTTTCTTCGTTCTCAACATCAACTTGGAACAAATCATTAATATTATTCTTATCACCAGGGGTAAATATATTAGGAGGATTAAAGTTTGTTTTGAATTGGTAATCCAAATCGCATTGAGCTTCAGCCTCACAACCTTCAGGACTAATTACTTTTAGTTTTACTGTGTATGTACCTTGTTTTTCACCGTAGTTATGTGTACCGTCGGGGAAGAAGGGTAATGTTTTGCCATCAACAAAACCATCACCTGTTCCAAAATCCCAAAATACTTTATCATAGTTAACTGATTTATTTACAAAATACCTATCAGGTCTGTTTATTGTATCACAATCAAAAGCGGCTTTAACTTGTGCAACAACAACTTTCTTTACAGCCGATGTAGGGCAAGCAGGATCGCCAGGTGCGGGTATATAGCTAGGCCTTAATTGTACATAGAATGTACCGGGTGTATTAAACTGGTGATAACGTTGTCTACCGCCATTAGAAGTATCTAATATCGTAGTATCACCATCACCCCATATCCAACGGAAAGTACTGTATATATTATCAGATGTGCTTGTAAACTGTGTTGAATCGCCAACACATAATATACTATCGCCAATATTAAAGCCAGTTTTACGCGATGGTAATACCCTAACGATAAACTTACGGTAGTTTCCTAATGTAAGAGCAGTATCAGGGAAATTAGCAAAGCAATTACCAACTCCTAAAGGTGTGATATCACTTTGTAATAAGAAAATCTCATAAGTACCAGGTTTGGTATAGGTATGTACTACGTTAGTATCTCCTTTAGTGGTTAACAATGAGCTATCACCAAAACGCCATGTCCATTCAGCTGACGAAGTAGGATTAATACTGGTATTACGTAACTCAACAGTGAAGGGAACACAACCAACTGAATCGGCTGCAAACTCAAAGCGAGGACGAGGACCTTCTAACGAAATGGTACGTTTAATAGAGTCAACACAACCTAAACGAGTTCTTACTATAAGTACAACATCAAAGTCGCCAAATGCGGTATACACTTTTGAAGGGTTTTGTAATATAGATATACTTTGGTTATTTGGTTTGTTATCTCCAAAATCCCAACTCCAACTTTGGATATCATCGCAAGGAACTCCAGAACCAACAAGACGACAAGGGTCTAACATCAAACTGATGTCTGAAAAGTCAACCGTAGGACGACAGTTTTGCAATGCCCTGTTAAAGGTAAAGTTAGCTGCAACACCAGTTACAGTTATTTTCTTGGTCATTACCTGCTTACAAGCAAAGCTATCCGTGTACTCTAACTGAACATTATAAACACCCGGGTCAGGGAAACTACGTGTAGGATTATCAGGTACTGAAGCATTCCACCCTGAGCCATCACCAAAATTCCAACGTAATTTCTCAAAATCTTTTGGAGAAGGACGTGGACGTGGACGTATTGTTACACCATCATTTAAGAATATTTGTTTCTTTTTATCCCAAAAATCATATTCATCAATAATGTAAGGGAATACAGGTATAGGGAATTCTAAGTAGTAACGCGCTGAATCAAAGAACTGTATAGGCGTGTTGCGACAAACAATAGAATCAGTTGAGTTAAGGTATGATAGGAAGCCTGAAATAGCTATTCTTGATGTACCAAATGGAGGATTATCACAACATATCCTACGGAATACTTTATATAAGTTCCCATTATTATCTAATGAATCAAAAGGAAGCTTCTGACAAGGCACTATAGTATGCTCCACTCTGTTCCAAGCCGGAGTTTTGAATCTATGCTCTCTGAAAATATCTGGAGTAGAGTCTCTTGCATCAACAAATATTGTTTTACCTGATACAGGATCGTATATACGCGTTAATACTGAGTCAGTTTTTACAGGTGCATTATTACCTGATAACAAGTAACGAATGCGATAGCTATACAATAAGCCTCCAATAGGATTAAACCTAATAAAGCTATCAATCTCTATTTCACCATCACCCCAATTCCATATCTCAGCACCAATACTATCACTAGAATAAGTATAAGTATTTGTAGCTGGGAAATAGGTTTCATCACGTTTTACTTTTACATCGTTTGGAGAACAAATTCTCTCAAAAGCATACGTACTATCGGGCTTATTAGGATCAGAATTAAATTTAAAATTAGGGTTTGAATTTATATAACGGTATGCGCTATCGTACCACTTTTCATCAATACATGGTTGACCTGTTAAAGGGTCAATACCGTTTTGCACACGGAAACCAAGAGTTACCCAACCGGCAGGGTCAGCAATTTTTGATGGGTATGTTCCATTAGGTTGATATTGCCAAAATACCCTACCAACGTTAGGTGGTAAACCTAATGTAGCCATTGGCCAAGGAGTAAACAAACGATCAACAACTGTAGCTGTTTGCGGCAACCACTTATCAAAAACATTAGGGGTATTATCTTTCCTATCAGCTAATGAATCAAGATGAATCCAAAACTGTTGCCTATCGCAGGCAGGCCCTGTTTTATCAAATTTGTAGAAGAAACCATAGATATTGGCAGGCCCATAACATGGAATGCCTTCCCATTCTAAGCCACTTGCATCAGGCCCTTGAAGGGCTAGATTGACCGTAGCTACCGACTCGCACGCACTCGCTCCTGAAGGATCATTCCCGCTTGCAGTTGATGCTTGGATATTCGGGTCAGGGCTACTGGTATCTTTTAGTATCAAACGTACTTGGTAGCAACGTTCTTCACCCGGGGTATACCAGTGTTTTGGTAGTGAATCTCTACTAAAACTACAGTTTATCCATTTACCTTTTGCATCGTATGTCCATGCTGGTGCAAAAGGGCCGGGGAAATGACCATTACCATATTTTGCTTGGTTGATTGGATATATGGGCCTAGAGTCTGTAGTACATTTGGGTGCTACATTATCATCAAAACTCCATACCCTATCAACGTGTTTACCATTATTATGGAAAGCATCAATTGATGATACTTTTGCTCCTTTTACTAAGAATGCCCCATTAAGAATAAGTGTATCTGCACCAACGGCAACAGTATCGGCCGCGGCACTAACATATACTTTACGACCTGTTTTGGTTGTAAAAGAACGAGGTGTCCCTAAATTAAGTTTGATAGTATCAAAATCAATATGGGCTGAATTTTTATCTATAAACTGGAATATTGCTCCTGTAGCATCTAAAGTATAGAAAAAGTCGTTATAAGCCGAGTCATCATTAAAATAATATGATGAAACATTAGGGAAATAAACTGTATCGGTAATTTTACATTGGTAGCGTTGTGAAGGAGCAATAATAGGTGATGGTTTAGATTCAATACCTGCACCGGGGCCTTTAACGTGTACCCTATAAACAGTATCAAAATTACAACCCGCTATAGTTACCCTAAAACCAACATCATAAGGGCCTGGGCCACTAAAATTGTGTGTTGTATTCCAATTTCTATTATCAAAATTTAATTGTCCCGTTGGAGGATCATCAAAACTCCATAAGAAACTTTGTGCTATTTGTATTACCGGGTGATCAAAAACAAAATTCTGAGCACCATGGCATTGCACGTCTCCATTGGCAACAGTAACATTAAGTGTTGGGTTAACGTTACAAGCGGCTTGTTTAATAGCTGTATCTAAACATCCGTCTAAAGACTCTATTATCAAACGAGCAATAAAGCACCCGTTTTGAGTATATTTATGAGTTAAATTTGTCCAAGTAGTTGAGTTAGGAGCACTTCCTGTATCACCAAAAGTCCAAGTAAAACTTTTTACATTAACTTGATTTATTAAAGAAGTATTGACAAAGTTAGCATTTGTAACCTTACAATTAGTTGGATTTGGGGTAGTAAAATCAGTACCCAAATCAGGCTTAATTGTAATTAAAGCCGGTTTTGATATGAAAGATATACATCCTTTACTATCCCTTATTTGTAAGCTAGGATCGAAGTTACCGCCGGCAGGAGTTGGAGGGGTATAGGTGTATGGGCCAATAATTTTAGGTATACCTATTGAGGTACTATCTAACCTTTTACCACCATCACCATATACAAACTCGCGCCATACTACGGGGTTACCACTGGGTACTTTGCTGTCATCTTGAAACTGAAAACTATTACCATTAAAACATTGTGGCGATTGCGATAACAACGCAAAGTCAGCAATAGGGTTTTCATGTATAGTAATGTTTAACGTTGCAGTACAAGGTGTTGAACTGCCATTGCTATACACCTTTACAGTAACAGCAATAGGACCACCTGTTGCGGTATTCCATAGGTTTGTTACTGTTGCTCCTTTTGCAGTACCGTTGTTAAACGTCCAAACAATAGAGTCAGTATTTAACAGGGCTGGGCCTGTTACCACAAAATTATGAGGTACACCAACGCACCCGTCTGCTTTTGCAGTAATGTTACACTGGGCATTTGCAGTGCCTACCGAAACTAAGGCAAACAGCGCCCAAGCCAGTGCAAATCGGAATAAGAATTTAAATTTATTCATGCTTAACAGTTAGTTTACTTATCAGTTACCCTTTTTACAGGGATTACACAAAACTATAATATTTTGTGATTTATACATCATTATATGCGTACATAGATGGTTTAATAGTACAAACAGTTGCATTGTTTATACTTATTAACGTTTTAGCGTTACCAATCCACGTTCGCTACGTTCATCAAATCCACTTATTTTATATACAAATACCATCACATAGCTACCTACGGCACAATCTTCGCCCGTAAACATATTTTTTCCATCCCAGGTATTGTCTTTATCTTTACTTTCAAACACTTTGTTTCCATTACCATCCATTATCACCAAATGGTATTTCACCTCGTTCTCTATTTCTATAACATAATGGTCATTTCGTCCATCTGCACCCGGTGAAAAGACATTGTATATTTTAGGCTTAACATCATTATAAGTATAAGTATGGCTTACTTTTGAGCTGAATGAATCTACACAACCTATTGCATCCATTGCTATTAGTTTAACATTATAGTTTTGTGCATCAAAACTACGATAGGTATGTATTGGCGATGTGGCACTGCTAATTTCGCTGCCATCACCAAAAAACCAATTGTAGTGCACGGCTTCAGTGCTTGTATTTGCAAACCTAAATATTGCTTTTTCAATATTTTCAGTAGTAAATGCTGCTTTAGGTTTATTTACTGTAACCCATCGCTCAGCAGTTTCTTTATTGCCACTAATTTCAGTAGCTATAATCTTATATGTTCCTTTAGTTTTATAAGTATGCACTGTAGGCTGCCCCGCCTTAGTATTTTTTATTGATCCATCACCAAAGTTTACTTTATAGGTAAACTTAGATAAATCATCAGCAATTGTAATAGTAACTGCATCGCCCACACATACTTGTTGGTTTGATAAGTAAAGCCCTACACTTATTTTTTGCTGTTCTGATGGTTTTTCAACATCACCACCATTTGAGTTGTTTTGTGGTGAAGTTGGTAGAGGGGTGGCAGGCTGTGCCAAACTTCCATTATCAGTAATTGCTAACGGAGCTGTTTGAGATTCTGTATGTACAGGTGTTGAGTTATTTGCTCCATTTGTAGCTGAAGGTGTGCTTGTTGTATTCTCAGCTAATGCAGGAGTGGTATTTTCTAATGAATTATCAATATCAGATGTACTATTTTGATTATCTCCGTTATTAGTGGTTACAACTGTTTGAGTTGTTTTTTGACTAGCTTCTTCGGCCTGTGGTTTTGTAGCTATATATATAGTAGTTGCTATAGTAACAGCAGCTACCACACCTACTATTATTTTACCCATGCCCCATTGTGCTACATTGCTTAGTGTTTGTGCTGCACCACCAACACTACTACTGCCCGCAGCAGTACCTAGTTGGCTTTGCACAGCCTCAAAAACGCCTTGCGGAGCAGGTGGCTCAAAGCTATTGAAGGCTTCTTTAAAGAAGCTATCAAAGTTTTGTATGTTATTTTCTTTAGACATTATATGCTTTTTTCACGTCTTCTAATGAGTCTTGTAATAATTTTCGGGCGCGTGATAATTGAGATTTTGATGTATTCTCGCTTATCCCCAACATTTCAGCTATTTCATTATGTTGGTAGCCTTCTATTATATACAGGTTAAATACCGCCCTATAACCGGGTGCCAGTTTCTGTATTTTACTTAGCAAATAATTCATATCGTATCTATTAAAGTTTACGTGATGATTATCCTGCAAAACCTCGTGCACATCCTCCACATCAACGTGTTGGGCTTTTGCACTTAATTTTCTCAAACCTTCTAATGAATGGTTTACCATTATTCGCCGCACCCAACCTTCAAAAGAACCTTCGCCTTTGAAGCGATCTAAATTTTGAAACACCTTTATAAAACCTTCTTGCAAAAGGTCTCTGGCAGTCTCGTCATTGGGTGCATAGCGTAGGCAAACGCCATACATTTTTTTTGAGTAAGTATTATAAAGAACTTCTTGGTATTTAGGGTCGCCTTTTAAACAACCGTTTACTATTTCCTCTTCTCTTTCTGTCATGCGCAGGGCTAAAAGGCTTTATAAACTAAATGATGTGTGGCGACGTGAAAAGGTTGCAAAGGGTTGGGATGTTTTTTATACTAAACAGCTTTTAGCTTATACTTTTGTATTAATCTTGCTTGAAAAAACTCGGCATAATAGCCCACGCTTTCAACAGCCTGCACTACATCATCAATATCCATTTCCAAGCCTACCCAACGGTATTTTACAGCCAACATATTCTCTTGTTTGTTTACCACAAACGAGGCATAAAACAAATGGCGGTTCAAATCCAGTATCTCTTCATAAAATTCTTCTAAATCAAACACAGGTAAGCTGGTTATTGGTGCTATTACCTGCAATACAGGCATTTCTTCTTCCTGAAAATAATAGTTCCATTGTGGTTCTTTACCGCTACCCCACACATCAACAAATACTTCTATTTCATCTCTAAATATCGACCACTGACCTGCTTCGGCATTGCGTGCATTTTCTGGGTCCATACCTATTATTTGTAAGGCTTGCTCTACTATTTGGTAATATCTTTCCATCACTAAAAAACTTTCTTTAAAATTTTGTAACAAATGTACCAACTTAACCGTAATAAGGAGATACAATGTGAAAAACTATGAAGGCTTTGGCTATAATTTTATTGGTGTTGATGCTGTTTACAGCGTTACTAGTGGAGTTTTTTTAATCAATAGATTATACCAAATAACAGGCGTGCCTGCACGCCTGTTTCTATTTATTAAAAGCAGAAATAAATAGAAAAAGCCTTTTAGATAATTATCTAAAAGGCTTTTGTATTTAGTAGTACTAAATATTAGTATTTCTTTTTAGGGTATCCTCCTGTACGAGGTCTGCGGCTACGATCACTATCTCCACCATCGCTACCTTTTGAAAAACGGCTTGATGAATCACCTCCGCCGTCGCTTCTTTTGGTATAGCTTCTGGTTTTAACGCCGCCACTTCCATAACCACCGCGACTTCCGCCTCCGCTATATCCACCTCTGTCTCCGCCACGATCTCCGCCTCTTTCTCTATCTCCACCACCACGGCTATCATTGCGTCGGCCTCCGCCACCGCCTCCACCACTTTCACCACTTTCAAGCTCAACCCTTACTTGGCGATTGCCAAATATGGCATCGGCCATGTTGGTTTTCACTTCGTCAACTCCACTTTCATCAATCTCAAAAAACGAGAAGGTATGTTTTACGTTTATGCGGCCAATTTTATAATTGCCCAAACCTTGTTTGTTTAAAAACTTAAGCAAACCGGTTTTATCAACACCGTCTTTTTCGCCTATGCTAATAAAGAAACGAGCAAAACCTGCCTCATCGCGGAAGTTTCCGCCACGCTCACCACGTTCTCCTCTTTCACTACCTGCACCACTTACATTCAAATCAGGCGCATTACGGTAGTAGTTTAAAAAACGATTAAACTCAAGCGAAGCAAAACGTTTTATTAGTTCTTCTTTCGATAAGTCTTCAAGCTGTGCATATATACCAGGTAAAAAGGGTTTAATCTCCTCATCATTCACCTCTACATCGTGCACCTCACGCATTATTTTAAACAGCTGTTTTTCGCAAATTTCAGAACCGTTTGGTATTTCTTTTTTGGTAAATTTAGAATTGCTTGATTTTTCAAGCTGACGAATTTTACCAAGTTCTTTACTGTTTACTATAGATATAGCTATACCTTTTTTACCTGCACGGGCAGTACGTCCGCTACGGTGGGTATATACTTCTAGTTCATCAGGAAGTGAGTAGTTAATTACGTGTGTAATATCTGTTACATCAATACCACGCGCGGCAACATCGGTAGCTACCAATATTTGCAAGGTGCGTGCACGATAGCGTGCCATTACCTTTTCGCGTTGTGCTTGCGATAAATCACCGTGCAAAGCATCGGCATTGTAGCCGTCTTTCATCAATTTGTCTGATATATCTTGCGCATCCATTTTGGTACGCGTAAAGATGATACCATAAATTTCAGGTGAAAAATCAACAATACGTTTAAGGGCAGCATACTTGTTGCGTGCCATAGTTACGTAGTATTCGTGTTCTATATTAGCATTGGCGGTATTGCGAGAGCCTACTGTAACCTCTTCGGGGTTGTGCATATAGCTTGCAGCTATACGTCTAACCTCGTTTGGCATTGTAGCACTAAACAACCAAGTTGTTTTTTCTTTTGGGGTAGAATCTAATATAGAATCAATATCTTCTTTAAAGCCCATATTCAGCATCTCGTCAGCCTCGTCTAATACTAAGTATTCAACGGTTTCTAAACGGATAGCTTTACGGCGCATTAAATCAATCAAACGACCTGGGGTAGCTATAATTACATGGGTACCGCGTTTAATATCGCGTATTTGTGCTTCCATGCTTGAGCCACCGTAAACGGCAGTAATTTTTGCATTGCCCAGTTGTTTTGAAAAATTTAAAAAATCTTTCTGAATTTGTAGGCAAAGTTCGCGAGTAGGGCATAGGACTAGCCCTTGAATGTGATTTTGTGAAAAATCAATTTTGTTAAGCATGGGCAACCCGAAGGCTGCTGTTTTTCCTGTTCCTGTTTGCGCAAGACCCACCAAGTCGGTAGGATTTGCTAACATGATGGGAATAACCTTACTTTGAATTTCCGTAGGAGTTTCAAAGCCCATTTCTGTAATGGCTTGGACGATTTCTGGGCGCAAACCAAGTTGCGCAAAAGGTGTACTCATTAATATTTTATAAAATAGAAAATCGCGCTATGTTTATGCGCGTATAATAAACCGCAAAGGTAACACAAAACATTGACTGTTTTAGATATCCTATTAAAATAGATTTTTTGCGGTACTATGAAAGATGAAACAAACTGAAATTACTTTTACTTATTAGCTACGGTATCTTTTTTAAACCCTATTGATATTGAGTTTACACAATAGCGCAAACCACTATCAGTAGGACCATCATCAAACAAGTGGCCTAAGTGTCCGCCACAACGGGCACATACAATTTCTGTACGTACCATACCGTGTGAAGTGTCTTTTTGGGTGATAACAGCACCTTCAATTTGGTCGTCAAAACTTGGCCAGCCACAATGGCTATCAAATTTCTGGTCGCTTTTAAACAACTCGTTTCCACAAGCGGCACAGGTATATAAACCTTCTTCTTTGTGGTTTAATAATGTACCTGTATAGGCACGTTCGGTTCCCTTTTCACGCAAAACAGTAAACTGCTCGGGTGTTAGAACTTGTTTCCATTCTTCATCAGTTTTCATCATTGTATCTGTGGGGGCAATAGTGGTATTTTTCGCCACTTTAGATTCCATGTTTTTCATTCCTGTACTGTTTTCGTTATCGCTATTCACTTTGTTATTACACGCAGTGCCAAAAGCAACTATTAATATAACCGCGAAGATTTTTATTTGTTTCATGCCTATTTGGTTTTTGGTTCTAAAACTTATACCCAAAGGTAAAATAGCCCCTATAATCGTCAACCCCCGTAGCTTTGTATACGGTGAGACTAATTGGGCCACCAAACCAATTATAGGCAAATGTTATACCATAACCGAATGCATGATTAATACCATTATCAAAATTTTGGTATTTAAAATTGGGACGAATAAAATTGGCTACGTATTTATTAAATCGTTGGCCTGATGCCTGAAAAGATATTGATGGTGTAATAAATAATTTTTTAAGTACCTCGGTTTGTAACTGACTGCTCACAACAAAAGCCTGCCCTACTTCTAATTCAGTTTCTCGGTAGCCAATAAAAGGCACAGTGTTTATTCGTTGCCTTTGTTCAGGGCCGCCAACAAAAAACAAGCCCGATACAGCTCCATCAGTATAATACTCTCTATTGTGTATAAAATCATCAATAATAACACCTGCAAAAAAATTATTTACCCATGCTACCCGTCTATTTATAGTTTTAATTGCAGTGTGCGATAACGATATTTTTAAAGCAGGCGTAACCCTACTATATACCTCAAGCCTATTATTGGCAAAAGCACTATCAGCAGTATAAAAATTTATATTATACTTATGAGTTGGTATAAATTTTATATTTAAAAAAGTACGGCTTCCGTGTGTTGGAAATAAGAAACTATTTAACGTATTGGCCGAATAATCAAAATTAAGTGCAAACTCGTTCGACTCTATATTTCTAAAAGCAAAAGTATCAGGGCTTGCTCTATCTTCAGGATATATTTTAGCACGAGTAAAATTAAGCTCGTTATTAATAGAAAAACCCAAATAACTATTTTTTGTAAGGGTTTTGTTTATACCCAAATAAAAATTATTATAACTATTTATAAGTTCATCCTTCAAACGCCCAAAATTATATAACCGATAAGGTATTAACTCGTAGTGGTAGCCTGCCTGCGCCCATAAGTTTTGCTTTTTATTTATAAACTTTTGGTAGTTAATACGCACCTTAGGATATTCAGCCACATCTAATGTTGCCAACACGCGGCTTCCATGCCCCAACATATTACGTAAAGTAAGGTTTAGCAATATGCCCGATGCTTGCTCGTTATCATAATGCAAACCAAATTTAAATGCTGCTCTTCGACTTTCTTTTACATGAACCGTTATCTGATTGCCGTATACAGTAGGCTCAATGGTATAGTATACCTTATCAAAAAAACGTGTTCCATAAACGCAGTTTATAGCGTCATTTATTTGATCGATATTATATGTTTCGCCCTGTTTAAGGTTTAGTTTACCCATTACCAAAGCCGAACTTTCATCTGATGCACCTTCAATATATATTTGGCTCACACATATATCATTTACATAATATCGTTGCAAAGGCAGACGTGGCGAATCATCGGTCATATTTAGAGAATCGGCCAATCGTTTTAATTGCGGATATAGCTTAAGTGCCACACGATAACCAATATCTATTATCGAATCGATATTACTAAACGAACCTGCCGAGTAGTTTTGCAATTCTAAATCGTAATTGGCCAAAATATCGCACAAGCCCATTTGCATTTTACTATCGGCAATGCGATTGAAGCTGGCCGATTGATATATTAACTTAATGACTGACGTCATCTCTTCTTCAGTATACAACCTGCCGCCAGTGTAGCCACCAATAACAATATCAGCACCCATTTCTTTCACGTCGTTTACAGGGAAGTTGTTCACCAAACCACCATCAACTAGCAAATGTCCGTCTAGCTTCACAGGCATAAATACTGATGGTATGGCCATACTGGCGCGCATAGCGGTGGGTAAATAGCCTTTGTTTAGCACTATAGGTTCGCCTGTGATAATGTCGGCACCAACACACCTAAAAGGTATGGGCAGCGAATCGAAACTGCTAATTTGATGTACCGGAAAAGTGAGGTTGCTAAGTAGTTTATTTAGCTCTTGCCCCTCTATAACCCCCAATGGTATCGAAGGTTTTAGCCCCACCATAGGCAACTCGGCCACATAACGCCCAGCTTCGTCTTTCTCTTCAATATTAATATCGTTTAGGGGCACCTTATTGCTAATAAGCATATCCCAACGCGCTTCTCGTGCTATTTTTTCCAAATCGTTACCGGTATAGCCAATGGCATACAAGCCGCCCAGTACCGCGCCCATACTGGTGCCCGTAATATAATCAATGCGTATACCTGCGCTATCAATCACCTTTAGCAAGCCAATATGCGCCGCACCCTTTGCCCCTCCCCCACTAAGGCTAAGCCCTACTTTGGGACGCTGAGCAAAAACTGCTACAACACAAAAAAACAGTAGTATGCTGGTAAAAACTTTTTTCATTTAACGCTACTACAAAAGTAGACCGAAAAGATGAGGCAAATGTTACCTTACGCTATTAACTAGCAATTTTATAGGGTGAAATGTATTTGCAACCTGTTGAAACAAAAATAAGCAGCATATTTTGTACAATATGTATTTTTAGTGTTACGCCTGTTACGGAGCCAAAGTCTTATAGCAAAAGACTTACATCATAACACACTACTGTTACGATTTGTTACAACTACGACTTTTTTCAAAGAACTAACTGTGTATAATTGGAAAACATATCCATTTAGTCAGTGTAATTATAAATAAGGCACGTGTGCGGTTGTCATCCTAAGCTTGTCGAAGGGCGCGCGGCGGGCTGTCATGCTGGACTTGTTTCAGCATCTCACTCCGTATTAACCTAACGACATCTCGAAAACATTCGGAACGAAAGATGATAAGGCTTGAATGTAGGCATAGAGCGTTGTCATCTTGAGCAAAGTCGAAGAGTGTGCGGCGGGCTGTCATGCTGGACTTGTTTCAGCATCTCATTCCGTATTAACCTAACGACATCTCGAAAACATTCGGGACGAAAGATGAGAAACGTTGGCAACTTATCCCAACCACCCCTACCCCCTCCTTACCTTACCCTAATTTAACCCCTACACACACTGTTTTTTCAAGCGTCCACGCTTGAAAGGGAATAATTTGTGGCGTCACGTCACTTAAATAAAAGCGGGACGCTGAAGAACAATACCCCTTAAGCGTGGACGCTTAAGGGAACAACCGCACATGGCCTGTGAGCAAGATTTCCCTCCTTGTATGGGCAGTGCGCAGCAAAGGAGGGAGAAAGGGTGGTTTGCAATGGTAGTCGCTACTTTAACCTCACCCTAAATTTATTGTTTACCGACTGTGCAGCACTTCGTCCCTCTCCAAGTGGAGAGGGGAATGTTGGGTATTTGTTCCTTTTAGCATTTTTTGGGTGAGGGTATAAACCAACCGCACAGTACCTCGACTACGCTCGGTATAACAATATGTTCTGCTATAACTTAAAAATTCTTGATTCAGATTTAAAAATTAATTTATCTTTAAATAAAATCTATAATATGAGAATCAAGAAGTGGAAAGAAGTAAAAAAAGAAAGTGAATTAGATGGCAATGGTCAATGGCATGATAAAAAAGTAACTTATGAACCCAAAAAATGGTTCTCTTCCGATGCCTTTAGCAAAATTATTGGAAGTTTCGTGGCTCCTCTTGCGTTATTAATCTCTTTTTATAGTGTTTACTCAACAAGCACAGATAAAAAAATAAAACTTGAATTAAACTCACAATTTAGTAAGAATTTAATTGACGAACAATGGAGAATACATAAAACTGCAAAAGATAAAGTTGCTGAAATATTATCAGCAAAATCTCATGACACAATATCTCAATTACTTTTAGAATTAAACTACAATATTACCGTAGATGTTTATTCTACTAATGATACAAGCATTATTAACTGTTTTGATAAAATTAGGCATTGGCTAGATATCTTTAATCTTGTCGAAGAAATCCGTGATCGGACTTTGGACATAGAATTATACAGAAATCCAATCATACTTTTTGAAGAAAGTGGCACCCTGCGAAGAATGCCAAAATTAAAGGATAGTCACGACGCAATAAATTCTATAAAGCAGATACAATTTGCTATTGAAAAATTGGAATTTAATGAAGACATAATTTCACAATATAATTCTTCATTTTACAAAGAAATGATGGAACATTTGAAATTAACAATAAAATCATATAACAACAATGACACAATAATTAACACCCCGCAAAAGAGGATCGACTTGGCTATGAAAGTGGGACTATACCGAAATACTATTTTTCAGCACATTTTACAGATGAATCACCAATTGACCAATAAATTTTCCAAAGCACATCAAAAAATAATCAATACTACATTCGATTAACTAAAAAAATTAATAAGTATAGATCTGTAAATTATTAAATTTTATTTTAAAATGACTAATCCAAAACACTTTACATACATGTGAGGTAAAGAAATTATTCATCCTCCAAAAAACGTCCCTTTCTCCATTCTCCAAAAGTCTTTATAAACTGAGAGAGATTTATTGAACCCCAAAAAGGTTTAGAATAATAAATGTTAGAGTTTATTTCAACTTTCAGTCTCAACTCCGTTTTAAAATCGCCTTTATACACAGGTATTTTTGTTACCGCGCAATAATTAGGTGGTATAACAAAACGTCCATAACTGTTTCCGCACCAACTATACAACCAAAACTCAATAGGTTTCCATGCACCATTAGGGTCTTTAGCCTCTTGTATCATCATAATGCTTCCATCTTGATGGGTTACTTCTATTGTTGAAGTATCTTTATTTAAAATAAAAATAGGAAAGGATTTAATTAATTTATTTTTTAACTTTTCTTTCTCCTGTCTATTAAACATATCATCAATGTTTTCTCCTTCCAACAAAAAATTTCTTTCTATTAAAGTATCAATTGACAACATTTGCTTTGTATCAACCAGCACCTCAATATTTCCCGAATCTTTTCCACTCAGTAACTCATCAAAGTAGCGGGAATAAATACTTTGCATCGTATCTGATATAATAATCTTTTCAGCATCAAACTTTGCTATTGCATATACTCCTTGCTCTAAAGGGGGCTGCATACTATCAACATAAAAAAAGGTCTCTCCTTCAGGTAAATTATCAATAATTCTAGGAAAACTTGAAGTTTCAACGGTTCTGTATTTATTAGTTTTACACGAAAACATTAAAACCATACTACAAACAAACACCAGTGCTGCTTTCATATTTTTAAAACGGAAACATAATCCAATTAGTTTAAATCGCCATAAACCAAACCCAAAACACTTTGCCTACCTTTGCGGTTTGATAGAAGATGAGTACCGAAAATCCTGCAATTGAAGAGGGTGTGCTAGAGGTGATAGGCGCGCGCGAGCACAACCTTAAAAATATAGATGTTACCCTGCCCCGCAATCAGCTGGTGGTAGTTACAGGCCTTAGCGGCAGTGGCAAATCGTCGCTGGCGTTTGATACTATATATGCCGAAGGGCAACGCCGCTACATGGAGAGTTTTAGTGCCTACGCTCGCCAATTTATTGGCGATATGGAACGCCCCGATGTAGATAAAATTAACGGCCTTAGCCCCGTTATCAGTATCGAGCAAAAAACGGTAAGCCGCAACCCGCGCAGTACGGTGGGTACAATTACTGAGATATACGATTTCCTTCGTCTTTTATACGCCCGTGTAGGCGAAGCATACAGCTACGAGACGGGCGAAAAAATGGTGCGCTTTAGCGAAGACCAAATAAAAGACCGCATACTAGAGCAATTTAGAGGCAAAAAAATACTGCTGCTTGCCCCCGTGGTAAAAGGCCGCAAAGGGCACTACCGCGAGTTGTTTGAGCAATTGCGCAAGCAAGGTTATGCCAAAGTGCGTGTGGATGGCGAGATAATGGAGATTGCGCCCAAAATGCAGCTTGATCGTTATAAGATACACGATATAGAGGTGGTGATAGACCGCATGGAACCCGATGATAAATCGGCGTTTCGTATATCGCAAAGTTTGCAAGCGGGCATGAAGGCCGGCAAAGGCTTGGTGTTGGTATTTGATGTGGAAACCGAAAGTTATTTCCACTTTAGTAAATACCTTATGGATCCAGCCTCGGGCATTTCATACGACGAGCCACAGCCCAACAGCTTCTCGTTCAACAGTCCCTACGGATATTGCCCCAATTGCGAAGGTTTAGGCTCTGTTACCGAAGTCGATGTCAGCTTTATCATTCCTGATGATAACCTAAGCATCAACCGTGGTGGTATAGCTCCATTGGGCGATGTCCGCGAAAACTGGACGTTCCAACAATTGCGCGCTATAGCCAAAAAATTCAAATTCAGCCTTGCCGATCCTATTAAAAAAATCCCTCAAGAAGCATTAGAGATAATACTACAAGGCAGTGGCGAAGACACCTTTGAAGTTCCCTACGAGTATAGCAGTGGTGCAAAACAAACCTACCAAAGCAAATTTGAGGGGATTATCCCCATGTTGGGTCGCCACTACCAAGAAAAATCGTACGATGCCATATACCGTTGGGCTGAGGAATATATGACCGAAAGCACCTGCCCTACTTGCGAGGGTGCACGGTTGCGCAAAGAATCGCTGCATTTTATTATCGACGGGAAAAATATTTCAGAACTAAGCCGAATGAATATTGGCGAACTGAAAGAATGGTTTGTGGGGGTAGAAACCCGACTAAACGACCGCCAAAATATAATAGCTACCGAAATATTAAAAGAAATACGCAACCGTATAGATTTTCTGTTGGATGTGGGTTTGGATTACCTCACCCTCAATAGTCCAAGTAAAATACTAAGCGGCGGCGAAGCCCAGCGCATACGTTTGGCCACCCAAATAGGCTCGCAGCTTACAGGTGTGTTGTACATATTGGATGAACCCAGTATTGGCCTGCACCAACGCGATAACGTTAAGCTGATAAACTCACTAAAAAACCTGCGCGATATTGGCAACAGCGTTATTGTGGTAGAGCACGATAAAGATATGATTATCAACGCCGACTATGTGATTGATGTAGGCCCTGGCGCGGGTATACACGGCGGTCGAATTGTAGCCGAAGGCACTTACGAAGAATTTAAAAAACAAAACAGCATTACCGCCCAATACATTAGCGGCGAGCGTAAAATAGAAGTCCCCCAAAAGCGCAACAAAGGCAACGGCAATAAGCTAAGTCTAAAAGGTGCAACAGGCAATAACCTAAAAAATGTTGACGTTGATTTTCCACTCGGTACTTTTACTTGTGTAACAGGTGTATCAGGCGGCGGAAAATCGAGTTTAATAACCGAAACTTTATACCCCATATTAAAACACCACGTTTATAACTCACACCAAAAACCTTTACCCTACAAAAGCATAAAAGGTTTGGAGCATATAGATAAGGTGATAGAGATTGACCAAAGCCCTATTGGTCGCACTCCGCGAAGTAATCCATCTACCTACGTGGGTGTTTTTCAGGATATACGCAATTTATTTACCCAATTGCCCGAAGCTAAAATACGCGGTTATAAACCCGGTAGGTTTAGTTTTAATGTTAAGGGCGGACGTTGCGAAACCTGCAAGGGTGGCGGTATGCGTCTTATAGAAATGAATTTTTTACCCGATGTGTACGTACAGTGCGAAGAATGCTACGGTAAACGATACAACCGCGAAACATTGGAAGTACGTTATAAGGGTAAATCGATAAGCGATGTGCTGGATATGAGTATTGAACAAGCCTGCGAGTTTTTTGAAGGCGTGCCTTTTATACTGCGTAAAATACAAACCATGAAGGATGTGGGTTTGGGTTATGTTACTTTAGGGCAAAGCAGCACTACACTTAGCGGTGGCGAGGCACAACGTGTGAAACTGGCTACCGAGCTGAGTAAAAAAGACACTGGTAATACTTTTTATATTTTAGATGAACCTACCACAGGCCTGCATTTTGAAGATGTCCGCATATTGCTGGATGTACTGTACAAGCTGGTGGAGCGCGGAAATACTGTATTGGTGATAGAGCACAACCTTGATGTAATAAAAGTAGCCGACTATATTATTGACCTTGGCCCCGAAGGTGGACACCGTGGCGGTGAAGTAGTAGCAACTGGCACGCCCGAACAAATAGTGAAGGTGAAAGAAAGCTACACAGGTTTGTTTTTGAAGGAGGAGCTTTAGCCGCTTTTCATATTTGTCAAATTTTAGAAATTTGACAAATGTGGAAAGCTGTAATATACTTAACATTGCTTTATGGCAAAAACATCCCACTATACTACTCAACTTACAGAGGGTAATTTCTATCATATTTATAACCGTGCTGTTGGTAGTGATTTATTATTTAAAACTGAGGATAATTACCAATACTTTCTTAAAAAATACCAAGAGTATATTAATGACTTTGCTGACACCTACGCGTATTGTTTGCTAGGTAATCATTTCCATTTGTTAATACGCGTTAAGGATGAACTCCCAAGTCCAAGTTCATATTTGACAAGTTTTGAAAACTTGTCAAATATGAACAACCACCAAATTATTAGCAAACAATTCAAAAACTTATTTATTGCTTACTCAAAGGCCTTCAACAAGCAGCAAAACAGAAACGGCACTCTTTTTCAAACTCCATTTAAACGTTGTGTGGTTGATAATAACATTTATTTTACCCGATTAATCTATTACATCCATGCCAACCCGCAAACACATTGCATTTGTGATGACTTTACAGAATATAAATGGAGTTCATATGGCTCAATATTATCTGAAAAAATAAGCAATCTAAAACGTAAAAAAGTAGTTGATTGGTTTTATGGAAAAGAAGGCTTTATCAATTTTCATAAAGAAAATCAAAAACTAAGTGAAATTGAGTATTTGATGATTGAATAATAAAAAGGGGTATCCATTCATTTCCATATTTGTCAAATTTTAGAAATTTGACAAATATGGAAATGACACAGGGTCATTTCACCCAACAACAATAGTGGTGATACGCTCACAAATTTTGGGCTATACCACTCTTACACACTTATAAGCAGCTATTTACCTTTGCTCTATCAAACTGCTATACACGTTTTAGCAGTTAAAAACAATACATACCGCAGGTAAAATAATAATACCGCCGTCTAGATAAATCAACCTAGATAGGCTACACCTAAATAGTAGTATTGCCATAAGAAATAGTTGCCCAAATGACTCGTAAAATCGTATACATATCCCTAATAGTGCTAAGTTTGTTAGCTACATCGTGCAGTAAATCCGATGAATCTATAGAACCTACAACTAACACAACGCAAAACACTTGGGTAAACTATTCACTTAGTCCTGAGAATGCCTCAATACCCTACGATATTCAATATTTAAGTAATAAAGGCATACAAACTATATACAACTACACAGGTAATTTTACAGCTCGAGTGCCCGTTTTACGTTTCGATTCGGCAGGTACTACCTACACCCGCACATTATTAAGCATAAAAACAAAAGGCAGCGATGCTTTAGTTGCCCCCAGTATTAATGCTGAAATGAAAATAGTATCAGATAATGGGTTTATTATTGCCGAAGTACACCGCAATTCTTCTGATTGTGGATTCACCGACCGTAAAATAGCCGAAGTTCGCCCACTATCATGGTTTGACATAAAATAAAAAAGACCACTATCGCGGCCTTTTTATCTCTTATCACTAAACGTTTTCTCAATAGGTTTATAAACCTTTATAAATATTCCAAACCCAATTAACTATAATAAGCAATATCAAAGGGATGGCCAGTTGTTTTTTCTTAAGTTTTTTTTCAGCTTTTATATAAAACAAAAGAAGGGTTTCCTTTTTTTTAGAAACATCATAAAGCAACCAAAAAGGCAGTATTAACAGCACCACAGCTAGCACAAGCCCCAAAGGGTTAATAGCTATTGCATTAAAAAAATCACCTTTTACAATTGATAATAATGAACGAGTTGAACCACATGCTGGGCAGGGTAAACTTGTAGTATTTTTTATCACACAAACAGTTATACCATCAATATTGGTAGTATGTTGTATATAATTAATAAATATCCATACATACCCTACTAAGCAAGCGGCTAAAAACAATAAGTAAAACCTGCTTTTACTTAAAATCACCTAGAATAGAAACTGCTGTAACTTTTCCATATTTTTATCGCGGGTGGCTTTTTGTATCATAAAAATATCAACAATAGCCCAAATGCCTAAACCACCGCAGGTAAGCAATTTACCTATGCCTAAACCGGTATCACCAATCATAAACCTATCGATACCCAAGCCACCTGCCAAGATAGAAACTATCAAACTCGTTTGTGGGTCTTTTAAAGAAATGGTTTGTATCATACCCCATTTAGCTTCATCCACATTTAAAAGTCTCTCTCTGATTTGGTTAATTTGTAAGCTTTCAAAATACTTTGAGTTAGCCATCAAATACATATCAACTTTTTGTGCATCCATAGTAATTTTTTTAAATAATTGTGTTTATAAATTAATCTTTTAATGCTAAAGTATTATTCCTTTAGCAATTCAATCATAACACTTTTATTTTAAACTTAATACTATTATTTCTTTTCCTAAAAAAAATAATACCCGCCCTATATATAGTATTTAAGCAATAAAGGCATACAAACTATATACAAATACACAGGTAATTTTACAGCTCGAGTGCCCGTTTTACGTTTCGACTTGGCGGGTACTACCTACACCCGCACATTATTAAGCATAAAACAAAAGGTAGCGATGCTTTAGTTGCCCCAAGTATTAATGATGAAATAAAAATAGTATCAGATAATTTATTATTGCCGAAGTACACCGCAACTCTTCTGATTGTGGATTCACCGACCGTAAAATAGCAGAAGTTCGTCCACTATCGTGGTTTAATATTAAATAAAAAAGGCCGCTATAGCGGCCTTTTGCTCAATATAAAATATATTCTTTTTACGTTAATGGCTACGCCATAACCACATTTTCTAATGAAAATTTAAGCGGTTCATTCTTTGAGCCACCGCCCGTCATTAGTATATCAGCGGATAAAATACCATAAAGAGAAAGCTCAGTATTTATTTGGTTAATAATAGCTGAATTCAGTATATCACCTTCATTAATTTCAGAAACCACACCAATCCAAATAGTCGGTTTAAATTCAAACACAGCTTTTTGAGCAGGAACAACATTTGTTTTTACTGCCAACAATTTACCATTTTTATAAATATTTGCATTAATACTTCCCGCTTGCAATTGGTTAGCAACCTGTATTTCATTGGCATTAGTAGCAGTGCTTGCATAATCCAGTACTAAACCTGTAGGGTGTTCTTTTGCCTCGTACACTTGTCCGTGTTCAGCTTCAATTTGCTGAGTAAAATTTCCAAAACTATCCTCAACATTAGCAGTATAGTCCATTGGAAAAACAAATGGGTGATTATCATTTCTTCCACAGTTTTTTATCACCTTCCATGCCACTGCTATTTCACCAAAATCAATAGCCACGTTTTGCTGGAAAATTACTACGCTTGAATTATTTTGATCGTTAGATTGATTGATAAAATTTAATTTAATGTCAGACATAATTGTTAGTATTTATTTTCGCAAATATTAACAAAATTTCCCATAATAAAATAAGAGACTCTTCAACAAAAGCTAATTTGCAACTCACCTGCAAGCCCCTTATATTTGGCTATTAAATAGCTACTAACTCCATAAACTGAAAACACAATGAAAATAGGCGTTTTACTTTCGGGCAATGGCGTGTACGATGGTTCAGAAATACACGAGGCCGTACTAAGTATGCTTGCCATTGATGAGGCAGGTGCCGAATGGATTTGCCTTGCACCCAACTACTACCAACACCACGTAATAAACCATACCAACGGCGAAGAAATGCCCGAAACCCGCAATATACTTGTTGAGGCGGCACGTATTGCGCGTGGCAACATAAAAAATATTGATGGTTTTGACATTAACGAGATTGACGGCTTGGTGATGCCCGGTGGTTTTGGTGCAGCAAAAAACTTTAGCCAATGGGCTTTTGAAGGAGTTAAAGGAGATGTAAACCCCATTGTAAAAGACTTTTTATTACGTGTGATAGAGGCAGGAAAGCCTATTGCTGCTTTATGCGTATCACCCGTTGTATTGGCAAAAACACTTGAAGGCAGTGGCAAACACCCTAAACTTACGCTGGGTACAGATAAAGACTCTTCACCCTACGACATTAAAGCGGATAGCGAAGGCATAGCAACTATGGGTGCGCAACCCCAAATGAAAACCATTAACGAGATTATGGTTGACGAGGAAAATAAAATTGTTTCTGCACCTTGCTACATGATGGAGGTAAGCATAAAACAAGTACGAGCCAACGCTAAAATGGCTATTGATAAAATGATAGAAATGATTGGGTAATAGCTTGACATAATAACTTAAAACGGTAAACAGAAAACTTAAAATTTGATATGAAGATAGCGATAGATTTTGACGGAGTATTGCACGGATACAGCAAAGGCTACCAAGACGGAGAAATATACGACCCACCGGTACCGGGTACTGCCGAAGCCATGAAAAAAATGAAAGAGCAAGGCCACTACCTATACATTTTCACCACCCGCACCAATAAAATTTTCAAGAAAAAGGGCGATGTAAAAGATGAAAAATACCAAGAAAACCAAATAAAAGAGTGGATGGCTAAATACGACATTCCCTACGATAAAATTTGGACGTTTGGCAAGCCCATGGCCGATTTGTTTATAGACGACCGAGCTATAAATTTTGCGGGTAATTGGGATGACACAGTAGAAACCGTTACCAACTTTAAAACATGGCTAGAAAAATAATTAGCTGATTTTTGATTTACAGAACTTAAAACTGTGAACAGAAAACTTAACACTAAACAAGATGAAGATAGCCGTAGATTTTGACGGGACAATAGTAGAAAACAGATATCCCGCCATTGGCGAGGAAATGATATTTGCCTTTGCAACACTTGATGCTTTGCAGAAAAAAGGGCACCAACTGATATTGTGGACGTACCGCGTAGGTAAAGAACTAGACGAAGCAGTGGAATTTTGCCGAATAAACGGGCTTGAATTTGAGGCGGTGAACTCCAATTATGAAGGAGAAGAATTTGATGCCGAAACTCCTCGAAAACTAAATGTAGATTGTTTTATTGATGATAGAAATGTGGGTGGATTTTTAGGCTGGGGAAAAGTATACCAACTAATATGTCCTGAAGATAGAAACAACTTTGAAAAAATGGTGTTAGACTACGATGCCCACCACAACTACAATAAGTATAAAGGGTTAAAAAAACGCATTTTATACTCCCTCTCAAGCAGTAAAGGTTTATAAAAGTATATTTTAAATCCATTACGCTTATTTAAACACTAAAATTGCATTACACAAGGCTGTTCGTTGCCTGCCATTTTGGCTAACTACCTTTTTGGCATAAGGCTTGGATAGTTACTAAACCAATATTTTAACCATTCATTTCATAAAGTATAAGTACCACCCATGTTTAATACTGACGATAACGGGAAGTTTATGTTTACAGGGCTTTCATCAGACGAGCAAGACGGCACAGAGTTCCTTCCCCTACTTTCGCAAGAAGAGGAAGACGAGATACATAGAGAGGAAATACCTGAAGAACTGCCAATATTGCCGCTACGCAATACGGTAATGTTTCCCGGCGTGGTATTTCCCATCACAGTTGGACGAGATAAATCAATCTCGCTTATAAAAGATGCCAACAAAGGCAACAAAATTATAGGTGTAGTGGCACAAAAAGATGCCAGTATTGAAGACCCCACAACAGATGACCTTTTTGATACAGGAACAGTAGCCTTAATACTTCGCACGCTGCGTATGCCCGATGGTAATACCACTGTGATATTACAAGGCAAAAAACGTTTTGAGATAAAGGAATTTACCACGATAAAGCCCTACTTTAAAGCTAAAGTAACCCCCATTGATGTAAAACGTCAAAAGCTAAAAAAAGAAGGCGAAGCCATTATAGAAACGGTAAAAGACTTGGCATTAAAAATTATAGAATTATCGCCAAACATTCCTACCGAAGCAGGTTTTGCCATAAAAAATATTGATAGTCCCAATTTCTTAGTCAACTTTATCGCATCAAACCTCAATGTTGATACTGCTGAAAAGCAACGCATTTTAAAAGAAAATGGCCTTTTAGACCGCGCTAATTTAGTATTGGAAAACCTGAACCGCGAAGCCCAAATGCTGGAACTTAAAAACCAGATACAAAACAAGGTAAAGGTAGATTTGGATAAGCAACAGCGCGATTACTTTCTTCAACAACAGATAAAAGTAATACAAGAAGAGCTTGGCCAAGAAAACCCCGACCGCGAAATAGAAAATATGCGCGATAAGGGTAAAAAGAAAAAATGGGCTAAAGAGGTAAACGATGCTTTTAACAAAGAGCTTGACAGACTACAACGCATGAACCCAATGGCTCCCGACTATTCAGTGGGGCTAAACTGGGCGCAACTGGTGCTTGATTTGCCTTGGGGAGACACTACCAAAGACAATTTTGATATAAAACGCGCCAAAAAGGTATTGGATGCCGACCATTTTGGACTTGATAAAGTAAAAGACCGCATACTTGAATACCTAGCAGTATTGAAGTTAAAAGGCGACATGAAAAGCCCCATTATTTGCTTGTATGGCCCTCCGGGTGTAGGTAAAACCTCACTAGGAAAAAGTATAGCAAGGGCAGTAGGTCGCAAGTATGTACGGATGTCGTTAGGTGGTTTGCGTGATGAAGCTGAAATACGCGGACACCGCAAAACCTACATAGGCGCAATGCCCGGCCGTATTATTCAATCGCTTAAAAAAGGGCAATCGTCAAACCCTGTTTTTATACTGGATGAGATTGATAAACTAGCCAGCGATTTTAGAGGCGACCCATCATCAGCGCTTTTAGAGGTGCTTGATCCTGAACAAAATAATACTTTTTACGATAACTATGTAGAGATAGACTACGACCTAAGCAAGGTGATGTTTATAGCTACTGCCAATAATTTAGATACCATACAGCCTGCCCTTTTGGATAGGATGGAGATTATAGAAATTAACGGCTACACGGTTGAGGAAAAAATAGAAATAGCCAAAAAGTACCTAATACCTAAACAAGCTGAAGCACACGGACTTAAAAAAGACCAAATAAAACTAAGTAACGCTGTACTTGAAAAAATAGTTGAAGACTATACCAGCGAATCGGGTGTGCGTGGTTTGGAGAAAAAAATAGCCTCTATTGCCCGCCACCAAGCACGCAGCTTTGTAGATGGTGATGCTTTTAAAGCCAGTTTGAACATTGATGATGTGATGACCATTTTGGGTGCCGAGCGTATGGAAAAAGAGATGTATCAAGGCAATGATGTAGCCGGTGTGGTTACTGGTTTGGCTTGGACTCCCGTAGGCGGCACTATACTAAATGTAGAATCTGTATTAACACTGGGTACTGGCAAGCTAACCCTAACAGGTAAACTGGGCGATGTGATGAAAGAATCAGCTGTAACGGCACTTACTTTCCTTAAAGCCCATGCCGATTATTTGGGTATTAACCCTAAATTGTTCGACCAACGCGATATACACATTCACTTTCCAGCAGGTGCCATACCTAAAGACGGCCCTTCGGCAGGTATCACCATACTTACCTCGTTAACATCGCTGTTTACCCAACGTAAAGTGAAGCCTTTTATGGCTATGACGGGCGAAATAACCCTGCGTGGCAAAGTACTACCAGTAGGCGGTATAAAAGAGAAAATACTGGCTGCCAGACGTGCAGGTATAAAAGATATTATACTGTGTGATAAAAACCGTAAGGATATTGAGGATATTAAACCCAATTATTTAAAAGGTTTAACCTTTCACTACGTTAATAGTATGCTGGAAGTATTGGATATCTCAGTAACCAAAAAATCGGTAGACCAACCTGTTGATTTAAGCGTACGAGAAACTACCGAACGTAAAGAATCGAACGTAAGTGTTATCTAACTAAATAACGCTCATATACCATAAACACAAAGGGTGGACTATATAAATAGTCTACCCTTTGTATTTTAATTTCAAATTAACTAACGGGGCTTGGGTTAAAAAACCTGTGTTCAAATAATGTTATTTAACTTGTAAAAGCTGGCTCGAGCGTCCGCTCGTGCCGAAAATAATTGAGCGTCCGCTCGGTGGCAGTACCATTGGTTTTTTCATCCCCTACCCCCTTAGCTTACACACTTATCCTTTGACTCCGCTCAGGATGACAGCCTGCGCGCGTTGTCATACCGAGCGGAGTCGAGGTACGGTGCGGTGGACAAACATTGAAATTTAGGTTATATTGCTTCAAGTGAAAATCTATATTGTTTATATAGTTAAATGTGCCGATGGTTCTTACTACACAGGTATAACCAATGATGTAAATCGAAGGTTAGAAGAACCCAATACGGGTATAAATACCAAAGCCTAAACATTTAAACGTAGACCAGTAGAACTATTGTTCACGACAGAGTTTATTATTGCAACCCTAGCCATAACTTTTGAAAAACAATTGAAAGGTTGGGGTAGAAAGAAAAAAGAAGCTCTGATAAATGGTGATTTTGATTCGTTAAAGGAATTAGCGGAGTGTAAGAATATTACACATTATAGGAATAAGTAATTTGTTTTATGCTCTCCCGCCCTTCGACTTCGCTCAGGATGACAGCCCACAAGCGGTACAAGTTGGCGTATTTATTTTATAATTTTCTTAAACCAAACTCGATGATTATTGGGTGCGGTAGGAACGTCATTCCCTCGAAAGAGGGAATCCGCGCGTAGGACAATACTTTTTATTATGTAAGAATTACTTTTTAGCGATGGCTTTGCTAATCCACAAATCGGCGGCAACATAAGTTACGCTATCGCTTTGCAGCACATCCACCGATTTATCGCTAACACGGGCACGAAAATGGCAAATAAGTTCACCCTCATCACAGCCTTCATAATACTTCATTTGCCCATAGGTATATTCGGCTTCTGTTTCTGCCACATCCTTTAGCCATGCCCTATTTCCGCTGGCGCAACGGCTAAACATTTTGGTTTTAGCCTGCTTTTTATTCGTCTTTTCGGTATAGGGTGTGGTTAGTTTTTTACGTACCAAGTTATACGTTACAGAGCTTATATCTCCCCCGTCATCATCTACAGCAATAGCTTCTTCCATCATCTCTTCTTCTTCAGAGGTGCCTTCTCGTTCAGAAATAGTTACTATATTTTCTTCTGCATCAGTAGCATAAATATATTGATACGATAGGCCAAAAATGGCTATTAGTGCTAAAGCAGCACCTATTTTTAATAGAGCTTTCATGGGCTTAATTTTTTAATGTATACATATTGGCAATACTATGTAAACGACTGATTATCAATTTTTATTTTACCGTTCGTCTAATAATCCACTCAGCAACCAGCAGGTTGGGTATCCAGTTTATCCACGCCGTTATTTGCACCACAAAATCGTGTTCCCATCCAATATACAGCGACAGCAAGGGCACATACAAACGCAATGTAATGGCCGAAAAACTAAGGGCATAGCTGCGTATCATCCATTTTCTATGTTCAGCAATTTTATGTTCGCGCACCTTCTTATACGCTAAAAATGTACTGCTAAACCAAAGCAAACTAAGTAGGGTAAAACCCGCTTGCGACCACCAGCCACCGTTGGCATATAAGGCCATATAAAAGCCTGATGGGGCGGCTAAAAACAATACTGCACCCACATACACCTTGCCCAGCGTGCGGTGCAAGCGCAAATAACGCTGGCGCAACTTTTTTACAAACTGAAAAGGCCCTGTTAGCACCACCAAAATGCTTGAACTGATATGGATGTAAAAAGCCGTCATCCAAGTCCTATCAGTAATAAAATCTTGTTTGGCCAACAAAAAACCAATATCAGTGCGCAGGCTAAAATAAGCAAAGGTAATAATACCTAAGTATAGCGAGAGAAAGGCTAGTATAGCCCACAAAAAACTTTGTAGTAGTTGTTTTACCACCATATCAAACTTAGTAATTAACGATTAAATACTATAAAATATTGGGTGGTAAACGGTGCTTTAGTTTAAAAACTCCTATTACTACTTTTTTGCCCACACTATATCGCCTTCGGTTTTGGTGGTATAGCCCTTTTGTTTTAGATAAACTATTAAATCATCACGGTTTTCGCTGGGGTTATTTCCCTTATGGGTTTCGATGGTCAAAGCCCCTATTTTTGCCCACACGGCATCATCGGCATTGTATAAAATACTATATTCCGAACCTTCGCAATCTAGTTTCAGCAGGTCAATTTTATCCAGTTGATAATCAGTAATAATATCCTCCAACGTGGTGGTTTCCACTTGCAACGTATCGCTACCGATAGCCGTATCAAAAATGCTGGCGCTTGTGGTAAATGAATCATTGGCATCGTATTGCAGGGTAATATGTCCCCTTTCTCCACTCACCGCTTTATTTACAGGGGTAAAATCAAGCCCTTTGTTTTCATTGCAATACTTTTGCAACAATTCAAAATTCATAGGCATCGGCTCAAATGAAAACACTTTTGCTTTGGGGTATCGCATCAGCGAAAACAATGAAAAATATCCCACATTAGCTCCCACATCAATAATAATGGGTGCATTGCCAATACTGTTTTTAGGCAGCCCCTTATAATATATTTCGTCTAAAAAACACTCTTTATACGTTTGTACCATCCTGCGCGGTACATTTATCGGCATGCCGTTGCGACATTTAAAAGTGAGGCCGTCGTTCCTTTTGCCAAAGTATTTATAACCATAGTAAACCGGCCAGTTGCTATGTGTTTTAATCAGATTAATCAGTCTCATTTGACAAAATGTGTTGGTTGAGATTAAATTTATAACGCGCAATATAAAATAAATAAGCATTTCGTCAAAAAAAGGGGTCTTCGTGCCAAATACAAAAATTAGTATATTTGCCGCACTATTGCGGTCATGGTGAAATTGGTAGACACGCCACCTTGAGGGGGTGGTTTCGAAAGATGTGGGGGTTCGAGTCCCCCTGACCGCACTCTAACATTTTTATTAAATCAAATTTGCAAATGCTTTTAATCCCCTATTTTTACCCCATAAATGGATATAGAAGAAAGTGCCGATTTTATTGCTACGGTTAGCTACCTAAGTGCCGAGCAAGGGGGATTGAAAATACCTGCAACATCAGGCTACAGGCCGCAAATGAAGTTTGAGTTTATAGAAAAACAAACGGCAGGCGAACAAGTATTTTTGGATGAAGAAATGGTATACCCCGGTGCTACTATTGATGCACATATACGTTTGCTCTCACCTGAGTTTTTTACCCACGCCCTAACGGAGGGTACTGCTTTTGATTTTAGCCAAGGCGAGAGAACAATTGGTACGGGTATTATAAAACAGATACTTAATAACGATTTGAAAAGAGGTTAATCTTTATCACTGTTATGTAACTTTCTTAGCATTTTTCTATTATGCCCTTAATGAAATTAGTATTTACATTTCTCTTATTTGTATTGGTTACATCAACCAATGGTCAGCTTATAAACATAAAAACAAGCATTTATTTCGATACTGATTCTTTTACACTTACAACAGAGCATTATCCCAAACTTGATAAATTTGCCGATACCGCCCAAAAATTAAACATTAAGGGCTTACTGCTACGCGGAAATACAGATGCTGATGCTGATAGCTTGTATAATATTCGTTTATCAGCAAAAAGAAGTAATTCAGTAAAAAAATACTTATTACAAAAAGGCATAATTGACACCCTAATACACATTGATTATTATGGCGAAAACAAACCCATTGCTGATAATGCAAGCGATAAGGGTAAACAAAAAAACCGCAGGGTTGATATTATATTAAGTGCATTGCTACCTATAGTAAGCACTGAAATAGTGTTGCAGGATACCATGCCTCTTACTGAACCCATTGAACTAAATGATACTTGTAGTGGCGACACTACTTTTACATTACCCTATGGATCAATTGTTACCATGAATAAATGTGAATTTATTGAACAAATGGGTTGTGGTGGATTTGCTATAACAGAGTTTGTAACTCCACAAGTAGTAAGGGACTCGGGGCTTAATACTATGGACACTCGTCAAAATATTCTTATTTCAGGTGGTATGTTTACAATAAAAATATGCAATGGAAAATGCTTAAAAAAACCGCTAACACTAAGAGTATTAATTAAAGAAGGGTGTGAACCACCATGTACAATGGGACTATGGGAACAAGCAGAGGGATGGAAGCCTTTATCTAATTCAACTGTAAAAGTAGTGAAGGAAGAAAACAAACGCTATTATGAAATTCAATTGCTCTGTGGGGGTGGATTTAACTTTGATTGTGCTTACAATTTGCAAAGCTTAACCATTAAAGTTCCTAAAAAATATAAAATACTAGAAGCCAAGGTTGCTAATGATTGTCCTTTATGGGTATACGAATCAAAGAAAAGCTCCTCTATAAAAAGAAGTAAAGTAAAAATTTGTATTATTTGCCAAAAGACAACAGAATTAAAAGAAAATTATATTTACCTAAAAGCTCTTACCCCAAATGGTGATACGGTAGTTATAAACTATCAAAAAATAAAATCACTTCAACTGCGGTATAAAATATTTCCTGGGCATAAATGCAGGGGAGTTAAACAAAAAAATCCCTGTCCAAACATATTCTACTTCTTTGGGAGGAGGAAATCGAAAGTAAAGATCAGAAAAAAAGATTTTGATCTTTTAGCAATAACCTATTAGCTTTATCCACTATGACTATCAGCCAACAATATCTTGAAACATGGGAAGAAGCCCGTACACGGTTTACCAACCAGCTTACCACCATTACAGAAACGGACTTGAAAAAGAAACTACAAGGCACTAAAAATACGGCTGGGTTTCTTATCCGACATATTACTGATGTGGAACTGCTATTTGCTAAAAATGTATTTGGTGGAACGGATATAAAAGTATCGGCCAAAACGGTAATTGCCCAACACGACACGGGCGAATGGACAAATTTGCAAGAATTACTAGAATTGGTGGGCTATGCCCACGATAGCTTATCAACTATAATTTCAGCACAAACGAATAGTAATTGGGCGGAAACTATTACCACCAAAGAATTTGGCACTAAAACCAAAGCTGAAGCTATTGGGCGCATACTATCACACACTGCCTACCACGCAGGTCAGTTGGCTTTGGCTCTTAAGTATGGGGTATAATTAAACTCAACTATCACACAACAAATAAACTACTTTGTTTGAAATTGAAAATTATTACAATTAAAACCCTATGTAATGCTTTGTATAGGTAGCTATTTGATCTCTTAAAGAGCTATATCAATAATATATAATAACTTAAATATATAGAGCTACTTAACCTATAATTGTATAACTTTGATTAATATGTATCGCCTATTTACTAAAAAATACATTTTGCTTGTGCTATATAGCCTTGTGTGTATTATAAATTTAGTTGCACAAGTTATTGTACTAGATATACCCGACACTATTTGTGCTGATAAGCCCTTACCCATAATTAACAACAGTACAGATGCCAACTCTCACCATTGGTCTTTTTGTAATAAACCCCCAATTACCACCACTCCCTCCGCTACCAATACAAGTAACTTTAATGGGCAGTTAAATACATCGGTTATGTCCACTCCCGTTTTAGACGGCACTAATTATTACTTATTTATTACCAATTATAGTAATAACAGTCTTACAAAGGCAAAATATGGCAGTAGTTTTTTAAATACTCCCACAATAACTAACCTTGGCAACTTTTCAAATCAATTACCCTCTAATATCGAGGGAATACAAATTAAAAAAGATAATAACCAATGGATCGGCTTTTTGGTAGGTTCTAATAGCTTAATCCGTTTAGATTTTGGCAATAGTCTTGACAATACGCCCACATTGACGGATTTAGGCAATATTGGTAGCCTTGCATGGCCACATGAGCTTTATATTTTTAAACATAATGGTAACTGGTATGGCTTTGCAGCAAACAGAAGCACAAGTTCAGTAACACGTTTAAACTTTGGAAGCTCATTGTTAAATACACCTAGCGGTAATACCATTACAAATATTGGTTTAAGTGGGGGAGCTTCGGGTTTGGAACTAGAACAGGATGCTACTGGTAATTTTTATCTCTTTGTAACATCATTACAAGGTGTAATCTCTAGAATTGAGTTAGGCGGGAACATTATGAATACATCCCCTACTTATTCTACCATAAATGATGCCACCCTATCGGGTATATTGAGAGGGCTTATTATTCTGAAAGATTGTAATAACTATGTAGGCTATGCCTGTACTGAAAGCCAAAAATTAGTAAAAATTGACTTTACGGGTGGTATAAATGGCACTATGACATTTACATCACTAGGTAACATGAGTGGCACCATAAAAAAAGCAAATGATATCAGCAACGCCATAATTGAGGGGGACAATGCCTATGCCTTTGTAACCAACACCAATAATACTATTACCCGCTTAATGTTTCCCTTTTGCACGGGAGGTACTAACCAGTTTCCTCCGTCATCTAAAACTGTACCCGATAGCGTAAGTTATCCTGATAAGGGATGGAACAACATTTATTATACTATAAACTTTGATGATGGCAACCAAAAAGACACCTGTTTTGGGGTCTATTCTAAAATTTGTTGCAAAAATTCAGCAAAAATAAAAGGCACATTTTTTATTTGTCAAGGCGACAGTACCCCTATATTTATTGAGTCTGACACTACCTCGAGTGAAATAACATGGTTTATAGATAATATAGAAGCAACACAATATAAAAACAAAGACACTATTTGGGTTAATAATGAAGGTAAGTATAAAGCCGAAGTAAAAGTGGGTGATTGTACTTTACAGGATAGCGCAACCGTAAGCTATTATAAATACCAATTAAATCTTGCTAAAAATACCACACTGTGCAGGGATGACAGTATTTCTATATACTTAGAATACAACAGTAAACCTAGTGAAATCACATGGTATCTAAACTCTACACCCCTATCCCAACATAAAAATAGAGACACCATTTGGGCAGATACTATTGGCGTATACTCTGTTGATGCAAAGTTTGGCAGCTGTACTATATCTCGCTCTATTACATTAAATTATAACTATAATCAGTTTGCATTACTAGGCGATACCACTATTTGCAAAGGTGATAGTACTCCCTTTTATTTACAATACGATAGTATCCCTGATGAAATAGATTGGTCTTTAGATGGTTCCCCTATTGTAGCTTCAAAAAATAAAGATACACTTTGGGCTAAAGTAAACGGAATTTATAAAGCTACTGCCCGTTATGAAAATTGTTATCCAAGCAGAGCACTTACACTTAATTACTTTAACCTAAGTATGAATATTATAGGTGATACTATTGTGTGTACTGGTGATTCTGTTTTACTAAGTGCTGATAAGGATTATACAAGTTATAGCTGGAGCGATGGCAGTACGCAAAAAACCATTTATGCTCATCAAGCCAATACCTATATCTTACAAGTAAAAAGTCAAGAAGGCTGCACACTAACAGATAGTGTACAAATAATTGAGGTAGTAGGCTCTACCATAAATATACAACCTGATACATTGGTATGTTATCTCGATTTTCCGTTTCAGTATACTATTGATGATTCCTGTGCCATCTGTTCTTACCTATGGTCTAATAATACTTCAGGTAAAACGATAACTGTTACCGACAGTGGTAAATATATTTTAAAAGTGAGCAGTGTATGCAAAACTTTGTATGACACTTTGCACATTGTAAAATACGATTGTAGTGAATGCTTTATACATATACCAAATGCTTTCACTCCTGATGGACATTTCCCAAATGATTCTTTCGCAATTACTTACGATTGCAGAATAATAGACTGGGAAATGAAGATTTTTGACCGATGGGGCGAGCTGCTAAGGACTATTAACAACCCCGATGAAGGTTGGGATGGCTATTATAAGGGTGAAAAAGCCCCTGAAGGGGTGTATATGTACTTGATCAATTTTTTTGGGGGAGGGAAACGAATTAATAAAGCTGGCACGTTTCTTTTGCTTAACCTTAATTGAAAAACAAACCCCACTAGTTAAAATACAAGTAGGGTTTATTTTTAATAATTATTTTATTTAATAGCAGCTTCTACTTTAGCTATTAATTCATCAGCTTTGGTATGGTTGGTTGCCAATAGCACTTGTGCACGGTTTTTAATATCATCCGCAAAGGCACGGTCTTTCAGTCCCTGTGCGTTTACCAAAACATTAAAGTATGCACCGCGTACGGCTGTTTTAATGCACAATACACCCACCCCTGCATCGGTTATACTATTGGGGTTGCCTTTTTCTATCATTTGCTCTAAAAGCACCAAACCGCTGTACGCTAGTTCCATTACTTTGTAGGGCACATCACAAGCATACTTTGTAGCATCTTCAATGGCTTGTGCACGGGCTTTCTTTTCCTCGTCAGTTCCTTTGGGTAAGCCAAACGATTCCATAATACGGTTAAAAGCGCGTGTATCTTCATCAACAGCAGCAATAAGCGATTTTTTAAGCTCTTGTCCGTTTATAGCCCACTCTGAAAAGAAGTCTTTTCTATCCTCCCAGCCGCGTTTGCCCGCGCTAAGGTTGGCTACCATTGTACCCAATGCCATACCTAACGAGGCTACATAAGCAGCTATCGAACCACCACCTGGGGCAGGACTTTCGCTGGCCGTTTCGTTGGCAAACTCTTTTAGGGTCATGTTCACCAATCTTTCGTCAGTACTATTGCGTAGCTTATATTCTATTATTTTATCTTGTGGATTAAACGCGCCCAACTCATCCAAACCCATCGATTTAACAGCTATAAAAATCAGTTCTTCTTCGCTTACGCCTTCGCTACGGCCTTGTTTGTTTAGGAAATAGCGACCTGCATCCAACATGGCTTTTAGAGGAATAAGTCCCACCAATTCTGAACCTGTAACCCTTACGCCACGCTCGGTGGCTTTGCGGCATACCTCGTCAAAGGCAATATGCACAGGGGTAACATTCATATTGGTTAGGTTCATGCTTATTTGCGCCACAGCATACTCTTCTATATACCAACCAATGGCTTTTACCGATTTTAGTGTACCCGCCTCGCGCACCGCTTCGCCGCTTTCATCAGTAACTAACTCACCCAATACAGGATGTCCGATACGTTTTACACGACCTGCCTCGCGCACATCAAAGGCTATTGAGTTAGCTATACGGGTACTTTTTGTATTTAGGTTTACGTTGTAGGCAATCAAAAAATCACGACCACCAATAACGGTTGCTCCGCGTTTAGCATCAAATACAGCGGGGCCAAAATCGGGTTTCCACTCGGGTAATTTTATCTTATCAAAAAAACCTTCGTATTCGCCACCACGAATAACTGATAGGTTACTGCGTTTTTTATTGGGTTGTGCTTCTTCGTATAGGTATATGGGCAGATTTAGCTCCTCTCCTACCCTTTTTGCTAGTTTTTGGGCATACTGGGCGGTTTCTTCCATGCTAATGCCGGCAACGGGTATTAATGGGCATACGTCGGTAGCTCCCATACGTGGGTGCTCGCCTGTATGTTTGCTCATATCTATTACCTCGCCTGCTTTTTTAATGGCTTGGTAAGCCGCTTCTATTACAGCCTCGGGCTCACCTACAAAGGTAACTACGGTGCGATTGGTAGCCTTGCCGGGGTCTACATCCAACAGTTTCACTCCCTCAACGGCTTCTATAACATCGGTAATTTGTTTTATAACGGCCATATCGCGCCCTTCGCTAAAATTGGGCACACACTCAATAATTTTTTGCATGGTGTTTTATTTTGCCGCAAAAATAGGGGGTTATGTGGTGATATAAAAATGGTGGACTTGATAAATGAATGTGCTAATGTGCCAATATGTAAATGTGCTAATTTATTTATCTGATAGATTTTTTTACACTACGATAATCGAAGCGGACGCTTCTATTTTTTTAGTACGAGAGGACTCTCGCACAAGCAGATATATTGGTAATGTGTTATTTTTGTTTTGATGACAAGAGATAAAATAGAAGATGTCTTTAATATCTTTCACGATGGAAGTATTGAAGAAGAATATGAGTTTAAAAATAATACATTACTTTTAAAAATAAGCTGTTTGTATTTAGCTGAGCTGGTAAACAAAGACTTTGAATATTTTTATATTAAGCTTTCAAACTTAAAAACATTCAGTTTAAAACCTTGGCATCGTAGCCTTGATACAAAGGCAATCTCAAATATTTCAGAAATACTAAATTTTCAATTAGAAATAATATCTTGCGAAATTGAAAATAATATTTTCAATATCACTTGTTTATCTAATTATATAGAAGATAATGGGGGCGGAAATTTATTGATAGATGCCGACACTATAAATGTTTATGACGAGACTAAAAAGGAGATAACATTATCATACCTAATTTCTATTAGTAAAAATTACTGGGACAAGCTAAGCTCAAGATAATAATAGCTTTTAAGCGGACGCTTCTATTTTATCAGTACGAGAGGACGCTCGCACTAGCTTAAAGTTATTTATTAATCTCTTGACGGGCAATCTTCGCCCTCAATATCAATAGGTGCTTCTATCCCTTCCAGTATTCTAGCTCGGTGCTGCAATCCCCAGTTTTCAAGGGCACGTATTACTTTGCCCAGCGTGTGGCCATAATCAGTCATTTTATATTCCACCGTTACGGGTGTGGTAGGGTATACTGTGCGCTCTACCAATTGGTTTATCTCAAGGTCTTTCAACTCTTTTGATAACATTTTAGAGGTTATGGCTCCAATATTACGCTGTATTTCCATAAAGCGTAATGCTTTTCCGCTTCTTAGCAACTCAAACAATATGGGTAGTTTCCATTTCCCTCCCACTATCTCAAGGGTGTCAGTTATGGGTAGCATGTGCGCTTTGCAGGCACTTGCACTGTGTTTTATCTCGGTTTCTTGCATGGTTTAAACCGCTATACTTTAGTATATCACTATACAAAGGTATATCAGTATACTTTATATACCAAATAGACTGACCTTTGTTGCTGAATTTTAAACCTAAAAAAATAATAACATGAAAAAAGTAATTGTAATAGCCCGTATACTTATGGGTGCAATGTTCACTCTGTTTTCTTTAATGTACTTTCTAAATCTAATGCCCGCCCAAGAATTAAACGGTGCAGCAGGCACGTTTATGACGGGACTTTTTAGCTCTGGTTATATGCTTACTTTAGTAAAAGCTATTGAGCTTATTTGTGGTATTGCATTGCTTACAGGCCAATTTACTGCCTTGGCAAATGTGATACTATTTCCTATCACCCTAAATATCTTTTTATTCCATGCCTTTTTAGAGCCTAGCAGCGTAGCAATATCTATACTTTTATTAGCACTAAGTCTTTTCCTAGCTTATGCTTATAAAGAAAAATATACTTTGCTTCTTGCCCGTAAATAAAGCTACCCATAAACAGAAAGCCCCTGTTTAGCTTGCTAAACAGGGGCTTTCTGTTTATCACTAATCGTTACTTATCTTATGGTATAGGCTATATCCAAATCTTTATCAACTACACCTAGAGGGCCAGTTACTTTAAAGTTTTTAAGTATTATCAAATCTCCTGCTTTTGCTTTACCAATTGCATCTTTAATTTCTTGAGAAATTTGCGATCCATTAACAGTAAAAGGCCCCTGCACTTCGCCACGTACTGTTACTAAACATTGGTAGCTGTTAACCGTGTATCTCACTCCCTCAAAGCCAATATCGTATTTTGGTGAAGCATAAACACGGGTTTGGGCTAAGTAAGCTGCTTTGGTATTTATTTGCTTGCGTAGTGCGCCAAGTGTAGCCTCAGGGTCGGGTATTTTTTTTGCTCTAAGCGTATAACGCCCAAAACTTTTTAGTGTACCATCGTCTTTACGTTCAGAAATATTAATAAAAACATCACCGGGTGCATTTGCTGTTACTTCATACTGGTTATCGCGTATTTTTTTAAGAGTACCATTGGTAATTGTTGCCACTACTTTATCGGTAGGCACACCGGGTACAGAAAGCGATACAGGATTTTTTAAACCCACATACACAATATTCATTTTATCGGCCGATACGGCAGCGAAACCATTAAATACATTGTAGGTGGTTGTAAAAGGGTATTCATCTATTCCATCCCTATCTTTAACACGTATAATTCCCTTTACAATATGTTCGCCTTGTGTTGTGGTAGGCAGTGTATACTGAAACTTTCCGCTTTTATGCTCGTAGGTTTTACCGTCAATCACAATTTCGGCGGCCTGTTCAGTATCAAATGCTGATAGCATTATATCGGCTTCAAACTTCTCGCCCACCATTACACTTTTTGATTTTGGAACAATGCTGGCCACCAAACTATTTACGGGTATTGTACCATCACCCACTTTGCCATATAATATATTAAGTACATCGGCATAGGTGTTTTTGCCATCGTTTTGTAGTTTGGTAAGGGTTGCCATAACTGCCGCAATGGGTACACTTTCAAAAGTTAGATTCTCCCACTTTTTATTATCCTCATCAAGCGCAAACATATCCGTTTTTATCTTATTTCTATCTTCGGCAGGTACAAGGGCAATCAGCTTATCTCTAGTTTCATTAATTTTCTGTTTCAACTCACTAGCCTTGCCTTTGTTCAACATCAAATTAGCTTGCTTTTCAGTATTATCACTAAACTTCATCTCAGTGGCTTTTCCATTATCATCAATGGTTCTTCCACCTGAAACAGCTTCAAGCTCTTTTTTAAGGTCTTCAATATACTTCACATAAGCTTCAGTAATTTCTTTCCCTTCAAGGGCTTTCTCATTCCATTGTTTAGTTTTTGCGGGCTGAGTTACCATCAACTTTGTAAAGTTGCTGAGTATAAAATTATTTTTGGCATCAATGTTAGTTCCTGTCTTTTCAAGGCTAACCTCCATTGTATAAAAGGCTTTTAATACTTCAGCCGATACGTTTAAGGCCAATATGGCCAACAACACCAGATACATCATGTTAATCATTTTCTGGCGTATGCTTAGTTTTCCTGTTGCCATGGTTTTAAGGGGGTTAAAGTGATTATTGGTTAGTAGTTTTCTTTGTTTTTAGGATATAGATATCCCGTACAGGTAATTATCACTACCTGTTAGTGTACTATTGGTTATATTTTTATATTATTTTATTTTAGAGAATATTTGATTAAAACTCCCACAAATCGTGTTCGGTTTCAAATAGCTTTTGTTTCATCTTTTCTGCTTGTAGAAGGGCGGCAGTGTTATTATCCGCAAACTCTTCCATAGCACCAATGGGCAAATCGTATACGTTGGGATATTTAACTATATAACTGCTAAATAATCGGGCATTAAAAAAATGGTCGAACGAAATACTGGCAGCCTCGTTGTGGGGGTTTAAAATTTGGTTTTGTGCCAAGGCAGGGCGCAGGTCATCGTATTTTACCCAAAACACTGGCGTTTCCGGCAATTCTAAGCCCCCAACAATAGGCCTATACATTAAAGCCAAGCCAATAATACGGGGTATCATTCGGCTTTGCTCACTATCAAAATACCACTGCTCTACCACCTTCCACTTAACAGCTTTCTCTATATCCAAAGGATCACATATAAATGTATCACAAACGCTCTCGTAATCATCAGAGCACGGAATTTCAACATTATAACAATATTCACCGATATGCACAATTGCAGTATCTGGGATAGCCTCTGTAAATTGATTATTTCTATATGCAGGCACTTGCCCAGTTAATACAGAATTGTACATAATATTTCGTAATGGATTTTGCGGCCAATTAAGTGCAAGATTCTGCTTTTCTCTTGTATCAATAATACGTTCCACTGTCCATTGGAAAGCAATATCAGCTTGTCGAAGAGGCTCAAAAGCAACGGGAGTAGCTGTCATATCACGTGGAGGTGTATTAAATTGCGCGTTGGCAACAAAGCATAGGGGTAACAGCAAAACCCATAGCTGGTTTTTAATAAATTTAGGCATAACAATAATATTTGGTTAGTATTTAAAGAAGCATAACCGAGGGCGTTTAGTATATAAACGCATTATTGTATTGCCTTATTATTTATTATTATGTTTTGAGAGGATGTTTTCGACGAACGTAAACACTATTAGTTTACCGCCCTATTATATAATGATTGCAACACCTGTGCTTCAGTGTTTAAAGCATCGTTTCTAAGCTTCTCAAGTAAAGTACGAACAGCCGCAATAGGAGCATGTTCAAACAGTTCACTTTCCCACGTAATAGAAGCTTCATGATGGTCATCTTTAGCAAATAAATCACTTTTAACTTTACTTTTATCTTCATCATCTAAAAGACTTAAAAGCGCATCTCTTGTATAATTTATTTTAGCTTTTAATATTGCCCCTTCACCACCATCAATAAATATTTTTTTACTAATAGAAATATTATCTTTTTCTAGCCCAACATTTTCTTCAATAACTAATTTAAGGCTATCAATATAAATTACAAATGCTGTCCCAATATTATCTGCCTTCAATCTATTATAATAATATTTACTATTAAGAGAAGGATTTACAGCATAAGCACTGTCAATCCTATCACACAATTTACTATTCATATCATCAATTAAAGATCCTGAACGTTTCATACTCTCATTCACTTTCTCAAACGTATTAATAGCATCGTTTTTCGGCTTGTGACAAGAAGTAAAAACTAAAACAGAAAGTAAAAAAATATACAACCTCATACAGCTATTTATTTAACGGTTAACACAAATGGGTAGGCATCTTGAGTAATTGCAGGAGAAGTAACCTTTATATGGTCAATAATAACTCTATCGCCTTTACTTAGTTTACCAATTTCTTCTTGCACATTCTGAGGCAAATGTTCGACTTCACATTTAATTTCAATAGGTGCACTACCATCAGCTTTATATAAAGTAACTATAAAACTCTTTACGGTATATTGTAATCCATCAAAAGCGAAACTCTCACTATGAGAAGCACTAAGTTTAATAGATGATTTAATATCATCAGCGCTAGCCTCACTACCATTCTGTAAAGTACCCAATACCAAATCTAAACGAGGCAACATTTTTGCTCTAAAAAGCATTGAACCTACCGATTTATCAGCACCTTTTTCTGCTTTAGTCTTAACTAAAATTTTAACATCACCTGCATTACTAACAGTTACAGCATAATTACCCCCGCCCAAACTTTTTAAATTACCATTTGCAATTGAAAGTATAACATTTTTAGGTTCTACACCAGGAACCAAAACTTTTATAGGGTTTTCAACCCCTATATAAAACACATTCATTGCACTGGAAACAAAAGTTACATTACTAGGTACTACATCAAACTCAGTAGCAAAAAATAGTTTTTTCACCTTATCACCTTCAAAATAGGTAATAAAGCCACTTACATTTTGTTTACCCTCATCCATGGCATAGGTAACATATTTGGCCTTCCCATCTTCTAATGGAATGTCTCTCCAACCATTAATATGTACCTCAGCCTTTTTATTGGTATCATAAGCCACTAAAAATATATCAGCTTCAAACTTATCTCCCGATAAAACAGCATTGCTTTTGGGTATTATCTTAGCTTCAAACTTATTGGGTACAATAGGCAGGGTATCAATATCAGTTTGAGCATTACCATAAAAGGTAGCCGAAAATATTGTCAATAGTAAAAAAGCAAATCTCATTCTTTATCCTTCTTTTATTTAATGGGTAAATTTAAAACAAAAAAGCCATCCCCAATGGGGATGGCTTTAAATATAGCTTTTTGGTGATTAATATTCCCAAAGGTCATGCTCCATTTCAAAAAGTTTGTGCTTAATACGCTCACCTTCTAACAAGGCAGCCATATTATTATCTTTAAACTCTTCGTAATCAGCAATTTTGTAATCGTAAGCGTTCGACCATTTGATAATGTAACTGCTAAACATACGTTTTTCAAAAAAGTGAGCCATTGAAATACGTGCAGCATCATTAAAAGGGTTAAACATTTCTTGATTGGTTAATACTCTTTCGCGGGTTTCATCCCAACGAATCCAAAACAACGGGGTTTCAGGTAATTCTAAACCAGCTGCAATGGGTTTAAACATAGGTGCAATGGCTATGATGCGAACAATCATTACACTGTGTTTAGTATCAAAAATCCAATCTTCCATTATGCGCCACTTCAAGATTTTTTCAGGATCAAATTCAGTGGTAATAACAGTATCAATCAAATCATATATATCATCCGGATTGTCAGGATTAGGTATTTGTTGGTTTTCTTTAATAGCACCTCTATCCGTTACCTCTTCGGCAGTAAACTGCGAAGCAAGTGAATCGTTGCGGTATGCTGTTAAAGTACCATCTAATACCTTATCAAAAATGATTTTACCCATGTGGTTTCTAGGCCAAGTAAGGCAAAGATTTTGTTTTTCACGGGTATCAACAATCCTTTCAACCCTTTTTTGGTAGGCTACATCAGCCTCACGCAAGAATGGATAAGGAATTGCTTTACGTTCTTTCACCGCATCGTGAGAGAAAGTAAAATCTTCAAAATTTTGCTGTGCAGTGGCAGTAAATGAAACTGCAACAAGCAAAAAAGAAATTCCTATATATTTTTTAATACTGTTCATAATAAAATTTATCGAGCTGTAATAATTACAGGGTTCAGGTTACGAGTACCATCAGGGCCAGTAGCACGTATTTGGTCAAGTAATATCCTATCACCTGATTTTAAACCAGCAACCATTTGCAAAGCTGCGGGAGAAAGATTTGCACCACTGCCAGCAACAGTTCTAGGCTCACCCCTTTTAGGAACAAACAAGAACACATAGCTAACTACATTATACCTAACACCTTCAAAAGCAAAGCTTTCACCCAATGTTCCGTATATACGGTTGGCATTGGCACGTATAGTACCTACTGATTGTACTTCACCGTTTTGTAGGGTACCTAACTGAGCTTCGGGTTTTGGAATGGCACGTACACGGAATTTGGCAGCACCCATAGAGCGTGAAGCACCATCGTCTGTTTTAACCGTTACATTAATTGTAGCCTCGCCACGTTTGTTTACTTTGGCTATATAAGTAGTACCTGATTTTTTAATCAATGTACCGCCATTCATAGTTGCTGTAACTTTTTCTGGTGGGAAACCAGGTACTGAAATAGATACAGGGTTATCCAAACCTATATACATTACGTTCATCGCATCTGCCGAAATAGTGGCAGCACCTTTAAACACAGTATATTGAGTTTCGAAAGGAAGTTGTTGTGTACCGTCCTTACCTTGAAAATCTATATATCCTTTAACGGTTTGTGTACCTTCACCAGCAGTAGCTGCTTCGTATTTAGCAACACCACCAACTGGTTTTATAGTATTTCCGTTTACAATAACATCATTACTTTGTTTTGAATCGTAAGCCACCAATAAAATGTCAGCTTCAAACTTACCACCCGAAATAACAAATCCTGATTTAGGTATTATTTTAGCTACAACTTGATCAAAAGTTTGGCTTGATTTATCAATAGCTTTAGCTAGTGATGACAACACTTCTGCTTGTGTGTTTTTAGCATCGTTTTTAATCTTTTCAAACAATGTTACAACAGCAGCTACAGGTGAATGCTCAAACAATTCAGACTCCCAAGTTTGTGGTGCCTTTTTAGGATCGTCATTAGCTATCAAATCCGATTTTATTCTTTTTCTATCGGCTGTATCTAAAAGCGCTAATAATTGTATGCGAGTATCGTTGATTTTCTTTTTCAACTCAGCTCCTTTACCTTCCTTAATAAGTAGTAGTGCATGAACTTCAATATTGTCGTTCACCACTAACTCTTCATCAGGATTATTATCGTCTTTACGTCCACCAACTTTGGTTTCAATATCCTTTTTTAAGTCGTTTACATACTTAATAAAATCGTTACCTATTTTTTCAGCTTTTTTAGCTTTTTCAAAATAAGGACCAACTTTTTCAGGACGTTTTGCAAAATCAGCAGCAAAAGCAGCTAATATGTCTTTATTTTTTTGGTCTATACTAACACCTGATTTACTCATTGATACTTCAACCAAGTGAAAGGCGTGTAAGATGTCTTTTGATACATTCAGAGCCAACAATGCTGTTAGCACCAAATACATCATATTAATCATCTTCTGCCTAACGGAAACTTTTCCTCCTGCCATTTATACTCCCTTCGTGTTTTTTAGGTTAAAAAATAAATTATGGCTTAGGCGCTTTCTTTGCCCATAGCAGTTAACATACTACCGTAAACGGTGTTAAGGCTTGACAAGTTTTTAGTAAGCCTGTTCATTTCAGCAGTTATGTGTTCTACTTGATCTTGGTAATCTTTAGTACCTTGAGATACAGTTGCAAGTGTATTCATTGCATCAGCAGCACGGTGGTATGATGAATTAACTTCTTCTAATGATTTAGATGCTTTTTGTACATTATCAGTATATTCTGAAGTTGCTACAGAAGCATTGGTAAGATTTGCCATGCTTGATACATTATCACTAAGTGATTTCAAGCCTGTACCTAAACTACCAATCAAATCAGGAGATACTTTTGCTTCCTCAAGCATTTTGTCCAATTGTTGTGAAATTGAACCTTGGTCTTTAGTTTCTTTACGTGAAGCTTCGCTAGGCTCCATACCTGCTAACTCTGGATAAACTAATGTCCAATCTGGTTCTTGGTGAGGTGGTTCAAAAGCAGATATGAAGAAAATTAATGCTTCAGTACCCAAACCGACGATAAGCATAGCATCTGCAAACGGCCAGTGTTGGATTTTGAATAGTGCACCCACAATTACAACAGCGGCACCAATACCATACATTTTGGCCATTAAGTTTTTGCCGGTTTTGCTTTCAAAAAAGTTTTTGCTCATTTCTTTTGGTGTTTTAGGTTTTAAAGGATTTTTTGTTTAAAAGTATGTAACGCTAATATTAAATAAATTATTGCGTAGTTAAATAAAATTCTAATAAGTTAAAAGTTATTGCTCAAAAAAGTTATTCACGGTCGCGATTAGAGCGGCCAACATAACTCATCACACAACGGAAACCGATGTATGATTTTGCAGTATCCTGAAATTCATAAACGCGACTTCCTGTTTGTATAAAGAATGACACATCTTTCCAAGAACCACCACGTATAACTTTACGTTTTAGTGATGGAGGATCGTTTTGATCAGCATTGTATTGCAAATCAGAGTTCAAATCGTGTGTTACTATATGTGATTCATCAGCATAAGCGCTAATCGTCCACTCAGATACATTTCCGGCCATACCGTATAAACCATAATCGTTAGGGAAGTATGAGTACCCTCTAACAGGATATACACCACCATCAGCTTGGTAATCACCCCTACCCGGTTTAAAGTTGGCTAAGAAACAACCTTTAGAGTTACGGGTATAAGGCCCACCCCAAGGATACATACTACCATCACGTCCACCACGAGAAGCATATTCCCACTCATATTCTGTAGGTAACCTAAATGGAGTAACCCTAGGCTCTTCAGCTTGTGTAACATAATAATCGTTTAGCAAACCAGAACGCCAGTGGCTAAATGCTTTGGCTTGATGCCAGTTGATACCTACTACAGGATAATCATCATATTTTGGGTGCCAGTAGTACATTTGGGTCATTGGCTCGTTGAAAGAGTATGTAAAATCTCTTACCCAAACCAATGTATCAGGATAAATCCTTACTCTTTCTTTTTTAATGAAGTCGCCACGGAAAGCATCTGGAGAAGCATTTGCTGCTGCTCTTAAATCAATCCATTGGTATTCATACCAAAGTTTACGAGAATCAACACCTCTAACACCATAATATCTTTCGTTTTCAGGCACAAATAAATCTGCTTCTAACTGATCAAGGATATCAGGATCAGACCAATCTATAAACTCATCGCGGTTAATAAATTGCTGTCCAAAATCATTTTCAGTGATGTATGGGTCTTGCAAAATGTAACGAGCCATAGAGTCTACAACATATTCTACATACTGGCGATACTCGTTGTTTGTAATCTCGGTATCATCCATGTAAAAAGCAGTAACTGTAATTTGCTTGTTAGGTGCCCTGTGTGTAAAAAACACATCCATATCAGACTGGCCTGCATGGAAGGTACCTGTAGGAACGTAAACAGTTCCATACGGCTGGGGATGGAACCAAGGCCTACGACCCTGAACGCCAACTAGTTCGCCCTCCATGTTGTTTGCACAACCAGAAGCCAAAAGGGCAACAACCATTAGCATAAAAGTGAATTTTTTCATCACAAAGTTATTTTTCAATTTGGCAATATTAAAAATTTCCACAATACGTTCCAACATCTTATTTAATTTCTTACTCAAACTTCGGTCTTTTACTAATAAACGCTAAGGTAATATATTTTATTATACAGGTGTTAATAAAATGTGGATTACCTAATATCCACCTAAGTATCTAGGATCAATTCTCCATTTAGGAGCACTAGGGGGAGGTGGAGTTATACTAAAACAATATGACGCAAATATTTCATGCGTACCACCGCCTGCTAAGCCTTTGGTAATGGGTATATCGTAAGAATAGCCTAAGTAAAAATTTTGTTTTACATAATAGCCCAATTGCAAAGCAAAGGCATCAAGTAAAGTACTTCTACCACCATCACGATAGCTTAAACCTGCTACATAAACTTGATTTACCAACGCACGGCAGTTTAAATCAACCTGTGTGGTAGCAAAAATTGTTTTTACCCAAATATTTGGTTGTAAAATAACTCCACCACCCATTATTGGGTGCGAAGTGCTTGCTACTACATAAACGTTGGGAACAATAGCTACATCACGAGTTGCTGAAGCAACTTGGTAGCTAACTGTACCACCAGTTAAGTGAGTTGCAGAAAGTCCTAACTCAAAATTAGCCCAGTTGGGATTATTATAGTAAGCACCAAAACCTAAATCAAGTTTACGGCCTGATGTTACACCAGTAGGCACCAAAGGATCTCCTATGTCGTGCGGGTTGTAGTAACTACCATCAAATTCTTTTTGCAGCATACCTACGTCTAAACCAACTTGCAAACGGCTATAGTTTTGAAACTGATAATGAAAGGCATAGCTGGCCTTTACATTAATTGTACGCTCATAACCAACCGCATCGCTCATAAACGTAAAACCAACACCACCTTTTAGCATTTTAACAGGTGCAGTAATGGTAGCAAAATAAGTTTGCGGGCCAACGGCTCTACGCTGAAGTGATTGCCCTGTTGGAGTCATATACTCCAAACTTTGGTCTTTATACCCTGTCCACTGCCTATGTGCCAAAACGTTTGCGCAAATAGCATCTTTATACCCCGCCGACCCCGGATTAAACGCAATTTTATTTAGCATAAAATGTGTGTAGTACGGGTCTTGCTGGGCTTTAGCTGCTAGTGCAAAAGCAAAGACAAATAGAAATAAAGTAAATCTTTTTATCATCGTTCGTCGGTTAGTTGTGATATGCGTAATATGCAAATATTAGCCATTAGCATCAATAATACAAGCACTGTTATATAATAAACGACGAAGGCAGATAAAAAATTTTACCTTTTACTGGAAATTTTTTACTTGTTTACCAATAGCACATATTTTTCAAGTGCCATTACCATTGATGGTGTTTCGGGTGTAGGTGCTGGAATGTTTATTGTAAGCTTAGCATCGGTAATAGCTTTTTGAGTAGCTGCCCCAAAACCTGCAATGCGGGTATCGTTTTGTTTAAACTCAGGGAAGTTTTCAAACAACGATTTAATGTCTGACGGACTAAAGAAAACTATAATATCATAGTTTACGTGCGTCAAATCGCTTAAATCGCTGGCTACCGTGCGGTACAATATGGTTTCTCTGTATTTCAGCTTGTTTTTCTTTAAAAAATCAGGCACTACAGGGTTGCGCACATCAGAGCAAGGGTATAGATAATTTTCTTTGGGATGGGCTTTTATCAAATCCAACAATTCTTTGGTGGTGCCTTTACCATAAAATACTTTACGCTTGCGCAGTACTATATACTTTTGTAGATAGTAGGCCATGCCTTCGTTCACACAAAAGTACTTCATATCAGCAGGCATCTCCGTTTTATGATCGGTTGCTACTCTAAAAAAATTGTCGACGGCGTTACGGGAGTTAAAAATAACGGCTGTATAGTTCAACTCGTTAATCTTCTCTTTCCTAAGTTCTTTTCCCGGTATAGGTTCAACCTGTATAAATGGCCTGAAATCAATCTTCAAATTGTATTTCTCGGCAAAATCAAAAAATGGTGAACGCTCACCCTCAGGGCGTGGTTGTGAAACCAATATGCTCTTTACTTTCAAGGTTTTAATTTAACCGGTTTGTTCTATTACTAATTTAAAAACAGCCAAATATGGGGCTATTTCAAGGGCGCAAAGATATAAAATTAAATAGATAATAGAATGGGGGAAGGAATTATATACTTGCAAAAACACCCTTATCTGCTTCATTATTAAATAAATAAGCACTCCTAAAGACACGTATAAAGGCAAAAATGGCGAGCTATAGCCCACAAATGCACTATTAATTAAAGTAAGAATAGGCAAAACAAAAATAGCTAGCCACATATTGCTTGATACAGTTACCTGAACCAATACGCCATAAGTATACTCGGCCTCTAGCACTGCCGCTGCCAGCATAATAGCTATATAACGTACCATGTAAAAAACTGCTAATGCTAAAAAAATGAGCATAAAAGAAACCCAAGTAGTACCGCTAAACTGAAACTGAACAAAGTGCCGGCTAACAAACCAAATGAATACGGTGTATATAAGTGCACACACCAATGTAGCCATCAGGTTGTATATATTAATGGGTGTATCGTGCTCGCGCAGGGCTTCATCACAATATTTTGGGTTAACGATGGATAGAAACAGCAGATTGAAAAACCGAATGTTGGCAAATTTTAAAAAAACCACTGCTACCAACACTACCAATACTATCCAAAACAGCCAAACAGGTACAGGCTTATTCCTAATATTGACCTCATTAGGCGGCGGAGTATCACTAAGGGCAGCTTTATGAAGGGCAGTATCGCTAAAATGGCCATAGAATAGCGCATTATTTAACACACTATCGTTAAGTACCGAATCTATAAACCGTTTATTTTGCAGGGCATAAAACAAAGAGTCTTTTGCCCAACGTTCAGGGTAAAGTGCTTGATATTCAAGGGCAATTGTATCGGGCAAAGCATTCCAATCCACCATTGGCGTATAGTCAGGCTTAAACACAATACTATCCTGCGTTTGCCCCAACAAGGGCAAACCCACTATAAAAAGGATAAGTAAACGAAGTTTATACAAGTGGTGCAACAATACAAAAATAGCCATTAAGGGTTTACTTACCTTTGTAAAAAAATGCAGGGACTTTATATACACATACCTTTTTGCAAAAAAGCCTGCCATTACTGCGATTTCCATTTTTCCACATCGCTAAAATATAAAGACGATTTGCTGGCAGCCCTGCACACCGAAATAGCTTTGCAGGCCAATTATCTGCCCAATAGCCACCTAAACACTATATATTTTGGTGGAGGCACCCCTTCCCTACTTACGCAAAAAGAGATAGAGGGTATTTTAAATACCGTATCAAAACACTTTGCCATTGCGCCCAATGCCGAAATAACGCTAGAGGCCAACCCTGATGATATTAGTGCCCCAATGGTAAAGGGCTTGAAGCAAGCGGGCGTAAACCGCCTAAGCATAGGCATACAAAGTTTTTTTGAAGAAGATTTATTGTGGATGAACCGTGCCCACAACGCCACGCAAGCCAATGCCTGTATTGATATTGCCCTGCAAAGCGGTATAGAAAATATTACTGCCGACCTTATATATGGCTACCCTTTGCTAACAGACGAAAAATGGCAGGCCAACATAGCCCAAATGCTTGATACGGGGATAAACCACCTATCGGCATATAGCCTAACGGTGGAGGCAAAAACGGCACTTGCACACCAAATAAAAAAAGGCAGCACTCCCCCACCTATACCCGACCAAGCCGCCCGACATTTTGAAATGCTAATGGATGCCATAGCTGCAAAGGGTTGGCAACACTACGAAATATCGAACTATTGCAAGGCTGATAATTTTGCCCTGCACAATACTAATTATTGGAAAAACGAGCCTTATTTGGGCATTGGCCCTTCGGCACACTCATATAATGGTGTAGCAAGGCAATGGAATGTGGCAAACAACGCCCAATACATTACCGCACTACAAAATGGCGAATTACCTGCTGAAATTGAGCCTCTTAGCCTTGTTGATACTTTTAACGAGTATATAATGACAGGCCTGCGCACCCAATGGGGCATAAACCTGCAAACCATTGACCAACGCTGGGGGAAAAATTTTTCCTATCAGCTAGAAAAAGAAATTTCTGTTTTTATACAAAACGGCACTATTCAACTACAAAATAATGCCTATACGCTAACCCGAAAGGGTAAATTATTGGCCGATTATATCTCAAGTGAGCTTTTTGCCGAATAAAAAGCACCCATTATACTACCCCAAAAATTTTACCGTTTACAAAAGCACTAACCCACTTGTGCTATGAATCGATTTATTTTTGCAGCCTGCTGCCTTGCCTTTGGTTTTTTAAACGTATTGCTATTTTACAACCAAGCGTGGGGCATTAACCTAGCCATTTTTGAAGTCCCCCTACTCTTACTTTTCATCATCTTTAACAAAAAAGCATTGGGCACATGGGCAGCAAAGCTGGCCATTATAGGTTGTTTTTGCAGCATGGCTGCCGTAGTGGTGGCACATACGCCTTTTGCCATTGTGTTGCATAGTTGTTTTTTTATTTTGATGGGAGGCCTTGCCCTGCAACCCATTAAAAACCCTGCCTACTTATTTTTTGGTGCGATAGAAAAAATAGGCACACTGTTTACTCTTCCCTTTAAAAACTATGTACCTGATAAAAAAGCCTTTAAACCCACTTATGTATTGCGCCTATCGGTAGTACCCTTGTTGGTAATACTATTGTTTGTCTCGCTTTATGCGTTGGCTGTTCCCCGTTTTGGAATCTGGGTTACTAATTTTATAGACTTTTTCCCCAATATCAACTTTGCTCAGTTTTGGTTACTTGTAGCAGGCACGTTTTTAGCTGCTTTTGTGTTGTACGTAGGCCAACAAAGCTACTTTGCTAATAAAGACGGGCTTGCCACTAATACGCTAACCCGAAAAAGAAAAAAAACACTTTTGCCCCGTTGGGGAATGGGTTTGAAAAAAGAACACCTTAGTGCCCTTATAATGCTTGTGGGACTTAATGTGCTTATTGCTACTATTAATATACTGGATATAAGCACCTATTGGTTTAGCTACTCGCCCCAATCGTACGAGGATATGAAGTTTTTGGTACACGAGGGTACGTATTTGCTTATTGTGTGCATACTGCTATCGGTAGCTGTTGCCCTTTACTTTTTTAGAGGAAACATGAATTTTCATAGCAACAACCGCCTATTGCGTCAATTGATTATAGTATGGTTGGCACAAAATGCGCTTATGGTATTTTCGGTAGCATGGCGCAACTACTGGTACATTGCCGATTATAATTTGGCCTATAAACGTATAGGTGTATTGGTATTTTTGGCGGCAACCTTGTTTGGCATTGTAAGCACCATTATAAAGATTAATCGTAAAAAAAGTATGTACTACCTGCTGCGCGTAAACAGTGGTTTTATTTTGCTACTACTATTGCCTCTAGCCTTTGTACGTTGGGATGCTTTTATAGCGCGCTACAACCTTAACCACCAAAACGCCTACGTACACAAAAACTTTTTAGCTAACATGAACGATGCCGCCCTACCTGAATTGCTTGCCCACAAAGATTTTTTTGATAAACCAATGCGCGAGGAGTTTGAAAGTGAGTATTCGTATTTACATAGCTTTTATGCAGATACTGATACCGCAACATTTACCCAAGCTATTGAAATAAAGGCGGATGATTTTGTAGAGGAGTTTGAAAAACGACACTGGCTTAGTTTTAATTTGGCCGATTACCACGCGGTGCAGCAGCTAAAACAAATTGGGTACTAATAGTGTATGCTTACTAATTAACTTGAGTTCGGAATAAAACTAACTCAAAATGAATGTGTTGGAGTGCGGCTGTTGAGGCTCTCGAAGCATGGCGGGCAGGCCAAACACGCATTCACCCTTCAAGGACCTCAGGATGACAGTCAACTCACCCCTATCCATAGGGGGTCTGAACTTTCTCTTATCCGAACTCACGTTAAATAAACTTTTTCTGGCACAAAAAAAACGGTGCCGACTATCAACGGCACCGTTCGGTTAAACTTTAATTAATTTTTATCCGTAGGTGCTACTTTATTATCTCAAGCTTATGAGTTTTTAGTTCGCCACTGTTTGTAGTAATACTTATTATATATATACCCGTACTAATATTAGTAACATCAAGCTGATGTGAGCTTTGTGTATCCATTTTTTGTTTAAGTATCTCTCGCCCAAACATATCTGTAAGTATAACCTGCGCTATATTTTCGCCTTCTATGGTTAGGTTATTTGTGGCAGGGTTAGGATATACTTTATAGTTGTTGGTAATAATTTTCTGGGTGGTAAGTGCTCCTGTTTTATACATATCTTCCGGCGTACAGGCATATACCTCTAAGTTTATTCCCTGTTCATGCAAAAAATCATCTCTATCAGGATTAACGTTATTGTTTACAAACATCAACGGGTCGTTTACCAACGTATACATTGTAAAAGTATCGGCAAAGGTGCTGTCATAGCCACAATCTTTACCTACATTTCCACCTAAGTCGGTTTTCCACCACAACATCACATTTTCATTACCGGGGCTGTTTTCATTTTCAAGCGTTAGCATACCATACCCTCCAAAATCAGGTGCATAGGCCATTATATCGTTATAAAAATATGAAAACTGTGCTCCGGCACGCAAATACAGCCAATTGTTCTCAATAAAGTTAGCTTGTTTATTAGTGCTTCCTGCGTATTTCCATTGCCAAGTTATTTGTTTTGTCGTCCGGTTGTATGCCATAAGGAAAGGCTGCACGCTACCAGTTCCAAAATCGTTGCGCCAACTACAAATAATAAATTCATCATCTCTTTGCAGCGATTGTTTCAGTTCAAAACCATACACATCATACAAAGTTGCGCCAAACTGAATTTTACTAAGTACTGAACCTGAGCCGGCCTCAAGCTCAACTAAATTGTAATAGTGGTTTATTGAGCTATTGCCCATTACCCAAAAGTTATTACCATCAAAATAGCCTTCGGCACCTGCATCCCAATGGTAGCTACCTGCTGTTGAATAATTGTAACTCCACAATACACTGCCACTTATATCAATAAGGCTAGCCATTGTACAAGGCAAAGAAGTGGAAAGACCATTTACTGCACTTTTGTTTGATGTACCTACTATAAAATACTGCCCCGGGTCTACACCCTCCACAATATCGGTAGCTATGTCAAAATCATAAGTGTTGTTTGTTGTAGAAAATATTGACGAATTAATGTAGCCAAGGTTTGCATCTACTTCTAAAACAACAATATCCTTGTTATCAGTAGCGGTAAAACCATCACTCTCCATGCCCACAATAGCAAAAGTATTTCTACTGGTAACTATTGCTTTTGTGCCCACTAGATTTGAATAGTTTTGTGAACGAAACTCTTGACTGGCAAGCACATTACCGTTATCGTTAACTAAGGCAACCAACATAGTATTGTCGTTTGCGCTATATTCTATACTACCCACAACTAAATACTCAACTGCACCGTTAAAAGTATATTTTTCGATATGGTTAAACCGATGCGGGATTCCGTTGATTTCATATTGATTGGTCCATATCACATTACCCTTAGCGTCGGTACGGTTAATCTCGCCTCGCTGAAGAAGACCTGAGGGAAGTTCCATAGCTGTTGCCGAAATAATATATCCGGATTCATGCAATGATTCATCATCAACAGAAATACTTTCTAACGACAAGTAGGTTTTATCCATTTGTTGCGCAGGCTGAGTGTAAAATTTGTATTGCGCTGAAAGTGAAGCCGATGTGCCTGCCAAAAGAGCTAGGGCACATACTTTTTTAAGGTTGTTTTTGATAGATTTCATAAATAATTCAATTTGATAGTAATACAATTATACATGTTACCAATTAAAAAAAACAATAAATTTTAAACCTTTTTGCGCAATAGCAACAACAAACTAAGGGCTAGCGTAGCTAATTACTATGCAGCACAGTAACTATAAATGTATAGTGGTATGAAACTAATATTGATGCTTATTTTTAGTGTAACCAACCTAAGCTATCGGTTACAAAAGTACCAAATATTGCAAATTATTTTACAGGCATCATATATTGATAGTTTTGAGTATTCATAAGACTTTCATTAAACTAGCACCTCCTAAATATTTCAACTATTTTATTCTACATTTGCACAAATTGAGACTTTAAGTCTTGTACTACTACTATTATTACTATTGAATGGAAAGCTATACAAAAAAGGTAAGCCTATATAGTTGCTTGGGACAACTAAACGTATCAATTAAATACTGCCTTGGCTGCGTATTATTATGTACCTGCTTAAATATTGGCACAGGCGCACACTAAACTACTATGCATATAAAAAACACAATGAATACAAATAATCCTACGCCACGGTACTCAATTAACCTCAGTTTTGAAGAAATTAAGTTGCCCCCATTTCGTGATATTTTAGTACTTGGAAAAAACTCTTCGCAAGGAAAAATTGGGTTGGGAAAATCGTTTGAATTGCTTGTGCCAAATGGTTTTGAAGCTGTTGAGGTTGGCGAAGGTAAAGTAGAAGCTGTTTTTATTAGCCGAAAAATACTGACTAAAATGCCCTTAGAAAAAATAATAGCCATTTTACGAACAAAGGTATTTGACTTTATTTCAGACGGAGAGCTTTTGAAAGTCGATTTTAAGGTAACGGTATCGTATAATAATATTGAGGAAGTTTAATTAATGGAAATCAGTAATTTTATTAGGAACGAGTACCTTACAGTAACACCTTATGAGGGTGTGGAAGTGCTAAAAGACAGCTTACTTCAACTTTCAGCATTGGTGGTGAGGGATGAAGAAAAAGATTCAATTTTAGGAATACTAGTGCCCGAGGATATTATAAAGCATCCACACAATTTGGTAATAGATTGTATGAGCACTAAGCCAATACTTACTACCGAAATGAAGGTGCAAGAGGCGTTGCTTTGTATGAATACAAGCAAAAACGATGTGCTGCCGGTATATACAGACAAAAATTTTGAAGGACTTGTATTTAAAAACGACCTTATACAATTTATAAACAACCAAAAAGCAAGCCTTGAGGATAAAGTGAGGGTACACGCGGCTCAACTAGCCGAGGCAAACCGCTCCATTAAAAAATCAGAAAAAATACTGAAATCGATATTTGATAGCACCCAAAATGTTATGTTTTTGGTGTCTACCGACTATAAAATCTTATTTTTTAATAAAAAGGCAAGCGAGTACGCTTTGATGCAGAAAGAGACGGAACTAAGAACAGGAGATTCTATCTTAGATTATATTCCCAAAGCTGAAAACGACCTTTCAAAAATATTTACCGAAGAGTTTAAAAAAGCTATTGGAGGCGAGTTTGTTGTTTCGGAAAAAGAAATTAAAAATAACGACGAATTGAGGTGGTGCAGATGCGAATATGTACCTGTTTACGAGGCCGACAACCCTACTAACTTAATTGGAATTGCTACATCAATTATTGATATTAACCAACAAAAGCAGTACGAGCTGTTGGTGCTGAAACAGAACGAAATGCTGAAAGAAATGGTGCAAGTGCAATCGCACCAAGTGAGGCAGCCTGTGGCTAATATACTAGGGTTAGTTCCGTTGCTTATTGAAGAATCTTTAACTACTGAGGGTATTGAGATGCTGAAAAAACTACAAATTACAACTCAAAAACTGGATGATGTTATAGACAAGGTGGTTAGCAATGCCTCACAGTTTTATGCTCAAAAAAAACCTGATACATCCGGCCAACTAGGTAACACAGTGCAAAAAAGCAGTACAGAGTAAACTACTTAATGTTAGTTCAGTTTAAGCGAACACGCATTTCTGCGTTTCAATACTATTATTATATCTATTAAAAGCTGGCTCGAGCGTCCACGCTTGAAGTTTATTCTTGTTCGAGTCCACTCGAAATCTTGTTTGTAGCGGAACGCTACCATTCACTACCCCGAAGCGAGGACGCTTCGGGGAACGGTGTGTTTTTATTTTTCATTTTGTATTGCACATTTAACTGTGCGGCTACTGTCATCCTGAGCGAAGTCGAAGGGTTGTGTGCAGATAAAGAAGGACTGAGGGTGGTAGAGGCGTATTGATTTTATGTTTTTTACCCCTAACTAACGTTAATTATACTTTATTGGGGCACAAACGTATACTTTAGGGTATGCCGTTTGGCTATTGAGTCTAAATGCTTAACCTCAAATTTTCGGGTAAGGTGGTTACTGGCCAAATCGGCCAAATAATCGTTTAAAGCAAGTGTATAGGTTACCTCCTGCCAATTTTGGGCGGGGATAAAACTCCACTGGCTGTCGCTATTAGTAGGGTTAATAGTTCCCTCAATCTCTACACTATCGGCAGTAAAAACTTGTATACCCAATTGTGCCGTACCGTAATCAATAGCCTCTGAAAAGCCAAGTGTAATAGCATTTTTAGTGTTTTTTTGTGGCGATACAAATGCGCTTTGTTGGTACACGGGTATATCTCTATCGGCAGCGGAAATGGTAAATGTTTTCTTATACTCCTTCCCTAATGGTTTGCCATACTTGTCTTTTAGATGTGCGGGTATTACCAGTGTGTATTGTTTTCCTTCTTCAAACAAAACACCCAACTCTTTTATATACTCAATGCCTCGTTTTATTCGCCCGGGGTGCACCATCAATACAAGGTGTTTTCCATCATTTGTCCAGTTTGATTTTTCGCGCCACACTCGCATTTTAGCTACTCCATTCTCATCCAGTACCTCAATATCTTTAAAAGCCATTGGGTCTTCGTTCATTGAAGTTGTAAACGCTACATGAAACATTAGCACATTGCTTGGCACGGTAGCCGCAAGGGGATAAATATTGCTAACCGTAGGTGCGGTATGGTTGGCGGCAAACATAGGGGTAGTATAGCGTTGCCTAATGATATCGGCTTGCCCGTATACCTGCACTTCAAAAGCTACGCCATTGCCCAAGGGCATAATAGGAGTATAAAAAAGGGTATCGCCTGTTACTATATATTTACAGGTAACAGAATAAGGAGACACTACATTATTATTAATACTAAAAAGGCCTGAAATGGTTTCCCACTTGGCCTTTTTAGTAATTAGATTTTTTTGTGCGTCGCTTAGTTTTATTTTTATCACAGGCATAAATACCTGCGCACTATCAATACTAATGGTGGTTACACTATTTGCATTGTTGTTTTTGCACGCCTGCAATGCCACACTAGTACACAGTGCGGTACACAGCAAGCGGATGTATATTTTTATCAAAACTTAGCTTCTGCTTAAAAAATTAAATATCAAGGATAGAAACTTTGCCTGTTCTATCTACTACCAATAGTTTGCTATCGGTATATTTAGCCATCATAACATAGGTATTGGGGGCGGCTATTACTTTTACGTCTTCATCGGTCAAGCCGTTTGCTCTTACACCGTTAAGGTTTAGCAAGTATTTAGCTTGAGCATTAAATTGTGTGCTACTGCCATCAATATATTTTTGGCCTACACGGGTTATCCTGCCATTTTCATGAAACTCTACCAAATAGGTTTTGCCTGCATTGCTCACAGTAAACACTTTTAGCGCAAGCATGGTATTAAGATTAAAGTATTCTTTTACTTGCAGCAAACCTGCTCCGCTGGTTATATCACTGGTTTCAAAAGAGTAACCTGGGGCACAAACTGTAATACCCATAAGGCGTTTTTTGCCTGCTACTTCTCCATAAGTCATCGTTTCTAACGGAGCATCTGTATTAAAGGTATTAGCCCAGTTTGATTTAAACACAGTAGTTGCTCGTGCTGTAACGGCAGCTCCATTGGTAAAAGGTGCTTTTACAAAAGCTACTTCACCGTTTAGGGTTGCCGCCTGATTGAAACTTACATATAATGCGTTATCTCCCCAAGTGATATCATTTATCTTATGGCCTGATGTTGAATACGTAATTTCGCTATATTTTACATTGGTAAGTACCACTTGCTCTACAGTGCTGCCACCATTGGTTACTTTAAACATTGCCGCACCTGAGTTTTGGGTATTGACCGCCAATACATACACCGCCTTTGATATGGGGTTTATCTCTACGTTTTTAATGCTAAGCTGGGCAAGGGTAGTACCCAATTTTGCTGCAATTTGTGAGGCAAAATTGGTTACAGGCGCGCTAATAGTGTTGGCAGCGGCATCGGCAGCTTTATTATCATCCAACTCAATAGCATAAATTTTGCCTGTTGTGTTATTGGTAATTATTAGGGCTACGTTGCTGCTATTGCTGGCCAATGTAAAATCGCTAATAGTGCCTGTAGAAAAAGGAGTGCCCGTTTGAGCACTTGCCAATAGTGATACTCCACCGTTACCACCGCCGTTGTTTGGATTGCTGCTTTCAGCGTCTTTTTTGCACGCTGTAAAAGCAATGCTGCCTGCAATTGCGGCAATTAAAGAAATTTTTGTTAAAGTTCTCATACCATGTTTGTTTGTTAGTTACTAATTGAAGCTATAGAGGGCAAAATTGTATTAAAAGTTGTAACACAGTTTTGCAACCTGCCCAAAAACAATGGATTTACAGGCTTATTTACAAAAACAAAGCTCGCTTATTACTTTTCTGCCTTACTGTACCGATAAAGGAACACAACGAATTTGGATTATGCACGCAAACCATGCTAGGCAACCAAACAGTTAATGTATAAAAAAGAAAGAAAGCCTCTAATACACAGGTTACAAAACTTGTTTATATTTGAGATACAGATGCGAAAAAAAATAGCTCAAAGCCTAACAAAAAGTAATGACAAAATACAATGGCGTGGAACTGAAACCCAACGCATTGAAGCTTTTAGCGATTCGGTTTTTGCTTTTGCCCTTACATTGTTGGTGGTATCGCTAGAGGTACCCAAAACTTTTGCCCAGTTAAAAGGTATACTTGGAGGCTTTGTAGCTTTTGGTGTCAGTTTCGTACTTCTGTTTCAGGTATGGTATTATCAAAATCTATTTTTTAGACGTTTTGGACTTAAGGATATCAAAACCATTGTTTTAAATGGTGCTTTGTTATTTACAGTATTGTTTTATGTATACCCGCTAAAGTTTTTATTCTCACTCTTTTTGTTCTCTAACGATTCCTCAGTCATTGCTCCTCACGAAGTGCCCATGCTTATGTTAGTATATGGCATTGGTTTTTCTACCATTTTTAGCTTGTTTGCCCTTATGTACCGCAATGCTGCCAAACAAGCCGTTACAATTGGGCTAAACAAACCCGAATTATTTGCCACACAAACACAACAACGTATTTTTACTTGGTATGTAGTGGTTGGTGTATTTGCTATAGTTTGCGCCTTTATAGTGCCCCAAAAATTTTCGGGAGCCACTGGCGCACTATATGGGCTGGTTGGCCTAGTTGAAGGGGTAATAAGAAAGCGAAGAGAAAAACTTGCGACTAAAAAATTTAATTCTTAATCGGTTTTTTGCTTTTGCATAAAGGCTTTCAAGTTTTCCATTGCTCCTTTGCGCACTTTGTTTTTAAAAAACGATGTACCACCCAGCAATATGCCTGTAAAGCCAAAGGCTTGTTTTGCCCATGTATAAAAATTAAAGCTATCGGTATGCTTCACAATTTTACCGTTCTCAATCACAAATTGAGCTTGTATACGGTTTATCACCTTTCGCTCTGTTGATGAAAACGTGTAAACAGCTACCCACTTGGCACTGCCCCCATTTTCAGTGGCGTGCACATCGCTATAATCAAGCTGCATATCTTTACCTCGCTTACACAGCATTTCCCACATGGCTTTTACTTGCACACTATTCAGATTTACAAAAACTTCATCGCTAAAAGTGGCATCATCAGCATAGCACTGCTGCATGGTGGTATACTCTTTTTTGGCAAAGGCTGTATAAAACGTATGTATAAGCTGTTGGTTTGCTGTTTCAGTATCCATAAAACTGTGGTTTACCACAAATATACTCATCTAAAAAAATGAAAAAGCTTGGGCTAATATTCCCAAGCTTTATTATAGTATTAGTTAACGTGAGTTTGGATTAAGCAAACATTCACTTTTTTGCGTTTCAATACTGTTATTTTTTCTATTGAAAACTGGCAAGGGGATGAAAAAGCAACCAATTGCACTTAACTGTGCGAGCGGACGCTCTGTTATTTTTGGCACGAGCGGACGCTCGAGCCAGCTTCAGCGCTCCTTCAAGCGTCCTTGCTTGAAGTTTATTCTTGTTCGAGTCCACTCGAAATCTTGTTTGTAGCGGAACGCTACCATTCACTACCCCGAAGTGAGGACGCTTCGGGGAACGGTGTGTTTTTATTTTTCATTCTGTATTGCACATTTAACTGTGCGGCTGTTGTCCTCCCGAGCGAAGGAATGCGAAAGACAGTGCAAGAAAAAACAATCGCACTACCGAGCGGACGCTCTATTATTTTTGGCACGAGCG
>JBBKVO010000022.1:0-154229 GCA_037968475.1 Bacteroidia bacterium
AACGCTTTGATCTCCTCAGGTTTGTAGTTCCCAACTTTTAATATTGGTCGTGCCATAGCTTATCATTTTTTCAAAGATAAACTTTTATTGTGTAATTTATAAATAGACTTTATGTAATATGTAAATTTGAAATAGTGAGTTACGACCCTGAAAAAGACAAACCTATTTATGATGGCGAGGCATCGTTTGCCCCCTACCCACTTAGTGTAAGCTCGCCACAAATAAAACCCGAAGACAAGCGTTTGGTAAAAGGCACTGCCTACGAGGCCATGCAATACCAAGCGAACCAGCAAATTGCCCTACTTCGCAAACAAGCCGAGCTAATACTGCAACAAGTAAAAGCCATAGAAGAGCGTGTACAAATATCGCGCAAGATATACGAAGCTGATATGCGTTTTACCCCCACCGCAGGCGAAACCTACCACCTATACCGCAAAAACGGTAAAAGTGTTATAACCATGATATCTCCTGAGGAATGGGGTGCAACTATGCCCTACGATGAGTATATTGCAAGTATGAAATTGCTTGCCGATAAAACGTGGGAAATTTTAAACAAAAATGAAAACGCTGAAATTTAACCGATACACCGCCATACTTGCCCTATTGCTATGCCTGCTTTACACCACCGCAGAGGCGCAAACCAACTATGCAGTACTAAGCAAAGCAGGCAAAAAAAAGCGTTATACCTTTATAGAAGGGCAAGAACTTACCTACAAAGTACGTGGCGATGTAGGCTTTTTTACCGATGTAATTTTGAAAGTGCAAGACAGCGCACTGCAATTTGCAAGCTACACCCTTCCATACACCGATATTGAAACTATACTGATACACAAAAAAAAGCATATTATACCCAATAAAACCCTCCTTGCATATGGTGCAAACATATTAATATCAGCCGGAATACTAGAAATAGCCTACCGTGTCAACTCAGGCGGAGGCGTACACGCACTAGGCACACAAATGGCCTATTTAGCAACACCCATACCCGTGTTTTTCTTAGCCAATTGGGTATACAGTTGGTTTATAAAAACAGAATACACACTTTCTGCTGATGAATATCAACTGCGACCCGTAATTTTGCGGAAAGAATAAGCAGTTTTGAGAGGATACAACCCCAACGATACCATAGCCGCCCTTGCCACACCCAGTGGTGTAGGTGCAATAGGAGTTTTACGCCTTAGTGGCGCACAAACCTTTGCCATACTTGATAAAGTATTTACCGTAAAAAAACTGGCTGAAAAACCCAGCCATACCCTGCATTTTGGTAAGATAAAAGACGGAGATACGGTATTAGACGAGGTATTGGTATCTATCTTTAAAAATCCAAACTCGTACACAGGCGAAGATGTGGCCGAAATAAGCTGCCACGGTTCGCCCTTCATCCTACAAAAAGTATTAGAACTGTTGGTGAATAGCGGTGCACGACTAGCCCAAGCGGGTGAGTTTACTCTGCGTGCCTTCCTCAACAAAAAGCTCGACCTATCGCAAGCCGAAGCCGTTGCTGACCTTATAAATGCCGATAGCGAAGCCAGCCACAAAACCGCCATCAACCAAATGCGCGGAGGTTTCTCAGAAAAGATACGCTCGCTACGCGAGCGACTGGTAAACTTTGCTTCGTTGATAGAACTAGAACTCGATTTTGCCGAAGAAGACGTTGAATTTGCCAATCGCGACCAGCTGAAAGCCCTTGTATACGAAATACTGGGCGTGGTAAACGATTTGAAACAATCCTTCAAACTGGGTAACGTAATAAAAAACGGAATACCCACCGTAATAGCAGGCAAACCCAATGCAGGCAAAAGCACCCTGCTAAACGCCCTGCTTAATGAAGAACGCGCCATAGTGAGCGAAATAGCAGGCACAACCCGCGATACCATAGAAGAAGCCATGCAGTTAAACGGCATAGTTTTTAGGTTTATTGATACCGCAGGCATACGCACCCACAGCGATAGCGAGATAGAAAACATAGGCATTGGCCGTACCCACGAAAAAATAAAAACAGCGTCGCTGCTTATTTACCTGTTTGATGTAAACACCACCACACCCCAAAGCCTTGCCGCAGAAATAGAAGCCCTAAACAACTACACCAACAAGCTGCTATTGGTAGGCAACAAAACCGAAGGACAAAACACCCAACAACTGCAAAAACAATACGAAACATTGGGCGAAACCGTATTTATATCTTCAAAAGAAAAGAATATAAGCCCCTTGTTGGCTGCCCTTGAAACCTTTGCCAATACCCACACCCACACTGCCGACCAAACCATAATTACCAACCTGCGCCACTACGAAGCCCTGCAACACACCGCCACCGCCCTTGAAGCCGTTATAAACGGATTGGACACCGGCATTACAGGCGAGCTACTGGCCTTTGATATTCGCCGCTCGTTGCACTACTTGGGTGAGATAGTTGGCGATATAACCACCGACGATTTGCTGGCAAATATTTTCAGTAAGTTTTGTATTGGAAAGTAACCACTACAAAACAACCAAACAACAACTTTACTAAAAACACATATTAAGCCCTATAAACAGGGCTTTTTTTATGTGCATTGCTTTCGTATTGGTTTGCATTGATATTGGTTTGTTATGTAAAAGTTTGTACCTTCGTTGTACCTCGAAGGGGCTATTTGACACTTAGCCCCTTTTTTGGGCGAAATTACTTGACACTTTTAAACACTTTTTAACAAAACAATACAACTTTAAACAATAATGGCTTCAAATATTCAGGTACAGCGAATTTGCCAATACTGTGATAAGGAATTTACCGCCCGTACTACTGTTACACAGTATTGCAGCGATGTATGTGCCAAGCGTGGGTATAAAGTCCGCAAAAGGGCTGAAAAGGTGGAAAAGAGCAACAAAGAGACTAAGGCAATAAAAGAAAAACCAATAGCTGATGTAAACGCAAAAGTGTTTTTATCAGTGCGAGAGGTTGCCACACTTATTGGCTGTTCACGCCAAACAGTTTACGGTATTATCAATTCAGGTAGGCTTAATGCTGTAAACTTAAAAGAAAAGAAAACCATTATTAGGCGGGTGGATATTGACAAACTTTTTGAACTGCCACAACCTCAAAAGCAACCCCAACCCACACAATACAAAATAGAAGATTGCTATAATATTGGTGAAGTGCTAAACAAGTATAGTGTTTCAGAAAAAGCAATACAGGATATAATAAAGCGTAACAGTATACCCAAACAAAAGCAAGGCAAGTTTACCTACGTGCCCAAAACAATGATTGATAGCATATTTAACTAAATACTACCAATGGCAATAAAAGTGAAGTTAAGGCAAAAAGCAATTTCAGGTAATAGGCAAAGTTTGTATTTAGACTTTTACCCACCTATACCCCACCCCGAAACGGGGCAACCCACCCGCCGCGATTTTTTGGGGCTTTACCTTATGGATAAACCCAAACACCCGTTGGATAAACAAGCCAATAAAGAAACCTTGCAATTGGCTGAACAGATACGGCAAAAAAAAGATAACGAGCTTAACAAACCCGAAATATATACAAGCTACGAATTAGAGCAACTGAAGATAAAAGAACAGGGCGAAAGCTCGTTTATAGCGTACTTTAAAACCTTAACCGACAAACGCAAAGCATCAAACCACGATAATTGGGTATCGGCTTTGCATTATCTTCAAAAGTTTACAGGGGGTAATTTGCTATTTAGCCAAGTAACCCAAAAATGGTGTGCTGATTTTCGCGACTACCTGTTAACCGTGCCAAGCAACCGTAGCACCAATACTACCCAAACCACCCTTGCCCAAAATTCGGCGGTATCGTATTTTAATAAATTAAAAGCCGCACTAAAACAAGCGTACAAAGACGGCCTTTTACCCACTGATATAAACGCCAAAGTTTCTACCATTAAACCCGCCGAAACCCAAAGAGAATATTTAAGCCTCGACGAATTACGAACCGTAGCGAACATTCCCTGCCAAATGCCTGTACTAAAACAAGCCGCCCTATTTTCAGCATTAACAGGGCTTCGCTTTTCTGATATTGAAAAACTAACGTGGGGCGAAGTGGGGCACAGTAACGAAGCAGGGCACTACCTGCAATACAGGCAACAAAAAACCAAAGGGGCTGAAGTATTACCCATTTCTGAAGGTGCTTTTGAATTGTTGGGCACACAAGGCAACCCCAACCAAAAAGTATTTACAGGGCTTAAATATTCGGCCTTTGCCAACAAATACCTAAAACAGTGGGTAGCCAATGCAGGTATAAGCAAAAATATAACCTTTCATTGTTTTAGGCATACTTATGCCACCCTACAACTAAGTTTAGGCACTGATATATATACCGTATCAAAAATGCTAGGGCATAAAGAATTAAAAACAACCCAAGTGTATACAAAGGTGGTAGACAAAGCCAAACGTGAGGCGGCTGATAGGATTAAATTATAATAGTAAAACGATGTATATAAAAGAAGGGAAAAAAAGCACAGCATACCGTCTTGACAATACTTATATGTATGAATACGATAGACCGTTTGATAGTTACGAATTAGATTTATCAGAAGATGTTGAATATGATTTTAAAGACATTAACAGAAGCATACAAAACGTTATTAAGTCATTGTTCAACTTTGATGAAAATTTTGATGATTTAGGTTTTGGCTTTGGACATTTCAAAGCCACAGGTAAAGGAATACCCCTAGATGACACCCTTAATGACTGGAAAGAGTGTTTTATACACTTTACACAAACTTTGTGGCAAGACCAACAGGACAAAGTTATTCGTATGTGTATAGATTATGCTGAGACCTGTTTAGCATTTCACAGAGAATATTGTGATGTATGTGATAAATTTGGAGATTGCACGGCTACATCAATATGGAAATATCGAATCTACCATACAGCACAAGTATATAATAGCATAAACCCAAATGGAGCAGATAATATTTTGCTGAAATATGCAGATATTAAAGTCTTTGATTTTCAGAATACGCGAAAATCAATTTTAAAAGCTGATTGCATTGAAAAATTGATTGAGGTATTAACACCCTATTTTGACAATAATAATGAGTTAGTGGCTGCTTTAACAAGTGTTAAAGAACCTAAGCATAAACTCTTATTCAACGGAAGCGGAAACCTCTTAGGCAATCTATTTGGACAGTTGTATGCAAACGGGCACGTCGTAGGTAAGAAATACGAACTAAAAGATTTTATTAAATCAAGGTTTAGATATAAGAATGCTGGTAATATCATAGAGTTTAAAGATAAATATTTAGGCAAACTCATTGAAGGCACTGAAAATACTTGCAAAGTACCTATCACAAACGTAAATGAATGGAAAATAAAGTAGTGGGTTTTTTGTGGGGAAACTTTTTCCCCCTTGTATCCCTACAAAACACCAATATAGTATTGCATAACAATTTTAAAAAAGGTTATGCAAAATATAACAATAACACAAATTACCCCGCCCGAACTTGAAACACTAATTGAAAATACAATTAAGAAGGTTTTAAGCGTTCAACAAACACCACCCTACCCACAGGCAGACGAAGTATTAACAATTAAGCAAGCTGCCCAACTGCTTTGCCTATCAGTCCCAACCATATACGGTTTGGTGCATCGTGCAGAAATACCAGTAAGCAAACGTGGTAAACGCCTGTACTTTTCAAAGGTAGAATTAACCCAATGGATAAAAGACGGGCGTAAAAAAACCACCAAAGAAATAGCGGCTGAGGCTGAACATTATTTAAAATCAAAAAAATAGGGGTAAGATATGCAACTACATAACAAAACCCCTGAAAATCTTTTGGTAGAAGATACGGGTAAAGATACGAGTTTTAATGGTGTTAATCAACTCCACAGTGGGTTTTCTATTGAAGACATAAAGACTGAAGTTGAAGCTAAATTTACAAAGAATGAAGCTCCACCCTTTAATAACAACCCCTTTCCAATAGAAGCATTACCTCTATCTATTCAACAAATAATTACAACTACAAACCAAACCTTAAACTTTCCTATTGATTATATTGGGGCTTCACTATTGTATGCAACTTCGGTTGCAATTGGCAACACCCATATAGCACAAATAAAAAATGGTTTTCAACAAAGTGCGGTTTTATACCTTGCTCTTGTGGGCAGGGCTGGCACAAATAAAAGTGCACCATTAGAGTTTGCGCTAAAGCCCATATTTAATAAAGATAAAAAAGCATTTGACACATATACAAATCAAAATGAGGCTTATACCCATACTTTAAAACAATACACAAACAATAAGGACAAAACCATCAATAGAGAACCTATAAAACCTTATTTGGAAAAGGTTTTACTTTCAGACTATACGCCTGAAGCCTTAACCAATGTGCATAAAAATAACAAACGGGGTATAGGTATATATGTTGACGAATTAGCAGGGTGGATTAAAAACTTTAATAGATACAATAATGGTAGTGAAATTGAATTTTGGTTAAGCAATTGGAGTGGCAAACCAATAAATATTGATAGAAAAAAAGATGAACCCGTTTATATTCCACACTCTTTTATATCAGTAGCAGGAACAATTCAAAACAGTCTTTTAAAAGAACTTGCAAAAGATAATCGAAACCAAAACGGCTTTATTGATAGAATACTATTTGTAATGCCTGACAACTTGCAAAAGCAACATTGGAACGAAAAGGAATTACCAATTCAAATAAATGATTTGTGGCAACAAAAAGTTTCAGACTTATTGAATTTGCCTTGTTCATTCGATGGAACGACTATTAAACCAAAAGTTTTAGAGTTTTCCATTGATGCTAAAAAGCTGCTTTTTAGTTGGCAACAACAAAATACTGACTTATGTAATAATGCTGAAAGTGAAGCAATTGGCAGTATGTACAGCAAAATGGATATGTACATTGTAAGGTTTGCATTAATCCTTGAAATACTAAAAGGGGCTTGTAATGATATTACACCCGATTTAATAGGCACTGAATCAGTTGATGGTGCAATTAAATTAACAGAATATTTTAAAAATACAGCCTTAAAAGTTCATGGTATCATTAATAATTTTAAGCCCATTGATACTGAACCCGAAATAAAACAAACTGTTTACGATGCTTTACCACCTGAATTTGCGACAAGTGAAGGGGTAAAAATTGCAAAAGATTTGGGTATGCCTGAAAGAACTTTTAAAAACTTTATTAAAGATAAAAAGCTGTTTTTAAATACTAAGCATGGTGAACACAAGAAACTTCAATAACCTGAGTTGCATTTTCAGCACTTTCAGCACTTTAAAACCTCAAAATGCAAATAATGCAGAAAGTGCAAGACTAATAAGAATTTTGTGAGCGCATACAAATACATATTTCAGCCATATAGTAGTAATTCAAAACAAACCTGCCCCAACTGTGGCAAGCCAAAAGTATTTACCCGTTATATAGATGTTGAAACAAACGAGGTATTAGCCCCCAACGTGGGTAAATGCGACCGTGAAGATAAATGCGGCTACCACTACCCACCAAAACAATACTTTGCCGATAGTGGAGATACTACACCCACCACACCCGTGTACCATCCACCCAAAAAAACACAAACACCCCCCACATATATAAACCCTGCAATAGTTGAGGGTAGCTTTAAATACTTTAGTAACAACCATTTTGTAAGCTACTTAAACACCCTGTTTGGGGTAGAAACAACCAACACAATACTAAAAACCTACCCCATAGGTACATCAAAACACTGGCAGGGGGCAACAGTATTTTGGCAGGTAGATAGTTTAGGTAAAGTTCGTACAGGTAAAATAATGCTATACAACCCCACAACGGGCAAACGGGTAAAAGAACCACACAATTGTATCACTTGGGCACACAGCGTGTTAAAACAGCCTGATTTCACCCTAAAACAATGCCTGTTTGGTGAGCATTTAATCACCCAATACCCCAATAAACCCATAGCCATAGTAGAAAGTGAAAAAACCGCCATTATAGCAAACGTATATATGCCAAATTACAATTGGTTAGCAACAGGCGGGGCACAAAACCTTACTAAAGAAATGTGTATACCCTTGCGGGGAAAAAAGATAGTGCTGTTTCCTGATGTGAACCAGCACCACAAATGGAAACAAACAGCAGCAGGCATACTATTGCCACAAACCCAAATTTCAGTTTCCGATTATTTAGAAAAAAACGCCACCCCTCGAATGCGTGAACAAGGCGCAGACCTTGCCGATATACTTATAAAACCCGACCCCGTTGCAGGTTGGGCACTCACAGATTATAATTACCCTGTGATGTGGGATTTGAACAAAAACATTAGACTAACTAAATTTTGTTTTAATTTGAGGCAAGGATTAAATTTTTGAAGCAAATAGAAATGAAGAAGGGCATCAAACTTATCGACAATTCAGCAAATGAGTATCAGTTAGGGGCAGTTTTAAAAGAAATGCTTTGTGATAGTAGCTTGGCTACCCTACAAATTGGTTAATGACGTTCAATACGAAAACCTTGCATTATAGGTAATGCAGGTTGCTGAAAATAAAATAAGTGTTTAACCAAAAAGGTTGGTAAAAAATTATGGAGTTACAATTAGAGAATTTAAAATATCAGGACACCGCTATTCAAGCTGTGATTAAAGTGTTTGACGGAACAGAAAAAAACACCTTTGACAATGCTTGTATTGAAGGAATTCGTTCTAACTTTTGTAAACTAACTAATTCACAGTTAGCAGACAATATCCATTTAGTTGCAAATGAAAATGGTATTGATAATGAAACAGCAAAGTATTCTTCTGATAATGACTTGTGTGTTGAAATGGAAACAGGAACAGGTAAAACACTTGTTTATATCAAGACCATTTACGAGCTATACAAACATTATGCTTTTACAAAATTTATCATACTTGTTCCTTCCATCGCTATCAGACAAGGAACTTTAGGTACTTTCAAAACTTTTGAAAAGCAATTGGAAAATATTTATGGTTTTAAAGTTTCGGCATTTGACTATGACAGCAAAAAACTTCCCAAAGTGAAAAACTTTATTGAAGAACAGCACCCACAAGTTATGATTATGACTACTGGTGCTTTTTCTTCTGACGATAGAATTTTAAACCGAACACAAAGAGAAGATTTGTTTAACAATCTTCCATACATTGACGCTATTGCTAAGGTGCGACCAATCATTTTTATGGATGAGCCACAGGAAGGGATGGACAGCGATAATATGATGGAGCGTTTAAAAACACTTTCGGAAGATGAAAGAAAAGAGCGTTACAACAACAAAAAAGATGATAGAGAAAAAACAATCTTCAAAACGCTTGACCCACTTTTCAAAATTCGTTATTCGGCAACACACAAGACAGTTAAGAATTTATTGTACCGTTTAACCCCTTATGATAGTTACAAACACGGATTAGTAAAGAAAATCGAAGTACTAACCGTAACCGAAAAAAATGATGAGGCAACTATAAAAATTGAATTAACTGCCACACAAAATGGAACAAGCGAGCCGAAAGCAAAAGTAAAAGCGTGGAAATTGAAAGCAGGCAAATTTGTTTTTGAGGAAACAAATTGGCTAAAAGTAGGCGACAACTTAGGAGAGAAAACAAATAATCCAAGCTATCTGAATTACAAAATTGAACGCATCAATAAGAGTTTGAAAACTCAAAAATGGAGCATCACTTTTACCAATGGCGTTGAACTTTTTGAAAAACAAGCATCAGGAAACATAGAAAATATTTGGGCATTGCAGTTGGAATGGTTGATACATCGCCACTTTGCAAAATCTCAAAAATTACAACCGAAAGGCATTAAGGTTTTGAGTTTGATTTTTATTGACAAGGTTTCAAATTATATGGGCGAAGAACCAAAAATAAAAAACCTGTTCGTTGAAAAATACAAAGCCATTTATCCCGAATATAACGACGGCAAAACTCCAACCGACCAATACATTCAAGAATTACAAGGTTATTATTTTGCTCAAAATTCCAAAGGCGAATTTTCAGACAACGAAGGCGGACTAAAGGAACAAAAGAAAATCTACGAACTGATTTTACAAAAGAAAGATGAATTACTAACCATTGGCAATTCAATTGAGTTTGTATTTTCTCATAGTGCTTTGGGTGTTGGTTGGGACAATCCCAATGTATTTAACATTGCAACACTTAACACTGCTTATTCAGAAATCCGTAAACGTCAGGAAATTGGTAGAGGATTGCGAATTTGCGTAAACCAACAAGGGCAAAGGGTTTATGATGCTTTAGGTACAGAAGATACAGACAGAGTAAACCAATTGACAGTAATACCCAACGAAACTTATGAAACCTTTGTAACACAATATCAAAAAGAAATAAAAGATATTTACGGCACTACAACTGCCGGTGCTGGTATCTCGCATACACATAAAGGCAAACCACAAAACGAAGTAAGTTTCAAACGTAATACAAACACTACAATTAGCGAGGCATTTAAACGTTTTTGGAAGGCATTAGCCAAAAAGACAGATTATGTAATTGCTTTTGATGAAGATAGCCTGATTACTAAAGCAACCGAACAAATAAACCTGATAACTATTTCAGATTATGTTGCTGAAGTAAGTAGCAGAAACATTGGAATAATTTCAGAAGAAGGAATTGAAGATAGTTTTGGCGGAACAGAAACCTACAAATTGAAAGCAAAATTTACGCCTTTAGATTTAGTAGAGGAACTAAGCGAAAACACAGGCTTAAGTTATACAACACTTTTCAAAATTGTAAACAACATAACCAATTTAGACCATATTATTAAAAATCCACCGCAATACATTCATACCGCTGCGGGTATAATCAGAAATATCGAACTGGACGAAATGCTTCGGGGCTTAGATTACCACTTAACTGGCGAAGATTTTCCTTTCAGCTTTACTGACTTTATTAAGAATGTATCAAAATCCGATTATGTGGAAACGCCAAATAGAGGTGTATTTGACAAAATGCTTATAGACAGTAATGTGGAGCATGATTTTGCAAAAGCAACCGATAATCAACCTGATATAGTTTGCTTTATCAAGTTACCAAGTTGGTATAAAATTAAAACGCCTATTGGTAGCTACGAACCTGATTTTGGCTTAGTAATGAAACGTAAGAGTTTGAAAACTGGTGATGAAAGTGAATATTACTTTGTAATTGAAACAAAAGGAACTAACGACATCAACGATAAAAAAGCACTCACTGAAAGTGAAGGGTATAAAATAAAATGTGCAATGAAACACTTTGAAACTTTAGGCGTAGAGGTGCATTACAAAGCTCCTGTAAAAGAGTATTACTACTTTCAAAAAGAAGCTGACAAAACAATTAACGCATTAAACGGAAAGTAAGAAATGGAAAATATAAACGACTTAATGCCATTGAGCAAAGACTGGAATAAGGAAAGATTAACCCAATTAAAAAACCTTTTCCCTGATTTGTTTACCACTGAAGGCAAACTGAATATAGACGAACTTAAAAAAGTAGTTGACCCTACAAGTGTTTCAGAAACTGAACGTTACGAGTTTAGATGGTTTGGAAAAAGTGCTGCTAAAAGAAACGCATACACGCCAAGTAATGCAACACTAATGTATGATGAAACAAGAAGCATAAACCCCACAGAAAGCGAAAATATAATTATTGAAGGAGAAAACCTTGAAGCATTAAAATTATTAAGCGATAGCTACCGAGAACAAGTAAAGTGCATCTACATTGACCCCCCATATAACACAGGAAAAGACTTTGTGTATAGCGATAACTTTACCGAAGATAAAAAGCCATATTGGGAACAAACGGGTGTTACAGAAAATGGTGTTAAGGTTGACACAAATACAGAAACTGAAGGCAGATTTCATAGTAACTGGCTAAATATGATGTATAGCCGCTTGCTTATCGCAAGAACATTATTAAAACCCGAAGGAGTAATTTTCATTTCTATTGATGATAATGAAGTTCACCATTTGCGAAAACTATGCGATGAAGTATTTGGCGAAGAAAATTTTTTAGGAGAGTTTATTTGGAAGAAGAAACAAGGAGGTGGAAACGACTCAAGAAATATAGTAATTGAACACGAATATTTAGTGCTTTATTCTAAAGACAATGAATTAGCAAATCTAAACTTAGATAAAAAATATGTTTTAGATGATGCGTTATATCCAAATAAAGATGAAGATGGTGAATACGGTTTAATTACACTTGACAAATCATCTATACAATTCAGTCAAAGTTTAGTATTTGAAATAACAGATAATGATGGGAATACTTATTTACCAAGAATAATAAATGGAAAACAATCTTGTTGGAGATGGGGTCAAGAAAAAGTCAAAAATGATTTTGCTAAATTAGTTTTTAAAGATGGTAAAATTTACACAAAATATTACCGCCCTGATGGAGTAACCGCAAAAAGTTTACTTATAGACACACGGTTTGGTAGGACGGAAACAGGCCAAGATAATATAAAAGCAATTTTCAATAATGATGCACCTTTCTCCTATCCAAAGCCAGTTTCGTTGATTAAACATATCTATGAAATTGCCACTGCTGAAAATGATTTAATCTTAGATTACTTTGGCGGTTCAGGAACAACAGGCCAAGCAGTATTTGAACTTAACAAAGAATATAATGGGAATCGTAAATTCATTTTGGTTCAAATTCCTGAATTAACTGATACAGAAAGTGCAACCTATAAAAACGGTTACAAAAAAATAAGCGATATAACTATCGAGAGAAACAAACGTGTAGTTAATACAATCATTGAGGAAAAGAAAAAGGAACAACCCGACTTATTTACCAACGGTCAAAAAGACGATGCAATAAAAGGTTTAGGTTTTAAAGTTTTTAAACTGGTAAAATCAAACTTCCCAAGAGTTGAGTGGGCTCCTGATGTTGAGAAAACAGACGAAGAAAATGTTGTATCACTCAAAAAATACATTGCTGATAAAGAAGCACAATTAGTAACAGCTTTCAACCACAATGAACTATTAACAGAGATTTTATTAAAGAACGGTTTCCAACTAAACTACAAAGCAGACAAACAAGAGCAGTTTACGAAAAACGAAATTTTATTAGCCACAGACGGCATAAAAGAAACATTGATTTGCTTAGATATTGCTATTGATGTTGAAACAGTAGAGTATTTCAAAAAACATATAGATAAAAAATTTATTTGCCTTGAACGCGCTTTAGATACAACAAAGAAATACAACTTGAAACATTATTTGGGTGATATGTTTAATGCCTTTTAGTGGTGTACAAAATTATGGTGAAAGTTGTAGATTATAATGGGTATTTATGCGAGCAAAATTATAGGTTTAAGCATTTGATACTCTTTAAACTCTCTTACTTAAGATTGATAGAGGTTTAACTTTAAGGGGTTTGTGGATTCTTAGGGTGTTTTTTCGCTGTCCGTACCTTTATTAGTTTCAACAGGTGTGCTAACTGGTTCGCTGGACTGTATTTGTTCTGCGGTTTGTTTAAGGGTTTATCGTTCATAAAGTATGTTATTACTTTGTAATAATGAGGGTATATCAATAGGGGTTGTATCACCTACCACAGTCAACTTAGCGATTTTATCTAACACTTGAGAATATCCCTCCATCACAATAATTTTTGACATTTCTTTTTTTGATGAACCTCTAAAAACAATGGCTGTCCCTAAATTTGATGGGTAAATTTGCTGTATAGCATTAATGTTTATCGTCATTACATCATCATTTTTATTTTTTTTAATGCTAACCTGTATAAACATCTTGCTACTAATTAAAATATCTAAGTCTTAATAAAGTATCTTTTCAAGGAGCAAAACTTTTGACATCCTCTAATACAAGACTACAAGTTAAACATCTAATTGTAAAAAACCAGCAAATATCTTCTTTGTATGTGTGTTTAATTCAAAAACTAAAAGGTTAGGTGTCTATTTACATCACTACAAAATCAGTGCATAGAAATGAATTATATTTTCGCTTTACAAAACGAACTTTGAAAATACTTTACGCTACTGTTTTTCGGAAACTAAATTAAGCTCAAAGAGAGAGCTTTGATAGTAAACACTTGATTGTATTGCACCCCCCTTATATATAAAACACCCCCCCGTAGTGCTTAGAATATGCTATGTGTTTTTTAACAAGGCTTTTTGTTCACAGTCCCCTGAAAGCGAGTGTCTACAATTGTTCCGTAAAGACAATATCGTTTGTTCCAAAATATTTACCCCCTTTATTAAAATTTCACCCTACGTTCCCATTACCTCAAAATTCTATTAACATTTACATTGTACCTTCTTAAACTTATATTTGACATTAAATGAACGTACGCTTAACCAAAGAACAAAAGATTAAGATAGCTAATAGCGAAGATGTATTTGCCATTATGCAAGCCGTGCTTAAACGCGAAAACAGGTTGAGCCGTCAAAAAGAGCACCTGTGGGTAATAGGCTTAACACCTGCCAATGTAATTGCTTTTATAGAGTTGGTTGCATTAGGTAGCTTAAACAAAGCTATTATAGAACCCTTAGATGTTTTTCACTTAGCCTCTTCAAAAAACCTTCGCAAAATAATATTAGTACACAATCACCCTTCAGGTAATTTAACCCCAAGCGGTGATGATATAAACTTAACCAATCAATTAAAGTTAGGGGCGCAATACTTACGAATTGAAATTTTAGACCACCTTATCATTTCAGAAACGGGTTTTGGTAATGTACCTTTATAAAGTAGCTTTTTTAACAAATTTGTACCCTATTTGTACCTTGAAAAAACTAAAACAGTCAAGACATCTACAAACACTACAATCTTGCAATTTAGTTACTTTTTGTATTGGGAAGTAAATAATTAATGACACATTAAATAATAACTTGATTAATTAACGTAATAACCGTTGCCTAATAGCCAATTGGCAGAGTGTAAAAGTCATCTGTTAACCACAAGGGATTGTTGACAAATAATTGAAATAAGATTTGCAAGCAAATGTAAATACGGCTATAATTGCATACCATAATTAGCATAATGAGTGCAGGAAGAAGTATAAACTCTCAAAGTCAAAGTTGGGGAACCCCTGCAAAATATGTAAACGCAGTAAAAAAATTTTTTGGAGGGTCGATTTCTCTTGATCCTTGTTCGAATGAATATTCTATCGTTCATGCTGAAAAGGAATATAGATTACCTGTTATTGATGGACTAAAAGCGAGTTGGGATTATTCAACAATTTATGTTAATCCTCCTTATGGTGCTGATCGTGAAAGAGGAACCACAATAAAACATTGGTTGAGAATGTGTGCATTTTCCCATGAAGAATTTGGTTCTCAGGTGATTGCACTGGTTCCTGTAGCGACAAACACAAGTCATTGGAAGGAAAGTGTTTTTGGCAAGGCTAGAGCAATTTGCTTCTTATATGACACTAGATTGAAATTTTTAGAAAATGGTTTGGATGTAGGTAAAGGAGCTCCAATGTCCTGTGCAATGGTATATTGGGGTAATGACTTTGATAAATTCTTTGACCAATTTATTTTATTTGGAGCAGTTATTGACATAAGCCTTTTGCAGAAAAAGGAAATCGGAATTAAAAGAATAATTCACAAATTGGCTATTTAATTCTTAATCTTGAACACTTATTCATTTACTTCCTTTTTTACTTGTTAATTTCTTTTCACTTTTAACAAATAGCTTTAATCCCGTTTACTCTTCAGTAATTTGTTCATCTAGTTGTATCTCTGGACTACTCAATTCATCTGGGAGCGTTTCGACAACTTCAAGAGTTACTATCCTCAATCTATTTTTATCGTTTTCACGTTCGTAACCAAATGTCATAAAATTACCAGTTGCCATATCACTCAACACTTTTCTAGCAAAATGATTGAGAATGTCAATAACTAAAGCTTTAACATTCGGATCATTTTTATATGCTGTTTTAGTTATTTTGTCTTGGTATGTAATCCCAAATTTTTGTTCAAATTGTTCAAAAAGATAAACCAATACTGGGTCGGGGATAAATAAATTATAATCATTACAAAGTCTTACCATTGACCTACTTTTAGTTTCCCAATGTGAAGCTTCGCCAATAACAACTACAGATATAAAGGATTGATCCTCTGTTTTATCAAACCGACCTAAAACTTTCTTTCTAACGTCCAAGGACACAAACGAGGCTTGTTTAGCCTTTTCTGGAGTTTGGGGACCAGGAAGCGACTCATTGACATGGATTTCTATTATACCAGCTTCACTAACTCTTTTAATTATTACTACAATACATTTAAGTATATGACCCTCAACTTCACTTAATTTTTGCTCTGGCCCTAAGACATGTATCTGATTATTTAAATCGGTTGCAATCAATATTTGTTGATTCGCAGTGCAATTGAAGCGGCTCAATTTGGTTTGCGAGATGCCATTATGAGTAGTAGTTAGATCAACTCTTAAATTGTTATCTTCATTTACTTCTCCACTGATCTTTATGCCCCATCGAAGTCCGGCTACATTTGGTGAAATGCTAAACGTGTAGCCATTTGTAAGATGGAAATCTCTGTTATTCCCAGAATTGGCCTTCCATTTTTTAAAATTTGCCTTAATGGTTTGTTCAACACCAACTTTCTTGCATTCTATAATACCAAACAAATCCTCTGATCTTTTTGAAGCTGCACTTGCTGTATTCAAATTATAAAATGAAAATTCAACCTTATGTTTTGCTGTCGTAGCCCCTTCGACGCCATCTTCAATTACCAAGAATTTAGTAAGCTCAGAGTCAAAATGAATCATACCGAGAGTCAGTAACTCAATAGCATCTCCAACTTTTCTTCCGATTTGATGCCCCTTCTGTCCTAGACCTTGCGTGAATTTAAAAATATCAGATAAGTACATTAATTATCATTTAAATAGTTCGGTAATTTCAACATTCAAAGCATTTGCTAACTTTTCAATATTGCTAAGGGTAATATTTTTTTCTGCCCGTTCAATCATGCCAATATAAGTTCTGTGCAAGTCAGCTTTAAATGATAGTTCTTCTTGGGACAACCCTCTGGCTTTGCGCAGCTCTCGTAAGCGCTCACCGAACCTGACAAGTACATTTGTTTTCATTAGGTATTTCGAAGGCAAGCTACTTATAGTATGCAATTACTACCACATACTATAGTTAGCAATATGTCAGATGATTTAAGCTTTAGTGCTTCGATTTCATGGATTAGATCAAAATGTTCCTTATTTGTAACCACGAAGCAATCTTACCGAAACTATACAAACAAATTGCTTCAAAACCCGAAGACGGTTTTTTCGCAATGACGATAGTCGAGCGAATTTTTGCAATAACCCTAGCACCGCATTGTCCCCCTTATGAGTTATTATAGTGAGTGAAGTCGAACTATATATGCGCTAGCGAAGGGGGTAGGGGGATGAAAACAACCGTTCCCCGAAGCGTCCCTCGCTTCGGGATGGCAGCTGGTAGCGTTACGCTACAAATAAACTTTCGCGTGGACGCGAACAGGTATTAACTTCAAGCGTGGACGCTTGAAGGAACGTTGACACTGCATTTGTATCAATGTGTAAGTTGTTTTATGAATTAGATAAAGAATAGACCACAGATTGCTTCAAAACCCGAAGACGGTTTTTTCGCAATGGCGATAGTCGAGCGAATTTTTGTAATAACCCTAGCACCGCATTGTCCCCCTTGTGAGTTGTCATAGTGAGCGAAGTCGAACTATATATGCGCTAGCAAAGGGGGCAGGGGGATGAAAACAACCGTTCCCCAAAGCGTCCCTCGCTTCGGGATAGCAACTGGTAGCGTCCCGCTACAAAAAAGCTTTGCGTAGACACCAACCGTCGACAGTTGTCTGTCAACCGTCAACAGACCAACAACTACCAACCACCAACAAAAAAACAAAACCAAAGTTGCACACTTCACACCCTTGCCAATTACAGGGCAAATGCAACCAAAGCAAATCCCCGTTTACAAACTAAAAATTACCGATGAAGACCCCGTTTCTGGTGTCGATTATGTAGCATTGGTAGATGTACCCGCTACTGAATTTAATTGGGTAGCCTTTGGCAAACAAAAACCCTTTGGGTTTACCACCCAAAACCCCGAACAACGTATTATTTGTGGAGCTCTTATGGTAGCCAACCTACCCATATACCGTCAAGAAGGAGACCGCGAGTACTACGTTGTTTTTGATAAACCCACCATAAAAAGCGTTTGTTATAAATATTTCCGCAATCGCTTCACCGCCAATGTAAATGTAATGCACAATCCACAGCAAAAAGTGGGCGGGGTGTACATGGTGCAAAGCTACCTTATTGATAAACAAAATGGCGTAAATGCCCCCGCATTTTATCCCGAATTGCCTGATGGTAGCTGGTTTGGCTGTTTTAAAGTAGACAACCCGCAGGTGTGGGACAACTACATAAAAACAGGCAAGCTGCAAGGGTTTAGCGTAGAAGGAATGTTTGGCCAAATGCACGTAACCGATGCCTCGGAAATTATCATCCAACAATTAATCGAAATTATTAAAAATGAAAATGACTAAAGACAAAATCCTGAATGCGATAGGAAACGACGCTTGGGATAAAATTAAAAAACTGGCCTTTGGCGAACAACCTGCGGGCGATGTTACCGAAGCCACCCTTGCCGATGGAACACAAATTAGCTACACAGGCAAGTTGGCCGTAGGTACTGCCGTGATGGTAATTACCGAACAAGGCGAAGCCCCCATACCCGACGGCGAGTATGAAATGGAAGACGGTTCATCTTTCATCACCAAAAAAGGAAAAGTAGAAGTACTTGTACCCAAAGAAAAAGCAGGTACAAGTAGCGGAGGTGGTAGTAAAGCCATAGGACAAGCCTCTGATTTAAAAGAAAAAATAGAGACTATGCGTCGCCAACACCAAAACAATGTAGTGGAGCTTACTGCCATAAAAAAGCAATTCAGTGCTATGCAAGCCGATAACAAAGCATTGCGCCAAAGCCTAAGCAATATTAGCCGTGTACTAGAAATACTGGTAGAAAGTACCCCCGAAGAATCTATGCGCAACCGCCAGTTTGCCCGCAACACCAGCACACTTAGCAAAGCCGACCGCATTGCCGCGCTTTTGAAAAGCTGATTACTGGCCTTTAGCAGTTTGCTTTTAGCCTTTAGCAAAACCATTTTGCTTAACTCTGGCTAAAAGCCAAAGGCCAACAGCTAATAACAAAAAATACTATCAACCCAAAACAAAAAATATTAAATGAAACACAACACCATTCCAGGCTTGCTAAAGCACTCGTTTGCTTATAGCGTAAGCTCGCTCGACAATTATACCGAGCAAAACGTAGTTCCCTTGGTAACCAAATCGTTATTTGGTAGCCGCACCGCCGAACTTTTTCCTGTACAAACAGGTATTAAATCGGCAGAAGTCATCAATATTATGGATGACCAAATTTATTTCCAAAGTGGTACAGGCTGTGGTTTTAGTGCCAGTGGCGACACCACCTTTACCCAACGTACCATTACCGTTGGTCATCTTAAAGTAAACAAAAAATGGTGTCCTGATGAATTAGAAGCCAAATGGACACAATTTTTGTTAAACGCAGGTAGCTACTATGAAACCTTAATACCCGAAGAAGCCCTTGCCGATTTTATGACCGCCACCATTGCACAAGAAATGGAAAAAGCCTATTGGAAAGGCGATACAGGCAGTGGCAACCCAAATTTGAACAAGTTTGACGGTTTTGTAAAAATTATTGATGCCGCAGGAACAGCCGTTGCAGGAAATACAGGCAGTGCCACCTCTATCACCACTGCCAATTCGGTAGCCATACACGATGCTATTATTACCGCATTACCCGCTAGTCTTTTGGATAAAGACGATGTAGTGGTATTAGAAGGCTGGGATACTTTCCGCAAGTTGGTTTTAGGACTTAAAAACGAAAACAACTTCTTTTACGATGCTGCCAGTCCAGATAAACACATTGCAGGCGAATTATTACTACCCGGTACTAACATACGCGTAGTGGCTGTGCACGGCCTAAACGATACCAACCGCATTTTTGCAGGTCGCACAAGTAACTTCTTTATCGGTACCGACCTTTTGAACGACTACGAAAACTTTAACATTTGGTACAGCAAAGACAACGACGAGGTACGTATGAAAGCTCGTTGGAAAGCAGGCGTACAAGTGGCATTCCCTAACGAAATTGTGCAGTACACTAACGCATAATTAGTTATCGGTTGATGGTTATTAGGGCTAAAGTTTAGCAAGATGATACGAACAACTATCAACCAATAACCAACAACAAATTTTAATAACCAATAACACAAAAACGAAACAAAAACCATGTCATGTGCATTAACCACAGGCTTCACGTTGGATTGCCGCAACAGTAACGGCGGTATAGAAGCAGTATATTTTACAGAAATAGCCAACAAAGCAACATTTACATCAGCAAGCGGCTTAGTAAGCGCGTTTACCCTATCAACAGGCAAACAGTTTTTTAAATACGAATTGCGCAAGAAAACCAGTGTTTTTGAGCAAAACATACAAGTAAATAACGAAAACGGAACAGTTTTTTACGAGCAAACCCTAAGCGTAAAACTAGACAAGCTAGAAATTACTAAACGTAATGAAATATTACTATTAGCCCAAAACAACCTAATGGTTATTATAAAAGATAACAACGGTAAATACTGGCTAATGGGCGAGACTCGCGGTGCATTGCTAAACGGCGGAAAAGGCAGCACAGGAACAGCTTATGGCGATATGAGCGGCTTTGAGCTAACCTTTATGGGCGAAGAGCCTGAATTGGCCAAGCAGATAGATACCCAAAGTGTAACTATTGATACACTTACTTCACCTGCTGCATAAGCAAACTAAAATAGTGTAAGGGTTTTCACCTTCCATTTTTCCCTTACAAACCTAAAGCCCTGCTATATAGCAGGGCTTTTTTTGGTTTTGCAGTCGATATTTAATCGATTTGTTGCAATCAAAACCAAAAAAATCAGTAGTATTACAATAAAAAACAAAAGCCCATGAATGCCCTAGTTGTAGTACTTGTAATTCTTTTATTAGTAATAATCGTTCCTCTTGTAATGCTAATGCGCATATATAACGAGTTGGTAAAAGAACGTGTTTTGGTTGATGAAGGCTGGAGCGGAATAGGCACTTACTTGCAAAAACGTCTTGATTTAATACCCAATTTAGTAGAAACCGTAAAAGGTTATGCCGCACATGAAAAAGATATATTAACCGAAATATCAAAGTGGCACAGTAGAGGTGTATCAGCCATAAATGCTGATGAGCAGCAACAAGTAGCCATAGGTTTAAGTTCAGCATTACGCAGTGTATTCTCTATCGCCCAAAACTATCCCGAATTAAAGGCCGATGCGCACTTTCAAAACCTGTACTATACTCTTGATGAAATAGAAGATAATATTAACTCAGCACGCCGTTATTACAACGGTACTGTACGAGAATACAACCAATCGATAGCCGTATTTCCTAAGTTTTTTATAGCTAATGCATTTGGTTTTAAACCCAAAACCTTTTTTGCCGAACAACAAGAAGCCTATACGCCACCCAAAGTAAACTTTACAAGTAATAATTAGTTATTTAACTAAATTGTATAATGCTAAAAAGGTTCTCAATACTAGCCGTAGTAATTATTTTTTGTTCATTATCACTTAATGCACAAAAAACTAAATACCCGTATAGTCCTTCTATTACACATTTTTTTAGTGATGAGCAGATAGATTCACTACACAAGCAAGCAGTTTGGGAAGCCTTTAAAACCAACCAAGTGCCCTATGCAATTTTTGAAGAACGTTATCCAGTATTGAAAGACAATATTTATTCATTCAGTAAAAAAAGAATAAATATACAGCTGAATAACTTAAAAGATAAGTACGGTATACTATCAAAAATACCAAAACACGTACTTGAATACGAAGCAGCAAAAGACGACATTGAGTATGCTATTATAAATACTATACGTGAAGACCTGCCTGAAACTCCCTCGCTTGCGGTATTACTTAATTATCAGGCTTCTGATAAAATAAATAGTTTTAATAGTGATGTAAGCGTATTACCCAATGGAAAACTAAATATTGTAGAAACTATAAAAATATACAATACTGCCGAAGGCATAAACTACGAGTATACCCCCGATGGAGGCAAATACACCATTGAAGCAATTAGCAACGATATAAAACGCGGTATAGTGCGCTACATACCTAGCGAATACTATTGGAAAAACGGATTAAACCAAAGCACTTGGGTGTTGGTTGATAGTGTTACAAGAAACGGACAAGCAGAGCCATTTAAAAATGAAGATAAAGAAGGCTCAAGAGTTTTATATATAGGCGACCCCGATAATAATCTTGAAACGGGGTATCACACCTACAAAATATATTATACATCCTCAAACATCATTCATTTTGATAAAGATTACGATGAATTATACCTAAATGTTAACGGTACAGGATGGAATATGGCCATTGATACCGTTAGCTGCACAGTACATTTACCACAAGGGGCGTCGCCCATATCAAATGCGTGTTATACAGGTGCGTATGGAAGCACCCAAAGCAAATGTACCAATAGCACCAATTACGAAAATAGCACTATAACCTTTACCACTACCGTTCCCCTACAAAAAGGGCAAGGGCTAACCATCTCAACCTCGTGGCCAAAGGGATTTGTTACAAAACCCGGCAAAGGCGAGTTTTGGTTTTTGACGTTTTTTACCAATTTTGGCCCACTATTTATTTTTGTTATAGGTATATACCTGTTTGTTAGGGCAGTACTAATTAGGGTATATGTAAACTACCTTCAAAAAAAGGCAGGCAATGTTATACCACAGTTCGATCCTCCGCAAAACCTCGACCCTGCCTCGATGTCGTTTTTTCTTAAAAAAGAACACGCCGCAAAAAACACCATTGCTGCATTGGTTGATTTGGCCGTGTATAAACACATTGATATTGAGATAGAAAAGCAAGATAATAACCAATATTATAAAATAAACTCACCCAAAGAAACCTACAAGGGCAGACCCGGCAATCACCATGTTTTTGAAAAAGAAGTATTGTTGATAACCAACGAAACGATAAGCGAAAAAAATGGCAATGCCGCAATGGCCTATTTTAATGATGTGGTAGAAAACTATACCCAGAAATTTTTCTTTACTAAAGACCCCAATAGCGGAGTTAAAACATTTAAGTACATAAAAAATAAAAAATACCGTACATGGTTTTCTAAATTTCTTTTTTATACCGCGCTTATACTTAGTGGATCGTTAACCATAGTACAATATATGGCCGACGCATATACCTATACCTACTTTTTTATTGGCCTAGTACTGTTATATATAGCTGTTTTTAGAATAAAACTAGAGTTTCATCTTTTAACCCCTGAAGGATTTAAATTAAAAGATGAAATTAACGGGTTTAAACTGTTTTTGAAAACGGCCGATGAACACCGACTGGATATTATAAACCGACCTGATGCCAACCTATTGCTTGAAAGGTATTTGCCCTATGCCATAGCGTTGGATTGTGAGCTAGAATGGGTAGAGAAATTTAGTGATGCAATTGCCCCATCGCTGGCACTGGCAAACGATGGATTGCCCGGTTACTATACTCCTGCCCAAAGACCGTATGCCACCAGCGCCTACTGGATGTTGGTAATGCAACACAGTAGCCATATTTACTACCGTGATTATATGCAGCAAAAAGTGGATAACCTGCGCCACCAAATGCCCAATTATCCTGATATTGATATTTTGCGGCCTGAAACGCGTAAAAAAGCCTTTTGGGAAAGAGTTAAAGCTTCGGCAAATACACCTCGCGATAAAACAAGTTGGACTATTGGCGGAGATTATACCAATTCATCTAGCAATAGCAGCTCATCATCAAGCAGCAGAAGTTCGTCGCCCTCACGCGGTGGCGGCTTTAGCGGCGGCGGAGCATCAGGTGGTGGCGGTGGTGGTTGGTAAATCATTTGCCATTTTACATTTACCAATAATCATTTACTATTTATATAAACTATTACCCAGCGTTCGTCATTGCGCGCTGTCATCCCGAACTTGTTTCGGGATCTCGCTCTGTATTACACATGAATTGGGCAATGAGATGCCGACCTACGTCGGCATGACGGGGAATGGGTGCGCTTCCGTCCAAAGCAAAAGTAAAGGGTATGCAAAGCCAGTCATTCCCTCGAAAGAGGGAATCTGTGCGTGGGCATAATGATTACCCAACAGCACACAGATTCTAAATCAAGTTGAGAATGACACCCACCGCACTGTGTCTCGACTTCGCTCGACATGACACACAATGCGCGCTGTCATCCTGAGCGAAGTCGAAGGGTGTGCGGCAGCCAGTCATCCTGTCCGCCAGCTGGCGGATTCAGGATCTCGCTCTGTATTACACGTGAATTGGGCAATGAGATGCCGACCTACGTCGGCATGACGGGGAATGGGTGCGCTGCCATCCAAAGCAAAAGCAAAGGGTGTGCAAAGCCAGTCATTCCCTCGAAAGAGGGAATCTGTGCGTGGGCATAATGATTACCCAACAGCACACAGATTCTCAATCAAGTTGAGAATGACACCCACCGCACTGTGTCTCGACTTCGCTCGACATGACACACAATGCGCGCTGTCATCCTGAGCGAAGTCGAAGGGCGGGTGAGAATGCCTTCTTAGGCAATCGAAGCAATCTGTGGCCTTTTTGTAATTTCGTATTTTAGGCTTTGCCCTCTACTATAGCTATTTCTTCGGCGGTGAGGTTGTATAGCTGGTATACCAATTGGTCTATTTCTTTTTCCCATGCTGTAGTATCGGCCTGCGGGTTTTCTTTTTTGGCGGTGAGGATTTTATCGACTAAGATTTCGATACCCTTTGTCTCTTTAGTTTGAACATTGGGCACAGCAAACTGCAAAATATCCCGTATCATTATTTGAGGAAATGTGTCACTTTCACTAATCTGAAATTTCTTTTTAAAATACCAGCCAATAAAAAATGAATTTAAAACACCCAAAAGACTTTTATAAGTAATTTTTGCTTCATTAGGCAATAACTTTAGAACAAAAAGCAATGTATTACAATAGGATGTATATGGAATATAATTAGCTATTAATCTATCGGAAGTAATCTTTCTAATTAAAATTTTTTCTCCTTCAAATTTTTCGGGAGTCCTAGGTTCAGCAAGCCACTTTCCATAAAAAATCCAGTTATTATTATTCCATAAAAGATGATATCTATTTATATGCTTGCCATCAAAAAAAGGTAACCAATTTTGATTTTCCATATTAACAGACGTAAAAGGCTTATTCGTTCTTATTTCTTCAGTTTGCGGAGGGCTTCCTTTTCCCACTTGATATACTTTTATACCATAAAATATTTCTGCAAAAGAGTTTATTTCAGGATAATCACTATCAATTCTATCAATAATTAATAGCTCGTCTGTATTACTCTGAAGATTAAATGTCTTTTGTTTAAGCCATATTTCAGAGTTTATTTCAAAATACTTTGATGGAAAATTAAGATTATCAATAATATCTCTTTTATCAAAAATCTTTACCCGTATATTATTTTTAGTGAATGTATCTATCTTTTTATAAAATAGTAAAATTGTGTCTACAGTAGCATTTGCAAAAACATTAGCGGGTAACAAAACTAATTCTTCAATTACAGTATTTTTTAAAACAAACAAACGCGCAGCCTCAGTAAAACCAAGATTAAGTATTGTATCAGGTATTATATACCCAAACTTACCTCCCAATTTAAGGATATTATATGCCCTTTCGATAAATAGAGTATAGCTTTCTCCTCTCCAATTAAATGTTTTATAATCATTTTCAAATGGCAAGCCTGATTTCTTACTAAAATTAACTCCGTAGGGAGGGTTACCAACTACTATATCAAACCCCACAAAATCGCCCTCTTCATTCAACACTTCGGGAAACTCAAACCGCCATTCAAAGGCATTGCGGTATAGGGTGCCGCTTTCGGCATCGTCCAGTTCTTTTTCTTTTTGCTCAAGCAATAACTCCAAGCGGCGTTGCTCCAACTTGCGTTTGCTCTCGTCCATTTTTTTACCAAAAAGGTCATAGGCATTTTTGGCCAGCTCCAACTGTCCGCGTATTTCAGATAGTTTTTTACGTCGCGGGTCGGTAGTGTATATGGTTTGGGTATATTGCTGTTTTATCTCGTCAATAAGCTGTGTTAGTTCTGCCTTTTCATCGCGGTTGCGGGTTTTGTGGTAGGTGTCTACCAGCAGGCGGTAGGTTTGCAGGTTAAATTTTTGCTTGCTAAAAGAGGCTTTCAAATCGGCATCCAGCGCAAAACGGCTTAGCAGGCTATTGCCACATTTTATGTTTATATCAATATTGGGCAGGGTTTCAAGCTCTGCATACCCTCCATCGGGTTTGTAATAGGCGTTTTTAAGCAACTCTATCCACAAGCGCAGGCGGCATATCTTTACACTGTTGGGGTTTATATCTACACCAAACAGGCAGTTTTCTATCAGCGTTTGTTTTTCATAAAAAAGGGTTTGCTGCAAGCGTTGGGTTTCTTTACCAGCGGGTTTGCTGCCTGCCATTTTGTAGGCAAAAAATTCGCCGTTGGTATCGGTTACGGCTAGTTCGTCGTTGGCTATTTCAATATCCCAGCCGTGCAGTAGTTGGCCTTTTTCATCGGCCAGTATGCCCAAATCGGCTTTTATGGCTATTAGCTCGTTTAGCGCACTTACCAAAAAGTGGCCGCTGCCCACGGCAGGGTCGCAAATGTGCAGGCTGTTTATCAGTTGGTTGTCGTGCAGTATTTGTGCGGGCTTTTTGCGGCCAGCCAAAAGGTTTTTCAGGTGGTCGTAATCTTCGGCTTGCCAGTTGTGCGCCTCGTTAAATTTTTGCACTACGGCGGGGCGTATAGCTTGGCGGCACATATACATGGTAATAAAACCGGGGGTGTATATGCTACCGTCTTTATAGCCGTTAATTTTTTCAAACACTTTGCCCAGCACGCTGGCGTTTATAAGGCTTCGGCCTGTGTCTTCCTGTATGTCTTCTCCTGCTTCACTGGCAAAATCGTAGGCATCCAAAAACCTAAAAATATAATCAAGGGTGGCCAGCTCAGGGGTTTTCTTTTTTTCGCTTTTCAGTATGCCGTTGGTATATATTTCTACAGCTTGGGTATTATCAAGGGCACTTATATCAATGGCTTCGCTTTCCAACTCGCTAATTTCAAACAACGAACTATTAAGGTAGGGTACTAAGGCATATTTGGGGGCAATTTCTTGCCTGCGCTGCGCAATGGGTTTTGCCAACACATCATGAAAAAGGGTAAAAAGTTCATCAAAATCGTGCAGGGTAGCACTGTTTAAAAACCTATATTGTTTATTACCGTTGTGGTAGCTTACCAATTGCCCTTCAAGCAGTTTTAAAAACAGCAGGCGGTTTATCCATGTAATACACAGCTCAAGCGCAACACCAAACAATTGCTCGTTTTTTGTAGCCCCGTATGTAGATGGGGTAGTGATGCGGCTTAAACGATTTTTAGTTTCTATTTTGGCTATTGCCATCTCTACCAGCGAACCGCTTTGGCGGCCATCTTCAACACGGCGTATAATGGTTTTACTGCCCTCTTTGTGTTCTTCAAGCCCAATAATGTGCAACAGCTCGCGATAAAATTTATCATTTAGCGCATTGCTATCATTAGCAAAGGGCACTTTTAGTAAATGTTGCGGCGATAGTATTTTATACAGGGCTATTAGCTTGCGGTTGTCTTCGGCCTCATCACTGTGCAGCAGCTTTTCATAATCGCGTATATCAAAATATGCACAGGGAATTTCAGCCTCAAGCTTGTTTATTATTTTTGCTGTTTCTTCGTAAAAAAATTTAGTATCTTTTTTATCAGTGGTATAGGTTTTATATAGCTTTTTTAGGGCTACATTACGGTATATGTGTTTATCAAATGTATTGGCATCAAAAATATAATACTGGTATATGTTGGTTATAACCAGTTGTTTTAATTCGGCGTTGGCTTTGGTTTCGCGTTCATCAAAATAATATAATATAAGCTCGTGCAGGGCTTTGGCATTGGGCTTTTCTGCACTTAGCATTTCAGCTTTGTTGCTGGGCTTTTTAGCCTCTACAATAACACCCGCAGGGGTTTTATTATCACTACCCAAACGTATTACAAGGTCTTTATCTTCACTTACATTTATTTCGTATTCGCTTTTATAAAAGGTATCGCGCAAAAAATCGCGCAGGTGGTTTTTTTGGTTTTCCTCACGCTCAATCTCATCAACCTTGCCCAACAATGCTAAAAGGTTTTGCCTAAACAGCTTTATATCGCTGTGCAAAGGACGCTGACGCAAGTATGCTTTATCAAGTATTCGTTTGGGTTGTAGCGGATTTAATATCATCGTAAAAAAACAAAAATAACAAACATTTAATCATTTAGCATTTACCTCACCCCAAAATGTTTTATAAGCAATAGCTACCCCAAATTTTCCCCTCTCCACTTGGAGAGGGGCGACGTGCTGCGCATTTGGCTATATCGTTTTTTGGGGTGAGGTAAAAAGGTATAAAGATAAATTTGAAATTCTAAAACCGAAATTCTAAAATTCCTCGCATCCAAATTTCATCATCCTGATATCTAATAACCAACAACTATCAATAAAAAAATGGCACAAAAACCACCCCCTCCAATTATTGAGGGATGATACTGATAAACAAGGGCACTAACAATGTGGTTATTCTTACTCTTACAGAAACAACCCAACGCCCATACCCCACCTATCTTTTCGAGTTTATAAATCGCCAAAGCCACCAAAGCACTACTTGTATAGCTACTGATACATCGGAATATCCCGATAGGTACAACAGTTTTGAAATTGTGGAAATAGCCAATGCCGATCCCCTATTATCAGAAGTAGAGCTTAACCCCGAAGGTTTTTGGGATTATAAGGTGTATGCGCAAGACAGCCTCACTAACCTTATCCCCGCCAACGCCGATGAATTGGTAGAAACAGGGCTTGCCTACGTTGCAGGCACTGCCGATACTACCTACATCTATACCCCAACCACCGATAACGCATTTGTATACAATGGATAATAAACAAAAACACTACTTCACTACTCTGCAAGTGCCCACGTGGCACAAGCCCCCTCGTTTTAAAGAAAGCCGTCGTTTTGATTGGATAAACTACGGCGAGGGCAACGATTACCCCGATTATCTTATCAATTTATACAACGGCTCATCAACCCACCAAGCCATTGTTAGCGGTAAAAAAGACTATATTTTTGGCAAGGGGGTACAATTGCCTCCTTTGTACAATACGGCACAAGCCGCCAAAGTGCAGCAGTTTATAAACAACGCCAACCGTTTTGAGGGATTAAACGCAGTGTTGGAGAAGGTGATTTTAGACTATGAATTGTTTAACGGCTTCGCCTTAAAAATATACCAAAACATAGTTACAGGTAAGATAAGCGAGATATACCATGTGGATTGGGCTACTTGTCGCATAAACGACGATGCTAGTGTAATATACACCTCGAAACAATGGACAGAGCAGCAATCGCTTACCAATAAATATGCAGGCAGCAACCGCCAACCCGACGATGTGCAGGCCATCCCCGCCTTTGATGTAAACATTCCACAGCGCGAAAGCATATTATATTTCCGCGAGTACAGCCCCCAAATGAAGGTATATCCTTTGCCTAGCTATTTGGGTTGCAATGCCGCTATCGAGACCGAAATTGAGATTAGTAATTTTCATCTTAACAATATAAAAACAGGTTTTTCGGCAGGTACAATGCTCACCTTTACCAATGGTGTGCCTACCGAAGATGAACAGCGCGAGATTGAAAAACAAGTAAAACGCAAAGTAGCCGGCACCGACAATGCAGGCGAGATTATCCTTTACTTTACTGATGGAGCAGAAAACAGCCCGCAAGTGATGCAGCTACGTCCCAACGAGCTAGACAAACAATACGAGCAACTGAAACAAACGGTGATGGACACCATTTTTGTGGGGCACAAGGTTACCAGCCCCATGTTGTTTGGGGTACGAGTTGCGGGTCAATTAGGTGGTCGTAACGAGTTGCGTGAAGCCTACGAGCTTTTTCAGAATACATACATTAGCAAACGCCGCCAAACTATTGAGCAATTGCTAAAAAATCTTGCCCAAACCAACGGTATTGATGCCCCCCTTACTCTTTGTCCCACAGAACCCATAGGCATGGGGATGATTTTGGGCGATCAAGATATTGCCGAAGTGCTTACACAAGAAGAGAAGCGTAATTATTTGGCGCAAATTGGTTTCCCGCTTGCTCCCAAACAACCGCAAACTGTTGACGGACAAAATTTCGGCTATAATTTTTCTTTAGAAGGAGATATAAGCCAAACACAGCAAAAACTAATAGAGGTAATCCAACAAAACAACAGAGCTACACTAAAGCAAATGGCAAAGCATACCTTCCTTACCGAAAACGACGTAGTCCGTCAACTCGAAATGCTTGAAAACAAAGGCATACTTACCACCACTACTGAAATTATTGAGGGTAAAACCTATATAGTTCGCAGCGTACACCGCAGCTAAAAGATTTCCCATTTCTACACAAAATACTATCAATACAAAGCATGGCACACGTATATTTTATATCAGCCGACAAGCTGAAAGAAGACACCGTTATTAGCGAAAACACCGATAACAAACTTATAGCACCCACCATACTAATGGTGCAAGATATTTACATACAAAGCATTTTGGGCACATCGCTATACAACCAGCTAAAAACCGAAATACAAAACAACACCGTAAGCGCACTAAACCAAACCCTGCTAAACGACTACCTGCAAACAGCCATAAAATACTATTGCATGGCCGAGCTTACCACACCGCTTACTTATAAATTTATGAATAAATCGGTAGTGGTAAAAAACAGTGAAAACAGTACCACAGCCACTCCTGAGCAGCTTAGTCAAATAAAGAACTATTACCTCAATCACGCCGAGTGGTATGCCAAACGTATTGTGAAGTATTTGCAAGAAAATCAAAGTCAATACCCACTTTGGCTAAACGGTAATACAACCATTGATGCTATACAACCTCGAACCAATACGTACAATACAGGTATGTTTTTGGGTAATACCAGAGGCGGAAGGTTTTCAACCTCGCTACCCATAGATAAAGGCGAAAAAGATTGCTGCGATTAATTATGAAGAAAAGAGTAGTAAAAAAAGAAAACATCCAAAAGCTGTTAAACTATTTAGAAAAGAAAGAAAATGAAGTTTTTGACAAAAAATCAGGTAGTAACCCAACTAAAAACACTGGCAAATAATCATTTGCAAATCAGAGGTTTTGGCTATGGCGACCGTTGGGAGCTTGAAACAGCTATGACCCAAGCCGACAGTACCAGCAACGGACTTGCACAACCTGAAAAACAACCCTTTATGTGGGTTACCCCAATAATAGCAAGGGTAAATGATGGCAGCCTTTACTATGACTTTGAAGTTATAGTGGGCGATTTGGTAAAAAAGGATGAAAGCGATGAGTTGGAAGTAGAAAGCGATACATTACTTATCTGCTTGGATGTATTATCAAAACTTGATGACGAGGATTACGATTGGTCGCTAAGCAAACAAAGTAACCTGCAACCTTTTACTGAAAAGTGGGATAGCGAGTTTACCGGGCATATAATGAATGTATCGTTAGAGTTTATGTTCAATTATGATTATTGCCAAGTCCCCTTTGTCAAACCCGACGCCGATATTACCGCCTTTCTTGCTGCCACAGGTATTGAAGATGAAACTCAAATATTTGCAATTACCTATTTGGTAACCCAATTAAAACAAAATGGTTTATGGAACAAAATGCACGCAATTTATCCCTTCGTTGGCGGAACAGCAAGCAGGCACAGCATTAACCTTAAAAACCCTAATCAATATAAGATAAGCTGGAGTCCTACAGGTGTATCTCATGATGCAAATGGTATAACAGGTAATGGCGTGTCAGGTTACGGAGATACAGGCTATATCATCAACCCCATTTACAAAGATAATTTCCATATGTCGGCCTACGTGAGAAATGATGTGGTTGCAGGAGCGAAGTGTGCTATTGGAGGGTCTTCAAATGATAGCTTTTCGCAATTAATTCCATTCCTTACACAAGGTTTATTTCAAGGGTCAATTAATCAAAATGTTACAAGTAATATAAGTAACGCTTCGTCAAGTGGGTATTACCTTTCTTGGCGACCCAGCTCTAACATTATACGGGGTAATAAAAATGCCATAGCTTTAATTAATGGGATAGTAAATAGTTCAACAGTGTCGGGATTGAAACTATTTTTACTTTCAAGGAATATTTCAGGTAATAATAGTTATTTCTCTGATTATAATCTTGCTATTGCAAGCCTTGGAGAGTCGTTTACTAATTCTGAGTCTCTTTTAATGTACTTCATTGTTCAACAATTTCAAACCTATTTAAATAGAAATATATCATGAATTGGGAGTTGATTATAACAATTATTGGTTCAGGTTCAGGTGGGGCAATACTGTTAAAATTTATTGAAATTTATTATCTGCCTAGGAAGGATAAAAAAGAATTTGATGAAAAAGTGCGCGACGAACTTTGGGACCGTATAAAAAACCTGGAAGGGCGAATTGATGAACAAAATAAGATGATTGTGGAAGTTATGAAGGAAAATGCGACTTTAAAAACTGAAGTAGAGATGTTGCGTTTTGAAAATGAAAAAATAAAGTTCGGCACATAAATTGACTCCATTAAAGCCATAAACTCATTAGCTAATAGGCTTTGTTAAGTTTTAGATTATTTATATCTTTGAAATTTAATAATTAAACTTTATGATAACTTTAAGACCAACAACTTCTAATGATTGTGATCTTTTATATACTTGGGTAAACGACCCTGTAACTCGTGAGTCGTATTTCAATCAAGAGGAAATCCCTTACGAAATACACAAATCTTGGTTTATGAGGTTTAATTTGGATCACATATTTTTATTTTCTGATGAAAATAAAAATGATGTCGGGGTTTTAAGATTTGAGAATAAAAATAGCGAATGGATAATATCGTTAAATATTGCACCTGATCACAGGAACAAAGGATATGCTAGTCAAATTTTTAGTTTAGCTTCACCAGAATTTCTGAAACGGAATCCTAATATAAGTATGTTATATGCCTATATTAAAGAAGAAAATATTTTTGTTCAAAAAGCAATATTGAAAGCAGGTTATAAGTATATCAAAACTATTGAATATAATGGGGCAATTTGCAGACAGTATCAATATATGAAGAAATGATTAATAACCATAGCCTTAGTAAGGTTATGGTTATTTTTTATAAAGTCAGCCTAAATCCAATAAAAGCTTGGAAATGTAATAATAATCGACACTACCTAATTAACATCAATCCTGCTTACTTGCACTGTGGGTAAGGTTCCCTTAATGCGTTGTAGCAAAGTGTCCAAATGCTGAGTATCATTAATAAACAGCATTATTTTACCTGCAAATGTACCATCCTCGTGAGATTCTACAGTAATCGATTTCATATTTACAGCTAAGTCTTTCGATACTACATCAGTTATTTTGCTAATAACCCCCACACTGTCAATACCCGTAACTTGTACACCCGCCAAAAATGCCTTACTACTTTTAATGGGCGAATGTGCCCATTGAGCTTTTATTATTCTATACCCATAATTACTCATTAGTCGTATAGCATTGGGGCAATTGGTGCGGTGTATTTTTACGCCTTCACCAACTGTAATAAAGCCAAATATCTCATCGCCGGGTATGGGCGAACAGCATTTTGCAAAATCATAAGGCATATCATCGTAATCATCGCCCAAAATAATTTCGTTAGAACTGCGAACTTTATTACTCTTTCTACTCTTATCCGACTCTTCTTGCTGAATAGTCCCTTTGCCCTCTTTTTTGAGGATTTTGTTTTTTGGGTCAAAAACAAATGAAAGTTCTAACTTATCCTTTTCAAACTTTTCGGTAGCAATGGCATAAAACAGATCTAGCGAGCTAGGAAAGCGGTAATATGTGGCCAAAAAGTTTAAATTATCATTGGTAAAAGGAACTTTGGCTTGCCTAAACTTTCGTTCTAAAATCTCTTTTCCTTCATCGCCAACACGTTTCTTTTCTTCACGAAGTATTTGCTTTATTTTCGATTTGGCCTTAGCTGTTCGCACATATTTAAGCCAATCTTCACTAGGTTTTTGCCTACTAGCTGTTAGTATTTCTACCTGATCGCCATTACTAAGCGAATGATTTATAGGCACAAGCTTGTTATTTACTTTAGCCCCTATGCAGCGATAACCCACATCAGAGTGTATATCAAAAGCAAAATCAAGAGCAGTACTATTAGCAGGTAATTTGCGCAATTCGCCCTTAGGAGTGAAAATAAATACTTCTTCGGCAAAAAGGTTTAGTTTAAAATCATCTAAAAAGTCTATCGCATTTGCATCAGGACTTTCTAATATCTCACGCACACGTGCTAACCAAGCTTCAAGGCTACTTTCGCTGGCTCCACCTTTTACATCTTTGTATTTCCAATGGGCGGCATAACCTTTCTCAGCTATTTCGTCCATACGTTTACTTCGTATTTGCACTTCTACCCACTTTCCCTCGGGTCCCATAACTGTTGTGTGAAGGCTCTCGTATCCATTAGTTTTGGGTGATGAAATCCAATCACGCAATCTATCGGGGTTTGGAAAGTATGAATCAGTTATAATAGAATACACATTCCAGCAATCGGCCTTTTCATCGGGAAGGGGAATATCTAATGTTATGCGGATGGCAAACAAATCGTACACTTCTTCAAAAGGCACGGCTTGTTTTTTCATTTTATTAAGAATAGAATAGATAGATTTTGGGCGACCTTTTATATCAAAAGTATACCCTTCTTCAACCAAACGAGATTCAATAGGCTCTATAAACCGTTTTATATAGCGATTGCGCTGTGCTTTGGTTTCTTGAAGTTTTTGGGCGATTTCAATATACCTATCAGGGTCAGTATACTTTATAGAGAGATCTTCAAGCTCGGTTTTTATTGAGTATAAGCCTAAGCGATGGGCAAGTGGAGCATATAAGTATATAGTTTCAGAAGCTATTTTAAGCTGGCTTTTGCGGCTCATGCTTTCTAGCGTGCGCATATTGTGCAGCCTATCGGCAAGCTTTATCAATATCACCCTTACATCTTCGCTAAGGGTGAGCAGCATTTTGCGAAAGTTCTCAGCCTGCAAACTACTAGTTTGGTCAAAAACACCCGATATTTTGGTTAACCCATCAATAATGCGAGCCACCTTATCGCCAAAATTGTGTTTTATCACCTCAAGGGTTATATCAGTATCCTCAACAACATCGTGCAACAGCGCACACACAAGGCTTGTTGTACCTAGTCCAATCTCTTGCGCTGCTATTTGTGCAACGGCCAAAGGATGGTATATATACGGTTCGCCACTTTTGCGGCGCATATTTTTATGCGCCTCCAAAGCCATATCAAAGGCTTTGCGTATCAGTTGTTTATCGCCTTTTTCAAGGGTGTGTCGGCAAGAGCGCAACAGCAGGCGATATCGTTTTAGTATCTCTTGTTTTTCAGCCTCAACGTCAATATCTATCATGTTCACAGGTAAGGGCATCAAATTTAGTGCCTAGGGCGAATAGTACAATGGGTAAATAACTACAAAAATTTGATATTTACATTTTGATTATTCCAAACTTCTTTTATACCTTTGCACACCTTTTGCGGATGTGGCGAAATTGGTAGACGCACCAGACTTAGGATCTGGCGCTGCGAGGCGTGTAGGTTCGATTCCTATCATCCGCACTAAAGCCCCTGAATTTCAGGGGCTTTTTTTATTTCTATACCCCTGCCTAACAATAATTTAGCTTTTACTTTTCAATTGAAACACATACATTAGTAGTACTAAACTAACTATACAATGCACCTATCTACCAAAAACTACGTAGCAAAAAGCAGTAGTACTACCCACCAACCAGTATTTTTACTTAGCGAGATTTGAATTGTAAACCAACGCTAACTATTATGAAAAAACTTAAACCACCTACCTAAACTACTATGCAGTATTACCCAAAGGGGATTACCCAATTGCACCCCTACAATTGCATAGGGAGCGGACACCGAAAAGCTTATGAGTAGGTAAACTTATTATATGCATAAAATGAGCTACAATATTGATAATATAAAAGTTAGAGCAAATAACGACTCTCCAAATGACAGCAACTATCATATCTCAGGCGAATTAAATTCAAACGGAATAACACCTGCCAAGAACACATACCCTTTCTATAATCCAACTGTTTTAAGTGCTCACGAATACCCAAGAACACACGACGCGTATGAAAGAACACAGGATCTCATATTTAATATTGCTAGCAATACCGAAAATCATAAAACTATTTTGAATGAAGTAGATAATACAGCAATAGACTTTGTAGACTATGAAGCACGAGACATCTTACACATTAAGTATGAATTTAATGCTAGTATTAGTTTATTTTCAAAAATCGCAATTAAAGACACTGATTTTCCTCCACCTAATAAATTACTTGATTTCACTCCAAATGTTACTGATATATCTAACCTATTTAAGCTCAAGGAAATTAATATTTCAAGGGGACCTTCATTATCTGTATTTTCTGTATCAATAAAGTTTTTGGCTTTAGATGCTACAAAAAAATACATCAACCTACCTTCAAACTCTTGTCGATTTCAAGATGTACCTGATGAAAGTGGAGCAATAATTAAAGCGCTGATCTTTTACCCAAAAGAATCCATAAATGGACAAAAAGAATTTTCTATTACGCTTACAGGACTAAACTTAGCAGTTACAGAAGTCAGCTCTAAAGGTATACCTTTACTTGTTGTAGACGGAGATCCTTCACAAAATGCCATTTTCCCCAACCCTAAGATACTTCCGTATTTTAAGAAGAAAGGTTTAATTTGGATAAAAACCTAATTATATGTGTTTTAAGAACGTTAAACATATTTTAATTTTTTTACTATTTTTAGTTAGTTTACTTTCTTATTCCCAAGATATTAGTAATAAACTAATCTCTTGGGATACTTCTAAATATCACTTTTCTTTTGAGAAAAATAAAAGCAGACTTAATGAAATATTTGAAGTTATAAAAAAACAGAACGACAGTACGCACTATGCTAATTACTATAGAAGGCTAGGAACTTTAAATAAAGATAATGGAAACTATAAAGAAGCTATTGACTGTTATATAAGAGAGGCTGGCATAAATAAAAACACAGGCCATGTGGTCGCTTCGGCATCCAACATAAATCAAATAGGTACAATTTATTTCAGATTAAATAACTTTAAAAAATCCTTATCTTTTTTCTTGCAAGCATACTCTATTTATGAAAGTGAAAACTATTTGCGAGGTATTGCCAGCGCAGGTGTAAATATTTCTGAAGCCTATGCTGAATTAGACAGCTTTCCTCAAGCCCTTTATTATGCTAATAAAGGATTGGAAGCGATAAGAGGCATGAAAGACACAACAGAAATTGGGTATAATTACCATTCTTTAGGTGTTGTTTACCTAAAACAAAACCTATTTGATTCAGCTTTTAAATACTTTCGGAAATCTGAATATACTTACCCAAGCAACCACGATTATAAAAACCTTATCCCTACATACAATAGCATAGCACTGTTCTTTCTAAAGCAAAATTTATTTGATAGCGCTATTATCTACCACACAAAAGCCCTTGACACAGCCACAAAATATCAAAACTACTCTCTAATTGCAGAAACTTATAGCTTTTTATCAAAAGCTTATGAGAAAAAAGGCGATTTACTAAATGCTTACCACTATCTAAAACAATTAAAAAATCTTGATAGTAAACTATTAGATAGTGCAACAATAAAATATATTACAGAGACAGAAACTCGTTATAGAACCCATGAAAAAGACAGTAAAATTACTGAGCAAGTAAACCAAATAAAAATTGGACGTTTGTGGCTAGTGATTGTTATCATCGTTTCCATATCAATAACTGTTATTGCTTTTCTATTAATACGTGGGTATAGAAACAGGCAGCGTATAGCTCAAAAAGAATTAGATGAGCAACGCCGTCGTGTAGATGACTTGATGCAAAAGCAAGAGGTTGAAAATGTTAATGCCATGCTTAAAGGGCAGGATGAGGAACGCAAACGCATAGCCCAAGAGTTGCACGATAGGATTGGCAGCATACTTTCTACCGTAAAATTGCATTTCACTAATGTAGAGGAAGGTATTACACTATTAAAAGAGCAACAGAACAAATCGTATACAGAGGCGGTAGGTTTGCTGGATGAGGCGGTGGACGAGGTGCGCCGAATATCGCACGATTTGTACGAAGGCTCGTTGGCAAAATTTGGTTTCAAAACCGCTTTATTGCAACTGATAGCCGCTATTGAGAAAGCCAATGTGGTGCATGTAACTTTTATGGATAATGGGGTTGAAAGAGATACTTATAAAGAGTTTGAACAAGATTTATACCGCATTACCCAAGAGTTGCTAAGCAATAGTCTTAAATACGCACAGGCAAAAGAAATTACGTTGCAACTAAACCTAAAGCAGGGTATTGTTGAGTATATGTACGAGGATGACGGGGTAGGTTTTAATCCACAAAGAATACAAACATCGACAGGGATAGGGTACAAAAATATTGCTGCCCGTGTGGCTAAAATGGGTGGAACTTGGCATTTAGATGCTCAGCCAAATCACGGTATGACTTTGATTATTGAACTACCAATTGACTATGGAAAAGATTAGTATTTATATTGCCGACGACCATAAAATATTTGCCGAAGGGCTTGAGAATATCCTTAGTACCGAAGAGGCTTTTACTATTTTAGGTATAGCCCGAAATGGTAAACAACTACTAAGCATGGTTCAAAACCAAGTACCCAATATTGTATTGTTAGATATAACCATGCCTGAAATGGACGGCGAAGAAACCGCAAAAGAATTGCTTGAAAACTTCCCCCAAGTAAAAATACTAATGCTTACCATGCACAATACCATTGAGCATATAGCCCCACTATTAAAAATGGGTGTACATGGTTATGCCCTAAAAAATACTGGCAAGGCCGAGTTGGTAACGGCTATTAATACCCTAATGGAGAAGGGTAACTATTATAGTAGCGAAATAGCCCATAAACTGGCCACTGAACTGCGCGAATATGATGAAAAACTTGTGAAATTGACTCAGCGTGAGTTGGAAGTATTACAACTGGTTTTTGAGGGATTAAGCACCACCGAAATTAGCGAGCGTATCTTTTTAAGTCCTCGCACAGTAGAAACTCACCGCAGCAATCTTTTAGCTAAAACGGGTACTAACAACACTGCTCGTTTAATACACTATGCGCTTAAAAACGGCTTAATAAAACTGCCTGAGGCATAGGTATTAACCTTGTTGATGAAAATAATTTTAACAATTGTTGTGCATACAATTTAGTTTAGTTGTATATTGGTTTATAAAATTTTTATATACACATCCAATAAGGGGAATATTAAGCTAATTGCCTACTTGGATAAATAAATATTTTTTAACCTACCCTTATTGCCTGTAATGAATGCAAAAATAAACTTAGCGTGCGTTGTTGATGACGATAGTACGTATATATATAATTTGTCGCGTATATTAAAAGCTAGTGAAGTATTTGAAAACTATGTGGTTTTTAATAATGGCTTTGATGCAATGGAGTATTTTAAAGCAGTAATAAGAGATGCTGAAAAAATACCTGATATATTATTTTTAGATATTAATATGCCCATGATGGATGGGTGGCATTTTTTAGAAGCATTTGCCGAAATAAAACCACAAATGGTAAAAGTAGTTACCATATACATGGTAAGTTCATCAGTATTACAGCAAGATATGGATAGAGCCAAAAGCCTATCGGATGTTACAGGATATATTGTGAAACCAATTAATATTGAACAATTTGAGAAAATATTTAAATTTTTTGAAATTGATGCAGCGTAGCTGTACCTAAAAGCACACACAATAGCTTACAAATAGGGTAGATGTTGAAAATTGCATCGCTATTTTTTTTAGTCTTTATATATTTTTACACATACTATTATTAACTAATTAGTATGGAACAAAACAATACTCTTGCTTGTCTTATTGACGATGATAATGTGCACGCCTTTGTGGTAGAGAATATGCTGAAAAAAAATTCTGCCAGCCCACAATTAATTGTTTTTGGTGATGGAAGCATAGCACTTGATTATTTTAAGGCCAATTGCACCAATGCCGCTAAATTGCCCGATGTAATATTTTTGGATATTAATATGCCTGTGCTAAACGGCTGGGGTTTTTTAGAAGAATTTGCCAAAATAAAGCCCAGTCTATCAAAAAAAGTTGCCATATACATGGTTAGCTCATCAAACAACCCACACGATATGGAAAAAGCTAAAACCTATACTGATGTATCGGATTATATCACCAAACCCATATCAATAAATCAGTATTACTCTATTTTTAAGCCGGAAGCGGCTGCTTAATAGCGAAATTGATTTTTTAGTTATCTAGCGATTGCTGCACTAATGCCCAATTAATAGTAAACGGCTTTTGTGTAAAAGATGCAGCAGTTTGGTAGGTTAATATATCGCGTATCCTACTATCGTTGTGCGGGTGAGTCATCATAAACTCAAGGTTTTTATCATAGGCCATATCTTTCTCTTTTAAGCGGCGAAAAAAGCCGGCCATTGTGTAGGGATTAATATTTGCCTTTTCTAATAAGTCGACAGCAAAACGGTCGGCTTGTTTCTCGTATGCTCTATCATAACGACTTGAAAACAGCAATTTACTGGCCTCGTGCACCACAGTTTCGTTACCGCCCGATATAATAATTGATACAAGCTCTAAACCTAAATCTTTAGTAAGTTTTTTAACCACATGGCGTTTTTGCGAGTGTCCAATCTCATGGGCTAAAACGGCTGCTAATTCCTCAGGACTTTCGCAAAATTGTATTAAACCTTCAAAAATAAAAATATGTCCGCCAGCAATAGTAAAAGCATTTACCGTACTATCACGCAAAATATAAAACTTGTAGTTGTATGCAGGTTCAGGTACAGCATCAAGCAAGCGGGTATAAATCACCCTTAAGGCACTATCGGCAAGGGGGTATTGTTGGCTCACGTTTTCCCATTTTTCAAGTACAACGTCTTTAGCCAATACATCACCCAGTTTTTGCTCTTGTTCTTTACTCAAGGTTAAATCAGGGGCTTCCCAAAGAATAGGCAGGTATGCAATACCTGCCCATATACCGCCAAAAATGGCAATAAGTATTAAAAAATCTCTTAGTACTTTGTTCATCTTGGAGGCAAGTTTACTGCTTCTTCTTTTTGTGTATGTATGGTATTGTTTCTATTAAAAGCAATATTATAAGATGCACGGCCAAAAAACAGCATATAATAAAACCTGCCCTTATGCGCCTTAGTAGCAGCAATAATGCTAAATATAAAATATACCAAATTGGCAATAAATACCATAATGAGATAACCGACATAGGTGCCCGAAAAAAGAGTGCTAAACTGCACATCGTCGCTGGCAAAATCAGGCGAGTTACTAAAAAGGATACTAAAAGTCCAAAAAACAGCACCTGCATTTAGTAAACTAGTGGGCAACTGCGATAAAAGAGATTGCAACACGTGAAAGTGCACAAACCTCGATTTTTTTCTATTAGCAAAGTAATATATAATAGCTGCCAATAGGTTAATAATAGGCAATGGAAGCCCCACCGCTAGCGATGCAAACATCATTAAATAAGCACCCATAGCGTCTTCACGCTCGCGGGTGCTTATTTCTTCGGGTTGGGGAACGGGAAGATAATTTTCAGCAGTCATAAGTTTAGCTGTAAAATATTATTTCCCGCTAAAAGGAGGGTATTCGTCGGTTAAATAACTCATGTATAGTGATATACGAGTGCTCCAACGTAGTGTGCCTACATTAAACTCGTGCCAGCTTTGTGGGTAACGGCCTGTAAAAAGCACCACCCACCATGCTAAAAACATAAGTACATTAGAAGCTAAGCTTCTAAATAATAGTGCGATGATGTGAGGTATATACACATATATTATTCCAAACAAGCCTCTTAGCAAAACACTGCTTCTGCTACTGATTTCAGGGTATTCTAATTCAATGTTTGATATCTCGTTATTGTTGTTTTCATTTACCCAAAAATTAGGGTAGGCATCAACCAAATTATTGATAACTGCACTAACGCGTAAATTCCATTTTGCTAAGCCCAAATTAAACTCCCAAAAGCTACGAGGGTATTTGCCCGTAAATAGTATTATCCACCATGCTAAAAATGTGATGATTGATGACCAAATTAGAGCAAACCACATAAGAAAAGCATGGGGCAAGAGAATGTAAAATACACCAAAAAAAGAGCGCAATAGCAGGTCTTTTCGAGAATAAGATTCTTGGTAAGTAACAGTAATATTCATAGGGTTGTTAATATTTTATATTTTTAAAATTGATATTTTTCAACCAATTAAAAAAGAAAATTTTGTTAATTTTTTAGTTACCAGTATCTAAAGCATTGAAAAATCTGGTTTTTTTAACTTTTAATATTTTAGAAAAGTGTAATACAAAAGCATATTTGCATAAATAGCTGTATTTTTGCCCTCCCCAATGCAAAAAGAAGTAAAAAAAGGTTTAAAACATTTACTGTACGGTTATCTTAACTGGCAGTCGAAATACATCAACCACAGAAACCTTCTTATCATACTTTGCATACTTATTGGGATTATAGTTGGTCTTTCGGCAGTTTTACTTAAAAAAACCGCCAACTTTTTCGAGCATCTTTTATCAGGCTCACTAGAAGGCTCTTTTCTTCAAAACGCATTTTTTATATATCCCATAATAGGTATTGTGCTAACTATATTGGTTGTGCGCTGGTTGCTAAAAGGTAAAATGGAACACGGCGTGGGGCATATAATATATAGTATAGCTAAGCAGCGCAGCTATATGGATAAAAGTAATATCTGGAGTCATTTGCTTACCAGTGCACTTACTGTTAGTATGGGTGGCTCTGTGGGACTTGAAGCACCTATTGTTAGTAGTGGCTCGGCCATTGGTAGTAATGTGGCTAAAAATTTTCGTATAGGGTATAAAGAGCGTACTTTGTTGCTGGCTAGTGGTGCAGCAGCGGGTATAGCGGCTATTTTTAACGCGCCCATTGCAGGAGTCATTTTCGCGCTCGAGGTGCTTTTGTTTGATTTTAGCATCCCCTTTATGATACCCCTTATCATATCTACCGCCACAGCATCGGTAGTATCACAAATATTATATACCGAAAAATTCTCGTTTCAAATTAGTAACGAGTGGAGCTTTAGCAGTATCCCTTTTTATGCTTTACTGGGTATTGGCATTGGGCTGTTATCAGTATATATGATACGTACTTCGCTAAAAATTGAACACCATTTTTTTAGCTACAAAAGCAAATGGAAAAGAGTGTTAATGGCAGGTATACCACTTTGTGTACTCATTTTTATTTTCCCGCCATTGTTTGGAGAAGGGTATGTGCTGATAAAAAACTTGCTTGAAGGACAATTTTATAAACTGGGGGCTAATACCTTTTTTAGCGATTATTTAAGCAACCCTTGGTTATTACTGGCTTTTGCCCTTTGTGTGATGTTTTTTAAAGTAATAGCTGCCTCGTTTACATTGGGAGCAGGCGGCAACGGAGGCATTTTTGGCCCCAGTATGTTTACAGGAGCTATGGCTGGCTTTACCTTTGCAAGGTTTGTTAACCTTACAGGTTGGTTTACCCTTTTAGAATCAAACTTTATTGTAGCTGGCATGGCAGGCGTGGTTGCAGGCGTAATACATGCCCCATTAACCGCTATATTTCTTATTGCAGAGATAACTCACGGCTATGCCCTTTTTGTGCCCATTATGATAGTGGTAGCCATGTCGTATTTTGTTACTCGCTCATTCGAGCGCTTTTCTATATATCACAAACGCTTGGCCGAACGCGGCATCTACTTTAAAAACCAAACTGGCGACGAAGATTTATAATAGCGAAGCCGCGTCATCCTGAACTTGTTTCAGGATCTCGTTCTGTATAAACCAAGGGGTTTGGTAATGAGATGCCGACCTGCGTCGGCATGACTGCGCGCGTTGTCATCCTGAGCGGAGTTAAGGATATGTGCGGTTGTTACCTTAATACTCTCGGCGTTCCTTCAAGCATCCACGCTTGAAGTTTATTCTTTTTCGAGTCTACTCGAAATTTTGTTTGTAGCAAGATCCTACCAGTTACTATCCCGAAGTGTTCTCGCTTCGGGACTGTGTTTTCCCAAATTGGGAAAATTATAGTTTCTGATATTATCGTTAAATATTTCATTATCAATTGTTTGTGTATTATTTTTTTGCGTTGGCATTGGGTTTGAAATCAGTACAGTAACCAAATTTTACTGTTATGAAAAATCTAAAAAATAAAATCGCAAAATGTATGCTTATAGTTGCTTTTGCAGCTTTTAACTATACCACCACCCAAGCACAAGGTCCTGCAATTAATACACCCAACTACCGCACCGCTATAGGTTTACGTGCCGGTGGAACATCAGGCCTAACCATAAAACATTTTATGGGCAACGGCAATGCCATTGAAGGTATTATAGGTGCATGGCCAAATGCACTAAGTGTTACAGGTTTGTATGAGTGGCACGTGCCACAACCCAATGCCAGCGGACTAAAATGGTACTATGGTATAGGTGCACACGCTACCTTTTATAACGATAGGTATTACTACTACCGCGAAGGAAAAAACGGTCGTCCATACAGGTATTATCGCTACGAAGGCAATGGTGCAGGTATAGGTATTGATGGTATATTGGGTTTAGAATATAAAATACCTCCTATACCCTTTGCTATAAGCTTTGATTTGAAACCGTTTGTTGAGTTTAATACCAACCAAAATATATACATGGCTTTTGACCCAGGCTTGGGCATAAAATTCACTTTTTAACCTTTAATAGACAAAAATATCAACGATAGTCTTAGTTAGGCTTAGTAGGTATCTGATAAACCTCAAAACGTGGCGCGAAGGGATTCGTGCCACGTTTACTTTTTATAATTAATCCTTCGCTAGCCACACCCTAGCTTCTTGTTTCAAGCGGGTAGATATATCATCGGCAAGAGCTTGCAGGCGTTCATCCGTCAAGGTTTTTTCTAAAATCTTTTTAGGGCTTAGTCCCCGTTTTTTAATACTGGTGGCCATAGCAAACGCCAGCGTAGTTTGCGGGTCGGCCACCGTTTGCTTCAATCGCCTGCGGGTATTCGTGTTTTTTAAACTAGTGTTTTTTGGCTTTGGCTCAATACCCTTGCGGCTTGCCCATTGGCGCAAACCGTCAATCATTTCTTTTGATGCTCCCAAATGTTTGTAGGCATACGAGCTGTCTTCTGCCCCTGCGGGGGTAGCTTCTGTTCCCTTCACCCCATACTCAACATACAAATTATAGCCCGGTAGTTTTAGCGAAAAATCCATACCTAAAAGCCCTTTTTTTATCTCGGTTTTGGGGGTAATATGACCAATGCCTACCGTTGCCAGCAGGCTTTTAGCCTCATTTTCTAGGGTAGCCGAAAATGTTTTTAAAGCTTCAGTTACAAGTGCATCAATTTCCTTTTTCATGTTGGCGGCTGCTTTGGTATTCGTCCTTATCGCGCAAAAAGCACAAATAGTTTAAAAACTCTACAATGGGCATGCTTAAATAAAAATCCCACTGCGTACGGTCTTTCGCCACCGAATCAACGGTTGCCAGCCAACCATAGCGCGTAGCAAACCAATTATCCTCGTCCACAAAGTCCTCTTTTTCGGTACCATCTGCTTTTCCAAATAAGTTAGGATATGCGGCAACGAGTCGAGCCATAGCCTCAAAAAAAAAGTGGCAATTGGGTATGCAATGGCTATTGGTAGGCGTTGCTGAAAGTTTTTTGCCCGTTGTTCAAACCCAATAGCATGGTCTTTTTGTCCAGTGGGGACGCATAGCACCGCTAATATTTGGTGCAGGTTAGCTATAATATTATCAGGCTCGGTGGTTAGGTATGCCAAATCGACAAACTGGCCTGTGGTTCGTTGTTTCATATCGTACACCAGCGTATATTGTTCACCGTCAAGCTCAAATTCTTTGGGCAATTTGGTGGGCAGGGCAGTGGTATTTACCCACTCCAACTCCTTCATCAGCGGTTTAAAATCCTTGCTAAAATCCATAGCCAGCAATTCTTCGCGAGATATGCCTGTAAGCGCATTTAGCATCCATACCGCTTGGGTAATGGCATTATCAGGATAGTTTTTTAGGGCAGTATTAATTTGCTGAAACTGCCCTATGCTTATTTCGTTCCAATTTTTTGCAATTTTCATCGGGTGTTAATTGGAAAGGGGAGGGGTTTGTTTCTTGCCAATGTGCTAATGTGTAAATATGCCAATGTGCTAATGGAAAAGAAGGGAGGTATAATGCTATAGCCTTATAAGGTGGTGTTATAAGGCATAGGGCTTATAATGGATTATTAAAGCAAACAAAAATCATTGCATAGCACTTGCATACGCCCCGCATATGCGTTTGGGGGGTAAAAAAAGCTATACTTTTTTGTTGATTAGCGTAAAATGCTAAATGATAACTGTTTAATGGCGTGCGATTGCATAGCGTGGCGCAGGTATTTCTAATTTCTAAAACTATATTCTTTTTATATAAAGAGAAAAAAAGAAGTGTGTTTGCACAAAACAATTTTTTACAAAGTACTGATGGAAATGTGTTACAGAAAAAGTCGCATCATTATCTAAAATAGCTTAAAAAATCAGCCACTAGCTGTTGCAGCTTATTGGTTTTTTGGGGGAGAATGGGTGGAGGTATAATTATCTCACGTTTTTTAATTTCTTCTTGCAATATTTCTTTTACTTCGGGCGCAAGGGTTTCGGCTTCTTGAGTGGCAAGATTAAATATCTTTACATCGGTAAGCTGGGCGTAGTTTTCCCGTAACTCTTCCTTACTAAATTGCATAGACATCAAAGATAGAGATATTTAGGTTAGAATGTCCTATTCCATTAATACTGTAATATAGTATTAAATATTTCTTCGTTTTTTCTTGCGTAAAAATTAATGTTATACCTAAATAGGTGATAGGCAAAGGCTGGAATAAGTAAAGCTAGCCATATTATTATTAGTATGTGATATACTGCAACGACAATGATTATCAGTAAGGCTATAATAAACAAGATATATATGCTTTCTTTTTGCCCATTATCATATTGCAATTTAAAAGTAATCGTAGCTCCTACATCCTTTGCTTCTATAGTGCCGGTAATTAAAATATAAGAACCTCTTTCAGCAAAAAACTGAGAAGAGAGTGTTGTGTTATTGTATAAAGTGAAATCAGTGCTATTAATTATTCCGATATATTTTTTAGGCTTGAATTTGGGTATATTAAATGTAGGTATTTGATTTATTTCCCTCTCTTCTGTATTGCTTTTAAGCCGTTCAATCACCTTCACAGGCGATAGCTGTGTAGAAATAGTAAAACTCTTTTCAGGTATTAATTTCATTACAGCAAAAATACACTTCAATGTTTAATGGCAATTGATAAATGTTAAATGCCAAATGCATCTCGCACACAAAAAAGTTCAAATCAAACTATCAATAAAAAATTTCTTATGTCAATTACCCTACACGATAGGCCGCAAACGCTTACGCCTGTTTATAACGATATGATGTTTGTGGCAGGCAGCACGCTGGCCTCGCAACAATATTTTAAAATGGTGGTAAAGGTATACCATGGCGGCACGCTACTAAAAACCCTAAAATACGATAAATGGCCTACGGGCGATTTTGTGCAAGCCGATGTGCACCGAATGCTTGAACCCAGCTATAATTTTATTATTGATAATTTGGCTTTGGGACACACCGAGTTTCAAGTAGCACACGTAACCCTATCCAACTATTCGGTTACATTTACCGAAGAGATAAACAACACCTCAATTTCAAGCGGAATGGTAACCGCAACGGGCTACGCTTTTAATGCCTCGTTAAAATACCTCGATTGGATAAATTTTGATTATACCCAATACAATCTCACAACAGGCACGCAAAAAAGTTTTCTTACCAATTCCCCTCGTAACTTAAAAATACGTGTTGATGAGGCTGCTTCGCTAAGTTTTATATCTTTAAATAAAGAGGCTGAAACGGCATTAATAACTACCTATAATTCCGCAGGCGGAGTAATTAACACTTACCAAATAAGCAACGGTATTTATGGTGGAACTAGCGATAGTATAAGCCGATCGCTCGATTTTATGTGCGGGCCATACAACCTAAATAAATATGCACAATTAGAGGCCATTGCCGATATTATTACTGATAGCGTGCACAGCTATACCGTGCAAATGCTTGATGTTGCTAATAATCCCATTAGCGAAATATTTACGTTTGAAATTGACCGCGATTGCAGTCGGCACGATATGTTTCGTCTTCATTTTCTAAACCGTTTAGGTCGCTTTGATAGCTTCACTTTTAAAGGGCAGCACAAACAAACCACTAATTTTAAACGTAGCGAATACCAACGCTTTACAGGCTATACCGATTTAACAGGGCTTACGTGGGAAAATACCTCGTATGCACGCGGTAATGTGGTGTTTGATACCGAAGAAACCGAAGTATACAATATTAGCACGGGTTGGATAAGCCAAGAAGAAAGCCAATGGTTGCAAGAGTTGGCGGGAAGCCCCGCCGTATACTGGCAAATAGACCCTGCCGACCCTAAAAAAACAATTGCAGTACGCATTACCGAAAACAGCTACGAGGTGAAAAAATATGCCAACAAAAAGCTGTTTAGCCTTAACCTGACTATGGAATTAGCCCAACCCAATTATCGCCAACGTGTATGAGAACCCAAATACTGATAAACAACAAACAAATAGACTTGCTAAAGGATGTTAGCCTAAACATTACCAAGCAACTGATAGATATACAAAGCCCTGAAAAACGCAAAACCGATCGCACACTTACTATTGAAATACCCGGTAGCAAAACCAACGATAAACTGTTTAGTTATATTTTTGAGGTAAATATTGATTTATATACTAGTGATAGCGGGCAAGAAACACCAAATTTTAATCCCAATAAAAAAGCTGATGCCATTATTTTTATTGATAATTTTCAGCAATTAAAAGGCTATTGCCAGCTAACAGATATTACTGTTGAACATCGTGATAAAATAACCTATAAAATAGTTTGCTATGGCGAAATTGGTGATTTATTTGCCAAAATTGATAATCAGGTTGATGAAGAAGACAAGGCCTTAAAAGGCGAGCTTACCGACCTTGATTTTAGTGAGTTTGACCATGTATATCACAGAGGAAATATTGCTAATTCTTGGGATACTGAAATTATAGAGAATGGTTCGGGTACTGCTGTTTCACTTGGTAAGGGCTACGTATACCCCATGATAGATTACGGCTATCAGAAAAACTATGTAAGCGGTACTAAGACCGACCAATGGGGGGTGGAGCAATTTCGCCCTGCCATATATACCAAACAATATATTGATAAAATATTTGAAAAGGCCGGCTATACCTATACCAGCAATTTTTTAAATTCCGATTTTTTTAAGCGATTAATTGTTCCGTTTAATAGCGAGCAATTTTTATTAACCAAAGAAGAAGTTGATAGCAGGTTGTTTAACGTTGGATTATCAGCAGAGTTGTCTACTGATTTTTTACCTGACTCTGGGTCATTTGCAGGGGTTTCTCCAATACTTTTTGATATTGACAATGTATCCCCTAATTATTTTGATAACTCATTTCAGTACGATGTTTCAACAGGCATATTTACTTGCAATAAAACAGGTAAATACCAATTTAAATCAAGTGTTGATTGTCATGTTAAAAATACATCTTTCAACGCATACGATTACCACTATAATGATTTCCAAATAGTAATTAGTATAGTACATAGGGTAAGTGGTGTCGATAATCATTTATGTTCTAATACGGGGAAAGTACTTTTTTATCCTCCAACTCATCCTGTTACAGTAGGAGTCAATTATACAAGTTCACAAGTGGTTGTTGAGCTACTGTCGCCTGAAGTAACAATTAAAGCAGGTGAACAAATTTTTGTTGCTCCTATTAGATTTGATAATCTTATAAGAGCTGTTGGATATGGTGAGGTATACCGTGCAATAACAGATACCGGTTATAAGTTAATTATAAATAGTAGCAGCGGCAGCAACACATTTTTTTCAAATGCTGTTCCCAACGCGGTAGTTAATGAAGGGGATGATATCCCTTTAAATGTATGTATACCAACTGGTATTAAACAACGTGATTTTTTAGGCTCAATAATAAAAGCCTTTAATCTGTATGTAGAGCCAAATCCCGATAAAGATAACGACCTTATTATCGAGCCACGAGCCGATTACTACACAGGGCAAAGTACTGATTGGACACATAAACTGGATATAAGCAAAGAGTTTACTATCAGTCCTATGGCTGCACTTGATGCAGGCGAGTATCATTTTACGTATAAAGAAGATGGGGATTATCTCAATAAAAATTATAAAGACCAATACGACCGCACGTATGGCGATTATAAACTTAAAATTAATAATGATTTTGTTAAAAGCAGTAAAAAAATAGAATTAATATTTGCGCCTACACCTTCATTCAGAGCAAAAGACGACCCCACAGAGCGCATACTGCCTTATATGGCTTTTGTGGATAGTAAAAATACGGTTAGTACAAAAACCAGCAAAATTCGTTTGTTGTATTATGGTGGAATGAAAGACTGCGAGCCTTGGTCGTTTTTGGCCAGTGGGTTTTCAGGCTATCAATTTGACCAATATCCATACAGTGGGCATTTGAATGATCCTTTCAATAGCACCTTCGATTTAAACTTTGCGCCTCCTTTTCAAATATATTATCAATCAACTGCCGACAAAAAAATAGATTACACCAATCAAAACCTGTATACCCGCTATTGGTATGCCCAAATGAAGGAAATTACCGATAAAAACAGTAAGCTGGTTGAAGGTTGGTTTTATCTCACTCCTGCTGATATACAAGGGCTTTCATTCCGTAAATATTATTTTATTAAAGATGCGTATTACCGTTTATTAAAAATAGAAAATTACGACCCTGTTTTTAATAAAGTAACCAAGTGCAAATTTTTAAAAGTACAAGAGTTTGATGCGCCTCTTCAGGTTCGTACAGGTATTAACGGCGGGCGAGGTATATTTGGTACAGCGGGTACAGTATACCAAATACCCACAGTTGGCGGCACTGCATCACCCGCAGGTTCGCCAAGCAGTGGGCCACGTGTAGTTACAGGTTGGAATAATACAGTAGATAGCACCACGCTATCGGTATTGCTTACAGGTGTGGGCAATAACGTATTGGCAGGTGGCGAGCGTATACACGTAATTGGCGGCGGCGGAAACCTTATAGAAGCAGGCTTGCAAGATGTAACCCTAATAAACAGTAGCGGAATTACCGTTACAGAACCCGGTGTATTATATCTTAATAATCAAAGGTTTTATTCAGGCGCAATGGGTGATGCGGTTAGCATAACAACGGATAATAGCCCCTATACCCTCACTACAGCTACCCGAACTCTTTTTTGCGATGCCACCGAAGGCGAAATAACCGTAAACCTACCCACAGCCGAAGGGAACAACGGGAAAATATTTGAAATAATAAAAACCGATGATTCAGTAAATACCGTGTACATAGACGGTTACTCTAGCGAGACTATAAACGGGTCGGCAGGGCAAACCCTTGTTTCTGCTTATGATAAAATAACTATTGTGTGCAATAGCACCACGTGGTTTAAACTATAAAACAATCAATTAAATACTACAAAAGCATTGCAACAATGGCAAACGAAAAAGATATAGAAGTAACCCTCAAGGTCGATTCCACCATAGCACGGGCGCGACTAGACGAGGTAAAAAAAATAATAAATGAGTTAAAAACCCTAATGGGGGATCCTGCTGCCTTTACCAAATCGTTTGATGGACTGGAGGCGAAAGTAGGCTTGGTGCAGCAAAAAATTGAAAGCCTGCAAGGTGTATTAGCGCAGTTGGGCGAAACCTCAAACGCTGTGTTTGTTTTTCAGGATTTAAGCACTCAAATAGTTGAAGTAAATACCAGTGTAATATCACTGCAACAAGAAACCAATACCCTTATACAAAGTTTTGAAGGCGTTGCAGCAGCAGGCGAAAAAATAAGCACGGAGGTTGTACCTGCAATAGCCGAAAAAACTAATGAACTGGCTGAAAATACCGAAAAAGCCAAAGAAAAAGTATCAGGTCTTGCAGATGTGTTTGAAAACCAGTTGCCCCTTGTTCGTGATAATTTAGACAAACTATCGGGTTCTATAGAAGAAATAAAAGGTGGTTTTGCTGCCGCCGGCGATTTGGCTAAAGTTTTTGGGCTTGAAAACGATAACATTACCCAAACAATAAACAAACTTACACAAGCTCAAAAAGCCCTTGGCGAAGCCCAAAAAATGGCTAAAACCATTCAAGAAGGCTATGCCAAAGCAACCAAAGCTCTTACGGCAATACAAACGGCTTTTAACACAATAAACACACTGGTAACAAAAGGCTTTAAAATGCTTAAACTGGCTATGGCCAGCACTGGTATTGGGCTCCTTGTGGTGGGCATAGGCTTACTTATTGCCAATTTTGATAAAGTTAAGGCCGTTATAAGCAATGTAGTAGGTAAATTTAATCCCCTCAAAGCCATAGTTGATGGCGTAAAAAATGCTTTTAATTTTTTGGTTGATATGGCCAAAAATATGTTTAACGGCTTTGGCTTAATAAGCAAAGTATTAGGCATTCTTTCTGAGAAATTCCCTTTCCTTAAAAAAGTAATTGACCCTGTTAAAAATATTTTTGATAAACTGAAAAATATAAGCGGATTATTAATTACAGGGTTCGAGTTAATCAAAAAAGGGGTTCAGGCACTTGCCGATAAATTTCCTGCTTTGGGAAATGCTATTAACGCAGTTAAAGAATTTTTTGGCGAGTTGCTTGATATAGGCAAGCGGGCACTTGATTGGCTGGGTTTCTCATCAGAAAAAGTTGAAGAAACAAACAAGAAAATTGTAACAAATACTAAGGAAACAACCAAAGAATTAAACGAAGAGGGAGAAAAGCAGGTAGAGAATAAGACTGAAAATGATAATCAAGAAGTTGAGAGTGAGGAGGATAAAAACAAACGTCTTGCAAAACTGCGAGACGAACGCTTAAAGGCCGAGTGGGAGTTTAGAGCCTTGCAACTTAGGAATATGAAAGAAAGCCGAGAGAAAGACTTGGCCGAAGAGCAACTAAGGTACGAGAAGGAGCAAGAAAAGTATAAGGGAAATAAAAAGGCTTTGCTTGAGGTTGCTGAATTTCATAATACTAAGGTTACCAATATTAATAGTGAGTGGGATACTAAGGAAAGCGAAGAAAGAAAGAAAAAGGATGCTGAGGAACTAGCTAGTTTTAGAAAGGGAATTTCAGAAAAAGAGAAAGCCTTTAAGGATAATTTAGCAAAACAGAAAAGTGATATTGATGCTGAGCTACAACAACGTTTAGAAAGTAATAAAAAGACTGAGCAAGCAGATAGAGAAGCTATGATTAATGGCAACTTAACCGCTAATCAGTACGAAGAAAACAAAAAGGCACGCGCAAGTGCTGCACAAGCCGACTATTTAGCACAAATACAAGCAAATAATGAAGCCAAAATTCAGGAAACAAAGGATTTTTACGATAATTTAATAAAAGCCGAACAAGAAAAAATTGCCGAAAAAGGGATAAGTGAAATTGAGTTCGAAGCCATTTCAGCCGAACTCAAAAAACAAAGTGCTGAGGAAGCCAAAGCTATTCAGGGTGAAATTGACCTTGCCCAAAAAGAAGCCGAAGATGAAGCTACCGAAGAACACCTTGCCAAACTGAAAGAAAATGTAGAGCGTGAAAAAGCTATTAAAAAAGCAGGTTGGGACTATGCAGAAAAAGCCGCACAAAGCGGGCTAGACTTGGTAACCACCATAAACGATAATCTCACCAAAAATGCTAAAAAACAAAACGATATACAAAAAGCAGTAACGCTGGTTAAAATTGGTATTGATTCGGCCAAAGCAATAAGTAACGCCATAGCCAATGCCAATGCCCCAACTCCTGATAACGTTGCCACTGGTGGTATTGCCGGTATAGCCAAGTTTGTGGCTATATCGGCGCAAATTGCCACAGCCGTTGCCCAAGCGCACAAAGTACTATCAACAGGGGTGCCCAGTAGCGGGGGAAGTTCCTCTCCCTCAGCTCCAACAGTGTCAGCGCCACAGCTTAGTGCACCTCAAATTGGGGGGACACAAATTATTGCCCGTCAGCACAATCCCGAACCTATAAAAGTGTTTGTTAGCGAGGCAGATATACGCAATACCCAACGCAAAGTGGCTATAATAGAAGGACAAAGCGAAGTAGTTTAAGCTATTAGTCAACTGTTGACTGTCAACCGTCCACAGTTGACTATCACCCAAACTGCACACAACGCATACTTATACTGCCGTGCTCTATACCCTCGTATAGGTGCACGGCTTCTTCTTTTTCGCCTTGTAAGGCAAGCGTATACAGAAGCGGCAAATAATGATCGTTAGTAGGAACTGATAAAGTGGCGGCAGTACCCAGTTTATTATAATCAATCAAACCTTGATGGTTGCGTTCGTTAAGGTGTTTTTTCACCACCTCGTCAAATTCAATAGCCCAATCAAACTTTGCATTTTCATTCCTAAAATCAACTTGGCGTAGATTGTGTACAATATTACCGCTGCCCAAAATCATCACCCCTTTATCACGAAGCGACGAAAGATATTTAGCCAAATCATAGTGGTATTGCGGTGTTTGGTAATAATCAATACTTAACTGAAAAACAGGAATATCGGCCGCAGGGTATAGGTGTTTTAGCACCGACCACGCCCCATGGTCAAGCCCCCATTCAGTGTCTTCGCCCACAGTAACCTTGGTTTTCAAAAGCTCAATAGTTTCCTTTGCTAATTCTGGCGAGCCTTTGGCGGGATATTGCACATCAAATAATTCTTGAGGGAAACCTCCAAAATCGTGTATAGTTTCAGGTGTTGGCGTAGTGGCCACCCACGTTCCCCTTGTTAGCCAGTGTGCCGAAACTACTAAAATAGCCTTTGGTTTCTCTAGCGTAGTCCCTAGTTTACTTAGCCTTTGCGTAAAACTATTGTCGTTTAGCGCATTCATTGGGTTGCCGTGCCCAATAAACAAAACGGGAGCTTTAGCAGCAGGTGCGCTATTATCAACGCTTTTTTTAAAATCGTTTAACCCCAATAGGGGAGTAGTAACTATTGCCATACCAAGGGTTTTTATAAAGTCGGCGCGTTTCATTTGCGGCTAATTATAGTCAAAAATACATAATCAATGTTTCAACATCAAATACATTGCCAATAATAAACAAGATAGTATTTTTAACTCACCCCAAAAAACACAAAGCCTAACGACTGCCCAACACTTCCCCTCTCTTTTGTAGAAGAGGCGCGCATGAATACAAATCGGGCAAAACAATATGCTGGGGTGAGTTAAAAAGCCCTCGTCGACAGTCTAAAACCTGCCGCTATTCATACCCTATCGGGATTTCCGAGAGGTATGAATAAGAATTTTCACGCAAAGAGTTGAAGCCGCAAAGGGGGTGAGCAAAGATATATGCATGTACAAGTTTCATTAAATGTTGAACATTAGTATGGTTAAGTCGCTATATCCGCAAGCGAATAATAATAATGTTTACTCACCCCAAAAAATACAAAGCTGCTCGACTACCCAACACTCCCCCTCTCTTACTAAAAAGAGAGGGGCGCGTTGACACAAATCGGGCAAAACAATACGCTGGGGTGAGTTAAAAAGCCCTTGTCACAGGTTTCAACCCGATGAAGAATTAATAACTCTTAAATGATAATTGTTTAATACTCAATGATAAATGTTCAATGTCCCATGTTAAATAATACCTGCCAACGCATCGTAATTTATTTTTGAATGATGGCGTTTATCTTTGGGTAGGGTACGAACAAAAATTAGCTTATCGTAGGGTAGCCCCGCTGCTGCAAGCCCTTGCAAAATCTCTTGCTTATTAATTGCTAAACCAGCCTTTATAAATACCCGTATTTTATTATCGATTAATAATGCAGTGCCTTCAATATTTCCCTCCAGCCCTTCAAAAAACAATTCATAGGCTAGTGGTGAGTACATCTCTCCATCTCTAACAAACATATATTTGGTTCGCCCACAAAAGAACAATTCGCCCGCTGTATTAAAATATCCTGCATCACCTGTGCGATGCCAAATAATTTCGCCCTCAATAATTTTATTTAATTTAAAAATATCCTCGCCATCCAAATAATTATTTACTACTTGTGCGCCACTCACCACTATCTCGCCCACTTGATTGCTTGAGTAGGGAAGGGGCATTATTTTATATTCATTAAAACTAATGGGTATAATTTTCACTTCAACACCCTCAACAGGTTTACCCACCAATACCCCGATTTTATTACCCACAATGGGTAATGTGTTGCATACGCTTATAGGCTCTGCTTCGGTTGAACCATAGATAACGCTAATAGTAGAAGCTGGTAAGTTATTTTGTAAACGTTGCCATTGTTTTGCAGTAACCGTTGCGCCACCAATACCCACTTTTTTTATACTTTGGTTATAATTTTTTGGTATATTTATGCTAAGATGCAAAAGAAATGCTGGCGAACCCAATAAACAGTTAACCCCATTGTGTTGTGCCTGTTGGCTCACCTTTGCCCATCCTTTGTTGCTTTTGTACGATGCTTTTTTTGGCAACACCGCCGTACCGCCACCTGCAAAGCCAAGTAATGTAACAATGGGCAGGTTACTCATTACAATATCAGTACTATTAAAATTAAAAACAATATTTAATAGTCGAAATTGTTCCATCAATACTTTGTGTGTGCGGATTGCCGCTTTGGGTTGCCCCGTGCTGCCTGTTGTAAACGTTATAAGTGCGGGATGTTGCGCCTCACTATTGTATATAGGTAAAATCGTCTCGTTATTCCCTTTTCCAATTTTAGCTTTTATTTTTAAAGGAATTTTTCGAGCATTTTTAATCAGAAAAGAAAGCAAATAATACTTAGGAGCTATAACAACCGCTTTGCAATCAGCCTTTAGCAAATAGCTGTTTATTTTTTTTATAGATGACCCACCGTCAATCACCACCAAAGTAGCACCAATGCTAAGTGTTGCTGCAAAGTACACATACATGGTGTACGATATGGGCACGGCCAGTAAAACCCTGTCGTTGGGTTTTATGCCTTTTTGGTTTAAATAAATTATAGTGTTATTAATGTCAGTAATAAACTGACTATACGTTTGTTTTTTATCGCCCTCTACAATGGCTATTTTGTTAGGGTTTTCTGTGGCAGCAGCAAATAAAACATCAACTACATTCATAGCAATTGTTTATGGTATAAAACATAATTTCTAAAAACAGCCGCTCCAAAAAGTTTCGACATTCGAAGCGATGTATCATCGGCAATCATTAGCGCGTGTATTAGTCCTGTAAAACCTTTCTGCATGGCCGCTTTTGCAAATTCAGCAGTTAAAAAAGTGCCTACGCCGTTATATTTCTCCAGCGGCAAACGGGCAAGGGTTTTTAGCACCACCCTGTTGTTTTGCGGCTGTGCAAAATCGGGGTAACCAAATACATAGCCAACTGGTGTGCAGTTTTCATCCATAGCTATTATAAAAAAATCGGTATTTATTTTTTCTTTTAATGGATAATATAACCCATAAAACTTGCTGAATGGTATGGGCGTGTACAAAAAATTATTGGTAAATGCCTCGCAGCTTATTTTATAAATAATTTCAATTTCACTGTCAAAATTAGCTACATCAAAATTTCTAAAAGTAAACCCACTATTGCCCATGTAGCGTGCAGGAAACTTACCTTCCTCATCGGCTGTTACTATGGCTGAGTAGTATTGCTTTAGCGGCTCAAAACCTGCATCAATAAAATAAGTGTTATAACTATCGGGCGTGTTGGGCTCCATAAAAAACGGCTCAGTAATATCGCCCACAACACATCGGTAAGTCGCCCATGTGCTGCCATTTATAGGGCCTATTATTTGTGGTGCAACAGTACCGGCATGGCTACACGCTGCATCAAATAATAATTGTGCGGTGGTGGCATCTAGTGCAAAAAAGTTACCCAAACAAGCTACGGGTTTACCTTCTATACTATGTAAAGGGTTGTGGTACAATACTGCATAACCCGTAATAATACCGTTATTTATAACACAAAAACCAGCCACCCAATAATCGCTGTCAATCCATTGGTGGCTTGTACCCTTGCTTTGTAAAAGGGCGGTGAAATCGTTTATATTTTCGTGTTTTAGTATCTCCATTATAGGCTATTTATGCCATACAAAACTGCAATAGCGGCAAGCGGAATCCATAAATTATCCTCTCCGCGTCTGCCCAATGCTTCGGCAATGGAGGTAGTTAGCGAGATTATTCCAATGGTGAGCCAAGCTGTTGGTTGTGTGTCTTTAAAATAATTAAAACAAAAGTACGACACAATAATAGCACTTATAAAAAAGGCTAAAGAGCCTGCCATTGTTTTGGTCTCGCCCCAAAAAGTATATTTTCCATAAGGCGCAAGTCTACCAACAAATGCCGCTAATGGGTCGGATACTGAAAGTATGCTAATAGGAACAAAATAATACAAAATATTATTTTGGGTTAAATATGCCCAAAAACATAAAAATATAGATAATGGATACAGGTAGCTGCCCTGTGTTTTGCGCTTAACATTATGTATTGAAGGTAAATACCCTGTTTTTTTAGAGATAAACATTATGGCTAAAAACGCCACTCCCAATGCTGCTACCGGCCAAATAGAAAGAAAAATAAACGGAAACGAAAGGCAGACAATACCTGCTACAATATGCACCATTTTACGGGTGATTTCGGTTTCAGGTTTTGCCCATCGGTATATTAGCTCTGATAGGGCAAAAAGTACCAAAAAACTTGTGGCTACAATTGCTGCTATGGTAAATTGATTTAACATTTTTTATCTACTAAAAAGCGTGAATAAAAAAAGCCTTTATCAGGTGTATTATTGGGTATGGTGTGATGGGTAGAAATAATTTGCTTACTTTCAGTATTTAATTCTCTATTTACAAACAAATTCCAGTAGGCAAAAACAGCATTGGTGTGGGCTGTTTGCGCTAGTGTATGGGCAAAGTTTGCAAAAGTGGTTTTATCCATATACTCAAAAATATTGCTTAAATTATAAAAGTCTATATCCTTTTCGATAGAAATTAAATTTTCGGCGGGTTGATTTACCAATTGCAAACAGTGCAGGTTTTGCTTTATCAGTTCATAATTTTCAGCGCGAGCATAAAAGGGTAAACCAATTGTAAAACTACCTGTTATAATATAATGTAAAAAATAGTTTTGAGCTGATGCAGGGTTTTCTAAATGCTGTTTAATATTGTGTTGCAACATTTGCCCAATATTTTTACCTGCATACTTCAAAAATCGTGGCGAACGACCCAAACGACCTTGCACAAATCGACTAAAGAATATACCCGAAAGTGCTTTCCATACAGGGTTTTCCCAGTGTTTATGGTAAAAATCTTGTTGCTGTTGGGGTGTTCTTGTTGCAAATAATTGTTCTTGCGTGCTTTTGCGGTGCGATAGGGGTAATACCAATTGACGAAACAGTCGAAAATAATTCTCAAACTTGCCACAGTGTATTATGCCGTTATTAATGGCAGTATTGTGTTTGTCCCAATAATTAGCAGCATCAGTGCTTAGTTGATTGCGGAATAGTTGGTAGATTTTATTTCGGTTGTTATCAGCAGTAAAACCTGCAAATTTTAGATAATCGGTGTGTTCTAAATTGGCTATAGCTACTTTTTTAATCTCAATTAAATAAAGCTGCACTTGGCTAATATCGGCTACAATAATTTGTTGCGGATTTTTAGATAATAATGCAAAAGAGTTATCACCTCCCGAACCTACCGAAAGTATTTTTTTAGGATTATCAGGGCATACACTCAGCAGTATATCTGCATCTTCCCAACAATTGGCGTAGCGTATTATTTCTAAATTTACACCTTTAAGTTCCGTCATTTAGAAATAATTTTTATTGTTCCTTTTTCACCATCCATTTCTACTATATCACCAGTTTTTAAGGTTGCCATTAAGCCTGTAATGCCCACTACACAAGGTAAACCCATCTCGCGTGAAAGTATGGCGGAGTGGCTTAGTAAACTGCCCCGCTCTACCAATATACCTGATGCCGAAGGGAAAAGTGTTACCCACCCTGGGTCGGTATTTTCTGTTACTAAAATATCGCCTGCAAGGCTGGTTTCTTTGCTTGGGTCGGTTATTACGCGCACTTTTGCGCGCACAATTCCCCTGCAACAGCCTATACCTGTTAGGTCGCCGCTTTGGGGTATGGCGGTTGTGGTATCTTCAAAATTGTTGGTGTATACTATGCCTGTGGTTTTTATGCGGCTGGCAGGACGTGGCAAGGCTGCAAAACGGGCATATTCATCTTTTCTAACAGAAATTAATTCTTTTAATTCAGTGCTTACTGCTGTGCCTTTTATAAAATCGAATATTTCGTTTTTGGCTAAATAAAAAATATCATTTGGGTGGTTTATTATGCCTTTTTTATAAAAATCAGTGCCAATACCTCTAAACATTTTGCGCACCAAACCAAATACGCGTGTACGCTCAAAACGCAGGTTTTCGCGGTTGCTCACCAACCTGCGTGCACCATTTAGCACGTGTTTGGCTAGGGCACGTTTTATGGGTTTATTTTTATAATGTAGGGTAAATTGTGCCTCGGCTTCTTGCCTTATTTTTTGTGGATTAAAGTCCTGCTTGCTAATGCCTGCACTAGCATGGGCTTTAATAATAGCCATTAATTTTTGAGGTTCTTGCCCAAAAGTATGGGTTTCCAGTTTTAGTTCTTCAAGGCAGCGGTCGCCAAATTTTTGCAGGTAGCTATTAAATAATTGTTTAAATTTTGGGTAATTATTTAATTGAGCTATAATTTCTTTGGGTGATTTTTGTTTGATGGTGTTGTTTAACCCCTCATCGCTGCCAATAAGTTCTACCATCTCCATTATACGCCGCGCAGGTTCTGACGATATTATATCGTTACTGCCACACAGCAAATCGTTATGGGTGTTTGTGCCTACGGGGTTGGTTACTTTTTGCAGTAACCCAAAGTATATCATGGCAAAAAAATCGTTTGTTAGTGGGGTTTTCCACTCGTTTACCAATATTTTTTCGAGGGTATCAAAATCAGTAGTTATTTTTTCAGAAGGGATAGTTTGGTAGTCTTTCGCTTCGTATACCTTTAGTGTCTTTTCTAAATTAATTAAAAATTGGTTTTTTTGTTTTTCAAGCGTAGCCAATTTATAAATCATTTTGGGCACCATAAGGGCTATACGTCCCCACGCCGATAGCTTGTTTTGTGGCGGTAGTTGGAGCGTAAATTTCTCTTTCACCCCCATCATTTTTTCCATAAAACCCGCATTTAGGGTATAACCGGGTAACATGGCCAGTGCTTTGTACCAGCCTAAAAGATTGTAGTATACCCGCCCGTTTATTAAGCCCAACATATTGGCAAAAACATCGGTGCGGGCAAATGCTTCTTTTTTGTGCACACCCATAAAAATTACAAATTGGGTATACACTGCCTCGTACACTTTTACAATAAAGGAGAAGGTGAGGGGAGTAGTTACGCCCGGGTACGATTCTATAATATTGCTATTATCCCAAATAATATAATCGGTATTTGTATCAGGCTGTAACGTTGTTATAGGGCGAGATTGCAGTATGTACAGCGTGTTGTTTTCAAAACAAAACTCTACATCTTGTGGGGTTTTATAGTATTTGTTCAGTTTTTCTACTTGGGTAGCAACGGCAAGTAGTTTTGTATCGCTAAGGCTAGGTTTATTCTGCTTTTCGGCAGGGATAATTTCTTTTTCTATCCCGCCACTTTCAGTGGCAAAAAAGCCTTCTGTTTTTTGGGTGATTTGAGGTGTAATACTGCTGTTTTCAACGGTAAAACTATCTGCATTTAACGCGCCTGATACTATGCCTTCGCCCACGCCATAAACACTGTTTATTAGCACAATGCCTTGTTTACCAGTAACGGGATGTGCTCCAAATGCTACGCCTGATGTTTGGGCAGGTATCATTTTTTGTATTATTACGGCTACTGTTGGTGTGCCTTCAATACCTTGTGTTTTAAGGTAAGTTTGCACCCTTGCTGATGAAAACGAGGCAAATACTTGTTGTATTTTTTCGTTAAGCTGCTGTGTGGGTACGTTTAGCAGGGTTTCAAAAAGACCTGCAAATGAGTGTGTTGTGCCATCTTCGGCAACGGATGACGAACGGACAGCAAATGTTCCCTCGCCTAAGTGTGAAGTTATCTCGACAGAAAAATCAGTTAAATCTTTGTTCAAAAAAGCGGTGTGCGGTATTACCACAAAAGGGGGGACGGTAAAACCCTCTTGCACCATTTGGGCAAGGTGATAGGCTTTTTTGCCCACACTGTTTTTGTTGTTTAGTATTTGTGTGGTTGTGGTTAACAGCATTTTATTGTATTAATGAAACCAACATGGGTATACCACCCAGCAGTAAGTACATCATCACCGTCCATAATGCTGACAGTTTTTCCATGCTTTTTGTTCCCTCTACACTTGGTTTCTTTAATACCATAATTGCGGGTATTATACACCCAATCAACAATAGTACCAACAGATAAATGTATAGTTTTGGTATGCCGGCATACATCATGGCTGCAAAACAACAAGCGGCGGCAAGGGTTATAATGCCTATCCACAATTGTAGGGCTTTGGTAAGTCCATACAGACTGCTATAACTGGTAACGCCTTCTTCCTCGTGTCCTTTCATTCGTAATTTACGACCAATTTCAAGCACCAAACCGTTTAGGTACGATACTACTAGAAAAAATACAATGCCTATTGGGGCTTCGGCCTTTGCCAAATGCCAATCGACGCCAGAGGCATACATATCTATCACAGGGATAATAAACATGTGCGAAAGGGCATATAGCATATAGTGTTTTTTAAGCCAAGCTGGAGCAAAAAACTCGTAACGCATCAGCAGCAGAAACAGCAGGATAAAGCCATAGAACAAATACATGGCAGGTTGCACCAAAGCCACTACCACTATTTGTAGGGCTAAAAGAATAAAACCTATATTTTTTAGCTCGGATAAAGAAATAAGTCCGCGTGGGACGGGCAAGTACGAACGATACAAGGCATCATCTTCGCGGTCTTTAAACTCATCGGCTATGCGCAATAAAAAAAACGAGGAGAATGTAACCCAAAAAGCGGCTGCAAAATTTTGCCATGATACAAAACCCTCTAATCCCCTGCAAAAGCGTGAAAATGAAATGGCCGAAAATGTAAACGCCAAAATAAGCACTCCGTGCCCTGCAACAGGGAAACGCTCTTTTTGGTAGATATAAAACCTACCTATAAACGATTGTTTTGGGGTATTTCCCTTCATAGTTTAATCACCAAGATAGTGTTTTTAGGAATTGAGGGCTAAGAATTGTTTTAGATTTAATGTTTTAACTCACCCCAAAAACACAAAGCCTCACGACTACCCAACACTCCCCCTCTCTTTTTTGTAAGAGAGGGGCGCAGCGACACAAATCGGGCAAAACAATATATTGGGGTGAGTTAAAACTCTTTAGCCGACAGGTTAAAACCTGTCGCTATTCATACCTATCGGGAGTGCTGTGAGGTATCAATAGAATTGGGTTTTAACTCGATGTAAAGAATAATTTTCACGCAAAGATTAGAAGTCGCAAAGTTGGTGAGCAAAGATATATGCAGATACAAGTTTTATTAAATTATAGGCACTAGAATAGGTTAAGTCGCTATGTCCGCAAGCGAACAATAATAATGTTTACTTACCCCAAAAAATACAAAGCCGCTCGACAGGTTGAAATCCGATGTAATAAAGATTTTCACGCAAAGAGTTGAAGTCGCAAAGTTGGCGAGCAAAGATATATGCAGATACAAGTTTCATTAAATTATAGGCACTAGAATAGATTAAGTCGCTATGTCAGCAAGCGAACAATAATAGTGTTTACTCACCCCAAAAACACAAAGCCGCACGACTACCCAACACTCCCCCTCTCTATTTGTTAGAGAGGGGCGCAGCGACACAAATCAGGCTAAACAATATGTCGGGGTGAGTTAAAACAGATGAATGAAAATAAAAAATCCCATTGCGGGAACTTTTTGATATATTTGTGTAATCAATAGACGAGGTGAGGGTAATTGCAAAAAAGACTGTTAAAGATTTTTGGCTAAAACACGCGGATAGTGAGCAAGCTTTGAAAGCTTGGTATCAAGAGGCATCAAAAGCCAATTGGACTTCTCCAAACGACATTAAGCAAGAATACCCAAGTGCAAGCCTTTTGGGGAACGGTAGGGTGGTTTTTAATATTAAAGGAAATTCGTACAGATTAATTGTTCGCATAAACTACCAAATACAAATTATATGGATACGTTTCGTTGGCACGCACGCCGAATATGATAAAATTGATGCTGAAAATATTTGAGAGTTATGAATATTAAACCCATAAAAACAGAAAATGACTACCAAGCTGCCCTAAACAGACTTGAAAGTATTTTTGATGCCCCGAAAGGTAGTGAAGCTGCGGACGAGTTGGAGATTTTATCTATTTTAATTGAGAAATACGAGGACGAACATTTTGCTATTGATGCGCCCGACCCTGTGGAAGCTATTAAGTTTAGAATGGAACAAATGGGCTACAAACAAAAGGACTTGGAGGATATAATTGGCTATAAAGGAAGGGTTAGCGAAATTTTGAACAAAAAACGAAAACTAACTTTAGAAATGATACGTCGCTTGCACAATACCTTACATATTCCTACTGATGTATTGCTAAAGGAATATTAAAAAACTACAACCCTCCCACAGCAAATTTTATCACTTTGCTAAAACTGCCGCCATAAGCGTAGGCAAAGTATACCCCCGGTGGGTAGCCGGCCACATCAATATCAAGCTGTATGGGTATATTGTTACTGCTGCGTACAAAGCGTTGCGACATTCTGTTTCCGTAGGTGTTCAGTATCAAAAAGGTGAGATCGCCTCCACTATTATTAAACTGAAAAAACATACTTATCAGTTTGTTGCGTGCATCTTGTCCTAAAAACATGGCGGCATCGCCACACACACCCGATTGATAGTTAAAGTTTTGTATTCCTCCATGGTTTATGGCATCACACTCGTTAAAGTAAGTTTTGCCATTGCACGCACATACGGGTGCAAACGGAAAGGTACATTGGTAGGTGGGGTTTTGGGCAAACTCATCCACGCAGCCATTGCTTTGTGCCCACACGGCGGCGGGCAGCAATAGTAGTGCGATTATAATATGAGCTATTTTGTGCAATAGTGCTTAGTTTATGCTTTCAAAACCCAAATAAGGGTGCAGCACCGCAGGCAAATTAATGCCATCAGGTGTTTGGTTGTTTTCTAACAGTGCGGCTACAATACGAGGTAACGCTAATGCGCTGCCATTTAGTGTATGGGCTATAATGTTTTTTCCATCAGTAGTTTTGTAACGTAGCTTTAATCGGTTGGCCTGAAAACTCTCAAAATTTGATACTGAGCTTACTTCAAGCCAGCGTTGTTGGCCTGCACTATATACTTCCATATCGTAGGTTAGGGCACTGGCAAAGCTCATATCGCCACCACAAAGACGAAGCACGCGGTAGTGTAAGCCCAGTTTTTGCAGCAGGCTTTGCACATAAGTGCTCATTTCTTCTAAGGCATTGTACGAGTTTTCTGGAGCAGTAATTTGTACAATTTCTACTTTATCAAACTGATGCAAACGGTTCAGTCCGCGCACGTCTTTACCATAACTGCCCGCCTCACGACGGAAGCATGGGGTATAGCCTACGTTTTTTATAGGCAATTCATCCTCGCGCAATATTACGTCGCGGTATATATTGGTAATGGGTACTTCGGCAGTGGGTATTACATATAGATTGTCGATTTGCATGTGATACATTTGACCTTCTTTATCGGGCAATTGGCCTGTGCCATAGGCACTATCTTCATTTACAAAAATGGGAGGTTGTATCTCAAAAAAGCCTGCTTTTAGGGCTTCGTCTAAAAAAAAGTTGATTAAGGCACGTTGTAGCCTTGCGCCTTTGCCACGGTATACGGGAAAACCTGCGCCTGCTATTTTAGCACCTGTTTCAAAATCAATCAAATCGTATTTATCGGTCAGTTCCCAGTGTGGTTTTGCATCGGCAGTTAATTGTGCAGGATTGCCCCAAGTATATACGGTTTCGTTATCCTCGGGCATTTTACCTACGGGTACGCTGCTGTGTGGCACATTGGGCAATACCACTAGGGCATCTTTTAGTTCGGTTTCTATTTCAGAAAGCTGAACATCTAATTCTTTGCTTTTATCTTTTATTGTTGCAGTTTCTTGCTTCAATACATCAGCTTCATCACGCTTACCACTTTTATATAAATCTCCAATTTCTTTTGCCAGTTTGTTGGATGCGGCCAACAAATCGTCTAACTCTTTTTGGGCGGCACGGCGTTTATCATCAATAGTTAAAACGGTTTCAACAGCTTGCTGGGCGTTGGCTATTTTTTTGCCTAAACGCTCTATAGCTTCGTCTTTCTTTTCTCGCAGGTATGTAAGTTGTAACATAAAATTGTCTGAAGCCTCAAAAATAGCGCAAAAAGCGAAACTTTTGAACTTTTAGCATGGAGCATTTAACAATTATCATTTAGGATTAAAACACAATACTATTCATTTCTTATCTAGGTTAACGCATAGGACTTTTAACTCGCTCCGATGTATTGTTTTAACTTGATTGTTGTTGATTCGGCACATCGGGTTGAAACCCGATTCTATTGATACCTCTCGGCAATCCCGATAGGGTATGAATAGAGGCAGGTTTTAAGCTGTCGACGAGAGATTTTACTCACCCCAGCGTATTGTTTTTCCCGATTAGTGTCAATGCGCCCCTCTCTAACAAATAGAGAGGGGGAGCGTTGGGCAGTCGAGCGGCTTTGTGTTTTTTTGGGTGAGTTAAAACATTATTACTGTTCGCTTGCGGACATTGCGACTTAATCTATTCTAGTGCCTATAATTTAATGAAACTTGCCCTGCATATATCTTTGCTCACCAACTTTGCTACTTCAACTCTTTGCGTGAAAATTCTTATTCATACCTCTCGATAATCCCGATAGGGTATGAATAGTGGCAGGTTTTAAGCTGTCGACGAGAGATTTTACTCACCCCAGCGTATTGTTTTTCCCGATTAGTGTCAATGCGACCCTCTCTAACAAATAGAGAGGGGGAGTGTTGGGTAGCCGTGGGGCTTTGTGTTTTTGGGGTGAGTTAATTGTTGTTGATTCGGCACATCGGGTTGAAACCCGATGCTACTTAAACCTCTCGGTAATCCCGATAGGGTATGAATAGCGGCAGGTTTCAACCTGTCGACGAGGGCTTTTTAACTCACCCCAGCATATTGTTTTGCCCGATTTGTATTCATGCGCCCCTCTCTAACAAATAGAGAGGGGGAGTGTTGGGTAGTCGAGCAGCTTTGTGTTTTTTGGGGTGAGTTAACATTGTTATTGTCCACTTGTGGGTATAGAAACTTCAACTCTTTGCGTGAAAATTCTTTATTAGTTTTAATCTGTAGGAGAGTTAACTCGTGTAGATTTTAGAAACCTACTATATTTGCTTAAATGCAAATCACCAACGAGAATAAGCTGCGCAAACTAGTGTTGGTAGGCGATAAAGTGCTTATTAAACCCAAAACCTTTAGCGATAAAACCAAAAGCGGCCTTTACCTACCTGTTGGGGTGCTTGAAAAAGAAGCCGTGCAAACGGGCACCATAGTACAAACAGGCCCCGGTTATCCCTTGCCTGCTTTTGAAGACGATGCCGAAAGTTGGAAACCCCAAAGCAAACTAAAATACCTACCCCTGCAAGCCCAAGAGGGCGACGTAGCAATATTTCTTCAAAAAGGAGCTTACGAGGTAGAGTACGATGATGAAAAATACCTGATAGTGCCTCACCATAGCATATTAATGTTGGTTAGAGACGAAGAACTTTAGTAAAGAATTTTATGAAAGAGCATATCGAAAAATTTCTTATTGCACCAAAAACAAAAGTAAACCTAGCTGATTATAACCCCGCTTATAAAGATGGGTTTGATAGTGAAAAAGACGCAACCAAGCAGCTTGATGACGATATAAAACGCTTAAGAAAACTGCAAGAAAAAATGTATGCCGATGATAGGCACAGCGTGCTGCTTGTTTTTCAGGCTATGGATGCAGCCGGAAAAGACGGCACTATAAAGCACGTAATGAGCGGGCTAAACCCACAAGGCTGCCAAGTATACAGTTTTAAACATCCCAGTGATGAAGAATACGATCACGATTTTTTGTGGCGACACTATAAGGCTTTGCCTGAGCGTGGACGGATTGGTATTTTTAACCGAAGCCACTACGAAAATGTTTTGATATGCAAAGTGCATCCACAGTATATACTTTCGGAGCGATTGCCCCATATAAACAGCGTTGACGATATAAACGAGGAGTTTTGGCAGAAACGCTACAAGCAAATACGCAGGTTTGAGAAAAACATAGCTCAAAACGGTACGGTGATACTTAAGTTTTTTCTTCATCTATCAAAAGACGAACAACGTAATCGTTTTTTAGAGCGTATTGATAACCCTGAAAAGAACTGGAAATTTAGCTTTGGCGATATAAATGAGCGAAACTATTGGGATGAATACCAAACGGCCTACGAAGAAGCACTTAGCAATACCAGCCTTGATGATGCCCCTTGGTATGTTATTCCAGCCGATAACAAATGGTTTACTCGTGCAGCAATAGCCAATATTATAGCTGATAAATTAGAAAGTTTAAATTTGAATTATCCTGATTTACCCAAAGAAGAAAAAGACAAATTAGCTGCCGCACGCCAAAAGTTAACTAGCGAAAAGTAATTGTGATTATTTTTCATTGTTTATCAGTTTAAAAATTGAGGCTACTCAAACCTATCGGCAATTTCAGAAGGATGTTAATAGCAGTAGGTTAAATACCTGTTGCTTTTGCAATTACAGCGCAAGTCGGGACTTTAAGTCCCGACTTGCGCTGTAATTTGTATAGAATAAGATTTCAAATCTTATTCTTTATTGTATTACAAACAATACATAAATATTCCTGCGTGTTTGCTGTCTCGGTATATTTATTGTACTTTTTACGGTGATGGATTTACTGACTGAACAACACTTGCAACAACTAATAGATTTTAGGCATACCCTGCACCAAAATCCCGAAACAGCCAATCAAGAACACAAAACAGCCCAACGGGTTAAAGAGTTTTTGGCTAATTATCCCCCTGATGAGCTTGTTGAAAATTTAGGCGGTACAGGCATAGCCGCTGTATATAACGGGGAGACTGAGGGCAAAACCCTTATGTTTAGGTGTGAGCTGGATGCCCTGCCCATAGTTGAGGATAATAATATACCCTACGCATCGCAAAATAAAGGAAACGGACATTTGTGTGGCCACGACGGACACATGGCTATAATTAGCGGTTTGGGACAACTGCTTCACCAAAATCGTCCTAAAAAAGGAAGAGTAATTTTGCTGTATCAACCTGCTGAAGAAACAGGGCAGGGAGCACCGCAGATAATGGCCGATGATAAATTTGCAGCCATTCGCCCCGATTATATTTTTGCACTGCACAATATACCCGGTGCACCCATTGGGCAAGTTTTGGTGCGCGATAATGTATTTGCATCGGCATCAAAAGGCATGATAGTGCGATTAAAAGGCAAACCCTCGCACGCCAGCCACCCCGAAGGAGGTATTAACCCCTCGTTGGGTGCATCGCAAATAATACAAGCTATGCTTGCCCTGCCACAATTGTCTACCCCTTTTGAGCAAGCAGCACTTGTAACAGCAATACATACTCGAATAGGAATGGCGGCATTTGGAACTTCTCCGGGCGAAGGTGAAGTAATGTTTACCCTTCGCTCGCATCGAAACGAAGACATGGGGCAATTAACCTCACGCGCTACCCAAGTAGCTACCGATTTAGCCAAAGCCCACCAACTGCAACCTACTATTGAGTGGGTGGAGGAGTTTGACGGGGTAGAAAATGATGCCGAATGTGTGCAGCTAATTCGCGAAGCAGCTAATGGTTTAGGGCTTGAGTTGAAAGAACGTCAACACCCTTTTTCGTGGTCTGAAGATTACGGCATATTTACCTCGTCATTAAAAGGAGCTATGTTTGGTTTAGGCAGTGGCGAAAACCAACCCCAGCTACACAACGAGGATTATGATTTTCCTGATAAAATTATACCACAGGGCGTAGCTATGTTTCACGCACTTATACAACGTTTATTAAATAATTAGAAGAAAAATATATGCTGCATTCCTCAGTAATACAACTTAATAAAAGAGCATTAAAAAACAATATAGATTTTATACGCAAAACCATTGGCGATGGAGTAAAATATAGCATGGTGGTAAAAGCCAATGCTTATGGACACGGTATTGAAGAAATTGTACCCGAAGTACAAAATTGCGGTGTAAATCACTTTTCGGTATTTAGCATGGCTGAGGCCATGCGTGTGTTTGAAGCTAAAAATCAGCCATGCGAAATAATGATAATGGGTTGGCTGGATGGTAAGCACATGGAGTGGGTGATACGCAACAATGTGTCGTTTTTTGTATTTACTACGGAGCGTTTACTGTATGCTATTGAAACAGCAAAGAAACTAGAACTAAAAGCCAAAATACACCTAGAGCTTGAAACGGGTATGTACCGCACGGGCTTTAGAGAAGAAGAGTTGCACCACGTGGCACAAACCATTGTTCAAAACCAACAATATATTGAGGTTGAAGGACTTTGCACCCACTTTGCAGGGGCTGAAAGTTTGGAAAACAACGATAGGGTAATGGAACAAATAAGTGCATTTACTGCCCTGCACGAGTTGCTGAAAAAAGAAGGTATAAAACCTAAATATTGCCATACTGCTTGCTCGGCGGCTACCTTTAACTATCCTGAAACTATTATGGATATGGTGCGCATAGGGATTAGTACCTATGGATATTGGTCAAACACTGAAACTAAGGTGCGCTACCAAATAGAACACCACATTGATGATGATCCCTTGAAACGCATACTAAGCTGGAAAAGCAACATTATGAGCGTGAACCTTGTGCCTGAAGGTAAATTTATTAGTTATGGTAAAAGCTACCTCACTACCCGCGATAGCAAGATAGCTACTGTACCAGTAGGCTATGGCTATGGTTTTAGTCGTACCCTTAGCAATAATGGGCACGTATTGGTAAATGGCGAACGTGCTGCCGTAATTGGTACGGTGAATATGAATATGGTGGTAATAGATGTTACCGATATACCCGAAGTAAGTGTTGGCGATGAAGTGGTGTTAATTGGTTTTCAGGGAGAGAAAGAAATAACGGTGAGCTCTTTTAGTGATATGAACAATAGCCTTAACTACGAGATGCTTGCCCGCCTACCCGACCATATACCCCGTGTAATAGTTTAATCTTATTCAATGGTTTTTGGTCTAAAAACTTTCACAAAAAATTTCTTATTTAAGTTTTTGCTGCATTTTCTTAAATAGTGAGTTCCTTATTTAAGTTTTAGGTGTGTTTTCTTAAATAGCGAGTTTCTTATTTAAGTTTTGACACCATTTTCTTAAATAAGGATATCTTTGTTTAAGCCTTAAATATTTAAATGAAGTGTTTTTTAGCATTACTTCTTGTTATTAACATCAGTTGTAATATAGTTTTTGTTAAAAAGAGGCAAAACATACAACCTAAAGACTTCAGATTGTATAGGGAAGAAAGTAAAGTTTTTGACTCTTCCAGTATGTTTACAAATGGACTCTTTTTCTTCAAAGAAAATCAGGATAGTCTAATATTAGAATTGTCATTTTTAAGATTTTATTCTGATGGACGAGTCTTTAAAAGCCTGAATATAGCGCAATTAAAGGAAGAATATTTATTAGGTGATACATCGTCAGAAAATGGGGTTTTGGGATATTATACTTTAATTGAAAATGATAGCATAATTAAGGTTGAAACCTATGAGTTTAATGGTTTTTTTAAATATCTTTATTATACCATTCAACCTGATTCTACACTGAGATTTTCCAAGTCGAGATTGAAATTTAGCATTTTTGCTAATAAGGAGAATACAATCTATGAATACATAGCTGATTAACTGGTCGCATCCCAAATTATCTCTTCACATAAAAATTTTATAAGTCCCGATTTCTCGGGGCTTTTTTGTTTTATAGCAGTACAAGTTAGTGTACTAGCTGTAAGTCTAAGTGGCTTCTTCTTCGTAAGTAATTCTCTCTTCTCATTTAGAAACAAAAATATTTCTGTTTGTTGGTGCTTCTTTGCCAATTTTTCGACAAAAAATCTATCTGAAATCTTGCTCAAAACAATCTTTTCCCTATGTAAATAGCTGTTTCATAGGACTGTAAAAATTTTGTTGCTGATTATCAATCCATAACAAAAAATCTCCATTACATAATCATAAATGTTTCTATTAGTAAATAAAAATACATACATTTGTGATGTCGATTGAAACAAAATTATTGATGGATAAAACAATAGGAATGCAACTAAACGTAATTACAGACGAACTGTACGAAATGATGTGGGAGCTAAACCCAACACAAGAAGCCCTATCGCTATTAAAAAACAAACTCAACAATTTAGTTGATAAAGCATGGGAAGATTACAGTGGTCAGTTGCAGCCTCAAATTAACACTCAACCAAAACCCTTTCAGTATGAAGCAACTATTTAAACCTCGTGGCGAAATGCAAGTAAGCAACGCCGAAGTCGTGATTATCACCCTCACCTTTTGTATAATACTAGTAAACGTATTACGAACGGTGCTGTAAAAGTAAGTGCGGCTGTCATCCTGAGCGAAGTCGAAGGGTGTGCGGTTGTCATCTTGATCCCGAATGTGTTCGGGACGAAAGGTGAGGATGGTTGGGGTGTGCTAATTATCCAATATGCTAATGTGCAAATTGAGAAATGGAACATTAAACCACCGCCCCAATGTCCCCCTTGTGCGCTGTCATCCTGAGCGAAGTCGAAGGGTGTGTGGCTATCACCTTGAGGCACTCGAAAAGTGAGAAGCGTATGCATTGGCAAATGGCTTGTGCGGCTATTCCCCTCCTTGCAAGGCAATGTGTGAGGAATAAGGAGGGGCTAGGGGAGGTCAAACAAAAAACAATCAATTAAACATGAATACAACAATTAAAAAACTGACAACAGGAGAGGTGCGCGAGGGCAAAAACTTCTGCATCGCTAGAATTGAAAACGGACAATTGGCCGAAATAGAAGGGCGTTGGACAAAAGGCTTGTTTACACTTAGCCTGCTACACCAACCCGGCTATATAGAAACCTACCAACAATACGGTATACACGGCACTGAAACCGAATGGCGCATGGCTTTAGCCCTGCTATACAAACAAGTAGCCAACCTAGCCGTAGAAAGTACGCCATTGCCACACGATGCAATGCCCAACAACGAAAGGGCACAAGCATGAACAAACTGCCCGCCTTTTTGCTATATGCCACCGATTTTATAGTAGGAACAGCAGAAATGGGCTTGGCAGAAACAGGAGTATACATAAAACTACTGTGCCACCAATGGGATAAAGGCCATCTGCCTGCCGAAACCCAAAAACTACACCGCTTAGTAGGTGCTACCACCACCGACGAACAAACGGCAGTAAACAACGTTCTTTCAAAATTTGAAACTAGAGGAAAAACCCTTGTCAACCGCAGGTTAGAAGCCGTGCGCAACACACAGCAGCAATACCGCAACAAACGGACACAATCAGCCCGTAAAGCAGCACAAGCCCGTTGGGGAAAAGGAGAAGATGCCGCCAAAACTCAACTAGAGTTGGTAGCACAAGTGCCGCAGCACTTGCAGCACCTGCAAAGTCAGATAACCACCTTTTTTGGAGTAAACACAGCCGTTCACGGTGATAAACAGCAAGAAGTTGCCCGTTTTCTTATCAGCATAGAAAAACAGAAACTATTGCCGCATTTCACAGGGCAGTGGCTGGCCTACACCAAATACAAACAAGTCAACGGTGGCCCTGTACACGGTTTTGCCCGCTACATAGGTCAATATGCCTACAACTACCAAAACGGAGCATGGAATGCCGAAAACTGGCAAGCCAAATTAGAAAAACAACATGGAAACGCTAAAAGCATTGCAAAAACAGAAGTTAAAAACGCAACCACCACAAGTGGAAAACGAAAACAATACACACAAAGCAGCAGCCCTATCATACCCACAAGCTAAAGCCATATTTATGCAAGCTGCCCATGCACACGCCAAAACCACAGGCTGCCCTGCCTATGTAGTTGATGAAGAAAACAAGCCTGTACTGGCGCAGTTAGTACACTACTTTGCCCAAACAGGCAGTAGCAGTCTAAGCACCAAAAAAGGAGTGTTGTTGGCAGGCAATGTAGGCAGCGGAAAAACCATGCTTATGGAAATTTTTAACCAATTGGTACGACGTAGTAACCCCTTTTACAAAACTACCGCAAGACAAGTAGCAAAAGACTACGCCGCTGATGGACTAACTGCACTGGTGCGCTACCTAAAACAATTTAGAAAAACCCCTTCGGGCTTAATCCCCGTAGATTTTTTCTTTGATGATTTAGGAGCCGAAGACAACAAAAAGCATTACGGCAACGAGGCTAATGTGATGGCAGAGGTAATATACGACCGTTACGAGCTATACATACGCTTCGGCACACGCACCCACTTTACCACCAACCTAACCCCCGATGAGTTAGAAGAAAAATACGGAGTGAGAGCCTACAGTCGCCTATGTCAAATGTGCAACTTTTTAGTACTGGGCAACGGCCTACAAAGCATAGACCGCCGTATGGGGTAGAAATATTAATGAGCAGATATGTAAGTGCGTAAATGTGCAAATGCAGTGCGGTGTTCGTGTGCGGCTGTCATCCTGAGCGAAGTCGAAGGGTGGTGCGGCTGTCATCTTGATGCACTTGAATAATGAGAAGGGGTGGAATGTGCCAATTGCTCAATATGCTAATGTGCCAATTAGGGAATGAAACAATAAGCTACCGCCCCAATGTCCCCCTTGTGCGATAGAAGGTGCGCAAGCGAAGGGGGTAGGGGGATGTATAAAGCCCTGTGAGGTGGTTCCCCTCCTTGCAAGGCAATGTGAAGAGGATAAGGAGGGGTTGGGGAGGTTAAGAAAGAAAGTGCCTCACCCCAATAATAAGTTAGTCTCAGAAAAATGAAACTCGCCCCTCTCCACTTGGAGAGGGGAAAAGTTGAAAAGATAGAGCTTGTCAAATATTTAGGGGTGAGGTAAGAGAAAGAGGGGAGGTTAGTAGAATATCAACCAAGAGAAAAAACTCTTTAAAAAATTAAAACAGAAATATATACACGGAGCAAAGAGAGCCGCCACTATCAATAAAAAGACCCTTTAAAATAATACCCATAACTGTAAACCTAAAAAACGGTAGCCAAAAGCCACCGCACAGGTAGAGGTATGAATAACGCATAAACAGATTGAACGACGCATTTAAAAACAAAAAGTTATGGAACTGAATAAAATTATAGAACAACTATACGCCGACGAACAATTGCAAATGCTTAGTAAAGCAGTAGGAAAACAAAATTGCGAAGACCTTTTTCATGAGGTGATTTGTCAACTTTATGAGAAGCCCGAAAAAGTGAAAGAAGTACACCAAAAGGGCTACCTAAAACTATACGTTGCCCGAATGATAATTTGGCAAAACAATGATAAATACAGCAAGTTCAATAAAAAATACACACAACCTTTTTCGCCTTGGGACGATGAAACCTTTGATATAGCCGAAGAACAAATAGATCACGAGGAAATAAACCGTCGCGAAGTACGCGCCCTTGATAAGATAAAAGCTGATAGTCAACTTGCACCCCCCAACTTTTACCCAGCACGTTTAGTGTTAGAAGTGTCAGACTGCAAATCGTTTCGCGAGTGCAGTCGCCGCACGGGCATCCCTGTAAAATCAGTAATCTATACCTATCGTAAATACATAAAGGAGGTGCGCCAGTATGCAGACCAAGACTAAAATACTATTGGTGGTAAACTTCCACAAAAGCAACGACCCATTTAGCGTAGGCGGTGTAGAATACCACCGCCTACTTATTCCCTATATCAACCTTGCCAAAACCCACTTGGTAGAAATACATCAAACCAACGAGGTAAATACCGATAAAATAGATCTTACTCAATTCCATTTGGTTATATTCAGTCGAGTGCTTAGTAACTTTGGGCGAGACGAAGAAGTACTGGCCACCCTACAAAAAGCAGGCATACCCTTTATTGTTGATGTTGACGACTATTGGGCATTGCCTACCAACCACCTGCTATATGCCCAATGGCAACAACGTAAAATGACCCAACGTATTGAGTTGGCTTTGCGCCATGCCACAGCAGTTACTACCACCACGCCACACTTGGCCGCACAAATAAAACGGCTAAACAAAAACGTAGTAATAGCTCCCAACGCTATCGACCCTGCGCAACCCCAGTTTGTGCACCGTGCCACCCGTGCCGAAACTGTACGTGTAGGCTGGGTAGGCGGTTTATGTCATACTGATGATATTCCCTTGCTGCAACGAGGTTTTAGCCGCCTGTATGCCGAAAAAGAACTGCAACGCCAATACACCGTGCACCTGTGTGGCTACAGCCCACAAAACTTTGATGTGTGGGGCTATTACGAGGATGTATTTACCGCAGGCCAAGCCCGCACCAACTACCACCGTGTGCCGGGTAGAGATGTGCGCAACTATGCCACACTATACAACGGGTTGGATGTGTGTCTTGTCCCACTGGCCGATACCCCCTTCAACCGATGTAAAAGCCCGCTAAAACTGCTTGAGGCAGGTTGGTTTAAAAAACCTTGTATAGTATCAGAAGTGTATCCCTATACCTTAATGGGGCAGCACTACAACAACCTGCTATTTGTGCAAAACAACAAGGTTGATTGGCATAAATACATGAAAAAACTGGTAGAAAATCCCAACCTGCGACAAGATTTGGGTGAAGCCCTGCACCAAACAGTACTAGACGATTATATGATAGACAAAGTAAACGTGGTGAGGGGACAGTTGGTGAACAAAGTTACTCGCAATTAGATGCGCGGCTGTCGTTCCTTCAAGCGTCCTCGCTTGAAGTGGTTTATTGTTCGCGTCCACGCGAACGATTGCTCGTAGCGAAACGCTAAAAATCAGTATCCCGAAGCGAGGGACGCTTCGGGGAACAACGACTAGCAGGCGCGGCTATTGTCATCCCGTCCCGATAGCTATCGGGATTCAGCATCTCTCTCTACATTTTACATGAATTAGGCAACGAGATGCCGAACTAAATTCGGCATGACTGGAAACCAGCGCGCTGTCATCCTGAGCGAAGTCGAAGGACGGTGTGTAGTTGTAATTGTGTACGAAACCATGCCTGTGCGGCGGGCTGTCATTCCTATTTCAAATAGGAATCTGTGGGAAGGTTGCCACGCACAGATTCACAATCAAGTTGTGAATGACTGCCTGCCGCACCATGTTCAGCATGGTGAGGTAACTATCGTTATTGCAATCTTATCGCTTCAATAAGATTGCTTCGTTTGCCTAAGAAGTCAAGCTCGCAATGGCGGCATGGCTTTAGTAATTTCTGTAAGGTCAGAAGTTTGTGTATAGATAAAGAAGAGTTCGAGAAAATTATTGTTAATATCAGTTACATTAAATTAAAAAATGATTTTTTGAGTCTTTTATTTCCAATATTTCACTTGCTTTGAAATCTAAGACTTTACTATAGAAATTAAAATTGCTTAAAGCATTCTCAAATAAATTATAATTGAGGTTTTTGTAGTAATCTGATAAATGAAACTTAACATAATAGTGTATGCATGGTAGTAGTATTTTTATACTGATGTTAAAATTGGATTCAATAATGTCATAATAGACTTTTTTTTCTTTTGTTGAAAGATTTGAGTTTCTTATATACATGATTGTTATAAACAGTTTTTTGAAGAAAAAATAAAAATATTGTTGATTTTTTTCACCCCATTTTTTTAGTTTTTCTTCATGCGATATTAAATAGTCTTCATAACTTTTTGATTTAAGGTCAATGCCGTCGATAAGTTCTTTTAAATCAGCGATACACAATATTACTTTAGGTATGAAATGGACTTTTCTAGCTGTGTTAAGGTCTTCATAAAGTTTAAAAAAGGTGTTTTCAAAATTCTGTTTTTCTTGTGTCGCCCTTGTAAGTTTTAATTCATTTTGTTGCGCATCAAGTAATTTTCTTTGTTCTTCAAGCTCTTCTTTTTGTGAAGCATAGGTTTTGTAAACCAAAAATATAGTAACCAAACCTATTAATGTACCAATAAATCCCCCAATAAAATCCCCAAAAGCACTTAGGTAGTTGTTGTCAATGTCATTTTTCCATAAATGGCCTGTAATCCAATACCCAATAAATATAGTAATGACAATAGCTACACTGCTAATAAATGTCCAAATAACAAGGCGTTGCACAAATTTGTCTTCATTGCTAATGCTTTTTGGCGGCTGCTCTTCACTCATAACTCAAATTTACAAAAGCAGTATTCAAAAACACGCAATTAAATGTCAACAGAATACAGAAACAAAACTCCCCCTTATCCAATTAATGGGTAATGGAAACAATTACATTATTTATTAAGCTATTAATTATAGCCCTAGCAGCACTTACCGTAGTGCACTATAGTGGTTTGGTAGGCAAACTAAAATACTTCATACACCAACAACTAAACATACCGTTGGCGCAAATACGGCTTCGGCCTATCGATTGCCATGTATGTCTTTCGTTTTGGTTATCAGTATTGTATTTTATAACCGAAAATTTAGAAAATCATCCTCTGCACACTGCCGATGTAGTACAAATATTTGTATATGGCTTGGCTACCTCAGCCATTAGCACATTGGTGTACAGAATGTTTAGGTAATTCCGTCACCATAATGTCCCCCTTGTGCGCAGCCGGTCATTCCCTCGAAAGAGGGAATCTGTGGGTGGCATACTGATTACCAATCAGCACACAGATTCCAAATCAAGTTTGGAATGACTGTCCGCCGCACTGATGCGCACTGTCATCCTGAGCGAAGTCGAAGGGTGTGGGGAAGGGAATAGTGTATGATTAAACACCATAAATCAACCAAAACATGATATTTAATACAAAACAATTAGCCATACTGCAACAGCTAGAAGACAAATGGATGGTATGGAGAAACTCACAAGTAAGCCTTTTTACCCTTACCGATAAAACCAAACTTGATGAGGTTCGCACAGCCTTTGGACTTTCGCCCGCTAATATTGCTTGCCATTCATGTTTTATAACTGATATCAGCGAAGTGATGAAGGCTTACGGCCAACAAAAGCAAAGCAGCGATACCACCACCCAAAACGAAGCCACAGGCGGAGACACCAAGCCACACAAGAAAAAGTGAGCGGGTGTGCGCTGCCCCCTTGTGTGACGAGGCGTGAGTGAGAGAAGGGGGATAAAAGACACCACCCCCATCCCCTCCTTAGCCGCGCACAACCCTTTAAAGGAGGGGTATTTCAACGGCGTTTGTTAATACCCCTCTGCTCGGTTGTCGTCCTGAGCAAAATCGAGTAGTTGAGAAGGCTTAGCGGGTAGGGTTTCTCTCCTTGAAGGGATACTGTGGGTAGCAAAGGAGAGAGCAAGAGAGGTTTAAGTCGTAAGACTTTTTTTTATTAACCACCCTTATCCCTTCCTTACCTGCACACAACCCTTTAAAGGAGGGGCGTTTCAACGACGTTCGCGCGCTGTCATCCTGAACTTGTTTCAGGATCTCATTCTGTGTTAACAAATGGCATTGGCAATGAGATGCCGACCTTCTTCGGCATGACGTGCGGGTTGTCATCATAAGCAAAGTCGAAGGGCGAGAAGGAAGATAGGGAGGTGAAAAATAAATCAAATACCAAAATTGAGAAACAATACTAAAATATCAGCCCAAAGTCTAAAAAACGAATTTGAGGGCTACCTAGATAAGTGCCGAGAGAACACAGTTGAAGTATCGGATAAAACAGGTAAAATAAACACCATACGTCAGCCTAAAATACCCACCATAAAAGATTTTTGGTGCGTACACTTGGGCAAAGCGTGGGCTGATTGGCAAACTGCTTTAGAGCAAAAAATCACTGCAAAAACCTGTCAAACCATTCGCGATAGGCTAGAAGGTATTGTGCTTGATGCGCTTATCAACGGCGAAGGCAACAGCACAGGGTTAATTTTTGATTTAAAAGCCAACTATGGCTATACCGATAAACAACTTACGGGCGATGGACTTGAAATTAAAAAAATAGAAATAAGTGTTAGGCGAAACAATCAACCTTGAGGTTACCCCCGTTTTCGAGCGTAATTTTAACAGTAAAAAACGCATAGTAGTAAATAGGGGTGGCACACGTAGCTCAAAAACCTACTCACTCGCGCAATTGTTTATTGTTGAGCTTTTAACGGGCGAAAACAAAATACTATCCATAGTTCGCAAATCATTTCCTGCTTTGCGGGCAACCGCCATGCGTGATGTGATTGAAATTTTGCACAAAAACGGCTTTTACAGTTTGGTGCAACACTACCGCACCGAGCATATAATAAAATACGGCAGCAATATTTTAGAGTTTTTTTCGCTAGATGATGAACAAAAAGTACGCGGACGTAAGCGCACTCATTTATGGCTAAACGAAGCTAATGAGTGCAATTTTGACGAGTGGCAACAACTTATTTTTCGTACTGCCGATAGGGCTTATCTCGATTTTAACCCCGATGATGTTAATTGCTGGATAAATACTGAATTGGAACAAACCCGCGCCCACCAAAAAGGCGATGTTGATGTGGTGGTGAGCTGTTACCGTGATAATACTTTTTTGGATAAAGGCACGGTGCAAGAGATTGAGTATTTGCAAGAAAGCGACCCTGAATATTGGAAAATTTTTGGCTTGGGCGAATACGGTCGAATAAGCGGGTTGGTGTTTGAGGGTTTTATCGTAGTGCCTGCCATACCGCAAGGGGCAAAGCGCATTGCCTATGGACTTGATTTTGGTTTTACCAACGACCCTACGGCTATGGTGGGCGTATACCTTACCGATGGTAAACTGTTTGTGGAGGAATTGCTGTACGAGAAGGGGAAAACCAATGCCGATATTGCAGCACATTTGCATATTCTTGGCTTGCAAAATTTTGATTTGTTAGTGGCCGATAGTGCCGAACCAAAATCGATTGAAGAGCTATACCGTGCCGGTTTTAATGTTAAGCCCGCCAAAAAAGGGGCAGATAGCATTAATCTTTCTATTGATATACTGCGCCGCTACCCTTTGTGTGTGGTGTCTTCATCAACCAATTTGTTAAAAGAATTACGCAGCTATAAATGGCAAACCGATAAAAACGGAATTAGTATAAACAAGCCTGTTGATTATAATAACCACGCTATTGATGCCCTGCGCTACGTGGTGCTAAACTGCCTACAAACTCCCCGTGCGGGTAAATATTCTATTAGATAGTTGCACCTACTCTTGTGTCCGTCAGCCTGAACTTGTTTCAGGATCTCGATATGTGAAAATTAAAGTACTTGGCGAGTGGGATGCCGAAACAAGTTCGGCATGACTGTGCGGCTGTTTCCCCTCCTTTGATGGATGTGTGGGCTGAATAAGGAGGGGACTAAGGGGAGGTCGAAAAGGTGAGAAAGCCTTATGGCTTAAACCACCCCGACCCCTCCTTTATCCACGCCACAAGCCTTTTAAGGAGGGGCATTTCAACGACGTACATTGTTAACATGTGCGGCTGTCATCTTGGCTCTCGAAAGATGTGAAGCGTGGAGATAAATAATTTAAGCTGATAGAGTCCCGCTACAAACAAGATTTCGCGTGGACTCGAACAATAATGAACTTCAAGCGTGGACGCTTGAAGAAACACCGAAGCTGGCTCGAGCGTCCGCTCGTGCCGAAAATAATAGAGCGTCCGCTCAGGAGTTGCACTTAAAAGTAACCTTTCATACCTATTGAGATGCTGAAACAAGTTCAGCATGACATAAAAAACCCCGTTTGGCAAAGCCAAACGGGGTTTAAATTTTAGGGTAGTAGATAAAGTTTTAATATGTTTTTTCGGCTATAAGAGCACCTTTTTCATCCCATTGGCGCCATGTGCCTACTTTTTTATCCATTTGGTAGTGCATTTCGAATATTAGTTGGCCTTCGGCAGTGTATACCTTCCATTCGCCATCTTTCAAGTCGTTGTTAAAATTTGCCAAGCCAATTACTTGACCTTTTTCGTTGTATTTAGTCCACTCGCCTTGGCGTTGGCCATCAACATACTTACCTACTTCCATCACCTTTCCGGTGGTATAGTAAAAGTAGGCTTTCCCTTGTATTTTTCCTTCAACCACATATAGCTCGCTTGATTTCAAGCCGCTTTCGTAGTAAGAGTAATACATCCCATTGTACAGATTACCGTCTTGGTCGTAGAAGATTTTTACATTGGTTTCTGTGGGATTAGCATTTAGTGCCGCACTTGAGAAAACCAACGCAAACAACATAAAGAGTGTTTTTATCATTGATTTTTTCATTGCTTTAATATTATAAAGTTTGTTATGAATTATAATACAAAGATAATGTATATAATTAACAATTACATAACATTGGAATGAAAATTATTTAACAAGGGGCTTTTGCCCTGCAATTGGTTCTTTTCCTTTGTGTGTGAGGGTTAGGCTTATTGAAGCCTCTTTTTGTTCAGTTGGATAACTGTTGGGGTGATTTCGTTTTGTTTAGTTTTTAGTACGGTTTTAGTGTCCTTAAATGAAATTAATGTTAACACAATGGTGTACGAACCATCACGAAGATGATCAATTTCAAAATTACCGTCAAAATCGGTATATACTCTTGTTCCAATTCCTTCTACCATTACTTCAACACCTGCAAGAGCTTCACCGTTTTCGTCGGTTACTTGTCCTTTAATGGTTTGGTTAGCTTTAGGGTCGGCATTGCCTGCTATTGCTGCTGTTGTGCTTATTGCTAAAAGAAGTATAAAAAGTATTTTCTTCATTCTGTGCACGAAAGTATTACGGCAGTATTAAGCTAATGTTAAGCAAATAAGTATTTAATGTTAACCAAATGTATTTGGTTTGGCGATAGGCGGTTTTAGAAGGAAAGCGTGGTAAATAATTTTTTATAAAGTTTTAAGCAACTCTAATTCGGCTTGTAGTTTTTTGGTAAGAGAAGCTGCTATAAGGTTATAGCTATTGTCTATCCACTCGCATATTAGCCTATCATCAATGCTGCCGTCCATTAATACTGTATTCCAGTGTACCTTGCTCATGTGGTAGCCCGGTGTAACGCCTTCGTATTGCTCACGAAGTTCAACTGCTAGTTCAGGGTCGCACTTTAGATTAATGCTTTCAAAGTTATTTACGTTGCTAAGCGCAAACATTTTACCCATCACCTTAAAAACAAGTATTTTGCTGTCAAATGGAAATGATTCGGTAACGCCAGCTTTGGTTATGCAATAGTTTCGGTAATGTTCAATATCCATGTACAATTTTAATATTTTTCATTTATCAATTACCATTTATCAGCTATCATTTATTATTTAACGTGAGTTAGGGATAAGAGAAAGTTCAAGCCCCATATAAAAGGGGTGCGTGGACTATCATCCTGATGTCCTCGAAGGGTTAAAGCGCGTTTGGCCTGCCTTGCTTCGAAAACCTCAACAACAACTGCATTCCAACACATTCATTTTGTGTTAGTTTTATTCCAGACTCATGTTAATTAGTAAAGTTTTAAAAGTATTGCCTACACTCCCCACTTGTCGGGAGCTTCACGCCAATTGCGTAGGCTTTCTAAATCTTCGCTTTTAACGTAACCGTCTTTTTTGGCAATTTTTATCAGTTCAGAATAGTCTGATAGGGTGATAAACTTGCAACCTGCATTGTGAAAGTTATTTTCGGCTTCAACAAAACCGTAGCTAAAAATACTTACCAAACCTAATACCTCTACACCTGCTTCGCGCAATGCGTTAATGGCTTTTAAGCTGCTTCCGCCTGTGCTCACTAAATCTTCTACTACTACTACTTTACGACCGGGTTTCAAATCGCCTTCAATCATATTTTGGCGACCGTGTTTTTTAGGTTCAGGGCGAATGTATGCAAAGGGCAAGCCCAGTTCATCAGCAGCCAATGCACCCGGGGCAATACCCGCAGTAGCAACACCCACAACAGCTTCGGCTTTAGGATAGTTTTCAACTATGCTTTTGGCAAGTTTTTTCTTTATGTAGGTGCGAATTTTTGGGTGTGATAATGATAAACGATTATCACAGTATATGGGCGATTTCCAACCCGAAGCCCAAGTAAAGGGCTCTGAAGGACGAAGTTGGATTGCGTTGATTTCTAAAAGGTATTGTGCTATTTTCGCACCTGTTTTGCCGGCTGCCATGGGTGCAAACCTAATACCAAAAACAGGTTATTTGCAAGCTGATTGACGATGCCGAAACGATTTTTGATAAAAAAATATGTTAGTTAGATTATTTTTGATGCAACCCGAATGGTAAAAATTTTTATAAACGAACACCCGCTGGTGATTTCTGAAGATAGCGAAGATCTTTTTAGGCTTAAAAACTTGCGCTTGATGGATGACGATAATAAAGCCATGATGCTGGCTGTTGATATGCTTGAAAATAGCGATCGGAGCATTAGCAATTTTGGTATTTTTATTCCTACGGTGGATGAAAAAGAAACTTTTAGAAGGTTTAAAAGCCACTATAAAGAAATACAAGCCGCAGGTGGTGTGGTGCTAAACCAAAAGGGCGATGTGCTGCTTATAAAACGTCAAGGCAAATGGGATTTGCCCAAGGGTAAAAAAGACGACGAGGAGAAACTGGATAGTACTGCTGTGCGTGAGGTGAAAGAAGAATGTGGTATGAAGCAGTTGCAATTGGGTGATTTTATCACTAAATCGTTTCATACCTACCAATTGGATGGTGGCCGAGTACTAAAAACTACCCATTGGTATTATATGCACATGGAGCAGGACGAGGAGTTTAAACCCCAAGAAGAAGAAAATATTACCCAGGTACAATGGTTTAGAATTGCTGATCTTAAACTAAGTGAGTTAGATACTTATAATTCTATTAGAGAAGTGCTTAATGTATCTTTAGATATTAGTTAGTTTTAGTTTTACTGATAAAAAGAGAAGGTCGGGTTGTGGAACACAACCCGACCTTCTCTTTTTATACTTTTTAGTGGCTACTAATAATCGTCATCATCGTCCTCGTCGTCATCAACAAACTGATTTTCTATCTGCTCCATAAAAATAAAATCAACTGCTTCATCATCCGTAGGTACACAATTCACCCCCTCTTTTTCCATCATATCTATCATGTCATCGTGCAATTCGGTAAGAATAATGCTGCCGCTTGTTCGTTTGGCTAAATGCTCCAGCGAAATCAACAAATCTTTTTCGTTTTTGTTAATACCCGTCAGGGCTTTGCAATTCATAATAATAAATGGGTTACCTTTAATCAGTTTCACACAGTCGCCTTTTAGCTTATCAGCGTTGGCTCCGCTTAACGAATCTTTGGCAAGAGTAATAAGGCTGTATGTTTCTTCTTTTGTAACTGTAAAACTCATAAAACTATATCTTAGGTTAGGATTTTTCTTGGCAACAAAATTCTCTTCTTTATTTTCGCAACACAAACAAAACTAACATTAAATTTTTACACTTAACTGTTAATTACTTATTGATGAAAACAGCTTTAATTACGGGTGCGACTGCGGGCATAGGCCAAGCCTGCGCGCATATACTGGCTCAAAACGGGTACAATATTATTATCACAGGGAGGCGCGCCGATAGGTTATTGGCTGTGGCACAAGAACTTGCCCAAATGTATCATGTGCAAGTTCATACCTTAAATTTTGATGTACGCGAACGCCAACTTACGTTTGATGCTATAGCTTCGCTACCTGCCGAGTGGCAAAAAATTGACATTTTGGTGAATAATGCAGGCCTTGCTATGGGTCTTGCTGCTTTTGATGAAGGCAATGTAGATCATTGGGACACTATGATTGATACTAATGTGAAGGGTTTACTATACGTTAGCAAAGCGGTTGTGCCTCTTATGATAGCCCACAAAACAGGGCACATAATAAATATTAGTAGTATAGCGGGCAAAGAAGTGTATGCTATGGGCAATGTATACTGTGCCAGCAAACACGCTGTTGATGCGCTTACACGCAGTATGCGACTTGACTTGAGTAAATACCCCATAAAGGTGTCGATGGTGTGTCCGGGTGCGGTAGAAACTGAATTTTCGATAGTGCGCTTTGAGGGTGATATTGACAGGGCGAAGAAGGTATATAATGGGTTTGAAAATTTGGTGGCTCAAGATATTGCTGATGCTGTTTGGTACATTTCCAGCCGTCCGCCACACGTAAATATTAACGATATTGTGGTGATGCCTACCGCGCAGCCTATGGCGGGGGTGATACATAGGGAGTAGCATTTGGCATTTTTCATTTAGCAATTATCATTGGACATTTAGCAATGAGATCCTGTTCCTCGAAGCGTCCTCGCTTCGGGATAGTACGTTGTAGCGTTTCGCTACAAACTAAGGTTTCGAGTGGACTCGAACAAGAATGAACTTCAAGCGAGGACGCTTGAAGGAACGTCGAAGCTGGCTCGAGCGTCCGCTCGTGCCGAATAATAGAGTAGCGTCCGCTACCTACATAAACCTATTATCACCCGCACTCCTTCGACTTCGCTCAGGATGACAACGCGCATCAATGCGGCAGGCAGTCATTCCAAACTTGATTTGGAATCTGTGCGGAAGGTAACTTCTCTGTATAGTTCTATAGGATTGCTTTTGCTGGCTCGAGCATCCGCTCGTACCGAATAATAGAGTAGTGCCCTCGTTAGTGCGATTGTTTTTTTCTGCGCTGTCTTTCGCACTCCTTCGACTATGCTCAGGATGACAGTAGCCGCACAGATAAGTTGCAATATAGAATGAGAACACACCGTTCCCCGAAGCGTCCTCGCTTCGGGATAGTGAGTGGTAGCGTTTCGCTACAAACAATATTTCGAGTAGACTCGAACAAGAATAAACTTCAAGCGAGGACGCTTGAAGGAACGCCGAAGCTGGCTCGAGCGTCCGCTCGTGCCGAATAATAGAGTAGTGTCCGCTACCTACTAAACCTATCATCACCCGCACTCCTTCGACTTCGCTCAGGATGACAGTCACCGCACAGTTAAGTTGCAATACCCTTTCGCTTGTACAAAACCCCTGTTCCCCGAAGCGTCCTCGCTTCGGGATAGTAAGTGGTAGCGTTTCGCTACAAACAATATTTCGAGTGGACTCGAACAATAATAAACTTCAAGCGAGGACGCTTGAAGGAACGCCGAAGTTGGCTCGAGCGTCCGCTCGTGCCCAAAATAATAGAGCGTCCGCTACCTACATAAACCTATTATCACCCGCACTCCTTCGGCTTCGCTTAGTATTACAAAGACATTTACAGTTGTAAACTACCTATAACAAAAAAAGGAGCCCCGTAATGGGCTCCCTTTAAGGTAGGTATGATAAATGAGACTATGAGACTTTGTTATTTAGCTACTATTAATTTCTTAATAGCTACGCCATTATCTCCTTCTACGTGGATAAAGTAATTACCCGATTGAAGGTTTACAAGGTTAAGTTCAACTACACGAGAGGTGAAGCTGCCTTGTGGAGTTACTTCCATCACTTTTTGACCGATTGCGTTATAAACGGCTATTGATACAGTTGTTTCGCTTGCAAAATCAAGGGCAACGTATGCTGTAGTGCTAGAAGGGTTAGGATAAACATTTATTGAAGCATTGTTTACTACTGAAGGTATACCTGTGGCACCTGTTACGTAAACAAATCCTTTGGCAACGGCACTGCTGTTACCTGATGGGTCTGTTACAACATACTCAACGGTATAATAACCTTCTTTATTTACATCAATGTTTTCAGTAATGCTTAGTGTAAGGGCTGATTTAGGATAGTAGTTATCGGTATACGAAACTGAATCGGCCAAGTTTGGTTTAGACTGTGTGCGTTCAATAACAATAGGGTTGTGTACTATAATTACTGGGGCTACACGGTCTACTACTTTTACGGTACGGATAACAGTGTCTGATGTATTGTTTTCAATATCAGTAATCACATATTTCAGTTCGTAATCGGCTACAACGGCTGTATCAACTGTACCCACAATGGTTACGGCCGATAGGCTCTTATCATAGTTATCAGTAGCATTGCTACCCAACTCAAAGTACGATGTAAATACATCTACAGTAATTGTTGAAGGGCCTACAAGTGTAACTATTGGTTTTATGGTATCTACTACCATTACTTCACGTATTACAGTTGTTGCACTATCGCCGCTATTATCAACAACGTTAAAGTACAATTGATATGTGCCTGTAACATTGGTGTTTATAATACCTGTAATTGTAGCTACAAGACCAGTGTCGTAGTTGTCAACAACCTGATGTCCTGGGTCAACATACGGAGTGTGTACATACCAAATAAGCGGGTTGTTGCCAATAAGTATGATAACAGGTTTTGCTGTGTCTAAAACAGTAACCAAACGAGTTATAAAGCCCGTGTTACCACTAAAGTCGGTAGCTGAGTATGTAAGAGTGTATGTACCTACTTTGGCGGTATCAAGGTTGCTAGTAAGTAATATTACTGATGTTAGGTTCTTATCAACAATATCAAAAGCAGTAGCACCCAAATCGGGGTATGAATTAAATACAAAAATTGTATCGTGTGCATTCCCGTTTAGGGTTACAATAGGTTTAGTAACGTCAGGTGTAATATTAACAATTCGTTTTACAGTTATTGCTTTATTACCTGTACTATCGGTTACATCATAAGTTATTGTGTATGCACCTACAACCATAGTATCAACGGCACCTGCCAATATTATGTTAGGAGTAATGTTACCGTCAATATTATCAAAAGCAGTAGCACCTAATTCGGTATAGCCACGACCTCTTTCTATATTAATAGTATCAGCACCTGTAAGGGTTATCACAGGTTTCACAGCATCTTCAATCAATATAATCCTGTAGTCTTCAAACTCACCAATAAAGTTAGAACCGCAAGGGTTAATAGTTGTGTTTGAGAATACAGCACCAACTCTTAGGCGAGTATAGCCCGACATTACTGTACGTGGGATGGTGATGTTTGTTTTGAAGGTAGCTGTTTGTGCGTTAACTTCTACAGCAACGGTTTCGCTGGCATCAAAAATTCCGTCTTGGTTAAAATCAATCCATGCTTTACGGGTCATTTTGTTTAGCGTGGTATTTCTTTCAAGAGTCAACTCATACACTCCGCCTTTAGTCAATTCAGTACTAATGGTGTTTGTATAGTTGGTGTAGGTTTTTGTACCTGCGGCACTTTGGTTATTAATAGTATTAAGTACAACATGGCTAATTCCTATGTCGCTGTTTAACTGAGATACGAAAGGAATGCACATATTTTTTACATTGAAGTAACAAATACGCTCAAGGCTATCGTAGCCAACACCATTCCATGTAACAAGTTTAACTGTGTAGCAACCTGCGGCATTAAATACTATTTTAGGGTTTTTGCTGCTGTTTGTAGTACCATTAATGTATGAGAAGGTTGAAGGGCTTATAATCCATTCCATGCCTTGTACACAACCTAAAGTAGAATCGGCAATCATAACTTCATCACCAACAGCAGGGTTGGTAAATTTAGTTCCGAATGCTGATGTTGGTGCTGCTGTAGGGTTTTGAACTACTACAGTACGGTATGCAGTGTCTTTGCCGATACAGTTTGAGGCAATCATTCTTATAGTATAAGTACCCGCAGTTTTATATTGGAAGGTAAACTCTTCATCAGTTTCGTCTTCTACACCATCACCATCAATATCCCAGCTATATTTTGTGTTTCCACGCGCTGTTGTATTGTTAGTAATACTAATATTTGCCGATGGGCATTGTAAACCTGTTGGTATAGCAAATGCTGCACTTGGTTTTTGAGTAACATCTTTTGTCCAGTATTGCAACTCAAAACCATCGCTTACTACTGAACCGTTTGAGGTAAACCTAACGGTTACAAAACCATTGGTTGCTACAAGAACAGAGGGAAGGTTTAATACGTTGGCTAATTTTCCGCTAAGACCCAATGGGTATTGAGTAATATCCCAAAGTGGGGTTCCTGTTTTTTCATCACCATCATATATGCGTAAATAATCAGTACTTCCTTCGGTAGATAGCGCATTTAGTTTTACGTAAATAGTATCGGCACAATCGGGCTCAATTACAGCAGTACAGTTTTCGTTATTGGCATAAGCGCCGTTTCCTAAACCTGAATCGTATACTTTTCCTTTAGGGAATAATATGCTTGGGTATGAGCACGCAGCAAATCCGTTTGAAATAGTAAGGTATTTAGATTTACATATAGTATCTATACCGTTTACGTTTTCAGCTACAAGGCATACATCGTATTCATCACCCAAAAAGAAGAATAACTCGGTATTTTGGGCAGTTTCTAATGCCGGACTTGTAAACGAATAGGTAGGAGTATTGATGCCTGAAAGGTAATCATATCCGATATCGGGAGATACTATCCATTTCCAGCTAAATGCTCCATTACCAGTAAGGCTTTTAACACCCACTATTTCACCGGCATTGGCAGTGTATTTATCAGCTATAAAATCAATAGTTGGTTTACCTACGGGAGTAATTATGGTAATAGGTATTATTACTGAATCACTCTCAGCGCAAGAAGAACTGTAATATTTAATTGTTGATGTTCCGTTGGCTGACCACGATTGGCTTATGCTTGCATTTAAAGAATCAACCAAAACACCATCAACATACCAACGGTGTCTGATGCCTGATTTACCTGCAAGATTAGAAGTAAAAGTATAGGGTGCTTTTATAAATGCTGTGTCGTTTTGCAAGCTAGAAAGCACACTTACTGTTCCCAATGTAGGGAAAAACTCAACGGCAATACTATCAATAGCAGCGCCATCAAAATTGCCAATATTGCTGGCATCAGTACCAAAATAATATCTGAAACCTAATAAAGGCACATTGGCGTATGCAGAAAGGTCGGCAGTATATTTTTGCCAGCTACCATTGTCTCCCGACCATTTATTAGGCGGTACAGGGCCACTAGCACTTGTATTGTTATATACAGGGGTAACAGTGTTTATTTTAGTCCAGTTTACATTATCCGTTGTTACTTCAAAAACAATTGCATCCCAGTTAGTTTCAATAACATAACGCATTAACCAAGATACATTAGGCTGGCAAGCAGTAGTAAAATCAAATAAAGGAGAGTACAAATAACTTTTTAGGTTGTTTGCGTAATTAATACCTGATAAGGCATCAACTACCCAAGCTATTTGGCCACTACCCGCAGTACTAATATTTGGTTTGGCAGGAATACCTTTAACCCATCCGCCGACTTGTGTATAACCACCATCAGTGATTTCAAAATCATTAATATAGGGGTTTGAATTTATACAACTGTAGCTAAATGCACTAACTACAGTGGTATCGTTAGGGGTAAATTGATCTTTACTGTAGTAAAACCCTAGCGAAAAATTGTAATTACCCGAACCCGAATAAGTATAAGGCTTGGTAAATGTAAAGTTGCTGGTGGTTCCTGTATCTATAGGTGTTGATACATATAAGGTGTCATGAATCTTAGGAGCTCCATTTACACTATACCAAAAAATAATGGTATCACCAACAATAACAGGCTTTCTGCCTATGTTTTTAATTTGAATTTTTGGAGTAGATGTAGCAAGGTTACAACCTGATAAAACACCTGATACTTGTTGCAGAGCAAGGTTATATATTACAGGAGTGTATTCTGATGCTCCAATATCGGGAGTACTGACATTTCTGGTTTTACTATCAATATCAGTAGTTACACTAACATTAGTTCCTGCGTCATTTAAATCAAAGCTAAATGTATGCAAGTCTATAGGTGTAAAAAACAAAGGGTCTACCGTTAACGAGTTTGCATCAACAGAATTGGCTTGCCATGCTGCTAGCGTACCATAATCAAAAGTTTTAATACTTCCTACGCTGCTTGTTACATTAGCTCCCCCATTTACATATATATCATTATAGTCTGATGTAAACGGATTAAGAGTAGCGTTTTGGGCATAAAATGCCAAACATTTTGTTGTTGCAAGTGAACCTGGAAAAGTGTTTTTAAGGATGTTATTTTTAACCGTTACACCACCTGCTACAAACGTTTGTGCAGCAACGCAAGCGGTTATAATTGTTGTACGTGATGACGATTTTTGAGCCCCGTTATCGTATAAGTTAATGCTATTATGATAGATGAAAACGCCAGCATTAGTATTATTAACTGTTGCATTAGATGGAATATGAATCCCTGCCAACACACCCCAGTCAAATGATGAACCAACATTATCACAATCACCTGCAATGTTTGAAATAAAATTATTGGTGATACGGATGTTGTTGGCTGTATTATCATTTATCTGCACACGGATACCGTGGTTTGCATAACCGCTAATACCGCTATACACCAAATTATAAATATTGTTGGCGTTTATAGTAATATCTTTATTTGACGACCCTGCTGATGAAATAGCTTCCAAATGTATACCACGGGCATAGTAATTAGCGGGTACTGAATTTCTTACTATATTACCTTGTATTAGCGCCCCTTTTTGTGAGTTAAGGTAAATACCGCTTACAGTAGCCACACCACCAAAAAAAGTTGTGTTTTGTGTGCCTCCGGTAGCAACAGTGCCTCCAATGGTATTATTCAACACCCTATTGTAGTTGTCGTATTGTGTGGCGGTGTTAGTACCCCTTAAATAGATACCGTTTCTTACTGCCTCAATCGTGTTGTTTTGAAAAAGGTTCGAGTCGTTACCTGTAAACAAAGCAGCACCCGGAGTAGCTGTGCCACTACCTAAATAAATACCCACATAGGTATTAACCGCTATGGTAGTTGAGTTACCTAAAAGTTTTACGTTTTTAACCGTATTCAACTTACAACTACTGGTTGAAGTAGGTACTAAATCAACAAGCCTTACAGTTGTGGTGGTTGAAGTTGTAGTGATAGTTAAATTTTGCGAAGTTGTTCCGTTGTTTGAACCATCAATAGTAAAATACTTAACCCCATTTAAACGAATAACCGCGCCGTTAGCAGCGGGAGCCGTAGAAATTGTAGGCGATTGCCCACTGGCAGGCTTTAATACTATGGGAATAGCAGCACTCATACCCGAATAAACAGTAAGTGCAGGAATAACACCCGATTCGCCCGTATACCCTGAAGCAATTTCAATAGTAATAGTGCCTGAACCTGAAACTCCATTCGCATTTAGGTACGTAAATGCATTAGCAACTGTACCGAAGGAAGTAGGAGGATTTTGTGTGCCGTTAATGGAATACGTGGTTCCACCAACTAATTGTGATTTTACTGAGGAGTTAGCCAGTAAAAACGAAAATAGCAGAATTGTAAAGATTACTTTGTTAGCTCTAATCTTAGCTTTGAGACCTTTCATGGTAGATTTGTGTAAATAGTTGTAAATATTAAGTTAAAGTTGATTTGATTTAATTGCGGATTTTTTCCAATTCGGAAAAAAGATAGGAGGTATCAATAACGGCTATGAATACTGTTGATACAGTAAAACACAGCGCAGCATATTATTCAAAGACAAAAACTTACAAGTCTGTCTTTAAGTATAGCAAGAAATAAATGTTGATATGTAAAACTAAGTATTATTAGTTTGATAGCGTCTAAGAAGCAGTAACATCAATATGTTTAGATACGATGAATCTACTCTCTTCATCTTAACTTTCACAGTGGGGCAAGCAGCAAAAGACCGATTAGATACTTGTAAAAAATTACGCAGTACCTTCGTCCTTACTCTATTTATATGTACCTGTATAGTAGAGCTCATGCTTAAAACAAAAGCGAACTTTAATTAGTTATAGCAAATGTAAAGCGAAAAAAAATTATCTTTCAAGTAAGGGTTGTCATTTTTATACAAAAATGACTTTTTTTCGACCAAAGGAGGTTAAAACGCGACGAAAATGTACTTTGTACATAATATAGCTGTTAAATCGCGCCATTTCTTAGCTAAAATGCCCTTTTACTTCCTCCTTCAACCCCTAAATACTCTCAGCCAGCCTAAAATTTATAATTATAACCAACCCGCACTACTTGTGTTTCGTAATAATCGTTGCTAGTGTAGCTAAAGCCTTGCCCGTTTACAGTTTTACGTATCACCATAGTATTTAAAAGATCAGTAGCGTTAAAGAATAACTCACCTTTGCCTTTTTGTATGGCTTTTTTAGCACCCAAGTCTAAAGAAAAGCGCGAGCCTGTTTTTCCTTGAGGAATAATATCGGGTGCAAGATAGATAGCCGTTACCTGTATATCAAGGTTTTTGGCTAGGTGCAAAATGCCGTTTATTTTGGCATTGCCTGATATTAGCTGTTGCTTATCGGCTGTAAACACAGTAGGCACAGGGTATCTGTTAAGTACTGTAAACCCGTCAATGCTGTTTTGGTAAGCGTTTACATTTACATTAAACGTAAATTTTTTAGATACATCTTGCGAAAAAACCACCTCAGCACCTGCATTATAACTTTTATTAGCGTTTTGAAAAACAGCATAAATTAATGTGCTGTTGGGTGCTGTGCTCGATATTCGGGTAATAGTACCATTGGCAGCTTTGTAGTATGCCGCAGCATAAATATAACCTTTATTATGGCTTGTTTTATACCCCACCTCAAACGATGTGGTGTATTGCGGGCGCAGTGCAGGGTTACCCACTTTTATTATTTCAGCATCATCATATTTAGGAAAAATACGAATATCTACCTCGTTAGGTCTATCAACCCTTCGGTTATAAAAGAAAGAAAGTTTTTGGCGCTCGCTTATTTTATACCCCAATCTAAGGTTGGGAAAGGGTTGGGTATAATTATAACCATTGCTTTTATAGGTATTGTGGTTGGCATTCACCTCGTAATTTACCCCCACATATTCAATCCGTAAACCAATGGTAGCTTCAAATTTTTTGTTTTCAAATACATAATTGCCATACAAAGCAGGTATGGTTTCTTTATAAGTTGCCTTTCCGCCTGCATTGGTATCAAGCGGCGAGTTTAACCCCGGGAAAAATTGCATATTAGTAGGTATGCCCCTTTGCCTAAATTTTGCACCCCCTTCAAACTGTCCGTATTTTAGCGGGCGAACGTAGTCAACACTCAACTCCGCCACCTGCTCGTCTGAAATTAGTTTAAAAGCATCTTTGCCTGTGTAGGTGGGTAATATATTATCAAAATAATATTTCTCGTCCTCTCGGTGAAAGGTGTAATTAAAATTAATATTTAATAAATGTCCAGCTTGTTTAAATTTATGCTGATAATTAGCTGATGCCATTACCGTAGTTTTTAGCTCGTCTTCTAAAAACTGCCATAAGCGATTACGCTGGGTAAGTTCGCTATTAAAAAAAGGCTCGTCGCCGTGGTCAAGTATGCGCTCACGACCATACAATCCGCTAAAAGTAAATGTATTATAATCGTTTATATTCCAATCCAACCCCGCTTTAGTGGTTATAAAACTGGTATTTCTATTCCGTTTGGTTTGTTGTTTTATAATAGTGCCGTCATCATACGTACGGGTAACAAATTCATTTTTATTCAACGTTTCAGTATATAAATAATCCCCCTGAAAAAAGGCATTTATTTTATTTTTACGATAACTAAGCGATAGCGAAGGATTAATTTTTGGGGTATACTGATACTGTGGCCTGATGCTTGGCAGGTTGGCTTTTTTAATCCATAAAGCACCCAAGCCTGATGTAAGCCCTGCTTTGCCATAAAACCCCTCTTGTTTATTTTTTTTGTAGATAATATTAATAATACCTCCGTTTCCGTTGGCCTCGTATTTGGCCGATGGATTATTAATTATTTCTATTCGCTCAATAGCCGATGCAGGAATGTTATCTAAGCCAGTTTGCCCACCATAGCCGGTTAGTGCAGTTAGTTTCCCGTCAATAAGCACGGTTATTTTATCGTTGCCGCGTAGTTGTACTTTACCGTCTTGCACACTAACCCCCGGAAGGTTTTGCATGGCTTGCAGTACCGAACCGCCGCCTTGGCTTATATTATCCTCTACCGAGTAGGTTTTTTTATCCATTTTCCCGCTTACCTCGCTCTGCTTACCTGTAATTACAACCTCGCTTACACTTTCAATATTTTCAGCAAGCTCAATGGTAGCTACATCTAAAAATTTTGACAAACTACCTACAAATAGGGGTTGTTTGTGGGTGATATATCCCACATACGATATTTCTAAAATATAATTATTGGGTTTTATTGTGGGTAACGAAAACCGCCCCTCTTCATTTGTTACAGTTCCTGTTACAAAAACCGAATCTTTTTCGGTTTTTAAAACCACATTAACATAAGCCAAGGGGTTTTTAGTAGTTTTATCCTTCACCACTCCCGATAGTGTAACTGTGGTGCTTTGGCCATAGGTATTGCAAAAAGAGATAATAAACAAAAACCCAATAATTATTTTTAGACGTGTCATTTTTAAAACCTAATTAGTCTTTTATTTCTTTAATAAAGTTTCCGTTGGCATCAAACATTACATCTTTGCCTTTTATCTCAACCTCGTAGGTTACAGTGCCTTTAGCGTCGGTTATTTTAGCGGCTTCTTTTATTTTTTTATCGGTGTAATGAGTTTTCATATACTCAATTACTTGTTGAGGCAATTGGCTGGTCTCTATTTCCATTTCAGTTTCCAGCAAAGTTCCGTTAGCATCGAACAAGGCTGAGTAGTCAACGTCGTTCAATTCAAATTCTACCTCATAGTTAGCATCTTCTTTTTCCCACTTCACATCCTCAGCATTGGGGTAGGCTGCTTTAAAGGCTGTTTTAACAGCATCAGGAACATCTTTTTCTTTTACTTTTTGCGAGTAGGCAACCGCGCTAATAAGCAGGGCAACCAAAATAATTACAGATTTTTTCATGGTTTCAAAATTTAATACTTCAAAATTGAGGTACAATTTTGTAGATATTCTGAATTTTTAGAATGTAACAGTAAAATAATGCAGCCCATTTGTATAGGCATACGCTATTTTCCAGCCATAGCCATTGCAAATTTCTTTTGCTATAGCCAAACCCAAACCGCTATTGGCTGTTGTGGTTGATGATTGAGAGAAGCGCTTAAATATTGTTTGCGTATTAAGAGCCTTATAGCCGGTATTGTGTATGCTTAAGATACCGTTGGATAATTCGATACCTATTTTGCCGCTTGAGGTATTGTGCTGTATGGCATTTATAAGCAGATTATTTATCAATATTTCGAGCAAAATGGGGTTGCAATTAACTATTAGCTGTGTATTGATGTTTTTATCAAATACAAAGCCTTTTTGATTAATATAATCGGCAAGGCTTTCTGTGCTTTCTTCTATAAGCTGCGCTAACTGTATTGGTTGGCTATCGGTAAATTGTTTATTCTCAATTTTGGCCAGTAATAACAGGTTTTTATTGATACGTGTAACCCTAGATAGCGAGCTGTTAATTGAGGTAATAATTTGCGATTGTGCATCGGTTAGTTCTTGGTTTTGCAGCAACAAATCAATTTTTGCTTTTAGCAATGCCAATGGGGTTTGTAGCTCGTGCGAGGCATTTTCAATAAATATTTTTTGCTGATTAAAGGCTTCTATATTTTTTTCAATCACCTTGCTTAGTTCGGTATTTAGTTCTTCAAACTCTTCTATATCTGTTTTTTCAAACTCTATGGCTTGGTGTTTTGTCAGGTCGAAAACTTTTAATTTTTCAAGGGTATTTCTAAAAGGTTGCCATATTTTTTTGGCAATTCTTTTATTCAGAATAATAAAACCCAGCACCATAAAAATAAAAAATAAAATGGTGATTGTTGCAATGGCCAAAAGGGTTTCATCGGTCTCCTCAACATTAGTTTCAATGGTTACTTTATAGGGCTTTCCATTTATGGTAATATACGATAGTAGCCCTCTAAATCTATCAATTTCAAGCTCGTCAGCATATTGGTTTTCCCTTGTTATGGTATAAATACTATCGGTTATTTTGGCAAAACTATTGTCAGGAGTAATTTTTGTGCCTTGCCCTATGCTGTTATAAAACGTAAGCAGCTTATCAATCTCGGCGGCATCAATAGGGGTTTTTTCAAAACCCTTTTCTATTTGTTGTTTTATTATTTGGTTGTGCTCGTCCAATTCGGCCAGCCATATATAATCTACAACAAAAACATACACAGGTATGCTGCATACCAATATTATCAGTGCATACAGCGTAAATGCTTTAAAGGGTTTATTTAATAATTTACTCATATTTCCCATTTATACCCTGTACCATACACGGTTTTTAAATAATTTTCGCCGCCTGCTTCGGCCAATTTCTTTTTCAGGTTTTTTACGTGTGCATAAACAAAATCGTGGTTATCCAGCATATCGGCTATATCGCCCGAAAGATGTTCGGCCAATGCACTTTTTGATATTACTTTGTTTTTATTACCCAGAAATAATAATAATAAATCAAATTCTTTTTTGGTAAGTACTATGGGTGTATTGTTTAGGCTAACGGTTTTGGCCTGTATATCTACTACCAGCCCGTTTTGCTCAATAACATTGGTATTGGCAAATTGTCGCCTGCGGATAACTGAATATATACGGGCAGCTAATTCTGAAAGATGAAAGGGTTTTGCCAAATAATCATCGGCACCAATTTGCAGGCCTTGTACTTTATCTTCTATCGAGTTTTTAGCTGAGATAATTATTACGCCTTCTTGTTTGTTTTGTTGCTTTAAAATTTCGAGCAATTGCAAGCCGCTACCGTCGGGAAGCATTAAATCAAGCAATATGCAATCGTAATTGTACAGGTTTATTTTCTCTACAGCTTGGTGAAAGTTGTGTGCAAGCTCGCATATATAGCTTTGCCCCGATAGGTAGTTTACCATATCGTGCGCCAGTTCTTTTTCGTCCTCAACAATCAAAATTTTCACAGCACTAAGGTACTTAATCAATTTTGAAGAAATTTTGAATTGGGTTTTTTGTAATGACGAGGTGGAATGCTGTTGCCAGTCATTCCTGCGAAAGCAGGAATCTGTGCGTGGGCATTTTGATTACCGAACAGCGCACAGATTCTCAATCAAGTTGAGAATGACACCCGCCGCACAATTAATGCGACTTCCAGTTATTCCCATTCCAAATGGGAATCTGTGTTATGGCATACCCTTCTCACCTTTCGAGAACCTCAAGATAACTGTGCTCTGGCTGGCGCGGGAGCGTCCGCTCGTGCCGAACAATAAAATAGCGTCCGCTATTTATATAAACCCATCATTACCCCGCACCCTTCGATTTCGCTCAGGATGACAACTTGCATCAATACGGTAGCTAGTCATTCCTGCGAAAGCAGGAATCTGTGCGAAAGACAACTTTTTTGTATAATTCTCTCCGCTCCTCGAAGCGTCCTCGCTTCGAGATAGTAATTGGTAGCGTCCCGCTACAAAAAAGGTTTTGAGTGGACTCGAACAAGAATGAACTTCAAGCGTCCACGCTTGAAGGAACGCCGAAGCTGGCTCGAGCATCAGCTCGTACCAAATAATAGAGTAGCGTCCGCTGCAATAAATGTATTATCCGCCATGCCTGTCGCGCTCCTTCGACTTTACTCGGGAAGACACGTGCTATGGGGACAATGAACGTCGTTGAAACGCCCTCCTTAAAAGTGTTGTATGCAGCTAAGGGATATGGATTAAGCCTATGCTTTCTTGCCTTTTCGACCTCCCCTTAGTCCCCTCCTTATTCAGCCCACAAATCCATCAAAGGAGGGGAAATAGCTTGCTATGCTTCTACTTTGTTCAGTCAAACACTACTATTTAGCAAACACAAACACACAAAATTTGCTCATTCCAAAAAAAGTCTATATTTGCCCCGCATTTCAGGTTCTTGGGTAAAAGTTTCTTTTACTATGAGATGAAAAGGGAATCACGTGTAAATCGTGAACAGTACCCGCTGCTGTAAGTTCCATTCAACGGTAATACACCGTTGGTTTTTTGCCCCCTTTTGCCACTGACATCGTGTAGCGATGACGGGAAGGCAGCAAAAAATCGGAATAAGTCAGAAGACCTGCCTCAGATGCTTAGGATTCACACCTTCGGGAAAAAAGGTTGGGGTTCAGTAAGTGCCATATTTAGCTTTTTATACTGTTTTTTCAGGTAGCTATAGTTGTGCGCAAGCTGTATTCTGTTTTTTATTAATACCCGTAGGCAAAATGAATAATAACATTGAGCCAAAAAATAATTATAAGCGCACTTTTTGTGTTGGCTACCTTGTGTGGCCAAGCACAAACCCATGCTGATAGTGTATACACCGTTAGTAGTAGTGAGGTAGTGGTGCAGCGCGAAAAGGTTTTTAATGCAGGCACCTATACTTGGAAGGCCGATAGTGTGCTATTGGCACAATATGCACCCAATACTTTGGGCGATGTGCTGGGGCAGCAAACAGGGATGTTTGTGCGCCAATATACACCCGGCACTTTGGCTACACCTATTATGCGTGGTACGTATGGCGTGCATACCAATGTGGTGTGGAATGGCTTTAGCCTGCAAAGCCCCATGAATCAGCTAATTGATTTTAATCTTATTCCTGCCTTTTTTATGGATGGGATAGAGCTTGCCCATGGCAGCCAAAGCGCGCTGTATGGCAGTGGGGCTATTGGTGGTACTATTGGTTTGGGGCAGCAAGCACAAACACGAAACGGTTTGCACGGCACTGTATTATTGGGTGCGGGTAGTTTTGGCAGTTATCAGCAAGGGGCAAAGCTGGGCTACAAAAAGGGATGGTATACGGGGCGTGTGCGCTATTTTAACCAAACGGCACAAAACAATTTTACCTATACCAACAAAACTAAGTTTGGTTTACCTACCGATACATTAAAAAATGCCCAAAACTGGCTAAACGGGCAAATGATAGAGAATTATTTTTCTATCAAACACAATATAAAAGCAAGTGTAACGGCGTGGCATACCCAAGCCTATAGAGGGGTTGCCCCGCTTATGTTTCAAGAGAAAAGTATTGCTTTTCAGCGCGATGACTCGTGGCGGGTGATGGGCGATATAAAAGCCCATTGGAAAAAAAGCGAGGGCATAGTGCGCGCTCAGTACTTTGATGAGCGCATACGCTATACTGATGCCGCTTCGGCAGTACCTATTAATAGTGATAACAGGGCTTTTGGTTTGCTGCTTGAAGGTGAGTTTCGCTACCACGTTTCGCCCCTGCACGATGTTAATTTTGGGCTAAACAGTTCTATTTTCAAATCTACTGCCGATAATTACGGTACACCCGCACCTGTGCAGTATCGTCCATCGGTGTTTGCATCGCACCGTTTTCATTCATTAAATCAAAAAATATTTACCACTTTTAGCATTAGGCAAGAGGCGGTTACGTTACGCAATACCCAAAACTTTCCTTTACTACCTACAAAACTTCCGGGTGAGTTAAGATTTTTACCCATTGTGCCTTCTATTGGGGCTGATTATAATTTTTACCGCAAGTTTTGGCTGGGTGGCAAATTATCGCGCGTGTATCGCTACCCTAGTTTTAACGATTTGTATTGGAGTCCGGGGGGCAATCCTAATTTGAAGCCTGAGGACGGTATAAGCGGTGAACTTAGGTTGAGCTATAAAAAAGAGAATACTAAGTGGGTGATAAATACCTCAGTGGGGGGCTATTATAGTGATATAAACAATTGGATTATTTGGATGCAAGGGCTGGGTGGAATATGGACTCCACGCAATATACAGCGTGTAGTAGCAAGGGGTGTAGAGGTGCAGGCCGATGTGAAATACACTATCACCCAAAAACAGTATTTAAAATTTGACGGGCGCTATGCTTATACCCAAAGTACCAACAGAAAACAGGGTTCGGCTTTTGATGATAGTTATAACAAACAACTAATATATGTGCCGCATCACATTGTGGCTGCTAACGTATCATACGGAAACCGATTTGCATACATACGTGTAAGCGGCCAATATACAGGCAAACAATTTATTACTTCTGATAATAAACGTGCGCTACCTGCATTTAAAACCCTAAATGTGTTTTTGGGTACTAAAATAAAGGTGCAAAAAACCAGCATTGATATAAACCTGCAAGCCAAAAACCTGCTGAATGCTGAGTACCAAGCGGTGGAGTGGGCACCAATGCCCCAACGCAATTTTTTACTAAACGTACAATTTAATTTTTAATACAAAACATGAAAAACCTAAATCAAATTTTTAAATTTAATCTGCTGGCACTAGTTGCCCTAAGTGTAGTAGTACTTAGCTCTTGTAAGGATGAAGGAGGAGACCCGATTGAGCCTTCACCATCGGCATATCAAGGTGCATTTATTTTAAACGAAGGCGGATTTTTAAAAGGTAATGCCAGTATAGATTTTTATAGCAGGGGAGAGGCAAAGCTTACTCAAAATCTGTTTTCAAACATCAATAGCCGCCCATTGGGAGATGTTTTTCAATCGATGTACAAAGCCAATGGCAACTACTATTTGGTGGTAAACAATTCTTCAAAAATAGAAGTGGTAAATGCTGAAACTTTTAAATCGGTAGGTACTATTAGCAATTTAGGCTCGCCCCGTTTTATGCTAGTTCCTTCGGCATCAAACGGAAGCAAAGCGTATGTAACGGATTTGTTTAATAATGTAATACACGTACTTAGCCTAACCAGCCACACCCAAACTAAAACTATCGACTTGAACGGTTGGAGCGAGAATATGGTGGAAGCAGGTGGAAATATATACGTGAACAACTGGAGCAACAAAAAGGTATATGTAATTGACCCTAGTGCTGATGCTGTGAAAGATAGCATTGCGCTAACTGACTACCCTAACGGTATTGTGGTTGATGCTAACAAAAAAGTATGGGTATCGGTAGATAGTACTGCTACCACACCTGCCAAATTGGTGCGTATAAACCCAGCCAACAATAGCATTGAAGGTTCAATTGATTTTGCAACGGGCGAAACGGTCAGTAAACTTGCTATAAATGGTACAGGTGATAAGCTATACTATCTTAATAATACAGGTGTATTTGAGGTAGCTATAAGTGCAAGCACATTGCCTACTACTGCTAAAAAAACAGGTAGCTTTTATAGTATGGACGTAGATCCGTTTGATGGCTCGATATATTTGGGTGATGCTATTGATTTTAATCAAAACGGAACTGTTACCCGTATAAAAACGGATGGTAGCGAAACTACTTTTAAGGTAGGTATAGTTCCCAATGGTTTCTTTTTTAACAATTAATACGTGCTAGTAATAGTTTGTATAAGTAAAGCAAGGGCTTACCTGTGAAAATGGGTAGGCCTTTGTTTTTTTGTGTTTAGATGTCAGATGTCAGGGGTGTTAGGAAGGGGGATAATAATATAGTAGGCTATTAGCAAGTTTTATAGTTATTGCCTATTTTGCTTATGTATACTGTAAGGTTTTAATTTATAGATGAAAAAGACAACAATATTTATCATCGTATTGCTAATTGTAAGTTGTTCACAATCAAAGCAAAAAGATGCTAGGAAAGAAGTTGTTGTAGAAAGATATGCAGGGGGAGAGATTAAAAAGACATACAATGGATACACGTATGGGGTTTATGATAAAGAAGGAAGAAGGATTGAATTTTATGGTAATCTTAAATTTGTTGATGCGAATTCAAATTTTCATACCATCATTAATTATCAAAATAAAAAAGTCGTTATTAAAGAGTACGTACTTGAAGACAGTAATACTGAATGTATAATAACTGACAAGGATGACTATGTTAAGTTTGTTATGTATTTTGAGGGGAGTGATTTTGAAGAATCTATTAAGTTTGAAGTTTATCAGCCTGTAAAAAAGAATGGTAAATACATAAAGCATGAGTTGTCTGAAACTCGGGTTAGAAAAAGTAAGAATTATCATTTAAGATATTTACCTGATTATTTGAGGTGATAGAGTAGTTTACTAATTATCTCACAGTAGTGGACGCTACCTTATTGTTCGGCACGAGCGGACGCTCTCGCCAGCGGGGATATATTTTAAACCTAAAAAGCAGTATGATTGAAATATGAATAATCAAAAATCAGGAATAATTTTTAGGTTCTCCCTAGAGTTTGACATGGGGTTTGGGTATGCAGAGCAGGATGATTTTTCGGATGTTTATACGTTTGATGGCATTCTAATTTTAGTGTATAAATTAATAGATAAGGAGATAGTAGATAGAAGTGCGGAAGAGATAAAACAGTCGGGTGTTTTATTTGGGCCTGTCCCCATTTTTCGATATCCTCCCCCAAGAGGTAAAAATAAATGGAAGCCAATTCACCAAACAACAGATTTTCTTATAAAAGTATGGCCTGTATTTAAAATGTATCAGGGCAATGATGGGAAAAATAAAGATTGGTCGAAATTATTACCTAAATGGAGGATAACAGACAGGAGCGATTCAACTAGCGATTTGGTGTTTAAAGATTATGAAACTTTGCGGCATATAGAAACAACTATACTTAATGCCGCCGAAGGAGTTGCCATAAAAATCACAATGATGAAAATTATTGAAGAAGGCAAAAAGGTGAGTGATTTTTATGATCTTAGACTAGTTGGGGATAGAAATATGTACTTACAACTTGTAAATACATATTATGATAGAGAAACAGCAGAAACATTGCTTGAAGACATAGGCGATGAGGTAATATGGGATTATTAATTACAAAGTACACCATACTACTTTGTGCAGGTAGTGGACGCTACCTTATTGTTCGGCACGAGCGGACGCTAGTGCCAGCAAAAGCAATCATTTTTCAAAAATCGTCATTGCGCTCTCGAAAGTATTCGGGACGAAGCAATTTCATAGAACCTATACAGAAAAGTTGCTTTTCGCACAGATTCTCAATCAAGTTTGGAATGACTGCCTGCCGCACTGTGTCTCGACTTCGCTCGACATGACACCTGCCGCACTGTCTAAGTTTCAGTTCCCCGAAGCGTCCCTCGCTTCGGGACATTTATTTTAGCGTTTCGCTATGTGCAAGTTTTCGAGTAGATGCTTACAATATGCTACTTCAAGCGAGGACGATTGAAATTCATTCTTGTTCGAGTCCACTCAAAATCTTTTTTGTAGCGGGACGCTACCACTTACTACCCCGAAGCGAGGGACGCTTCGGGGAACGGGGTGCTTCTATAAAAGTTAAATGGTAAATATTCATTGCTCAATGAAAAATGATAATTGTTTGGGAATGCGGGGTGATGATGAGTTTATGCAGGTAGCGGACGCTACTCTATTGTTTGGCACGAGCGGACGCTCATGCGCCAGCAGAGATTTCAAAATCAAAAATGCTCAATAGTTAAAACAAAGTAGACATTATTATTGTAGTTTCGTATTTTGATATAATCATTCTTATGAAGAAATTAGTTTTAGCATTCGTTTTATTTGCCTCATTATTAGTAGCTTCATCGTGCAGCAAGTTGGGTAATGACATATTAAATTCTTTTGATGCAAATGATTCTATTACCAACGAGGAAATTATTAGCGGGCTTAAAAAAGCCTTAACTTTAGGTGTTGATACATCAGTAAAACGCCTTAGTGCTGTTGATGGTTACTTTAGTGATAAGGTGGTTAAAATATTATTACCACCCGAAGCTGCTCCTATTTTTACTAATCTAAGTAAAATACCCGGTGGGCAACAACTGGTTGATAATACTATATTGGCAATAAACCGTGCGGCTGAAGATGCTGCGCCTGAAGCCACAAGTATTTTTGTGAAAGCCATTACCGATATTACCATTGCTGATGGCAAAACGATATTAAACGGTAACGATAGTGCAGCAACTACCTTTTTAAAGAAAGGTACTTACGCACCACTACAAACTGCGTTTTCGCCAAAAATTACAGCATCACTTAGCAAACCATTGGTTTTGGGTACATCGGCCGAAGATTTGTATAGCAATTTGGTAAATACATACAATACAGCTTCGTTGGGTGGTACACTTTTTCCAAAAATTACTCAAAATACGTTGGGCGATTATGTTACAACCAAAGCATTGAATGGTCTTTTTCATAAAGTAGCTGTTGAAGAAGGTAAAATACGCACTGATGCCTCGCACCGAATTGACCAAGCACTAGAAAAAGTTTTTGGCACAAAGTGGTTATAATTAGCCTACTACCTTAAAAAAGGTATTGTCTCCTCTTTACTTTCTTAGCATAGAGTTAATTAGTTTGTCTTTACTTTACTAATTTAGGGGCATGAAAACAGTAAAAACTCTTATAGTATTGTTGACTTTTAGCCTATTGTCATCGTGCGATGTGGTGCAAAGTGCACTTGAGCAAGGCGGAGGATTGGGTACTAATGTGCCTCTAACCCAAGCCGAGGTAGTGAAAGGCTTAAAAAATGCGCTAACTGTGGGTACTGATAGTGCTGTACGTCGATTAAATGCTACTGACGGTTTTTTGAAAGATGCTGCTATAAAAATATTATTACCTCCTGAAGCTCAAGATATTATTAAACAAGTATCAAAAATTCCCGGCGGTGAAGCTTTGGTTGATAAAACCATTACTGCCATAAATCGTGCTGCCGAAGATGCTGCATCAACCGCAGGGCCAATATTTGCCAATGCCGTTACCAATATGAGCATTAATGATGCTTTTGGTATACTAAAAGGTACTGATACTGCTGCTACACAATATTTGCGCAATACCACATTTAGCCAACTAAAAAACGCATTTACGCCTAAAATAAACAATAGCCTTAGCAAACCTTTGGTGTTTAATACATCGGCAGAAAAGCTGTATACCGATTTGGTAAGTGCTTACAATACAGCATCGTTGGGGGGAGTGTTGTTTCCTAAAGTAAATAATAGCAGCCTTAGCGAGCACGTAACTAATAGAGCTTTGGATGGTATGTTTCTTAAAATAGCGGATGAAGAAAAGCAAATACGTACCGACCCTGTGCACCGTGTTACTTCTATACTGCAACGTGTATTTGGCAGCCCGCAATAGGTTTGTTGCATTTGATGACAGATGCTAGATGTCTGATGTCAGAAAAGAGATGATGCCTCGCCCCGCTTGTATAGAATCGTCCTAATCCATAAGCGTCTTAGGAAGAGATTTGTATTGCGGAGGTTTTAACTGGTTGTTGGTCAAAGAGTAAGCTTGTCGGAGTATAAAGTTTTTGAAAGTAACAACTAAGTGTATTGAAGATTAGACCCAATAATCAACTTAATTAATAGCTATGGAGTTGATAAATGAAATTAAAACTTTAAACAGAGATAATCTAATTGCTATTTGTAAATACCTATATGGGTACAAGAGCGACAGGGAATTGTTGAATTCAATACTCGGTACTATAAGATCTAATAATGGCTACGGAACAAATTTTATTGAGCCAAGGAATAAAAATTTCAGTAGTATGTATTTACATGTTGATAATAATGAAAGTATTTCCGTAGGCTTAACTGGAAGTTTTGATTTAAGGTTTTCAGATTTAGTTTTATTATTTGGCAAGTATAGAGAAGTGTATGTTCCTTATGATGACCACTATATGTATTTTTTTAATGAAAATAGTTTGGGAGGTAACTTTCGCGTCTCAACTTTCTCAAAAGAGAACAGCCAAACAATTAGGGATTGGTCAATCACAAGTATAAATTTAGAGTTTTAGAGGCTAAAACTCTAAATGGTAACTGATAAATGTAAAATGTTACCCTTTCTCGCTAAGGTAGGCTTTGCACGTTCGAGTAATAGTATCGTCCATTGGGGTAAACTCAAAACCCAAATCGCGTTTTATCTTATCACTTATATAAGTAAACTTTTCTTGGCTATTGCGCGCTGTTTCTTTGGTTACCAAAGGTTCTTTACCGCTTAATAAAGCCTTGCCCCAATACAGTATGCGTGCTAATTGAGCTAATGCTCCACCTACTTTTATAAAAGGTGCTGGTTTACCTAATTGTTGGGTTAATTGGGTAAAAAAGTCTTTAAAAGATAAATTATCTCCAACCAATATATAACGTTGGTTATTTATATCGCTTTCCATTAGCTGTATCATAGCACGGCTCACATCGCGTACATCCACATAGCCGTTTTTTCCGTTGGTATAAAATTTTAACCCTTTGTAGGCTGTATCAATCAATCGGCACGAGCCTTTATCCCATTTTCCTTCGCCCAGTATTACACCGGGGTTAACAATTACAGCATCAAGGCCTTCTTCTGTGCCACGCCATACTTCCATCTCGGCCAAATACTTACTTATAGCATATTGGGTATTAAATTTACTATCGCGCCACTGGCTTTCTTCATCTATTATATCGCCGCTTTTTTCGCGGCCCAGCGCAGCAATGCTGCTTGAGTAGCACAGTTTTTTTACTCCAGCTTCCAAAGCACAGTTAACCACATTTGCAGTTCCCTCTACATTCGTCAGCATCATATTATCAAAGTTTTTGTGCCAAAAGGAGACAATAGCAGCCGTATGGTAAACGCGGTCTACACCTTGCATTACCTTTAATAACGAAAATGTGTCTAGTATATCACACTCTACCCACTCTAGGTGTGTTAGTAAGTGCTCATTTATCCCCCTAAATTTACATATTTGTTCAAATTCTTGAAGCGAAGAATTTTCTCTTTTTATAGCAATAACAGGTGTTTCACCTTGCAAAAGGTCTATTGCGAGGTGCGCTCCAAGAAAGCCTGTTGCGCCTGTTAGTAAAACTTTCGGTTTCATAGGTTGCAATATTAGGTACTAGTGCTATATTTGTAGGGTAAAAAAAGAAGAATTTTTTTACTAATTAATAACGATTGTATTTAAAAAAAATAAAATTTATATTTGCACTATGAAAGTATTAAAAATAATTGCATCAGTAGGCTTTATGTTCCTCGTAGCAGGCCTTTGTACAGTTATGGCTCAGCCCGGTCCAGGTCCTGTATTTAATCCCGTACCTGTTGACGGTGGTATTACGCTTCTTTTAGCCGCAGGCGCTGCCTATGGTGTGAAAAAAGCTGCGGATGCCCGTAAAACAAAGTAAGTAAGTACCTAAAAGTATATACTCAAGGGAGGCACGTTTGTGCTATCCCTTTTTTTGTTCGCCGCCGATAAAATAATTATTTAGCCATTTATCACTGCAATTGCCCTATTGGTGTAATAAACACCCTTTTCATCCGTTAAAATCTTCGCTTCAACCTAAAAAACAACACTTATAGTAGTATTTGCCTAAATTTGCCGCAAGTGAAAGGTTTAAAAGTATCAAACGAGACCAAAGTAGGGGCTTTGGCCGCTATTGCCATTACAGTATTAGTATTGGGATATAATTTTTTAAAGGGTAAAGATCTTTTTACCAAAACGGTAACTTACTATGCTATTTACGATAGGGTAGACGGCCTTGCAGCCTCAAACCCTGTTACCCTAAAGGGTATGCGTGTTGGGCAGGTTAGCAATGTATCGCTAATACCGCAAGATAGTATGCGTGTGAAGGTGGCTTTTGAGATTAATGGTGATATTATAGTGCGAGATGGCACTATTGCCAAGATATACAATGCTGATTTTTTTGGCTCAAAAGCTATCGAGCTAATACTTTCTGACAAGGGTTTTATTCATGAAAACAAAGATACTTTGCTTAGTATTATGGAACCTTCTATGGTTAATGCAGTATCAACCATTATAGCTCCGTTAAAAGAAAAAACTGAAAATCTTATCGTTTCGCTCGATTCAGTTTTTGGCGGTAACAGTGGCAAAAAAATACAGCTTACTATTAGCAACCTTAGCGAAGTAAGCGACAACTTTAAGGCTACATCCATTAAGTTGGATAAACTTGTTGAAGAGCAAAGCCATACTTTAGATGTGATTTTTGCGAATGTGAAGTCGATAACAAATAATCTAAAAAACAACAATGCTAATATTAGCGCAGCTATAGCCAATATAAAGCAAATGAGCGATACGCTGGCGGCATCAAACCTAAAACAAACTATTGCTAATGCCGAAAGGGCACTGGCTGAAGTAGGTGCTATTACCGAAAAGATAAACAAAGGCGAGGGTAGTATTGGTTTGTTGGTTAATGATAAAGAGTTGTATAACAACCTAAACAGTTCATCAGTGGCGTTGGATGCTTTGCTAAAAGATATGAAGGAACATCCTAAACGCTATGTGCATTTTTCTATATTTGGCCGAAGAGAGAAAAAGTAATAAATTGTAGTGTAACAAAATATACTAAAAAAGGGGCTTGAGCCCCTTTTTTAGTATTGGTTAATATAATAGGATTTAAAATAGTATAAAAAGCTCTTAAAGCTCATCTAACACACCTTTACCCTCGCGAATAACTACTGGCATTTCCTCAGTGCAATCAATAACGGTAGAGGGGTGATTATCGCCAATACCGCCATCAATAACCGCATCTACCAATTTGTGATAGTTTTCATAAATCTCTTCAGGGTCGGTTATGTAATCCAAAATTTCATCTTCGCTGTGTATTGATGATGATACCATAGGGTGCTCCAGCTTCTCTAGCAAGGCGTGGCAAATGGCATTATCGGGTACACGTATACCCACAGTTTTTTTGTTGGTTTTAAAAATTTTGGGTACGCTGTTGTTGGCTTTTAATATAAAAGTAAATGGCCCGGGCAAGGCACGACGCATTAGCTTAAATGTAGCTGTATTTATTGGCGTGGTAAACTCTGATAGGTTACTTAAATCTTTACAAATAAGCGATAGATTGGCTTTCTCGGGTTTTTTGCCCAATATGCGGCATACCCGCTCTACTGCTTTATTGTTAAAAGCATCACAACCAAGAGCATACACGCTATCGGTAGGGAAAATAATAATGCCTCCATTGGCCACAATTTCAGCGGCTTTTTCAATCAAACGTTCGTTAGGGTTTTGTGGGTGTATTATTAGGAACATCTTAATATCAAAGGTCGGTATAAAAAAACAAATAAATTATTGTGTTTTTAATTGTGTATGTTAAACACTTTTTTATTTAGTTAATATGTTGATTTTTAAATATTTGTATGTTTTTTAATGCGCTATACATGGTTGCTGATGCAATGTATAAAAATGTTATGTTAAAAATTATACCTTTAAGAAACACCAATTTAGCACTCAATTCTTTACTTTCGCTGTACAAAACCCTTTGATGGTGAAAAAGTTATTGGCAGTAGACGACGAAAAGTCGATTTTGATGATTTTGAACCACGTATTTGGCAAAAAATACGAGGTGATACAAAAAACCAATGCAAAAGAGGCTTTGGAATGGATGCAGCAGGGCAATATACCCGATGTTATTATTGCTGATATGAATATGCCTGAAATAAGTGGCTACGAGTTTATACACCAAATACGCTCGAGTGGTTTTTTTAGGGATGTTCCGTTGGTAATGTTATCAGGAAATGAAAGTACTGCTGATAAAATTAAATGCCTAAAGGCTGGCGCTGACGACTATATGGTGAAACCTTTTAACCCTGAAGAGTTAGAGGCACGTATAGAAAATATTTTTCGCCGTATTAAAGAATGAGCACTGCAACAAATACTACCTACCGTATAGCCCTTATACATCCTGATCCTGAGTATGCTGAGGATGTGTTGAGCCGTTTTAAGGATAAGTATGAAATGGTGATTTTTAAAAATGGATTTACCTTTTTTGAATGGCTTACCCCCAACGAAAAATTTGGTATGATACTATCGTATGGTAGTATTAATGGTCCTAACACCGCAGGTTTGCAAATGCAGCTTAGGGCAGCGCACCAATTGGTTGATGTGCCGATGGCTGTGGTGGTTGATAAAATAACCCCTGCAATACGTAAAGAGGCACTAGAGGCAGGCATTGCCGAGATTTTTGATAAGAAAACTACTGATGAGGCATTTATTCATCGTGCCGATTACCTTATAGTTAATCCCCCTTCTAAAATAGGTCAGCTAGATCCTTCTCGTACAATACCTGAATATTCTATGCCTTGGAATAAAAGGGTGTTTGATATTCTGTTTTCGTCATTGGCTTTGTTAATGCTTTCGCCTTTGTTTTTATTGGTAGCTTTGGCTATCAGGCTAGAGTCAAAAGGCCCCGTATTTTATTATTCGCTGCGTGTAGGTACAGGTTTTAATATTTTTAGGTTTTATAAATTTAGAAGTATGTATACTGATGCTGATGCTCGCCTAAAAGATTTAAAACATCTAAATCAATACCAAAGCAATGCTAAAGAGGAGCAGAAAAGCAGTAGTAGCGAGAGTGCTCTTATTGATGACGACAAGCTATTGCTGTATGCTGATAATAAGGTGATGACGGAGGACGAGTATAAAAAATACCGTGTGCAAAAAGACGGTAGTACTTTTATAAAGATTGCTAACGACCCTCGTGTAACTAAAGTGGGACGTATAATACGGAATACCAGTATTGATGAGCTGCCTCAGTTGTGGAATGTGCTTAAAGGCGATATGAGTATTGTGGGCAACCGCCCTTTGCCTTTGTACGAGGCTGAAAAGTTAACTACTGATAGGTTTGCGCTTCGTTTTATGGCTCCCGCAGGTATTACAGGCCTTTGGCAGGTGATGAAACGCGGTAAAAAAGGTGATATGAGTGAAGAGGAGCGTATTGGCTTGGATAATGATTATGCGCGTAACTACTCGCTATGGTTTGATATTAAATTGATACTTAAAACCATACCTGCTCTTTTCCAAAAAGAAAACGTTTAGTTGTTTATACTAGAATTTCACTTTGTATTAATCTTTACTTGTAAAGATGCGCAATTGAATTTGCAAACCAATATTTGAGGCTGATGATGATACATCTTCATAATCATCATTATAATAAGTGGCGGGGTTTATTGCTCTGTTTAAATCCGTAAAGTCGGTATCAATTAATACAGCTTGCCAGTAGGGTTTTACACTTAGCGCGAAATTTTTTGAGACAAACACGTTAATATCGGCAAAAAAGGTAAACCCTAAGTTAAACTCATCCATTACCTTGTTGTATTCGTTACTGTTTAGTTTAGTATAAGCCTTATTTTTAATAAAATCCAAGCTGCCGCCAAGTATACCCATAAACCTCTTGTTGCGTGCACCTAAGCCCAATTCTAAATTTACAGAGTTAGCCGTGAAACGAACATCTCTTTGGCCTGTGCTGCCATTAATATCTGTTACTTTGGAAAAAGTGCTACCTGCCCTGCCTATGCGGTTTACGCCGGTGTAAAAAACTAAATTTTCATCTACCACAGTAAGCCCCAGTTGCCAGCTTATGCCTGTTAGTGAGTTTATAGTGCCCATTGCAGTTTGCACTTTTGCAGCACCGCTTTGCCCTTGGCGGGTTTGGTTGTAGCGGTTTAAAACAAAGTTTAGCCCTTTATATTTGCCTTGTGAAGCATTAACCCCAATGCCACCCACAAGTTCAACAGATTGTGAAAAGGCTGCGGGCATAGCAAGTGTAAAGGCTATGGCTATTAAAAAAATACTTTTCATAGGCTTAGTAGTAATAAGTTGCAGGCTTATATACTTTTTAAACAACAAAAGGTAAATACCAATTTACTTGTCTACGGTAGTTTCTTTTAGCACTGCATAGCGTATTAGTTTATCTTTCAGTTCCTCAACATTTAGTGGTTTCAGTAAATAATCATTCATACCACTACTAAATATTTTATCACGAGTTTCGGGAAAAACATCTGCTGTAAGTGCCAATACAGGCAAGTTTTTGTTTAATACTTTTGATTCGGGGTTGCGTATAACTTCAATAGCATCAAAACCATTCATTTCAGGCATTTGCAAATCCATAAATAACAAATCCGGAGTTTCGGTTTCAAGATATTCTACAGCCTCGCGTCCATTATTTAGCAGGGTTACTTTTATTTTCCAGCGGGCAAGTATTTGGCGTATAACCAACTGATTGGCTCTATTATCTTCGGCCACAGCTATACTTAAACCTTCAAGTTGTGCCTCGCTAATATCTTTGGTATCGGCACTGCTAGGCATAATAGTGCTGCTGGTTTTAAAGGGGATGATGAAGGTAAAGGTTGTGCCTTTTCCTAAATCGCTATCAACATCAATTTTACCACCTTGTATTTCGATAAGCTGTTTGGTAATGGCAAGGCCAAGACCTGTGCCGCCAAATTTGCGGGTAGTATCAGTATACGCTTGGGTGAAACTTTCAAAAATAGAGCTTAGTTTTTCTTTAGGTATACCAATACCTGTGTCGTTTACTTTAAATTCAATCGAAGCTTTTCCTTCTTCTTCAGAACCAAGAAATTTTGAACTGATGGTAACGCTGCCCTCGTTGGTAAATTTTACGGCATTACTTACCAAATTGTTTAGTATTTGTGTTAAACGATAAGGGTCGCCAATTAGTTGTGAAGGTAAATTATCAGCCACTTTGCTGTATACTTCAACGTTTTTGTCTTTAACTTGGAAACTGAAGGTTTTTGATACTTGGGCAAGTATCTTATTACAATCAAAACCTATTTCTTCAAAGGTTAATTTACCCGATTCTATTTTTGATAAATCTAGTATATCATTAATAATAACTAATAGGTTATCTGCCGAAAATTTAAGGGTATTAAGGTTTTCGGTTTGCACATCGTTTAGTTGCCCATCAACCAGCAATACATTGGTAAGACCAATAATGGCATTCATTGGTGTACGTATTTCGTGGCTCATGTTTGACAAGAATTGACTTTTTGCTTTTGCCAGTTCTTCGGCTTCTTTTTTAGACTCTATCAAACCTAACTCATTGTTTTTTTCTTGAGTTATATCTTGCGAAAATACGGATACACCTATGGTGGTTTTATCGTCGGTTTTTATGGGGTTAAACGTAGTTTCAAAATACAGTTTGTTTATGCGGTGTACTATGGTAATTCGTTTGCCGCTAAATGCTTTTTCAAAGTTTTCGCGCATCATGTAGCGGTTATCCTCGTCAAAAGGTATTTTGTATACATCAATACCCACGCGAATTTCTATACCGTAAAAGGTTTTGAAAATTTTGCGTGCAGCCGTGTTAATTCCTGTTATTCTATTTTGTGGGTCGATAGAAAAAATAACGCTATTGGTGCTCTCTAGCAGGGCTTCCATGCGTGTATTTTGATATACTATTTGTTTTTCGTAACTAACTTTTGATGTTATATCGTAAAAGTTGATAATGATGTATTCGCTACCATCATCAGCCTTAAACAAGTTGCACGTTACCGAAAAGTATTTTGTATCGCCATTAACCTGTGTGCTAAACTCGTAGCTTTGGTCGGGCTGACTTAATAAATCAGAAACCAGTAGTTTTTGTCCAAATACATCATCAAAGGGTTTGTTTATAACTACTTCGTGCGATACATTGGTAAAATCAATAAAGGCTTTGTTGGCGCGTAATACCAACCCTTTTGCATCTATCAGCAACATGCCTACTCCGCTTGAATCAAAAATATTGGCCAACAATTGTTGGTTTTGGCGTAATGATGTTTGCGCCTGTTCAATCTCGATTTCTGATTTGCGAAGCAAGTTTGCTGTATGCACTAATGATGCTATACGCTCAGCGGTTATCTCCTCTTTGGTAATGTAATCCAACGCACCGTTTTTCATCATCTCAACGGCAATTTTTTCATTGCCTTGTGATGTAACTACCACAACGGGGGTAAGTATACCTTCACTGCGCATTTTTTTAAGCACTGCAAGCCCATCACTTCCGGGCAGCAGATAATCTAAAAAAATACAGGTAAATTTTTCTTTGGCAGCCATTTTCAATACCTCTTCGGTATTGTGATTTACTGTAATATCGTAATCAAGTCCGCCTCTCTTCACCGCCCTCTTAAAGGCTAAAATATCGATATCGTCGTCTTCAACTAAAAGTATTCTTACAGAATCCTGCATAAGAATGAGTTAGAATGGGTTAGGGTAATGTGTATAAATATTAAACAATAAAAAACTATGCGGGAAACTCCATCAATTGCCAATAATTACTCAGTGCTGCTACTGCACTCATAAATTTATCCATAGATAAAGGTTTCAGTATATAGCCTGCAACGTTAAGGTTATAGGCTTCTATAATGTCGTTATCTTTGTTCGAGGTAGTCATTACAAATACACTTAATCGGTGTAGTTTTTCATCTTTCCGCAATTCTTTCAAAAACTCAATGCCATTCATTTTTGGCATATTCAAATCCAACAAAATAATTTTAGGCATAGGCATTTCATCGGTACCGCATTTGCGCAAAATCTCTAGTGCTTCAAGTCCGTTTCCTGCTAAATATAATGGGTTGTTGATGTTGTTTTTTTTGAATGCCCTTTTCAGGTTCATTATATCAACCTCATCATCTTCTACCAGCATAATGCTGATAACACTGCCGTTTACCATAATCATTTTAAAGTCGTAAAATGTAAAGTTAGTTAAAAAGAAGCTATAGCTTTACTCTTTGTTGCCAAATAATCACAAAAGTCGTGTTAAATTGTTTTTAAAGGTGGTTATTAGTTTTAAAAAAAATGCCATCTTTTTAGTATTTATCATTAAATATTTATTCATTAAGAATTTTAGAGCATTTATCACTATCTACTGGCAACGGGCAACTAACTGCCAAGTACTAAATGTATAACAATATGAAACCCTTATCTTTGCAGTGTGATAGCTACTGAAACCAAAATTGATATACGCAGCCTAAGCCTGCCCCAACTGCAAGAACAACTGGTGCAAACGGGCGAAAAGGCTTTTAGGGCAAAACAAGTGTACGAATGGCTTTGGCAAAAAAGTGCGCATAGTTTTGAGGAGATGACCAACTTATCGAAAGAGTTGAGGACATGGTTAATAGAAAATTATTGCATAAATGCTATTACTATTGAAACTACCCAGCGTAGTAACGACCGTACTATAAAAAGTGCTTTTAAATTGTATGACGGTAATGTTGTTGAGGGTGTACTTATACCTTCATACGACCGTGTTACAGCTTGTGTGAGCAGCCAAGTAGGGTGTAGCCTAACTTGTAAGTTTTGTGCTACAGGCTATATGGATAGAAAACGTAACCTTAATGCTGATGAAATATACGACCAAGTAGTGTTACTAGCCCGCCAAGCGCGCCAAAACTACGAGACACCCCTTAGTAATATTGTATATATGGGTATGGGCGAACCATTGCTAAACTATGCTAATGTGATGCAATCGATAGAGCGTATTACATCGCCAACAGGCTTGGGAATGTCGCCGCAACGTATCACGGTATCAACAGCAGGCGTTGCCAAAATGATTAAAAAAATGGCTGATGATGGTGCGCGTTTTCAACTGGCACTTTCGCTACACGCTGCCAACGATGAAAAGCGCAATCAAATAATGCCTATAAACGAAAGTAATAATCTTGAAGTTTTGGGCGAGGCATTGGCCTATTGGTACGAGAAAACAGGCAGCCGTGTTACCTTTGAATATATTGTGTTTAATAATTTTAATGATGAAATTATTGATGCACACGAGTTGTGGCTGTTTGGCAAAAACGTGCCCTGCAAAATAAATCTGATTGAATACAACCCTATTAGCAATGCCGATTTTTTAAATGCTAAGGCTGATAAAATGGACGCATTTAAAAACTTTTTAGAGCAAAAGGGTATGATAGTAAACCTGCGCCGCAGTCGCGGAAAAGATATTGATGCCGCTTGCGGGCAATTGGCCAATAAGCATTAAGGCTCATCTTATACTTTGTTTTTTATACGAAACACTTAGTAGAAACTAGCAATTTTACACAGCAATGTGTAACTTGTGTTGTTTTTTTGTAATGCCCATTAACCTACCTTACAGGCTTTTAAAAATAGTTGTGTGTATTTGCTTTATCATAGGCACATTACCCGCTATGGCACAGTATTGCGATTGGCTTAATGCTGAAGGTGGAATAACTGATACTGAGTCGGTTGCAGTAGCTACAGACAATGCAAACAATAGTATAGTATTAGGTATGCATCGCGATAGTATTACTGTTGGAACTACACTTCTTAGTGCATCGCCTTCATTATCTCAACGCAATGGTTTGGTGATAAAATATAATACCAACGGGCAAGTGCAGTGGGCAGTTAATACCAACTATTATTCATCACCCGTATATTATTCAGTTACTTTTTCTACCCTCACGGTAGATACTTCCAGAAGCATATATGCTACAGGTATATTAGGTGGAAATGTTGATTTTGGCAATGGGGTGAAGGTGGCTTCAACAGGTAATGGAGTTCCTTTTTTGGTAAAGTACGATTCTAACGGAGTGGCGCAGTGGGTTAATGTTTTGCAGCAAGGCATTATAAATACAACTTCGCAAAGTTGTCGCCTGTGTACAGATAAAGATAATAATATACTTTGGTTATTTGATTTTGGAAATACCACGACTTTTAACAATAGCTCACAAATTCTTACCTCCATTGGCAATAACGATATAGGTTTGGTGAAATACAAAACCGATGGAACATTTATAAAAGCAGTACGTTTTGGTGGTGAAAAAAACGATTTTGCATTCGATATAGGTGTTGATGATTATAGCAATGTTTATATAGTAACCGCGTCGGATTCAGTAATAAAAATAGGGACACAAACCTTTACTGATACGGGGGTGGTATTACTAAAACTAGATTCGGCCTTAAATCCTATAAAAGCAAGAAAAACAAAGCTTAATATCTCAATTTATAATAGAACAGGAGTAAGAATTGCCGTGCAAGGCAATGGCAAAGTAGCTTTTTTTTCCTTTTTTTTGGGATTAGTTGATTTTGGAGGGGTACAGCTTAAAACCCATGCCGCACAGTTGGCAGGCTATGGCTCTTCTTGTTGCCTAGTATATTACGATACCGATTTAACTCCGCTTTGGGCACGCAAAAACGATGTGGTATTAAGTGGGCCACCTTTTATAATACCCGAAGATATAGTAATTAGTGCTGAAAATATATACATATGTGGCTCGTTCACGCGCTTTAGTTTGCGCTTTGGCAGCACTGTGCTAAACTATGCAGGTACAGGATTTTTGCCGAAATATTTTGTAAGCAAAGCCGATACATTAGGTAATTTTTTATGGTCGATAGCCTCTCCCGATACAATTAGCGAAAACCGATTAAAGGACATTGCTGTTGATAGTTTTGGTGATGTAATTATTGCAGGCAACTTTACCAAGCAAATATCAGTATTCAACCGTACAGCAGTATCAAATAACAAAAGCCTTAAAGACTATATTTTTGTTGCTAAAATTGCTGATTACACCATCACACGCGGTTTTGTAAAATCAGGCCCCTATTGCGCAGGCGATAGCATTTATATACCCTATACCAAAAAAGGATTTTATAATCCGGGTAACCAATTTATAGCCCAACTAAGTGATAGCGCAGGCGATTTTGATGGAGGTGAAATAGAGTTGGGGAGGGTAACCGATACTTTAGAGGGAACAATAAGTGGGGTATTACCTCTGTTTAATGTAGCCACCAACAACAAATACCGAATAAGGATTATAAGCACCAACCCCATAGTACAGAGTTTTTATAAAAAAGACTCCCTTCGGCTACTAGTATATAGTAAAGACACCGCCAACGCAGGTGCCGACCAAACTATTTGTAATGGGCAAAAAATAACACTTGGTACCACAGGTGGCAGTAGGTGGGAGTGGAGCCCAACCAATTATTTTGTAAATCCTGCTGATAGTGGTAATAGACAACCCCAAGTTAAACCCGATAATACTACTGAATTTAGAATAATAATAAGCGATAGCAGCGGCTGCGGAGCAATAGACACCGACTACGTAAAAATATACGTTCGCCCTGAACTAAAAAATACTATACAAGGCGATAGTCTTGCCTGTAGAGGTCTTAGGCAAACCTTAAAAGCTGTTATTACAGGCGGTGATAGTACCCATTATTGGTATATATGGAAAACCGTAGGGTTTAATATTATCAGCTCTACCACCAATAGTTTAACCATACGTCCTGTAACCACCACCCAATATATGATAGTAACGGGCGATAGTTGTAGCAACAAAATAGATACTACATACTTTACCGTAAACGTACAAAATAACCTAAAAGCACTTGCCACAAGTGATACTTCACTATGTTTAGGCAAATCTATTACGCTGGGTGTAACAGGCATAGGTTGCAACCCCAATAAATATACTTACGAGTGGTATAAGAATGGTAGTTCTACTATTGTCAGTACCTCAGATACACTTACTGTAAACCCTACCACTACAACATCGTATAGTGTAATACTGAAAGACACCTCTACCTTTTTGGTAGATACAGCCCACATAAAAGTAACCGTATACCAGCCCTTACAACTCACCGTTAATGCTGATAGTACTATTTGCTTAGGAGAAGTAGCAGAACTTAGAGCCGCAACAACAGGCGGCAACCCTAATAAATACCAATTACAGTGGACAGCTAACAACCAACAACTATCAACCAATAACACAGTACAAGTAACCCCCACCACTACCACCACTTACAAAGCCTTACTAAGCGATGGTTGCAGCTTGCAGAATGATAGTGCTGAGATAAAAATCACCGTTCGCCCACCTTTAAAACTAACGGTAAACCTTGATACCACCATTTGTATAGGAGAAAACGCGCAACTAAGAGCCACCGCAACTGGAGGGCTAAACACTAACCATAAACTACAGTGGACAGCCAATAACCAACAACTATCTACCAGCAACCAACTACAAGTAACACCCACTACAACCACCACCTATTGGGCAACCCTAAGTGATGGTTGCACTACGCCCAACGATAGCGTAAAAATTGCCGTATTTGTTCGTTTACCTTTAAAAGTAACAGTAAACCCTGATACTACCGTTTGCACAGGAGAAACAGTAATATTAAAAGCAATAACTACGGGAGGCAATCCCAATACCTACCAGCAACTGTGGACAGTAGTCGGTGGACTGTGGACAGACACCAACAACACCGTACAAGTAACCCCAACTACCACCACCACCTATAAAGTACTGCTAAAAGACAATTGTACCACACTAAACGATAGTGCATTAATAACCATTACTGTCCGCCCACCGCTAAGTATAAAAGGTACAGCCAAAGACAGCATTTGTGCCAACCAAATACTACTACTTACCGCAACCCCACAAGGAGGTTATATTCTCAATCACCAAATACTGTGGTCTGTGGACAATGGACTATGGACAAGTTTCCAAAACCCTGCTACCGATACCCCCAAAATCACTACAAAATACATTGTACAACTAAGTGATAATTGCAGCCCAACCGTTTACGATACACTAAAAGTAATAGTACTACCCGTACCCCAAGCTAATTTTACCTTTAGCCCCGCACAAGGTTGCCCCCCATTAACGGTTGACCTAAAAGATAATTCAACAGGGAATGATACCACGCTAAACAGTTGGTCGATAGGGAATACAGAATATCAAAATATTGCCAATTTTGCTCATCAATTTACCCAAACAGGAACGTATAGTTTAAAACTAACCGTAGTTAATGCACTGGGTTGTGCCGACCAAAAAGTGCAGCCAAGTGTTATTACCGTATTCCCCAAACCCAAAGCTGATTTTATAGTAAAACCCGATATAAAAGAAACCGAAGAACCCTTAACCCTATTGAACCGAAGTACTACCAATACAGTAATTTGGGATATGGGCGACGGTAATCAATTAATCCCCAATCCCACAGGAAACGGAGATACTACCTATACCTACCACGATACAGGCTGGTTAAATCTAAAACTTATTGCTCAAAACAATTTAGGCTGCTACGATACAGCTACACAAAAAGTTCTCATTTACGATAAAGTCCACTGCATTATCCCCAGTGCATTTACCCCAAACGGCAACGATAATATTAACCCCGTATTTGCACCCGTGTGTGTAGGAGTAGCCAGTTATACCCTCACCATATACAATCGATGGGGACAGATTATCTACCTGCAAGAAAACGGTGCATGGGATGGAACATACAGCGATAGCCCTGTACCTAATGATGTGTACATGTACAAACTCCAAATACAAGCCGATAGTAAAAAGAAGAAACTAACGTATGGAACTGTGCAGGTGATTAGGTAGAGGTTAGATGTCAGATGCTCGATGTCAGGTGTCAGGGTGATGTGCGAGGTGCGATGCGGGATGTGAGGGAAGAGCACTTTCGTATTTCGATTTTAGTATTTCTAATTTCAACTCCAAAATCTTTCTACTTAATACCTTTTACTTTATACAGAAATGATGTCAGATGCTCGATGTCCGATGTCAGGATGTTGTCTGATGTCAGGATGATGTGGGATGTGAGATGCAGGATGTGGGTTTCCTTTTTAGAATTTCGGTTTTAGTATTTAGAATTTTAGTTCAAAGTCCTTCTACTTAATACCTTTTACTTTGTACAAAAGTGATGTCAGATACTTGATGTCAGGATGATGTGCGATGCAGGAAGTGGGGGAGGTCTTTTTCGTATTTTGATATCTATAATTTCAAATCAGAAATCTCAAATTCAAAAAACTTCAATTTTGTGTAAAAGCTAACAAAGCATTAACGCAAGCATATATATAAAATAAGTAAGTTTGTAGCACCATGCAGAGCGTGTTTAAATACCTGTTTTTTATAGTGGCTATTGCCACATTTTCGGCTTGTAAGAAAGATTTTGACGGTAGCGAAAAAGCCAATCGTCTGCCCGATACCTTTGTGGTTACTGATACTATTGTGCGCACAGGCGATAATAGATTTGCATCGCAAGTAAAAATACAATGGTGGGGCACTGATGCCGATGGTTATGTGGCGGGTTACGAATACCGTATTAACGATAGTGCGTGGCAGTATACTAAAAAACAAGACTCAATCTTTTTGCTGATAATACCCGGCAATAGCGATACGTTTGATTTTAAATTTGAAGTTAGGGCTATAGACAATAAGGGAGAGCGTGATGAAACGCCGGCACGTTTGTTTTATCCTGTAAAAAATACAGCACCAACAGTAAGCTTTTATCAGCCCACGTCAATCCCCTCACGCAATCCTATACGTAGCTTTCCAGCCCTGCGTTTTTTATGGCGTGCTGATGATTTAGACGGCATAGCTTCTTTAGACTCGTTTGAAATTTGCTGGAACGATACCACAGGTGCTAAAGTAAAAATACCCCCCGCCATACGCGATGTATTGTTGGTAGGCACAAACCTTAGCGGCACATCAACTTCATGTCAAATATATTTAGGCAATAGTCAAAATACTTGGGGACAGACTATTGACGGGCTGCTGCTAAACGATACCAATGTATTGTATATACGCGCTATTGATAAAGTGGGGGCAACATCGCCGTTTGCTGTTACAGGCAAAGTATACGTGCGTAAACCACAAAGCGATATTTTGCTGGTAAATGCTATCGAGTCGCAATTTTTGCGTGCCAACGTACAAAACTTTTATACCACATCGCTAAACACAGTATTGACAAAATCCTACGATATAATGCAAGCTACCGAGCAGGTGGCAAGCAACTATACCGAGCTTTCGCCCGACCCGTTTGCACAAGCCCAAGTGTTTAAGTTTTTTAAACGCATTTTTTGGTTTAGTGATAATACCGATTTTAGCTTGGGGCTATTGCAAAAATCATCGGGCTTGTTTTTTGCCGATGGAGGTCGTATGATGGTAATTTGTGCTGCTAACGATAATTTGCCTGCAACACCCACATATTTAGATTTTACGCCCATTAAAAACTATTTACCCGTAAGCAGTAAAGATGCTTTTTTGATGCAACAAAACGATTCTATTGTGCCTACACAAGCGGGTTGGCCTATACTTACTACTCCTAATTTTTTAACAGGTATACGCCCTTTTGAGCTTCCGCTAGATAATGGAGATTATAAATACGAGGCGTTGTATAATGGTTTGATAACCAACGAAAAGAACTCAAAAATTACCCGTTGGCAAGGTGTATCAACCTTAATATCAAAACGTATTCGCAAAAGCGATAATAAAACAGGCTTTATTATTTGTACTGTCCCTTTGCATCAATTTAACGGGCTAAGTAATATTGATGCCTTTATAAACAAAGCTGTAATTACCGAACTTGAATTTTAGCCCCTATATTAGCGGCGGTGAAAAACATAGTACTTTTTGCTTCAGGCTCGGGCACTAACGTGCAAAATATTATAGAATTTTTTAATAAAGATGCTAGTGCGCGTGTAGCTGCTGTATTTTGCAACAATCCCAAAGCCTTTGTAATACAACGCTGTCAAACGGCAGGTGTGCCCTGTATTATTTTTAATCGAAATGATTTTTACAATACCCGCAGGGTGCTTGAGTTAGTGAGGGCTTTTGAGACTGACTTAATAGTATTAGCAGGTTTTTTGTGGCTCATTCCCGAATATTTGGTTGATGAATATCCTAAACGTATACTGAATATACACCCCGCACTATTACCCGATTTTGGAGGTAAAGGGATGTATGGTATGTATGTGCACGAGGCGGTAATTGCAACTAAAAAACGGGTAAGCGGCATAACCATTCATGTTGTTGATAAAGAATACGACGAGGGGAAAATCGTTTTTCAGGCAAAAACAAAAATCACAAAAGACGATACCGCCCAAAGCTTGGCCAATAAAATACACGAGTTGGAACAAAAACACTTTCCACAAGTGATTAAAGAGTATTTAGCAGGGTTGGAAGGGTAATTTAATTAATTGTTACTTCGGGATAAGAAACGCCAATTTACAGCGGGTTAAAACCCACTGCTGTTCCTAATTACAGCCAGCAAGACGACTTAAGTCGTCTTGCTGGCTGTAATCTTCGATAGAATAGGTTTTTAACCCTATTTAAAAAACATTAATATTGTTATAAACAACGCATTATATAATCTATTATGTCGAACTCACGTTAATTAATAATAATTATTTTTAGTTATCCAAACTAAAGTAGCCCAAACAATTTTTTTTGTTTAATTTTTTTTGATGTACTGCATTGGAGTTAGCCCCTCTTGCCCTTTAAAAACAGTATTAAATCGTTGTGGCGAATTAAAACCAGCCATAAACGATACTTTTTTAACGCTAAAACGTCTTGCTGATAGCAACTTCTTTGCATAGTCTAACTTTATCTCAGTTACCAAAGCAGCGGGTGTAGTAAAAAGATATTGTTTTACCCTTCGGGTAAGTGTTTTACTGCTTATTTTCATTCCGGCACTAATCTTTTCAATGCTAATACCCTTATCTAAATTAAGTAATACAAATTTTTTAAATTCTTTAAAAAATTCATCACGAGATTTTATCACTAGGGCAGTTGTGGCCGGCATGGCACTGTAATTATTTCCAACTTTATTATCCTGACTAAGGTTGCCGAGTAAAGCAACAATTTTTCTAAAATTAAGTGGGTAGCTAAAATAAACAGTAGCCCCATCTTTATAACTTTGTATCTCTTCATCAACATCATTAGAGCCGGCAACTAAAAGGGGGATGTTATTTTTTTTTGTTTTTAAAATAGTAATAAAATCTGAGTATAAAGTTGTCGCTTCATCTTTTAGCAATAAAATCCCATCAATATCGGCATCAAAAAATTGCCAATAGTTTTTTTCAGCATAAGGAATCTTTTTTATTATAAGCGTGTGTTCTTTATCTATAAATTGTTCAGGTATAATACTGTTCCCATTAGCATCTATGGCATCTCCAACAACAGCAATATAAAGTTTATCTGGCATTTAGGTATTTTAAAGATATAGGTGTTTATTTCCAAAAAAAGCACAGCAATACATCAAGCTCTTTTTTTAAGAGAGCCCAATTTCCCTATGCCCCTTTTGACTCACAATGAGGTAGTCATAGTAGGGCACTTTTATACTAATTTATTTATTAAAATGTGTGTGTATGTACTGACATACACGCACAATATAATACTTTGTTTTTTTTAGATTGTTTTTTTTAAATAAGTGTCTTAAAAAAGCAATTATTGTCCCAAAATAGTGCTGCTTGTGTTGTACAAGTCTTGAATTTTGTACAGGCCTATTTTTAAAGGGTCTTCAGAGTGGTATAAATCTGTACCTATTGTCTTTTTATGGCAACAACTACCACGTTTGTTAGTTTCATCTTTGAAGGGCTATTAACAAATAAGGAATATTTATGAAACGAAAAATTTTACTATTAACCATAGTTATGGCCATTGTGTCGGCTTTTAACACTCTTAAATCTCAAAATATAAATGTTGCTGAGCTTCTTAAACGAACAGGTAGTGGTACTAATGGACGTAGTATTAATGATGCCTTTGGTACTTCTGTTAGCATTAGCGGAAATATTGCTGTTGTGGGTGCTCCTTACCAAGATTTTGATAGTACAGGCTTAGACAGTTTAGCAAATGCAGGTGCTGCATATATATATTATAGAGCTAATAGCTGCTCTGAAAATTGGACTTTAGTAAAAAAGATTACTCCTTCAGGAACAAACGCAAGGGTGGCAGGTGATAATTTTGGTTTTTCGGTTGCTATTGATGGTAATGTAATTGTAGTTGGTGCGCGATACCAAAACTCCGATAGTGCCGGTGGTAATTTAAAAAGTGCTGCTGGTGCTGCTTATGTTTTTTATAAAAACAGTGGTGGAACAGATAATTGGGGTTTGGTTAAAAAAGTAACCGGTAAAGGTACTAATGGAAGGAATGGAGATGATAATTTTGGGAATGCTGTTTCTATAAGTGGCGATGTTATAGCTATTGGAGCTTTTAACCAAGATTATGATGATATTGGTTCTAGTACTGCGTCAAACTCAGGTGCTGTTTATATTTTTTATAAAAATAGTGGAGGGACTGACAATTGGGGCTTTGTGGCTAAACGTACTTCTGAGGTTAGTGCTACCCTGTATGTTTTACAAAATAGTGCTCGTTTGGGTAGGTCGATTGCAATAGAAGGCGATGTAATAGTTGTTGGTTCAGCAGGATTTAGTGGTGATTCTACTGTAGTTGGTTCAACGGCTACTAACTGCGGAGGTGCTTTTTTGTTTTACAGGAATACTGGAGGTGCTGATAATTGGGGCTTTCATAAAATACTTGTGGGCAAAGGTACTAATGGCAGGGTAGCCAGTGATGCTTTTGGAAAATCGGTTGGTATTAGTGGTGATATCATTGTGGTAGGTGCTGATTTGCAAGACTACGACAGTGCAGGAAACAATAGTGCAGCTGATGCTGGTGCTGCTTATATATTTAATAAAAATAGCGGAGGTGCCAATAATTGGGGTTTTATGAAAAAACTTAGCGGCTCTGGTACCAATGGTAGAAACGCAGGTGATAATTTTGGCTATACAGTTGGGATATATAAAGATACGATTATTGTAGGTGCACGATACCAATTTTATGATACAGCAGGTGGTAACAGCATTAGTAATGCGGGTACTGCTTATATATACTACCGCCAAAGTGGAGGGACGAATAATTGGGGATTGATGCAGAAAATTACAAGTGGTGGTACTAATGGTAGAAATGCTAACGATAACTTTGCCAGTTCTGTAGCCATAAATAGTGATAATATAGTAATAGGTGCTCCGAATCAAGATTACGATAGTTTGGGTGGAAATAGCGTGACAGATGGAGGTGCAGCTTATTTTGGTAAATTTAAAAAGGGCTTAGTTTATAATGGTTCTACTTGGTGGCCTTATGCGCCTAGTGCTACAACTGTAGATAATTATGCTTATATCGGAAGTGGAACACCAACGCTTGCTGCGGGAGTACAAGTAAAACATCTAAGTATTAGCTCAGGGGCTTCTGCTACCATTAGCAGTGGTGCAGTTACTCTTTTGTGCAATTGCTCAAACAATGGTACAACTACAGGTTCGGGCAATATTACTTTAGGTGGTAATTATGCCCAAACTATGGGTGGTAGCGGTTCTATCCAAAATCTAATACTTAATAATGCTTCAGGTGCAAGTATTAGTAGTTCTTCAGGCGATTCACTTATTATTAAAGGTATTTATACCCACACATTGGGTGCACTAAGCACCAATGGTAAATTAAAACTAAAGGCAACTGATTCTATTACCTATGGCCAAATTGCAGGTACAGGTACAGGTATAATAAGCGGTAATGTTATTGCTGAATACCAAGTGCTTGGCGGGGGTGATGGAGGCTGGAGGCCAATGTCTTCACCTTTAAACGGTGCAACACTTGCCGAATTAGCGGATGATTTACCTTTAAACTATGGTACTCCCACCTCTTCGTACACCACTGTATTTAATTTTGACGAAAGTCGTAGCCCATCATGGCAAACACCTTTATCAACTACCAGTATGGATGATAGTTGTTTTAGTATTTATATAGGTAAAGATAGTACATGGGGGGTGCCTGCCTACCTTGATATTACAGGAACTTATGGTGGTACTGCTGATTATACTAAAAACAACCTTACCAAAACAGGTGCAGTAAGTGATACATCGGGCTGGCATTTTATGCGTAACCCGTGGCCTAGCGGATTTTTGTGGGACGGTACTATAAGTAATGTACAGGGTAACCAAGTATACCTATACGACCAAAACGGTGGTGCGGGCGGTTTTTACCATGTGTATGATAATGCAGCACAGGGTGTTATTCCTCCGTTTGCTTCATTACTATTCCAAGTAAGTTCGAACAATGTAACTGTAACCTTGCCTAATAGTAAACGTAATACGGATTCGCTTAAAAATGTGTTTGATAAAACTTTTCCGTTGGATAACTACGTAGAACTGGGAGTGCAAAAAGATGGTGGGCAAGTAACCGACTATGTTAAGTTTTATACTGATGCTGTTGCGCAAAACGCCTTTGATGCAATGGATGGTATTAAAAAGATGAACCACCCTACTATGCCAAGCTTATACTTTGCTACAGGTATAGACAAGCTAAACAAACACGCGTATAACACTATACCTATGGGTACTACCAAGCTACCTATGTTGTTTACCACAACTACCAATGGTAAATACCTGCTAAACCCACGTATAGAGAATTTGGATGCTGATGTGGAGGTGTTTATTGAGGATTTGCAAACCAATACTTTAACAGCAGTAAATACTACCCCAATAGAAATAAACTATACAGGTAGTGGAACAGCAACCAGATATAATTTAGTATTTGTTAGAAAATCAGCCAATACAAGTGTACAAGATGCTGCGGGCACAGCAGCAATAAGCATAGCCCAAAGTGATAAAACGTTGTTTATAAATGGTAGTTTATCTGCAAATACCCAAATAACTATAACTGATATTTTGGGTAGGGTAATGATGCAACAAACTACTAATGATGCAACCAATGGCATCATTCAATATGATTTACAACAATTAGCCACAGGCTATTATATAGTAAACCTAAGCGGTGAAACTATGCATCACACACAAAAAATAGTGGTTAAATAGATAAGGTATAATTTATACAGCTACCCTAGTGATATAAAAAAAAGAGACTGCCAAAGGCAGTCTCTTTTTTTTTGTTGTTGTCCTGTCCTGAAATAGCGTTACGTAAAAAGTCTTGTTTAACGCGAGTTCGGCATAATAAATTATATAATGCGTTGTTTATAAGGGTATTAATGTTTTTTAATAGGGTTAAAAACCTATTCTATCAAAAATTACAACCCGCAAGACGACTTAAGTCGTCTTGCGGGCTGTAATAGGAACAGCAGTGGGTTTTAACCCGCTGTAAATGGTATTTTTTACCCCTAACTCACGTTTGTTTATCTATTTAGGCCAAGTGAAATAAAAGCGTGCCCCTTGTCCTTTTTCTGATTCTACCCAAGCAGTACAGCCTTTTTCTTCAATCATTTTTTTCACTATGGCAAGCCCCACACCTGTACTTTCTACTTTATCGCGAGCGTCTAAAGTTTGGAAAATAACAAATATTTTCTCGTGGTATTGTGGCTCAATACCATCGCCATTATCGGCTACACAAAACTTATAAAAAGGATCATTGTCTTCGCAACTTATATCAATAGTGGGTTCTGGGTTTTTGTTGTATTTAATAGCGTTGCTAATAAGGTTTGAGAATATTTGTTCAAGCACAATTTTCTCGGCCTCCATCACTGGCATATTGCCTACTGTAATAGTAAATTGAGGTGGTGGAGAAAGCATATCAAGTGTGCTATTTATAAGGTTGCCTACATCAACACTAATGGGTGTAACCTCAATACGCCCTGCCCTAGAGTAATTTAGTATACCGTTTATAAGGTTTTCTAAGCGGCCAACCCTGCCTCGCAGCAAATTAAATTGGTTTTGTGTGTCTCCCTCTAGCTTGCCCTCAAGGTCTTCCTCAATCCACATACTAAGGTTGTTTATTGCGCGTAGCGGAGCTTTTAAATCGTGCGATACTATATAAGCAAACTGGTCAAGCTCTTTGTTTATGCGCTCTAGGTCTTCGGTATATTCTTTTAGTTGTCGTTCAGCCCCCTTTTCTTTACTAATATCTTGAAAAATACCTTTTACATAAGGTACTCTTCCTTCATCAATAAAAGGAACACCTTTGGTGCGTACATCTACAATATTTCCGTTGGGGGTTTGTATTTGTGCTTCAATATCAAAGCCTTGCTTGTTGTGTAGCGCATTTTTAAACGCTTCAACAATAGCAGGTCGGGTATTGGGGGTATAAAATAGGTGTACATTATCAAGCGTGGGTATAAAATCGTCATCTACCTCGTGTATGGTGCGCATTTCTTTACTCCACGTAATGGTATGGGTAGGCATATCTATTTCCCAACTGCCTATGCGGGCTATATGTTGTGCTTCTTCAAGCTCACCTTGCGATTTTACTATCCGTTGCTCGGCAAGTTTACTTTCTGTTACATCAAAGTTTACCCCTATAATGCGTATTGGTTTCCCTGTTTCGTCTCTAAATAATTTTGATAATGCAGTTATGTATTTTACTTCGTTTTTGGTGGTTAATACCCTAAAAGTATCTTTATAGTCTCCCGCAAGCCCTTTTATAGTGTTGGTAATTCCTGCAAAAACCTTTTCCTTATCATCGGGGTGCAGGGTTTTTTCAAAGGCATCATAATCGCCTGTAAAATCTTTAGGATCTATTTCAAATAGGGGGTACATTTCTTTGTCCCAAAGCAATTGGTTAGTTGCCAAATTCCAATCCCAAATACCTAAATGTGCAGCTTGTGTGGCAAGGGTAAGGCGTTCTTGGCTTTCAATCAGTTTTTCTTCGGCGGCTTTGCGCTCAGTAATATCAAGGCCAAAGCCAATCATATTGGTTAGTTCGCCTTTGCTATTTAATAGGGGAAACATACGCCTAAGTACCCATACAGTGCCCTTTGAAGTTTCTAGCGGTTCTTCAAACTCTATTTGTTCTTTTGTATAGGCTACTTTGTTAAAAATGGCTCTTCGGCCGTGAGCTATGGCTTTATCACGTCCATATTTTTCACAATAGTCATAATCGTCTTTACCTATAACAAACGCCCTTTTTTTAGGGTCTCTTATTGCCGCTTCGTTTACAAAAAGGTAACGGTGTTTATTATCAAATACTACAATATCAGTTGGTATTTTGTTTAGTATTACCTCGTAAAATTCTTTTAGTTTAGTGCCTGTTGCCTCGGCTTCTTTTCTATCGGTAATATCGCGCGAGTTGATAACAATACCGTGTATGCCGGGCTCGTTTAATAGGTTGTTGCCTACGCTTTCTACGTGTAGCCAACCACCATTGCGATGACGGAATCGAAATTCTACAGGGTCTGAAATCCCACCACGTTCAAGCCCTTTAAAAAATTCGTTTTGGGCTTTTTCGTAGTCGTCGGGGTGAATAAATTCAAGTATGTTTTTGCCTAAAGCTTCTTGTTCTGTATAGCCAAAGATTCGGTAAAATGAGGGGCTTTCGTATATAGTATTGCCTTCTTGGTTTAGTATTGTGGTAATATCGGTACTGTTTTGAACTAAGGTTCTGAAACGGTTTTCGCTTTCACTTACTTTTTGGTCGGCCTCTACCTTTGCTGTAATGTCGGTTAATACTCCCTGAAAGTATGCCGCTGTATGTGCGGCATCGTGCCAAATTATTTTATTGTCAGATTCTATCCAGTGGAAGTTGCCTTTACTATCACGCAGCCTAAAACTAAGCTGAATACGTTCTGTTTTATTTTTAAAGCTGGTAATTACTTTGCGTGTAACGGGTTTAATATCTTCGGGGTGCACATAATCGATAAAAGGAACGCTTTGCGTAATCCATTCTTTATGGTTGTATCCGTAGTTGCTTATGTTTTCTGATATGTATTCAATATTTAGTTTAAAGTTAGGTGTCCAGCGAATAAGTATAGTGGGGCTACTTTTTATTATTAGTGTAGCTATTTGTGCTTTTTCTTTGGCATCTTTTAATGGGGTAACATCTGCATGAGTACCTATAAACCTTCGGGTAATTTGTCCTTGTGCATCTACACGCTCTACTAGCTTTCCTCTGTCCAGTATGTGTTTGTACTGACCATTTTTTGTGCGCAGTCTGTACTCATTGGCATAGCTTTTTGTTTTGCCGCTTAGGTAATCATTAAATGTGTTTTGTGCCAGGTTTCTATCCTCAGGGTGTACTCTATCCCAAGCATCAGGCATTTTGGGTGAAGGGTCGGTTTTACTTAAGCCCATCATTTTGCGCCAACTGCCTGATACAAATAGCTCGTTGGTTTCTATATTCCAATCCCATACACCATCTTGGCTTCCGCTCAGGGCGTATTTCCAACGTTCTTCGCTTACGCGTAGGTCTTCTTCGTATTCTTTTTTCTGGGTAATGTCGCTTTCTATGGCTATAAAGCCTGTCAACTTACCTTCATCATCTTTTAATGGGGAAATATTTAGTTGTAGCCAGTAACTGTGCCCGTTTTTTCCATAGTTTAAAATTTCTCCGTCAAAAGATTTTCCTTTTTTTATGGCATCGCGCATTTTTTTAACTGTGTCGGGATTGGTGGCGGGACCTTGTAGCAATGTACCCGGTTTTTTGCCCACTAATTCATCTGGTGTATAGCCTGTTATACGTTCAAAACCTTCGTTAGCCCACGTGGCTACACCATTGGCATCAGTTGTTATTACTGCATTAAGGGTTTTTTTGGCTACTAAGCCTAGTTTTTTTATTTCTTCATCGGCTAGTTTTTTCTCAGTTATCTCATTTTTTATGGACATAAACTGATATACATGGCCTTGTGCGTTGTAAAAGGGGATAATATTGGTAGATTCCCAATATTCTTTGCCATTTTTATTGCGGTTTTTTATTTCGCCATACCATATTTTGCCTTGTGTGATTGTTTCCCATAAGTTTTTCCAGAATTTTTTATCGTGGTAGTTTGATGATATAATGTGGTGTTTTTGCCCCACCAGTTCTTCTTGTGTATAGCCTGTGGTTTGACAAAATTTTTGATTTACGGATGTAATAACCCCATCGGTATCTGTGATACTAACAGAGAAACTGGAATCGATGGCTTTATTAAATTCATCTAGCTTTTTGTAAGATTCTTGTAGTTCCTCGCGTATTTTTTCGGTTTCATTGTTTAGTAGGCTGTGGGTTCTAAACAACTCTCTTTCACTAAGGTCTAATATCCTTTCAAGTCTTTTATAGTCTTCATCAAAATTGTTGTACGATGCGTTTATATCCTCAAGCAAAAGTTTTAATTCTGCGGGTATATCTTCGGTGGCTAAATATTTTTTTAGTTGCCTTTTTAATAACCTGTGCATAAGGGGCTGTTAGTTTTCGCTAATTAGTGTAATGGTCATAGTTTGGTTGTGCAACTCGCATTTCGAGTTTTTTGCAAAAGGTGAAATCTCACCGTACGAGTAAAAGCCTGTTACCGTGGCATTGGTGCCAATTTGGCTTTTGGCTATTTCTACTTCTTCTTCGGCCATTTGTTTTAAAACCAGTTTACGGCCTATGCAGCTAATAAGTATAGCTAGTTGCGGAGGTGTGCCTTGCCAACCTTCTATGCTTTTTTTTGCTGCATCAAGGCTGCCTTTAATTAGTCGGTCAACATTTGAACGCATAAGTTGCACGCGTGCGCCTTGCGGAATGTCGCCTGCAAACGTCATTGTTTTTTCCTTTTCATTTATGCCTAGTATGGTGCGTACTATAGCTGGTTTGCCACTTTTATCTTTTATGCTTAATGGAAACAGTAAACCTGCCGCAGGAAGTCCTTCGGCTTGATCGCCCAAAAACGATTTGTACAAATCAAGCGCGGGTTGTCCATCAAGCTCATACAAAACATTGTTTTTGGCTTTGGTTACCAAACGCTCTATACCAAAACTTTCCCATCCGCCCATACTGGCATAGCCTAGGTGCAAATTGTTGCCATAAAAGCCTATAGCTGCTATACTGTTTGTACTGGGATTTGTGTTGTGTGTAAACACTAGTGTTTTTTCAAAATCGGGGCCATCGGCGGCTAGTCCACCCGTTACCGTTACACCATCGGGTAATGATTCTTGCATACCTTGTACAAACTGGCTGCCGTTTACTACCAATCCATCAGTTAGCACAAATAGGTGGCGCAGGTTGTTATGATTAAATGAAGTTGCAATTTTGTGCCCAGCGGCATAGCTGTCGTCAACATCATCAATAACAAGGTGGTTAGATATCACACTGCTTTTTTCAAATTGTATAGCGGTGGCGCATATTGTGCCATTGTGTACTTGTTCGTCTTCAATTTCGCCTGCGGTGCTACAACCTATGAGTTGTGAATTTGGAAATTTTTGTTTTAGCAAGCTAATTGCATTGCTACTTTCTATTAGTTGGCGGTGTCCAAAGGCTAGTATTAGTTGTGGTACAATGTTTTTATTGCCATTGGTATGTTGCCAAGTGTCATCGTATTGAGCAAATATGTATTGTGCTGTTTGCATAAGCTGAAGGGGTAGGAGGCAAAGCTTGTGGTGCAATTTATCTAAATAAGATAAATAATGCCTTTTTTTAAAACTTTTGCACTTATTTTTAAAACTATGTGCATATTGTCGATTAATGTTTCCAATTTATAATTAATTGGATAATTTTGTGCTACCTGATGGAGAAACTATACGATTTAGCTGAATTTGAAGCCCTTGCTATGGGCGATACTGACTTTATTAAAGAACTTGTTGCTGCTAATGTAGAAAGCATTGAGGAGGGTATTGCTGTTATAGGCGAAAAGTATGCAGCGGGTGATTTGGATGGGGCAGGGCAGGCTGCGCATAAAATAAAGCCTTTGTTGGCTATGCTGAATACGGGTGATATACACCAGTCTATTGTTGATTTTGAGTATTATAGCCGTAAAGAGTATAATCCTGAAAAGGTGAAGGAGGCTTATGCTATTTTTGAACCAAAAGCACCAATTTTACTGCAACAGCTAAAAGAGTTGTTGTAGGTTTCTTCTCAACTCGCCCAATTTTTTTCTTAAGATACTTTTGTGATGCTGATTTTAAGCAAGGGAGGGTATGCTATTACTCTTTTAAATTCATTGGCTCATTGTCATATTGTGTAATTCTTATCCTATCTGATTCCATATCGTAAAGTATACTTAAAAATAAATTGCAGTTGTTGGTTTTTAATGAAAAGAAAGGCTGTATGTAATTCATTTCTCTTTTATATCCCAATAGCTGAGATGTTATCTTTTCAGTAAATTTAAGTAAGAGTTGTGTATCTGCAATTTCTACAAATAAAAAACTATCAATAGCACCTATACTGATTGTTGAGTTATTGTTTAATTGATATAAAGCAGTTGGTATTTGTAATTGGAAAGAGTCAGTGTAGTTAAAAGTTACTAATGGGGAGTTCAATTTCTCTTGGTCTTTAAGTATGCTATCAGCGGCAAATAAATAATCTATGGAGAAAGATTTTTCGTCATCAAACAGAATTTTTTTTACATCACAATCTCTTAATTCCGTTATATCAATAGGTATTTGTCCACTTGAGTATAATGGTGCTAGAAATATAGTAAAACTGAGTATTAAGTATGTTTGATAACCCAGTTGCTTAATTCGTACCATAGATGTATTGTTTGGCTTTCTCTCAACTACTAAGCCATTATAGTTTTAAAGTAATAGTGTTTTTAGTGCTTTTGTTTTCGATTAAACGAAATCCGCTTTGCACTTCTAATTTTTAAATTAACACCAAACAATTACCTTGCCACTACAATTTACGTTATGAGTATTGTAAAAAACGACCCTAAAACTATACGCGGCTGGGTGATGTATGATTGGGCAAACTCAGTATACTCCCTCACCATTGCCACGGCTATATTTCCTATATATTTTGTAAAAGTAGTACCCAAAGAGATTAATTTTTTGGGTTTCAACCTCACCAATTCGGCCTTGTATAGCTATTGTGTTTCGTTTGCTTTTTTGCTGGTGGCTTTGGTGTCGCCCCTGTTATCGGGCATTGCCGATTATAAGGACAGTAAAAAAAGCTTTATGAAGTTTTTTGTATACCTAGGCTCTATATCGTGTATTGCCTTGTTTTTCTTTAGCAAGCAAAGCTCTATTTTTATGGGGGTAGTGCCTTTTGTGCTGGCTACTTTTGCCTTTGCAGGCAGTTTGGTGTTTTATAATGCCTATTTGCACGAGATTGTTACGCCCGACCGTATGGATGCTGTTAGTGCTCGTGGTTTTTCTATGGGCTATATAGGTAGTGTGCTTTTGCTGATTGTAAACCTTGTGGTGATAATGGTGCCTAGTTTGTTTGGCATACCCGAAGGTAGTCCACTAGGTAAACAGTTAGCTTTTGTATCAGTAGGTGTGTGGTGGGCTGGTTTTGCCCAAATTACTTTTAGGGCTTTGCCTGCATCGCAAAATAAACATCCCAACTCTAAAGGCTTAATTTTAAAGGGCTATCAGGAGTTGAATAAGGTGCTAAAGCAATTAAAAAATATGCGCAGCCTAAAGCTGTTTCTTACTTCGTTTTTTGTGTTTAGTATGGCACTGCAAACGGTAATGTATGTGGCTTCTATTTTTGGTAGTGAGGTGGTGAAGCTTGAAACATCGGAGTTGATAATTACTATACTGCTTATACAATTGGTGGCCGTTTTGGGGGCATTTATATTCTCGCGCTTATCGCGTGCTTATGGCAATATTGCCAGCCTTAGTGTGGCTTTGGTAATATGGGTGGGTATATGTATTGGTGCGTTTTATATTGGCGAAGGCGATAGTACCATGTTTTATATGCTGGGTGCTATGGTGGGCTTGGTAATGGGTGGTGCTCAGGCACTTTCGCGCAGTACTTTTGCTAAACTTTTACCTGTTGATACTGAAGACCATGCCTCGTTTTTTAGCTTTTACGATGTGGCTGAAAAATTATCTATTGTTATAGGTACTTTTATATGGGGCTATATTGAGGTATTGTTTGGCCAACGAAACGGTTTGTTTGCCCTTGTGTTGTTCTTTATCATTGGTTTAATACTGCTTCAAGTGGTAAAAGATGATAAGCTGCGGCCTGCCGCCAAATAGCATTTAACATTCTTCATTTATCATTTAACAGTTTTCATTTAACAGTTTTCATTCATCAGTTTTGATTTATCATTTTCTATTTTAAGATTTCAGGCTCTTGCATTGTACTTTCTATGTTCGCATCAAACATAACGTGATTTATAGTGTTGGTTTTTGTCTATTAGTGTATTAAATACAATTAGTAGTAAAAATCATTTATCTGCTTAAATAAATACCTTCCCCATTAAAATAAATATTGACGGGCTTGCTATAAAATGCCTTTTTGGGTAGGGCAGTGGGCTATACTTTTGTATTGAAGTTTAAGCAAAAGACTAGTTTCTCTCATAGATAAATAGATAGTAGCTTTTTTTTCATAATGATAGTTTTAAAACAAGCGCGTCGGGAGATTGCGCTTGTTTTGTTTTAGGACAATCCGTTTGGCTTTTTTTTATCTGTTTTTCTCCAAATGACTTTTGAATACTGAGAACCGCCACTCGCATAATTTTATAGTACACTACTATAAATGATGTTTTGTTAGGGGAAGGTTTGTTGTAATATTGCATTGCTATTTAGGAATTTGTACTGAAGAATACAGTGGTTTGATAGACATTGTAGTAATACTTTTTTGGTTGTTTAAAGCACCTTCGGTTTTTATCAAGGTGCTTTTTTATTGGTCTATTAACCATCAGTTTACATACTTTGATAAGTACTTTTGCTAGCCATGCACCGCTTAAATAAAAAAACAACCACTTATATAAAAAACACCCCAAAACAGCACAAAGTATAGTGTGCTAAGATTCTATATAAATACCTTTGTTTTCGTTTAGGAATAAAATGGGCTTGCTACCCATATAACAACGCAATTATGAAATTAAAATTAATATTCTCAATCGTGCTAGTAGCGTCTCTTATGGCAAGTTGCAAAAGAGATTTTAATGTGGCAGGAGATGAAAAAAGCCCCAACCCAAATGCTGCTAAAATGACAGATTTGGTAGTACCTAATGGCTTTGATTTTGCTACTACACAAGACCTTACTTTAGATGTGGTTTTGAGAGATCGTAGTGGTGCGCCGCTTAGTCATGTGCGTGTTGATGTTTTGGATGCACCAACAGATGGCATAGCCGAACGTACTATATATGCTACCGGTATTACTGATGCTAATGGTGTTGTTATTGTGCCTCTTAGTGTACCTAGCTACCTAAAACAGCTTACTATATTTCCTTATATGATGGGTGTGCCCAATAATGTTGAGGTGCCCATTGTTAACAATAAAGTTAGTTTCCATTTCAATAAAGGAAAAATAGAAACCCTACTTGCACCACCTACATTTGTTAGCAATAGCGTTGGTGATGGTTTTAGCCGTAAAGCAGGTGTTGCTGATAAATTTTCTAAGAAATTAGGTACTTGGGATGCTGATGGTAAACCCAATTTTTTAACTACTCCCGATGTTATCACTACTTCTTTTTTAAATAAGATAATGGGTGCTTTGCCTGAAAACAAATCTGTGCCTACGTTTAAACCACAATTTTTAAATGGTAATTTACCTATAATAGAGGTTACCCAAACTGCTGATGTATGGATAACTTTTGTACACGAAGGTGCCAGTTACAAAAACACTTTGTTTTACTACGTGTATAACAAAAGCACCCCGCCTGCAACTGCAAACGATATTGATTCTTTATATATAGTATATCCAAACGTTAACTTTACTGGTAGCGGTGGTGCACTTACTTCGGGCGACAAGGTGAAAATTGGCCGTTTTGGGCAAGATACAATGATTGGTTTTGCTTTGGCTGCCAATGGTTTTTATGCGCCACAAACTTTGGTTACTAAAGGTCTTAATGTATGGTATAGCCACAGAGACTTTAATGCTGAGGCTACTTTTTATAAAGACCACGCTGTGATGTTGTACGACGATAGCACACAACGTTACCTTATTGCTTTTGAAGATGTGCGCCGTGATAACGGACAGAGTGATCAAGATTTTAACGATGCTGTATTTTTTGCATCGGCTAACCCACCTCAAAATATTATAAATGCGGGTGTGCCTCCATTAGACCCTCCGGGTGATTGTGATGGTGATGGTGTGCCTGATTATTACGATGATTATCCATGTGATGGTACTAAAGCATACGATAGGTATTTCCCTTCAAAAACTGTGTTTGGTACTTTAGCTTACGAAGATTTGTGGCCATCAACAGGTGATTACGATATGAATGACTTGGTAATGCGTTGGAGATTTCATGCGGTGGTTAATGCTCAAAACCAAGTGCTTGAGTTGAATTGTAAAGCCTATATTGATGCCAAAGGTGCATCACTACCCGGTGGTTTTGGTGTTGAGTTTCCGTTTAATGCTTCGTTAGTAAGCCAAGTTACTGGCTCGCAAATAACTGCGGCGCGTGCTACACTTTCTGCTAATGGAACAGAAGCAGGGAATACCAAAGCTGTAATGATACTGTTTGATAAAGCTACCAATCATTTACACTCTCCAGGTGGTTCGTTCTACAATACAGTACAAACCAATGGTATTTCTACCTCTGATACCTTTAATACTAAAATGACTTTTACTACTCCGTTAGCATTTGCTAATTTGGGTACCTATCCTTTTAACCCTTTTGTTTTTACCAGCACAAGGAGTGTAGAGGTGCATTTACCTAACAAAGCAAATACAGCGTTGGCCAATGTGTCATTATTTGGTACAAGCAGAGATAATTCAATACCTACTAGCAACCGTTACTATAAAACTACATCAAACTTGCCTTGGGCATTACACATACCAGGGCCGTTTGCATACCCATCTGAGAAAAAAGACATAGTAAGTGCCCACTTAAAATTTGCTGATTGGGTACAGAGTGGAGGAACTACCAATGGCGATTGGTACGAGAATACAGCAGGGTATAGAAACAACGCGAATATTTTTACTAGGTAAAGCTAACTAACTATATATGGATTTACCTGATTGGGGTGTGGCGAAAGCCCGCCCCTTTCTTTTTTTAGTGGAGTGGTCTTTTTCATCCCCCTGCACCCTTTGCTTACGCACTTATGTTTCGACTCCGTTCAACATGGCAGTTCACAAGGGGGACAATGCTGTGCTTACAGTTTTGAAAAAATATGAAAAAACCAATGGGTAGTGGCGTGGCTTCCCTCCTTGTAGGGCTTGTGCGGGTAAGGAGGGACTGAGGGAGGTATAGAGTCCGTTGATTTTATGATTTTCTTAACCCGAACTTCAAAAAAAACTCACATCCTACATCCTCCCGACATCAAGTTTCTGTTGAAAGTATAAAGATGAAAGAGACCTCTTCTCACATCCCCCGACATCAGACATCTAGCATCTGACATCTAATCTATTAACCAACAACTAACAACCAATCACTAGCCACCCATCTACCGTTCAATTTTAAACAAGTGGAAAGGCAGCCCGTTGAGGTTTAGCTCTACATAGTTCCATCCCTTGTCCCAGCGGTAGCTTATGCCCGTTAGCAAGTCGTTTACACTAAAGCTGTCGCCCTCTTTCATGCTCATGCGGTGCAAAGGCACTTTTACACTGCCGCTTTGGGTATAATATGGGTCGAGGTTTACAACAGCAAGCAGGTTGTTTTTTCCGTCTTCGCTTTGTTTAAAGTAGGCCAGTATTTGTGGGTTTTCTATCGCGCAAAACTCAATATTATGTGTCCATTGCAGGGCTTCGTTTTCGCGGCGGGTAAAATGCTTCGGCCAAGAAAATAATATCCTTATTTACTTTATGTACTTCGGCAATAAGCCATTGCAAAAATCTAAAAGGCTTGGTATGGGGATTATCTACCCTAAACATTCGTATTCCTTTTTCTATCCAAAACAGGGCAATACTTAGCAGTTCGTTCCACAAGCCTTGCCAGTCTTCACTCTCAAAGTAAAAAGGGTAAATGTCTTGGTATTTTTTTGGTGGATTTTTAGCATACTATATACTGCCGTCGGGGCGTTTGCGAAACCACTCGGGGTGCTCCTTCAAATACGGATGTTCGGGCGCGCATAATCTACCCAGCCAATTACTTTATATTGATAAAAGCCTTGTTTTTGGCTGGTAAACTGTGCCTCCCACCTATCGTTCACTAAAAAAATAAGCGGGGTTTCGCTCCACTCAGCATCATCGTGGTGTTTGTGTCATAAATGACCAAAAACTACATCGTGTCCATCGGTATATACACCGGCCTTTACGTGCACATTTTCGCCTAAAACAGCTTTTGTAAAATGTAGTCCTCCATCAATTGCGGGACTAATACTTTCTATAATTACACGGCTTTGCCCGTCCATATCCATAATAATTGTGTGTAGTACACTTATAGACGAAGATGGTTTTTTGCGGTTTAATTTTGGTATACAAAATAGCAAAGGGGCACTATTGTTGTTGAGTAGTGCATGGGTTGAAACCCGATAAAATACTTACCTAGCGAAAAGGAACTAAACAGGTATTTAACAAAAAATAGTGCTTTATAAGCGTATAGAATGCGAGTGAAACCAAATACTGTTGCTAATTGTTTGATAATGTGTAACAAAAGCACAAGTAAGAGATTGGCTTTTTTAGCTAAAAATACCTATTTTTGCCGACCTTTTTCGAGAGGATTTCTATTACTACATAAATATATATAACGTGGACGTACAATTTGCCCCAATTAACGATTTAAACGCAACAATTACTGTTACTTTAAGCCCCGAAGATTATACCCCTGCCGTAGATGGCGAACTTAAAAAAGTGCAACGCCAAGTATCGGTACCGGGTTTTCGCCCAGGAAAAGCCCCTATGGGTTTGGTAAAGAAAAACTATGGCCGCAGTGTGTTGGTAGATGAGGTGAACCGTGTGGCATCAAACAAATTGTTTGATTACCTACGCGAAAACAATATTGAGTTTTTAGGTCAGCCGCTGATGAGCGAAACTACCGAAAGCAAAATAGATTTTGAAAACGAAGGCGATTTTGTTTTTGCTTTTGATTTAGGGCTTGCCCCTAAGTTTGATATCAATATCAACGCTGAAGATGTAGTAACCAGCTACAAAATAGTGGTTGATGATAAAATGTTGGACGAAGAGGTTGCCAATATTAAAAAACGTTTTGCCGAAGCTACTGATGTAGAAGAAGCTGGCGAAACTGATGTGATATATGCTGATGTTAGCGAGCTAGGCGAAGACGGCCAGCCGCTTGAAGGTGGTGTGGCTAATCAACGTGTATCGCTAACGGCTGATTTGATTAAAAACGAAGAGTTGAAAAGTCAACTAGTAGGCATTAAAAAAGATGCAGAACTAACGGTTGATATTTTTACTTTGTTTAATGATAACCAAACTGTTATCAGCAATAGCCTGAATATACAAAAAGAAGGTGTAAACGATTTGAACAAAGATTTTAGCTTTAAAGTAGCCGAGATAAAACACTACGTTGATGCTGAAATAAATCAAGAGTTGTTTGATAAAATATTTGGTAAAGATGCTGTAACTACCGAAGAGGATTTCCGTACTAAACTGCGCGAAAACTTAGAGGGTTACTATGCTAACGAAAGCAACAACCACGTTGAGCACGAAGTAAGCCACCTTATTAGTGATAAACACACGTTTGAATTGCCTGATGCGTTTTTGAAACGTTGGTTGTTGGATACACAAAGCCAAGGTTATACTCCTGAAAACGTTGAGCAAAAATATACCGAAGAAAAAGCAGGATTGCGTTACTCGCTAGTACGCGAACGTTTGCAAAAAGAGCATAATTTGGAAGTTAGTCCTGAGGAGATTGCAAACGCATCACTAGGCTATACCTACAATTTATTTGCTCAATACGGCATGAACAATCCTGATGCTGCTACTGTACAAGCATTTAGCGAAGAACAATTGAAAAAAGAAGACTACCGCAACCGCATGGCTGATATAGCTATGAATCGCGCTGTGATACAAGCTGTAAAAAGTTTGGTAACCCTTGAAGAGCAAGAAGTGGGTGTAGAGGAGTTTTATAATATTATAAGCGCACACAACCACGCACACCACGATGGGCACGATCACGGAGACCATGACAATGATGGACATGACCACGACCACGAAACGGCCCACTCTCACTAAGCAAATTTTAAGTATTTCGTTTTATATCAAACCGCCTTTGCGTATAGCATTGGCGGTTTTTTTATGCCTGTATCTTTGTATAACTTTGTAAGGCTATGCGTACACTAGTATTGGGTTTGTTATTTTTTAGTCTATTGGCTCTAGCACCTGCAAAAGCAATGGCAGTGCCTACCCAAGATAGTACCGTGCAAACCTACCACGAGAATGGTAAGTTGAAAGAAAAAGGCCATTACCGCAATGGACAAAAGCATGGCAAATGGACTACCTACGATGAGAACGGGGCTATTGTAAAGGAGGTGAAATACAAAAGGGGTGTTTTTTGGTGGGAACGCCTGTACAAAAACGGAAAACTTAGCCAAGTAACCGACCGAAAGGGCAAAGTACACAAAATGAAAGATTGCGGCTGTTAGCCCTAGGTACCAGCCACCGTCATGTTTATTCCGAAAGCTTTCTGAATTTAGTGTCTTATTTACCAATTTATGTATAATGAGAGCGAGATGCCGAACTAAATTCGGCATGACAGGCGACGGGGTATAAGTGCGTTGTCCTCCTGATTTCTATGATAAAATCAGGAGGACAATCTCACAAGGCTAAAGGCCAAAAGCTAATAGCCAAAATTATTACACTTCAACTGTTTCGTTGCGGAAAACAAATTGATTATCAAACATATCCAACACAATATGGCTATCGTTGGTTATAGTACCCGCCAATATTTGTTTTGATAATTCGTTAAGCACTTTTTTCTGCATTACACGTTTTAGCGGGCGGGCTCCAAATTGTGGGTCGTAGCCCAATTGTCCCAACCAATCCAACGCTTCATCGGTAGCAGTAATTTTTATATCCTGCTCACCCAACAATTTTTGCAGATGCGCAAATTGCAAATCAACAATGCCACGTATATCCTCGCGGGTAAGTGGGGTAAACATTATAGTTTCATCTATACGATTCAAAAATTCGGGACGAATGGTTTTCTTTAACAAATCAAATACTTGGTTTTTGGTTTTCGCCATCACCTCCTCTTTGTTATCGTCAACTATATCCTCAAAATTATCTTGTATAATGTGCGAGCCTATATTGCTGGTCATTATAATAATGGTGTTTTTAAAGTTGGCGGTGCGGCCTTTATTGTCCGTCAATCGGCCATCATCCAACACTTGTAACAATATATTAAACACATCGGGGTGCGCTTTTTCTATCTCATCCAACAGTACCACGCTGTATGGACGACGGCGAATGGCTTCGGTCAATTGTCCGCCTTCATCATACCCCACATATCCCGGAGGCGCACCAATAAGGCGCGAAACGGTGTGTTTCTCTTGGTACTCACTCATATCAATACGTATAAGTGCATTTTCTTGGTTAAACAGGTACTCGGCCAATGCTCTTGCTAACTCAGTTTTACCTACGCCTGTTGTTCCTAAAAATATAAACGAACCAATAGGACGTTTAGGGTCTTGCAAACCTGCACGGCTACGGCGCACCGCATCAGCAATGGCGGCAATAGCTTCTTCTTGTCCTACCACACGTTTGTGCAGTTCTCCTTCCAGATTAAGCAGCTTTTCGCGTTCGCTTTGCAGCATACGGGTAACAGGCACACCTGTCCAGCGGCTTACCACTTGGGCTATATCTTCGGCATCTACTTCTTCCTTCACCAATCGGCTACCGTCTTGCGTTTCGTGCAATTTGGTGTTTAGCTCGGCTAGTTTGGCTTCGGTTTCTTTTATACGTCCGTACCGTATTTCGGCTACACGGCCATAATCGCCTGCACGTTCGGCTTGGTCGGCCTCTTGTTTCAGGTTTTCTATTTCTTCTTTGTTTTGCTGTATGCCTTCTACCACCGCTTTTTCAGCTTGCCAGCGGGCACGCAGTTGGTTGCGTTGGTCGCTAAGGTTGGCTATTTCTTCGCCCAAAGCTGTAAGGCGGTTTTTGTCATTTTCACGTTTCAGTGCCTCACGTTCAATTTCAAGGCTCATTATTTCGCGTTCAATTTTATCCAACTCTTCGGGCACGCTGTCAATCTCCATACGCAGGCGGGCAGCAGCTTCATCTATCAAGTCGATAGCTTTATCGGGTAAAAAACGGTCGGCAATATAGCGTTGCGACATCTCAACGGCGGCTATAATAGCTTCGTCTTTTATGCGCACCTTGTGGTGTACTTCGTAGCGTTCTTTTAATCCGCGAAGGATAGAAATGGCATCTTGTGTATCGGGCTCTTCTACTATCACTTTTTGGAAACGACGCTCTAAGGCTTTGTCTTTCTCAATATATTTTTGGTACTCGTTTAGCGTAGTGGCACCAATAGCACGCAATTCGCCACGAGCAAGTGCGGGTTTTAAAATATTGGCGGCATCCATCGCGCCTTCACCTCCACCGCCGGCACCCACAAGGGTGTGTATCTCGTCAATAAACAGCACTATTTGTCCATCGCTGTTTATCACTTCTTTTATTACTGATTTAAGGCGTTCCTCAAACTCCCCTTTGTATTTAGCACCCGCTATCAGCGAGCCCATATCCAGCGAGTATATTTTTTTACTTTTAAGATTTTCAGGTACATCACCGTTTATAATACGGTGCGCCAAACCCTCAGCAATGGCGGTTTTACCCACACCGGGTTCACCAATAAGTACGGGGTTGTTTTTGGTACGACGTGAAAGAATTTGCAATACGCGGCGAATTTCTTCATCGCGGCCTATTACAGGGTCGAGCTTACCTTTTTTCGCAAGTTCGTTTAGGTTTTTGGCGTATTTGTTTAGTGCGTTGTATTGCTCCTCAGCACTTTGACTGGTTACTTTCTGTCCGCCTCGTAATTCAGAAATAGCTTTTTTAAGCTCTTTCTCGTTAACGCCTGCATCTTTAAGTATTTGGGCTGTTTTGTCTTTTCCTGCTAAAATAGCCTGCAAAATATGCTCAACACTCACAAATTCGTCGCCGCCTTCGCGGGCAATGGTTTGCGCTTTTACAATTGCTGTATTGGCATCGCCTGTAAGAAACTGATTGCCTGCACCGCTTACTTTTGGTAAGCTGTTTAGTGTAGCATCAATAACTTCTGCTACGCGGGTTTCGTTTACGTTTAGTTTCTTAAAAAGGTAATCAAATACACTATCGTCGGTAGTTAATAACCCTTTTAATATATGCGCTGTTTCTATACCCTGATGTTGGTTTTCAACAGCCAGTTGTTGAGCCATTTGGATGGCCTCTTGTGATTTAATAGTGAAATTTTTAAAGTCCATAATTGGTTATGCAAGTAACAATTTTATATCCAACGGCCTTATCATGCCGTTTTGACTTGATTTCAAAGGTGCATATTAACAAACAAAGACAAAATGACTTTAATCAGGAATGGAAAAATGATTTAAACAGACATAATGCGTAGTATACGCTGGGTTAAAACCCACTGCTGTTTCAATTACACTAAACGTAGCGAGACGCTATATGAGGAAATCCCTTAGTGTGGACGCTAAGGGAAACGGAATACTGTTCCTTCAAGCGTCCCTCGCTTGAAGTTATTTTATAATAGCGTTCCGCTATAAAAAGCAAAGTATGAACATAATGGGCGGTTATCGTATATAATAAATTGACTAAAGAAATATGTAGCGGGACGCTACTTAAAAGAGGCTCAAAGCGTGGACGCTTTGAGGGACATTTGGGCGAATAGATTTACCATTCACTACATTTTAATGGGGAATTAAGATTTGCACTGCTGTATAAATAATGATTCGGTTCTGCTACTATTCCTGCTCTAACGGGATTTTGATAAATATAATTTCGCTTTTGCTCAATCATCTCACGCGAATACAAAATCACAGGATAACTTCCGTTTTGCCAAATTTGTATTTCCTTATTTGCGGGGTTATCTCTCCCCGCTTTGGTAAATTGTTGTACCATCCATTCTTTGCGACTTTCTTTTGGGTTGTTTTGGATGGCCTTATACAATTCTTTGGCAGTAAATGTTTTAAAATCACGTAGAATATCACTCATAGGTTTAATATCCGATTGAGCAATAATATGCAAGTGATTGGTCATTAATACATAATCGAATACTCGCAAACCTTTGTTTGCGATACAAAACCGCAAGCTATTAGTAATTAACAACTTGTATTCATCACGAGTAAAAATATCAATCCAATTGATAATTGTAAGAGTTGCAAAGATTAAGTCATTCGATTTTGCAGAATTTTGCATGGTAAAAAATTTCTAAGTATTTATACTTGTCATCAGTCATTTGTAAATACTTTGTCGTTTTCAAACTAGAATCATGAAACCCTATAGCGAAACGTTATAAAATACATACTTACAGCGTGGACGCTAAGAGGAGCTATGGATTTATCTTTTTTCGCCAAAAAACAAAACCTACTAGTACAACCTATTAGTGTTTCCATTTTACCTTTGCATTAATGAAACAAACGCTTGTATTAATTTGCTTTCTTATCCTTACGTTGGTTGGTTTTGGTCAAAAGAAAACAGAAAAAATATCTGAAAACCTTAGCTACACCAAGCTAAATAAACACACTTACATTGTTGTAAGTCATGGCTACTGCAACGGGCTGGTATATGTTGATGGGAAAGAGGCGGCTATAATATCTACCCCAACATCTGATACGGCTACTAAAGAACTTGTGCAATGGATTAATACGAAATTAAAAGCACAGGTAGTAGCTTGTATAGCCGACCATTGGCACGACGATGCTATGGCAGGCATTGATGTATTGCAGGCAGAAGGTATAAAAACGTTTGCCAGCAAGCGCACACAAGATATAGCCAAACAAAAAAGCTTGCCCGTGCCCCAAATAGCTTTTGATGATGAAATAACCATAGCAGTGGGTAGTAAAACTATAGTGGCTCGCTATTTTGGCCCCGTACACACTGCTGATGGCAGTATGGTTTGGTTGCCTAACGAGAAAATTTTGTTTGGCGGTTGCGGGGTGAAAAGCCTTGACGGTTGGGTGGGTAATATTGGCGATGCTGATTTGATGGAGTGGAGTACATCTATAGAAAAACTAAAAGCAGCCTACCCTGATATTAAAATAGTGGTGCCCGGCCATGGCCAACATGGCGATACCGGTTTATTAACCTATACCATAAATTTATTTAAACCTTTTAAAGGCAGCATGGGTGGTAGCCAAAGGGTTGGCTTTACTGATTTTTCAAATGGTTGGTGTAAAATATTGAGGATGGAAAAAGACACGGTAATTGATGGTAAGTATTTTCTTAAAAATGCTGAAGTAATTATAAGCAAAGACACTGATAACATTTTTGTGTCGTCTCCTTTGTTAGAATACGATAGTTTGAAACAAACCGTAAAAGCTGCTGAGGGTAGCTGCTATATTGAAGATAAAAATGCACGAGTTTTTAAAGGGAGTTTTAATTTTAAAGAATTGCTGATAGAGCCTTGGCAAGACAAACGGGGTATGACCATTATGGTAGAGAGGTTTACCTATCTCCGCTAAAAATTGCCGAAAAAAATAAAGCATACGGCATCAAAGCCTACACTCCATTTTACGGCGTACCAAATGGGAATTTCCGACGGGTTAAAACCCATCGCTTTTGCAATTACAGCCTTAAAGACGACTTAAGTCGTCTTTAAGGCTGTAATCTTAATAGAATAGGATTTCAATCCTATTCATTCATCCTACAATCATTTCACATAAAAAACCGCCTTTAACCCCTTTCAAAGCCCCTAAATTCTATATATTCGCATTTTAGTATCGCTAATGGAACTACAAATAGCCAATAGGGTAAACTCTTTTGCCGAATCGCAAACATTGGGAATGGCCAAACTAGGCCGTGAGTTGGCCGCACAGGGTCATAAGGTGATAAGCCTTAGCTTGGGAGAGCCTGATTTTGATACCCCCGAACATATAAAAGAAGCTGCAAAAACAGCTATCGACGAAAACTATACGCACTATACACCCGTAGCAGGTTACGCCGAATTGCGCGAAGCAATATGCACCAAACTACTGCGTGATAATAATTTGCACTATACCCCCAATCAAATTGTGGTATCAACAGGTGCAAAACAATCATTAATGAATGTGGTGTTATCGGTAATAAACCCCGGAGATGAGGTGGTGATACCCGCCCCGTATTGGGTTAGTTACTCATCAATGGTTGAGTTTGCAGGGGCTAAACCTGTTTTGGTTTTAGCAGGTATTGAGCAAGATTTTAAGGTAACGCCTGAGCAGCTTGAAGCCCACATTACCCCAAAAACAAAGCTGATGATGTTTTCATCGCCTTGTAACCCCAGCGGCAGCGTGTACAGCAAAGCCGAGTTGCAAGCCATTGCACAAATGCTGGAAAAATACCCGCACATATATGTAATAAGCGATGAAATATACGAGCACATAAATTATATAGGTAAGCATGAAACTATTGCCCAGTTTGAAAACCTGCGCGATAGGGTGATAATAATAAACGGTGTCTCGAAAGGATATGCTATGACGGGTTGGCGATTGGGCTATATAGCCGCACCATTGCCAGTTGCCGCAGCTTGCGAAAAAATACAAGGTCAGTTTACATCGGGTACAAGTTCAATATCACAACGTGCCGCGATAGCAGCACTTACACAGTCGCTTGCTCCTACCTACGCCATGCGTGATACCTTTAAAAAGCGTCGCGATTTGGTGATGGATTTGATGAAAAATATTGAGGGTTTTGTGTGCAGCGTACCCCCTGGTGCATTTTATGTTTTTCCTGATGTAAGTAGCTATTTTGGTAAAACCGACGGAAAACAGACCATAAATGACGCTATGGATTTGAGTATGTATATTTTAGAACACGCACATGTAACCACAGTAACAGGCGAAGCCTTTGGTAGCCCTGATAATTTAAGGCTATCGTATGCGGCATCAGAAGCCGACCTTACGGAGGCTTTTACCCGAATAGAAAAAGTATTGAAACAACTAAAATGAGCGTGGATTTTAATCGCCTGTTTGAAGATTTTAATCGCCTAAAAATTCTTATCGTAGGCGATGTGATGATTGATGCCTATATAGTGGGTAAGGTAGACCGTATTTCGCCCGAAGCACCCGTCCCTATTGTTTCGGTATCGGGACGTGAGCATCGTTTGGGTGGTGCAGCTAACGTAGCTCTTAATATCAAATCACTAGGTGCACAGCCTTATATATGCTCGGTAATTGGTAATGACGAGGGCGGAAAAGAAATAACCCAGTTGTTTGAAAAAGCAGGGGTAAACTGCGAGGGTATTGTTAGCTCAACATCACGCATTACTACTGTAAAAACTCGTGTTATGGGTAATAATATGCAAATGTTGCGTATTGATGAAGAGGTTACCAACCCCATAAATGCTCAAGAAAGCCAAAGCCTTGTTGATGCCATAGAAAAGCTATTGCCGCAAATGGATGTTGTAATTTTTGAAGATTACGATAAGGGCGTGCTTACCCAACAAAATATTGAGGCCATTATAACAATGGCTAACAAACACAATATACCCACCATAGTAGACCCAAAGAAAATAAACTTTGCTTATTACAAAAAGGCTACTCTATTCAAACCCAATCTTAAAGAAATAAAAGAGGGGTTGAAAACCGACGATAACCTGAAAGATTTTGACAACCTAAAAAAGGCTATTGCACAACTGAAGGATTTATTAGATAACCCAATGGTAATGGTAACTCTTAGTGAACTTGGTGTGATGATTACCGACCACCAACTGCACCACCACTGGCCTGCCCACGTACGCAACATTGCTGATGTGAGCGGCGCAGGTGATACGGTAGTAAGCGTTGCCGCTTTGTGCCTTGCTTTGGGTAGTGATATGAAAATAACCGCATTTTTATCGAATATTGCAGGAGGATTGGTGTGTGAAAAGGTGGGCGTAGTGCCTATTGAAAAGCAGCAGTTGCTGCAAGAAGCTATCCGCCTGTACAACTAGTTTTACCGTATGGTAAAAGAAAGCATAAAAAATTTTATAGTAGAGAGCCGCGCGCCTATACAAAAAGTGCTGCGGGTACTAAAGGTATTAGTATCAATACTAGCCATAGGTACTACTATATATTATCATGGCTTTCCTAATACACAAGAAACACTTGATTTTCTGTTATCAGTAAACAAAGTATTTTTTGGAGTTTTCTTTCTTAACTATATCATCAAACTAATTATAGTTCCCCATACAAAGGAGTTTTTACAACAAACTTGGGTTGAAGCAACCCTTTTGCTATTGGTGGTGTACGATGTAATTAGCTACTACATTTTTAAGTTCCCTATAATAAATCGACTGTTTTTTTATCTTGAGATTGACCCATTAAGTCCAAAATACGCCTTTTTTATTCAGTTTTTCTTGATACTTTTTGTGGTGATAGAAGCCATAAAAACTACTCGGAACTTGGGAAAACTGCCTATAAAACCGGGGGCTTTGTTTGTTCTTTCGTTTATAGTATTAATACTTTGCGGTACGGGTTTGCTTTGCCTTCCTGCAATAACCACTGAAGGGCATAGTATGAGTTTTCTGGATGCTTTATTTACATCAGCAAGTGCATCATGCGTTACAGGCCTTATTGTGGTAGATACGGCAACGTTTTTTAACTTCAAAGGGCACGTAATCATCCTTTTCCTTATACAATTAGGTGGTTTGGGTATTATATCATTTGCCACATTTTTTGCTGCCTTTTATAAAAAGGGAGTAGGGGTGAAACATCAATTTGCCTTAAAACAAATTTTTGATAGCGAAACCCTATCGGGCACTTATGGGCTGCTGCGAAAAATATTTATTTATACAGTAAGTATAGAAGCTATTTCTGCTGTTGTAATTTTTATGCTTTGGGGCGATTACCAGTTTGCCAGCGGAGGCGAAAAAATATTCTCATCAATTTTTCATGCCATATCAGCCTTTTGTAATGCAGGTTTTTCTTTGTTTACTAATAGTTTGTATGAAGATGGTATACGTGATAAATACATATTGCACTTTGCTTTTGCTGTAATTATATTTTTTGGTTCGTTAGGTTTTCCTGCCATGCGCGATATGTTTGAAGTGAATAATCTTCGCCAGCGTTTGCGTATGCCTTGGAAAAAATGGAAACTAAGTACGCAAATTGCCTTTTACAGCAGTATAGTATTGGTGATTTTTGGCACTATTATGTTTTATGTTTTAGAACATAATGGTGTACTGAAAGGACAAGATTCTTTCCCTGCAATGGTTACCTCTGTTTTTCAATCCGTAGTTACACGTACTGCGGGGTTTAATAGTGTAAACATTGCCGATTTAGCCATACCCACACTTATAATAATTATCTTTTTAATGTTTGTGGGTGCATCATCAGGCTCAACAGGCGGGGGTATAAAAACCAGCACATTTGTAGTGATTTTTGCAGCTATGTGGGGTATAATAAGGGGTAAGAAACTAATTACTTTTGGTAGACGTACAATATCTCACGAGCTTATTTATAAAGCTTTTGCAGTTTTTGTGTTTTCGGCAACGTTTATATTTATTTGCACGTTTATCCTTAGCCTCATAGAGCCTCACTTATCAATTACACAACTGTTGTTTGAAGAAGTATCGGCCTTTGCTACTGTGGGTCTTAGTACAGGTATCACAGCAGGTCTTGCTGATGCTAGTAAAATAGTACTTATCATTAGTATGTTTGTGGGTCGTGTGGGTATACTTACCCTTGCTTTTGCACTAAGTAGCGAAGTAGAAACCAATGCGTACAAATATCCTAACTCACACATAATGATTGGCTAGTTTCGTTTGATTATCAAATATTTAGCAATTATTAGTTCTAACTCTAAAATAAGTTATCTAATATACAGTGAATTTGGGTTAGGACAATTATAAAATCAACACGTCAACTCTTAGTCCCTTCTTATCCGCACACAAGCCCTACAAGACGGGAAACCACGCCACAGCCCTTTGGAATTTGCGTATTTTGTTAAAAATATAGCACTGCATTATCCCCCTTGCGGGCTGTCCTCCTGAGCGAAGTCGAAGAGTGCGTAAGATATGCACAAGAAAAAACAATCCCACTACCGAGCGGATGCTCGAGCCAGCTTCGACGTTCCTTCAAGCGTCCACGCTTGAAGTTCAATCTTGTTCGAGTTCACTCGAAATGTTGTTTGTAGCGAAACGCTACCACTCATTATCCCGAAGCGAGGACGCTTCGGGGAACGGGCACATTTAACTGTGCGGCTACTGTCATCCTGAGCGAAGTCGAAGGAGTGCGAAAGATAGCACAGCACAGGAAAAAACAGTCTCTCTACCGAGCGGACGCTCTATTATTTTCGGCACGAGCGGACGCTCGAGCCAGCTTCGGCGTTCCTTCTAGCGTCCACGCTTAAAGTTTCTTCTTGTTCGAGTCCACTCGAAATGTTGTTTGTAGCGAAACGCTACCACTTACTATCCCGAAGCGCGGACGCTTCGGGGAACGGTGTCTTAGCCTCAACTCGGTAAGACACCACAAGTAGTGCGGTTGTTGTCCTCCTGAGCGAAGGCGAAGGAGTGCGAAAGACAGCGCAGGAAAAAACAATCTCTATACCAAGCGGATGCTCTATTATTTTGGGCACGAGCGGATGCTCGATCCAGATTCTGCGCTCCTTCAAGCGTCCACGCTTAAAGTTTATTCTTGTTCGAGTCCACTCGAAACCTTGTTTGTAGCGGGACGCGACCACTCGCTATCGCGAAGCGAGGATGCTCGGGGAACGGATATTTAACCTCAACTCGGCAAGACACAG
>JBBKVO010000023.1:0-57613 GCA_037968475.1 Bacteroidia bacterium
ATTCTTACTACACCTGGTTTTGCAGAACAAGGCACTGAAACCGTTTGTGAGTAATTGTCAGTTGTGTTAAATGCTAAATTACGGTTTGCGGCAAAGTATTCACCAGCATCGTTAAAATCTAAATCACCATTCCAATCTATCCAACCTGCATAGCTGTTACCGGTTATGGTAGATGGGCCATTTTGAGATTTAAACAGGTATGATGAACCTGGGGTAACATCAGTAGTGTACTTTGGAAATGAACTTGAGTTCCAATAGTTGTAGCTAGGCCTGCCAGCAGCTGGGCAAGAAGGCCCATCGAATTTTAATTTGTTGAATTCAACTTTTTCAAATGCGGCACTCCAGCCATCACATGGATTGCTGTTGGATGCTGTAGCACCACAATAAGGAGAGGCGTTTGTTGATTGAGCATTAGTGCCTTGCCCAATACCTACCAGCATTGCTGCAAGCAATAAAGCGCGGCGCATTAGCCGCAGTGAAGATTTGATTTTTGTAGATGTTTGTTCCATAAGTGTAAATTTTGATTGTTACTTGTTTTAATAAATACTAAACTTATCTGCTAATATCCCCTTTTAAACAGTTCAAATCTTAACAATTGGATAATATGACGTTGAGTTGACCAGAATATAACAAGCTAATTTCAATGACTCTAAATTTGCATAAACAAAAAAATCAGCAAAACATCACTACCAAAGACTTTTTGCTTTATAATCTCTAAAAAATGGGCTAAAAAAGAACTTTTTTACCCTTGCAAAATGCCTTGAACAAAAAACTACCAGTTTTTACAATCTTTACCTAAGTAACGTGAGTTCGGAATAAAACTAACTCAAAATTAATGTGTTGGAGTGCGGATGTTGTCATGTTAAGGCTCTCAAAGCAAAGCGGTGCAGGCCAAATACGCATTCACCCTTCGTCCCGAAAGTGTTCGGGATCAGGATGACAGTCCACGTACCCCTATCTATAGGGAGTCTGAACTTTCTCTTATCCCTAACTCAAGTTAAGAAGCATAAAAAAAGGGCTAAAGCTGTATAAAACAGCCTTAGCCCTTAGAGATTAAGAAAAATAGTATCGCTTAGCGGCTAACGGTTACCCTTTTGGTAGCTACGTTATTGTCGCTTTGTATTTGAACAAGATACACACCTGCTGAAGCAGCAGATAGGTCTATTGCTAATTTACCATCAACAATATCGCTATAGTTAAAGGTTGCAATAACTTGACCTGTAATACTTGTTACAGTTACTATAGTGTTGTTGTTTGCAGCTACACCAAGTGCTACTTCAAACCTACCACTGTTAGGGTTAGGATAGATGTTTATAGCATCAGCAAAGGCTACATCGTTAATACCGGTTGTGTTTTCAATAACATTAACCGTTCTGAATTTCAATTCAGATATGTTGCCTGAACCATCTATAGCTTGGTAAGCTATTTCGTAAATACCTTCTTGGAACATATTTACATTTGAGCTTACTACATCTATACCGTTACCGGGGGTAAAGGTAGAAGGAGCATAGTAGTTATCAACTACAGTTAAACCTGCGTATGGGTCTAACACCATCCAACGTTGGATATTGATTGGAGGAGCTATAATAGTTGGTGCTTTACGGTCTACTACACGTAGTAAACGTACATAAGTACCTATATTACCTGCGCCATCAACACCTGTGTAAGTAATAGTGTAATCACCCAATTTGGTAATATCAAAACTACCTGTGCGAGTAATATTTACAGCAGGGAAATAGTTATCAGTACCTGTTACTGTAGGCTCTACAAAAGCAAAGTCGTTTACATCAACCAACATAAACTCAGTACCTGAACGTGAAGAGATTACAGGAGCAATCAAATCAGTTACAGTATAAGTACAAGTTACCGGTGCAGAAACGTTTCCAGAAGCATCAACAGCAGTATAAGTTACTTTATAAGTACCAAATACTTTACTATCAACAGTACCTGTAACCACTTGCAACTGAACATTATTGTCATAATTATCAGTAACAGTAGTAGGGTTGTTAAATGTTGAACCTACCTGCAATTTATAAGTTACAGGAGGACAAGTAATAACAGGAGCAGTACGGTCTACAACGTTAACTATACGTTTAGCAGTAGAAGTATTGCCATAGTTATCAGTAACTGTGTAGTCCACTTCATAAGTTCCCAATTTGGTATCATCAACACCATTGGCAGTTATAATAAGACTAGAAATGTCAACAGCACCGGGGTTGTCTAATGCAGTAGCTTTAGCATCAACATAAGGAGTGTTTACTTCGTGAGTTTCAACTGAATTACCTAAAACAGTGATAACTGGTTTAGTTAAGTCGGCCACAACAAATACAAAACGTACACGTTGGGTAGCTGCCAAACCTGATTCATCAACTACATTATAAGTAACTACATAAACACCTGTTTGAGTAGAATCAACTTGATTATCAACTTTTATTTTTCCGGTAACATTACCTTCTAGGTTATCAAAAGCAGTAGCTCCAGCATCTTTGTATGATGAACCTAACTCGATATAAACGGTATCAGCACCAATAACTGTGATTACAGGAGGCGTATCATCACGTTTAAGAGTAACGGTATAATCTTCGTATTCACCAACATTTGTAGGGCCACAAGGAGTAAGGTTTTTACCGCTTAATCCAAGAGCTATACGCATACGGGTAGAGCCTATTACAAAGTCTTTGTAGTTTGGCATTGTAATAGAAGCTAAAAGAGTTTTAGTATTGGCGTTAATATCGCTGGCAACCAATTCGCTTGTAGCAAATATACCATCACGGTTAAAATCAATCCATACTTTGCGGTCAGCTTTATCAAACACATCATTACGATCAACTTCAATAGTATAAGTTGCACCGGCATAAAGGGTAGTAGAAACTGTTGAAGAGAAATCTTCATAGCCATCTTTACCTATTCCTGATACGTTTTCAATAGTATTTAGTTTAACACGAGTAATTGATGCACTAGCCAAAGGAATATTAACTGAAGGTACGCAATACTCTATCACACTAATATAATCTGTTTTAGTACGGCTTGAAGAACCATTATCATTGGTTGAAGTATACTTAATAGTATAACGTGCCGCCTGATTAAATTGCACTTGTATATCCTGATCGGTTAAAGTGCCATTTTTAATAGTGTAGGTAGAAGGATTAATTTCCCAAGTACCTGAGCACCATCCAATGGTTTTATCACGCAACCAAGTGCTTTCGCCTACATTTAATATTGTAGCATCAGCCACAAAATCAATTTGAGGCACAAAACTACCTGTTCCGAAATAGAATGTGCGGTATGCAGTATCCCAACCTTCGCATGATTTTACTACTAAACGAACAGTATATTTATCATTAGAGCTATACTCATACGTAGGGTTTTCTTCATCACCACTGTATGGCATATCTTCAAAACCTGAAGGGTATGCAATTAGAGGATCGTAATCAAATATCCACTGTACAGCTTCAGGATCGTTATAGTCAATAACTCGTGTATTAATAGTAGCATTAGAAAAACGAACTTCACGACCACCACTACAGTTGTATATAGAGTCGTTTCTCATTTTATCCAACATACCAATTCCCGCTTTTATAGGGCCATCGTTACGTAATTTAGCTTTCCATGTTAATGCAAAACCATCACCTGCGTCCCAAGCATCTCTTTGAAATTCAATTGTGGCTTTACCACTTTTAGCTATTATAAGTTGTGATTTTGTAAGAGCATTATTGTTACCGTTTTGGAACAATAGTTTTCCTGTATTATCAGGACCATCATATACCCTTAGGTAATCTCCCCACGACACAAAGTAACCTGTTGAAGGAATGTTGATTACAATCTCTTCAGCATCACAAATATCAATAACAAACTGACAAGAACCTACAGTGCTTGTGTATGGTGCATCTTTTCCTCCTGGATCGAAAACAACACCAGAATCTAAAGTACTCTTAACGTCATCACAAATAACATTTTCATATTTGCGAGGGTTGTTTGGATATTTAATAATCAGGTAATCCGTTTTACAAAGTTTTGTTGAACCAATAGCATTGCTAGCGGTCATACAAACCTCGTGGCTTGCTGTATCAGAAAACAATACAGTTACATTCTTATCATTAAATGACCCTACGATAGGGAAGAAGAAAGCATTGGGGTTACTGGCGGTTATTTCCCACAAATAGCTAGTAGGGCCTGATGTAGAGAAATCGTAGTAATCTACAAATTCTGATATAAAGCCTGCATTTGGAGAAACAACAATATTGTTACGGCTACCTACAAAGTTTACAGTAGGCGCAGTAGTTGGGTCAACAACAACAATGTTTTTAGTTGTAGTGGCCGAACCGATACAGTTGGTAGAGGTTAACCTAACTTGATAAGAACCTGCTACAGGGAAAGCAAACAAAAAATTTGTTTTTGTACCCACAACTGTAGTAAGACCTGCAACCGAAGTAGACCATTGATGACCTATATAACCGCTTTTGTTTGCGTTTACAAACGTAGCAGGAGAATTAGTGAATACAGTATCAGGAATAAAGAAATTTGCAGTTGGATTTGCAGGAGGATCGATAGTTATATCAAAATCAAAAGTTTCGCCCCAGTTAGCACCATTACAAGCAGTACCTGCAGTTACTGAAAAGTTAGGAGTTACCCTTAACCTCATCCTGGTTAAACCAGTTGCAGCACCGCAAGGCACATTAATGCTTTGTGTGTAATTCCAAGTGGTATTAAAAGGCACATTTTGATTATTAACAATTAGCTCGTTGGCGTCGTTAAAATCCAAATCACCATTCCAGTCTATAAATGCACCAAATTGGTCACTGGTAATTGTACTAGGCGAATTTTGCACAGATAAATCGTACGAAGAGCCTTTAACTACACTAGTAGTATATTGAGGAAAACTGGCTTTATCCCAGTAGCTATAACCACTTCCACGGCTAGCAGTAGGGCAAGCAGGGCCACTAAATGATAATTTGTTAAACTCTACCTTTTCAAAAGCAGCAGCCCAACCATCACAAGTTGTACCAAAGTTAAAAAAGGTGTTCCCGCAATATGGTGAGGGATTTGTAGATTGGCCATTGGCCACAAATTGCCCAGCCAGCAGCACAGCCAGCAGAAGCATTGTTTGTCGCAGTCGAGCGACAATCCGTTTTGGTTTAGTAAAAACCTTTTCCATTTTTTAAAAATTAAGTTTAAGTAAAATAACAAGTAAGTTTTGCAAAGTCATAAAATGATACCTATGACGAATCAATTCATAACATTGCAATAACAAATATCTGCAAATGATATGATGAAAAAAACAATTTTACAGTAATGATAAAGCTTTTGACAATTGACAGACAAAGGCATAACAACCAAAAGTTGTGATGAAAAAAAAATTAATTGATTTTCAACATATTAGTTACAACCAAATTTAATTTGGTATAAAATGACAAACAAAATTCTTTTGTATATAAAAAAAGCTTATAAACGATAGCACTCACGCTTTAGTATAGCAAAAGAAAAAAAATTATTTGATAGGATATAGCTTCAAAAAAGACTCTTTATAACTTATTTCTGCATTAAACAATTTTAAAATATCACCCCCAATAATGCCATCAAAAGGTTTCAATCCCATAGCTTTATACGTTATTTCAACATGACCTAAATTTATAAGGCCACAATACAGATTATGTACTTTTGCCTTCCCCAGCTCTATCAACTCAAACTTTGCCATTTGGGCTTCCACATTCCCCTCTCCTATCCCCGCCGCCATATTATCCTCAATTTCCAACACCTCTAATTGGGGGTATCGTTCTGCAATCTGATTTGAGAAAACAGTTTTTGATGCCCCTGTATCAATCAACACAAAATGGGTATCTCCAAAAACTTTAATCTCAGTAAAAATATGGTAACCGTCGCCCTCAAGCTGCTGAAATGTGATGGGTATTTTAATTGCGCGTTTCAAAATATGCCTGCTATGTTGTTGTTTGCTACATTGCAAACATAGCACCACTTATTGGCACAATGCCAAAAGCTGCCAACAAGGCAAAGTTTATTTTGCACTATTATTGATAATATAATACCCCTACTAATAACTAATGATACTTGATCATAAACGTTTTGACCTTTTTGAAAAGATGATTTTTGAAAAAGCAGTGCTAAAAGCCCCTTTTATAACCCCCGCACTAATGCCCAACGAAGCCTGCTTTTTATACGTGCTACAAGGCGAACACATATCACATTCGGCAACGGAGAATATACCTTTAGCGCCAAAAGATGCCATTTTAATGAAATGCGGTATGTATATGGGCGAGTGGTTGGTATCATCAAACTACCAACAGTGCGAAGCAATAGCCGTGCACTTATATCCCGATGTTTTGAAAAAAATATACGAGAATGATATACCTGATTTTATTAAACAATATAAAAAAGGTATAAACACCGTTTCGGCGCATAAAATAATAGGCGATGAACTGGTTGATAATTTTATAAAAAGCTTGCAGTTTTATTTTGAGAACCCGCAATTGGTGGATGATGAACTAATAAAATTAAAGCTAAAAGAACTGATTTTGCTGCTTACCAAAACCGAAAAAGCCGAATCGGTAATGCTGCTTATATCTAACCTGTTTTCGCCCAAAGAAGTTAGTTTTAAGCAGATAATTGATACACATATATATAGTAATTTAAGTGTTGATGAATTGGCGGCACTTTGTAGCCTTAGTTTATCTTCCTTCAAACGAGAGTTTGCCAAAGTATACAACGATAGCCCCGCGCAATACCTTAAAAACAAGAAGATAGAACGGGGTGCTGAGTTGCTTGCCTTATCAGGCCAACGCATTAGCGAAATAGCCTACGATTGTGGTTTTACTGATGTATCGCACTTCTCAAAATCGTTTCACGAAAAATACGGGGTTTCGCCTTCGCAATATCGTTTGAACCAAACCAACCAATAGTTGGACTGTACAGAAAAAGTTTAGAGCTGCCTATCAATCATCTTTGCATCAACAAAATTATTAACCGTTGATACAAGATGAAAAATGCAAAAACTATTAGTACGACGATAGAAGTTAATGCTTCTAAAGAGAAGGTATGGGATACTTTGTATACCCGCTTTGGCGAAACGTATCTGTTTAACCCCAACCTTACAGGCTCACACTTTTCGAGTGGAAACACAGGCGAGGTAGGCTGCGAACGCGAGTGCCAGATTGACTCTAAAACGCATATACGCGAAAAAATTACTAATGCTATTGAGCTAAAACAGTTTAGCCTTGAAGTGGTGGGCGGTAATATGCCTATGGTAAAAGAAGTGAAGGTAGATATAAAGCTTAGCCCGTTGGGTGCAAACAAAACTAAAGTGTTATTGGATGCCAGCTTTACCACATCGCCTGCTTTTATGGCAATTTTGATGAAAATGCCCTTCAAAAAAATGTTTGTTAACTTATTAATTGGGCTTAAGTATTATATGGAAACAGGCAAACCTGTAAGTAAAGACACTTTTAAACCTGTAGCAAAGGCCTACAAGCAATTGCAGCCTTCACAATCGTTTTAATAACCCTTACTAAAATTACAAAGCCCGCCTTCGTAAACGAAGGCGGGCTTTTAAGATTATACTATTATTATATAGACTATAATGCGCCTATTTCTTTTAATACGTTGTTCATAGTACGCACAGCAGTTGCACTGGCTTCAAACTTAGCTTGCTCTTCAGCAGTTAGTTTATAATCAACAATGCTTTCCCATCCGTTGCGACCTACAACTGTGGGTACGCCTATACAAATATCGCTTTGGCCGTATTCGCCATCAAGGTAAACACAGTTTGGAAGAATACGTTTTTGATCGCGTACAATGCTTTCTACCAATAAACCAACAGCAGCACCGGGTGCATACCAAGCTGATGTGCCTAGCAAACCTGTTAGTGTAGCACCGCCTACCATAGTAGCAGCAGCAATATCGGCTAGTTTATCGGCGCTTAAATATTCAGCCACTGGGCGACCGTTGTACGACGCTAAACGAGTTAGAGGAATCATGGTAGTATCGCCATGTCCGCCTATTACAGTAGCTTGAATATCAGCAGTAGTAGCTTCAAGGCCAAGACCTAAATAGCCTTTAAAACGAGCACTATCTAATATACCGCCCATACCAATTATACGATTTTTGGGCAAGCCTGTAGCTTTAAGCGCCAAATAGGTCATAGTATCCATTGGGTTTGATACTATTATTATTACTGCGTTGGGCGAGTGCTTCAATATGTTTTCTGATACTGATTTTACTATATTGGCATTGGTGCCAATAAGTTCTTCGCGAGTCATACCCGGTTTGCGTGGAATACCTGAGGTAATAACCACCACATCAGAACCTGCGGTTTTGGTATAATCGTTAGTAGTGCCGCTAATGCGGGTTTTCATACCCAATAGCGATGTGGTTTGGTAAATATCCAGTGCTTTACCTTCGGCAAAGCCTTCTTTTACGTCCAACAATACTACTTCGTCGGCCAATTGGCGGTAGGCAATAACGTCGGCTGCGGTTGCTCCCACTGCCCCTGCTCCTATTACTGATACTTTTGTCATCTTATGAATTATAAATTTGAGATTTTAAATTATTAATTATGTTCTGCCTTTAAACTTTTGACCTCTATGCACACTTGTATTTAAATACTCCATAAACCCCATCAACATTTTACAAACTTCATCTACCTCTGCTGAAAGTTCTGTAAATAGGGTTTCTGTGATGTAATTTCTATCTAATGAACGGTATAGTTGAGATTTTACTTCACCTGCCGAACCTTTTGCAAAACTAAGAAAGTTTATAAACTCTAGCCTACTACTTCGCTCAAAACCTTCTGCAATATTATCCATTATAGAGCCACTTGCATTTAATATCTGATTGCGCAGCCCAAAATCTTTATTCAACAAAATATCATTTGCTGCTGCAAACACTTTCTTATCTAATTCTCTAGCACGTTGCCAAACTGGTAAATCTTCAAACCGAGAATATGTTGCCATAGCAAAAATTTCAAATCTCAAATCATAAATTTAGAATTGCATTTCAGGTTCATTGCCCGTCATCACCAACCTACCCTCTGTTTTAGCTTTAATTTCTTCGTGGCTAACACCAGGGGCGCGTTCTATCAGTTTAAAACCATCGGGGGTAATTTCAAACACACCCAAATCGCTTACTACCTTGCTCACACAGGCCAAACCTGTAATGGGCAACGAGCAGCGTTTAAGTAATTTCGATTCACCTGCCCTATTGGTGTGTTGCATGGCAACAATAATATTTTTGGCAGCGGCTACCAAATCCATAGCACCGCCCATGCCTTTTACCATTTTACCGGGTATTTTCCAGTTGGCTATATCGCCATTATCGGCTACTTCCATAGCGCCTAATACCGTTAAATCAACACGACCTGCGCGTATCATCCCAAAACTCATAGCCGAATCAAAAAAACTTGAGCCGGGTATAGTTGTAATGGTTTGTTTACCTGCATTTATCAAATCAGGGTCTTCTTCTCCCTCAACAGGAAAAGGCCCCATGCCCAGCAATCCGTTTTCTGATTGAAGAGTAACGGTCATCCCCGTGGGAATATAATTTGCTACCAAAGTGGGAATACCGATACCTAGATTAACATAGTAACCGTCTTTTAGTTCCCTTGCTATACGCTGCGCTATTTGGTTTTTGTCTAACATTTGTATTCTTAGTTTGAGATTTGACATTTTCCACTGTCAAACCTTTTTTACAAAACTCTTTAACTATTGCTGTGCTCTAATTTCAAATCTTAAATTAGAAATTTATAATTACGAACGTGGACGCACCGTTCTTTGCTCAATCCTTTTTTCGTAATTAGTACCTTTAAAAATATGGTTTACGTATATACCCGGAGTATGTATGTAGTTAGGGTCTAATTCACCCGGCTGCACCAACTCTTCTACCTCGGCAATGGTTATTTTACCTGCCATAGCCATTAGGGGGTTAAAATTGCGCGCTGTTTCTTTAAATATAAGGTTACCGTCGGTATCGCCCTTCCATGCCTTTACAATAGCAAAATCGCTATCAAAAGCATATTCCATCAAATAGGTTTTGCCGTTAAACTCGCGTGTTTCTTTGCCATCGGCTACCTCTGTGCCCACTCCTGCGGGGGTATATATAGCAGGCATACCATAGCCTGCCGCCATGCAGCGCGTAGCTAAAGTACCTTGGGGCACTAGCTCTACCTCCAACTCGCCACTAAGCAGTTGACGTTCAAACTCGGCATTTTCGCCCACATAAGACGATATCATCTTTTTCACCTGTTTGGTTTTTAGCATCAAGCCGATACCAAAATCATCCACCCCTGCATTGTTGCTAATGCAGGTAAGATTTTTTGTGCCTTTGCGCACCAGTGCCGCTATGCAATTTTCGGGAATGCCGCACAGGCCAAAGCCGCCCAGCATTATCACCGCACCATCGTGTATATTTTTCACCGCCTCATCAGCGTTGGCTACTACTTTATTCATACGTTTGTTTGGATATACGGGGCGAAGTTAGTTTTTAATGTGCTAAACTGCCAATACGAGAATGTGCCAATTTGCAAATTTGCAAATATGCTGATGTGCTAATTTTTGGCTTCGCTTCATTGCGAAGTCTTACGAAGCAATCTTTCAACTTCATTAATTAAATCTAAAATATTCTATGTTTGCTTTACAAAGAATATAAAACAAATTATAAGCAATTAATGACGCTAAAAAAGCCTCTGCCTGTGTTAAAAAAGATATCCCTATTTTTAATTGGAGGGAATTTTTATTACTCCTTTTTGTTTGCTGAAAAATATAACTTTGGAAGAGACCCTGAAATTGATGCAGTAGGTTTTTCAGCTAAAACACTAGCTTTTGTATTAATGGGTGTTTGTTTAAACTTATTTGGCGAAGACTTTAGGCATGACGGCATGATGTTTTTAGGTGTATTTATTCTTTGTATGGTCTTAAGCCTTTTTTTATGCTATCTGGTATATATCAAACTTAATGTAGCACGATATTTAGATATTGCTTTTGAAAAAAACATCAGCAAACGCCTTAATATTATTGGCTATTTGTACGTTATTGCCTTAGATGTTTTTATCTTTATTTGTGCATTTAAGTTGTGGGAAAAAGCATAATTTTAATGTGCTAAACTGCCAATACGAGAATGTGCCAATTTGCAAATATGCTGATGTGCTGATTTGAAGGTTTGGAAACGAAGAATATTGTTTGATATTCGTATAATTAAATTCTATCAAATGAAAATTACTGAAGAAATGACAAAAGCTGCATTTAAAGTTGCTAAGGATATCTATGAAAAAGAAATTTCGAGAAAAAAAGGCATTGAAAATCTTCACTCAAGCTATGGCATGAATAAAGGCTCTGCTACTGATTTAATTAGCAACTTTAATTACATGATGACAGGCGAGAGATATGCAAGAACCTTAAATTCATATACAACTGAGTATTTTTTAAACAATATTTATACTCACTATGGGGAGGCTGGTTTGCTAAATGCCCTTACAGCTTTAAATAAACATTTTACTTACTACGAAAGTATACGAAATGTTACTCGACATAAAATCAGAGCAATTTACGCTAAGTATAGAACATACATTTTGATAGACCCTATTATACAAGATGATTTAAATGAGCAGGAAGAAATCATTTATAAATATAAAACTAAAAGCAGGGAACAACTATTAGCGGAACTGAGTTCCATTTATCAAGGTGATGATAGAAAGATTGAGAAGAAGCATAACGAATATAAAAGAATCAATAAAGCAATAGGTATAATAAAGATTTTAAGGAACTTTAAATGTCAAATTTGCAACTCATTTATACTCAAAAAGAATGGAGAATATTATATTGAAGCTGCTCATATAATCCCCAAGAATAAAAAAGGAAAAGAAACACTTGGTAATATTATTTTACTTTGTCCTAACCATCATAAAGAATTTGATTTAGGCGACACGAAAGGTATTGAAATCAGCGACCACGATTTAAAATTTTTTATGAATGAAAAGAAATATGAAATAAAATTATCCATTGATAAATAGCAAAACCACATCTTTAAAAACTATATAAAAAAATACTTTAATAGCTCATTTTCAAAGACGAGGATTACAACCGCCGCACCACTTGTTTCAGCATCTCATAAGCATAACTTATTTGTAGAGTAAAAACCTCCCCCTGCCCCCTCACTAGGGGGACATTGAACGCCGCATAATTATTAATAATAGCCACGGGAATTGCAAAAAAGTTTGCACACCAATTTCCTCCCCTTGGGGAGGTGCAGGAGGGGGAAAACCAATATTAAACCTCCTAAAAGGCTTTTGTGCAGTCCTGCTATCCCGATAATTATCAGTATTTAATTATCAATTCACGATTATTGCTAATGAGATCCCGAAATAAATTCGGGATGACGGGAAGCACCTCACCGTTATTGCGATTAGCTTATCTATTTGACAAATTTTAAAAATTTGTCAAATAGATAAGTGTGTACCTCAAAATCACAAATCAGCACCCCAAAAAATCGCTAAAACAGTAAATCGCCCAAAATGCTTATTTTTGCGGCATGGTAACAGCTCAGGTAAGCGAAGAACAGCTAACTGCCTACAAGCAGGAGGTGATAAACGATTATAAAGTGGCCTTCCAAAGCCGTCAAGCCAGCCTTATTGGTCGCAAAGAAGTACTAACAGGCAAAGCCAAGTTTGGTATTTTTGGCGATGGCAAAGAAGTAGCCCAACTGGCAATGGCAAAAGCCTTTAAAAAAGGCGATAATCGTAGCGGCTACTACCGCGATCAAACTTTTATGTTTGCCCTAGGCATGAGCAACGTGCGCGAGTTTTTTGCACAACTATATGCCCACACCAGTGTTGAAGCCGAACCTTGCTCGGCAGGGCGAAGTATGAACGGGCACTTTGGTACTCGTTTTTTAAACGACGATGGTAGCTGGAAATCTCAAACCGATACGTATAATTCATCAGCCGATATATCGCCAACAGCAGGTCAAATGCCCCGTTTGTTGGGTTTAGCAATGGCATCAAAGCTATACCGTGAAAATAAAGACTTACACCAGTACAGCGATTTTTCTATACAAGGCAACGAAGTAGCTTTTGGTACTATTGGTAATGCCAGTACATCAGAAGGTATGTTTTGGGAAGCCATAAACGCCGCTTGCGTAATGCAAGTACCTATGGCAATGTCTATTTGGGATGATGGCTACGGCATATCAGTGCCCGCCAAATACCAAACCGCCAAAGAAAACCTAAGCAGTATACTTAGCGGTTTCCAAACCGACGAAAACGGTAAAGCACTTGAGTTGTATACCGCCAAAGGTTGGGACTATGCCGAGCTTTGCCTTACCTACCAAAAAGCGGTTGCCGTTTGCCGCGAGCAACACACACCAGTTATAATACACGTAACCGAAGTTACCCAACCGCAAGGGCACTCTACATCAGGCTCGCACGAGCGTTATAAAAGCAAAGAGCGTTTGGAGTGGGAACAAGAATACGATTGTATTAAAAAAATGCGCGAGTGGATGGAAGCTAATGCCATTACCACTACCGAAGAGTTGGACGGGCTTGAAGCCGACTGGAAAAAAGAAGTTAATGCTGAGAAAAAAGCCGCTTGGGAAGCCTACTTGGGCGATATAAAAGCTGATGTAGCACAGGCCGCTACCTTTTTGGATAATTTGGCAATGCAAAGCAACAACAGTGCTGCCATTGCAGAACTTGCCGCCAACCTACGCGACACTACCGACCCTATGCGTAAAGATGTGGGTGTGGCTATTAATACGGCACTGCGACTAACTGTACACGAAAGTAGTGTGGCACGCGAAAGCATTGTTGCCTATAAAAATCAATTTCACAGCGATAATTACGAGCGATACAGCACCTACCTGCACAGCGAATCGGAGTGGGGAGCTATGAAGGTGAAGGAAGTGAAAGCACAATATAGCGACGATACTAAAATGGTTGACGGGCGCGAAATACTACAGGCCTTTTTTGATGAAGTGCTTAGCCGCGATCCTCGTGTTTTTGCCTTTGGTGAAGATTTGGGCAAAATTGGCGATGTAAACCAAGGTTTTGCTGGCTTGCAAGAAAAACACGGCGAAGTGCGTGTGTTTGATACCGGTATACGCGAGTGTACTATTATTGGGCAAGGTATAGGGGCTGCCATGCGTGGCCTACGACCTATTGCCGAGATACAATATTTAGATTACCTGCTATATGCTATCCAAATTTTAAGTGATGACCTTGCTACTTTGCAATGGCGTACCAAAGGCGGACAAAAAGCCCCGCTAATTATTCGTACTCGCGGACACCGCTTGGAGGGTATTTGGCACAGTGGCTCGCCAATGGGTATGATAATAAATGCCTTGCGCGGTATATACGTTTGCGTACCCCGCAATATGACACAGGCTGCGGGTATGTACAACACATTGCTACAAAGTGATGAACCGGGCTTGATAGTGGAATGCCTAAACGGCTACCGACTAAAAGAGCAAATGCCTGATAATATAGCTGATGTTACTGTGCCTTTGGGCGTGCCTGAAACCTTAATAGAAGGTGATGATGTAACCTTGGTTACTTACGGCTCGAGCACTCGAGTGGCCGAAGATGCTATACAACAACTAAACGAAGTAGGCATTAGTGTAGAGCTTATAGATGTGCAAACTCTACTTCCGTTTGATGTGAATCACCACATTATAGAATCGGTGAAGAAAACCAACCGTGTTGTGTTTTTAGATGAAGACGTACCCGGTGGTGCATCGGCCTATATGTTCCAACAGGTAATGGAAGGTCAGCAAGCGTTTAAATGGTTAGATAGTGAACCCCGCACCATTTGCTCACAACCTCACCGCCCTGCTTACGGTACTGATGGTGATTATTTTAGCAAGCCCAGTGCCGAAACCATTTTTGAAGCTATTTACGATATGATGCACGAGGTAGAGCCTGCCGCCTATCCTAAATTTGCCTAATGAAAAAACTTTGGGCACAAATACGGCAATACCCCATGCCCTACGCGGCAATGGTTATTGCCTTTGTTATCCTTTTAATTGCCTTGCAATTTAATTGGGCACAAAACAATAACTTTTGGGGTGATATTGGCGTGCGCATTGCCGCTGCCGCCGTTATAGGTGCAGTGCTAGGCGTGGGCTATTCTCAATTATTGCTTATCACTTTAGGTAAATTAACAGGCCTTGATACACCTACCCTACTAAAAAAATCGATACTGCTGCACGCACCTTTTGCGGTGTTTGCATTGGTATCGGCCATGCCGCAACATGCAGGGCTGTTTTTTGCCATTGGCGGTGCGGGTTATGTGGGTTTGCTGTGGTGGCTGTTTATTTTCCCTCAAGAAAAAAATATAAAAAACAATATAGCTGCCAATGCCCCGTTTTTCCTTACGCTAATAGGCACTGTAGCGGCGTTAGCTGCTCGCAAAATATTTATCCCGCAAGTATCAATGGATACGGCCAATTGGGTAATGCCTTGGCTTAATTATATTCAAGAGCACGGCTTTGCAGGATACGCCGATACGTTTAACAACTATGCTCCGTTTTACAGCTATTTGCTGGGCATATTCTCGTGGTTGCCCCTAAGCGATTTAGAAATAATAAAGTACATATCTATCGGGTTTGATATTATGGCGGCCTACTACATCCGCCAAATGGTAAAACTACGCTATCCTAATAGCCCTATGTTACCTGCTTTGGCATTTGTTAGCTTCTTGTTTCTACCTACCGTACTTATAAATAGCAGCTTTTGGGGTCAGTGTGATATTATATACGTAGCCTTTAGCTTGGCAGCGCTGTATAACCTAATGCTACCCGATACCCGACGAAACAACCTGTGGTCGGTAGTGTTTTATGCCCTTGCCCTTAGTGTGAAGTTACAAGCCATGCTTATAGCTCCTATTTTTGCTATAGCTTGGTTTAAGCGCGATATGCGCCTTAGCGATTTTTTGATTATCCCCGCTACTTACCTGCTGCTTATGGTGCCTTGCCTTATAGCAGGTCGCGGTTTTAAAGACCTTTTGCTGGTATATTTTACCATAGTTGATAAAAACCCTGTATTAACAGAAAATTCGCCCAATATATACCAGTTGGTCAACTATAATTTTATGTTTAACAACGCTGGGGTATTGGTAGCTTTTGCAATGCAGGCCATAATAATTTTTGCAGTGGTGTGGAAACTACGGGGCAAAAAACTTACGATTGATATACTGGCGCACGTAGCTTTTTTGATAACGCTTACCATGCCGTTTTTGCTTCCCCGTATGCACGAGCGTTATTTTTTATTGGCCGAGTGTGTATCGCTATTGTTTGCTTTCTATAATCCTCGCTATTTCTACATCCCTCTAGTACTGGGCATTATATCATTTTTCACCTATACCGAGTTTTTGTTTGCAACGATATTAGTTCCTTTCCATTGGCTCACCTTGGGGGTTTTAGCACTCATTTTAGTAGTTGGTGGCACATTGCTAAAAAAGTTGGACAATAAAACCGCTTAGTATTAAGTTTTAAATAAAATACGTCGAATTATTTGCGGTGGTATTGAAAAAACCCCTAAAATGAATAGATTTGTTAGTTCAAAACAACTTAACCAAACAATGAAAAGAAATTTTACGGCAAAAAGCCTGTTTCTTTTACTGGCCATCACGGTGGCAAGTTTAACAGCCCAAGCTCAAGTAGAGTGGGGAATTATGGGTGGACCTAGTATGTCTAACCTAAGTGTTTCAGGCTATAAGCTTGTACCCGATAGTTCTCGCCCTTCGTTATCAGGCATTACCCGTTTTAGGGTGAGCTTATTTATGGATATGCCTTTAAACAACTATTGGAGCTTTAGCCCTGAGTTGGCATACTCTGTAAAAGGAGGTGTACAAAAACTGGATTCAGCTTATACCATTTTTACTGTTCCTCCAGGATGGACAGACAAATTTCAAACCGTGTCTAATTTTGATTTTGGATATTTAGAGATTCCTTTACTATTCCGTTTTTCTACTCCTTTGGGTAAAAAAACAGCTCTATATCCATACGAAAACTCGGTAAAACCATTTTACTTAGACTTTTTTGGAGGCCCTTATTTTAGCTATTTAATGAGTGGAAAAAACGATGCCAGTGCAACTTGGACACGTTCTTCTACTAATGATACTACTGACGTTTACAACTTTGCTATTAAAACTAAGTCGTCAGGTAAACCTGCCAAAATTAGTAAAATAGATTACGGTATTGTGGCTGGTATGGGTATCAAATGGAGGTTTACCCGTAAATCATATCTTTATTTAGATGTTAGGTATACTATTGGTATGGCTAATCTTAATAAAGGTTACTGGAATAGAACCGTACAATCGGACACCGACCCAACACAAACCAAAACCGAATCGCCAAAAGTTAAAAATGCAGGTACATTCTCGTTTGCTTTGGGATACATTACCAACTTTAGTAAGCGCCGTTATTTTAATTTAGTAAAACCTGATAGAAATAGGCCTTAACGATATTTTTTTATTATTTCAAAAAGACCTTATGTAATTTTTATGTAAGGTCTTTTTGTTTAAACAACATTTCCATAAAAAAGCAGGTCTACCCTATCATACAAGCAAAAAAAACTATTTTATGAAGAATTTTTTTACACACAAACTATTCATTCTCGCATTACTATCCGTCGTCATTATGGCGGCAGGAACCGCTGTAAAGTATAGTGGCGGTGCACCTGTTTCACACTCAAACGCCCCTGGAGAACAAAATTGTACCGCTTGCCATAGCGGCACGTTAAACCCTACCCCTGCCAATCTAAACAACCTAACACTTTCAATACCTTTTACAGGTGGCGGCTATATACCTGATAGTACATACACTATTACTTTAAAATACTTACAATCGGGTATTAACAGATTCGGATTTCAAATCACCTCACTTAGCAAAGTAGGTAACAACCCAGTAGGTACATTTACTGCGGGTACCGGAAGTTCTAAGCTTACAGGTACAGTTACAGGTAAAACTCGCGAATACCTAACGCATAATGGTGGCACAGGTTCTAGCGCGGGCAAAGGTGAGTGGACTTTTACTTGGAAAGCCCCGAGCACTAATGTTGACAGTATTACATTTTATGTGGCTGTTAATGCCGCTAATGCTGATGGTACTACATCAGGAGATGAAATTTATGCTAAAACATTTACAGTTGGTTCGTCATCACTATTACCTATGGCATCCATCACCGCCAGCAAAACAGAAGTTTGTTCAGGCGATACCATACAATTTATGGGAAGCGGCACAAACAGTCCAACAAGCTACGCATGGAAGTTTAAAGTGGGCAACCCCACAACAAGCAATTTGCAAAACCCAAAAGTGGTATACTCTACCCCCGGCAATTATACCGACACCTTACGTGTACGAAATGCCAAAGGCGAATCGACGCCTGCTGTTATTACCATAAAAGTTGTAAGTGCTCCAGTGGCTAACATAGCAAGCGTACAGCCCGGCAACACTGTTTGTGCAGGCGATACAGTTACGCTAGGTGCCACTTTTGGCACAGGCTATAGCTACGTATGGAATACCGGTAACCCTGCCGATACGCTTAGTACCCTAAAAGTAACGCAGCAAGGCAGCTATAGTGTTACTGTAACTAACTCAACAGGTTGTAGTAAAATAAGCGCACCTGTGGCTATTACCGTAAACCCATTACCCCTTGCTGTTATAGGAGCATCAAAAAACACAGCTTGTGAAGGAGATACACTTACCGTATATGCCAATGTGGGCAATACCACAGCTACACGCAATTTGTATCAAAATGGTAATCTTATATACACAGGTGGAAATGCTGCTATAAATGCAACGTTAACCCAAAACGACACCTTTGAGCTTACTATTGACGATAATGGTTGTACAAGTTTACCCGTTACTAAAATTATTAATACCAGCAATAAACTTGCAGCACCCACAATTACTTGTGGTACGCCAACTACATCAAGCGTAACGTTTGACTGGGCGGCTGTTACAGGCGCAACAGGTTACGAAGTAAGTACAGATAGTGGCAAAACATGGGCTACCCCATCATCAGGCGCTATGGGGCTTGCGCATACTATAGGCGGGCTTAATTTTAATACTAATGCTGCTTTGTGGGTACGCGCTACTGATAATGCCCCTTGCCTATTAGGTAATGTTGGCAATAAAGTATGCAAATCGCTTTCATGCTCGGGCGTAACATATAACTCTGCTGTGGCTGATACTATTATCTGCCCTGGCGACTCAACTATTATTACCATAAGTAATATTTCGGCAGCCAGCTACTCGTTACAGTTCAATGGCGGTGCTTTTGGTAGCGCAACTACATTTAGCGTAAAACCTAGCCAAACTACCACGTATACTTTTGCTTTAATAGATTCTGCAACACTAAACTGCCCTGCATTAACATTTGATATTGATGTGGAAGTGGATGTATTGCCTACTGTTACTCTTAATTCAAATGTAGGTAACACATTATGTTTGGGCAAAACAGTAGATTTTTCTACCAACGCCAGTTCATCAGTAACTAAGTATACTGTTATTGCTAATGGTTCACCTTCAACACTTACTAATAGTACGGGTATTTTTACAGGTATTAGTATTAACGATGGCGACAAGGTGGCGATGGAGGTAGAAACCCCCGCAGGTTGTATAACCACATCAAACGAAATTACTTTTATAGTAAACCCATTGCCAGTAGTTGGCTATACTGCAACAATAAACAACCGTGTGGTTGATTTTGATGACACTACTTCTACTACTATGACTAGGATTTGGAATTTTGGCGATAATACTCCAACCACAACTACTAAAAACCCTAGCCACACCTACGCCACTGTGGGCACATTTAACGCAAAACTAATAGTAACTAATGGTAATGGGTGCGTGGATTCATCTACGCAAGCTATAACCACTCAAAACCTTTCTGTGGGTAACATAGCAGGATTGAATGGCTTTGATGTTTACCCTAACCCTACCAAAGGAGATTTAAGTTTTGATTTTGAATGGTTTGGAACAGGCGACATGACCCTTACTTTAATGGATGTAAATGGTAAAATGGTATGGAACGATAAAGTTACCGAAACAGGTAATTACAAACGTACAATAGACCTAAGCTCTTTTGCCGATGGCACTTACCTTTTAAGGTTGACTGCGGCACAAGGCGAATACACACTAAAGGTACTAAAAACAAAATAAGTTATAAGGATTATTAGGATGGTATAAGGGCAGGCCGAAAGGCTTGCCCTTATTTTTTTGTAGAGGCAGCATTTTTCTTTTCTGCTCTGCTTTTTTTAAGCAATCGCCAGTAGATATAACCGCCGCCAATAAGTATAAAAATGGCTATAAACTGCGAGTGTGATAGCGTTCCGCCAAAAAGAAAACCTCTGGCTTCATCGCCTCTGTATTCTTCGGTTATGCTACGGCCAACGCCGTATATAAGTGCATATAGCAATATTAACTGTCCATCAAATTGTTTACGCTTGTGCAACCACATCATTAATAGCACAATGCCTAATATCATGCCTGCATCGTATAGTTGAACAGGATAAAGGGGCTGCCCCAATGGCTCGGCAGCACTTTTGGGATGGGTAAATACCACACCTGCACTTGGGTGGCACACCTTACCATGACAACAGCCTGCCATAAAACAACCTAGCTTACCAAAACCGTGTACTAAGGCACCCGCTACGGCTATTATATCAAAGGTTTCTAATACAGGAAGTTTATTTTTACGAAAAAACCATATAAACGTAGGTACAGCAAATAGAAACGAGCCATAGAATACAAAACCTCCCCCCAAATTTTCAAGCATTTTTGAGGGCTTGTTTATATATGTGCTTATATCTTCAAAATAAAAAAATACTTTACCGCCAACAAAAACGGCAATAAATGCCCAAATAAACATTTCTGATACCTTATCGAGGTTTAAGCCCAGCTTTTTGCCTCTCCAAAGGGTATATATAAAACCTAAAACAACCCCAAGCAATATCATTACCCCGTAGCTGTATATCACCATATCATCGCCAAAAATACCTTTCAAAAAAGAAGGAGTTTTAAATCGCAAAAGTTCAGGATACATAGTTTTATTTTTTTAGACAGAAAATAACAAGCTATTTTACCAATAGCCTGTGTTTTTTAGCTATGGCAATTTCTATATCATATTTTGTTTCACCAATGGCTACTATATCAACCTCCACATCCAATACTTTTCCCTTTTCTATGGGTATTTCAAGTGTTCCTATATTGCCTTGTGTTTGCAACGAGCCTTTTGTGGCTTCCATATCAAAGCATTTACCATCAACCAGCCCATCAATATAAAAGCGTATGTCCTCCAAATCAGTATCATCAATACTTACCGTATAGGTATGCACCATTAATTGTGTATTTACACCTTTATCGGTTATGGTTAGTTCGCGCGGTTTTTTTAGGTTTCCTTTTGCATCAAACTCTTTAAAGCCCACGCAGGGATAGCCACTATAAAACGATGCTTCAAATTTTAGTTGCCCTCCCCGCTGAAACTCTTGGTAGTTGCCTTGCAAAATATCTTGCGCATAGTGCACCACTCGGTAGGGTTTGCCATTTTCATAATTCCAAATATATTCACCATCTTTTAAACCACGTTTATAGTTGGTTTCAAGGCATACCACCCCATCTTTATAGTAATTTATAGCTTTACCTTGTCGGTAGCCTTCTACGTAGGGAATAATGGTTTTTAACTGTTTTGAGCTTTCGTAGTAATATTTCTTTTCGCCTGTAAACTTCTTTTGCTTTAGTTTCCTGTCTACATCAGGGCTTTCTTTGGCAGCTTTTAAAATTTCGTCTAGCTCATCTACCGCACCGGGCATAAAAATACAGCCAGACAATGTAAATGAAAGGATAAGTGCTATAACGATAGCTTTGCTAAGTTTCATACTGCAATATACTATATGCAGTGTTTTTGCAGTATTATTAAATAAAGTTAATTAACCTATTAAAAGCTGGCTCGAGCGTCCGCTCGAGCCAAAAATAATAGAGCGTCCGCTCGGTGGTGAGTTATCGAAGGCTCTTTTTCATCCCCCTGCCCCCTTCGCTTACGCACTTATAGTTCGAGTTCAGACCCCTTCGAGAGCATCAGAATGTCAACCCACAAGGGGGACAATGCAGTGCTATATTTTTGAAATTACAGCGCAAGGCAGGACTTTAAGTCCTGCCTTGCGCTGTAATTTGTATAAAATAACGTGAGTTTGACTTAATAGATTATATAATGCGTTGTTTATAAGGATATTAATTTTTTTAAATAGGGTTAAAAACCTATTCTATCGAAAATTACAGCCCACAAGACGACTTAAGTCGTCTTGTGGGCTGTAATAGGAACAGCAGTGGGTTTTAACCCACTGTAAATGTAGTTTCTTAACCCAAACTCACGTTAAAATAGGATTTCAAATCCTATACATAATTTATAGCTTGTGTAGTTTCTCAAGTAAATCGGGCAATTCGCCAACGGCAACCATTTCACGCCATGTTTTGCGACTTTCTTTGCAAGGGCTGCCAAAATAGGTTTTGCCTCCTTCAAGGTTTTTACCCACTCCTGATGAGGCCAATACTATTGCACCTTTGCCAATAGTTATTTCTTTGTTTACGCCTACCTTTCCCCACAGTATTACGTTGTCCTCTATCTTGCTAACGCCCGCTATGGCTACTTGTGCGGCAAATATGCAGCGCGAGCCTACTTGGGTGTCGTGGCCTATATGTACTTGGCTATCAATCTTAGTTTCGCTACCAATAATGGTATCGCCGCTCACTCCCCTATCAATAGTAGTGCCCGTGCCTATTTCTACTCCATCGTGTATTAATGTGCGACCGCAACTGTGCATTTTTTTAAAGCTGCTATAATAAAAAGCATCTCCACCAATGCTGGTATTGGCATGTATAATTACGTTATTACCAATTTCAGTATCGTGGTATATCACTACATTGGGGTATATGATGCAGTTATCGCCAATTTTTACATTATCACTAATCACCACACCGGGGTGAATGATGGTATTTTCGCCAATCAACACGTTTTTACCTACATGGTAAGCCTTGGTTTGCGGCACAGGTGTAGGCGCAAAGTGCTTGCACAAAAAGGTATAATCGCGAAAAGGATCGTCGCTAATTAGCAATGTTTTCCCTTCGGGACACTCCACCTCTTTGTTTATCAAAACGGTAGTTGCCGCACTGCCTAGCGCTTTTTTATAGTATTTTTCTACGTTTACAAAGGTTATATCTCCCGCTTCTACCATGTGTATTTCATTAACACCTGTTATGGCAAAATCATCAGCCCCAACATATCGGGCATTAATCATTTGAGCTATTTCTTGTAATGTGTGTTTGCGGGGCAGTTTCATACGGCAAAATTTCGCTTCAAACATAAGCAAAAGCCTAAAAATTACAGCGTACCTATATGTTTATCGTCTTTTCCGTTTAAAAAGAAAGTTATAACCTACTTTTAAGCTAAGGGGTAAAATAACTATGCTAGTATAACCACTGCCCGCTGGTGCTTGGGTAATTTTAAAAAATGTAGAGGAAACTCCTGTTGAGAGTGTAGCTGTGAAAAAGTTTTTTTTACCTGATTTTAGCCACACGCCTACTTGAGGGGAAAACCCTACTAGAAAACGTTTGTAATAGCTTTTATAAGCCCCACCAACAGGCTCACTTGCATAAGTAAACTCACCGATACCCATATCCAACTTACCGCCATATACAAAGCGAGCTTTCTTCTTTTTATCGTAATTGTGAAGATGAAGATAGTTAAGGGTGAACCAAACTGGTTTTAATGGTCTAAATTTATCGTTATCATTAAGCCCAACAAAAGAGCCTATTGCCGCTGAGGTTATAGTATTTGGTTGCGGCAGGTATACATACTGAATTTGAGGAATGGGGAATACTCCAACCAGCCCGTCATTAGGAATAATAAAACCAATAACATCACAAGATATACCGATGCCTTTATTGGGAAGTTTCTTTTGAGAAAATACAGGAATACAAAGCATCAAAGCAAAAAATAGGAATACATGATTTAAACCCTTATTGCTTTTTACCATTAATAAATAAACGCCACAAATAGGTTTATAATTGCCTGTATACACCTACACCAATGTTTGTAGCATCGAGATAGGCTTTGTATGTAATGGCATTATCCATCACATTAGTTAAATTATAACTCACATTTGGAAAAATACGCAGGTTGTATTTAGGGGCTATTTTAGCCTCGATACCGACAGAGGCAAAAGCAGAGAAATTAAAATCTTTATAATACTTTTTGTCATCATCTCTTTTACTCACGCGGTCGTTACCATCAGTTGCATACAAAATACCGGTATAGCGTACATTTATAAGATAATTGACACTAACACCCGCGCTGAAAAACAGTTTTATTTTTTTTATAGGAATAAAATAATTTACTCCCACAGGTATGCCTATTTGGTAAAAACTATATCTGTAACGGTATGCGGTATAGCCTGCTCCAAAACCTGTTGTAGGAGGAGGAGAAGAGAAGAGTATGTCTCTTTTCTGGCTTTGATAGCCATTACTAATAAACGACAGCCCCGAGAATACTGAGGCTTTAGCATGAAATTTATGCTCGTAACTAGCTGTAACTGTATAGCCCAACTTGGGCATTTCTATTGGCTCAGAAAGATTGCCTTGTTTATCTTGATAGATACGGTATGCTAAGCCCGATGAGGCAGAAAGACCAATACTGTTTTTTTGAGCTATTGTTTGCAAACAGCTAAAAACAGCTACTATTAAAAATATTTTTTTCATTGTATACTTTTCAAAAAGCCTTAACAACACCAAAACCTACGCCAACTGAATAGGGATATAAGCTATAAATTATGCCGTCTTTCATCACATCAGTCAGAGTGTAGCTAAAGTTTGGAAACACCCTATATGCGTAGCCATTTTTTAGACTCCCTTCTATACCTGCCTGCACAAATGCCGAAAGAGTAAACTGCCTGTAATATTCGCGTTGGTCGTTGTGTGTTCTTGCCTCGGCTCTTTTATTATCTATGTAATAAATTACTTTGCTTTTAACATTAATAAGATAATTGATGCTTGCCCCTGCGCCAAAAAACAGTTTTATTTTTTTAAGGGGCACGTAATAATTAACGCCAACGGGCAGACCTAAGGTATAGAAGCTATACCTAAGTCTTATATCGGTATACTTTGTTGTTACAGGCAATACAAAACCTTTTTTAGGTAATAGCTGGTCGCTAAACCGTAAACTGCCTTTTCCATACTGATAACCACTATTGGCTACTGCAATACCTGCGGTAAGGGTTATGTTTTTAGCTATTGCTCTTTCGTAATTGGCACCTGCGGTAAAGCCCCACTTAAATTGTTGATTACTACCCCATGCGTGGCCTCCCCTTTCATCAACAAAGGTTCTGTATGTTCTATCGGGAGAAAAGTATAGGCTAATACCATTTTGTTGTGCTTTGCACGCACAAACAGCAAGAAACATACTAATGATAAAAAATGACAACCGCATTGTATAGCAAACATAGTCTATAGGCGCTGCAAAACAAGCTACCGATAAACGGTTTTCGTTTAAAATACTGTAAAAAAATAAACCCCGCCTTGTGGGCAGGGTTTTAAGAATATCGTCATTGCGAGAGAGCCGTCTTCGGCTTGCGAAGCAATCTTTCTGTATTGGTAACAGATTGCTTCGTTGTCGTTCCTCCTCCTCGCAATGACGCTTAGGCAAACAGTTAAATACCGAAAGCGGCTTTAACTTTATCTACAAAGTCTAATTTTTCCCAAGTAAATAGCTCAACCTCTACTTCTTTTGCAGCACCATCAGGGCTGTAAAAAGTTTTGGTTACTACTTCGTTTTTACGACCCATGTGGCCATAAGCAGCGGTTTCGCTATATATAGGGGTACGAAGTTTTAGGCGTTGCTCAATTGCATAAGGGCGCAAATCAAAAATTTGCTCCACTTTGCGGGCAAGTTCGCCATCGCTCATATTTACTTTTGATGTGCCGTAAGTGTTTATGTACAAACCGCAAGGTTTGGCTACACCAATAGCGTACGATACTTGTACTAATACTTCATCGCAAACACCTGCTGCAACTAAGTTTTTAGCTATGTGGCGAGTAGCATAAGCTGCACTACGGTCAACCTTTGAAGGGTCTTTTCCGCTAAATGCACCACCACCGTGAGCGCCTTTACCACCGTAGGTATCCACTATAATTTTACGACCTGTAAGACCTGTATCACCGTGTGGGCCACCTATTACAAATTTACCTGTGGGGTTAATATGATAGGTAATATCATCGTTAAACAAGGCTTGCAACTTAGCAGGAAGCTGAGATTTTACACGAGGGATAAGTATGTTTACCATATCGTCGTATATTTTTTTCAGCATCACTTCGTCAGCATCAAAATCATCGTGTTGGGTACTAACTACTATAGCATCAATACGGATGGGTGTATTATCATCGCTATACTCAATAGTTACTTGGCTTTTTGCATCGGGGCGCAAGTAAGTAATTTCTTTATTTTCGCGACGAAGTGCAGCAAGTTCTTCAAGCAACTTGTGGGCAATATCTAACGCCAAAGGCATATAGTTTTCGGTTTCGCGGGTAGCGTAACCAAACATCATACCTTGGTCGCCGGCACCTTGTGCGTTTGCGCGGGCTTCAAAATCATCATTTGCAACACGGTCAACACCACGGTTTATATCATCACTTTGGTCGTGTATGGCACTAAGTACACCACAGCTATTCGCTTCAAACATATACTCGCTTTTGGTATAGCCAATTTTGGCAATTACCGAACGGGCAATTTTTTGTACATCAAGGTAGGTATTGGTTTTCACCTCACCTGCCAGTACTACCTGACCAGTGGTAACAAGTGTTTCGCAAGCTACTTTACTATTAGGGTCAAAGGCTAAGAAATTATCAATAAGCGCATCCGATATTTGATCGGCTACTTTGTCGGGGTGCCCTTCAGACACTGATTCAGATGTGAACAGGTATGGCATATATTGTAATGTTTAAATTTTTAAAAGCGCGAAAATACATTTTTATTTATATAATTCAGGCGGTTAGCACAGCTATTATTCTATCTCCAAGTTTGAAAACTCTTTTTTCTTACGGATATAAAAATCAAACACAATGCTTTTGCTATATACGCCCGCATCGTTGTGCAAGTGGGTTTTGTATTTTTTACACTGGTTGCGTTTTTTTATCCATTTGGGCAGTTGCAAACAAAACTTAGTATGCGCTTTAAAAACGGCTAGTGTATCGCGCCAGTTGCCATACGTTAAAAACATAAGGGCGGCGGCATCGTCCATAAGAAAACGCAAAGGCAGTTTCCACAACAAACCTTTTCCATTCATGTTTTTTAGCATCATGGCCAAACAGTTATGAAAATTGAGAAAGGTTTTGCGCGGATTATTACGCGCCAGTGTTCCCCCTCCTACATGGTATACCACTGCCTGTGGCTGCACCATTATTTTGTACCCGTGATTTTTTAATCGCCAGCACAAATCAATTTCTTCCATGTGGGCAAAAAAATCAGCGTCTAAACCGCCTGCTTCAAAGTATTTATCGGCACGGATAAACATAGCTGCACCGCTTGCCCAAAACACTTCGCGGGCATTGTTATACTGGCCATTATCCTCTTCGGTATGGTCTATTATTCTACCTCGGCAAAAGGGATATGAGAGTGTATCTAAATAGCCACCTGCTGCACCCGCATATTCAAACTTATGCTTATTGTGCCATGCTAATATTTTAGGTTGGCAAGCAGCAATAGTATCGTCAGTTTCCATCAAATCTATTACAGGTTGCACCCAATTTGGTGTAACCTCTACATCGCTATTTAGCAGTATAAAATAATCAGCGTCAACCTCCTTTAAGCACTCGTTATATCCACCTGAAAAACCATAATTTTTGGGTAGATGGATGATACGCAATTGCGGATAATTGACCTGTAAAAAGGCTATACTATCATCGGTTGAGGCATTATCGGCTATTATTACCTCAAAATTGCTGTATTGGGTTTGCAGCACATAGGGCAAGAATTTCTCCAGCCATTTGCGAGTATTATAGTTAAGTATTACGGCGGCTACCCTTGGGCTTGACATAGTTTAGCTGTTTTTATCAAGAGCAGCGGCGCGGTAGGGTATAAATACAAAGTTGGCTTGTGTTTGGTATATAACAAACATACAAATAAACTCTTTTGGGTCTTTGTAGTTGGCTTTAAACACTTCTTCTTTATCGGGCTCTACCAATCCTGTTTCAATAAATTGTTCAAGGGTAGATGCGCTAATACTCCAATGAGTTGCCATATCGTCCTTGTCCAATATCACTTCACCTACTTTTATAGGGTCTTGATGGGCAATAAATATGGGGAATTTTGTGTATCCGCCTTTAATAATATCGGTGGCCGTTTCTTTGATGGAGTCTTTCATCAAAATAAGTTCGGCGCGTAGTTGTTGAAGTTGTACTTCCCAATCGTGGCTGAGCATAGCGGGGCAAAGTTACACAAATAGTATATAAAGGCGGTATTAGATTGTTTTTCGATGAACGACCGGCTAAAATCTAAACCTTAACATTTCGACCCAGCAATTTTATTATCTTGCCTTTACAATAAAGCTATTTATTAATGCGATTATCACACCTGCTATCTCTATTAGTTTTTTGTGCCCTTGTATTTACCCAATGTGGAAACAAAACAGGCTACAGCAATAAATATCCCACCAACAAACTTGCCCCTAACGACCCTTTTGCCGAAACTATGGTAGGCAGCGAGTTTTTTACTATCGACCCAAAAGAAGACAATATTGTTGAGGGAGCACAAGGCAGTATAGTATTTGTGTTATTTATTCTTTGGGCAGTGTACCTAAATGCTTAACGATTTTCTTTTTGATACGATAGTATTTCCTCAACAATTTTGCGGTCGTTGCTAAGGCGTGGCGCTTTGTGTTATTCGTCGATTATCTTAAAAGAACATGCCAATACTTCTTAAATCAGTATATATTTGTCTAATATTTAAGTTGTATATGAAAAATTTTGCATTGCTGATTATTGTATTGCTTACAACAATAACAGCCTCCGCCCAAAGGATAATTGACCTTGAAGTTACCAACATACTTAAACCAGACACCGTACAAGACAGTCGTGAAGTAAATTTCACTTTCACTATAAAGAATAATGGTCCCGATGATATAAAAACCACTGATACTATTGTTTATCAAATTCGTTATCGGATTACTGTGCAAACCATTACCTTTCCCTCTGACGGAACATTTTACACCTATTTTCCAAAAAGCACTTTAAAATCAGGCGATTCATTATCCATTTCAGGAACAATTAAACAACAAATGGATGTTTTAGTTACACGTAGAGGAGATGCTTGTGCAGGGGCTTTTGTTATTAATGAAACTGACAAGATAAAAGATGAAGCACAAACTTCCCCATATACAGCTACAGATAATAGTAAATGTAAGGGCTGTTTGTATTATGACCCAGCCATACCCGGCCTAAAAGTAGCAGAACCGACTAAAGTTAAACAGGGAGCAATAAAAGTATATCCCAATCCAGCCCAAACAGAAATAACATTTGTAGTTGATGTTCAGGATGAAAACCATGTAGGCACACTAAAAATTACAGATATAAGTGGGCGGACTCTTTTACAAGAAAATATTAATTGCACAGAAGATAAAAAAAGTATTTCCCTCTCTAAAAATATATCTGCTTTTGCAGCAGGAATGTACTTTGTAGAAATAAAGCTAAACAAAGGAATATTTACTGGAAAGATTATCAAGCAATAATCAATTAACATTTTACTATGAAAAAAAATTTATGGTTAGCAATAATACTATTGCCTCTTAGCAATGTTTTTGGCCTAACATGGACAGTCAATACCGTCCAAACCTATACAGGGAATACGTTTGGGTATGACGAAATTGTTGTGCAAAATGGCGGAATTTTGAGTTTATACAACTGTACCGTAAATATTAACCAATTAGGTAAAATTGTCGTTGGGACGGGAGGAAAATTAGTACTAAAAAATTGCAATATAAATGTCACGTCAAGCTCTTCTATACCTAACTATTGGCTCGGGATTCAAGTGCTAGGAAATGCTCAACTTACGCAAACATTTGCAAATCAAGGTCAATTAGTACTTGACAATACTACTATACAAAATGCTTTAGTCGGCATTAGTGTAGGGAATTTAAAATATACGATTGATGACCAAACATTAACAAATTGGCATCTAAACGGTGGGGGGATTGTAAACAGTACTAATAGTACCATAAAAAATTGCCGCTATGCCATGGTATTTAACCCGTATTATAACCCGGCTATTTTGCAACATCCAACAGCTAATAAAAGTACTTTTAAAGGATGTACATTTATATGGGATGGCAATGCCCAACGCGACTTGTGCACAACAATTGAGGATAATGGGACTGGAGTACCAGTTTATTTAAAAACTTTGGTTGAGCTAAACCAAGTTCATGATATTATTTTTTCAGGATGCAATTTTAAAAGCACACGTACTTTTTCAAACTGGTTTTTGAATGACCATATTTTAGAGGACCACAGATTTGGGTACGAAGAATTAGGGTTAAGCAGAGGAAAAGGAATAGTTTCATACGGAGCATCATTCCAAATATTAAGAGGAGAGCCCTGTGGCACTACCTCATCAATTATCGGTTCAGGCTGCACAAATTGCACTGGTTTTCCTTGTTTATTTGAAGGATTATCTATTGGCATACATATAGATGGCTTTAAAAATAATAATATAGATTATCCTTCATACCCGACAAACAATCTTGAACCCTATCATGAAGTTATTGGCGCAAAATTTCTTAATAATCGGTTTGGTATAGTTGGTTACGACAAGACAAACTATGTCTCCTCTCTTATACCCATTAACGACCAAATAACTACACCTCTTAAAAAAATATTTATTAATAGATGCTCTTTTGAAATAAATGATGACTTATATACATATCATTATGAATACGAGGCTGATTTTATTTGCCTTAAAAATTGTGGCGAAGTTGAGATTTCAGACAACACCTTCGCAATTAATGGTACAGCTAATGCATCTAAACCTGCAGTTCCTTCAGTATGGTATAGCTCTTGTTCATCAAAAACAACCTCCTACATAGAGTTTAACAACTGTAATCAAGGGTTTTCATCTATTCATAGAAACTCGTTTTATTTCTCTAAATTTCAACAAGAAGGATGCAGGAAATATCATAACTTTAATACTTTTATAGGGCTTAATCCTGATGTTGAAGTTACCTGTAATAATTATGTATCAGCACAGGGGATGGATTTTAGGTATAATGAACCAAATAGTTGCTTTTGCGACTTAAGAGATTGGGATTTGAGGATGAATAGTTTTAAAACCCAACTTCCAAATAATAAAGATGCTGGGAACTTGTGGAATGACATTCCTAATTCACCGCAAACAAATGGGCTTGTATATAATATATTCGCTGATTACCTAAATGCTACTAATCAAATGATTAACTATAACTACGATAACAGCAACTCATATAAAGAACCATTAACGATTTCTGATCCTAACAATAAATTTTCAAAAAATGCTGTGGCTGATGTAAATAGTTGCGAGCCCTCTTCTTATTGCAAATATGCATCTCCACGAAAATATTATGACGCTGACGGCAATGGTCCTATTCCTATTGCTGCTACACCAATATTTCCATACGTCGTTTTTGATTTTTCCCAAACACCTGGATCTAGTTCTATAACTGTTGTTTTAACTCCTTTAGAATATATTGCCACTAGTGGTTTAGTAACTATAACCAAGAGCGATGGCACCGTTATTTATTCATACATGGTTAGTACTGACGGTCATCCTGTGGGTTTTTCTTTTGATTTTTCATCCTACCCGCCAGGAAGGTACTATATTACTTTTACCGATGCTTCAGGCAAGAAGTATGTAGTAGTTATTACTATTATATAATACGAGTTTTATCAACTTTGACACGATAGTATTTCCTCAACAATTTTGCGGTCGTTGCTAAGTCGAGGAACTTTGTGTTGGCCGCCTAGTTTTCCTTTGTTTTTAAGCCATTGATGAAAAGCACCATCGGGCATTATGTGTACACGGGGTGGTTTTATGGCAATATCTTTATAGCGTTTGGCCTCGTAGTCAGAGTTTACCTCTTTTAGTTTACTATCTAAAATTTCTTTAAAGGCTTGGGTATCGTTTGGGGTTTGCTCAAACTCTATCAGCCACTCGTGGCCTGCGCCCTGTCCGTTATCATTGCTTAGGTATATAGGGGCGGCAGTAAAATCACGCATTATGGCGTTGGTTCTTCTGCACGCTTCGGCCATAGCTACCTCGGCATTGTCTATCATCAACTCTTCGCCAAAGGCATTAATAAATAGCTTGGTGCGCCCTGTAATTTTAAAACGATAAGGGTTTACTGTATTAAATTTAATAGTATCGCCCAATAAATACCGCCACAAGCCTGCATTGGTACTTATTATCACCGCGTAATTGATATCGGCTTCCACCTCCTCCAACGTATATGTTTTGGGATTATCGCTAGTATCTAGCTCGTCTTGCCTAATAAACTCGTAGTATATACCATAGTCGGTAAGCAACAGCATATCGTCTCTATCGCTTTCTACTTGTACCCCAAAAAACCCTTCCGATGCGTTGTAGGTTTCTAAATAGTTCATCCCGCTTGATGGGATTAGGTTTTTAAACTGGTCGCGATAGGGCACAAAGCTAACGCCGCCGTGCACATACAATTCTAAATTAGGCCAAATATCCAGCAGGCTGTTTTTGCCTGTTTTTTTAAATAGATGATTAATTAAAACCACCGTCCACGTAGGTACTCCCGATATATTTGTTACATCCTCGTTTATGGTAGCATTGGCCATTTTTTCAATCTTCTCCTCCCACTCATCCAACAAAGCGATAGATAAATCGGGGGTGCGGAGAAAGTTTACCCAAAACGGTAGGTTGGCCATCATCACCGCGCTTAAATCGCCAAAGTTTGAGTTTTGGTTGTAGCTGTTTATTTTGTGGCTACCGCCTATTACCAAGCCTTTACCATCAAATATTTTAGTTTCGGGGTGGTTGTGGCAGTATATGGTAAGTAAATCGCGCCCGCCTTGAAAATGACAATCTTCTAACGCCTCGTAGCTAACGGGTATAAACTTGCTTTTATCATCGGTAGTACCCGATGATTTTGCAAACCATTTAATCTCACTAGGCCACAAAACATTCTGCTCGCCCTTCATAGTTCGCTCTATAAAAGGCTTCAATTCTTCGTAAGTACTAACGGGAACACGTGCGGCAAAATCGGCAGGTGTTTTTATGCTTTTATAATCGTATAGTTTGCCCCAATGGGTGTTTTGGGCAGTTTCTATAAGGTTTTTAAATGTACGCTGTTGGGTTTCGGCAGCATTAAGCATTGCGTACTCTACCTGCTGCATTCGCCTACGGAAATACCAAGAAAGTAATGAGCCGAATATTGCCATAGGGGGTAGGTTTTAATGTAGAGGGAAAACGTGTAGTAATATTAGCTTTTTTTTGGCAAAAAATCAAGTGGTAAACTCACCTACCCTTTGTATTGCCAGCGTTGCTTGCCAATATAAAGATAATTGCCACACAAAATGCACAGCACTGTATTTTTTACAACTAGTGCTGTAAGTGGTTTATAAAATCGTTTATCAGCCTAAAAGTATCTTCATACTCTGTAAGGGGCACTATTTCAGCCTTGTCGCCCGGGTCGTGATAACTGGGGAAATCGCCCATCAGGTAAAAAAAGAAACAATGCACGCCTTTTTCGGCAAACCAATAATGGTCGCTATTGGCAGCTTTGCCGCGTGCCTGCACCGAGCTAAGGTATTTTTTATCGTCGTTTATCTTCACCAGTGCTTTATATTCTTCTTCAAACACCAAGCCGTTTACCGCCATTATTCCCTTTTCACCCGTAGCCATCAAATCCATATTTATTAAGAATTTAATTTTTTCTAACGGATAAACAGGGTCGGCATTTACGTAGTAATTGCTACCTACCAAACCCGCCTCTTCGGCTGCAAAGGCTATAAACAGTATAGAATATTCAGGAGGGTTTTCGCTATAATGGCGTGCCATATCCAATAGCATGGCTGTTCCGCTGGCATTATCATTCGCACCAGGGAAATAAGTCTTTTTTCCCATACGTCCCAAATGGTCGTAGTGTGCCGTTAGCGCAATAATACTATCGGGTTGTTTTGTACCCTTTATAAAACCTATTACATTTTGGGTGGTGTATCGCTCTATAAAAACAGCATCAATCTTTATTTCGATTTCGTGTGCTGTGCGGGGAAATTTATCAGACTTTATGGTGATTTGTGCAATAGCATCCTGCTCTCTGCCTACCGACCATGTTAGCTTACTATTGCTTAGGTTTATTATACCGGAGCTGCTTTTGTTTTTCACAACTTCCATCAATGCGGCAAGCCTTGCTTTTTCTTCCTTGCCCATATCAGGTAAAGTGTCAATCACAACAAAAACATTGGCCGGTGCCTTCCACCACATATCCGTTACAAATTTTAGGTACGCCTCCTCCGTAGCAAATGTTTCCTTGGTAGCATATACAAGCCGATACTTTCCCTTCACCGTTGGACACTCGGGGGCAACTAAAAAATCAATACCCGCGTCTAGTTTTTTACCATCCAATTTCACCAACATCTTATTGGGGAAGGTATTTACAGGCAAAACAAAGGGCTGGTATTGCACAGTAAACCCTTTTAGCTTTTTTAATTCGCTATATATAAAGGTAGCTGCTTTGGCATCACCGCCACGCACATATCCCCTGCCGTTATATTTTGGGCTGCACAGTTTATCAATGGTTTTGCGGGCATAGTTAATATCTTGCCCAAACGCATTGGCAATAAAAAGCAGGGATAGGGAAACGAAAATAATTTTTTTCATAGGCAAGCAGCATGGGGTTAGCCCAAATACACTGCCTCAAAAATAGCACAGAAAGTGCTAAAACTACAAAAGCCTAAAGCACTTGTATACTTATCTCAAAATACTCCATTACAGGGTTGGCCAACAGTTTTTTGCAAGCTGTTTCAGCCATCGCACGGGCATCGTCGGCATTGTCGGCTTTTACTTCAAGGCTAATACGTTTGCCCACGCGCACGTTTTCTACTGTGTTTAAACCCAGTGAGTGTATACCACCTGTTACGGCTTTACCTTGTGGATCTAACAGGTTTTTGTGGGGCATTACGTTTATTTCGGCTAAAAATTTCATGGTCTATTTTTTTGCAAAGTTCAGTATAACAGATAAAAGTATGTACAAAAATATGATGATGGGGATAGAAATAAATTGAAACGCTACTATTAGCACCACTGCGGCTGCCAAAAACAGGTAGCGAACTTCGTTTCCTTTAAAACCCCATTGTTTAAATTTTAAAGCAAATAAAGGTATTGGCGACACCAACATATAGGATAAGAATAAGCATATACCGCCCAGTATCCATTTGCTTTCAACAATACTTATAGGAAACCATTGCGGCTGGTATTTGGCTATAAGTGCAAACGACATTATAAAAAGCGCATTGGCAGGCGTAGGTACACCTATAAACGATGTGGTTTGCCTTGTGTCATTATTAAATATGGCTAATCTAACGGCTGAAAACACGGCTATTATAAAGGCAAACACCATTACGGTTTCTTGATAAAAAAACTCAAAATGGCCTTTTGTATATATAGGGCTCTCGTTTAGAGTAATAAAATAATCTTTAAGGTGGATTATAATAAAGGCAGGTGCTGCACCAAAACTCACCACATCGGCCAACGAATCTAAATCTTTACCAATTTTGGAATCACTTTTTAGCAAACGAGCCGTCATGCCGTCAAAAAAATCGAGCACAGCAGCAGCTATTATAAAAAATGCAGCTTCGGCCAAAAGGTTGTGAAAAGCTAAGTATATTGCAACAAGCCCACAAAACAAGTTACCGGCCGTTATAGCATTGGGTATATTATTGCGTAAAAATTTCAATGCCGCAAATATACTTTTTGCTTTCGCATACCTGCTATTAAAAAGTTTGAAACACTTATGTTTGCAACTAACACGAATTGGTAGTATTTTAGTATTGAATGGGAATTGAAAAACCATCTTCTGGCGGGCACTCTATTGCCAACGATAAGGATAAAATTAGCCTTATTGCTGATTTTACAGGAACTATTTACAAAGTTTCTACTCTATTTACACAACAATTTAAGTATTCGGTACCTCGCCTAGCAAAGGCTGGAGGCTTTGAGGTTTTATTTGAAAATCAAAATACCTATACTGAAATTTTAGATACCCTGCAAAAAAGGGAGGAATGGAATGGGCACGCTATAATTATTGACGAAAAACAAGATGAATTTATTTCACATATAAAGGCTATACTTTTACCTAACAAGAGTAACAACCAACAATTTGAAGTTGTTTTTTCTGACATCAACACGTCAAAAAGAAACCAACAAATTGAAACGCGATTGCTAAAAGCTATTACCCAATGCACCGAAATACTTTTTAGTGATACCGAACCTGATATTGTATTGCCCGAAGTACTGTTGACTATTGGCAAAGCAATGGGAACAGACCGTTGTTATATTTATAATCTTTTTAGTGAAAATGGCTTGCTGTATGCCGAAAGATGGTACGAGTGGCTAAAGAAACCATCGCTTAACACACCTTTGTTTAAGCAACACAAAAAATTTAACTACCGAAATTTTAGTGATGTATTTGATTCTTTGGAAGAGGGCAAAGTGGTAACCCTTACTCAACGAAGTAAAATAAACACAAAAGTTACTGATGCTTTGGTAAAATTAAGCATACAATCGTTTTTGATAGTACCCATTTTTAAAAATAAAAAACTGTGGGGTTATATGGGTTTTGAGGATACTGAAAATATCCGCAATTGGAGCTACTCAGAAAAAAAATCACTTAAAACATTAGCACAAAATATCGGTGCCTTTTTAAAAATAAATAGCTTAACAGACGAGTTACTTAGCAAAAACCTTCAACTTGAAAACGCTATTGCCGGTGCTTCTGACGGGCTTTGGGTTGCCAATTACGAAAATAACACCCATTATATATCACCCAGAGTATATCAAATATTTGGGTACGAGCCGAACCAATGGTCTACTGATATGACAAAGGTGAGGAATCTGTTAAAAACCGAAGATACAGAACGCCTTGAGGAAGAAGTATTAAAAGCAGTGGCTAAAAAACAGCCCTTACTTGATTTTGATACGGTAGCAAAACATCAATCGGGCAGGTATATATGGATTAAAGGAACTGTTGCATTTACCTACGACAAGCATGGTAAGATGATAAAAAACAGCGGTTCTGTTACCGATGTTTCTACTGAAAAAACATACGAATTAAAAATAAAAAGGCAAGAAGAGCATTACCAAAGACTAGTAAATAGTTTAAAAGAGGTAGTGTTTGAGACCGATGAACAGGGCAATATTACTCTGCTAAATACATCATGGAAAATACTAACAGGCAAAAACGTTAAAGACAGTCTGGGCAAAAAACTATCGAGCTTTATAACAAAAAACTACGTACCCACGTTTGAAGCTATTTTAAAACAACTTCGCGAAAAAGAATCGTGGCCGGGCAGACTAGAATTGCAAATAATTGGCAACAACAAACAACCCTACTGGGTAGAGTTGTGGCTAAGGGGTATGTATGATTCTAACTATGAGTTGACGGGTATATCGGGTTCAATTTTCGACATCAACAGTCAAAAATTGGCATTAAGTCAACTGCGTGAAAGTGAAGAACGTTATCGCCTTATATCAGAAAACACAAAAGATATTGTATGCCTGCACACTCTTGATAGCAAGTATGTATACACATCGCCCTCGATGTATGATACGCTTGGCTACACACCAAAAACATTAGTGGGGCAACCCGCATGGGCATACATACACCCCGATGATGTAACAAAACTAAAAAAGGTTTTTGAGCAGGTGGCCAAAGGCAAACAAACCGATTTTGTGCGTTACAGAATGCAACATAATAAGGGCGATTATATTTGGGTAGAAACCATAGCCAACTTGCAACAGCAAACAGGCGATTCATCTACAAGCCCGCTAATACAAACTGCCACACGTGATATTAGCCAACAAAAAAAGGCCGAAGAAGAAATTAAAAATGCGCTTGAAAAAGAACGCCACTTGGTAGAGTTGCGTACCAGCCTTATCAATATGATATCGCACGAGTTTCGTACACCGCTTACCACAATAAAATCGAGCTCAGACCTGTTATTAAAGTATCTGCCCTCACTTTCAAAATCAGAGGTAAAAGACCGTTTTGAAATGCACTTTGAGCGTATACGGGGACAGGTGAACCGTATAAACGAGTTGATATCAGGTGTATTAATATTGGGCAGGATGGATACAGCAAAAATACAATTTTTGCCTGAGCCTGTAGATTTAGAAGAGTTTATTCACGATTTTTTGCAAGAATACCACGATACCCACCCCGAAGATAATCGCCAAACTAATGTTTTTTTTGAAGGAGTAAAAAGAGAGGTGGAGATAGACAGGCTTTTAGTGAGCCATATACTTAGAAATTTGGTGTCTAATGCGTTAAAATACTCGCAGGGTAACAAAAATCCTGAATTATATATTAAATTTGAAAAGAAAAGGGTTAAAATCACAATAAAAGACTACGGGATTGGTATTGCTGAAAAAGATTTAAAAAACCTATTCCAATCGTTTTATCGCGGTGAAAATGCGCTAACTATTCCAGGTACAGGCTTAGGACTTGTGATAGTGAAGCAATTTGTTGATATGCATGGCGGAGAGATAAGACTAAGCAGCCAGCTAAATGCTGGTACAACAATTGAGATTATATTACCTATATAAGTATATACACTATGAACAAGGTACTGATAGTAGAGGACGAGCAGGATATTCGCGAGAACATTGCCGAAATTTTTAAACTTAGCAAATACAAAGTATTTGAAGCAGAAAATGGCCGTAAAGGGCTTGAAGCTGCCGTAGAATTACAACCTGATATTATTGTTTCAGACATTTTGATGCCTGAAATGGATGGTTTTGAATTATTAGAAAAAATAAAAACCAATCCTCAAACAGATCATATACCTGTTATTTTGCTCACCGCCAAAACTATGATGGATAGCAAACTAAAAGGGCTAAAAATTGGTGCTGATGATTATATAACCAAGCCTTTTAATGTGGATGAGTTGGTACTGCGTGCCACTAATTTGGTTGATACACGTAAAAAACTACGCCGTACCCCCATTATACCTGAAAAACTAAAAATAGAAAGTAAGGACGACCTGTTTATCAAAAAGATATACAACATAATGGAGAAAAACATTGATAAGTTTGATTTCTCTGTTGAAGATTTTGTACGCGAAATGGGCTATAGCCGCAGTGCTGTACAAAAAAAGATAAAAGCTATTACAGGCAAAACAGCTACCAACCTTGTACGCGATTACAGGCTTGAGCGTGCCAAACAACTAATAGAGCAAGGTGCAGGTTTTTTATCAGAAATAGCAGGTATGGTAGGTTTCAACAGCCTTTCTTACTTCTCTAACTGCTACAAGCAATACTTTGGTATAAATCCATCAGAAGTTAAGAAAAAGGTGAAATACGATGATTTGCCTCAACAAGAAGTTGGAGCAAGTTCACTATAAGCCTCACGCACTTCTTCCAAAGTGCTAATAATATCATCAATACTTTCTAGCGAAACTAGTTGGGTACGATAAGGTTTAAAATTATCAAACCCTTTAAAATAGTTGGTGTAGTGGCGGCGCATTTCAAAAATACCCGTTTTCTCTCCCTTCCATTCAATCGATTTTAAAAAATGTGTTTTACAGGTATCTACTCGCTCATCAATAGTTGGTGGGGGTAGCATCTCACCTGTTAGCATATAGTGCTTCACCTCCCTAAAAATCCAAGGGTAGCCTATTGATGCACGGCCAATCATCACCCCGTCAACCCCAAACGTATCTCTCATTTCCAAAGCCCTTTGTGGGCTGTCTACATCACCATTACCAAAAATAGGTATTTGTATACGCGGGTTGCGTTTCACTTTGCCAATCAGCTCCCACTCCGCAGGGCCTTTATACAATTGCTTGCGGGTACGCCCGTGTATAGTTAGTGCGGCAATACCAATATCTTGCAGGCGCTCGGCCACATCTTCAATATTTTTAGTATCGTCATCCCATCCCAAACGGGTTTTTACAGTAACGGGCAAATTGGTTGATGCAATCACCGCTTTGGTCATCTCCACCATTTTGGGTATATCTTGCAGCAAAGCAGCACCCGCACCTCGGCAAGCCACATTTTTTACAGGGCAGCCGTAGTTTATATCAATCAAATCAGGGTGGGCAGCCGAAGCAATCTCTGCCGCCTCTCGCATACTTTCAATATCACTGCCAAAAAGCTGTATACCTATGGGTCGCTCGTACTCAAAAATATCAAGCTTTTGCTTGCTTTTTGCCGCGTGCCTAATTAATCCCTCGCTACTGATAAACTCAGTATACATAAGGTCGGCACCATTTTGTTTGCAAACAAAACGGAACGGCGGATCACTAACATCCTCCATAGGAGCTAGTAAAATTGGAAACTCACCTAATTCTATATTGCGTATTTTTACCACTTTAGGTGTAAATAACGTTAATTTGCAAAATTACAGCTTTTAATGGAAGAAAACAGCCAAAACCCATCGCCCCTACCTCTTATTAACCCTGTGCTAAAATCATTTTTGCATATTCTTAGTCTCACAGGGCTGTATATGATATTAACTATTCTATTTTATTCGCTGGGGATATTTATTGTAGAAAATATTTTGGGCATTCATATACAAGATAAAGTAGCTAATCAAAATTTTAGCGATTTGGATGCCAATAGTATTATGGGCATGAAAATATTACAACTGATAATTTCGGCAGGCTCATTTATAGGAACGGCACTTATTTTTATCCGTTTTTTTGTAAAAGAAAACCTTAAACCCTTTTTTGGTTTCACCAAAGTAGTTCCTCCTGCAAAAACATTTATTTGGGTATTGGTAATTGCGGTAGCAGCAATACCTGTTTTAGAGTATATAGCATCGCTAACCGAATTAATACCTTTTCCTGAAGGTTTTGAAGATGCCGCCAAAAAAGCGCAAGAGGCCAGTAACACACTGCAAGTAGCTTTTTTACAAGCACCTACCATTGGTATTCTTTTGCTAAACATATTAGCCATAGCCATAATACCTGCCATTGGCGAAGAGCTAATATTTAGAGGTGTATATATGCAATTGCTATATAGAGTTTTTAAACAACGTATAAACGTGGCGGTTTTTATCTCAGCTTTCTTATTTTCTATTATGCACGGGCAGTATTATAACTTTTTTGCCATATTGCTAATGGGGCTTTTATTTGGCTACCTATATTATTGGAGTGGAAATATAATGGTTAGCATTTGGGCGCATTTTATAAATAACGGGCTGGCAGTGCTGTTTAGCTATCTGCAACAACACAACCCCGATATTGCTTTTTTTGCTGATGATTATAATTTCCCATTACCTGTTATATTAGGCTGTGCCGCTATTGCAGGCTTTGCTATTTGGCAGTTTTATAAAACAACACAACAATACCACCCCACACTTGTTACTGAAGAAGGCGAGGAGGAATAAACTTATGGAAAAGGATTGGGTGAAACTAACAGCGGTGAGAGACGCGCAAAAAGCTGAGATAATGCGCAGCTTGCTAGAAAACGAGGGAATACCTGCCGTGATTATAAACAAAAGAGACACCATGTATGCCGTGTTGGCCTATGGTGAAATTGAATTGTATTGCCCTGCCGAAAACGCCTTGCGTGCTCTTGAAATTTTAGAAAACAATTTGCCTCTATGAACAATTTTTGGCAACGCACCATAACAGGGATAGTGTTTGTAGCCGTAATGATGGCCGCCATATACTTTGGCTATACTTTTTGGCTGTTTTTAGTAATATGTTTTTTTGGCTTGCGCGAGTTTTATACCCTTATGTATGGGCAAAAACAAAACCTTACCGCAAAAGTATACGGCATAGTTGGCGGTATGGTGGTATATACCCTGTTGGGCGTAATACTTACCCGCAGCCTGTTTTATCGTGAGTTAAGAGAATTTGGCGGACGACCCGATAGCCTTTCTATACTAATGCCGTTGTTTTTGGTGGTATTGCTTATAGAGCTTTTTAGAAAACAGCCTGATGCTATTAAAAACCTATCGGTAACATTGCTGGGTTGGGTATATGTGGCTGTGCCTTTTGCCATAGGCTTTGTATTAGATTTTGAGGCGAGTAAAGAGGAAACATCCTTCATGTTTGATTCAACCTCACTTAATTCTTCAACAATCCCTTTTCTAATCTGTATTTTCTTTCTTATATGGACTAATGATGTGTTTGCCTACCTCACGGGCAGGCTTATAGGCCGCACGCCTTTGTTTACCCGTATATCGCCTAAAAAAACTGTTGAAGGCACACTAGGCGGAGCTATACTTACTATGGTGGTAGCATGGTTGCTACAAGGTCAATTGCCCAACTATTACAAGCACAGTATGGCGGCTACACTAGCTCTTGGCTTGGTAGTTGCAGTAATGGGTGTACTGGGCGATTTAATAGAATCAAAAATAAAACGTCAACTAAATATAAAAGACAGTGGAAATATTTTGCCCGGACATGGCGGAATATTAGACCGCTTCGATTCTTTTATATACATTGTGCCCTGGGTATACCTTTTAGGCAATATTGTAGATGTTTTGCCCAAAAGTGGACTAATTAAGTAACATACCCGAAACAAGCGTTAACATTTTTTTAACTAATTGCTTTGTGCAAAAAGTATAAAGTATTATGCTTGCTAAAAGTTAAACAAACAATAATTTTGCACCCAAATTTTTAAAAACACCATGGTGTATAAAGAGCCAGCCCCAATTAGCAAACCAGATCACAATCCTCTCGACTCGATGATGGAGAGGTTTAACAGTGCTGTAAAGATTATTAACGACGACTCTGAGCTGATTAATATTGATCGCAATATTATCGACAGCCTTAAGTATCCTAAAAAAGTGGTTATGGTGCACCTGCCTATAACTATGGATGATGGTTCTTTAAGGGTTTTCGAAGGCTACCGCGTAATCCACTCTACCAGCTTAGGCCCATCAAAAGGAGGTATCCGTTTTGATAAAAATGTAAACCTTGATGAGGTAAAAGCTCTTGCCGCTTGGATGACATGGAAGTGTGCCATTGTAGGTATTCCCTATGGTGGTGGTAAAGGTGGCGTAAAATGCGACCCTTTCTCGTTAAGCGATTCTGAAAAAGAACGCCTTATGCGCGCCTACACCGCATCAATGAGTGATGTATTTGGCCCTGACAAAGACATTCCTGCACCCGACGTAAATACAAGCGCACGCGAAATGGCTTGGTTAATGGACGAGTTTTCTAAAATTGTGGGTAAAGAAACCCCCGCAGTAGTAACAGGTAAACCCATTTTATTAGGTGGTTCACTTGGCCGTGAGGCAGCCACAGGTCGTGGTGTTATGGTAAGTTGCCGTGCAGCAATGGGCAAAATGGGCATGGTTCCCAATGAGTCTACCTGTGCAGTACAAGGTTTTGGTAATGTGGGTACTAACTCTGCTCGTCTTATAGAAATGCAAGGCCTTAAAATAGTTGCCATATCAGACCATACGGGCGATTACTACAACAAAAGCGGTATAAATATAGAAGAAGCTATAAAATTCCGTAACGGAAACAGAGGCACACTTGATGGTTTTACCGGTGCCGACCGCATTGGTAGTGGCGAGTTGCTAACCCTTGATGTTGATGTATTAGTTCCCGCTGCGCTAGAAGATGTTATCACCCGTGATAATGCTTCTAACATAAAAGCAAAATTAATAGTTGAAGGAGCAAATGGCCCTACAAGTGCCGATGCCGATTCTATACTAAATCAAAAAGGTATTATTATAGTGCCTGATATTTTGGCCAACGCAGGTGGTGTTACAGTATCGTACTTTGAGTGGATACAAAACCGCCTAGGTTACTACTGGACTGAGGAGCGTGTAAATCGTCGTGCCGACCGTACTATGAAACTAGCGTTTGATAATGTGTGGGCTACCGCGCAAAAATACAATACCAGTATGCGCATTGCTGCATACGTTGTGGCTATAATAAAAGTATGCGAAAGCCACAGACTACGTGGTAAATATTAATCTAATACCCAATAAAAAGGTATACAAAAATGTCATCCCGTAATTGCGGGATGACTTTTTTACTTTATTAAGAAAATATCATAATGAGAATACACAAAGAAGGATACGGCATTATTTTAATAGCCATGTTGCTATTGGGAGGTATATACATAGCTGCTGAATATTTTATAGGCAGCGATAACATCTTCACAAAAATTATACTTACTGCCTGCTTGGTAATGTTTGTATTGGTAGTGCAGTTTTTTCGCAATCCGCAACGTGCCACACCAATGGACGAAGACCTTGTAATTTGTCCTGCCGATGGCAAGGTAGTGGTGATTGAGGAAACTGACGAAGATGAGTATTTAAAAGACCGCCGCATACAAATATCTATATTTATGTCGCCCTTAAATGTGCACGTAAATCGCAACCCCGTTAGCGGTCGTTTCGACTATTACAAATACCATCCCGGCAAATACCTTGTGGCTTGGCATCCCAAAGCCTCTACTGAGAACGAACGTACTACTGTGGTGATAGAAACACCCAAAAAGCAAAAGGTATTGTTTAGGCAAATAGCAGGGGCAGTGGCTCGCCGTATAAAATGCTATGCACAAGAAGGCAAACCTGCATTGCAAGGCAACGAGTTTGGTTTTATAAAATTTGGCTCACGCGTGGATGTTTTTTTACCTTTGGGTACTGAAATAAAGGTTCAGCTGAACCAAAAGGTAGTTGGTGGCGAAACTATTATTGCCCAATTGAAGCCCTAAATATAATTTGGCAGTTTTTTTGCTTATTTTTACTAATCTTTGTAATAAGAGACATTTAAAAAAAGAAACGATGAAAAAAATACTTTTAGCCATATCATTTGTTTTTGCTTGCGTAGTTATTACCAATGCACAAACCCAAAAAGCCAACGAAACTAAACCTGCTGCACAAGCCGGTGATGCCAGTGTTTCACCTTCTGCTCCAGCACCAGCACCTATTGCTGTGCCACAAACTGTGAGCAAAGACGATGTGAAAGACGTTACCAAAAAAGAAGATAAAAAAGCGTGCAGCAAACAAAAATCGTGCTGCAAAAAAGGCGACGAAAAAGCAAAAGCATCATGCGGAGATAAATCAGAAGCCAGTGCCGAAGCTACACCTGCTGACGCTAAAAAAAGCTGCTGCAAAGACAAAGCTGCTTGCGATAAAAAGAAAGAAGAAGCTAAAGCAGAGCCTGCTACAGAAGAAATTAAAAAAACAGAAGAGCAATAAAATTCATCTTCAAAAAAAGATAATCAACATTTAAACCTTGCCATTGGCAGGGTTTTTTTATTTTTACAGGTATGAAAAACGTACTGGATTTTCTAACAAAGCTATCGGACAACAACAACCGCGAGTGGTTTACCGAAAACAAAAAAGAATTTGAAGCCGCTAAACAAGAGTTTGAGCATTTGGTAGCTGAGGTGATAACTGCGGTGGGTAAATGGGATGCAGATGTACGTAACCTTACCCCAAAAGACTGTGTATATCGCATTTATCGCGATGTGCGCTTTAGCAAAGATAAAATACCTTACAAAACATCAATGGGAGCACTTATAGGCAAAGGTGGACGTAAAGCCACAGGCACTATAAACTACCTGCACATACAACCCGAAAAAAGCTTTGCCGCAGGCGGCTTTTATATGCCTGATAGCCCTACACTGAAAGCAATAAGGCAGGAGATTGATTATAACCTTGCCGAGTTTGAAGGAATACTGAATAATAAAGATTTTAAAGAGGCTTTTGGTAGTATTGATAGTGAAATGAAACTGAAAACACTTCCTAAAGGCTATGCGGCTGATAACCCTGCTATTGAATATTTGAAGCTTAAAAGTTTTACTGTATCAAAATATTATACGGATAAAGAGGTGCAAAACAAAAATTTTGCTTTGGAGGCAGAAAAAAGTTTTAGCCTTATAAAACCCTTTAATGCCTTTTTGGGTAGGGCTTCTAGTGTAGGTGCAGAATAGAAAAGAACTTTTTCTTTTTAAATTTTGAGCATTATAGTTGCAATTATAGATTTATTTACTACTTTTGAGTAAATAATTTGCTCTATTATGCAAAACACTAATACAAACGAAGCCGCTTTAGAAGCCAAAGTAACCCGAGTAGTAACACTTATAAAAAGTGTAGTAATGTTTGTGTTAGTTGCAGCATTGATAGTAGGTGCGCTTGTTATTATACTTGAAGTTAAGCGTGCATTTCAAATTGATATCTTTAAAGGGGTGAACTTCACCATTGATGATTGGTACTTTGACAAAATCAGCAACTAAGTACTATTTCTTTTAAAGAATCACCACTATTTTACTCTTTCCTTAAAACTTTCCTCATTTTCAGCTTTCAAAGTTTGCCGTACTAACATTTTAAGGGTATTGTTGTTGCATACTTAAAACCCTCTTAATGTTATACCACAAAGCTTATAGTCATACCACATCGCCTGTATGGGTTGTATTTGTGCACGGCGCGGGTGGAAGTTCTAATGTGTGGTACAAACAGGTAAAAGATTTTAAAGCCCACTTTAATGTGTTGCTGATTGATTTGCGAGGACACGGAAAATCGCAAAACGTTTTTAGCGAGGTATGGCACAACAAATACACATTTGAAGATGTGAGCCGTGATGTGCTGGATGTTTTAGACCATTTAAAAATTGAAAAAGCACATTTTATAGGCATATCGCTAGGTACTATTATTATACGCACCATTGCCGATATGGCTCCCCAACGCGTTGACTCTTTAATATTGGGTGGGGCGGTTACTAGGCTCACCATCAAATCGCGGATATTGGTAAATGTAGGCAATGCCATAAAACGGCTTATTCCCTATATGTGGCTGTACAAAATATACGCGCTGATATTGCTGCCCAAGGCCAACCACTCCGAATCGAGAAACCTATTTATAAAAGAAGCAAAATCGCTATACCAAAAAGAGTTTTTGCGTTGGTTTAAACTTACTAAAGATTTAAACCCTATACTTAAACTGTTTAGAGAAAAACCCCTACACCTCCCCGTTTTTTATGTAATGGGCAGTCAAGATTATATGTTTTTAGAGCCTGTGCAAGAAATGGTGAAAATACACCCCAACAGCACCCTACACATTATACAAGATTGCGGCCATGTGGTAAATGTGGAGCAACCTGCTGTTTTTAACAAAACGGTGATTGACTACATTTCGGTGTTTGGTAAATAATTGCTAAATAGCCAAATCCTGCTAACTGTGGTAGGCTAATTCCTTATTATACTTTTGCCTATACTCTAACGGCGAAAGACCCGTAATTTTTCTAAATACCTCTCTAAAAGCTTTTACATCGGTATAGCCCACATCAAACATTACCTCGTTTACGTTTTTCATGCCTGTTTCAAACTGTTTTTTGGCGGCTTCTACCTTTACGCGCTGCAAATACTCAACAGGGGTATTGCCCGTGGCTTTTATAAATCTTCGGTCGAAATTTCGACGACTAATGGCCAATTCTTCGGCTACTTTTTCAAACGATATTTTATCCTGTAAATTATTTTCAATTAACTGTTGTGTTTTCTTAATCAGTTCGTCGCTATGGTCTTTTTGTCCCTCAAAAATGGTAAACGGCGATTGTTGGCTGCGGTTAATATCAATCTGAAAAACTTTTGAGCAATAAATGGCCGTTTGCCTGTCGTATTTCTTTTCTACCAAATACAACAACAGGTTTAAAAAAGAAAACGCGCCGCCGTTGGTATATATTCCGCTTTCATCGGTTATTAGCTTGTCGGTAGCCAATTGCACTTGAGGGTATAGTTTTTTAAAAGCCTCGCCAGCTATCCAGTGGGTAGAGCATATTTTTCCATCTACCAAACCTGTTGCTGCAAGCAAAAAAGCCCCTGTGCAAATACTGGCAATTTCTGCCCCGTTTTGGTGCTGGTGGGCAATCCATTCAATAAGTTTGGTATTTAGTTTTAAAGAGTTGTTGTAGTCTTTACTTATAGAGGGGATAATAACAAAATCGGTTTTCTTAATTTGATGTATGGGTGTAGGGTTAATGGTAAACAGCCCATCGTACAACTCGACTTTAGTAGAAAAACCTGCCAATTGTATTTTAAAAACAGGGGGCTTGCCCATACTTTCGCAATACTGGTTGGCACGGCTAAATACTTTGTATGTGCCTACAATGCTGCTAAGGTTGATTTGCCCTTGTGGTACTACTAAGGTGAGGTGCTGCATAACAAAATTTTTAGTAAAGATAAAACATTACCTATGTCCAAATCAACCCATAGCAAAGTCTATTTCACACCCTATGTTTAAAAATAGGTAGGGTTATTTTTGTAGCACAAACAAACTATTGAAACATGAACCCACAAGATTATAATAAAACTATTACTGTAAATTCTACTCCTGAAAAGGTTTTTGCCAGCCTTACCACTGGCATTGAAGATTGGTGGACAAATGGCTACGAGGGCAGTGCTGCCAAAGTAGGCGACGAGTTTAGGGTGTATTTTGCACAAATACACGATACTACTTTTAGTATTGAGGAGATTGTACCAAATGAAAAGGTGGTTTGGCTATGCACAAAGGCACATATTAATTTGCCCGAGGTAACTGTACACGATGAATGGAAAGGCACCAAAATGATTTGGAGTATAAAGGCTGATGGCAATAAAACCTTTCTGACACTGCACCACGAAGGCTTGAACAATAGCGTGCAGTGTTTTGATGCCTGCACCCAAGGGTGGAATGAATTTTTTGCTACCAGCCTGTATGGCTTTTTAGAAACAGGGACGGGAAAACCGTTTAAAAACGAAGCAGTAGCTTAGCCGCCAATCATTACATTAAAAGCGCCCAGCATTATTTGGCCACCATGGGCAGTACTGTCGCCCATGCGTGCGGCAGGTAACCCGCCTATCATAACGGTTGATGAGCCTTTTACTATACTATCCGGAGGGCCAACGCATACTAGCATATCTCCAAATCTTGCGGCAGGCAGCCCACCAATTAATACTGTGGGTTCGCCCGGCCCTACTATCGGCCCACCTACATGGGGTATAGGCGCAGGAACAGCTGGTGTTTCCATTGGGCATTGGTGAAAATCTGTTAATCTTGCTGCCGGTGGCATATTATTCTCCTTTCAATTTTTAGTTAATCATTACCATTGCACCTTTAAGGGTTAGCTCTCCCCCACCTTGCACTGTTGCAGTAGCATTACCGCTCATAGTAGCTTCCGCATCAGCATTTATTTTGGTATTTATTCCTTTTATAACCACATCACCTGCCGCAGCTTCTTGTTTAATCCCTACACTGCCTTTTACGGTAATATATTGATCGGCACTTAGTGTAATGCTTTTTGATGATTTAATGTCTATTCCGCTACTGGTAAGTGTAATGCTATTGCCATTAGCATCGCTTATGCTAATATCTTTTTCATCATCCATTGCTATTGTATTAGCACTTTTAGTGGCAAGCTCGTTTTTAGTGTCGTTTGTTGCGGGTTTAACAAAATGTAATGTGCTAAACCAATTGCCTTCGCTCACCTCGTGCATTACAGAATATATTGTTCCACTGGGGAAGCCTTCTATCGCCACTCCTAAGTTTATGGTACTGCCTGCGGTATACTCTAAAGTACCTAGAGTTTCTAAGCCCCCTTCTATATTATTTTCAGCATCGCAGCCCAAATCAATATTATAAATATAGTCTTGGTTTAAAGTTGCAGTAGTGGGTTTTAATTCATTAGTGCCCTCACATAAAAAAATATTTTTCACTCCCACACCTTGTGAATGTCTTACCCCTTTATCGGTTATTTTACCTTTAAAGGCACTATTATTTTTACCTCCATATCCTAACTTAATTTCTATAGCTGCATTAAGTGCAAAATCACTATTTAAAGGTATGGGCAATACTTCAGCATTAACTCCAATTTCAATTCTAGCAATGTTGTTCGTTTGCTGTTGGTCAATTTCTACGGATAATACCTCAACCGAATCAGAAATTTGTTTTCCGTTTATAAGTATATCAAAGCTTACTAAATCAGTACTCATTATAGATAGTTGTTTGGCGCAAAGTATAAAAAATATACCACTTGCTTCTATTAATAGGGTCTTAAAATTTAAGATGTATTCTAAAACTTGATTAAATTTACCCAACCAATGAGTAAAAACGCAACTAAAGACACGCACGCCAAATATAAGCTGCCCAATTGGAGGCTAAAACTACACGAGATAATTTTTGAAGCCGATACCCCTATAGGTAAAGCGTTTGATATAGCTCTTATAATTCTTATTTTAATAAGTTTACTGGGCATGATGCTAGAAAGTGTGGTGGATATTAATGCAAAATACAGCTACCACCTTCACCTATTGGATTGGGTTATTACTGTGCTTTTTACTATTGAATATGTTTTGCGCATACTAAGCACAGGGCGACCCAGAAAATATATATTTAGCCTTTATGGTATTGTAGATTTACTCTCGCTACTGCCTACTTATATTGCTGTATTTGTGGGTGGCATACAAGCTCTTTCTGTAATTAGGGCAATCCGTTTGTTGCGGGTATTTAGGGTATTAAAATTAGTGCAATTTGTGGGTGAAGGTTCAACGCTTGCCAAGGCCATAAAATCGAGCGCAAACAAAATAGTTGTGTTTTTACTGTTTGTGCTTACTGTTTGTATGATTTTAGGCACGCTAATGTATTTAATTGAAGGCAAAGAAGCTGGTTTTACCAGCATACCCATTAGCATATATTGGTGCATTGTAACCCTAACTACCGTAGGGTATGGCGATATTGCCCCACAAACGCCTTTGGGGCAAATGCTTGCCTCGCTAATTATGATTATTGGCTATGGCGTAATTGCCGTACCTACGGGTATTGTTGGTGCCGAAATAATAAGAAACGATAAAAAAACAGCACCATTTTCTACCCAAGCCTGCCCCGAATGCTCGAAAGAAGGACATGAGGCAGATGCTATACATTGCAAATATTGTGGTGCTGAGTTGTAGGTTTTTACGCAGTAACTTTTATTTCCATACGGTAAAGGTCAAAACCCTTTGCCCAATAATTGGGCACAACCTCTTTTAGCTCAAAACCGCACTTTGCATAAAATTTGTATGCCATTTGTGATGTTCGCACACAAATAACAGAAACCACAGGGTTGGTTTTTATTCTATCAATTCTATGTTGGGTAAGTTTTGTGCCCCAACCTTTTCCTTGTGCTTTTGGGTGAAATACATCCCACGATATACGGGCAGTTTTTCCTTCATCAACATAGTTAATACCGCCTGCACCTATAATTAGTCCGTCAACTTCAACCACAAAATAGTCCTCGCGGTATTTTTCCAAATACTCAATAAAATCCTGTTCTTCTTCGGGTGCAAAATATTGGGGAATATTTAGCTGTAAAAGGCCTATTACAGTAGCTTTATCATCGGTAGCGTATTCACGTATCATACAAGGGTGTATGGCAATTATGCCTTGAAATACTCTTTGTACCACGCAGTCTCATGGTGGTCTATTGCGGCGGTGTTTACTGTATGGGCAGTGTCTATTTTGGTATATACTATCTCTAGCGATGCAAAATCGCGTTGGCTTATCACCTTTATACCGTTGTTAATAAGCAGAGCGCCACAAACTCCTGCTCCTATTTGGTAAACTTTATTCTCGGCAAACCTATTCCCTTCATATACCACTTGGCTGCCACAGGCGGCACTAATATCCATCATCACTGCTAGTTCAACCTGTTCTTTCAGGGCTATCTCAAGCATTTTTTCGGCAGCTTTCACCATACCCTCCGTCCAGTCCTTACCTGTTTCAGTTAGCACCTTTGCTTTTCCTGCCAAAACATCAAAGCCGTCGCCCCCGTGTATATCACACATCTCTCTGGGTGCACCAAACGAGTATTCTTCGGGGCAAAATTTTATGGGTTTAACGGTATCGTAAGTCAAAATTTTTAATGCGCTGGGGTACTCGCCATTGGCAGTACCATCATACCCGCAGGTTATGCCCGCAAGGCAAGCGCTCATCAAAACTCGTAGTGGATTATCTTTTGTAGGTATGCGCAGGTTGTTTAGGTATTCGCGATCAGTCATGGCCTTTGGGTTTAATTAAAAATGATTGTTTTGCAACTAGTTAGGCACTTATGTTTTCAAATATAACAAGGTTACTTTAAAACAAAAAAACCTAACATTTTTAAGTAACTTAGGTGTTTTACCCTATTTTTAACAACTACAATTTCACATTTTATGAAACATAAAGCAGTATCTATACGCCCTTTTATTGGGGCAAAAGATTTTGGTGTATCAAGGCGTTTTTATACCGACTTAGGTTTTGAAGAAAGTATTATATCGCCCGATATGTCATATTTTAAAACGGGTGAAATGGGCTTTTACCTACAAGATGCTTATGTGAAAGACTGGGTGGACAATACTATGATTTTTATGGAGGTGGAGGATGTGGAGCGTTTTTGGGACGATCTTGTGGCATTAAACCTTGATAGAAAATATACAGGGGTGAGGATAGTACCCACAAGAACTTTGGACTGGGGGAAGGAGTGTTTTTTGCACGACCCATCGGGTATTTTGTGGCACTTTGGCCAGTTTGCTAAATAGGCGTGAATGATGCAGCACGATAACTTTTGATATGGAACGATTAAAAATTACCTGCTTACTTCTTTTTACATTGCTGCTTGCGTCGTGTGGGGAGCATATAGACTCAAACGAAGATTTGAAGGCGGGGTATCGTTTTAAAAAAGATAGTGTGTTTTATAGAAAAGTCAACAGATTAGGTGAAAACGACTCCATAAAGTTTACACTAAAGGATTTTACCATATTGGATACCTTTCCTGAGTTTGAACGGTATATTATCGGCGACTCACAAGGAGGGCATAAGTTTCTCATCCCTGATAAATTGGGCAATGGTGGCGCCGGAGGAACTGTAGAAACACCGCGTACTTTTAACTATGGGGCGGCGAACTTTGACGGGGAAATAGTTATTTTTCCAAGGTTTTGGCAATGGATGGATTTGGGGCACGGCTATTTTGGGGTGCGTAAATATAGAAACACCCCCGAGTTTGGGGTAGTGCATATCAGGGGTGAAATGATAACCGATATTAAATACACATTGCTTAGCAATGACTCCTTTACACATCAAATTATCTGTGGTTATAGTGTAAATGAAAGCCTGCTTTACGATACTATTGATGTACAGTCGGGGAAAGTTAAAAAAGCAGTACATTGAGGGTAGTGCTTATAAAAACTTTAGACTGGGAAAGGAGTGCTTTTGCGCAACCCATCGGGTATTTTGTAGCACTTTGTGAGTTTGCAAAATAAAGGTGAATTATTGACCCAAAAATGACTTTAAAAAACACAAATACCACACTCATTAATACATTACATCAAGGCTTAAAAGCCTGTACTGAAACGCAACGAATTACTTGGGCAAAGCAAATTGTTGATGAAGGTGTGGACGTAAAAGAACTGGCGGATAGGTTTCTTTATGGTGAAAGAACCGCCGCCATGAGATTTTCGTGGTTGCTAAGTGGTATGGGCATATATAGCCCCATTACGCTTTTTAGTGTTTTACCTTACTTGTTTGAAAAAAGGGAGCAAACCAGCATTAAAGATTTTAGATACCAGTTTGTAAAGTATTGGAGCATTGCGGGCATACCTAAAGAGAATACTGCCGAGGCTATTAATTTGTTGTTTAGCTGGCTAAATGCGGGTGATACTAATGTTTCTACCAAAACACACGCTATGCAAAACCTGTACAACCTGAGCAAAGAATATCCCGACTTAAAAAACGAATTAGTAAGCTGCATAGAAAATAAAATGGATAAAACTTCGATTTCTTTTAGAACGAGAGCGGTCAAAATTTTAGAGGAATTAAAACGAGCTATAATTAGCTAGAAGCATCGTTTTTTGTGCTTCTTGGGTTTGGTCTTAAACGACTCAAGAAAAAATTTTAGGGATTTATAATTCATAGATTTTTAAGAATCAGGCTTATGTGATAATTTTTGGTATATTGCTTTTATATAGTAAATAAACTATCATAAAAAATCTGACATTTATCACTATTAACTTGAAAGGGAATAAAGTTTAGTGTCTCAAGTTATGGACGTGAGTTGAAGGCATATATGTAATGAATAACCCTAGGCAAAATTATAGAGAGGAAGATAAATTGATACTTTTTTCTGATGCGGAAGGTATTTGCCCCCTCTGCTCCAAGCCCTTAATTTACGATAAACAGGAGAAAAATCATAAAAACTTTCAGATAGCTCATATTTACCCTTTAAACCCTAAGAAAACAGAGGTTAACCTTTTACAGAATGAAGAACTACTTTCCGTTGACCCAAATGATTTAAAAAATCTTATTTGTCTTTGTCCTTCTTGTCACCTAAAGTTTGATAATCCAAGAACAGCAAAGGAATATAGATCTCTACTCTCTATAAAAAAGAAAATGATAAAATCATCAAGAGAAAGATCTTTTTGGTTTGATTCAAAAATAGAAAATGAAATTATCGAAATAATAGAACTTTTATCTTCGACAGAAATAGATTTAGATACCCTCGATATTTTAAATTATAATCCAAAAAGGATTGACGACAAAATTGATGACACAATAACTTCTTTAACAAAAAGAAAAATTCACAGAAATGTTCAAGACTATTTTCATTTGATTAAATCAAAATTCATAGAGCTTGATAGCATAACTCCCACTACGACAGAAACAATTTCTACTCAAATAAAAAACCATTTTTTACGCTTACGGAAAGAAAACTGGAGTAGCAATCAAAAAGAGATTTTCGACGCACTAGCTACTTGGCTTGCAAAAATAACAAATCAAAATTCTAACGATGCTACAGAAATTATTATATCATATTTTATACAAAATTGCGAGGTATTCTAATGATATATCCAAACAAACACATTAGGATTGAGGAATCAATTATTTTTAAAATGACGACTATCTTAGTCTCACATGATGACCCTGAAATTAATATTCATGAACTTTTCCTAAAAACTCAAAAAAACTTCAATAATATGGATGAGTTCATCCTATCTCTTGATGTTTTATATATACTAGATATGATTGAAATAGATTTTAGTCACGAAATAGTTAAATATGTTAAAAGAAATTAGATGTGCTAGGTTCTCACAAAGTCCAATTACTTTCAAAACTGGCCTAAATGTTGTCCTAGGGGATGATTATTCAACAAACTCAATTGGAAAATCTACTTCACTTATGATTATAGATTTTGTTTTTGGAGGTAATAGTTTTTTAGAAAAAGATTCAGGTTCAATCAAGGCCTTAGGTCATCTAAAATTTGAGTTTCAATTCCAATTTAGTGATCAGTCATTTTTTTATACCCGAACCACTGACAATTCTGGCATAGTTTCAGTTTGTGATATTGATTATAATGTTATTTCTGAAATAGGCATTAATGATTACACAAAGAAGTTGAAGGAAAAATATGAGTTAAAAGTAGAAGCAACATTTCGATCCACTATTAATCCGTATTCAAGAATTTGGGGAAAAGAAAACTACAAAGTAGATAAACCAATATTAAACAGTATTAAGGAATCCGAAGCTACTTCTATTGAAAATTTTATCAAGCTATTTAATTTATACGATGACATTTCAAAAGTATCAAACTTGATTAAAAATGAAGATGAATACAAGGCAGTTTTAACTGGCATGATTAAAAAAGAAATACTCCAAAAAACCACAAAAAATGATTTTATTAAAAATCAGATTGAAATTGAAAGAATAAATAAGGAAATAACCTTAATCCAAGATAACTTACTCCGATATACTCTTAACATTGAAGAACTATCAAATAAAGACATAATCGAATTAAAGACCCAAAAACAAAAACTACTTGAGGCTCAATCATCGGTGTTGAATAAAATTAAACGCTTAGAATTGAATTTAGGTAATAATGGTGTAAAAAGCAAGTATTTTAATAGGTTGTCTCAGTTTTTTGAAAGCCCAAATATCGAAAAGATAAAAGAAATAGAATCGTTTCATAACAAAATCAGTAACATTTTGAAGAGAGAACTGGAGTCTGCAATAGGCATACTCCAAAATCAGAATGAAGAATTTTTGACTCAAATTAGGGAAATTGACTTCAAAATAGACAGCTTATTAGAAAATTTGGAGAGTCCAAAGTTTATTGTAGAAAAGTTATACGATCTAACTATCCAAAGCAACACATTAAAAGAAGCAAATAAGTTTTATGAGCAAAAAGAAACTTCAAGTAAGAACGTAAAAGATCTAAACATAAATCTCGATGCTAGAATAAATAAAATTCTGTTAGACATTGAAAGTAAAATCAATAATGAGCTGATAAAACTTAATGAAAAAGTATATACTGGGAAGAAGAAAATCCCAACGATTAGTTTAAAAAGAAAGAACTACATATACGATCATTCATCGAATACAGGTACAGGCAAGTCATATGCAGACTTAATAGAATTTGATCTATCAATTTTAAAGCTAACGGATTTACCGATTTTAATACATGATTCGGTACTATTTAAAAATATTGAAGATAAGACCGTAGATAAGATAGTTGAACAATATTTAATATTTAATAAACAAATATTCATTGCTCTTGATGGAATTGTAAGGTATAATCAAACCACCCAAAATGCTTTGAATGATAAAGCCATTCTTAAGCTTTCCGAAACTAAAAAATTATTCAATGAAGATTGGAGGTAAAATAGGTACGGGCCTGCAATATTTTTTATAAAAGAGTCAAGTTTTTACTGTGACTCATATATATAAAAGCCACCCCTAACTGAGGTGGCTTAAAGTATTCTTCTTTTATTCCTTTTTATAGCTTTTCAAACCACTCATTAAAGTTATTACTCCTTATTTCTGGTTTGTCTTTCATCATTTGAATCAACGCATTAAACATCTCCCTACTTATTCAATTCCATTTGTGAGAGTTTTTGCCCGCCTTTAATTCCAAAGTCCAATGTTCTAATTGGAAAAGGGATAGTAATATCTTGTTCATCAAATGCTTTCTTAATCGCTTTGATGGCTTTGCTTTTCATCGTGAAGTAGCTGGGTTCTCCAGGATATTTTATCCAAAATCGAATATTAAAATTGACTGAGCTGGAGTCAAATTCAGAAAAGTCAAAAACCATCAAATCTTTATCTATCACTCCGTCCAAGTTTTTTATTGTACTCAATACAACATCTTCAACTTTATCAAGATCATCTGCGTAAGAAACTCCTACAACTATATCAATTCGCCTTTTTTCTAAGGCCGAAAAATTGTAAAAGGCATGCTGTAAAAAGTCTTTATTTGGAACGTAAACTTCTTGGCCCTGGAAAGTCTCAATAACCGTATCCCGCAAGTTAGTTTTAGTTACTTTGCCCATAATATCCTTTGTTTCTATTATGTCTCCTCTTTTAAAAGGTCTCCTAAAGGCCAGGATAATACCCGACAAAAAATTTGC
>JBBKVO010000024.1:0-133917 GCA_037968475.1 Bacteroidia bacterium
AAGTTTATTCTTGTTCGAGTCCACTCGAAACCTTGTTTGTAGCGGGACGCGACCACTCGCTATCGCGAAGCGAGGATGCTCGGGGAACGGATATTTAACCTCAACTCGGCAAGACACAGCAAGCAGCGCGGCTGTTGTCATCCTTAGCGAAGTCGAAGGAGTGCGAAAGACAGCGCAGGAAAAAATAATCCCATCGTCGAGCGGACGCTCTATTATTTTCGGCACGAGCGGACGCTCGAGCCAGCTTCGGGGTTCCTTCAAGCGTCCACGCTTGAAGTTTATTCTTGTTCGAGTCCACTCGAAACCTTGTTTGTAGCGGGACGCTACCACTCGCTACCCCGAAGCGAGGACGCTTCGGGGAACGGATATTTAACCTCAACTTGGCAAGACACAGTAAGCAGCGCGGCTGTTGTCATTCCGATTTCACAGTAAATAGTTTAAATCAAAAGAAGAATGAAATCGGTATATAAAATAACTACTGTTGTGAGGCGTTCTTTGAAAGGGAGTGTGTGTCCAAAAAATTGGCCGCAACACTATGTCACACTGGCTTGTTACAGGTTTAGCACTTGTGGTTGTTGGGTTGTAACACCCGTAACTCTAAAAAAACAAAAAACCCGCACAAGGCGGGTTATATCTATTACAGTTAAGAATCTCTTCTCAAACTGATTTAAAGGGTGTACAGCTAATTATTTTACGCTGTTGATGTATACCATCAAATCAACCAATTTGTTGCTATAACCCCACTCATTATCGTACCACGACACTACTTTTACAAAATTATCGTTAAGCATTATACCTGCACCAGCATCAAAAATTGAAGTACGCGCATCGCCCATAAAGTCAGATGATACTACATCATCTTCAGTATAGCCCAAAATGCCTTTCAATTCATTTTCGCTGGCACGTTTCATAGTAGCTTTTAACTCGTCATAGGTAGTGCCTTTTTCTAGGCGACAAGTCAAATCAACCACTGATACGTTAGGAACAGGAACGCGGAACGACATACCTGTAAGTTTTCCTTTTAATGAAGGGATAACCAAACCAACGGCTTTTGCAGCACCTGTTGATGAAGGAATAATGTTTTGGTAAGCACCACGTCCACCGCGCCAGTCTTTAGCCGAAGGGCCGTCAACTGTTTTTTGAGTAGCAGTTACAGCGTGTACAGTAGTCATTAAACCCTCTAAAATACCGTAGTTATCATGCAAAACTTTAGCTACAGGAGCTAAACAGTTGGTAGTGCACGATGCGTTTGAAACTATATTCATACTGCTAGTATAGCTGGCATGATTTACACCCATTACAAAAGTGGGAGTGTCATCTTTTGCAGGAGCAGACATTATTACTTTTTTGGCACCGGCGGCAATATGTTTGCCAGCGGTTTCTTGGGTAAGGAACAAACCGGTAGATTCTACTACGTAGTCGGCACCTACTTCACCCCATTTTAGGTTTGCAGGGTCTTTTTCAGCCGTTACACGTATGGTTTTGCCGTTTACTACCAACGCACCGTTTACAACCTCTACACTGCCGTTAAAAATGCCGTGTGTGCTGTCGTATTTTAGCATATATGCCATATAATCCACCTCAATAAGGTCGTTAATGGCAACAACTTCAACATTAGGGTTAGTTGCGGCAGCCCTAAAAACCAATCGGCCAATGCGGCCAAAACCGTTAATTCCTACTTTCATTATATATAAAGTTAATAAAAACACGCCGTGGCGAACGCCCCGCAACGGCTAATGTATTAATAAATAGGGCGTTTAAAACTTTCCGCAAAATTAGCGGTATAGGTTGGTATTTACAACACTACATCAAACACTCTTTTTCAATAAAAATGCAGGAACTTAAAAAAAGATTTGCATTTGCAAAACAAAGAGCTACATTTGCACTCCTTTTATAGATATGGCCCGTTAGTCTATCGGCTAGGACGTATCCCTTTCACGGATGAGAGACGGGTTCGATTCCCGTACGGGCTACCAGAAATGTCAAAAACCCTGCTTAGTAATAAGCGGGGTTTTTTGTTTATACTCATAAGGCTTTTCAGGCTCCATCTTCTACTATTGACGCACAGAAAAGGGTGTTTTTAAGATGAGTTTATTCTACCAAACCATGATGCGCATTCATTGTGCACCACAAAACATCTGATTGAGCAACCAATTTTGTGCACTTGGAACGAATTTATCAAAACAGAAAATAAAAAAAGGCGACCTCGGAATAAGAGGTCGCCTTTAGTAACAATATTAACGACTTAACCTTCTATCGCAATATTATACATAAGAAACGGAGTGGTATGGGTAATTCCACAGGCGGATTGATTTTGCAGCCTGTATGTGCTCATTTCCGATGTTCCGGGAATAGTTATTTGTTTGCTCTTGCCGGAAGAAAGTGTGCCACTATCCAAAACCTTATTGGTTTGCATATTGTAAAGAGCATATTTTACAGAATCAACGCTGCTTGGATTCGCAAGAGCTACGACTGCCGCTTCATTTGAAGTACGAGAGAAAAGCGTAGCTGTGCTGCATTTAAGAGAGCCAGAAATGACGTCATTTTGACTTGCAAGGACTGGTGCAATTGGTAAATTTTCCATTTTTATATTTGTTATTTAATCCCTACTCGTAAGGCTTTTCGGATTTCGCCCCCCATTATTTTATATACAGTATAGGGACTGTTCGTTTTTTAAAGTGGGTTCAGCTCCACCTGTTCATTAATGCGCATTGTAGTTTGAACAGTTCAAAGATATTGGGGTAGGATTTTCTGAAAATCAGTATAACAAGGGGTTTTAAAAAAATACGGGATTGCCGCAAAATGGTCAGGGATTTTCCTAAAAGTAAACATATATTTAGTGTTGCCATATACAATAGCCTATAAAAGGCAGGTGATTATGAAATAATTTTATATTTACCAGATAGTATTACCCGCAATATTTTTAACACTAAAAACACTGATTTTCATCAGGGTTTTTACGGATTATAGAAAGCATGTAGCCAGATTTTTTTTGCAAACTACTTATTTTCAAAACATTAACTTTTAATGAAAAGCTTTTCAAAATTGCACGTAGTTGCTTAGTAACATTAGATGTTAAATATTTGTACCAACAAAATCATTAATCATTTAAATAATCTATCATTATGCTTATCAGCAACATTAGTATGGGATTTACAACTATATCAGAGCCTGAGGCTCTGCAATTAATGAGTAATTATCAAAACAATATTCGATCGACACCTTCTGCCCAATCGATTTATGAGATGTTTAACTGGAACACTACTGAGGATTTGCCAAAAAAACTTCGTGGATTTTCCATACCTATAGAAGAGTTTGTGCAAATAGCTAGCCATGTAGGCGTTACTCGGTTTATGATATCGTTTGGGCTTGAATTAACCCCTTTTACCAACCGCCCTCCCTTCACTCTCATCATACAGGGGCGTAATGAAGTAGGCAGTATAAAAAGCCCATATTATAAACTCATCAACCCTATTTCTATGGACGAACCAAAACCAGTTTCTTTAACTGAAAAAAATGATTTTAGCCAAGGGATGGTGCCAAGTATATTGTATGACAGCTGGACTAAAAATTGGAGTGATATTATTAATAATGGAGTTATACCTCCTTCTTTTTGTATGATTAGCACCTATATTGGTGATACACTTGTTGCACAAGTACTTAACGGATACTGTTTTAATCAAGCGGATTTTATAAATACCCTGTACCCAGCTTTCCCAATCACTATTACAGGGTCTGTAAGTAATGATGTGAAATTAATGGAGCAAGCTTTGCTAGCTGATGAAATAATACTGTATCCTCAAAACTTATGCTTTTACTTAGTCGACCATCATTATAATGAAAATGCTGACTCTAATACTCTTGCAAGTACTATAGGATTAGTAATTTGTACAATAGCAAATACAGAACAGGGAACCCAAGAAGAGATAACCGCCTCATTTTATGATTTCTCAGCCCCTTGCCCCCCTACCTGCCCATAAGGAGGTAATAGTAAGTTATGGAGGTATTATTAAAACTTACCCCTCAGCAATGGGCTATTTTGGACGCATTTTTAGTAACCCTTATACCCATTGCTATTGGGTTTTTCAGATATAATCAACTATCAATTGCATTGCGAAGTGTTTTTTGGTTTTGCGTAACAGGATTTTGTTTAGATGCCATTGGTCGCGTATTTTGGGTTCTTAGTATTCCCAACTTATTTTTGGGGCATTTAAGTACCATTGTAGAATTCGTGTTTTTTGCCAATGTCTATCGCTTTGCATTGCGCGGTTTTGTAAAACCAGCTTTGATACCTGCCATTATAGGACTGTTTACCCTGCTGGCCATAATAAACACCATTTTTTTACAAAGTTTTAAGTTCAATAATTCCAATATCAAGATTATCGAGGCAGTATTATTAATAGCTTTTGCACTCGTGTTTTTTTATAAGCTAGTACATGAACTTGTAGTATCGAGGTTAGAAAAATACCCGATGTTTTGGGTAAACTGTGCCGTTATTATTTACTTTTCAAGCAACCTATTTGTATTTATATACAGCAACTATTTATTGTTATATTCTAAACAATTGGGCATACAAATATGGTTTATTCATTCATTGTTCTTTATTTTGTTTCATATCATTTTGGCATTTAGTTTATGGATCGTCCCACGGAACCCGAATTCGCATGGTTAATGTTCGTCGGTATATTGCTAATGTTCCTACTGTCAATGGCGGTGGTGGCATTTTTTGTGTTCTACCAACGTAAGTTGCACGGGCAACAAACAGCCATGGAGCGGCTAAAGCTTGAAGAACAGAAAAAACTGTTGCAAGCAGAAATAACAGCTCAAGAAAATGAACGGGCGCGCATAGCCCGCGATTTGCACGATGAAGTGGGTGTGCTATTGTCAACAGCAAAGCTATATATGACAATGTGTAGGCCGTTGGAAGAAAAAATTAAACAATTGCACCTTAATGCTGAGAACTTGTTGGATGAGGGGGTCTTAAAGCTACGCTCCATTGCGCAAAACCTACTTCCTGAAAACCTAAGACTTTTTGGGTTGGTGAGTGCAATAGAACGTAATTGTTGGCAGATGGAAGAAGCAGGAGTTTTTTCCGTTCAGTTCAATCATCACCTTGAAAAACGACTTCCCGAAGAAGTAGAAATACACGTTTACCGTATTGTACAGGAGATCTTAAACAATGCCATTAAGCACGCTCAAGCTACACAGATAAAATTATCACTTCAGCAACAGTCGTATAGTATAACCTTGATATATGAGGATAACGGAGTAGGGTTTCTGCCTGATAAACCCCGTAAAGAAGTGGGCTTGGGTCTTACTACCCTTAGTAGTCGCGTTCAGATGTTACAGGGAGAAATGCTTTTGCAAAGTGCGCTTGGCGAAGGGGTTCACATTACCATTAATTTTCCAATATTTGTTACTTAAACATTGCGTTGTTATGAAACCAGTACCTATAAAAGTTGCCATTGCCGATGACCATACTCTTTTTTGTGAGGGTTTGAAATTGATTATTAATAGTAGGGACGACTTTAGACTTGTGCTAGAGGCCAGAAACGGTCAGGAGTTACTTGACGGCATTGCCGAACTTGAGGCCCCTCCGGATGTACTATTACTTGATTTGAAAATGCCGGTGAAAGACGGTATTGAAACCACCAAAGAGCTGAAAGTAACTTATCCGGAGATTAAAATTTTAATACTTACAATGATTGATCAGGATGATTACATTATTCACCTGCTCGATTTGGGAGCAAACGGTTACCTGCTGAAAAACTCATCAGCAGAGGAGGTACAAAATGCAATAGTAGCGGTAGCAGAAAAAGGGTTTTATTTTAGTGATTATGTTTCACAAGTAATGCTGAGTGGGCTGAGGCGCAAACGAGCCTCACCACCTGCTCTCGATGCTATGACAAAGGTAAGCGCACGCGAAATAGAAGTGTGCGAGTTGATTGCGACAGGGCTTACTACTAATGAAATTGCAGAACGCCTTTTTATCAGTGCCCGCACAGTAGAAAGTCATCGGAAAAATTTGATGGAAAAACTGGGTGTAAAAAATACGGCGGGAATTGTTTATCGTGCTCTGAAGGAAGGACTGCTTCGTTAATCTATCTGTGTACAGCAGAACATGTTTGTTCTTTGAAATCATTTTTCAATCGCTTGATATAACAATAAAGTAAAAAAAATAAAACAGGAGGGATTTTAAATTAATGGGGAAGCTCTACAGATACACAAAGTTTTGAGCGTTACTTATTTTCTACTTTAATGCCTAATTACTTTTTAGCGGATGCCCCAAATAAATCATAATTAAAGGCAACATCAAAAAAGGAATTTCTATTAAGGCTATTTTAGTCTCGCCTGCTTTTAGTGCCATTGCCATAATTAATAAAATTAGTATGGCATTAATAATATTGCCAATAAAAAATGTTTGCGGAAACAACACCAACAAACAAATAGCAAACGAAAGTATACTTATGGGTAAAATAAGATTTTTGCCAATACCAATATCGGTCATCATTTTGGCTTCTTCAACACTCATAGTATTGGTAATGCCCGATTTACCGTGTTTAAAATTAAAATATATCGTTATCAGTATTAATATTCCGCTAATTATTTTCATAATATCTATTTTTATGGCGCTAGATCAAATACCCTCCAGCCTCGTGGTTTAGTTTTAAACCATAGAACAATATATTCTTGTTATTCAAATATAGACAATACATATATAGGAAAGAAGACAGGTTTTTGGTTTAAGAAATGCAGGGAGTAAACGCTCCTGTTTATGTAGTATAATCGATATTCGTAAGCATTAAGCGTACAAGCATTGCAAAAAAACACTTAAATTATAATGATAGGAAAAAGATAGCGCTACTTACAATTAACCCAACAGTATAAGTTATTGCACAGGAAGCCAGCCAGCAAATACTTGCCCATTAAATTGGGATAATTATAGTTGGCGATTACCAATTTTGAGTTTACAGCATCTTAAAAAACAAAAAATAGTTGAGGCATTACACCGTAATGCCTCAACTATTTATATTAATTGTTAAAATTAGTGGGGATTATTTATTAAAACTACTTAGTTTTAAATTAAGACCTAGTTGTGCATAAAAAGGAATTAAAGGTGTTGTTTTGAAATTTTGTGTTATTATTTTGCCTCCTTTAAGTGTTATATCTATATTTTTAAAAGAAACCCCTGTTTGTAGTCCAAAATAGAAGTTACCTCCTGTAGCAGGCGTATACCAACCGTTTTTCACACCTGCATAATATTCTTTAAATAAGTCAGTGTGCTTAAAATGGGTAGCTATTGCCTTGTCAAAACCCACTTCTCCTGCTACATACCATTTTGGTTTATAATATCCAACAGCGGCTGAAAAATCACTTCCAAAATTCACTATTTTCACCAATGGGTCATCCAGTCGTCTAAATACGCCATTTATTTTTGCGCTAACACAAAAGTTATCAATTTTTAAGACACGGACTTGTGCACCAATTTTTGTTTTAAAATCATCAAAAATCTTTTTTCCTGAGGGAGAAGAATACTCAATATTAAGCAACATAGGCAACTTCGTTTTTAGCTGATAGCTATATGCTGCGCCAAAAACTGCCCCATACTCAAAACCTGCATTTAGGTTAAAAAGGTGTTTTTGTTCTTTGTCCAAATTTCGCCAATTTATATTTTGACCATACCCCCAGTGTGAAACGTGCAGCAAAGCAATAATTGCGGCTATTATTTTTATAGTTTTCATAGTTTTTTATTTTAACCTGAGTTCGAGATAAGAGAAAGTTCAATACCCCTATGGATAGGGGTGCGTGGACTGTCATCCTGAGGTTCTCGAAGGGTGAATGCGCGTTTGGCCTGCTCCGCCATGCTTCGAGAGCCTCAACATGACAACAGCCGCACTCCAACACATTCATTTTGAGTTAGTTTTATTCCGAACTCGTGTTATTTTAAAGCATTTAGGTAAGTGAGTGTTGCAGCGTAAACTTGGTTCCACTCAAAATAGATCATTTCGTGGCCGGTGTTTTCAATTTTAACAATGTCGTAATTGTGAAAATGTTGTGCTTCCTTTTTGGCAAAATCAAAACCGTATGCCTTGTTTTTACTACCGTATATAAAAAGCACCTTAGTGTTGTATTTGTGTAGATTTGGGGTAAAATCATACCCGTCTTTTTCGGCAATAGCAGCAAGACTATTTAATACTACTGCACCATTTCTCCAAAATGGAGTTAGCCCGTTAATCCCTTCCACATTATCTTTTTCAAAAATAAAAGAAGACGAAATATTTAATTTATAATCAAGTACAGCATGGTCGTTTTCTTTACCTGTTATAAACTGATCCATGTATAAAAGATTACTCGTGTTTTCAGCAAATAATTTTATTTTCCTACTTCTCTCTCCATATTCTTTCAGATTATCCCAAGTGAAACCACCCGGTTCGGCAAATACAACTCCATTTACACTATTCGGGTAAGAATTAACATAAGCCGCTGCCAATATTGCCCCCCACGAATGTCCAAAAAGAAAAACCTTTTGATTGGGTGAGGTACGGTAGTGGGCTATAACTGCGCTTACATCGTCAATCATTAGTTGTATTGTATAGCTGTTTTTTGGGTGCCTTTTTGATAAGCCGGAGCCTCTTTGGTCATAAAAAACAACATAATAGCCATCATTAGCTAACTGCTTGGCGTTTAGCAGGCTTCGATAATCACCTCCAGGCCCACCGTGTAAAAGCAAAACCATAGCATTGTTAGGGTTGCCAAAGGTTTCGGCATGTAGTTGCGTTCCGTTAACACTAATTGAAGGTAATGAAGGGTCTAAATCAACCGTTTTGGGCACTAAGTTGCCGGGCTCATTAATTAAATTATCCTCTTTGCAACCTATAAACAGGGTTACGAAAAGAACTGTAACCAGATAAATTACTTTTGTTTTCATTAAAGTTTGTTTTAAAATTTTCTGCAAAGGTGGGCATATACAGCGCCTTAATCGTCTCACCTTGTAGGATGAAACCTATTTTGCATAATAAAACAAGCTGATTATCAGCCGAATAAAAGCAGGAGGGAGTTTATTGCTCTGTTAGGGTAATATTTATACCTTTAAGATACTCGGTAGGCGAAAGCCCTGTTACTCTTTTAAAATTTCGGTTGAAAGAGGCTTTGGAGTTAAAACCACAATCGTAGGCAAGGGCAAGCAAAGTAAATTTTTGATTTTCTGGCTGCGTTACAACAAGCTTAAACTCTTCTATTCGTAGTTGGTTTATGTAGTCGTAAAAACTTTTTTGCTCCTTGGTATTTATTACCTGCGAAAGTTGGTTAACGGGCACATCTAAATCACGCGATAGTTTCCCCATAGAAAGTTCGGGATTTTTATACCACTTGTGGTTTTGCATTGCTTCAGCCAGTTGTGTATATATATCATTAGCAGTAGTATTTCCTAAGCCTGATTTTGTATATTTTTCAGTATTATTATTTGTAGTAGTTGCTAAAGAAACATCAATAGTTTTGTCTTGTAAATATTCAGTGTCGGGGTTTTTAAAGGTAAATATACCAACTTGTTTAATGCCAAAATAGCCTATAAAAAGGATGTATAACACCACCGCCGTAAAAGTATAATCATCAGTTCCAAAAATAACGCAGAGCCAAATAAGCATTATTCCCAACGTTAAATAGCGTAGCCAAGCCAAATTAATTTTCTCGGTATACGAAAACTGGTTAGCAATATTTTTTTTATGTTTTGCTAAAAGTCGTAGCGAAAGAAAAACATACACTACCCCTGATAGGATAAACAAAAGATACATTACCGATAAGATTTCAGTATATCCCTCACCTTGGTTTTGGTATACAAGAATTTTATTTTCAAACGACGAGATGAAGAACCCTAAAAAGGGTAAATAACCTATAACAAACGGAAGGAAATGCAACAGGCTTAATCCTTTTTTATAATGTTGTTGTGTAAGTGATGTACAATATAAATACAAAAAAGGCCCGTGTATAAGCGGCATAGGAAGATCTATACCTAATAAATATGGAAACTGAATATACTTGGTGCTGGTGAATAGGTAAACCGAAAGTAAATGTATGCCAATAAAAAGCAGCCAAGCGGCCAGTATAGTATCAGCACCACTTTTATTTTTTTTGCTTATGAGTATAAAAGCAAGAAAAAATGAGAAAATGACTCCCACAAAATATATCATACAGCACAGTGTTTTATTAAAACAACCACAAATATATTAGTCTTCGCTTATATCCGTTGCTTCTCCCTGTCACTGGTAATCGTGCTATTATAAAACCCGTGCAAATCTTCGTGTACATCTTCAAGTTGTATTTGCTCTACATGGGTTTGTCGGCGAAGAGAGTTAGTTAAATAGTTAAACTCTTTTACAAATTGAGCCACAAAATCAGCGTCGGTAAACAGCATCACATTTTCGCGATTATTTCCATTAGCAAAACACGTAAGGTTGTACGATGTACAAAGCACTGCCGCATTATCCACCAAAATAAACTTATAGTGCAGTTGCTCTCCGTTTTGCGAAAAACACAGCCTACCTCCTTTATGAATAAAAGTATTCCAAGGCAAAGCCTCAGGGTGGTTGTTTAAATAGTCGTTACGGGTAACAAGGTTTACCTGCACACCTTGAGATAGTTTTTCTATTAGAAGGTTAAAAATCTCTTTATCAGTTAGCCACGATACTGCCAGTTTTATAGATGTTTTTGCGCCGTGCAAATGCGCTATAATATGGGCGTGGATGTTTTCAAAATAAACGTTTCCTATCATACTGAGTAATATAGTTTTTATGAAGGGTAATTTTTTTATTAAAGCTTATTTGCGTTTTAATTTAGAAAGAACGAAGCCAACGGCTTTGGTATATAAATCGTTAAAATGCGACGATACATTTAGCTTTAATAAGCCAAATGTAAATAGAAGTAGTATAAGTATTGTTTTTATTGCCCCATCTAAAATATAATAATGAAAATGAGGTAAAAGATAAATAACCAAAAGCACCACAGTGGCTAGTGCAAGTATTTTTAAGGTGCTTATTGAATAAGGGAAAACCCTGTATTTGAGCCAAGCAAAAAACATAATCGAACCATGTAGTAAAATAATAGTAGTTCCTGTTGCCAACGCAGCACCATTTATTCCATATATAGGCACTAACCAAATGTTTAAGAATACACCACAAACACCTACTACGTTTGCCGCTGCGGGGATGATATAATAGTGCTTTGTTATTGCTAGGATAGACGAATTGAGCGAGGTAGACATATTAAATATTTGCGCACTACCCAATATTAAAAAAGCAGTCGAACCCTGTATAAACTTTTCACCATTGGGCATTAAACCAAAAATATTTTCAACATTTGCCCATATAAGACAAAATAGTATTAATGCTACCGATAACTGTATGTTGGATGATTGACCATACATTTTTTGTATCTCTTTCCAGTTATTAGCCTTGAAATTATCAGCAATTATTGGCATTGATATTTGGCCGATGCTTCTACCCGGCAACTCAATCATTGACGATAGTAATATGGCGGTGGTATATATGCCATTATTAAAGTCGCCATTAGGCCTTGAGGCAATCATCAACACGTCAAATTTTGCAAGTAACAAGCCACCCATACCACCCAAAAGGATAATAAAATTAAAACTAAAAATATCTTTTTTAAGACGGGGCTGTTCAAAAATAATCTTCTGACCTATATTTAGTTTTCCTAGATGTTTTAAATAAAAAATAATAAATATAAGTACCAGCAGAAACAACAGTGTGTAAGCAATCAGGTAATAATCAAAATCGAAGTGGTAATAGAAATACCCTAACGTTAGCAGGATAACAGCTATTCTAAAAAAAAAGTCTTTAAATATTTTTGGAACGACAATTCGAAGGTTACTTGCAGAATAGGATTCAAAAATATTTATACCGCTTAGTATAAGGGTAAAAATGTATAGGTAAATTAAATAGTGAGAAAGTAGAGGAGAGCCACTGCTATAAAAATCTTCTATTTGCTGTTGGAAAACAAAAAAAACAAGGCTAAATGCGGCAGCCCCCAACAAGCTATATTTTAATACAAGTTTTAGAAGCCCATTGTTTTGGGTACTATCATTTTGAAAGAAAGGAAAAAAGCGAGATATGGTGCTGGGTAAGCCAAAATGAACAAAGACAGTAAGAGGCGCGGCAATATCTATCAATACCCTTAAAACACCTATTTGCTTAATATCGAAACAAAGAGGCCAGATAAATAGATTTATAAGTACAGAAAGAAATATACCTGCATAAACAACAATACTGCTTTTTATAGATTGCCTAGCTACAATGCCCATGGTTTAAAAATTGGTATAGTTGCAGGTCTGCAACCGATGATATGAGGTTTTTGTCAATACTCTTTTACTATCCTTACAACTCAGTGGTTTTTGGGTGCTATAATACGTCAGCGCATTTTTACAAACGGGGCAGGCAAGTATGCCCTGTGTACTGTTGTCAATAGTGATGAACATAATGTGCAATAATACAACATCATCGCCATATAATATGGCTGTGTATAGTGTTAAACGTTTAAATCCGTGTAATAAAAAGGGAAGAGTTCGTCGAAAATAACACACAGTTTATGCAACAAATATGTATTAAGACGCATCTTTGTAGTTACTAACACTCGGACTACACTTACGCAATGCAAAAACAACCTATATATTGCCGGCTTTTTATAGCCTGTATTGCGTTGTTTTTATGTGCGCCAATACTAAGCAAAGCACAAAACCCTACCGCAGCATTTACCCAGGATAAAAGTATAGGTTGCTTGCCGGTAATTGTAAATTTTTCTGATGCGTCTACGGGGAATATAGCTAGTTATTACTGGGATTTTGGAAATGGAAATAATTCAGTATTACAAAACCCCGGAGCTACTTATATCAACGCGGGAAGCTATACTGTAAAATTAGTAGTTACCGATGTTAATGGTAAAAAAGACAGTGTAGAAAAAGCAGTTGCAGTAACAGCATTTGCCAATCCCATAGCCACCTTTAGTGCCAACAAACAAACGGGGTGCGAAGGAGATATTATAAATTTCACCGACAATAGTGTAGTAACCTCAAATCCCATAGTATCATGGGCATGGAATTTTGGCGATGGAAACCAATCGGCACAACAAAGCCCTTCGCACAGTTTTAAAACCAAAGGTTCTTTTGCTATCAGTTTAGTTGTAACAGATAATAAGGGCTGCAAAAACGCAATAAATCAGGCTAATTATATCAGTATAAATCAAGTGCCAGCCGTAGCCTTCTCGGCAGATGTAACAACCGCTTGCAAAGTTCCACAAACGGTAAATTTTAAAGACTTAACTCCAACACAATCAGGTAAAACGTATACTTATAATTGGGATTTTGGTGATGGGGGTAGTACCACCCAGCAAAACCCGAGTAACATATACAAGGCTTATGGAAATTATACAGTAAGCCTAACCGTTACCGATAATCAGAATTGTAAAAAAACACTGGTTGAAAGTGATTTTATTAAAATAGGTCAAATAAAGGCTGATTTTGATTTACCCAAAACAACAGGTTGTGCTCCGTTTTTAATTGCTTTAAATAATTTAAGTCAAAATGTTCCCTTAAATGCCAGGCAAGTATGGCATTTTGGTAATGGAGATTCTATAGTAACGGCTGCTCCGTTATATCAATATCAAAAAGAGGGCACGTATAATATTACTCTTGAAATTAGCACGCCTGAAGGTTGTTACAACAAAATAGTAAAGAAAAACTACGTTACTGTTTTAAAAACACCTGTTGTTGATTTTAGCAGCAACGATTCGGTAAGCTGTGTTAACCCAACTACATTTAATTTTAAAGCAAATACTGTAGGTGCTACAAAATGGCGCTGGGATTTTGGCGACAGCTCGGTTTCTACCCAGCAAAACCCTGTAAAAAAGTATAAATATGCAGGTGTATTTACGGTAACATTAAATGCTGAATTTGCTAATGGATGCGAGGTAACGCAAACCAAAACCAACTATATAAAAAACAACTCTCAAAAGGCATCTTTTGAAGTTTCAAAAGACAAAGGTTGTTTGCCTTTAATAGTTGATTTTAACAATTTAAGTGCATCATTTTTTGGTATTAAAAGCTACTCGTGGGATTTTGGAGACGGGAAAACATCCACTTTGCGTAACCCCACCAATACATATACTAAAGTAGGCAAATACGCACCTAAACTTACCATTGTAGATTCGGCAGGGTGTACGGATGTATATCAATACGATTCTATTGCTGTGGGTATAAAAATTAACCCTGACTTTTTTGCCGACCCAAGACAAGGGTGTAAGCAAGATATGCGCAATGTGAAGTTTACCAACATCACCAATTTGGCAGGGATAAGAGTAGATAGTTTTAAATGGGAAGTAGGGCCAACAGAATATACAAAAGGCAACGACCCACTGTACGTGAGCTATAAAGACCATAAGTTTAAAACCTCCCCCGATTCAATAGAGGCAAGGCTCATCTCAGTAGTAAACGGTTGTTACGATACTATGGTGAAGAAAAACTACATAGTGCTTTTTCCGCCTGATGTTACTGTGGGTTTTGTAGTAGATAATTGCAAGTTAGACACCATCACCTTTACCGATTATTCATTAGGAGCAGATGTAATAGATTGGAGAATAGACGGAGTGCCTATTCCTGAGAAGGGACACTTTAATAGATTTTTAAATCCGGGCAAGCATAAATTATTAGTAATAGGCACTAATAATAACAATGGGTGTAAAGACACGCTAGAGTATGAGATTAATATTCTTAACCCTTTAGTAGCGGATATTGGTATACAGAAAAAAGGAATATGTGCTAACGATTCTATTACTTTTTACTCAAAAGATCCAAACGTAACCAGAGGGTTTTTATCTAGCTTTTCTTTTGATTGGACAATTAATGGCAAACCAGTTTCGAACGATTATAAGTTTACACGGCTGTTTCCTGATACGGGTCAATACGATGTTGGCCTAACCATTACCGATGGGTATGGATGCAAAAAAACAGACTTGAAAGTAGATGCCGTCGCGATACAAAAAAACAGTGTGAATGCCAAGGTGATGCCTGATAAAGGCTGTTTTCCCCTAACTACACAGTTAATTTACGATGCTCCGCAGGGAGCTATAAAAAGTGCCAAATGGTTGGTAGATGGTTTTCCTATTAACGTAACTTCTGATACAACCGAGTATACCTTTAGTAACCTTGTTAATGGCATGAATACCATAGGGCTATTGGTAGAACTTCAAGCCGAAGACACTTCGGGGTGTATTATATCTAAAAAAAGCAGGGTAGTTATTTCTAGCGTTACGGCACAGTTTGCCAATAGCTCAAGACTCAATTGCAACAATACAGTCCTTTCTTTTTTCAACAGCTCACCAGCGTTAATGCCCTTTGGTTGGGTAACTTTTGATTGGACATTAGACGATACACTATCGTTTACTGCGCCTAGCAACAAGTATACTTTTACCCAAAGCGGAAATCACAATGTAGAATTAATAGTAAGAGATACCGCAATGGGTTGTGCCGATACTGTGCAGGATGTGATAAATGTACGAGTAAGAAAACTACAAGCAGGTTTTACGGTAGATAAAGACCAAACCACTTGTCCGCCATTAACGGCTACATTCAGCGACGCATCAGTAGTAGAAAACACTTCGGTATCAGATGTTACATGGGATTTTGGTGATGGTTCAAACTCTATTATAAAAACCCCTGTAAAAACGTTTTTTTACCCCGGTAATTATGATGTGTACTATAAAATTTCCAACTCATCGGGTTGTAGCGATTCAATACTTTTACCCGGAAAGATAAAAATAGGAGGGCCTAGGGGTGAACCAATCATAGATAAAGATAGAGGTTGTGCTCCTATTACGGTTAATTTTAATGCTGTAAACACCAATACCACTGATATAAAATGGGATTTTGGGGATGGGGTAATTACTAAGGGTAACAACTTGTTTAATACCTATAATCGTTCGGGTACATACCAACCCTTTATGGTGCTTGAAGATACAGCGGGCTGTACCGTGTTTTATCCTACAAAACCCATATTTGTGTACCCTTCACCCGTGCCCTTATTTACCGATAGTGGCAAATGTGTATACAATAACTTTAGGTTTATAAATCAAACCGATACACAAACGCCTGCCACTTTTGTATGGCGATTTGGCATTGGCGATACCGTTGCAAGTTTTAATGCCCAACACAAATTTGCCACAACAGGGTCGCACAATGTAATCCTTGAAGCCACAAGCATAAACGGCTGCACAGGCACAGTAACAAAAACCATTGAGATAATACCGCTTACTGCCGATTTTAAACTTACCAGTAATGCCGCTTGTATAGATAACAGCATAAGTGCGATTGATAAAAGCACAGCAGGATCGGGCATAGAAGATTGGCTTTGGCTACTTGGTGATGGGAGAACAGCAAACGGTTTATCACCTGTATTAGAATATAAAACAGCGGGCACCTACAATGTATCACTTATTATTACTGATAAAAACGGTTGTTTAGATACATCATTAAACCCTCAGAAAGTTATAGTATACGATACTATTCCGCCTCCTGTGCCATTGGCATACAGGGTAACGGTAGAAAAAGACAATTCCATTAGGCTTGATTTTGCAGGATATCCTCGCCCTGATTTTGGACAGTATATTATATACAAAGCCATTGCGGGGCAACCCTTGCAGGTATATAAGTATATAAATGTACTAAACGATACGGTGTACATTGATAACAGCGTAAACCCCGATAAATACTCGTACACCTACAAAGTAGTAAACCAAAGCGTTTGCGATAGATTTTCTAGCGAACGCAATAGCCGAGCGCATACCAGTATATTATTACAGGGCACAAGCGATACCAATGCTACACACTTGTTTTGGAGTGCTTACGATGGATGGAACAAGGTAGAAACCTATCATATTTATAGAAAAGAACCGCGCAAAACCAGTTTTGAAAAAATAGGTTTTGTAGCAGGTACACAAACTACCTTTACCGATAGCAGTGCCTTTTGCGATGTTATATACAATTACTACGTTATAGCCGAAGAAGATACACTAAGCCTGTACCAGCAGTTTTCACGCTCAAATACAATAGCACTAAGGCCATTGCACAAAGAAACCGTAGTACCGGGTACGATAATAAGGGCAACGGTAGAAGACGATAAGAATATATTAATAGAGTTTGCCCCACCAACAGCCCCCGTTACACCCATAGAGTTATATACGTTAGAAAAATCGGGCAATGGTGTTGATTATAAAGCGGTTTACTCATCCCCAACCTGCTGCCCTTCTTATTTGGATAAAGAAGTAAAAGTGCACTTGCAAAGCTATTATTACAGGATAAAATGTACTGATTACTGTGCTGATATAAGCGCACCCAGCAACATTGGCAAAAGCATATTACTAGGCACGGGTATTAATGAAGAGGAAAATATAACCGTAGATTGGAGCGCATACCAACACTGGGATGATGGGGTGAAAATGTACGAATTGGAAACCCAAAACGGTAGCGGTAGTTTTGTTAATGCAGGGGTAAATAACCTAACCGATAAAGACACAAGCTATATTGATGAAACAGGCACGTATAACTATTTGCCCAAAATATGCTACCGAGTAAAAGCAACCAGCTTTAATGGGGTAATAAGCTACTCTAATACCGATTGCGAAAGAGGACACTCAAGCCTGTTTGTGCCCAATGCCTTTACCCCTAATGGTGATAGCTATAACAATACATTTGTTGTTGTAGGCGCGTACATCAAAACATATAAAATACAGATATTTAACCGCTACGGCGAAAAGCTATTTACTGCGTATAATTTGGAAGATACTTGGGACGGGACTTTTAAAGGTGAAGCCGTACAAGACGATGCATACATATATGTAATAAACGCAGAGGGCATTGATAACAAACGCTACAACCTACGCGGTAATGTTACTGTGCTAAACTAAGCGGCAAAACTTCTTAATAAACCCTATATTTCGTTTTAGTGTATACGAGTATGGGCATCAAAAAGATAAATATAAAAGAAAAGCTATCGCTGTTTAGCGATTATTGGAACCCGCGTATTGTGGGCGAGTTAAACGGTCAACACATAAAACTAGCCAAAATAAGTGGCGAATTTGTATGGCATAAACACGATAACGAGGACGAGATGTTTTTGGTAATAAGCGGTAGTTTTGATATGGAGCTTCGCGATGAAATAATAGCACTAAGCGTGGGCGATTTTATCATTATTCCCAAAGGGGTTGAGCATAAGCCAGTGGCACACAAACTCGCCGAAATAATGCTGTTTGAACCTGCAAATACCGTAAATACAGGCGAAAACAATCCATCGGACTTAACAAGAAAAACATTGGACAAAATTTGATATCTGCCTTTTCGGCAGGGATGTTGTGCCCATACTATCAAACCAAAAGAAATCATTATGAAAAAGATTGCTACATTATTATTTGCAGTTATAGCATTAGCCGCTTGCAACCAACAACCGCCACAAAAAACAACGACCATACAACAACAAGAAACCTCTTTTGAGGCTACACTTGCTAATGCTGCTGCCAACAACCAAAAAGTGTTTGTTGAGGTGTACGCTACCTACTGCGGCAGCTGTAAAAAATTTAAAGCTGATGTACTTAGCGACAAAGAAGTTACCGATAAACTAGCCGTTAATACTGCTACTGCTTTGGTTGATTTAGAATCAGAAGAAGGCAAAAAACTAGCAAGCAAATATGAAGTGCAGGCTACACCAACCTTTTTACTGCTTGATGCACAGGGTAATGTGCTAAAAAAATCATCAGGATATATGGATAAAACCGCGTTTTTGGCTTGGATAAACTAAAACACCGAGGACTTACACGTATTACCGAGCGGACGCTCTATTATTTTTGGCACGAGCGGACGCTCGAGCCAGCTTTTCATGGGTTAAAAACTACTTACTTTACCCACACAAGGGCATTGCTATTCCATCGGTAATGCCCTTGTTTTTCATGTTTCAATACGAGGCCATTTCCATGCATAACGGATAATTAAGCAAAGAAGAATAACTTCTACAACAGCACCAAACACCATGTGCACCCAAGCCTCTCCTGCCAAATTAAACAATATAAAGGGAATATTCACCGCAGCAATAATGATATTTGCCCGGCGATTTATTTTAGCCGGCAGGGCAACAGAAAGGAAAATCATCAGCGCCGGAATTGTCACTAAGGCGAGTGCTGCCAAAAGAAATCCTTGCGTAATATCAAATACAAATACTTTGCCTGCTAACATATCTTTTAGCGCACCCGGCATATATAAGGCAAAATAATCAATATAGATAATTAGAAACATTAAACTCGCCCACAGCGTAGCAAGCTTCAGTTTCAAACTGACTTTGATGTCTTCAAATGCACTTTGAGGTTTTGTGCGTGTATTCATATAATTATCAACTAAAAATTAAATCCGAAATGTAGACCGGGTTCAGGTGTCCATTTTGGCCACTTGTCATCTTTTTCTTTAAATCCTTTTGGCATTTCAGTGTAATAAGGACGACCAGCAATACCAAGAGATGGTTCTATAAAAAACCTATCCTTAAAGAGTTTAAAGTGATAGCCAACCCGATAAGTGTTGAATATAATGAAACCACTACCCACCTTATCGCCGTTTTCATTCTTATATGTTTGCCACATTGGCGTTGCATGCACAGCGGCGTAAAGTCCTTTCCAAAAATACCTTTGATAAGCTAAACCAATCCCATATTCTCTTATATAACCGGGGTATTTTTCTTCGGGTGTTCCGTATTTATCATTATAAAATGGGTTAATACCAAGTGGCCAAGCATGTTTCCATGTTATTAGTTCAAGAGAAATAACATCTTTTCCTGTAATACGATAACCTAAATTCAGTTGAGCAAAGCCCGGAGGGTTTACGGGATCTAAATTACCTAATAAAAACATAGTGCTACCAACAAACCACCGTTTGTAAGTGCTGTCTTGTTTGTAATACTGTGCATTCACCTTTAAACTGCTTGCCAACACTAAGGCAAGTACAAACCATAAAACTTTCTTTTGCATATCTTTTTTAACTGTTGCTAAACAATACTGCAAAGATTGATTGGCAATAGACTTAAAATCGTTCACTTAAGTTAAAAAATACGTTTCAGCTCTTTTTTTCAAGAGTTCTGGCTCTTAGTCTGCTTAATGATTGCGGTTTTATGCCTAAAATAACTTACTAATTGGTGTTGTAAAGATGTTTAAATTGTTGGTATAATTACTAAAACTTAAATCCAAAATCAAGCCCAGGTTGAATAAAGTAGTTAGGCCATCTTTTTTCTACTGCTTTAAAAGATTCCGGAACGTTAGTTCTTACAGGCCAATAACTAATTCCAATAGCTGGTTCAAAAAAGAAGTGGTTTTTAAAAAATGTAAACTGGTAACCTAAATAGAAGTCCAGATATAACGTGTATCCATTTCCAATCTTCTTTTTGTTCTCATCCATATATTTTTCAAAAGCATTCAAAGCATAAACGGATGTATAGACTCCTTTCCACCAAAACCTCTGGTATCCTATTTGAGGAGCAAGTATGCGTGCACTTCCTGAATAGTTTAGTCCAGGTGCATCAAAATCAGGTCCAAAAGGGATACCTATTGGCCAGGCATACTGAGACCTTTTAAATCTAAATTGAATAACATCTTTAGGTGTTATCCTATATCCAGCATTTATTTGTATATACCCGGGATTGTTAGTATTATCAAAATTACCTACTAGTAATAGAGTACTCCCAACAAACCATTTTTTATACGTACTGTCTTGTTTAGCATGTTGAGCTTTAACTTGTAGAGTGCTTACTAACACTAAGGCAAGTCCAATCCATAAAATTTTCTTTTGCAACTCTTTTTTAATTTTAAACGATGCTGCAAAGATTGATTGGCAATAGACTTAAAATCGTTCACCTTAGTTAAAAAATGAAGTTACTCTTTGCTTTTTTCCAAAATTCTTGCTCTTAATCTACTCAGCGATTGTGGCTTTATACCTAAAAAACTGGCTAATTGGTGTTGTGGCACACGTTGAATAAGATCTGGTCTTTTTTGTAATAAGTCCAGGTATCGTTGTTCAGGTGAAGAAGTTTTAAACGCGTCAAAGTCTATTTGTTGTTTAGCTAAAAGTTCTTCGGAAAATATTCTGCATAGGGTTTCAAACCTTGGAAATTTACTGTTTATTTCTGCTTCCATATCAGTATTTGAAACTGTCAGTATAGTGTCTTCTAAACAACTTATATAATATTGGGACGGAGTTTTGCTTATTACACAATGGGGAGTCAAAGCATCCATTTCTGTGTAGAAAGCAGTAGTTTTTTCTTCACTATCTAAAACATAATATATCCGAATACAGCCTTTTAGAACAAAGTAGCTATCTTTCGTTTTTTGTCCTTCTTCGAGTAAAATCGTCCCTTTCTTTACCGAGCGAAATATGTCCAAAGAAATGATTGCGTTCTTCTCATCATCTGTCAGAGAAACGTATTTTGATATAAAGTCAAATAATATGTCTTGCATAGTTTTTATATGTTGTTACTTTTTCTGATACACTTGCCACCAAAGGCTTGCAAGCAGGAGAAGGCGGCTTTATTAAAAACCATCCGTCTACCCTCACCAAACTAAAGTTAAAGGTACAAATGTAATTGATAAGATGTTTGATTTTGAAACTGTATCAGATGATGCCAACCGCAATGATTATAATATAACGTGAGTTCGACATAATAGATTATATAATGCGTTGTTTATAAGAATATCATTGTTTTTTAACCCGCTGTAAATGGCATTTCTTATCCAAAACTCATGTCATAATACAAAACAAAAAAAGGTTTGTATAACGCAAATCACCCTTTATATAACTAAGTGTCTGAATAGTATAAATGCCTGTAAAACGGTGCAACTATACTGTTTTTGTATTGCATCTTTTTTAATATTAACCCGATTAAGAAAGATGAAAATAATAGATACAATTAAAACAACAGGCATTATTTGTTTATTTATGGTGTTGGCTGCTGCTTGTAGCAAAAGCGACGATAACCCTTCGCCAAGTGGAAACAACAATGGCGGCAACAATAATCCTACACCAAGCTGGGCAGACACCATAACCCGTAAATGGAAGATAGTAGCCGCAACACACAAAGGCAGCCCTGATAATAGCTCAAAAGGTCTTGAATTAGATATTCGTAAAGACGGTAGTTATACACTAATAAGCACAGGCTATGTGGGCACATGGAAATTTACGGATAATGCTTATAAAACAATTTTGTTGGATGAAACCGATGCTCAGTTTAAAACCACATGGACGGTGGTAAAACTAACGGCTAAAAGGCTGGAGGTTGATTTTAAAAGCCCTTTTACCGGTGGCGCTTCGCATTGGGATATGGAGCCATTTTAAAAATAAGAAAATAGAAACTGATAATAGAAACACCTTTAAAAGGGTAGTTTTCATATGCCAAAAAAGCCGCGTTGGGAAATGCGGTTTTTTATTATATCTATTTAACGTGAGTTTGGGATAATAGATTATATAATGTGTTGTTTATAAGAATATTAATGTCTTTCTAAATAGGGTTAAAAACCTATTCTATCGAAAATTACAGTCCGCAAGACGACTTAAGTCGTCTTGCGGACTGTAATAGGAACAGCAGTGGGTTTTAACCCACTGTAAATGGAGTTTCTTCTCCCGAACTCATGTTAATTATAAAATAATTTCAGGCTTATTTTTTTATTACTAATTTCTGATTTTGGATAAAATCTTTTCCTACTACTTGTACATAATACACGCCATTGGCTAATGTCTCAGTATTAAGTAAAACAGTTTTTGCTGAGATGTTTTGCACACCAATAGTAATATGTTTTCCGCTAATATCAAACACATTTACAGTTTCAATATCAGCATTCTCTAGTGCTACATACACATTGTTTTGTGCAGGGTTGGGATACACTGCTACTATCTTTTCAGCAGGTTTTTCAACTGAAAGAGGGTTGTTACCAACACTAATATTATCAATATTTATAGAGCCTCCCAAACTTGATTGATACCTAAGACTAATAATTGCATTGGCACTAGTAGCAAAATTGTTTAGCGGTAAATATGCTTTTTTCCAATTTTCTTGGGCGGGTATAGCAAAGCACTTTTCTACCGTATTAGGGTTTAGTATTGGCGTTGAAAAGGTACTTAACTCATCACCTCCACCCCTGTATAAGCGAGTAAAAGTCTGTCCGCAATCGGTAGAAACTAAAACTTCCAAAGTATCAGCAAATACAACACTATCATTATTTGCTTTAAACTTATGGTAGTTGTAGGCATAATCAAAAGTGAGGTGTGGGTTGGGCAAAGAAGTTAAATCTAGCAAAGGTGTTTGAAGCTCTTCAACCCTAAAACTATTGTCAAAAAATAAAACAGTATTAAATGCAACTATTGACGCTGTTCCCGATTTTTTGGTGTCAGTATCCACATCCCATGAAGAATACACATCGCCTGATGGATTAAGAACCCACCCTAGTGGGGGGAAATCATTTCCATCAAAACCCTCATTAAAAGGCAGGGTGCGACCTGTGCTTTGGTTTACAAGCGATTTTGATTTTTCGTTTTCGCCATTGGGGCTAAAAGGATCGGTACTAACTGAGCCATTAATTGTAGGTATTTTAACTGTAAACTCTACGGTTTCAGCAGTGCCAATAGGCTGTTCGGTGATAGATATGATAGCGTGTTGAAAAGGATCGAGGCTTACTAATTGTAAATCGTTTGTTGGGGCGGCGCCTGTGGCAGAAAAATCAAGCGTAACACTGTTTATTCGGGTTTTTCCCGTATTGCGAATTAAAACACTACCACTAATTTTACCATCACAAGTCCTTCCGTTAGTATGGATTTTTACCAATTCAATACCGAAAGTGTCAGTGGTAGTCGAATCAAAAAATCGTGTAAAATTGCCCAATTGTGCTTGCTGGGGTATGGTATGCCCCATACCTGCAATACGTGTAAAAAACAACGGGCAATCGTTTTCTATTAATTTTTCTACAATAGAGTCAATAGGGCTGGTATAAAAAATATCCTGATCACCATGGCTAATGTATATGGGTATTTGCTTGGCAGAGCTAACGCTAAAAGGATACACGGGTTGTTTGTTGCTGCCTTCTTTTACGCCCTGTATGGCAGGGGTATTTAAAAGTAAACCTTTAAAACGTGAGGTATTATTAAGGCCAAACCTAAGTGCTGCACGACCACCGAGTGAAAAACCTTGTAAAATAATATCGTTACTATCAATAGTATAATTAGAAGTGGCAAAGGTTATGCTTTCGTTTATTATATTTTCGTTACCGCTTCCTTCGGGAGCAAAGTAGTCTGCTGTAGTTGTGCTCGATTCAGGGCAGATAAAGATTGTGTTTGGAAATTGTGTTTTCCAGTTCAACGAGTTTACTAATGCATTTCGGTAGTTCCCACTGTTGTCGCCCAAGCCATGCAAGCACACCATTAGTTTGTATTTGTTTGCGGGGTTGTAATTGGTGGGCACGTAGGCAGATAGTTGCCTGTTTGCGGATGAAAAGGTTATGGTAGTATCAAAACTACCTACTTTTTGGCCATATATAGTTGCTGAGGAGATAAAAAGCAACAAAATAGCCGTTAAGCCTTTAATAGAGTTAAGTTTTTTCATAGAGTATTCATACGGCAGAAATTATACCGAAAATACTCAATGGACAGTCTGTTAATCGATTAGATGATTAATTTGACAGAAATTCTAAAATCTAATCGATGAACTTGTACCCTACACCCCTTAATGAATGGAAATGAACGGGATTTTTAGGGTCGGTCTCAAAATATTTTCTAAAGGCAAGTATAAAATTATCAATAGTACGGGTACTGGGGTATACGCTATATCCCCATACCGTTTGAAATATTTTTTCACGGCTCACCACCTCATTTTTATTTTCGATAAGCAGTTTTAACAACAGCGCTTCTTTTTTGGTTAGTTTAAAATCTCCGCCTGTACCACGCGCATCGTAGCTAATAAAATTAGCGTAGTTGTTGCCAAAAGTATATTCGTTTATGTTTTGTTTAGTATCGTTAATATTGGCCTTGTTACGGCTTATTAGTTTATCAACCCTCAAAATCAGTTCTTCCAAATTAAAAGGTTTCACCAAATAGTCGTCGCCGCCTTTTTTTAGCCCTATCACGCGGTCTTCCACCGTGTTTTTTGCCGAAAGGAAAAGTATGGGCGTGTGGTTATCCTTTAGTCGTATGTTTTCGCACACCGTTATACCGTCAATATTGGGTATCATTATATCCAATATCACCATATCAAACTTCTCTTCTCCAAATGCTTTTATGGCCGAGGCTCCATCGCCAACAGTATTAACTGAAAACCCTTCAAGCTCAAGGTTCAATTTTAGGTTATGGGCTAATGAAATCTCATCTTCTACCAGTAAAATTTTATCTTTCATAAGTGTGAGGTCAGTATTTTATTTTTTGGGTAGAGGTTTAAACAGTATTTTAAAAACACTACCCTTTGGTAAGTTGCTATGTACTTCTATTTGGGCTTTGTGGTGGTCTACAATTTCTTTTACTATGTACAAACCCAAACCTGTGCCTTTGGTGGTGCGTGTACTTTCATTGCCCAGTCTATAAAATTTAGTAAAAATATTAAGTCGTTCTTCTTTAGGTATACCTACACCTTCATCAGAAATAGTTAAGGCTATTTTGTCGCCCTCTTTTCTCAAACCTATTGTAACAGTCGATTTTTTGGGCGAGTATTTAAGGGCGTTTTCTATTAGGTTGTGCACTGCCAGTGTAATAGAAAACATATCCAATTTCAAGTCTATATCTTCCTGTATGTCCTCTTCAAAATTATATTCAGCCCCCTGTTTCTTAACATAGTTCTCGGTAATGCCGCTAAGTAAAGTGCTCAAATCTATTTCCTCAAAATGGTATTGATAGCTTTTGCCCTCTATGCGGGTGGCCAGCAGCATATTATCCACCAACTCGTTTTGGCGGTTAACATCTTCAATACAATTATCTATCATGGGTTTCATTTGTTCCCGTGTTAGTTCGCGTCGTTGTATAGTTTCTAAAAACAGTTTTACCGATGCTATTGGGGTTTTCAACTCGTGGGTAACAGCTAACAAAAAGTTACTTTTTTGCTGGTTCAGCCGTATTATGGCCGTTAGCCTATTGTACAGCCAACTAAACCCAAACATTAGCAGCATTAAAAAAACCACCCCTTCTATAAGGTACATCCGCACCTTTCGGTTTTTATCATTCTCCAGCTTCTTCACAATATCCGCGTCGGGCAGTATCTCTACCAATTCATTGTTATACAATATATCTACGTGCTCGTGCCTTTCTTTTAGCAGGTCGCGCATAGTTATGGTGTCAAAGTAAATTACGTGTGTACCTAGTTTCATTTCGGCAAACACCGTATCGTCATCGGGTTTAAACTTTGCGTTTTGCAGCACCGTTCGCATTGCCCGGTGTACTTCGTAGCCCAACTTATCGTTATCGTCCAAATGGACTTCATAACTTAGTTTAATTAACGAGTACGTCCACCACGCAAAAGCGGTCATCGTAAAAACAAGAATGATATAAAATGTGGTTCTTAACTTCAATTTTTAAAAGTAGACTATATTTTTACAAAGTTTTGAAAAAGAAAACAGTTTACACCCTTGTAAATGCAGAAATTACACAAAAATGAAAAAGCAAGGCAAAATGTGATTTTAAAATGACAGAGACATACACAAAAGCACAGTTGGCCTTAAGAAACGGACAAGACCGACCCGAAATATGGGTGGCCTATAAAGGAATTATTTACGATGTTACCGATAGTAGGCTATGGCGGAACGGAAAACACTATGAGCATTGGGCTGGGCAAGACCTTACCCATGAACTAAAAGATGCACCCCATACCGAGACTGTTTTTGAGCGTATGCAGGTGGTAGGGAGATTGGTGTAGCAAATTTCGCTCCTGTGTTGTTATTCTGAGCGGAGTCGAAGAATAGTGAGTAGGATTGGAATTAAAAGCGATGTATTTGCTTAATGAATAATAACCCACATACTACTTTTGATTTTAGCCCCGAAAAACGGAACTTTGCCTGTATAAAAACAAAACCGTTATGGCAGTAGCACCTCCTTTTAATTTTAAAAAATGGATAGACGAGAACCGACACTTGTTAAAACCACCTGTGGGCAATATACAAGTGTGGAAAGATGCCGAATTTATAGTAATGGTAGTGGGTGGCCCCAACAGCCGCAAAGATTACCATTATAATGAGGGTGAAGAGTTCTTCTATCAGTTGGAAGGAGATATTGTTGTAAAAATTATTGACGAGGGCAAACCCCGCGATATACATATTAAAGAAGGTGATATATTTTTATTACCTCCCCGCACACCACATAGCCCGCAACGCGGCTCTAATACCGTTGGTTTGGTAATAGAACGTGAACGTGCCAAAACCGAGCTGGACGGCTTTTTATGGTATTGCGAAAACTGTGGTGAAAAACTATACGAAGAGTACGAATATGTTACCGATATAGTGAAACAATTGCCTCCAATTTTTAGTCGTTTTTATGGTAACGAAGAAAACTGTACTTGCAAAAAATGTGGTACAGTGATGCAAGCCCCACAAAAAGCCCAATAAGCCATGCTTAAAAAATTAGTACAAGCAACCACCTTTTTGATGGTGCTACTATTATTGTGTGCCCAATTGTTTGCTGCCCCGCCAAGGGGAGGCAACGAGTTGGTGCCCTACCGCAAAGGAAACCTTTGGGGTTTTAGTGATGTTGACAAGAAGATAAAAATAGAACCCTATTATCAGGCCGCACACTTTTTTACAGAAGGATTGGCCGCCGTGAAGCAAAACGACAAATGGGGCTTTATCAATTCGAAAGAAAAAATAGTAGTCCCCTTTATATACAATGTTGTTGACGACTTTAACGAAGGACTTGCAGCAGTGGTAAAAGACCAATGGTGTGGTTTTATTGATAAGAAAGGTAAAGAAGTAATACCCGCCGCATTTGGTGCCGTTGGTAAAATGAGAGAAGGGCTGGCCTATGCCCGTTATGCTACTACTTACGGCTATATAAATGCTAAAGGCAAAACAACCATACCCTTTATATATCAAACGGCAGGTGATTTTATAAACGGAATAGCCATTGTGCAGCTTAACGGCTATTGGCGATTAATAGACCCTAAAGGCAATACGATAAGCGATAGTACTTACCAAGAAATAAACCCCATTTACGAAGGGTTGATGCTGGTGAAACGCGACGGTAAATACGGTTATATAAACCAAAAAGGCCAAGAGGTAATTGCTGTTCAATACAAAGAAGCATCACCATTTGGACAAGGCCTAGCCGCCGTAGGTATAGATACCTTGGGGCAACCCCTATATGGCTATATAAACACCAAAGGAACACTTGTTATTCCTTATAGCTTTGGCAAAGCAAAAGAATTTAGCAATGGTCTTGCACCCGTGTATATTAGCGGGCTTTGGGGCTATATAAACCTACAGGCAAAGCAAGTTATACCTATTCGCTATGCCGATGCAGGTGTTTTTAACAATGGCGTAGCCAAAGTATATGCCAATAGCAACTGGGGTTTTATAAACACCAAAGGCGATACCGCCATAGATTTTAAATACATTATGGTAAGCGATTTTTACGAAAGCCGCGCTACCTTTATTGACGAAAAGAACTATTGGGGTGTATTGGATGCCGAAGGAAATATTACCGCCACTGCCCAATACGAAAATCCGTTAATGTATAGCAACGGATGGGCTAGAGCCTACCGAAGCGGTAAATTTTTAGGGTTTATAGACCCACAGGGAAACCAATTTTTTGAAGAATAAATAAAAAAGAATCGGCCACAGGCCAAGAGAATATAAAACGATGAACTTAGTAGAAGAACTACGCTGGCGCGGGCTATTGCAAGATATAATGCCCGGAACCGAAGAATTATTGAACAAAGAAACCGTATCGGGCTATGTGGGTTTCGACCCTACGGCCGACTCGTTGCATATAGGTAACATGGTGCCCATAATGTTGTTGGTGCACTTGCAACGTGCAGGCCACAAACCCATTGCATTGGTGGGTGGTGCTACGGGCATGGTGGGCGATCCATCGGGCAAAAGTGCCGAACGTAACCTGTTGGATACTGAAACCATAAACCACAACCTTGCTTGCCAACGCAAACAACTAGAGCAGTTTTTAGATTTTAACGCCGATAAAAATGCGGCTGAGATAGTAAACAATTACGATTGGTTTAAAGAATTTAGCTTTTTGGGTTTTATACGCGATGTGGGCAAACACATCACCGTAAACTACATGATGGCCAAAGATTCTGTAAAAAACCGATTGGAAAACGGAATGTCGTTTACAGAGTTTTCATACCAATTGGTGCAAGGCTACGATTTTTACCACCTGTACAAAAACAAAGGCGTGAAACTGCAAATGGGCGGTAGCGACCAATGGGGAAATATAGTTACGGGTACAGAACTTATACGCCGTATGGATAGTGGCGAAGCCTTTGCGCTTACTGCTCCTTTGGTAAAAAAAGCCGACGGCACAAAGTTTGGCAAAAGCGAAAGCGGTAACGTATGGCTTGACCCTAAAAAAACCAGCCCCTACAAGTTTTACCAATTTTGGCTAAACACCAGCGATGTAGATGCTGAAAACTACATAAAAGTATTTACCCTTTTGCCTCAAACCGAGATAGAAGCTATAATAGCTGCGCACCAGCCTGAACCACACTTGCGTACTTTGCAAAAAGCACTGGCAAAAGACATTACCACCCGCGTACACGGTGAAGAAGGATATAACGAAGCCATAAAGACCACCGAGCTTTTGTTTAGTAAAGATTTGGGCGAAAAGCTAAATACACTGAGCAAAGAAATAGTGTTGGATATGGTAGATGATAACCTGAAATATACCCTAACAAGGGCTGATATTGAAAACGGTATACCCGTAGTTGAATTGTTTGCGGATAAAACAAATATTTTACCCTCACGCGGAGAAGCCCGCAAGATGATAAAAGGCGGTGGTATTAGCGTGAATATGACAAAAGTAACCGACACAGAAGCCTCTGTTTCTGCCGATGATTTATTGCAAAACAGTTATTTGCTTCTGCAAAAAGGCAAAAACAATAAATATTTGGTAATAGTAGAGTAGTTTATTTTATTACTTGTTAATCGGGGAGTATTTGTCAAACTTTAAAAGTTTGACAAATACTCCCCGATTTTTGCGTTAAGTGCGGCTTCCTGACATCCGAGGAAGCCGTCTTCGGCTGACGAAGCAATCTGTTGCCAAATATAAAAGTTGCTTGTCGCCCTTCGACAAGTTCAGGATGACAGCCGCACTGCACTACTCCACAGGTTCAAAACACTCTACTACCAAGTCGTCTATATATACCTCTTTATGGTCGCGGTTCCATACGTATACCTTTAGGTTGTCTTCTATACTTCTTGCCTCAGGCGTTTGGTATTCAAGCGTTACGGTATTCCATTCGCCTTTTTTAAGTTGTGGGTTCAAAAACTCACTACTGCGGTATTTATAGGCGGCATCTTTGTGGTGAAATGCCATTGCCAGTAATGGAAAACCGCCTTCACTTTCTTTAGGCACATATATTCTTACTGTTGCTCGTAGCCAAGCGTATTCTTTTTGGGTTATCTCTTTGTATTTAATATTTATTCCTTCCGAAAATTCCGTTTTATCGTCCAACCTAAGCCCACCTTGGCTATTATAGCCAAAGGGTTCCCAGTTTTTTAGTTGGTTCTCTTGCGGGTGTTCAAAATCGAAATTGCAAAGTAATTTTCGGGTATATTTTTGTTGTGTGGGGATGATTTCGATAGTTTCGGTGCTGCGCTCTACCAACAGCAATTTTTTATCTTGGTTTGATACTGATATTTTGCCAAACACACGCATATAATAGGCTTTGGTGATGCGTTCACCATCTAAAATACCTGTTTTAAATTGCCATGTTTGAAAAAGGTTTAGGGTAATAAAAAGCACCAATAAGGGAGTTAATACCCACTTAAACAGTATCTTTTTTTGCATAATGCTTTGCAGCAAATACCCCATTGGAATAAGCAGCAGCCCGTATGACGATACCATTGCGCGCGAGCTATAACTACCCCCCGCATACCACCAAACGCTCCAGCTAGAAACAACGTACAGGTTGATGATAAAATAGGCTAAAAAACCCCAAAATAGCTTGCGGTTGCGCTGCCAAAGGGCATAAAACCCTAAAATAGAAAGCAGTATTAACGGGGTGTATACAAACCACCCTTTGCGGAAACTAAATAGAAAATCGATAGTGTGCGGTGATTTTAAATCGAAACCTACCCCTGGGTCTTGGTAGCTATAATATAGCCAATGACCTGTGGCATATTTCCAGTAAATAAGCTGCACACAGCCGCCCAATAGTACCCCAATGCCTAATACCAATACGTGTCCCCATTTTTTTAGCAATAGCTGTAATTTTTCTATAATACTTTTATTAAACCCAGTAATACCCCACAATAATGGGACTAATATAACCACTAGTTCATTGGGACGGATAAGGGCTATTAGTCCCACCACTAACCCTATAATAAGTGAGCTTTTGGTGTTGGGCGAGTTGTGCCACTTTATAGTTTGAAGCAGCAATATGGCATAAAGCGTAAACAAATAGTTGTGCGGCATGGTGCCTGCATACACTACTATTTGAAAGTAGTTGGTGCCCAAAACCAATATTAATAGTAGCAAGGCCGTTAACTTATCATCAAAAAAATAGAGTAGTAGTTTTCGGCAGAGCCAAAGCCCTAGAATGGAGTAAAACAAAGCCCCTAATACCATTGCCCATTGGTAGGGTAGCGAAAAGCCATCTTGCGGATAGCCTGCTATACCTGCATAGGCATGGCCTGCAAAAAAGAAGGGAGCGTTTATTAGTGCTATGCCACTGGTGTAGCGAAATACCCATCGGCCATCGTCTTGTTTTACGGCTTGGTAAAAGGTGGATGTGGGGTGGTATTTATCTATAATATCATCAACCCATGCTTTGTTTTGCACGGTAATATCATCATAAATAAAGGTAGAGGGTAGGTATATGTAGTAGCCCAATACATCCCAACTAAGGGTGTTTTTGGCGGGGGCAGCCAAACGGAAACTTACTACCAATGCCGTAAGGGCAAGGGCAACGTAGTACGATATTTTGTGCAAAGCCTTCATGCGGTAAAGGCAAACCTAATGAAAACAGGGCAGATTTTAACTACAAACAAGGATGCTGAAAAACAATCCAAACACTGGTTACGGTGTTATGCTGTTATTGAGTTATCGTGTTATTTTTGTTACGTGCTGCACAAGGGTTTCCTTCGGTTACGCAAAAAAACGGGGGCATCAGTTGGTCAAAGAACAGTTTGGATAAACTGTAATTGGAAAAACAAAAGAATGACGGTGTTCGGAGCAGTCATGCTGAACTCGATTCAGCATCTCATTCTCCTTTTCATGTATGATACAGAGTGAGATGCCGACCTTCGTCGGCATGACGGGTGGCTCTCATACTGAGCGCAGTCGAAGTATGTGTGATGACAGTCATTCCCTTGAAAAAGGGAATCTGTGCGTGGGCATATTGGTTGACAAACACCGCACACTGCACTAACCCACCACACCTACCTTGTCTATTTCCTGCAAAGGCGGGCTTAGTCTTGTGTTTAAATTAAAACATTTTGGATTGACCTTTTTCAGCTATTTTCTTTTCATCAAAGCCTTCGCCGAATTTTTCACGCCAGTAAGTGTCTAATATTTTCTTTTGCAGTTTTGCCTCAGCTGTAATTTGTGCTACCAACTTTTCAGCTTGCTTTGCAAATGTAAGTGTGTTTTTAGCTGCCAACTTAGCTTCAAGCATCAGCTCGATAAGCTGCTCTACATATACCCTAAATTCAACCTTGCTTCGTTGTGTTTTAACCCCTTTAAGGCTTTTGGCTTTTTGCAAACGGGCATCAATAAGTTGGTATGTAGCCCTGTATAACTCCAACAAAACCTCTTCGCGTTCTTTTTTCTTTGTATAGCCTATTGCCTCAAGTATTGCTGTATCTAGTTTTAATCGTTCAGGATTTACTGTTTTTAAGGTTTCTAAAGAGCCTAATTCTTCTTTGTAATTTTTAGTTTCACCAAGATTAACATCTAAATTCTCCAAATCAATCTTAGGAAATGGAAAATCAGCCAATTCATAACTTTGAATTTTGCCTACGCCATCACCAAAATTATTACGTATGATTAATTGTTGAAACAACCACGATAGTGTTGAATTAAGATAAAGAAAAACAGATTTTTTATTTTTATGAACATACAAGTTTTGAAAATTATCATTAGTATAAACATTAGCCAAATAAGTTTTTCCAAAATCACTAATCATGTAGCTAAATGACATATCAGGCAACTCCTTCGGCACTACACTATACCATACTTTTCGACTTGCAATGCTTGTGCTTTTGTTTAAATTCTTCCTTTCACCATACTTTATATATTCATAAAAATATGGATATTCATTTTTTAAATTTTTTTTATCTAAACTCGTGTTTAATATCTTAAAATTAATATCTTCTACGTTTATAGTATAGGTAGTAGCATCTTTAGGACTTGAGAGTATTGAGCATAAACACTTATCTTCAATCAGCCACAATTCATTATAGCCATTTTTAACAACCCGCAATTTCTTACTAACGAGTTGCTTAAGAGACTTTATGCTTTGCCCAATATTAATTACAGCATTAAGTGTCGATTCATTGAAAGTATCTGTTAAATCTTTAACAATGAAAAAGTCATTATTACCAGTCTTTATACCATATTTAACGATTGTATTTCCCTCTTTTCCACCCAAAGGAGTAAAGTCTCCTTTATTAATAATATCAAAATACACTTTAGGTGCTTTTAAAAATTTGCCCCATTTAGTATGTTCTTTTAAAATAGTTTGTTTAAAACAGTTTACCCTAAAGAAGTCTGTATTTTCACTTTCTGCTATTGTAGTTAGTGAAGTATATAAATTAGTAACCCCGTCATAAGCCTCTAGTATAGTGGCCAATGGCGATGTGAGGTATATAAATTTTACAGTATTTGCGTCTCTTTTTTCGTCATCCCGTTGCTTTTTCAGTATCACAATATTTGTATTTACTGATGCCGATGGGAAAAAACGTTCTACTTCACTATCAATTATTGCAACAACCTCGTAGTTGCGCAACAAATAGCGTTGTAGGTCTATTCCATAATCAGTATCTAACCACGAGTTTTGAACTATAAAAGCAAGGTAGCCTCCATCTTTAAGAAATACACTGGCATGGTAAAAAAAATAGGCATAGATAGAGGTGCGTTGCGAAGGCTCAAATCCGCACTCCTGTTTAATCAAGCCCATTATTTGCTCTTTTTTCTGCGTACCGTGCATACTACCAATATCTTCCTGCCTTGTGTAAGGCGGGTTTCCAATAATGGCATCAAACTGGGTTAAGATTTTCTTTTCTTGTTCTCCTTTTTGATTGTGCAGTGCTATTTTGGTTCGAGCTGTTATAGCAAAAAAATCTTTGTTTGAAATACGCGGGTAACTTGGACGTTTGGTATTTCGTATAGCCAAGTTAAGCATTGATAAATAGGCAGGATAACCCGAAAGGTCGTTTCCATAAATCTCGTTCAGTAAAACCTCATGTGGAGCACCTTTGCCCGCCTTTTTTGATAGGCTTTTTTTTCTTTCGTAAGCCCTAACTAAAAATGTACCTGAGCCGCAAGAAGGGTCAAACACTTTGTCATTGCCTTTGTGTATGGCAAAGGCATTTATTAAATCTATAACATTGGGCGGGGTAAAATATTGCCCTAATTTATGGCGTTCATCGGGGCGGATAAGCTCTTCAAAAATCCTACCGATAATATCAAAAGGAATATTGCTAAAATTATAATGTCCACCCGTATCTAGTACATCTTTTACTAATTCTATTACCGCATCACTTACAAACGGTATTTGAAAAATAATGTCAGACCTTTCGCCAATTAATAATTCAAAATTTCCTGTTATTTCCTTAAACTCTTCAAAATATTCCCAAATTAAATTTTCAAGCTCTACAGGGTTTTCTACCCCATCAGGAACTTTCATCGGGTGCAGGTTATGCCATGTTTGATTATCCACATAAGCCTTATAAAAAATTAGCTTAGATATTAGCATCAATATGGCGATATGTGTAAGGTTTTCTATTTCTTCATAGGTACTAGGCTTATTCCACAGTTGGCTTTGTGTGTAAGCTTGTATTTGCTTTTCAAATTGTTTGTTATGCCTGTATTTATCCCAAACGGTATCGCCAATGGGGTAGGCAAATACTTCAATAAGTTTGCGTATTTTGAAAATAAATAATTCATCAAGCGGACTAAAGGTAACGGGTTTACTCTCAATTATTTCAATAGCACGATCTAAATAAAAACCTGCAATTGTTCTTAATTTCCCCTCTATATCTTTGTTCAGAACATAACTTTGGCTTAGCCTGCTTATGTCTGCAACCGTGAAAAAACCTTCGTTTACACTTACCTTTTCGTATAGCTTATCTCTTTCAAAAAAAGCGCAAGCCAAAAAATTACAGATAGCAAAATATTTAATATCTAATTTTTGCGCCCTTTCTGTTTCACGCATTAAAACACCACTATCAAAAACACTTTTCCCATCGCGCGCCGTTGGGTCTTTTAATTCAATAAAGAAAATAGATTTGCCATTTTTTTGTTTTAAGGTAATATCGGCACGTCCTTCTTCTTGGGGTAAATAGGGAGACAATTTACTCTCCAATCCTCTCTCTTTGATTAGTTCAGTAAAAATGGTATTCAGTGTCCCCTGTAACTGCCTCTCTATTTTCATCGCGCAAGCAAGATAGTATATTTCATCATTTTAACTTTTTACCCAAGCTCATTGCTTATATGTTCGCCGTTGCAGTGGCTACCAGCATTGTGTTTTCACCATCACTTGCCCACCAATATTTTATAAATAGCCTCGTGCAGGTTGCTGCGCACGTTGGTTTTGGTAATTAGGTTATTCTCAGCCGAGGGGTGTACACGGTTGGATAGGAAAATATAAATTATATCATTATCAGGGTCGGCCCAGCAAATAGCCCCCGTAAAACCGCTATGTCCAAATGCCGAAGTAGGCACATTATCAGCCGTAGGGTTGCCTTTGGTTTTGTCGCCTTCGGGTTTATCAAAACCTAAACCTCTGCGCAAATCGGGCAGGGCTTTACTGGTAAAGGTTTCAACCGTTTTAGCTTTTAGGTAGCGTTTGCCTGCATACTCACCGTTGTTTAGCAGCATTTGCAGCACCACAGCAATATCGTTTGAGTTTGAGAAAAGCCCAGCGTTGCCAGCTACACCGCCCATCATGGCGGCGGCAGGGTCGTGTACATAACCCCAAACCAATTGTTTACGAAACTCCCTATCGTCTTCGGTGGGGACTATTTGGCTTCGCCCAAATTTCTCCAACGGTTTGTAGGTCATGGTAGCCAAGCCCAGTGGTTTGTAAAAGTGTTTTTCCAAATACTCGTCCAATGGCATATCGGCCACCTCTTCAACTACTTTTTGCAGAATGAAAAAACTCAAATCGCTGTATACATACTTACCCGCTTTTTCAACGTCAGAGTCTACTATGGTTTGCCACAAGGTATCACGATAGTCGCCGCGCATATAAATATTGTCGCCCACTTTGCACACGTATTGTCCCCCTTCTTCGTAGCAGTATACATCGTTATAACGAATGCTATCTCCCACTGTGTTTTTGTAAAAAGGAATCCATGCCTTTAAACCTGCCGTATGGGTCAGCAATTGCTTTAGGGTAATATCTTTTTTATTGCTCTTTTTAAGCTCTTTTAGGTATTTTGATGCAGGCTTGTTCAAATCTATCTCGCCCTTTTCATACAAGCGCATCACAGCCAGTGTAGTGCCCATTATTTTACTTACCGATGCTATATCGTACAGCATATCGGTAGATACTTTTTTGTTTTTATCGTAGGTGGTATATCCGTAGGCTTTGCTGTATATCACGTGCCCTTTTTGGGCTACCAAAAGCTGTGCACCGGGCATTGCTTTTTGTTTTATGGCTTTGTTTATAATAGCATCCAATTGTTCAAAATCATCGCTATTGTGCCCTAATGCTTCAGGGTATGAATAATGCAATAATTGCTCTTGCGTATCTATACTTATACCTGCGTTTTTTGGGTATTCATCCGATATGTTTACGGGCAAAATAGCTTTGTTGGTATACACGCCAAACAGCAACTGTGCGGCTTTTTCTTGGTTAATTTCGGTATCTTGATGGCCTACCACAAGGTGCTTCATTTCAGGGAAATACAACAAATTGTAGGGTATGCCAAAACTTACCAATACTACTTTTTCATCCTCGTTTAACTTATTGATAAAAGGAATAGCATTGGGATTAATGCCATAAAATTTATCGGGGCTACGATTGGTATTGTGTATGCTTACTATTATTACGTCGTATTTTTTTTGTTTGATATAATCCAGAATTAGCGCAAAGGAGCTAGAGTCTACTCCCATACCGTATTGGTAATAATCCATACGGGCATAGTTGCCCAGCATCCGCTGAAAATCGGTTTTAGTGTCAAAGCCAATAGCAATAGAAGCTATTTTTTTCTTTTCAAGATTTTTAAGTGGAAGTAAGTCTTTGCGGTTTTTTACCACAGTTATTTGCTGTTCGGCCATTTGCTCTTGCAGCAATCGAGCACTGGGTGGATTAAGGCGTTTAATCAAGTTTTTGGTAGGCACACTGGGTGCTTGGGTAAGTCCCATTTGATATTTTGCGGCCAACACTTTTTTTACCGAATTGTAAAACTGGTTACTATCAATCAGGTTGCTATCCAAAGCCAAGCCAATGGCTTTTATCACCTTGGGTATACTGGTGGGGCAAAGCAATATATCGTTGCCTGCTTGCAAGGCTTTAACGGCAGCATCGGGTTGGGTATAGTATGCGGCAACACCTTTCATATTTAGTGCATCAGTAAAAACCAAACCTTTAAAGCCCAATTTACCTATCATATAGTCGTTAATCACTTTGCGCGATAAACTGGTAGGTAAATGTGGTGTGCTGTCAAAAGCAGGCACTTCCATGTGCGCCACCATTATACTGGCTGCCCCTTGATTAATCAATTGTTTAAAAGGATATAACTCTATCGAATCTAATCGTGCCCACGAGTGGTTAATTTTTGGCAAATCAAGATGAGAATCGGTTTTTGTATCGCCGTGCCCTGGAAAGTGTTTTAGGCAAGCCAATACGCCATTATCCTGCATTCCCTTCATATATAGTGCTGCAAGGCGGGTAACCGTGTACTTATCATCTCCAAACGAGCGATCGTTTATTACAGGGTTGGCGGGATTGTTGTTTATATCGGCAACAGGGGCAAAGTTTATGTGTATGCCCAAAGCCTTGCATTGGCGAGCTACCTCAACACCCATTTGGTATACCAAACTGTCGTTATTGGCAGCAGTTAGTCCCATTTGACGTGAAAATTTAAGCACGTTGCTCAGTCGCATAGCCACACCCCACTCGCCATCAATGGCTACCAGCAAGGGTATTTTACTCTTTTTTTGATAAAAGTTGGTTAGTACAGCCTGAGCTTCGGGAGTACCTTTAAAAAAGATAACACCACCAATTTTGTTGTCTTTTATCAGCTTTAATATTTCTTTCTGATTTTTATCAGCACCTGCCGATGTGGCCGAAGCCATTATTAGCTGTCCGATTTTTTCTTCGCGCGAAAGCGTACGAAATACAGAGTCGACCCATTTGTTTTGCGTGGGGAATTGATACACTTGTGCGTGCGCACTTGTTATCAAAAAAAGAAAAAAGAAAATTGTTTGAAATATTCGCCTCATTATCAACTGCAAAGTACGTCTATGTTTATAACACTAACGCAACTTTTGAACCACAATGGTATATAAAACGTTTAATAAATTGAACAGTTTTATTGCCCGCCTTAAAAGGGTGTTTTTTGGCAATAGGCACAACTAAATTAGTACCTTTGTAAAACCCCATATTGCTATGTTTTTAGATAATATAAAATTTTTCAGAACCCCGCGCAGCAAGCAGTTTAACTATCAGCCTCGATACTACGATGAGCAGAAAGAAGACCTGCAAAAAAGGGTAGAAGCTGCAAAGCAAGAAGTTCGTGCAGAAAAAGTAGAGAAAGACTACTCAAAAGATGCAGTGCGTAGTCGCATAGATTTTCGTGGACAACGCCCTACGGCACAGCGCCCCAATTTTATGACAAATATTCGTGTTTTGTTCATAGCGGGCATATTGGCAATGGTTTTGTTCTTCGTGCTAAAGTATTTATAGAGTAAAAAAGTTTAAAAAAGAGATTAGGGAAGGGATGAGTGATATAATTAGTGTTTTACCCGATGCAATAGCTAATCAGATAGCGGCGGGTGAGGTGGTACAAAGGCCGGCATCGGTGGTGAAAGAGTTAATGGAGAATGCGGTTGATGCGGGCGCTACCGACATTAAACTGATTATAAAAGACGGAGGCAGCACTTTAATACAAGTAATTGACAACGGCAAGGGCATGAGCGAAACCGACGCGCGTATGTGTTGGGAACGTCATGCTACCTCAAAAATTCGCAAGGCCGAAGATTTGTTCACCATTACATCGTTTGGGTTTAGGGGCGAGGCTATGGCTTCTATTGCCGCCGTTGCTCAAGTAGAGATGAAAAGCCGCCGACATGAGGACGAGTTGGCTATTTATATTCAAATAGAGGGTTCAGAAATAAAAAAACAAGAAAATACTGCTGCGCCGGAGGGTACTAATATTAGCGTGCGAAACTTGTTTTTTAATATCCCTGCACGACGAAATTTCTTAAAATCAATACCCGTAGAAACTCGCCATGTTATTGATGAGTTTATACGTGTAGCTATGCCCAACCCACACATAGCCTTTAGTTTTATTAATAATACCAACGAAGTATATAACCTAAAGGCAGGCACACAAACCCAGCGTATTGCGGCACTATTGGGCATAAAAAATCCTAGTGGGTTGTTGTATGATGAAGAAGACACTGATATAGTGCAAAACCGTGTGTATTTGGGGCATCCGCAGCAAGCTAAAAAAACACGTGGCGACCAGTTCTTTTTTGTAAACGGCAGGTATATAAAAAGTGCCTACCTAAACCACGCGGTAACTTCGGCATATAGCGAGTTGATAGCTAAAGATACCTACCCGCCTTATGTAGTGTTTATGGATGTGCCACCTGAAAAAATTGATATAAACGTACACCCTACCAAAACCGAAATAAAGTTTGAGGATGAAAAATACCTCTATCAGATATTAAAATCGGTATGCCGTAAAGCATTAGGGCAACATTTGCTGCTAAACGATAGTGGTGATGAAAACGATGCGTTTAACAGACTGATAAACGAAACGGCAACTTCTGATAGGATGCCCGAAGAACCAAAAATTAAAGTAAACAGTGGTTTTAATCCCTTTGGGGGTGGCAGCGCCAAACCCAAGCAAAATATGGGCAAGTGGCAAGAAATTTTTGCTGTGCCCATAAAAGAAGAAACCAGCCAGCCTTTGCCTACCTTGTTTGAGCAAGAAAGGTTGCGCCATATACCTGAGGATAAGCCTACCGATAAAGTGTTATCTATTTTTCAGTATGCGGCAGGTTATTTGGTTTTTAGTACTGAAAAAGGATTGTTTATAGCCAACCAACAAGCAGCGCACGAGCGTGTTTTGTACGAAGAGTATGCAAAAGCAATGGACGGCAGTGGTTTTCCCTCGCAGCAATTATTGTTTCCGCGTGTGGTAGAATTTCACCCTACCGATTTTGCATTATTAGACGAAATTTTAGAGCAAGTGAAACTATTGGGGTTTGATATAAACCCTTTTGGCAATAATACGTTTATAGTAAATGGTACACCTGCTGATGTAAAAAAGGGCGAACCGAAAGAATTAATTGAAGGCGTATTGCAAAAGTACAAAGAGAATTTACAAGGGTTAAAACTGGGACAACGCGAGGCATTGATGCGCGCATTGGCAAAACAATCGGCTATTGCTAGAGGCACTTTGCTAACACCAAAAGAAACCACCGAATTGGCTAATCAATTGATGAACTGTGAAGTACCTGCCTACACCCCTGCGGGCAAACCTGTTTTTGTTACCTTTGCATCTGCTGAACTTGAAAAACAACTGGAAGGATAAGAATGAGTAATTTTGGTTTAAGAGGATTTGGTAGTATACCCCCCGCAGTAAAAAACCTGCTAATTGTAAACGGTTTGTTTTTGCTGGCCACTATGGTTTTTGAAAACATGGGAGTGTCGTTAATAGAGCTATTAGGGTTGCATTATTGGACATCAAGCAAGTTTCAAATCTATCAGGTATTTAGCCACATGTTTATGCACGGAGGTTTTGCCCACTTGTTTTCAAATATGTTTGCCTTGTGGATGTTTGGAACGGTGCTTGAAAGAAACTGGGGAGCGAAACGATTCACCTTTTTTTACATTTTCACGGCTCTTGGCGCAGCGGTTTTATATCAAACCGTAATAGGTTTTGATTTTTATTCGCTACAAAATGCAATCGATACCTTTCAGAATTCACCAACGGTAGAAAACCTGCAAAATATTATTCCCAAAGTTAGTGACTCAATGACGCCAACATATTTGGCCGAGTTGAAGTCTATATATACAGATGGGATAATTAGTGCCAGCGAGCAACAGTATGCTTTAAATATTTTACAAAGTTTTTTAACCCAAAGTATAGACCAACAAAATGTTGTTGGAGCATCGGGAGCAGTTTTTGGTATATTAATTGCTTTTGCAATGTACTATCCAAACACTGAGTTGATGTTGCTATTTGTTCCGTTTCCTATAAAAGCCAAGTACTTTGTTGGCATTTATGCGGCAATTGAGTTATATTTAGGTATACAAAACAACCCCGGTGATAATGTTGCCCACTTTGCCCACTTAGGCGGTGCGCTTTTTGGATATATTTTGGTGAGGTATTGGAATAAAAAAAATAGAAAATCGTTTTACTAAAACGGTATGAGAGCATTAGACGACTTTATGCGGTTTTATACGCAAGGCAATAGCATGGTGCGCAAGCTCATTATTGTTAATGTGCTTGTGTTTTTGCTTAGCAGCATAATGGGTCTTGTTTTTTGGAGTATAGAAGGCACAGAGGCTTTGCCCGTGCTGATGGATAAATTTACCCGCTATTTTTCAGTTCCCGCAAATCTTTCTACCCTTATCATTTGCCCTTGGACGGTAATTACATACGCTTTTTTTCATGGGTCAATTAGCCATATATTTTTCAATATGTTGTTTATGTATTGGCTGGGCAGCATTTTTCAAGAGTATTTGGGCAACCGCAAAGTATTGGCTACCTATATATGGGGTAGTGTATTTGGTGCTGCCTTATATGTTTTAGCTTTTAATCTGTTACCAGTTTTACGTCCTTATGCTGCCGAAGGGCACTTAGTAGGCGCATCCGCAGGTGTTATGGCTCTGGTAGTGGGCATAGCCTCTTTTATCCCCTATTACGAAATATCGATATTTAGGTTTTTTGTTCAACTGCGTTGGATAGCCATTGGCTTTATAATATTTGATTTTGCTATGATGCCCCAAAGCAATGCCGGCGGACACATAGCGCACCTTGGTGGGGCACTGTTTGGTTTTTTATATGCGCGCCATTTGCGCAGAAACACTAAATTTGGCTACGGAATTGAAGGTGTAGGCGATTTTATAGGAGGCTTGTTTAAAAAGAAACCAAAATCGAAACTTACAGTGGTGAAAAAAGAAACCGCCGTATATAGCAGTACTACCGTTGCTGATTTGGATGACGATTACGAGCCTAGTCCCGAAATGATAGACGCCATTTTAGATAAAATTAATCAATCAGGTTATGAAAGCCTTACCCGAAAAGAACGCGACTTGCTTTTTAAAGCCAGCAAGCAAGATTAATGTTTCTTATTAATAAAGTTGTATTTATACTGAATGTAGTAGCGGCTCTTTTGCTTTTGGGCAGTTACCTTTCGCCATCAAGTAATCCACAATACTTATGGCCTGTTTCTTTTTTGGGCTTAGGTTATATCGTGTTGATGGTGGTTAACTTCATCTTCATTTTGTACTGGCTGGTTCAGGCCAAACTATATCTTTTTATTTCGCTTGGGGCTATTGTTTTAGGGTTTTCGCATACGGGCAAGTTCTTTCAACTGCAAGGACGTACTAAAACCGATAGCGATACCACGTTGAAAATTATCAGCTTTAACATTCAAAATTTTGACGAACGCCACAATGGCCTAAACCCCTATACTGAGTTTTTTGAATATATAAAAACCGAACAACCTGATATTGTTTGCATACAAGAGTTTAATAGGTGGGTAGGTATTACCAGCAAAACGGTTGCTTTAGAAGAACTTCAAAAAGCTATGGGGCCAAAGTTTTCTTACGTAGTGCGTAGTGATACGGGCAACGATTTAATTATAGCAACCAAATATAAAATACTGGGTAAAAAGGGTATAAAATTTACCAAATACAAAAGCACTAATAATGCTATGTGGGCGGATATTGTGGTGCGAAAAGACACTATACGTGTGATAAATGTACACTTTCAGTCGTTTTTATTAAATAAAGTGAAGTTGGAAGAATTGGAGAGCAAAGGCAAGGCTCTTGAAAGCTCAAGAAATATTATTAAACGTTTACGCGATGGATTTAAAAACCGTGTTCCACAGGTAGATACTGTGGCGAGAGAGATTGACGCATCTCCACACCCTGTAATTTTGTGTGGCGATTTTAACGATACACCCATGAGCTACACCTATAGTGAGCTTACTGATAAACTAAAAGACTCTTTTATTGAGTGTGGTGCAGGCTTTGCCAGCACCTATACAGGCCCTTATCCCTCGTTTAGAATTGATTATATATTGCACAACCCACAAATGCGTGCCTTTAATTATAAACGGGGCAAAACATACGGCTCTGACCATAGGGTGATACAGGCCGAGATTGCCTTGCATTAATCAAAACTTAGCCTATTGTTTTCTAGTGTTGCAGCAATGCCTAATGGCAAAGCTAGGTTTCTGTCTATATGTCCCGCCGGAAAGTTGAAGTATACAGGGTAATCGTATTCAGCTACCACATCGGCAATAATTTCTTCGGCAGTTTTGCCAAAAGGCACTGCATTATCGCGCATATCGCTCATTCCGCCTACCACTAAAGCAGCAAGATTTTTAAGTTTTCCTGCTCGTTTCAATCCCATCATCATACGGTCTATATGGTATAGGTATTCATCCAAATCCTCTAAAAACAAAATTTTTCCCGCCGTTTCAGGAAACGAAACTGAACCCAATAGGCTATACAATACTGATAGGTTCCCTCCCGTGATTATACCCTTAGCATCACCCGTTTTATTAAGCGGATGGGCTACGATGTCAAATTGCGGCAAAGTGCCCATAATGGCTTTGCAAAGGCTGTTTTGGGCTTCTATTTTTTCAGTATTTGCAACATCCATACCTAAAGGCATGGTGGCGTGTAGCGAAATCACGCCTGTATGATTGTGTATGTGGCTATGCAATACAGTTACATCGCTATAACCTACAATCCACTTTGGTTGTTGCTGCAATAGTTTCCAGTTTACTAAATCAACCATACGTACAGTACCATAACCACCACGTGCACATATAATTGCTTTTATTTCAGGGTTGGCAAGCATTGCATTAAAATCATCCGCTTTTTGTTGGTCGGTACCTGCAAATTGGTGGTTTATGGCAAACAGGTTGGGGGCTAAAACAACCTGTAAACCCACACTTTCAAAAAGCTGTATGGCCGTTTGTAGCTCTTCGGCGCTAATTTTACGTGCGGTGGCTGTAATGCCTATTTTATCTCCTTTTTTTAGCGAGGGAGGAAGTATCATTTAGTATCGGGTTTTTTAGTTTTGGGCGTACGCTTGTTTTCCTTTAGTGCGCGGTCAATAATCCATTCTATTTGGCCGTTTACACTTCTAAATTCGTCGGCAGCCCATTTTTCAAGCGCCTTCATAGTTTCGGTGTTTATACGCAGTACAAAAGGTTTTTTTTCAGCCATTCAAGCGCGGTTCTTCTATTTGTTTCAATTCGTATTTTTGTTTCAGGCGTTTCAAAAACGCAGCCATTTCATTGGCTTTTTGTGTGCCTACCAATATTTTTTTTCCATTTTTAAGATGAATTTGTAGGCCTTTATTACCCCATACATTATAGGCTATTCCGCGTTTTTTGGGGCTTATTGTTTTTATACCCCAACCGCCATATTCGCTCAGTGGTTTGTATTGGCGCACCCATACTTTTTCTATATCCTGCCATAGGTGCTTTCGTTTTCTAATAAACGGTGTATAACCAAAGGTGATGCCTTTGTTATCAATATGGCAGGTAAGACGCATTAGTGCAAACAAAATAACAATAAGCGCTTCGGCAGCTATTAATATACCTATTGACGAGAAAATTTCAGCTTTTTTAACATCATTTCCCTGCACAGCTATTGTAATGACTATTATTAATATTAAGGGCAATAAAATTAATATCCACCACCAACGCAGCATTGTTTGTTTCTCTTCAAACACCATCGTTTTTCTTTTTAGTTATGCAAAGTACCTGCATTTATAACAGGACTTGCAGCTTTATCACCACACAAAACTACCATTAGGTTGCTTACCATTGCTGCCTTTTTTTCTTCATCAAGATGCACCACTTGTTTTTCGCTTAGTTTTTCAATGGCCATTTCTACCATGCCTACTGCGCCTTCAACAATTTTAGTACGTGCGGCTACTATTGCCGTGGCTTGTTGGCGTTGCAGCATTGCGCCTGCAATTTCTTCGGCGTAGGCAAGGTGGCTTATACGGGCTTCCATTACCTCAATACCTGCTATGGCCAAACGTTCGCGCAACTCTTCTTCTAGTTGGTGGTTTACTTCTTCACCGCCTGAACGTAGCGATATATCCGCTTCTTCATCATCAAAATTATCATAAGGGTAATGGCCTGCCAATTTACGTATAGCCGATTCGCTTTGTATGCCCACAAAGTTTTCGTAATTATCTACTTCAAAGGCGGCTTTAAAAGTATCTCTAACACGCCAAACAAGCACTACACCGATTTTTATGGGGTTGCCCAGTTTGTCGTTTACTTTTATAGGTGCACTATCAATATTGCGGGCACGTAATGATATTTTCCTTTTCACATAAAAGGGGTTTACAAAAAAGAACCCGTTTTCTTTTACCGTGCCTTTGTATTGGCCAAACAGTACCATCACTCGTGATTCATTAGGGTTTATTACTACCAACCCTATTAGCATAAATAAGGGAATAATAAACAAAACAGCTAATACAGGTAGCAGGAACGATGCAATGCAAAAAACTATTGCTGCACTGAGCAAAAGGGCAAAAAACAATACACCATAGCCTGATGTAGGTTTAACAATTTTTTCAGCTTTCATAATTTCAGTATGATATTAAAATGATATCACAAATGTAAATGATAAAGTATCCAAAATCAGTCGCTATTTCGATGAAGAACAATCTTTTATCCGATGAAACCTGATTATTATGTATTTATAATGTGTAACAATAAGGCAGAAACCTGCTCCGCATGGCTAAATACCATAAAATGCCCACCGCCTTTTATTGTGTAATCAGCTTTTACAAAACGCAGGGGCAATATTCTATCGGCTGTTCCTTGAATGTGTACAAGGTTTGAGGGTATTGAAGTGTTTTTCCATAATAACAACGCATTCAGACTCCATTTGTATATGCTATGACTGCTATGCAGTAAAATGTATGCTAGTTTTTGTTTGTGTGCTTTTTCTTTTAACCCAAAAAACCAATAGCTAAGGGGTGTTGGTGTAAGAATTAATAATGGTGGAGCAATATGCTGCAATCCTGTTTTACCTAAAAGTCTCAGATAGTAGGGAATTTCTTGTTTGCATTTTGCTGATGAAATAAGGATGATTTTTTGGATGGAGATATGCTTTGCCATTTCTATAGCTACCATGCCACCAAACGACAGGCCAATGATTGTTGGATTTGGAGTAGTTATATAGGCACAAAGTCTGAGGGCGTATGCCTCTATACTTTCTTTTTTTAAAGGTTCAACCCAAGGGATATGAATACTGTTTACATTTTGAAGTTCGAGTTGAGAAAAAACAGTATGGTCGTTGGCTAGGCCGGGCAGAAGATAAACAGTAGTGGCTACCATTATTTTTTTGTGCAAAACTACAACATAGAATCAAGTAAACCTTTTTGCAGAGGCTTGCTATTTATACCGCTTACTTTTGGATTTAAACGGGCTTTTTCAAAATCTTTTTGATCGATACTACTGGTTAAAATTTGCACTTCAAATTCAGCCTGCAAATCGTTCAAGGCCTCTAAAAACTCCCACCCATCCATAAAAGGCATATTAAGGTCTAAAAAAACAACATCAGGGCTTATTTTTTTATGTTTAATGTCTTCTAAAGCCTTTTCGGCATTGGTATAGTCAATAATCTCGTAGTTAGGGTAGTGGTTGCCTATTACTTTTTTATTTATCAGGTTTTGTACAGGGTCGTCATCAATAAGCACCACTTGTTTTTTCATTTCAGCAGCAATAGAACCGAAAAACTCTTTATCGGCATCCATTTGGTAGCCATGCAACACACTATTTAGCTTGCGTATAACTCCATCCATTTGCTTGGCACTGTTATCTAGTCCACGTATGTACGATTTTAACTCATGCAGAGGCAGTAATTCACCCTCGTGAAAAACAAGATTAGCAATGCTTAAAATATTAGTAAGTGGGGCTCGCAAATCGTGCGCATTTATATGGGCAAACTGTTTTAGCTTTTTGTACTGTTTTAAAAGTATTGAGTATGATTTTTTGCGTTCTTCATCAGCAAGTTTACTTTCGGTAATATCAAACGAAACGCCCATAATGCCAACTAGTTCCCCATTTCTATCATACACAGGGCTAGCAACAATATAAATAGGAAAAATTCTTCCATTTTCGTGCTTAACAATAAATTCACCTTCCCAAACTTCACCATTATGTAGTTTTTTTAGTATTTGTCGGGCTTGACGCAAATCTGAGCTTGGGCCAAGTACCATTAAAATATTCTTTTCAAAGGCATCCTCCTTTGTCCAGCCATACATCTTTTCAGCAAAATGATTCCAGAAAGTAATATTTCCGTTCAAATCTGTAACCACAACAGCCTGCATTATACTGTCTAAAAGGTGCGCTTGAAAAAGAAGATGTTCTTCGTGCTTTTTTCTTTCAGATATATCTGAGGTGATATCTATAATACCTCTTAATGAACCATCGTCATTAAAAATAGGTTGCCCTTGTATCCTTATCCAGCAAGACTCACCATTTTTTCGGTAGTTAATAATTTCTACATCGTAGTTTTTTCTCTCTTTTATGGCAGTGTTTATAACATCAACAATAGCAGGGTCGCTATCTTTCCCACGTAGCAATTGGCCGGGACGTTTACCCACTACCTCATCGAGAGTATACCCAAAAATTACAGTAAATCCGTTGTTAACCCATTCTATATTCCCGTCAGGATTAGACATTACTATGGCATTTATTGTTTTATCGGCAATAAGACTAAGTATGGCTAGTTTCTCTTTATTCTCTTCTATTGTGGTAGCGTTGTTTTCTTTTTGGTTGATGTTTTCGCCCACATATAAAAAGCCAATAATTGCATTGTTCTCGTTTTTTAGGGCTGATATTTCCCAATAAACAGAGATAGTATTGCTATTAAGAGAGGTGTTTGTTGCTGTTTCAAAAATGGTATCGGGCTGCTTCTCTGCTTTTTTTTGATTTTGGCTTAATGACTCAGCATCATCACCAAAAAAAGAAAGATCGGTAGGTTGTGCAGATGATGCGCTGCCTAAATAGGTTTTTAAAAATAGGGTATTAGTGTATATAATTCGTTCATCCTTATCAGTTACGAAAGAGACTAGCCAGTGTGAAGAGCGTATGCCTATAGGCAAATAACTCAAAATAGCATTTTGATTACTCATGTTGTCTAATGGCAATGATTGTAAAAAAACGTAATTTTTTAAAATAAATTAACACATACAAGTTTTAATACTCAAAGAAAATCAGTATAAGAGGTTAATAGTTAGCAAATTAAAAACGCATAAAAATCCTTCTCTCTTTATTTACTTGATGAGTAAGCAACTGAAAGAAAGCCCACAAGCAAAACCATTTATTACAATACATAAAAGCCCCTTACCTTTGCATCTTTAATAATGAATACAAAACGACACTTAGTTACAGCAGCACTGCCATACGCCAATGGGCCTGTGCATATAGGTCATTTAGCGGGTTGTTACCTTCCTGCCGATATTTACGTACGTTACTTGCGCGCAAAAGGAGAAGATGTTTTGTTTGTTTGTGGCAGCGATGAGCACGGTGTGGCCATTACCATAAAAGCAAAAAAAGAAGGCAGTACACCACAACAGGTGGTAGATAAGTACAACGGTATTATAAAAACATCTTTCGAGCAATTTGGGATTAGTTTTGATACCTACTCGCGCACCTCTGCGCCTATTCACCACAAAACCTCGCAGGCGTTTTTTAGAGATTTGTACGATAAAGGTGTTTTTAAAGAAATAGAAACCGAGCAATACTATGATGTGGAAGCCAGTCAGTTTTTGGCTGATCGCTATATAATGGGCACTTGCCCCGTGTGTAGCAACCCCAACGCTTATGGCGACCAATGCGAAAATTGTGGCACCAGCCTTGACCCAAAAGAGTTGAAAGACGTACGCTCTACCCTTTCGGGTGGTGTACCTGAATTAAGAACATCGAAAAACTGGTTTTTAGATTTGGGCGAATTGGCCGAAAAACCTGAGTTTATTGAGTATAAAAAACGTGTGGACGGATGGCGTAGTAATGTAAAAGGCCAGTTTAACTCGTGGTTAACACAAGGACTGCATGCCCGTGCCATGACCCGCGATTTGGATTGGGGCGTGCCCGTGCCTATTGACGGTGCAGACGGAAAAGTGCTATACGTTTGGTTTGATGCTCCCATAGGCTATATAAGTGCTACCAAAGAATATTTTGAGAACAAAGGCGATGCAACAGGCTGGGAAAAATGGTGGAAAGACGATGAAACTGCCCTTACCCACTTTATAGGCAAGGACAATATCGTATTCCATACCCTTATTTTCCCAATGATGTTGCTAGAGCACGGCGGGTATATTTTGCCTACCAATGTGCCTGCTAACGAGTTTTTGAACCTTGAGGGGCAAAAAATATCGACCAGTCGCAACTGGGCAATATGGTTGAATGAGTATTTGGAAGATTTCCCTAACCGTACCGACGAATTGCGCTATGTGCTTACCAGCATTGCGCCCGAAACCAAAGACGCGGATTATACTTGGCGCGATTACCAACTAAAGGTAAACAGCGAGCTAGTAGCCATATTGGGCAATTTTGTAAACCGTGCTTTGGTGCTTACCCATAAGTTTTACGAAGGTAAAGTGCCCGCACAAACAAAACCCGAAGGGCAGATAGAAACTGAAAACGCTAAACTGGTGCTGGATAGTAAAATATTGGCGCAAGAAACCCAGCGTGCTTTTGGTGAGCTAGAAAAACACCTGCAAAATTTTGAATTTAGAGAAGCGCAGGCAGAGCTTATAAACATAGCCCGTGCGGGCAATAAATACATGGCCGAAACAGAGCCGTGGAAGCTGATAAAACAAGATGCCGAACAAACAGCCTACGTAATTAAAAACTGTTTGGATTTGTGCCTGAAAATAGCAGTTGCCGCCCAACCTATATTGCCTGAAACTGCCCGACGTATAAAACTACAACTGAATGTAGAGCACGAAGCCCACACCTATACTATTGAGGCGACTATGCGCGAAGGCCATGTAATAAACGCCGCTGAACATTTGTTTAAAAATGTGGAGGATGCCGAAATACAAACGCAATTGGACAAACTGGAAGCTAACAAAGCTGCTGCCACAGTGGTAGAGGCAACCCCAACCGTGAAGCCCGCCAAACCCGAAATTGTGTACGACGATTTTGCAAAAATGGATATACGCGTAGGCACGGTGTTGGAGGCAGAACGTGTGCCCAAAACCGACAAGCTGATGAAACTGAAAATTGATACAGGTTTGGGTATACGTACCGTAGTATCAGGTATTGCGCACTATTTTGAGCCTGAGCAAGTAATAGGCCGCCAAGTGAGCATATTGGTAAACCTTGCCCCCCGCAAGCTAAAAGGCATAGAATCGCAAGGGATGATACTAATGGCCGAAGACGCCGACGGAAAACTAAAATTTGTTATCCCTACTGAGGTGGTTGCAAATGGTAGTGGGGTGGCGTAGTTAATATTATTCCCATATTTTTTTTACCAACTCATATAACAATTGGTGTCTTTCTTCGACTTCCTCTTTTCCAAAGTTAGAATATGGTTTGAAGTTCAACTTTTGATCAGCAATGAATTTTAAAAAGTGAACTTTCTTATGATACATGTCGTCAAGTAAAGTTCTTGCATAATATGTACCTGTAACATTGTATGTTTTTAATTTTTCTGAGTAAAGTTCATTACCAGAAGACTGATTATCTTTTCCTTTTAATAATACAAGTGATCCCAGCCGATTACGTTGTACGTTAAATTCTTCTTCGTTTTCAAACAAGGCATAGTTCTCCTCATTATTTGAAATAATATGTTCAACATGGTAGACATTACCCCCTGAAGACTGTAAAACAAGCTGATGGTATGTCGCGTATTCATTTTCATTAGAGAAATCACTAATATAATGATCGATTCTAGCGAAGAAGTACCTCAAAAATGTTTTCCCAAAATCATTATACCCCAAATTTTTAAAAAATTCATACTTAAATGCTTCGTCCAAAACATCCCTTTCGTGTTTCTTTTTAATAGAAAGAAGGAGTTGATATTCAAATTGCATCTTTGCTGATATTACATCATGGCCTCTTATTCCCTGATTTAGTGAGATTACATTCGTGTTAAATTCATTAGATTTATAGCTATTAGTGAGATTAATAAGGGTGAAAAATTTATCGAAATATTTTGGAATTAATTTTAATTTCTCAGTTCTATTTTGATCCTCAAGTTCAATAGATGACATAGTCAGGACAAATTGCCCATCTATGTCATTTAATCGATTAAAATAGACAAACTCGAACTCTTTATGGTGATGAAGATAGTAATTAAGCATTTCTAAATATATATTAGAGAAATAAGGAAACACTTTCTCAATAAAATATCGGGCTTTTTCCTCATTATTTTTTAATCCAATTTTAGCATCATACTCGTCTAAAAAAATTGTTTTATGATATCTGTTTTTGTCGAGTTTACTATATTGGTCAACATTATCAGAGAATTTACTTCTAAAGTAATACCCAAAAAACTCGTCTATTTCGTTTTCTCCAAATTTTTCCAATTTTTCAATTTGGGTATCCCATAAAGTAATGTATTTTTCTCGGTCAGTAATATCAATTTGACTTAAAACTTTTCCTTTTAAAATCTCATATGGTTTTAAGGGGACTCCTCGATCATTTATAACTTCAAAAATCATCGCAACATCTTTGTCTTTATCCACTTCTATTTCTATTAAATAAATACGGTGTCTAAAATAAGTGATAAAGGTTTGGAGTTTATGCGCAGTTTGAAGCTTGTTTTCTAGAGTATTTAAAATAACAGAGTAATTTTTATAAATATTACGTTCTGATACTACGTTCAGGTCATTCTGACACTTGTATTCTTCATTGTGTTTCAGAATATCATCAAGAGCATTGCCCCTGTCTTTAAATCCCATCCAAAATGTTTTCCCAAATTCTGTATTCCCTACGATTGATGTTTTGAGTGCATCTATAATGTGTTGTTGTAATTCATACTTAATAGCCAAGTGATATAATCCAATTGAAATTAAAGTTAATGTTGTAAGTCGTTGTTGTCCATCAACAATATATTTTTTTCCTTTAATTAGATTGGTCATAAAAGTATTAAGGTAGTACCATTCTAATCTTTCAGTGCTCTCAATGCTTATTTCTTGGTTTGGATTATATCTTTCCAGATCGAACCGGTAAAAAATATCTTTTAGTAATGAAGAAACTGGTTTATGTTCTAGATCATCATTCCATTTATATTCACGTTGATAGAAATCAACGTCATATTGGATATTGTTGAAAATTTGGCTTATTTTCCTGTCGTATGGCTTTAGTCCCATGTTAAATATATTGATAGATTTTAAGCAATATAACAAAAAGCATGACATCCGATTCATGGTTAAATATTTATTTCTTTGCAAACTTAGAATTCGGTACCAAAATAGCACCGCTAATATTCAAACCGATTACACTACTTGCTTGCACCCCAATGTCCTCCTCTTAGATGAGGATACAGGAGGAGGAAAACAACCCCAAGCATCTGCTCAAGTGTTCGGCATCAATAAATGGTTGATAATTCCATTGCCAGCAATTACCTTTGCACCCCTTTTGGCCTCGTAGTTCAATGGATAGAATAGATGTTTCCTAAACATTTGATACAGGTTCGATTCCTGTCGAGGCTACAAGAGTTTAAAACCATCAGCATTTGCTGATGGTTTTTTGTTTTTAGTTGGCTTCGTGGCTCAAAGGATAGAATATCCCGATAGCTATCGGGACTAAACATTTGATACGGGTTTGATCCCTGTCGAGGCTACAAACACAAAGCTCTTATCATTTCTGATAAGGGCTTTTGGTTAAAAAACGGGGACGTAATTACCCCATATTTTCAGCATACTTTTTAAAATTATTTAATATGGCTTGCCAGCCACCTTGCTGCATTTCTATTGGGTTGGTGCTTTCAGCTTCAAAGGTTTCTACTATTTTGGTTTCAGTACCCAAATCAGTAAAAAGTATACTAACTGTTCTGCCATCAGTCATAGTGTAGGCAATTACTTCGTGGGTTCTCACATCATCATACACACCGCCAAAATCAAAACCAAAACTACCGTCTTTGGCTTCCATGCGCGATGAAAATGTGCCGCCAACAACTAAATTGTTTTCGGCACGGGTTGTATGCCAATCATCAGAAGCATTGCTCCAGTTAACAATATGTTCGGGCGCGTTCCAAAGTTTCCATACTTTTTCTACGGGTGCTTTTACTATGGCTTCCACAGTAATTTTTTGCAGTGATTGTTTATTTTCCATGATTTTATAGTTTAATAATAATTGTTTTGTTTTAACACTACAAAGCTACCATACCCACATATATTTTTGGGAGGCATACTGCGGCAATATGCGGGTGTGATTGCGAAATTATAAATGTGTAACAGGCATAAGCAACACCAAATTATTAATTTTATACTAATTATAGCAAGGGTTTTGATGAAGAAACTTTGCTGCTATAGGCTAAACGGGTAAATTGCCCGTAAAATAACGGGGACATAAATACTAAATTGATGCGGGCACTAACACTACTTTTTGTTTTAACGCTTTTTACCAAAACAGGTTTTGCGCAGGCCGATAGCAGCAAGCCTTTTATTTTGGGTGTAATAGAAGAAATACAATCGGTGCAGTTGGACGAGAAAAGAACCCTTAATATATACCTGCCTGATGGCTACGCGCAAAATGATACCACTAAATACCCTGTAATTTATTTGTTAGACGGATCGGCTGATGAAGATTTTATACACGTGGTAGGCTTGGTGCAGTTTAATAATTTTGCGTGGATTAATCGTGTCCCAAAATCAATAGTAGTGGGCATAGCCAATGTGGATAGGAAAAGAGATTTCACCTATACCACAACTATTGCTGAGGATAGAAAAAGGTTTCCTACCGCAGGCCATTCAGATAAGTTTATTGCTTTTATTGAGAAAGAATTGCAGCCTTTTATTGAAGGTAAGTATAAAACCAGTGCCTCAAAAACAATAATAGGGCAATCGCTAGGTGGTTTGCTGGCCACTGAGATTTTATTAAAAAACCCTACATTATTTAATAAATATATAATTATTAGCCCCAGCTTGTGGTGGGATAATGGCTCGCTACTGCAACAGCAATCGGCTATGTTACAAGAAGGGTTTACACAAAAAACCGACATTTATATAGGCGTGGGCAAAGAAGGCCTTGCACCAAGTACTGCGCCACATGTGATGGAGGTTGACGCTAATCTATTGGCCGAAAAAATAAAGGGCACTAAAAGCAAAAGCGTAACCACTTATTTTGATTATTTGCCGCAAGAAAACCATGCTACTATTACACACATAGCGGTATTTAATGCCCTTAGGTTATTATACCCCGAGGGGGTAGAAGAAAAGTGAGCGGTTAATTTTTGGCTGATGGTTTTTTGTTTTTAGTTGGCTTCGTAGTTCAAAGGATAGGATATCCCGATAGCTATCGGGACTAAACATTTGATACAGGTTCGATTCCTATCGAAGCTACAAGAATTAAAATTTGCCCCAATAAATCAAATTAAAAACAGCTTTAGTTATTTTAAACTCTACTTCATTTGTTTTTAAAAATTTAGCAAACGTAATCTCGCATACTTGTTTTCGGCTCTATTATTAATGTTTTGCATTTCTTAGTTTTGAATAAAAGTATCAATAAATTAACGTAATAATAACAATATATTCTTACCTTCGATAGGCATAAGCTAAATTATCGATATGCAAAATCGCTATCATAAATCTCAATACAAAACACAAAATTAACATCAAACTATTAATCAGTATGCAAACAAAAATCAAACTATTTTCAACTTTCAGCTTATTGATATTAGCATTAGTATGCTATACCATAAGTATCGGAAAGCCGCCCGCCCATCTTTCACAATTTAAAACTACAGCAGCTACCGCATGTATAATTCCAGATACGGTTAGCTACGAAGCCGAACACGGTATTTTGATAGGGGCGTATGCCTACAAAAAGTACCAACCCAACTCTAGTAACGATACCAATGTTGCCAGTCAATCGGCAGTAGCCTTTGTGATGCAATACCCTGCCAATGCCATTAAAATATGCTATGGTACGGGTAATACGGGCAGCTTAACGCTTAAAGTAAATGGGACAACAGTGGGTACATTTACCATAGTTAATACAGGGGGCTATCATAAAATTGCCGAGGCACAACTTAACGTAAATGTTAATGCAGGCGATACAGTATACGTTGGCTCACCAGGTGTGTACTTAGAGCTTGACCGTATTAAGGCTTACAAAGCCCCTAACAAACTCCCCTATGTAAATATCACTGCGCCAACAAGTAATGATACCATACCGGTAAATGTTTCTTCAACATTTACTGCCACAGCAAACGATACTGACGGCACTATTATAGCAGTGAAATTTAAAATCACAGGCGATACCACCTATATAGATTCTACTGCCCCGTATAGCTTCAACTATTTGCCCAATACAATGGGACAGTGGGGTGTGGTTGCTACCGCTTATGACAATTGCGGCGATAGCACTGTAACTACAACACGTGTTTTTTATGTAGAAGATGATAATGTTGATTTTGTGCGCTACGAGGCCGAGCAAGGCACGTTTATAGGGGTAGAGCTAGCCTCGGTTTATCGTGCAGGGGTAAGTAACGATACTAACGTACAATACATTAGCTATACAGATAAAGGGATACAAATAATTGCCAATGAAGATGCAGATGGAATTATTGTTGGTTATGGAACGTATCAATACGGAACTTTTAGACTAAAAGTAAACGGAGTAAACTCAGGCTTGTTCAATATCATACATTCCAATGGGTACACAAACGTGTATAAAGCGGCACTTAATGTGCCCGTATCGGCAGGAGATACTGTTTTTGTTGGTTCGCCAGGTGCAGGCGGTGCGTATTTGGAGTTGGATTATATAGAGACCTTTACGTATCGCAATATTGCCCCTCAAGTAACCATAACCGCTCCAATGGAGTACGATACGGTATATTTGGATAGCACGGCGGTTTTTGCAGCTAATGCCAGCGATACGGATGGTACGGTAGACTCTGTTAAATTTTGGGTAGAAGGGTATGCTCCTTTTGTTGATGCTACTTCACCCTATACCTATAATTTTACTGCGGATAGTATTGGAGTAAAGAAAATTACAGCTACAGCCTATGATAATGACGGCGATAGCACGGTTTCTACCATTGCACACTTTTTTGTTCGCAATTATATCCCTGATTCTCTTAAATACGAGGCAGAGCATGGCATACTTGCAGGTACAGCAAAAGACACATTAAAAGTAGGAGCCAGTAACGATAGCACCGTATTTAACATTGGTGGAACTAACAACGGTGTTAAGTTTGTTATGAAATATGACGCTGATGCTATTATAGTAGGCTATGGCACATACAATGCTTCAGGCACAGCAAAACTGAAAATAAACGGAGCAAATGCAGGGACATTTACAACAGTAGCAACAGGGGGCTACGAAAAAATTAAGGAATCCTCTATCACAGTAGCTGTATCAGCTGGAGATACCATTTTTGTCGGTGAATTTACTTCGTTTTGCCACATGGACTATATCAAAGCATACAGTGCCAGTGGTTATGCAAAAAGTCTTTTACCCACCTATACTGCCTCAGTTCCCGAAAACGAAGAGTGGGGTTATCCTGTAGCTACTGTAACAGCAGGTTATACTATACGAAAAGATACGCTTGATGGCGATAAATTTAAAATAATAAACGATACACAAATAGTAACTCAGGCATCGTTTGATTACGAAAATTACGACAGAAGATATTTTATGATTGATACCGGCAGTGCCGATGTATTGTATTTAGTAAACATTACCAATGTTACGGGTGTTTTTGATGTCAATGGATTTGCAACTACTGCTATTGCTGCAAAATATCCACACGTTAACGTAGGCGACTATATTTATTGGAACAATACTAACGCCGATAATATATACGATGTAAGCGGTATTAGCGTAAGCTACCCCAACAAAGTACTGATACATTCTAAAAAGTACGATTACATAACCATCGACTTAAAAAATGCCCACGGTAACAGTAATGCCCAACAAGTAGTAATAAGCAACTTTTTAGGGCAAGTAGAGTTTCAGCGTGGATTATCGTTAAGAAACCTTGATGCAAACAGGCTAACAGGCCGCTACGATAGTGCCAACGGATATGGGCATTCTGCATACAAAGGCTGGGATGCAGGTTACGAGTTCCCCCACGGCACATTTGGTCTTTTTGGAAACAACAGATGGCAAAGTGAAGAAAGCTACCATCATATCAATCTGAATACAAGAACGAATAGGGTTGAGCTAGACTATATTGAAGCAGGAAACGGATCATTTTCAGGCATTAACTGGAAGCTGAATAACGATTCTACCCATGTGGCGGATTCTGTTGTTACAGACTCAAGTTCGGTACACCATTGCTTCATTCACGATACAGGTTCAGAAGGCTTGTATGTTGGTTCAACACAAACAGGAACACAGCAGGTGTTTAAGAATCTTACGGTTGAGAACAATGTTTTTTTACGTTGTGGAGGCGAAGGAATACAACTAGGATGGCTGTATGGTAAGAACACTGTAAAAAACAATGTGGTACACTCAGGTATTGATTGGAAAAAGCCATTCCAGCTATATCAAGATGGTTTGGTGCAAGTATCTGTTGTGGGTGGCGGCACTACCATTAAAGATAATGTCTTTTTTGCAGGCGGTGAAGGCGCAGGTATTATTGAAATAAAAGACAACACAACACCCAATAGTATTGCAGAAGACACAGTAACCTTTGCCAATAACTTGTTTTATGGTTTAAGAGGAGGTCCACTTGTACACTACGGCCTTTACGACACCGTGTATACCAAGGCAGATACAATCACTCACTTGGTGTTTGATGGCAATTACTACAAAATGATAGGCGAGAACTATAGCGAAATAACAAGCGTTTCTGACACTAATAATGCAATATGGAGCTTAAATAATAGTGCTAATATTAGCATTGCAAGAAACAATCGCTACGATACTACTGTAGATAAATTAGTGCGTCAAGGCTATGTAGCACCTATTTTAAGCAACAATACCCAACAAACAATAGCATACCCACAATTTAGGAATTACCTAAACCTACCCGATAGTTTTAACTATCTAAACATTAGTCGGTATACTGATTCAACTATTAGAGGAAACAAAGCCATTTGGTATGTGGGCAATATAGTACAGCACTGGAATAATAAGGGGGCAACTCGTTTTTACAAATGTATACAAGCCACCTCTTCACCCAGTAATAGACCCCCAAAAGACGATACTAATACCGCCTATTGGGAATTGCTTACTTGGCTAAAACCTGATAGTACCATTAGCCATTTTCCACCTGATGATGTGCGTTTAGATGCAGGTAGTTATTTTGATAGCTTAGGAATGGGCATTAGCGATACCACAACATCAAGCAGCTTAGTAGTGCCCAAACAAAACAAAAACAGTTGGCATACCACCCCACAACAAGGCAGTAGCCAAATAAATGCACCTCAAAACAATACAGATGAAACCGATAAGAATGAGGCGTTAGAGTTTAATGCATATCCCAATCCCGCTGCACAAGTAATACACCTTAGCAGCAATATGGCTATGCAATCAGTAGTAGTATACGATATGCTGGGCAAGCAATGTATAAAAGTAGAAACAGATGGCGCAAATACTGCCATTTTTGATTTACAGAAATTAGTAAACGGATTATACATAATACGTATGTACAGTATTGATGGTCAAATAGCGGTTAAACAAATACAAGTGATTAAATAGCAGTGCCTTAAACAAAACAAAAATAAGAGTATAAAAAATCCGTGCCCGTAGGGCTCGGATTTTTTATTGCAAAAGAGTGAAATAAAACAACGACAGATACCTAAAGTGGCGTGAATATTGAGCTTTTCTATACGTATTGACATAAATAATAAAACCAATATGGATATAAGACTTGAAACCCCACATTTTAGCCCAAGCGATGCGCTAAAAGAGTTTGTGAATGAGAAGGTTGCTAAACTTTTCGACCAAAGTGCCTCCATTTTGCACGCAGAAGTAACCATGTATAAAGTGGGAAACAATGGCAACAAACATCAGGTATGTGAAATACGTTTGGCAGTGCCGGGCAACGACCATTTTGTGAAAAAAGAAACCCCGATTTTTGAACAATCGATATTAGAAGCAGTAGAAGCCCTACAAAAAGTGCTACGCAGGCAAAAAGAGAAAGAAGTAGGCCAAAGAAACGATGCCTAAGCAATATTTATAGTAAAAAGCCCTGCTAAATATTTAGCAGGGATTTTTATAATTAAGAACCAATAGTTATTTAGTGCCGTTTTTTAAATACTCATCAGTAGTATATATTTTTTTAACATATATGTTTTTATTCTCACCAATTACAAACTCACATAAGCCAATATGTGTTTTATTTTTGGGATTCCAATCATAAGTATATCCTAAAGAAGTCCAAGGGTACTGGTCGTACAAAGCACATTGATAATAGCGTGATAAACGGGTTTCATTTACCCAGTTCACATACGTCATATCAGTCGAATCAGCCTTTGTAAAACAAGTATTACATTGTGTATCTGTAATTTCTTTATCAGGGCAGGGCCTAAACATATCTTGTGGCCTCACCCAAAACTCAATAAATAATTTATAATCATAAATAGGAGGCAAACCCAGCATTTGTTTCAGGCGAATGCTTACATCCTTATATTTTTCAGCATTTATTTTATTCAAAAGCTCAGGAGCAGCCGTTACCCAAATAGGGTACTTTGTAGTATTATAAATGCCCGAATCAGGATAAAAACTTTGGGTTTTCCAAGTAACCATCAACACATATTCCTCGCCGTTAATAGTTTTTCTAATTAAGTTTTGATTTTGAGGAGTTATAGCAATCAGGTTTTTGTCAACCGCATCCGTTTCAGGATACATTGCATCTTTTACCGCATTAGTATATAATGTCGGGTAGTTTGATGGAGTGTTAGCTACTTTTGTCGTTTGGCAAGCATTTGCCAGCAATAACATACAAATAGATAGAGCAATAGTTAGTTTTTTCATGCGTGTGAAGGTAATAAAAGACAGATTAAAAAGATAATACCCTGCCTTTTTCATACAATAGTTTTTTAGCAGTTTTCCAACTAGGCATTGTATCAGCCTCAAAAGTTAAAACGCGTATTTCTTTAGCAATAGCAACGCTTCTCTTCATAGCTGTCAAATGTGGGTTATTGCGCGAAAAAGAATTCATCTGGGTTTCATTTTCCCAAGTTGTCATAGTAAAATGGGTAAGCAATCCGCCGGTTGTTTTATAGCCAATACATTGGGTAGCCTTTATTTTTTGCAATACTTGAAACACGGTATAGTGAAAGCCTAAAAATTGTAATGGAGAGCGAAGTTTAATAGAAGTAAGGCTTACTAACATAGTGTAAAATACGGCCTATTTTGCTTGAAGTGTAATGTTTTTTCTATATTTAGCAATAAATTAACTGTTAAAAAGCATACAATGGGTGTAAGAGCTAAGGTGTATATAGTGTTGTTTTTTGTTTTTTTTGGATACAGATTGGATGCACAGACATTTGTATTTAAAAATTACTCCACAAATCAAGGATTGCCCAGTTCAGAAACCTACAACTCTATTCAAGACGCACAAGGTTATATGTGGTTTGCTACCGATAGAGGAGTGGCAAAATACGATGGGTATACTTTTAAAACCCTTACTACCAATGAGGGGCTTACTGATAATACAGTTTTTGAGTTTTTTAAAGATAATAAGCAACAGGTTTGGTGCAAAACCTTCTCATCAACAATAAACCGTATTTCTAATGATAGCGCATACCCATATAAGTATAACTACATTATACAACAGCTTTTTCCTTCAGAGGTTTTAAAAGGAATACTCTTTGATAAAAATGGACAGCTATTATTTGTAAAGGGCAATATAAACAGGAACGATATAATTTTTAAACTGGATAAAAATGGACAGCTGGATACAATAAATGAAAAGTATAACGGCGGAGCTCGACAATTATTTATTGTTGAGGAAGGGCGTTGCTTATTTGGTGGAAATACTCTTGAACTCCAAACGGATATTTTTTTTCTTAACGGGGGTGAAAAAATTGCATCAATAAAATTTGATGGGTATGACAATGAAGTTTTTTCTAAAAAACTAAAAAATAACAACTATGTATTACTTGCAGACAGAAGAGTTTATTTAATAAAAAAAAATAAAGAAATAGAAAAATTGTGGAAGGGTGAAGGTGAAGTAATTTATTTCTTTGTTGATAAAGATGAAAATTTTTGGATAGGATATAGGGGCAAAGGTTTTGAGTTTCTTTCAGCAAAAAGTGGATATAAAGAGGTAATAACAGGCTTAAATAACCTTTCCATATCCTCAATTAATCAAGATAAAGAAGGAGGGATGTGGCTAACAACTTTAGAAAAGGGGGTGTTTTATCTTGCCCCATCTGCACCTTTGGCATATAACAAAGAGAATGGGCTTAGCTCAGAAAAAATTAATAAAATAGTTGATGTTGAAGGTAATATAGTATTAGTTACTCCCGACGGCGATTTTTTATTAAAAAAACAAAACAGCAATACATTTAAAGAGATTGAGTCAGAATTATCGGTTGCAAATGATTTGGTCTACTCTAAAGAAAATGGGGTATTTTATTTTTACCCTACCCATGAGCCAATTTTAAAGAACTACAAACAGACAATAATACCCCATCATAAAAAACTATTTATAGGAAAAAAATATTTGTGGGCTTATTTTTATAGGGAAATATCGAAATATACTTTACAAGGAAAAAAACTAGACAGTATTATTTTTGATAAAAAAAGAATACAATGTTTAGAAGAGCTTGATAATGGTGATGTATTAATTGGAACGCTTGGGGGAGTTTACATATATAAGAATGACTCAATAACATCATTGGTAGTTTATAACCCATTGTTTAGTTTAAGAGTAAGTGATATTAAACAAATAGATATAAACCATGTGGTAGTTGCCACTATCGGTGGAGGAATTTTAATAACCCAGATAAATAATTATGCAAATACTATACAATACAAAACAGAGAATGGCTTGCCTAGCGTAATGTGCAATACGCTACTAAAATATAATGACAGTATACTTTGGGTAGGAACTAATAGAGGGTTGTGCCGTATAGACAACATATTGCCGGGCAATAAAATAAAATTCAATAATTTTGATATTAATAACGGATTAATATCAAACGAAGTAAATGATATCTGTTTGATTGATGATAAACTTTGGGTAGCTACTGCCGAAGGAGTATCTGTAGTAGCTGAAAATGGAGAAGAAACCGATATTCGTGATATTTCAATTTATATAAAAAAAATAAACATAAATGGTGAAGAAGTTCCTTTGCTGCCCTTGGCAAAGCTGCCGTATAATAAAAATAATATAACGTTTTCGTTTATTGGCCTCAATTACCAGTATGCTGGTAAATTAGTATATAAATATCGCCTTGTAGGGGCTGACACTAAGTGGAATACAACCACCAACCTATCGGTAGTATATAATACACTACCTTCAGGTAAATATACTTTTGAAATTGGGGTGGTAAATCCAAATGGCCCCAATCTTGTGCATTTTGCTAAATATAGTTTTACCATTTTACCTCCGTTTTGGCAAACAGCATGGTTTCTCATATTAGCAGTAGTGGTATTGGCACTACTTATATATTGGTATATAAGGTACAGGGTAAATTTTGTGCGTAAGCAAGAACTGCTAAATATAGACTTAAATACTTTTAGAGATAGGGCATTACGAGGACAAATGAATCCTCATTTTATATACAATTCTCTCAATTCCATACAAAACTACATACTAAAAAGCGATACTATGGCTTCAGTATCGTTCCTGTCAAAATTCTCACAGCTTATGCGGCTTACTTTTAACAATACAGCACAAGAACTTATTACGCTTGATAAGGATATGGAAGCTCTATTGTTGTATATTGAGCTTGAAGACCTTCGGTTTCAACATAAATTCACATTGCATATAGAAAACAGCGCTAATTTGGATTTTACTTTTATAAAAGTGCCACCACTTATATTACAACCTTTTGTAGAAAATGCAATACAACATGGGCTACTAACCAAAGAGGGAGGGGGTAATATTTGGATTAGTTTTATCAAACACGATACTAGTATAGAAGTCATCATACAAGATGACGGCATTGGCCGAGCCGGTGCAAAAAAAATACAAGAGAGGAAAGCGCGGTTCAAAGCACGGTTGTCTTATGCTTTTGGCAGGAGAGAGTATACAGGCATTACCGCTACCCAAACCCGAATACAGCAAGCTTGGGGAACAAAGTTTAGCAAAAATCATTTTAAAATTGTAGATTTATACACAGATAATGGTGCTCCTAAAGGAACACTTGTACATATTTTTTTACCCGTATATGATTAAAGCTATCATTGTTGATGATGAACCATCAGCAGGAGAGGTATTGCAAACTCTTATATCATCGTTTTCACAACAAATTAGCATTTGTGATATTTGCACCAATATACCTAGTGCCATTGAAGCTATAGAAAAGCATGAGCCTTCGATTATTTTTTTAGATATAGAATTGGCTGATGGTAGTGGGTTTGAGATACTAGAAAATCTACACGGATTGCAACCGCGTATTGTATTTGTTACCGCTTACGAGCACTATGCCATAAATGCCATAAAACATAATGCCTTTGATTACATATTAAAACCTATTGACCCTGAAGAGTTGTATAAAATGCTTGAAAAGTTGTTAGAGGAAGAAGAAAAAGCAATCCCTTATCCTGATACTATGGCATTGCTTCAACAACTTATAGGAGGCTTAGGAAAGAAAATTGCCGTGCCCAGTCGCACCGGGCTAGAATACTATTGTATAGATGATATAATATTAATAGAAGGGCAGGGTAGCTATGTACAAATGCACCTTACTAATGGCAGCTCGCCACTGGTATCAAAAAAGATAAAAGACTTTGAAGGCATATTGGTCAACAAAGGTTTTTTACGCGTGCATAAAAGTTTCTTTATCAATTTGGCACATATAGAAAGCCTGCACAAAGATGATGGTGGCTATATACAAATGAGTAACGGGCGACAAGTAACTATTAGCCCAAAAGATAAAACCGATATTTTGCGCAGCATAAAACAACTTTCAAATATTATCTAACCTACCTAGTAGCCTCAATAAACAACCGTAGGGGTATGAAAACCAACACGCTGATTTTGACAAATTTGTTGGTGATGTTGATTTAGCCAAAAACGGTACAGCAGCGGCAAGCAACAAACAACTGGGCATAGAGGCTTTGCAGTAGCAAGACCTTTTTTGTGCAAAATTGGGCACAAAAATGCAAACCGTCTGTGTACGTTGTGTATGTGTGAGTAATAAAATGTAAAGGTAAGTTTCCTATAAAAAGTTGCTTAATAACAGCTTCATAGGAAACAATAACGAGGGTGGTAGTACAGTACGTTTTGAAACAAGTATAGCTTAAGCAGCTTGTTTGCGCATTAAGTTTAGCCTGCGAGAAAGAACATCCTCCTCAATACTAAGGCGAAACTTTATTTTAAAGTACCTTTGTAATGCCTTCACATTCACTCTTGATTTGTGGGCAAATTTTGCTAATGTTTCACTAATTAAATCTCTCATGATGGTGTGTGTGTTATGTAAGTTGTTGTTTATGCTATTGTGATAGTTGCTCTACTAATATAAACGGCATTTTACTAATTTTAGTTTTAAAAACCGCACACATTTTTAAATAATACGCAAATATATTGCATTATTTACACTAGTATAACTCATAAAAGAGTAATAATCAATCAGATAAGTATGTGGATAAATATTAAGCAAGCACAAACAAAGAAGCAAAAAATCTTTCTGACACATTAAAACCTCTGCACTATGGCATTGGCACACTGATACAGCCAGCTTTAAGCTAGTTATAGGCAATTACCATTTTAGAATTTAAGAATCAACAAGCGAAATATTTGCGGAGAAATACGTATTAACAAGGCAAAAAACTACCTTTGCACCATGAAATTTGGCGTAATAATTTTCCCCGGTTCAAACTGTGATCAAGACCTTGTAGAAGTGTTGCAAAAAGTAACAGGACAGCAAGTTGTAGAGCTTTGGCATAAAGATACCGATCTGCAAAATTGTGATATGGTATTTTTACCCGGAGGCTTCTCTTATGGTGATTACTTGCGTAGCGGAGCCATAGCCAAACTTTCGCCTATAATGAATAGTGTGATTGAGTTTGCCAACAACGGCGGCTACGTAATGGGCATTTGCAACGGATTTCAGATATTGTGTGAAAGTGGCCTTTTACCGGGCGCATTGCTGCACAACAACAACCGCAAATACATTTGCAAAAACGTATATATAAAACCTCAAGGGCAAACCGTACTTACTGAAGGACTGGATAGGGAAAAAGCATTAAAAATACCTATAGCACATGGCGAAGGCCGTTACTATGCCGATGAAGAAACGCTGAACGAGTTGCAACAAAACGATCAAATACTATTTACCTATTGCGATGAAAATGGCTATGAAACCGAAGGCTCTAACCCCAACGGCTCACTATTAAACATAGCGGGTATAACAAACAAAACCAAAAATGTGTTTGGTATGATGCCGCACCCCGAAAGAGCTGCCGATGGAGATCTTTTTAATACCGATGGGCTAGCACCATTAGTCAATCTTCTAAAAATTTCAACAGCTAGTGTTTAGCAGCTACCACCAAATTTTATTTATTTTGGTGCATTAACACCTACCACCTATGATAGCGTTTATAAAAGGAAGAGTAGCTTATATCAGTCCCACGCAGGTTGTTATAGAAACTGCGGGCGGTATTGGCTACGAAATCCAGATATCACTTTATACCTTCGAAAAAATAAAGGATAAAGAAAATATTAGCATTTACACCCATCTTTCGATAAAAGAAGATAGCCACACACTTTTTGGTTTTAACGGCGAAGAAGAGCGGTCGTTGTTCAGAAATCTAATCTCCGTAAACGGAGTTGGCCCCTCAACAGCACGTATGATACTATCGTCTTTAACACCAACTGACTTAAACCATGCAATATTATCAGGAGACATAACGTTACTAAAAGCGGTTAAGGGTATAGGCCCCAAAACAGCCCAGCGTTTAGTACTTGAGTTGCAGGATAAAGTGAAAAAAGATGGTACAGGCACAACAGAGCTTTCAATGCGAGGGGATAAAAGCATGGCTGCACGGCAAGAAGCCATTAGTGCACTGCTAATGCTTGGTTTTAATCGCGCAGCAGTAGAAAAAATAGTTAAAAAAGTAATAGATACGTCAAAAGAAGATATGGCAGTAGAAGAAATTATTAAAATTGCGTTAAAAACATTATAGTTGTAACCTCATAAAAAATAGCTTATCGGGAAATATTTACTCTTTTGAAATAAAAGACCAATTAACTAAGACTGAAGAAGTAAGAAACTATTTTAATGGGTTCACCAAGAAACGTTGTGTTATTTGTGGCGATGGGAGTGTTATTTTCCATCCTAGCTCTATCTGTATCAGGTACGGGCAATGCTACCCCACACTATAAACATTATATAAAAGCATCAAAAACTATTTCGGGTGTTGATACACCCGAAACAGACACTACTAAGCTGAAGTACCCTATTGAGGACAGCAAAAACTTCAAAGACAAAAAGAATAATCCCCTCGACCTTAAAGACCCTGACAACATAAAAAAAGAAGTGGTATACGACAGTGCCACCGGAAACTATATTGAAAAACAAACCGTAGGAGGAAACGACTACCGCCTGCCCGAAACCAAAACTATGGAAGAGTATTTGGAAGAAAGGCGCCAAAAAGAAAATCAAAGCTATTTTAGGCAACGCTCAAAAGCACAAAACTTTGTAAAAGGAAACAGCATTATTCCAAAACTAAACCTTGGCCCTAAAGTACTGGATAAGTTTTTTGGCAGCGGTTTAGTCGATTTACGTCCACAAGGTTCTGCCGAGTTAATTTTTGGTTGGAATTTCAACGTAGTACGTAATCCCGCCTTTACAGTTAGGCAACAACGCAATGGCCAGTTCGATTTCCGTCAGAAAATACAATTCAACCTTACAGGTTCTATAGGCGACAGGTTTAAAACCACTTGGAGGTATGATACCGAAGCGACTTTTGATTTCGATAATCAGATAAACTTAAACTGGCAGGGTAAAGAAGACGATATAATAAAAAATGTACAATTGGGTAATGTAAGCCTGCCCCTAAACAGCAGCCTTATACAAGGTGGGCAAAGTTTGTTTGGTGCATTGCTGCAAATGCAGTTTGGCCGATTGATGGTTACCACCATATTTACCCAACAACGCGGGCAAACAACAGAAACCGAAGTAACAGGGGGCGCACAAGTAACCCAATTTGATATACAGGCAGATAACTACGATGTAAACCGCCACTATTTCCTTAGTCATTATTTCGCTGATAATTACAACCAATGGTGTAGTACATCACCCTTTATTAGTTCGCCTATACTTATTACCAACGTACAAGTTTGGGTAACCAATCGTACAGGTATATTTGATAACACTCGCGATGTTTTGGCATTTATGGATATGGGCGAACGTAACCCATTTAATAACACTTGGAATATACCCTCAGGCCCCGTAAACGCTGATAATAGCTCAAACAGCTTATACAACACCTTTCAGTTTGATGATTTAGCACGCCAATCAAACGAAGCAGTAAAACACTTGCGCCAAGATAAAGGCTTAGACCCTATACAAGATTTTCAGTTGCTAAACAATGCCCGCCAGCTTAATACTAACGAGTATACCGTAAACCCTCGATTGGGTTATATATCGCTAAACCAGGCACTTAATAATGACGAGATTTTGGCTGTAGCATTTGAGTATACCCTAAATGGAAAAAGCTATAAAGTGGGTGAGTTTGCCCGCGAAATTTCATCGCCCGACCCAAATAAACCCAATGCCTTGATGCTGAAAATGCTGAAAGGAACTACCATTACCACCAGTTTGCCTATTTGGGATTTGATGATGAAAAACATCTACTCACTAGGTTCATTCAGCGTACAAAAAGAGCAGTTTAAGCTAAATATAATATATGCCGATGATCCATCAAACGCTGATTTGAATTATATCCCTGCCAAAAACGAACCTAATTTTATAGGCGTTCCATTAGTACAAGTATTAAATCTTGATAAAGTAAACACCCAAGGCGAAGCAACACCCGACGGTGTTTTTGATTTTATAGAAGGGCTTACCATTAATACATCAAACGGTCGTGTAATATTTCCCGTTCGTGAACCTTTTGGCGATTTTCTGCGAAGCAAGTTTCAAGACCCTGCCAATGCTGAGTATTATGCCTACGATGCCCTTTACGATTCAACCAAGTGGCTGGCACAACAAGAAGTATTAAAAAATAAGTTCTTTTTACGAGGCAGTTACCAAGGCTCGTCAAATTCCGAAATTTCACTTAATGCCATTAACGTCCCGCAGGGTTCGGTGCGGGTTACTGCCAATGGTACTTTGCTTACAGAAGGAACTGATTATATAGTTGACTATACTATTGGGCGTGTCAAAATATTAAATACAGGTATACTTAATTCAGGAGCAGTAATAAAGGTATCATCAGAAAATAACAACCTATTTAGTATACAGCAAAAAACCCTGATAGGTGCCCGCTTTGATTACAAGGTTGATAAAGACTTTATTATTGGCGGTACGGTGATGCACTTGTACGAGCGCCCTATTACCCCAAAAGTAAATATTGGCGAAGAACCTATACTAAATACAGTAGTAGGAGTTGATGGTAGTATTCGCCGCGAATCGCGAACACTAACCCGTTTGATTGATCGTTTGCCGTTTATTAGTACCAAAGAACCATCAAACTTTCAGTTCAGTTTTGAGGGAGCAAAACTGTTTCCACACAATCCTAAAACCATCGGTCAACGAGGTACAGCTTTTATTGATGATTTTGAAGCCAGTGAAACCCCGTTTGATTTGCGCCTAGGCGCACCATGGTACGTAGCCAGTACGCCCGAAGGGCAACCCGATCTTTTTCCTGAAACACAAAACACAGCCAATGCCTTAGGTTTTGGTTATAAAAGAGCGCGACTGGCATGGTACTCGCTTGACCCTATTTTCTTCCGCGATCAACAAGGAAGTAATCCGCCTACGCCTCCCAACTTAGCGGGTTCAAGCAACGCTTCAAAACGTTCAAACCACTACACCCGTGAGGTATTGCAAACAGAGGTTTTCCCTAACCGCCAATTGCAACAAGGTGTGCCTCAAAATATGCCTACTTTCGATTTGGCATACTATCCATACATTCGTGGTCAATACAACTACACTGTTGATGGTATAAATGCTGATGGGGAAATGAAAGACCCAAAATCAAGCTGGGGTGGTATTATGCGCCGCATTGACCAAAACGATTTTGAAGCGGCTAATATTGACTATGTAGAGATATGGATGATGGATCCGTTTTTGCCCGGCCAAAACGGTACAGTACAAGACGGTAAATTCAACTCAAACAATCTTTCAGGTGGTTCGCTATACCTAAACTTAGGCTCTGTATCAGAAGATGTATTGCGCGATACCCGTAAAAGTTACGAAAACGGTTTGCCCACACCTTCATCAACACAACAATTAACGGATGAAACGGAATGGGCAAGAGTACCCAATGTGCCCACGCTAAACAATGCGTTTGATGCCGACCCTGCCGCACGCGAAGCTCAAGACGTTGGATTAGATGGTTTTAATGATAACGACGAACGAGCACATTTTAGCCAGTATTTAGATACATTGCGCCAAATATTCGGAGCAACATCACAAGCATATTTAAAAGCAGCAGAAGACCCTTCGGGAGATAACTACCAATTTCACAGTAGCAAAAATTTCAACAATCAAAATGCAGGCGCGCTTGAGCGTTACCAGAAAATAAACGGGCAAGAAGGAAACTCAAAACTTGCTACCTTCCAACCCGATGGTTACCCTGTTACCCGCACCAATTTACCCGATGATGAGGATATTAACCGCGATTATAGCTTAAACATAAACGAGCAATACTATCAGTATAAAATAGATCTTAAGCCCAACTCGCTTATAGTAGGGCAAAACTATGTTACCGATAGTGCCTCGGTACCTGTGAAACTGGAAAACGGTGATGTTGAAAATGTTACTTGGTATCAACTGCGTATACCCGTAAACTCTTGGAGTAAAAAAATAGGCGGTATTAGCGATTTTAAATCTATTCGTTTCGCACGTTTGTTTGTAAAAGATTTTGACCAACCCATTGTATTACGTTTTGCACAAATGCAATTGGTACGTGCTGATTGGAGAAGGTATACAAAACCTCTTTCGGTGGGTGTGCCGGGTGTACCGGGTTCGCCTAGTGATAATACAGCGTTCTCAGTATCAACAGTAAATATCGAAGAGAACTCTACCCGTGTTCCTGTAAACTATACCCTGCCTCCGGGTTTCTTCCGTGAGCAAGATGTAACAACACCAAACAACGTGCAACAAAACGAGCAATCGGTATCCGTACGTTTTTGCAATCTACAAGAAGGCGATGCTAGGGGTATATTTAAAACCACTCGTTTTGATATCCGTAACTACAAGCATTTACGTATGTTCGTTCATGCCGAAGGGGAAAGTCAAGGCCTGCGTAATGGAGATGTTAAAGCCTTTATACGTTTAGGTACGGATTTAGAAAATAACTACTACGAGTACGAGCTGCCACTTTTGGTAACGCCTGATAAAAGCCGCGATGCGCAGCAAGTGTGGCCTACTGAAAATGAGATAAACATAGCCCTTGAAGAGTTTTATTTAGCTAAGCAATTGCGCCAAAATGCCAATGCCCCACAAAACCAAGATTTTGTATACGATTTGGGTGGCGGAAAACGTATTACACTTAGAGGTGTGCCCGATTTGAGTAACGTGCGTGTAATAATGCTTGGTGTGCGCAACCCCGCTAAGTTTGATAACCCGTCGGGAGATGATGGTTTAGCAAAATGTGGTGAGATATGGTTTAATGAGTTACGTGTGGTTGAGTTTAATAACCAAGGCGGTGAGGCTGCTACTGCACGTTTAGTAACCAAACTGGCCGATTTGGGAACTTTCACCATATCGGGAAACTATCAATCTATTGGTTGGGGCGGTATTGATAAAAAACTGAATGATCGTAACCTTAACGAGATAATGCTGTACGATATGCAAACCTCGTTAGAGTTGGGCAAGTTTTTCCCTGCTAAGTGGGGCGTAACAATACCTTTCTTTATGCAACGCGGTGAGCAGTTTATACGCCCTAAGTATAACCCGCTAAACCCTGATATTTTGCTTACAACCACTATTAAAACATCTAAAAGTGAGCAAGAAAAGCAAGAAATTATATCGGCAGCACAAGATTATACATCCAGACGTAGTTTTAACTTTACCAATGTGCGTAAAAACCGTACTGGTGGTGGCAAACCACAGATATGGGACATTGAGAATTTTAACTTTACCTTCTCTTTTCAAGAAGTATTTAGACGAAACCAGCAAATTGCTGCCAGCTTACAACGCACATGGCGTGGTAGTGGGGGATATACTTTTGCTACGGGAGCGAAAAATATAGAACCATTAAAGAAAATAATGAAGCCAAAGAAATGGTTGGCTTTGGTACGCGATTTCAACTTTACGCCTTACCCTCAAAGCTTCTCGGTAAGGGCTGATGCTGACCGTTATTATTCAAGGACAATAAACCGAAATAATGACGACCCCAATACCATCGTCCCCATTTTGTACGATAAAAACTTCACCATGAATAGGGTGTATGATGTACGCTGGGATTTAACAAAAAGCCTTAAACTTGACTACCAAGCTACCTCTAATGCCCGTATTGATGAGCCAACAGGCAGGATTGATAAAAGCGAAGACCCACACAAGATAGATACTATACAAAACAACTTTATCAACTTGGGGCGTACTACTAATTATACCCAAATAACCAACGTAAACTATACACTACCTCTAAACAAAATACCTGTTTTAGATTGGGTAACGGCCAGCACACGATACACTGCCAATTATGGTTGGGTAACAGCACCACCTGCTATAAAAAGTTTAGGAAATACCATACAAAACTCACAAAACTACTCGTATACAGGCCAGTTTAATATGGTTAACCTGTACAATAAAATACCTGCACTGCGCCGTATAAATCAAAACCAAAACAATACTCCCAAACCAAAAGTTGAAGAGGAGGAAGAGGAAGATGATGGCAAAGGCGGTAAGAGGAAGAAAAAGAAGAAAACCGAATCGCCCCTAAAAGGTTTTGGTACTGCTTTGGCAAAAACCTTAATGATGCTTAAAAACGCATCGTTTACCTCTACATCAACAAAAGGAACCACACTACCGGGCTTTAGGCACACCCCATTGTATTTGGGTAATGATGCCGAACGGAATGCACCGGGTTGGGATTTTGTTTTTGGTAGCCAAGACCCTGCGGTACGTTATCGATTGGCTCAAGAAGGTTTTTTAAGTACCGATACGCTTCAAAATAATTACTTTACCCAAACCAGCCGAAAAGATTTTACGGCCAGTGCCACGTTAGAGCCTTTTAAAGATTTTAGAGTAGAGTTGCGATTCTCTCGAAACCAAACCGAAAACCAGCAAAGTGTATTTAAGTACGATGAAGCGGTGAAAGGTTATAACGATTTCGGTTTCCAGCAAACTGGTAGTTTCCAAATTGGTATATCTACACTGCGTACCACGCTGGAGAAAAAAGCGACCAATACCAGTTCTAAATCATTCGATCAGTTTTTAAATAATCGTTTTGTAATTGCACAACGCTATGCTGCCGAAGATCCTCGTTCGGTAGGAGCCACACAAAGCGGTTTCCCTAAAGGCTATACCAACAAAAACCAAGATGTGCTTATATCTTCTTTTGTATCAGCATACACAGGCAAAAATGCACAAGGCCAGAGGCTGGATTTATTCCCTAAAATGCCTTTCCCTTCAATACGTATTAACTACAATGGGCTAAGCCGTATGAAGGCAATTAAAAAATATGCCAGTAGCGTAACATTGTCATCGTTCTATAGCTCAACCTATAATATACCTCAGTATATGACTATTTTGAGTCGTAACGACACAGCGGTAAGCAATTTGGATAGTAACTTCTTCCCCAAATACGAAATACGCTCTGTAACAATTCAAGAGAGCTTTAACCCGCTTATCAGGATTGATATCACCTTCTTGAACAACATTACTACCAACTTGGAGTATAAATCGTCGCGTAATATCTCACTATCACTATTCAACTTTATGATGGTTGAAACTCGAAACTCAGAGTTTGTGATTGGTTTTGGTTATCGAGCCAAAGAAATATACCTTCCATTTAAAGTTCGTGGACGTAAACCCTACTTGAAAAACGATTTGAATGTTCGTATGGATTTCTCTATACGCGATGTGGTAACCATAACCCGCAATGTGCAAACCTTGCAAACTATACCCACACAAGGGCAACGTATTATATCTATAAAACCACAAATAGATTATATGCTGAACGAGAAACTAAACTTACGTTTCTACTACGACAGAAGGGTAACCAAGCCGGCTACGTCGAACGCCTTCCCTACGGCTATTACGCAAGGGGGTATATCACTACGCTATACACTACAATAAAACCAAATGAACTTTTTTATAGGGGTGGCTTTGCAAAAAGCTACCCTTTTTTGTTGCTTTTTGGTGATAGGATTTAAAATCCTATCACTGTAATTTAATGTGAGGGATAAGAAATTGCATTTACAGCGGGTTAAAACCCACTGCTGTTTCTATTACAGCCCGCAAGACGACTTAAGTCGTCTTGCGGGCTGTAATTTTCGATAGAATAGGTTTTTAACCCTATTTAAAAAAACATTAATATTCTTATAAACTAATTTAAGGAGCAGAGGGTTTTATACCCATAGAAAGAGAATACAGTTAAAATAATAGGGGAGTGTTTTAAGCGGAATAGAAAGCAATACCCGCTAATAAAAATAGCAAAGCTATTACTTATGTGGGGTAGCTTGTTTTTCCCAAGTAGGGCAGTTACAGCCTTTTGCCGAACGGCAAGAAGATACAGAAGCCATAAAACCTACTACTAAAACCACTACTGCTATTATTCTAATTCGTTTCATTGTGTACTGTTTTAACGCAAAAAACGCGCCTGTTTGCATAAGCAATCGGTAAAAATAATACTACTTGGGCAGGTTTGTGCTAAAATTGACGTAAAATTGCCCAAATTTTCACAATGGATTACCTTAAAGACTTCCTCGATTTTTTCTTACACCTTGATGATAAACTGTTGCTAATGATACAAGAGTATGGCAACTGGGTGTACGCCATTTTGTTTGCTATAATTTTTGTAGAAACAGGGCTTATTGTAATGCCTTTTCTTCCCGGTGATTCACTACTATTTGCCGCAGGTGCTTTTGCCGCCGCAGGCGATTTGAATATAGTATACATTATACTATTATTGTTTGTAGCTGCTGTACTGGGTGATACCTTAAACTACTCGGTAGGGAAACAACTAGGCGTTAGAGCTACCAAAATAAAACTATTTGGCCGTAACTTGGTAAAACAAGAGCATTTGGATAAAACCCATGCTTTTTACGAAAAATATGGCCCCAAAGCCATTATAATAGCCCGTTTTGTACCCATAGTGCGCACGTTTGCTCCTTTTGTGGCGGGCGTAGGCAGTATGACGTACGGAAAGTTTATTACCTATAATATAGTAGGTGGTGCTTTGTGGGTAGCCGGTGTTAGCATGGTGGGTTATATATTTGGGCAAACTGCTTGGGTAAAAGAAAATTTTGAGATAGTAGTATTTGGTATCATATTCATTTCTATTGTGCCTATAATTTTTGAGTTTGTAAAGCATCGTTTAGCAAAAAAATAATATGCAACTGGGGCTAATTGGTTTCCCTTTGGAGCATTCACGTTCTCCTGAAATTTTTGCCCGTTTTTTTGATGAAGAGCGGGTAAAGGGGGCAAGCTATAAGCGCTATCCGCTTGAAGATATCACCACGCTGCGTAGTTGGCTTAAAAGCCTTCCCAATCTTGTTGGTTTTAACGTTACTATACCGCATAAAAAGAGCATTATCCCAATGCTTGATTGGGTGGCCGATGAAGCATTAGCCATAGGTGCTGTAAACACCGTAAAAGTGGTGCAACAAGAGGGTAAAACAAAGCTACACGGCTACAATACCGATTATTACGGTTTTGCTACCACCCTAAAACAGTTTTTAGGCGATTACAGCCCACAAAGGGCTTTAGTGTTAGGCACAGGCGGTAGCGCCAATACAATTGCGTATACACTGGCAAAAATGGGCATAGCGTACACAAAAGTATCGCGCAATAGCAGTGCTGATGCGCCAATGACGTATGATGATATTTCAAACCAAACAATAGCCCAAACTCAGCTTATAATAAATACTACCCCATTGGGTATGTACCCCTTTATAAAATCGTTTCCTAAACTACCATACGATGCGCTAACACCACAGCACTATTTGTACGATTTGGTGTATAATCCTTTAGAAACCATGTTTTTGCAAAAGGGCGCAGCGTTTGGCGCAAACATACAAACAGGTATAGCCATGCTAGAGTTACAAGCACGCAAGGCTTGGGAGATTTGGAAAGCAAGCAAGTAGTGGCTAAAGAATCTCGAACCGTACTATAATAGAGTAGCGTATGGTAACAAAAGTGCCTATACTCTTTTCTTGCTTCATTTTTTCAAGAAACAAATTCATTAGGGCGCTATCTGTTGTATTTGCACCTGTATTTTCGGTAATAGAAAGTACTTTTCCCAGTTTATCGCCATTCAATTCAACAATAGGTGTAGCTTGGTCTTTGGCTTTTTGCATGGCTTTTAAGGCAAGCGTATTTTTATAATGGTCAGTCTTACTGTTTTTGTACGAGGCAAGTTTTACTCGTTGTCCTCCTAAAGAGTCTATACCGTGTAATATGGCTATGGGATGGGTTATTTTTTTCAGTGTCAGAACAAATTTCTTATTATTTCTTCCATTTGAGTAAAGACTAGAATAATCAAAAACTTCAGTACCCGGCATTGTGGCAATCAAGTGGTTATTAGTAATTCCATTTTTTGTTAAAAAAGCTCGTATTTCTTTTTCTTGCTGCTCAATGGGTTTCTTTTTGGGTTCTACCTTCAAAAAATCAGTCGTTCCTTTTTCTACTATAGTGGTAATCTGTGCTTCATCATCTCTGTCAGAAGATGTAAGATAAAACTCAAAAGTAAACTCATCGGCTTCAACCTCCATTTCTTCAGTGGCTACTACCTCAATATAACGTTGGGCATAGGTTGTTGCGGGTATTATCAAGCCCAAAAAAAGAATAAGCAGTAGTTTTTTCATAATACTTTAGTGTATAGTGTAATCCATCTCGCGCTGTTTCTGCACAAATTCATCGTTATAAATACGTAGCAACAAAATAAACATCGATACCAGCAAAGGACCAAATACCAAGCCTATAAAACCAAACAGGTTTACCCCAATTATTACCCCAAACATAGTGATTAGTGGGTGTACATCGGCCATACGTTTTTGTAGCATTAGCCTAAAAACATTATCAATGTTTATTATTATCCCGGCACCAAAGGCAAACAGAGTAATACCTTGCCACTCTTGCCCATTAAAATACAGGTATAATGCCAAAGGAAACCAAACAGCAGTACTTCCAATTACGGGCAGCATTGATGCAAATGCCGTTACCGAGCCCCACAATAAAGGGTCGGGTACACCTAAAACCCAATAGGCAATAAAGGCAAAGATGGCTTGTATAATAGCCAGCAAGGGTATACCAATAGCGTTGGATAATACCATGCTATTTATCTCTATACCAATTTTTTTCACGTTTTCTTCTCTAAGGGGCACATACTCATACAGCCAACGTTCCATTTCGCGCCCGTTGGTTAGCATAAAGTACAATACAAAGTATAGCAAGGCCACAATTAGCATAGTATCCATAGTAGCCAGTAAAATATTAGGCACTATGTTGCCTATCATTTCGGGCAAGCGTTCAAGGTTTTTGTCGCTCATCAAATCAATATCCAGCTTTGTATTAAGGGTAGTAATAAAACCCTGCACTTTGCTCAGCCATAAATCAGGGTTTTCGAGCAAAACACTCAACTTGTTATACAATTGCTTTAGTAATAATGAAGTAGGCAGCAGAATAATAATAAACGATAGTGTCATTATGGTAAGTGCTGCAAGGGTTTTGCTCCATTTCTTTTTTAGGGTTAGAAAAAACATAAATTTTCTAAACAGCACATAAAATGTAATAGCACCCAACAAGGCCGAAACAAACGGATATACTTCTAAAGAAATTATAAACCCCAAGCCGCCTATTAGCATAAGAAAGAATATTTGGCGTAAGCGGTTATTATCAAGGTTGGCCATAGTAGTGTTTTATCCTGTGTGTACAGATATGTAAGTAAATATAATAGAAAAAAGCAAGTTGCCGATACAAAATAGCAGTAATTTTGATTTAGGTATAAGCCTTTCAATTAAAATCTAAACAAGAAAAAAGAGTATTTTATGGAAGATAATTTTAAAGACTTTTTTGGTGAGACCAAAACACTGCTAAAAAGTTACACCGATAAGCGGTTAGAATTGGTGAAACTACAAGCCACCCTAAAAACCTCACAGGCATTGGGGCTGTTTTTCTCGTTGTTTATAGTGTTTTTTATATTGCTGTTTGTTATTGTGTTTGCGGGTATGTGGTTTTCGTTTTGGTTGGCTGAGAAAACGGATAGCTATTCCACAGGATTTGGCATTAGTACAGGTATTTTGGTATTACTTTTTGTGCTTGCTCTATTGCTTCGCAAAAAACTGATACAAACACCCGTAGCCAATTTGGTAGCCAGTGAAATAGCCAACGACGATGAAGAGGAGTTTGAGGACTAAACAACAGAAATTATGGCAACTAGAATAAAAAATATACGCCAATTGCAACAGCGCATTAGCAAAGCAAAAACAGAATGCCGCGATATGGAAAACGATCTGGATAAACGGTTGGAGTATTTGCAGGAGAACTATATGGGTATGGCAGCCAATAGTGCTATATATGGCTTAATGAAATCGCCCAAAAACTTTACCGTACTAAAAGATATTTTTACAGGGATATGGAATGCCGATAGTATAAAAGATTTTTTTAAGAAAACAGCCTTACGCTTTTTGCACGCCATAGCGGTGAAGTTGGGTTTTAAAATTGTGCGCGATTTTGCTGAAAGTAAAATGCACGGCAACGAAGAGGAGGAAGCAACTGCCACAGAAGAACCAAGAGAGAACCCAAACAAAGAAGAATAGAACATATATGAACCCAGTAGACGAGTTTAACAGCTACCGCGAACGCATGAACGAAAAGATTTTGGATGCGGATAATTTGGTGCTAAAACGGCTTTTTAATCTTGATACACAAACCTATAAAGAAGGGGCTTTGCCTACTGCCACCAAAGAAATGTTGGGCTTGGTAGCCAGTATGGTATTGCGCTGCGATGATTGTGTAAAATACCACTTGGGCAAATGCTACGATGAGGGAATAAGCACCGCGCAGATGTATGAGATATTTGCTGTAGCCAACATAGTGGGCGGTACCATCGTTATACCCCACACCCGCCGTGCAGCCGAGTATTGGGAGGAGTTGCAAAAAACCAACTAAATAAAGCAAGTTTAAGGTAGTCGTTAAGAACTACTTTTCAAACATAGGATGACACCTGCCGCACCCAATTCCCCGTCACCCTGAATTTATTTCAGGGTCTCGTTGCCCAATAACCATTAATACAGAGCGAGATGCTGAAATAAATTCAGCATGACTGTCCAACGGCAATTGATTTTTGCAAAGACCTTCGGGCAAGGTTTCCCTCCTTGCAGGGTTGTCTTGCTGAGCGGAGTCGAAGCACGCGGGAAGGCAAAAGATAGAGAAGGAGTGGTTTAAGTCGGTAAGGACTTTTCAGCCTCCACCCGCACAGATTCCCTTTTACAGGGGAATGACGGGTAGCCGCGCCGTGCCAGTACAGTTCCCCGAAGCGTCCCTCGCTTCGGGACACTAGCTTTTAGTATTTCGTTATGTCAAGCTTTCGCGTGGATACGAGTTTGCTGGTGTATTGATTTTAGGATTTTTTATATCGAACACACATTAGGGTCAGATGTTTTCATCTATCCTCAACTCAACGTATAAAACTCTACTTTTTCAGTATTGTGCGAGCTAGAGCATTTTTTGAAATAATAGCCACTTTGGATAACAATGTAATAAGAAAACTTAAAGTCAGGTCAAGTGCCACTATTTAAATAGAAAAAACCGCCATTAAAAAACAAAAAATAGTGCGTTTCACCATTTAAATAGGAAAGATATCCACTCGAATATTTTTAAAATAAGATATCCTCCGTTAATATAAAGCGCTACCTCTGACTAAATAATTACAAACCGCCATTTAAATAAAGAAACTGCTATTTGTATAAAATCGGTCGAAAGAGTTAAATTAATTTGGGTACATTTGATCTAAATAAAAAAACCCCAATAATTGGTGCTATTGGGGAATGATATTGGCTAGTAGCTTAATCAGGATAAAGCGTCCCGCCATTGAGGAGTGGTAACCGTTTGGGAGGATAATAGTTCGAATCTATTCTAGCTGACTATTTTAGTTTTAAAAGCCCTTAGGGGCTTTTTTCATTATACAAATATAAGAAGTTTCAATATCCCGACTACTTTTTTGCTCCCCAAGCCCATTTTTTGTTCTTTTCGCATTGGAAAAAAAAAATTTTTTTTTTCCAATGCACTGAAATACAGGGCAATAAATTCTTATTTAGACAGATTACAAATTATATTTTTAATGTATGGATTTCTGGTCAGCTTAGAGTATAAAACTCTACTTTTTCAGTATTGTGCGAGCGGATAATACCCGCCGAAATAAGGTTGACCAATATTTTACTGGCACGCCAGCGCGAAATATTTATCATTTTGCATCCGCTCGTTTGTGGTTTAAGCTTATCAGCTTCATTGGCCTGAAGACCAATGCTATTCATACCTAACGGCACTCCCGATAGGGTCTAAATAGCGGTAGGTTTTAACCTGCTGCGGTAGTAAGGGCATAACTATACTCTCGCACAGATTTTATAATTTTCTTTTATCGAACGCACATTAGGGTCAGATGTTTTTATCTATCCTCAACTCAGCGTATAAAACTCTACTTTTTCTGTATTGTGCGAGCGGATAATACCTGCCGAAATAAGATTAACCAATATTTTACTGGCACGCCAGCGCGAAATATTTATCATTTTGCAATATTGTTTCAAAGTGATGCGCTCGTTTTTGGCTAGGTAATCCAGCAAGGCTTGCTCTTTACTGGTTATTTGTATCAAATTATCTTTTTGGGCAGTCTCTTTTTTCAGCACATCTACCACCACCTTGCTGGCCAGCAGGCTCTTATCTTTCACACGTATATACACCCACCATTTGCCATCCTCGCCTTTGGCGGCATAGGGTTTGTCTTTTCCTTCGGGAATAATGGCCTCCAATATAATTTTCCCCTCCAACTCATGCTCAAGTATTAGCAACTCAATAGTGGGTTTGCAGTAAAAATCAGCAGCAAGACCAAGCATATATTTTTCGTCCTCGGTGCGTATACCCGCAATACTTTTATTATCGCGTACGCCAACCAAAAGTCGTCCGCCTTTTCGGTTAGCAAATGATACCATTGTTTTGGCAATTTTTGCGGCGCTGCTTATCTCCTGCTTAAAATCCAGCTCTTCGTTTTCGCCCTTTTGTATCAAATACCGCAAATCCTTCATGGTAATTTCAATAATAACAAATCAAAATCAGTATTACTTGGTTATTGTATTGTGTTGGTACAATTAAAACAGCTTTGTTACCTTCGCGGCAAATTAAAAATAATACATAGAAAAATATACACATGGCTAAATACAAAATCTCTGTTGCAAAGGGCGATGGCATCGGTCCCGAAATTATGGATGCTGTTCTTTCAATCTTCTCTGCTGTAAATGTTGATATTGAGTATGAGTTTGTAGAAATGGGCAAAGACATTTTTTTGGCAGGCCATAGCGCAGGGATGACTCCTGAGGCTCAAAAAAGCATCGAAAGCAACGGTATATTGTTTAAAGGCCCTATGGAAACCCCAAAAGGCAGAGGCATGAAAAGTATAAACGTAACAGCACGTAAGGTGTGGAGTACGTTTGCTAACGAGCGCCGTTTCCGCACCCTAAACGGGGTAGATACCGTATACTCAAAAGCAGGTATACCTATTGATATTACCATCGTTCGTGAAAATATAGAAGATACTTATGGTGGAATTGAACACCTAAACACGCAAGATGTGGCACTTTGTCGCCGTTTTATTACCCGCCAAGGCAGCGAGCAAGTACACCGTTATGCGTTTGAACTAGCCCGCCGCAGTGGCAGAAAAAGCGTGATATGCGGCCACAAAGCCAATATTATGAAACTTACTGACGGTATGTTTTTAGAGGCTTTTTACAGCGTTGCTAAAGACTATCCTGAAATTGAAGCCGGCGACCGTATTATTGACGATTTGTGTATGAAGTTGGTGGTGCGCCCCAACGAATTTGAAATAATTGTACTGCCCAACCTTCAAGGCGATATAGTGTCAGATCTTTGTGCTGGTTTGGTAGGTGGTTTGGGTTTTGCCCCATCATCAAACATAGGCGAGCGTATTTGCATATTTGAAGCTGTACACGGTACCGCCCCCGATATAGCAGGTAAAAATATTGCCAACCCAACATCGCTATTGCTTAGTAGCTTAATGATGTTGCGCCACTTAGGCTTTTTTAAACAAGCTGATGCGTTAGAAAACAGCTTGCTGTATACCCTTGAAAGCGGTGTGCATACAGGTGATTTTGGCGATAGGGTGATACCTGCCAAAAACACTACCGAGTTTGCACAAGCCATTATTGATAATTTGGGCAAGAAACCCGAAAAATCGAAACCTGCAAATACTCCTGACAGGGAATATACATGGACTAAACCTGCTTTTCCTGATAAGCAACCTATGATGGTGAGCCCAAAAAGGTCGGAAGAAACCCTTGTTGGTGCCGACTTTTTTATTGAAAGCGACCAATTGGCGGCTGATATTGCCCCTGCGATACAAAGCCTTTTGCCCAGCAACCTTGAGTTGGTGGTAATAAGCAACCGTGGCACGCAAGTATGGCCAACAGGCTCAATACTTACTGAGTGTGTTGGGCATTATAGCCTACGTGTATCAACAAAAGATGGTGCAGCTACTGATTTAAAAGCCATTTTTGAATTATCGGCCAAGTTGGGCGAGAAATACTACATCTCGTCGGTAGAAATGCTACGCAACTATGGCGAACTAAAAGGATATAGCTTGGCACAAGGCCAATAATTCTCTATCAAGAAGAAATATAATTTTGTTTGAAGCGGGCGCCGTAGGCGCGCGCGTCTTTTGTTTATGCTATTTTAAAACACCCTGTTAGTTTAAAAATACTACCTAGCCGTAATAGGGGAGAATAGTGTGCCTAGCGAATTAAATTTTATAGCCTTTGATAGCGTAACAACATATAGCGGCCTAGGGTTAATTAAGTAATTTATTATTTCGGCTTGCAACGTAACACCTGAAACAGCTTCGGTTAGCCAAGCACGGCCGGTAAAGAATATATCCCCTTTGGGTCTAAAGGTAGTTTCGCTGGTTTGAGAAGCTATTCTGCCATAAGGAGTATAAGTTGATGAGTAGCCAACAGAGGCATTTACACGCACACTTATATTTTTATTTTCATGTTTAATAAATACCCCTAGAAAGCCAACTTTAAAGCTAAACTCATTCAACTTTGAAATAAAACTATTGGGGGCGAAAATAGGATAGCCAGGAGACCTATCTGTAACATTTACTGTATCAAGCGGCATTGCATCTTTAAAAGTGGTCGAAATTTGTGTACGTCGCCAAACAAACTCTAATGATGGGCTGTAGTATAGCTGTATATTATTGGTTTCTTTACTCATCCAACCCATTTTTACCAACCCACTAATAAAAGCCCCAATATTGTCTGATGTGGTTGTTTTTACCGATTTAGCTTGATCCCGATAAATAGAAACAGTACTATCGTTTACTCTTTTACTGCCTGTAGACCGAAGAGCGATGGAAGCAGAATCGATACTGCTAAACGCCCTATTACCATAAAGACTTAAATACATACCCCACCCCCCTTTCTTTTTTGGGGGTAGTAAAAATATATTAGTGGCAAAAAACAAATTATTGGCCTGCACGCCATCCACCAAATCAAAGTTTGTTCCTACATAAGAAAGATACTGATAGTCTTTTAAAGTATCATTATTTGTAGCCTCGCTAGTAGCAGGGTCTTCATCCACAATTATCTGCATTTCCATACCCTCTTTGCTATATTCGCTCGCCACAACTTTGCCCACACTGTCTCTTACCTTTAAGACGAGAACCAGTTTTTTCGATCTATCAGGTAAAGAATCAGGTTTTAAATTTACATAAAAGGGATAAGTTTTGGCGTCAACCAGTTCTTTTAAGGTAATTTGGTCAAAATCAATACTGTACTCTGTTGCCGCTAGGCTCGATTTTGAATAATCCACCTCAATATCAACAGTAAATTTTTTTGTCTCATCAGTAACGCCCTTGATGTAGTATTTAAAAATTTTCTCCTTTTTTGTATTTTTTTGTATACTATCAGCAGTTTTTACAAAATCAACCTTGTAAACTGTTTGGCCAATAGTGTCAGCAACCAACACCAAAAGCATAATAGATAAAACTAAGTTCTTCATGATTTTTTTTGAATTATTTGATAGGTAAATTCAAAAATAAAAGAAGCTGCAAAATATATTCTACGTATAAATACCCATTTATATTTAGAAAGAATACAAAATGTTAAAAGGGATTTTTTTAGCCCGTATACTCTACCTAAACTTAAACAAGCGTTTGTGCTGTTTCCAATTCGCGCCCACACCAAAGCCTAGCGTAGTAAAAAACGAAAATAGGGCGTATATGGCTGCAGGAATTGCAAAAGCGGGGTTGTTTAGCATTAGCGGGCCAGTGGCTACCGCTATGGCCAAGGCTGTATTTTGCAGACCTACCTCAATGGCTATGGTGGTTTGGCTTTTTATGCCCAACCTAAAATATTTGGCCGTATAAAAACTCATAAACATACTGCCAAAGTTTAGCAATAGTAAAAGAGGCAATACCATCCAATAATCGCCAATGGGTATATCAAGTTGCTCGTTATTTTCAACAAAAATGGCGCCTATCATAGCTATAGCCAGTAGGGTAGTCATAATATACTTTAAGGGGTTGCGCACCTTTTCGGCAAACAAAGGGGCATTTGATCGGATAAGCACACCTATAACAGCAGGTATAACAGTAATAAAAAGTATTTGCAGCAGGGTTTCTAAAAACGGCAACTCAATGTCCGTTCCGCTATGCATAAAAAAGTACAAGGCAATGTTTACATAAAACGGAATGGTAAACTGCGTAAGAAAACTATTTGCGGTGGTGATAGATACCGAAAGTGCTAAATTTCCGTTAAGTAAGTAATTCACTAAATTTGATGTAGCACCACCGGGACAAGCGGCTAAAAGTATAATGCCTATTTTTAATTCGGGACTAAGGCCGGGGATTAAAAGGGTAATTAAAAAAGCCAATAACGGCAACGCCACCATTTGCAATACTAAGCCTACCAGCAATCCTCGTGGACGTTTTACTACGTTCACAAAATCGTTGCGGGTAAGCGACAGCCCTAAGCCCACCATTATAAAAGCTAAAGTGGCGGGTAGTAAATAGGCCGAAAAAAAATTCGTATCAAACACGGCACTGTATTATGGTTAGCAAGTATACATTTATTAATGGCAATGTTTGCCAACATTGCTCACAATTTAGCGAAAGCGGACTTATTTTTGTATAGATTAGAAGTATAGTATGAGAAAAACGATTTTTATAAGCATGGGAGCACTATTGGCTACAACTTTTGTAGCACTGCTTGCTTTTGACCAACCCGACCGTAAACAGGCTAAGCTGAATAAGCCCGATAGTATACACGCCCCAAAATTGCCTCAAAAACTTGCTTTTGCTAAAGAAGAAGTACCGATGGGTGATTTTGATGTACGCGAACGTTTTGATCGCGAATTGATGATAAACACCTTTTGGCATTCGCAAACGCTATACACCATAAAAAAAACACAGCGTTTTGTGCCGACAATAGAGCGCATATTAAAGAAAAATGGTGTGCCTGATGATTTTAAATATTTAGCCATTGCCGAAAGTGGATTGGCCAATTTGGTTTCTCCTGCAAAAGCAGCAGGGTTTTGGCAGTTTTTAGAAAGTACGGGCAAACGCTACGGGCTTGAGATTAACGATGAGGTAGATGAACGCTACCACATGGAAAAAGCTACCGAAGCGGCAGCAAAATACCTTAAAGACAGCAAAGAAAAACTGGGTAGTTGGACATTGGCAGCAGCAGCTTACAATATGGGCGAAAATGGCGTTGCAGGTGCAATAGAAAAGCAAGGAGTGAGCAACTATTACGATTTGTTACTTAACGCTGAAACATCGCGCTATATGTTTAGAATTTTGGCTATAAAAGAAATATACAGCAATCCTTCACAATACGGTTTTATGTTGGATAGTGCCGATTACTATCCTAGCATAGCTACATATAATGTTGAGGTGGATTCAGCCATTGACAACCTAGCCCAATACGCTCTTGACAATGGAACTAACTATAAGGTGCTAAAACTATTAAACCCTTGGTTGCGTAAGCCTTACCTTAAAAATAAGGCTAAAAAAACGTATACTATTACTTTACCTACCGATAAAAACATCACCCTACCTGCTGATAGTGATATGAAACCCATAATGCCCAAAGCAGGCGATGGTGGCGAAGAAAGTATAGAGTAGGTACTGCAACTATATAAAATTTAAAGAGGGGTGCGATTTTAAATCGCACCCCTCTTTTGTTAATAGCATTGTGGTTGTTATTTCTGCAACCATTTGCCCATTGCTTTTTGCACATTGGGTAAAATAACAAATACCATAAGTGGCACTACCATTAGGGTAATAACTAGTGTACGCAGCGGCAGCGGATTTATTAATAAAAAGTGCTGGCCAAAAACGGCAAACAAAATTGTAATGGTAGGGTAAATGGCTACCCAAATCACGATGGCCATTTTCCATTTTTTAGGCGGTTTCATTCTAAAATTTGTTTTTTATAATTTCAGTCAGCAAGCGATACACTTTTTCCTCGTCGCTGCCTTTGGGCAGCAACTCAAGGTGCTTTTGCAGGGTGTTATCGTCGTGGCGTTTGGCAGGCCCTGTTTGTGCTTGTTTCGGCGACATTTGCTGCACTTTTTGTGCCGTTTCTAGTATCAAGGGTCGTAAAAGATCAAAACTTAATCCTTGCTGCTCTAAAACCCCTGCTGCTTCTGCATACAAGGCATTGGTAAAGTTATTGGCAAAAACAGCTGCAAGGTGCAGGTATTTTCGTTTTTCTGATGAGATAATTTGCACACTATTGCTAATGGTATTGCCCAATGCCATTAGCTGACTTTCAGCTGCTTTGTTATTTCCCTCAATACAAAGGGGGATACTAAAAAAGTTTACTTTTTTACCCTCGCTTAGTGTTTGCACAGGGTAAAATACACCATAAAACGGTGAGGTATTTTTTAGCAATTCTATATCCATTGCCCCTGCTGTGTGGGCTATGAGGTAGGGCTTGTTGGATAATTGAGCGGCTATTTGTGCTATGGCATCATCGCTAATGCAAAGTAGTAGCACATCAATATCATCCTCAAGTTGGTTAAGAGTGCTTATAGCCTGTGCATTAAAAGGCTGAGCCAATTGCTTCGCCTTTTGCATATCACGTCCCCAAACCTGCACTATGGTATGGCGTGCGGCATCAAGGGCATGGGCAAGATGCCATGCCACGTTTCCTGTCCCTAGTATTGATATTTTATAAGGCAATCTTCAAAATTACCTTTCTTTTAGCACCATATCAATACACATTACGGCTGCTAAGATTAATTGACGTAAGGGACTGTCTTGTGGCACGGCCTCATTTATGTTAAGTACGTAGTTATCGGCACTGGTAAACAGCTCTTTGCCCAAGCCTGCCCACTTTTTGGTTACGTGTGCAAACTCAAGATTATCTTTTATAAACCTAAAATCCCAACCCGTCCATTTGCCTTTTAGCATACAAAGTGGATTACCATTGGGGTCTAGCACCTCAAACTTGCCGCCAATAGAAAACAGTTTTTGTTTGAAAAGACCAATTACTTTGTCGTTTTCGTCCAACACTTCAACTTTTGAAAGCCAAAAGTTTACACCACGTTTCACACGTACCACCGTTTGCCCATCAGGAGTTTTCACTACAACATTAAACGGAGTCATAGTTTTGTAATCGGTGAAGCGAAAAATTTTAGTGAAAAAACCAAGATTTTCCTCTCTGCACGTCATTATCATCTCATTGGTTTCAGGGTTAAAAATATCGTAGTTGTTAGAGGCTTTAAACATGCCTACGTGTTCTTTTACAAAGAAAAGATTGCGGTTTAATATCGGGTTCATTAGGGTTGTAAATAATGTGGCAATATGCAAATTATATGTAATATTTAACGGTACTAATCAATTAACATTTCTTTAAATTCTTCGACGGGAATTTCGAAATAATTTTTCTGAAAATGGTTTAATTGAATTTCTCTTGACGAAGGCAATAAAAATCGTACTACTTGGTTGCTGCCTTCTTTTTCAGTAGTAACAATAAACTCCATTTTATTAAAAGACGCCCCTAAACCATAATTTTCATACGGGTTAGGCTCTTCTTTAACGAATAATGAACGCGCCATATTCTCCACAACTTGGTTATAGCCTGTTTCATCCACAGTAGGAAGTATAGAACCACCGTGTTGTTTACTGGTAATGCTTAGGTTTTTTTTGCTGTTGGCAATCGTTAGTTTCAGCTTGCTGTATTGGCTGCCGTCCATTACAAAAAAATCTAATCTGGGCATTAAAAGCACTTTATTGTAAGGGTTGGTAGTATCTTTTTTATTGTGTTTTGTAAGATACAAAAGCACATATTTTTGTGTCTTATCTTGCTCCAGCTTAGCAATTTGCATGCTTATTAATAGTCTGCCACCGGCATCTGGCTGATTTGAAGTTAAAATAACATTATCGTTAGCATACCATTGTTTAGCACTATCATCGTAATGTTTCCCTGTAAACGATGATACAAGTGGCGAAAGCTCAATTGTTGTTTCTTTAGTATTGGCGGCATTAAATAGTTTAGGGATAAGGAACAGTACCCGAACTAATATTATAACAAATAGAACAATTTTTAGCACATCTTTCATCAATGCAATATAGCTACCGCATATTAAATTTTAATATATGGTTATTTATATTTCGACGAAAATAGATTTATTACTTTGCTCGTTCTCTGCGGCTTTCTTTTACCCTGCGGATAATAGACATTAAAAAACCGATAACCATAATAATAGTACCGCCCCAAACAAAGTTGATATAGGGAAATACTTTTGCCATCATCACCACATAGTCGCGTATCATTGGTCGTTCAGCAATAGTAAATTCAAAGGCAGCAGAAGTGTTTCGTGTAGTATCGGGAGGAATAATATTGCTGAATTTTATTTTAATATCAGCGCCTGCCACTTCCTCGTCGGGAGAAATACGTATATCATTAGCCAGTATAAAACGAGGGTTAGCCTCAATAGTATCATACAAGGTAATTACACGCATATTGGCCGCCACCAATAAGTCATTTCCATTAGGTTGCTCAGGCACGCTAATGCCATCTAGTATCACTTTTACTTTGGCATTGTCTGTATACAAGGTATCGTGTATTGCAATGCTATCTGTATGAAAATGCTCGTAAGGGCGGTCTTTATTGCCTTCTTTATCAGGTATCGACGATACGTAGGTAAATACATCGTGCGTAAGGTAGTGCCTTGTATCAGGATTTGAAATTAGCCCCATTTTGGGGTTGGTTTGCGAATTGGGGAGCAGGAAAAATTTTTCACCCGTTGGCAAACTGTCTTTACCCAGTTTTTCAAATTGTATTTTGAAAAAATTATCGGGTGCAGCAAGTGAATCTCCTAAATAGGTAACAATATAACCCTCCATTGGGGTGGGGGTATTTTTAAATAATAATACATGTTCTTTTTGACTTTCCTCGTCAAAGTTTTCGCCCAAATCGGAGCGGGTATAGTTTATAGATATTGCTCTTTTATTGGCCGATGATACTAAAACCCCTACTAATAATAAGCCAAAACCAATGTGTGCCACACTTGCTCCGCTAAACTCCCACTTACCTTTTACTACTTTATATATGTAGTAAATATTTCCCACTACGGCATATACAGCACATAATAAAAATAGAAGGTATAATAAAAGTGTGCTATTGTTATCGGCTTTTATTTTAAAAACAAATAATAATACTGTTGTTAGTGCTAACGATATAGAAAGACTAATAATAATATTATTGAAATAATATTTTTGCTGCGTTTTTTTATATTTTAAAAACTGAGTAGTGGCGGTTAATACGGCCAGTATCATTGCTACGGGAAGTTGCCACATATTATAGTAGCCAATAACATCATCAGGCGGCGCAAACTCTAATTTTGATTGAATTGATGTGCCAAAAACAAAATTAATACCCCCTATTAAACTATTTATAACCTGTGGAACGCCTAGTTTATTAAACACTGGTAAAGAGGTGCTTGCTATGACGTGTAGCCCTGAAAGAACAAACACTAGCGAACCTATAAACATCCAAAATTCGCGCGAGCTAAAATCTTCTTCTTTGCCTTTTATAGGGTTTACCTTATAAATATTTCTAAAAAAGAAAAACAAAGTGATAAGCACATAAGGAACAAAAATAGCTTTTTGTGCATACGATAAAACCACTGCAATATCCTCGCCTTGAGGAATAAAAGCAGTTATGATTTTGCCAATAAAAAAACTAAGAATAAATACCAACACAGTAATGCCTAAATAGCCAAAACGTAGTTTGGTATTATTAATAGTTACATAAGCAGGCAGCCAAAGAAATATAAATAAGAATACAAGTAGCTGCCCCGACATTCCTAAGTCGGTAAACGAGTGTACCGATGTATTGCCCAATATGCCGCTACGGGTTAGGAAGGTAGCATACAACACCAACAAAAAGGAGAATATGGCAAGCAAATAGGTGCTGTATAGCGCATTACCTGTCGATTTGTAAATCAACATAAGATGCACTGTTGCTATCAGTATAAGCCACGGGATAAGTGAGGCGTTTTCTACGGGATCCCAAGCCCAGTAACCACCAAAGGTTAGCGACTCATACGCCCAAAAACCACCCATTATTATACCTGTGCCCAACACCATTACACCCACCAATGCCCAAGGCAAAGCAGGTTTTACCCATTCGGTATAGCGGCGTGTCCACAGAGCAGAGACAGCGTAGGCAAAAGGCACTATACTGGCGGCAAAACCAAAAAACAGCGTAGGTGGATGTATCACCATCCAATAGTTTTGTAGTAGGGGGTTTAGTCCGTTACCGTCTTTTATAAAATTAAGATAATCGGGTCGGCTAAATATAGGGCCTTGCGTCATATCGCGCAGTAAATTAAAAGGGCTACTGCCTATTTTACTACCCAAAAACTCTACGCCAAGCAACATAGTACTTAGCATTATTTGGGCAATAGAAATAATTGCCATAACGGGGCTTTCCCAGCTACGGGCAGTAAACATTAAAATATTACCAATTACCACGTGCCATACCATCCAAAGCAAAAAGCTGCCTTCTTGCCCTTCCCAAAAGCACGATATCATGTATTTTAGGGGCAAAGCAGTAGATGAGTGCTGCCACGCATATTGATACTCGAAATAGTGGCGTTGTATTATTACAAAAAGAATGACGAAAATAGAAACAACTGCTGTCGAGTGGATATAGAACCCCGCACGACCCATATTGCGCCAAAAAGTTTTGTTTTCAGCCCCTCCTTTAAAAGAGAGTAAATAACTAAAGGCAGAAAATAGTGCTGCGCCAAAAGAAAGGTATACGGCAAACTTGCCCCAGTTGCCTATGGCCAAGTGCTCGCCTATATACGTTACAATATTTTCTTCCATTTATTTTTGTTAGTTCGCGGCGGTAACGTCTACCTCAGTTTCGTTGTATTTGCTCGGGCATTTTAGCAATATCTCTTTTGCCTCAAAGGTTTCACCATTCATTTTGCCTTTTACCACAACGTTTTCACTACGTTCAAAATCTTGTGGGCGAGGTTGGCGATATACTACCCTGTTCACATTATCCAAGCTATCTTTAAGGTAAAACTCAAAATAGTTAGGGTCTTTCAGTTCGTTGTATAACTGTGGTTTGGTGCGGTCTAGGTGGCCTACCACATGGTAGGTTTTGCCTTGGTTTTGGGCAGCAGTGTTAAATGTAGCATACTCGGTAGAGTTGCCGTACATAGATACTATAATGGCTATTAATGCAGCCACCAAAACTATTGCTATAATGTATGATGTTTTCATGCCCTAATGGTTTTAACCTTTTTCTTGTTTACGTTGTTTTTCAAGGCGGGTAATTTTACGGTCAATAATTACCAAGTAGATAATTATACAGGCAAAAATCACGCTTAATACGCCTATCACTACATTTATTTTATCTCCGCCGGCTACATTGGCGGTGTTGTCTTGCCCAAATGCTACACTACTTAGTAGCAGACTAAAAGTAAAGGCAATAAGTTGTTTAATCTTCATCATCAAGTGCTTCTAATTTTTTAACCCTTATTCTTAAATTGGCTATCCAATAGGCTACCAAAATCCATCCCAAAACGGCAGGGTAAAATACCATGCGCATTGTATTGTCTAAATCGTAACTGTTAAAGCCCGGGTTACCTCCGTTTCCGGGATGTAACGAGTCGGTAAGGCGTGGCAGCACAAAAATCAAAACAATAAATATTGGGAAAAAGAACACATTGGATACGGCTGAAATACGGGCTTTTTTTTCCTCATCGTCTATCGCCCCGCGAAGTATAAAGTAAGCCAAATACATTAGCATACCTATGGCCACACTGTTAAGTTTAGGGTCGTTTGGCCACGCCTGTCCCCAAGTAAAATTAGCCCAAAGCATGCCTGTTAGTATGCCCATAGTACCCAAAAGCATAGCAACACCAGTAAGTTGCGAGGCAGCAATATCGTGCTCGCGTTTACCGCTTTTTAGGTATTTTATGCTGTATACCATTCCGCCAATAAGTATAGCTATCATGCTAAACCACATAGGTACATGGTAAAACAAGTTGCGTATGGTTTGAAATAGTATTTTTAAGAACGGAAAACTGGTTAAAGCAGCCTCTTTGTGTGCTACTTTAATATTGCATTCTCCAAACTGGGTAATGCGTCCGCTATTTTCTTTTGCGTTAAACCAAAAGGCATTATCAAACACCACATTGCCGTCAACATCGTCATTTACTACAAGATGTAAAGGTGTTTTTGAGTCAAGCGTTGGAGCATCAAAAACAGCAGCTAAACTGTAGTTATCGCTAACTATAAGGTTTTGGGGGCAAATAATTTCTTTACCGTGTTTTATCCAAACCTTAAGGCTTTTTTCTTGCTCTTTAAAATGCGTGTTTTTTCCAGTGATAAGTATTGTGTTGCTTTCACCTTGCCGTAATTCTGAAGGAGTAACCTCCATAATGCCCGGCCCTAAGGGTATGTACAAGCCTGCTATTATTGAATATAATACCAGCAGCACCCCCAAATATTTCCACCAATTCGTTTTAAACATAGCTATCGTAAAACGGGTGCAAAGTTAAGTAAAAAGCCAACACTACTGTGTGTTTTTGGCATACAATGTAAACTTATTATTATGCCATTGGGGTTGCCACAATTGGGCATTGTGAACGACGTACTGTTTCTCGCTTTCAGGCGATAATTCGGTATGTATCAGTATATAATTGGGCGCAAAACGTTCAATATCATCTATAAAGGCACTATCGGCGGGGTTAACGGCAAAAGCATTACGTTGAGTATACAATGCCAGTGCACGCGGTTTTTTAAACAGAAACACAGCATTGGCGGGCGTGTTGTTTTGTATGTAGGTAAATGCTTCTATACTTTCAGCCTCTTGGGGGCCTGCAAAGTTGTTTTTTGCATTTTTTATAGCTTGATATTGCTCAGGCAAAAATTGCAACATCACCAACACAAAACCACCCACAGCCCATATTTTTTTATTTAGAGTGAAACCCCATTGAATGCTTTTGAAACCCACTACTGCAAAGTGAAGCAATATAGGCGCAACAGGCAACAAAAACCGAAAACCCGAACCACGATAGGGGTAGACCAACAGCAAAGCAATATAGGCCAAAAATACCCACAGTATAGTAGGACGGTTTTTTGCCAATTGTTGCACCAAACCTATAATGCAAAAGGCCAAAACCAATGCTTGTGTTAGTAGGGGAAATACCTGCCAAGTGGGTTTACTTCGCTGAAAAAAATCTTGCACTAAAACAGTATAATACCCAAGGTTTTCTCGCACCGATACCCATAACGATTCGCCTGCAAAGTTGCCTCCGTAGGTAAACAAATCGTCAAAGGTTATACCTGCGACAAAGTAATTGATGATGACAAAACAGGTTAGAAAGCCAATAATAAGCACAGTGGCAGGGTTGGTATATAGTTTGTTTTTTGGCTCAAACGGAGGTTGAAGGTCTATAATATTATTGATAACCCTAACGGCAAATATGGCGGCAATAACAGCCAAGCCCTGCATTTTGACAGCCAATAATAAGCCCGCCACTAAACCCATAGCCACTGCCCGCAGCAGCGATTTTTTTCTGTTCTCCTCATCGTACTGCAAAAAACCGCGTTGGTGCATCAATATCAATAAACCCGTTAGCGCAGTAAAAGGAATATCGGCCATTATTTCGCTTTTGAAATCGAGCAGCCACGGGTGCCAACACCAAAGCAAGCTAATGAGCACTGCCGTTAGCTCGTTATGAAAGCGGCGCAAAACCATATACCATATAAAACCCGCCAACACCAACCACAGCGACATATATACATTAAAAGCCACTATGCTATTGCCAAAAAGGGCATACACAGGGCTAAGTAACAGGGGAAACCCTGCGGGGTAGGCGGCAGGCCCCAACATTGGGTAATTGCTATTGTATATATAGCCTGTTTGTGCGGCTGTTTTACCCTCGACTATACATTTTGCTTGGTTGATGTATTGTGCAAAATCATCGCCCCAATCGTGGTTTTGGCGCACGGCTACAAAACAAAGGGGTAATAGCAGCACTAGTAAAACTATGCCGCCCCTGTGTTTTTGTATAAAGTGTAGTATTTGCACTTAATCTCAAAAGTAATAGATTTTTTATGGAAGTTGACAGACAGTGCTATACTTCCCCCTTTGTCAAACTTTAAAAGTTTGACAAAGGGGGAAGTGATATTGGTTTTCTTTTTCATCCCCCTACCTCCTTCGCTTGCGCACTTATCCTTCGACTTCGCTCTGGATGACAACGCGCTTGTGCATGGGCTAGTTCGGTTTTACTCACCCTAAAAAATACAAAATCGTACGATGGCTCAAAATTTCCCCTCTCTAAAAATTAGAGAGGGGAGCAACGACACAAATCAGGCTAAACAATATTTTGGGGTGAGTTAAAAAAACCTTGTCGACAGGTTAAAACCTGCCGCTATTTATTACCCTATCGGGATTGCCGTGAGGTATGAATAGAATCGGGTTTCAAACCGATGAAAGCAACAGCACTCCTTCGACTTCGCTCAGGATGACAGCCGCCGCACAAGGGGGACAATGCAGGGTTATATTTTTGGCAAAATAGTCTAAAAACCAATGGGCAGAGTCGTGGCTTCCCTCCTTGCGCTGTCGTCCAGAGCGAAGTCGAAGGATTGTGTCTGGATAAGGAGGGACTGAGGGTGGTATAAGTTGGTGTATTGATTTTTAACCCGAGCTTACGTTGAGTTAATCTTATTTCTTAAAGTAGAAAAATATAAAAAGATTGCTCTGTTAACATAAGAGGTTTTTCCACAATGACGAAAAAAAAGCCTAAAACTTGTTCTTCCACATCATGCTTTCTACGGGTTTCATGGTGCGTTTGTTATACTTGGCCGATTTTTTATTGTCGTAGCTGGTTTCAATTTCACCACTTACTTCAAAATATATCAATTGGCCAATGGGCATACCGCGATAAATGCGCACAGGTTGCGATGCCGATATTTCCAACGTCCACGTATTGCAAAAACCAACATCGCCTTTGCCTGCCGTAGCGTGTATATCTATACCCAAACGGCCTGTACTGCTTTTACCTTCTAAAAAAGGGATATGCTTGTGGGTTTCTGTATACTCTTCGGTTACACCCAAATATAAAGTGCCGGGTTGCAGCACAAAGCCCTCCATAGGGATTTCGAAAATATCTATTTTATTATGCTCTTTAGCATCCAAAACACGGTTTTTGTAGGTGCCCAAATGTTTGCCCAAATGCACATCGTACGAGTTGCTGCCCAAACAATCTTTGCGAAAAGGTTCTATTAAAATAGTGCCTAGTTCAATCTCCTCCAGTATTTTTTTATCTGATAATATCATTGTCTTGTATTCTATTCAAAATGGTTTGGGCTTTGACAACATCTCCGCTAAGTGCCTATTTGCCATAGCTTGGCGGTTTTGTCATCACTGCACGAAATAAGCCTATTATCATCAACCCACAAAATTTTGTTTACTGATGATGTGTGCCCGTCGTACTTTTCTTTGTCAATAACCTTTAGCAGCTCAAAAGTATCGGCATCCCATATTTTAAGGGTTTTATCCATGCTTGCCGTGGCAAAATAGTGCCCTGCGGGGCTGTATTGTATGGCGTTTATGTGCAGCCAATGGGCATTTATGGTTTGTACTGGTGCAAAGCCTTTGTGTACTTCCCAAATTTTTAACACGGCATCCAGCCCACCGCTAAGTAAAAACGCACCGTTGGGCGAGTAAGCCAAAGCCATTACCGTATTGGTATGCCCTTGTATTTGCTGCAACAGCTCAAAACTTTCAATATCAAATACCCTAATAATAGCATCGCTATACCCCACAGCCATTTGTGGCAAGGTGGGGTGAAAGGCTATTACACGGGCTTTTTTATCGCTGTGCTGTATATTGGCAAACAGGGTAAGTGTTTCCCGATCCCATACCTTTAGGCTGCCTTCGCCACCTGCACTTAAAATTTTATTTCCGTGTGCAGCCAAATCAAAAATACCTGCGCGGTGCGCTTCAATATTTCGGGTTTCTTGGCGTTGTTGCATATCCAGCACGTGCAAATGGCCTGCACTGGTGCCGCACAACAACCGTTTTTCATCGCCCAAAACTAAAAACGAGTACACAGGCGAATTGGCTTTTACCAGCAATTGCCCATCGGCGGGTTGTTCAAAATTCCACTCCACCACCCAACCTTCGGCACCGCCTGTTACAAACGTATTGGGGGCAAAGCCTTTGCCCAAGCCAAACAGCGCGGCTTTGTGGCCGGTATAAGTAAACAGTTTATGGGCGTGTAGTTTGGTCAAATTGGGTATTGTGATGTCCACAAAAATACAGCAATAGGAAAAAGAAGTTACTCTCTTAATAATAACCCTAAATCATAAGTGCCTGAAATGCCAGAATAATAATGAGACTCTTTTATCTCGTCCTTAAAATAGGTTCTCTTTTCCCCATTCTTTAAATCTATGATGCGCATCTTAGTGTCTGACGACGTGTCATTAAGGCAAATAATATTTTCTCCGCTATGTAGAGTTAAATACAACACTTTTTTCTCTTTAGATAACATTTCACAAACAGAACCATTAGAAGTATTTGTACATTCACCAATATAATACGCGTTGGTTTCACTTTTATTTAGTTGAAAAATCTTAACAGTGTCTACAAGAAAATCAAAGGTGAAGTTTTTTTGTGTATTCTTATGTTTGATGGCAAAACCTATTGATAGTGTTGGGTATTTAAGAATATATGATGTGCTGTTTTGAAGTGACGAAGTCATATCTTTTTGGTAGCTACCATCCTCGATAACTAACCTACTGGGCCAATAATTGCTTGTCGTCGATTTTTTATGAGTCGTGGTAGTTGCAAAATAATTATTGCTACTTGCCCATTGATAATTAAACGTATATAACTCCTTACCTAAGGAAGAAATTGATGATGTAAAACGAGAAGTGCTTTTATGCGCGGGGATTATTGTTGTATTTGATGTTTTTTGAGCAACATTTTGGTCGAGGATGTTTTCTTCTAAAATATCAGGATTAAATAGTTTTTGAGAGTTTCCCGTTGGCTCTACCAAATAAGATTCATCCCAAATAATAAAAGCATTATCATCGGTATTATTTGTTATTTTAAACCAAACGCCTTGCCCTGTCAATGCAAAATTAAACTCAAAACTATCTTGGGGAGTAATATTAGATTTTGTAGTCTTACTCTTTATGGAATAAAGAAAAACAGTTGGTTTACAACTAAAAGAGATAAGCGCAAAAGAAAAGATAAGTAAAAAAAATTTAGCCATAAGCAAAGATATAAAAAGAATAACTTGTTCGATATTACTTTTGAAGTGTGCCAATAGTCCTGCAAAAATACCCTAATGCCGATACAGAATTGGCGGTGTGGAAAATTACTGAAAGCGTTGAGGAACTGAAAGAGATGCTTTGGATGTTTCCGTTTGAAGAATTTAAGTTTCCCAGTCGCAACCAGCAATGGCTATCAAGCCGCGTATTGCTGCAAGAGGTATTGAAAAACAAAACGGAAGAAAAGCACCTGAAAGTGCTGAAACAACCGAACGGAAGACCTTTTATTGATGGTTTGGGCTATAATTTTAGCATGAGCCACTCAGCAGAGTATGCGGCAGTATTGGTGAGCAAAACGGGCAGTGTGGGAGTTGATATTGAAGAGATAAACGAACGAATAAAAAAAATAGCCCGCAAGTTTATAAACGAATACGAGTGGCAGCACTTGGCTGGCGAAAACGACTTGCACACTATGTATTTGATATGGAGTGCCAAAGAAGCTATTTTTAAATGGTTTGGCGATGGGCAGGTAGATTTTAGAAAAAATATGCAGATACTTTTTCCTATTGCTGAAAACGCAACCGAGTTTGAAGCTGTATTACTGAAAGAGAAAGAATATAACCTAACCATACACACCGAAATTGTTGACGAACAATACCGCTTGTGTTGGGTGTATTGATGTGAAATTATGAGAAAATTAAAGGCATTGGTATTTATTCTAGTTGTTCTCACGTTAGGTTGTGAAATGAAAACGTACACACTTCAAAATGGAATAACAAAGGTTCCTGTTGACTCAACTGTATATAAGAATAAATCTAAATTTGATAAAAGTCTCCTAACTATTATAGATACTGGGGTGATATATGAAGAATACAGGTCTGAAAAGAAAATCTTATCGAGATTGGATAGTGATATTACTACAAGTATTTATGGAGTTATAAGGTTTTATTCAAATGGATGCTATAATAATTTTTATATTAATAGAGATAATATGTTAGATTCAAATGATTTTAATCCTTTATATAATGGTAAAAGAGGAGTTTATTATAAGGAAGGAAACCAAATTCGGTATGATTTGTATGCAGAAAGTAATCAACAAGGGCATATTGGGTTGTTAACTGGCACTTTTGTTTTTAGCAATGATACTTTATATAAGTACACTTACAGTGATTATTTAAAACAGCCTAGTATCTATATTAAACGGAGGCTGCCCACAGGGTATTTAGATTATAGTGCCAATTGGTAGTGAAGGTATTGGAGCGAAAAGCCATTTTTAAATGGTTTGGCGATGGCCAGGTTGATTTTAGAAAAAATATGCAGATATTTTTTCCTATTGCTGAAAGTGCCACCGAGTTTGAAGCGGTATTGCTAAAAGAGAAAGAATATAACCTAACCATACACACCGAAATTGTAGACGAACAATACCGCTTGTGTTGGGTGTATTGAGGTAAAATTATGAGAAAATTAAAGGCATTAGTATTGTTAGTTATTGCTGTTTTAAGTGTTTTTGTTTTTTGTAAAGTGAAAAGCTTTTATACTTTTCAAGAAACAATTAAGCCTGTAATGAAGTACGACACATTGTGGAGGATGATAGGCTATTCAGTTGAGTCTTATACTAAGGAATTTCCTGAAGATTCTGTGATTACTATTAAAGATATACAAGATTTTATTGGGTGTGATACGTCTACAAAAAGTTATGGGAATTTTGCTTTTATATATGCCGCTGAATATAATTTTTTCCGACAGGAAAATATTAGAATCCAAAGAGTAGATTCTCTAGACAAAGTTTTTGTTTATTATGAATTAAATAGTGCCTATCCCATTGCTGAATTTAATCCCTATGAAAAAGGTTTTTTTGATTTTTTATTTTTGAGGAAAAATATTTTGATTAATGAGGTTAATATTTGGCATAAACGTAAAGACGTCAGAACAGCTTATCCAAATTAAAGTACGCCGATTACTCAAAAGTGATTTCCATCCCCTTACGAACTAACCTTGCTCAAGGGGGACAATACAGCGCGAGTTATTATTTAATAGTTTGTGCGGTATTTGTCATCCTGAGCGGAGTCGAAGGAGAGCGAGGGGTAAAACGTTTATTTATTTTTATAATGAGAGCTGTTTTTGCATACGGCTAATTCTTTTAGCAACTCAAAATCGCCATTAATCAGTGCTTCTTTTTTCTTTCTACTCCAACCTTTTAGTTGTTTTTCAAAAGCTATAGCAAGAGTTGCAATAGTAAACTCAGTAGTAAATAATAAATTAACAGGTCGGCGTTCAAATGTATAGGCTTTGTTGTCCGCACTCGTGTTATGTTCCTCTAACCTACGGTTTATATCATTGGTTATACCTGTGTAGTATGAACCATCAGAGCACTTTACTATATAAACAATATAAAGTTTCACTTGCGGCAATATAACCGAATTTTTAATTGGCTTGGCCACCACACCGTGCCTCGACTCCGCTCGGCATGACACAGCGCGCTGTGCGGCTGTCATCCTGAGCGGAGTCGAAGGAGAGCGAGGGTTGGGATTAAAACTTAACGCCTAATTTAACGCCTAATTCTTCCAAGTCTTTTGTTACGGCATCGGTAAGGGGTATACCATTTTGCAGGCGGTTTTCTTGCTCAAAAATTTCGGGTTCGCCGGGTATTAGCACTTTTTTGCCTTCAATAGCAGGTGATGCCTTAAAGCGTTCTATCCAATTTTCAATATTTTTATTGTATTCGTCCATCGGGCGAAAACCATCTACCCGCATAGCTCCCACAAAATGACCGATACCTTGTCCCGGCATATCAGCAGCAAGGGGCAAAAAACTAACAAAAGGGGGCACCCACGGGCCATAGTTTGCACCTGATAATACCGCCGAAAATATATCTACCACCGCCGCCAGCGCATAGCCTTTGTGTCCCGCCTCTTCCATACTGCCAAGGGGTAGCAATGCGCCGCCTTTTTTCAGTTCGGCAGGGTCGGTACTGGGTTGTCCGTCTTTGGTTTGTACCCAACCTTCGGGGATGCTTTTGTTTAGTCGCTGAGCTATTTCCAGTTTTCCGTTTGCCGCTGCCGATGTGGCTAAATCGCTTACAACGGGTGTATATTTTCCCGCAGGCATAGCAAAACACATGGGGTTGGTGCCCAGTAAACGCTCAGTACTGTTGGTAGGGGCTACTAGCGGACTGGCATTGGTCATACTAATGCCAATCATATTTTGTTCTGTTGCCATTAGGGCATGGTAGGCCGCAATACCAAAGTGGTTAGAGTTTTTTATGGCTACCCATCCGCTGCCTACGTTGTTGGCTTTTTCAATAGCTATTTCCATAGCTTTTGGGGCTACTACCAAGCCCAAACCTTCATCGCCATCTACTGTGGCGGTGGATGGGGTTTGGTGGACTATTTTAATATTGGGTTTGGGGTTTATACGGCCTGCTTCCCATAGGCGCACGTAGCCCGATAGGCGGGCAACACCATGCGAATCAATTCCGCGTATATCAGCCTTTACCAAAACATTGGTGGCAAGGGTAGCATCAGCATCGCTGCAACCCATTTTAGTAAAAACCGAATGACAAAAGTTTTCTAAGTGTTGTTTTGTGTAGGTATTCATTTATTAGCTGTTAGCGCTTAGCTTTTGGCTCTTAGCTAATTGCTAAAGGCTAAACAGCCAATAGTTAACAGCCAAAAATTACCCAATTGCTTCGGCCAGCAAATCTACAATATGCACAGGTTTTAGGGGAAGATTTTTCTTATTTATATAAGCCTCAATATGCATCAAACAACCTGGGTCGTTTGATACTATATAGTCAGCCCCAGTTTCCAAAGCATCATTCACTTTTTGTTCGGCAAGGGCTACTGATACGGATTCGTAATTGGTAGAGAAGAAACCACCAAAACCGCAGCACTCCTCAGGGCTTTTCATTTCTATCAATTCTAAGCCTTTAATATTTTTCAAAAGGGTGCGCGGTGCTGTTTTTATACCACATTTTAGCGATTGGCAGCTATCGTGGTAGCACACTTTAGCATTAAGCGTAAGCCCTAAGTCTTCCTTTTTCAGCTCGTCAACAATAAACTCACATATCTCGTGCAGGTTTTTTTGCAAGCGTTTGCAGGGGTTGTGCAACATACTGTTGTTAAACAAAGTAGTATACCATTGGCGCACCATACCCGTACACGCTCCCGAAATGGAAACCGCAGGCCTATCGTACTGAAACTCGCGGATAAATTTTTCGCCAATCAGTTTGGCATCGTCAAAATAACCATCGGTATAGGCAGGCAGTCCGCAACAGGTTTGTTCGGGCTCGTAGTTCACCTTACAGCCCAAAAACTCTAATACCTTCACCATATTAAAACCTGTTTCAGGCTTCAATTGGTCGGTAAGGCAGGGTATATGAATATCTACAGTTAGTTGCTGGGTGCGCACTTGTACCATTGTTTACAAACCTACATTTTTTTGCAATGTGTAAATATACTTGCTGTCAACATTTGTTAACAGGCGGTTAATAATGGGCGTTGTACACTGGTTTACTAGGGATTTAAAACCTATTCTTTATGTATTTACCACACCTTTAAAAGTAAAATGTATTTTTGCCTACTTATGAAAAAGATACTCTTTGCTGCAATACTTCTTTTTACTGTTAATAGCTTTCTAAAAGCACAAGGCACCGTACCTCATATATATAGCAATGTATATGCTGACGGCAAAGGCCGTTTGTATATAAAAGACAGTACAGGCAACTATTATTTAGAAAACAGTACCCCGCGTTATACTTTAGAGCAACTAAAAGGTATGCCCAAAAGCGATAACAATGGCATTTCTTTTTATTTTGGAGAAGGGTTTAACGGGTTATTATACTACGGATTTATTCCCTACGGAGATAGTAAACACCCTATGCCTGTTTACTTTAAAGATGCTGTTAAAATTGAAAAAGGCGTTGCGCTTATAAATATAAAAGAAAAACTAAGCGGCAAATACGACATGATAGGCTGGGAAGAAAGCGGCAAGGGAACTGTGGGCTATCGTGTATTGAATGAAGCGGGAGAGATATTGTACGATGGTAAAGTGAGTTTTAGCGGCAAAGGCCCTTTTAAAGTAGCTACTACTATTACCGAAGGCCCTTTTGTGAATTTACTAACCGATAACGGCGCGACTATTTCTTTTGAGACTAGCCAAGCTGTACTTGCCAATATAGTGGTAGACGGCAAAACCTTTGCCGATAAAAAAGCTACCCAACACCACGAGATTGTTGTAAAAGGACTAAGCTCTGCCAAAGAGCACAGCTATACCGTAAACTATGGAAGTGATAAACAAACCTATTCATTTACCACTGCACCAAAAAAAGGCACGCGCGGTTATTTTGTATTTGCTTATGGTAGCGACTCGCGCAACGGAAACGGCGGCGGTGAACGCAGCGTATACGGCGCCAATTTTTACATAATGAAAAAAATAATGGCGTTGAACAAACACAAAAACGTTGCGTTTGCTCAATTTTCAGGAGATTTGATTGACGGCTATTTGCAAGACAAAGGCGAAATGGATTTGCAGTATGCCAACTGGAAACGTGCCGTTGAGCCGTTTGCACACTATTTCCCTGTATATATTAGTATGGGTAATCACGAGGCGCTTTCAAGTGTATTTAAACAAGAAGGAGCTAAAGGCGGAAGTATTGAAGTAGATAAATTTCCGTTTGAGACAGAGAGTGCTGAGGCAGTATTTGCCAATAATTTTGTAAACCCTAGCAATGGCCCCGCTAGCGAAGATGGTGCCAGTTACGACCCTGATTTCAAAAACAAAGATTTCCCTCCGTACGATGAAAACGTATTTTATTATACCTACGATAATGTGGCGATGGTAGTGCTAAACAGCAACTATTGGTACAGCCCTAGCGGAGGCAAAGTTGGCCTAAGCAGCGGCAACCGCCATGCGTATATTATGGATAAACAATTGGAGTGGCTAGAAAACACCTTAAAAGTATTAGAGCAAGATAGCAGTATAGACCATGTTTTCCTTACCCTGCATACTCCGTTTTTCCCTAATGGTGGACACGTTAAAGACGATATGTGGTATGGTGGTGATAACACCCCGCGCCCTGTAATAAAAGGCGTGCCTGTGCAAAAAGGTATTATCGAACGTCGCGACCAATTGCTTGACCTTTTGGTGAACAAAAGCACTAAAACGGTTGCTATACTTACGGGTGATGAGCACAACTATTGCAAAACCGAAATAAACAACGAAACCCAACGCTACCCCGAAGGTTGGACATTGCCCAAAATTGGTTTAACTCGTACCATATACCAAATAAATAATGGCGCAGCAGGTGCTCCTTACTATGCGCAAGAGAAAACTCCTTGGAGTGCGAAAACATCAGGGTTTACAACACAGAATGCAATAATATACTTTCACGTTGAAGGAAAAACAATTGGCGTAGAAGTAGTGAACCCCGATACCTTAGAAGAAATAGAGTCTTTTGATTTGAAATAGACAGAGGTTTTCTTTTTTGCCCCTTGTAAGTATTAAAACCTTTAAAAGAGGTAATCAAGCATTTATGTTAATAAACAAAGCAATCTTTTAGAAAATAAAAAGAGATTAAGCGTTAAGCAATCAATACCTGAAACTCAAAAAAGTAATAAGAGAAGAAATTGAGAACCTTGGCAATATTTTGGCATAGTATAGTTAACCCTAAAAACTGATACTTAACAAGAAGGGTTTTGATTAGATGTATGAAAAAAGCCTTTGTTTTACTTTTTTTATCTTTATTATTTGCTTCGTGCAAAGTGGGCAAAAGAAATGAGAGGTTAACAAATGTCTTCTTTTTCAGTTCATCAGGTAAAAAAGCCCTTTGCCAGATGCCCATTTTTGATAATGCGTATTATTATGTTGAATTTGATGAGTTTAATAATGTAAAATTATTAGAGCGAGCATCAATTTATAAAGACACGCTTTTTTTTGAAGAAAGAAAAGAAAATACTAGCGTGAATTTCCATGAATTTATTGAAGACAATAATTTCACTAAAGTTAACGCTAAAAGAAAAGTAGATATTGCTTCTTTTGAAAGTTATACAAAGCTTTTAGCCCCCTGGCCTAGCATTCATCAAATAACAAAAGACTCAACGCTATTATTCAAAAGCCTTTTTAGTGTAACCTATAATACAAAAACTATTGTAAGCGATACATTTTATCAAAACTATCGTTCAGTCATTCCTGACACTAAAACGATTTCAATACAAATATTTCAAAATAAGCAATATAAGTTTGCCTTCATTACGCATGTTTGGTCGGTTGAAGAAAAATATGATATTTATTCAAAATATCAAGACTATATAATTCTGTTAGAGGACTGACAGTGAGATTTTTTATAGCTGCCCATTTTTTTTAATAATATTATCGAAGATTATTTATCATTTTAACTATTTCGCTAACGGCTTCCTTTTTGAGTGTCAGTTCAATAGTAGAAGTGGGGCTAAGGACAATGTCCTTTTTTATTGCTGTATAACAACTTTCCCCTTCTATATGATAAGCTAAAATGGAGTATTTATAATTTAACGGCAACTTGACGGTATTGTAGCCAGGCGCAGGAATAGCTTTATATTTACCATTGCCACTATATTCTGTCCTCAAATAATAGTTATAATCTTCATCTTGAGAAAAGAGAAAGACTTTAGTCTTTTCCCAATTTAATTTTTCAGATGATTTTAGATTGATACTAATAGATACTTCTTGCAAGTTTTCCTCTCTGGCTTTCCTGCTTATATAATAAAAGCCAGAGTATTTTAAAGTTAACTCATAACCAATTATTTCTCTATTTGATAATTTCTTGCCCTTATGTATGGTTTTTGCATTACTAGAGTTAGTTGAATCTAAAGTAAGCATATCCATGTTTATTACTGTTGGGGCATCATTTTTAGTGCTATCTATTTCGTATGTTTTTACCACTTTAATTGGTGAGTAATAATTTTTTGAAACAGAATCATATAAATATGCTAGTCCTCCAAGCATTTTTGTTGAAGGTAAAAAACGTAATCCTGTTGCATATTTTGGATTAAAATTTAATGTATTACCATTCTTATCTTTTATAGTTAATTTTAAGACACCCTTCAATTCCATTAGCGAATCGGGTAGATTTATAGGTAAGTTACTACTAAATAATACATCTTTTGGGTCTTGACTAAAAGAGAACTCTATGCTCACTTTGTCTTTGTATATATCCCCCGTATTGGTAATAAATGAATTTTCCCAAAGTATTAAGTCTGTTTCATTTGGCAGCTCAATTATCGTATCAGATGGATAAACGTCAAAACTCATATTATTAGCTAAACGAAGGCCATTCACTATGCTATCTTGCAATGCTTGCTCTTTATTCATTAGGTCATCCACATTTCTTTCCTGCTTATTTTCATTTTTACATGAAGACAAAGTGGTTATGAAAACAAAAGCACTATAAATAATTATACTATTTCTCATAGATTTTAACTTGCTAGTGGAATACTTTGGCTTTTTGATGAGTCATTTGCCGTAGTATCGGTTATTCTTTGAGTTTGTCTAATACCTGTTCAAAAACCTCAAAACTTTATCGCGAGGTTCACTCATTACAAACGCCTGCTTCCACCAAATAGTGTCGGTCTTCACGCTCAAAGTAATAGCGCACATTAGGTTTAATTACAGAATCAGGGTGTTGCAGCCGTTCAGTTGGGTTTACACCCTCCCACAACGTTTCATCACATATCACCATACGCGGGTTAGTCCACGCATTGTATACACTGCTTATCCATAAGTAATCGTGCTTATGAAATGCTCCCAACAGCCAATAAGGCGGGGCAACAGCATAGTTGTGTGGCAATACATGGGCTACGGCTTCAATTTCTTTTACATACGGTTTTTCATCCGCAGGGTTGGGTGCAGTCAAAATACCAACAGCATTTTTGCTAAAAGAATAATTCACTTCTGTTTTTAGCAACACTACCTGTGCGCCAATTAAAACAATAGCTACAATACTATTGGCCGTAATAATTTTTTTGGGCGAAGAAAACCAAAACCGTCCCTGCACAAGGCTATATACAGCCACGGCCAAAAACAACGTAAACGATAGCGAAAAACGAGGAACCCAAGTGAGCGAAAACCCGTTTTGTGGCAAGTATACCAAGCCCGATACCATGTTTACTGCAAGCACAGGCATGAGTATCAAAACCCACCACAGCAACAGTTTGGGCTGTATGCGCACAAACAGCAGCCATACCAATAGGGGCAATTGCATTAAAGCAAAACTTTTTAGTATTGAGCCTATGTATTCACTTTTAACCCTGCTGTCCATTTCAGCCCATCGGGCAAAAGCCTTGTCCAATCGGGTTTCGGCAAAGTGGTTTTTATATTTTAGGTAGATAATACCCAATGCAAAAACCGCGATATATACCAAGCCCCACACCAACGATTTTTTTAGCCATTGCTTTTGGGTGATGCGTTGCGAAATCCACTCCCAAGTAAAATATAAAGTGTGCAAGCAAGCGGCCAATACTGCCCCGTCCTCTTTAACAGAAATAATAAAAAGTGCACTGATAATGCTAACCCATTTTTGCTGCCTGTATAGCGAAAGGGAGAAAATAAACCCCAGCGGGACATACAGCATTTCTATATGGAAGCCAAACCAAGTATCATCGTACAACCAAAAGGAATATGGGCCAAGAAACAGGGCAAGAAGAAAAACGGTGATACGGGCTTTGTTCACTTCGGCTTTTTGTAAGGTTTTAAAGCAGTATATAAATGCCCAAACATAAAGCCCCAATTGTGCCACAAACAGCCCATAAGCTCCAAGCCAAAGCACCAGAGGCCCCAGCAATAGGTTAAAAAAATAGTTATGATACAAAGCATGGTGGCCATAGTTATTCTCAAACATAGCAGGGCGACCTTGCAGCCAGCTACGGCTTATTTGTATGTGCGAGAACAAATCGCTTTGGTAAGTGTGCTTATTAAATAAAGAGAGTTTTGCAGCAAAAAACCAAAGCAGCATTGCCAAACCAATGCCCACAACGGCTATTGCCCAATACTGCTTTTTTTTACTGTGCTCTGCCATTATTTTGGGGTTATACCGGCCTCAATAAGGTAGTGTCGGTCTTCACGTTCAAAATAAAACTTTACTTCGGGTCTAATTACCGAGTCGGCGTGCTGCAACAGTTGGTCGGCAACAACATTTTCACTATTGCTGTTATCGCATATAATCATGCGCGGCCACACACGGGCATTAAAAATCACATTCGTCCATATCACATCCTGTTTATGGAAATAGCCAAACATAGGATATGGCGGTGCAACGGGGTACATTTCAGGGAGCACTTGCGCCACCTTTCGCACATCGTTCCAATAGGGGTAGTAATCGTGGGGAGGAGTATCTCTAAAAATTTTTTGCGTGTTTTGGTGGTACGAGTAGTCAATTTCTGATTTCAGTAATTTTTTTTGCCAATTGAAAATACCATAACCTACAACTATTGCTGCTACCCAACACACAAAAGCAGGACGAAACCAAGCCCTTGAAAACATAAGCAGTGAAAATGCGCCCATAGCCAAAAAAAGACTAAGAATAAGCGAAAAACGAGGTACCCAAGTGAGTGAAAAACTTTGCGCAGGGAAGTATACAAACCCTGAAATAAGGTTGACGATAATAATGGGAATTGAAAACGCTAACCACCACAACCATGCCTTATAATTTAGTTGGCGGATGAAGAATAAGAACAAAGCAAAGGGCAACAACATTAGCCCGAACGAAGAAAAAACACCTGTAAAGTAAGCGCGTATATCTTGTGTGCTTTGCAGGCTTATCCGCTCAAACGATTCGGTAATTCTATCGTAGCCAAAATTGTTTTGCGCTTTTAGGTAATAAACACCTGCCACAAAAAAGGCTACCCAAACCCCACCCCACAATAGCGATTGCAGTAGCCAGCGTTTTGCGGTTATTTTTTTAGCGGTCATTTGCAAGGCTATAAACAACAGGTGTATGCAGGCTACCATTACGGCTCCGTCTTCTTTTATACTAAGCATTAGCAAGGCTGCCAATGCACTAACCCAATGTTGTTTTTTGTATAGCGAAACAGCAAACACAAACCCTAGCGGTATGTATAGCATTTCGGTATGAAAACCGTAGTGCGGATCATCGTACAACCAAAAAGAAAAAGGCGCACAAAAAATGGCAAGGTAAAAAACGGCAGTAAGCAGGCGATGGTTTAGGCTTTCATCTTTCTTATAAACGGTAGGGAAAGTATATACCAAAGCCAAAACATACAGCACAAACTGGGTAATGAAAATACCTGTTGCACCCCACTGTTTGGCCAAAGGCCCCATTAGCAAATCAAAAAAATAATTATGCAGTTTGCTATGGTCGCCATAGCAATTTTCGTGCATCAATGGGCGACCTTGCAGCCAGCCTCGGGCTATTTCTAGGTGCGTATATAAGTCTGATTGGTAGCCCATTTTATTAAAAATGGTAAGCTTTGCAGCAAAGTACCAAACCAATATCCCCAGTGAGGTAAAAAACACTGCTAGTCCAAAGAAATCACGTTTTTTAAAAAGCTCTATCACTTAGTTTTTTCTTCCGTTTGTTTGCGCACCAAAATATACTGCCATACCAAAAGTGCAGCGGCCATTGGCAATAGCCATATCATACGTGCCATATACCTATCTACCACGCCCGAAAACGAGGCGCACACCACACCATTCACCACACTGCCTATAAACACCGTTAGGGCAAAGGCAAAAGCGCTGCTATATACAGGTTTGCGATAAAAAAACACTCCAAAAATCACAAGTAGTAATAACGAGGCATACACCACCCACCGCTGTATGGTAGACTGTGTTTCAAAATACAATGTTTGGGTATACTGCACTGCATTTTGGTATTGAGGCATCTCTCGACCAAAAAAATCTTTTATTCCACCATATACAGGAGAACCTTCGGCCATTGGGGTGAGGTAGCCCAAATCAAACATAAAAAGTTGTTTCCAACCGTCTTCCACACATTTTTCTATCAAAACAGCGCGGGCAGGGCCGTAGGCCAAAATACCTTTTACAGTTTTACCATAAGCCGCATCTTTTTCAATCCAGCATTCGCCCCAACCTTTGGCTACACAGGCACTATCGTATAGGGGGCTGTTGTTATACTCCCACAAAAAAGCTACGGCGTGTGGCGGCAGGTTGTTTTTTACAGCACAAAGGTCGGCAGGTGCATCGGGGCATTTATGGTCGAGGTATACTTTGGCTGCCCCTGTTTCTATGCAGCGCGCCACCAAAAACACATTGCCCGTGCGCGAAGGTCTAAAACCCACACCCAACCAATAGTTGAACAAGCAAATAACCAACCACGCGGCCAAGCCCCAAAACACCACCCGTTTATGGGTTTTGTTTCTAGCAGCAAAAAAAGGTTTTTTCTTAAAAATAAGTCGCAACACAAAAAGGCCAATGGCCAGAATACTAAATATAAGCAGGTGCGAGCTATGCACCGATATTGAAAATAACAATACCACTACCAACCAAAAACGGTGTTTGGGGGCTATGTCTTTTCCTGCTACCAAAGTAGCAAAAGCCAATAGTGCTATGGGCGAGAATACATCGGCCATTATTTGGCTGTGGTTGTGCGATAAGCCTGTTAACAAGCCCAAACCTGCCAATAAAAGACAAGTAGGAATAAAGGAATTTTTTATCTGTAAAATGTATTTTACCGCCATGCGGGCAGCAAACAGTAACACCAACGATTGCGCAAACAATACCAACCAAAGGCTAAACCACATACTGCTGTGGCGCACAAACCAACTGTAAAAATAAGGTCTGTCTACAGGGACATAGTGTATAAAACCCGCTACTATATACGTGCCTGAATCAGAATAGAGCATGGGATAGCCATTGAGCAGGGCAGGAAAATTAATTGCTGCCAGCGCGACTATAAAAGCCAATATTTTTAGCACCCATTGCCTCACGTTGCCAAATATACGGTTATAAGTACATTTGGGGTATTTTTAAGTATTTTTGGCGCAATAGCGCACAAAAAAGTATCTTATTTTAGCAAAAGAATTAAGTGCAAAATGTAAAATCATACAGTTTTTGGGCATTTTGTGCCTTAGTAGTACTATACGTAATACTGTTTTTTAACGGGCGCGAGTGGATGAAACACGATGCACTGCGCCACGATATGACGGCGTATTACGCCTACCTGCCTGCTGTTTTTATTGACCAAGAAATAGAGCTAAACAGCGAGGAAACCCGCAACAACATGATGTATTGGTGGAGTGTGGAAGCTCCCGCGCGCGAAGGCCGCATTATCCGTATGAGCATGGGGGTGAGCTACTTGCATTTGCCCTTTTTTCTGCTGGCACACGTAACGGCCAAACCATTGGGACACGAGGCCAACGGGTTTAATGCCCACTACTACTTTTTTATACTTATTGGCAGTGTGTTTTATGCCCTTGCAGGGTTTTGGTTGCTGCGTAAACTGCTATTACTTTTTTTTGGCGATGGAGTTACCGCCATTACCCTGCTACTTATTGCCACAGCTACCAACTTGGTATACTATGCCCTTAGCGAAGGGGCTATGAGCCATGTATACAATTTCTTTTTAGTGGTGTCTTTGTTATACCTCACCGTAAAATGGCATCAAAAGCCTAAGTGGGGCAATACTATTTTGTTGGGCTTGGTAATGGGCATTATTACGTTATCGCGACCTACTAATTTATTGTTGGCTTTAGTGCCCGTGTTGTACAATGTATATTCAAAAGAAACACTACTGCAAAAACTACAATGGGTGCAAAAGCACTGGCACTATGTGCTAACGGCGCTTGTGTTTGCATTTTTGGCTTTGCTGCCCCAATTGCTCTACTGGCATTATATGAGCGGTAAGTGGTTATACTATACCTATGGCGATGAAGGCTTTTTCTTCGCCCATCCACATATTATTGATGGCTTGTTTAGCTACCGCAAAGGTTGGTTTGTTTATACCCCCATAATGGCACTTGCGACATTGGGCATAGCGGTAGTTTGGAAACAAGCCAAAAAATGGGCATTGCCGTTATTTATAGTACTGCCCGTGTTTGTGTGGTGCGTTTACAGTTGGTGGACATGGTGGTATGGCGGCAGTTTTGGCTCGCGACCGATGATAGATATTTACGGGTTAATGGCCATTCCTTTGGCGGCTTTGATTACTTGGGCACTAAAAAGAAAATGGACGGGTGCAACGTTTTGGCTGTTGGGTGCATTCTTTATATACCTTAATATATACCAAACGTACCAGTACAAAAAAGCGTTGATACACTGGGATAGTATGACCAAAGAGGCCTACTGGGCGGTATTTTTAAAGAAACAATACCCTGATAACTACGGCGATTTGATAAAAACCCCTGATTACGAAAAAGCGAAAAAAGGAGAAGATGAGTACTAGCATAGCCAAAAAAAGCATCCTGTTTATACTTTTAGCACTTAGTTTTTATACTTCGCACGCTATTGACGGGCGTTTGCTGATAAGTACCACGCCTAATTTTTTTGATAGGTGGTATAAAAGCTATACCGAAATACCCATGGCACATATACCCCAAACACAAACCGTATACAAGCGGCAGGTGTTTTATATGTTGCCTTTTATCACCGGTTTTTCGGCTACGGATAATAGGCCTAATATTCGTTATGATGTAAACATTAGCCAGAACGGAAAATCGGTATACGAGCAAAAAGCAGTTACTGGACTAACCAAAATTGTTAACGATACTGCCGCCATTTTTTTGTGCGAAACGGTGATTAATTATGAGTTTTTAGAAAACAGCCCCAATGGCACTTATACCATTACCCTATTGGTGCACGATAATATAGCCCAAACCACCACCCAATTAACAGCCGATATTACCCTAAGTACCTACAAGTTTAACGAGCGAAAATATACCAATGCCGATAGTTTTTTTGTGTGGCAAAACTACTACTATGAGGGGATAGACCCTGATAGAGAGATTGACGGGTTAATGTTTTTCTCGTTCCCGCAAATGCAAAGCAATGCTGAGAAAACCCTAGCACTATTAGCCTATTTTGAAGATCTTTTTAAAGGGAAAACCTATTTACTAAAAGAGCTGGAAAATATATTTCTTTCTCGCAATGCGGATGAACGACTTACCATGATACACGTACTAAACTTGGTAAGCTATATGCCCCAAAGCCTGCAAAACAAGTTTACTGACGAAGAGAAAAAATTTTATGCCGACTTAAAAGGGTTTGGACTGCCAGTGATACCAGAAGGGGCAGTAAACAACCACTTTTTGTTGAATATACTTTGGTCTAAATTTTTTGCAACGGGCAGTTACAACTATGCTAAAAAAATTGCTGAAACCTTTGAACTAGCCAAATACAAAGGCGCGCTTACAACGTTTAGCGAATCAAAACAAACGGAAGTCGATAAGCAAGCTGCTTTTTTAGAAACCGTTTATCAAAAGAATATAGAAGATATGTTGAAGCGTTTGCCCAACCATCCATTGTTCAACGGGTATTGCCTGTATATGATAGATAGGGGCGATGTGAGTGAGTTGGTAAAAAAAGAATTAGTATCAGTTGTGGTGCGATAAGCAACCCCAATCATCATTTGCCCATCTAATCAAAATATATTTCGGTTATTTGCACTACAACTACCCTGTATACTTTTGATGAGTGAAGATAATAACAACTTTTGGCAGCGTTTGTGGGCATTCCTTACCCCTGCACGCATTGGCTTGCTATATATTATAGCCTTTGTGGCCGCATCAATAGCTCAATACTACAAACCCCAAGCGGGCGAGTATACCAATTATAACAACTACATCATTTTTAAACAGGCATTTTTTCACCTGTTGCACGGTAAAGACCTTTACATACTGCACCCTACCGAATGTTGGGATTTATTTAAGTACAGTCCCGCCTTTGCTTTGTTTATGGGCGTTTTTGCATGGCTGCCCGATATTGTAGGGCTTTCGTTATGGAATTTACTAAACGCAATGGTGTTGTGGTATGCGTTTACCCAATTGCCACAAGCCAATAGCAAACAAAAGGCCTTTATGTTGCTGTTTGTATTTTTAGAACTGTTAACCAGCATACAAAACTCGCAAAGTAATGGGCTAATAGCAGGACTTTTATTATTAGCCTTTGTACGACTTGAAAAAGGCGATGTAGTATGGTCGCCGCTGTATATAATGCTCACCGTATTTATAAAAATATTTGGAGTAGTAGCCTTTGCATTGTTTTTGCTGTATCCTAAAAAGCCAAAATTTATAGCCTATAGCATACTGTGGGGTGTAGTACTTTTGGTGTTGCCCATAGTAGTAACAGGAAGCGACGGGCTGTTGATGCAATACCAAAGTTGGTGGAATATGCTAAAAGAAGACCACTCAGCATCCGTTGGATTATCCGTTATGGGGTGGCTAGAGACTTGGTTTGGCTATAACGGCAGCAAAACGCTTATTACCTTTTTGGGAGTTGTGTTGTTTTGTCTTCCGCTTATAAAAATTAAACACTATGCACACTATATGTACCGAGTGCTGTTGTTGGCATCGGTATTGTTGTGGGTAATCATCTTTAACCATAAGGCCGAATCGCCCACCTTTGTAATAGCTATTACAGGCGTAGCCCTTTGGTTTTTTATGCAGAAAAGAGAGACTTGGAAAATTGTGGTAGTGGTATTGGCGTTTGTGTTTACATCGCTATCGCCCACCGATTTGTTTCCGCACTTTGTGCGAAAAGAATTAGTAGAACCCTTTGTACTAAAAGCAGTGCCCTGTATATTGGTTTGGGGCATTATTGTTTACGAAATGTTGTTTAAAAAATATGAGTTGTATAAAAGTGAGTAGAATAATTTTAACCCTAACATTAACTCTTTTAATGGTGGCAGCACAGGCTCAAACCCTTAAAGAAAAAGAGTATGAAGGTACAACCCTTATGGCCGAAGGCGAAAGCTATAATAATGGTAAAAGGCAAGGCCAATGGATACTATACAACCTTAACGGTGAAAAAGAACAAGAAGGCAAATACAAAGATGGCCTGAAAGAAGGTGCATGGAAACGCTACGACCCAACTACCAAAAATAGTATTGAAGATGTAATTTATAAAAGGGACACTGCTAACGGAGCCTACAAAAGTTATTATGCGGATGGTAAAAAAGCCGAAGAAGGTGCATTTGATATGGGTTACCAAACAGGAGTATGGAAACAATACTTTAGCACCGCAAACAATTACCTTGCATCAATAGGGGAGTTTAAAAAAGGAGAAAAAGAAGGTAAGTGGACGTACTATTTTGATGGTGCAGGCTTGCAGGTGTACGAAACAGGTTTGTATGCAAACGGACAGCGCAATGGCCAATGGCAGATATATTATCAAGGAACGGCAAAAGCTCGCCAAGCCGAAGGCAATTATAAGAAGGGAGTAAAAGAAGGCGTATGGACTTTTTATAACGAACAGCCTAATACCTTACTATCGCGTATACGCCATATAGCTAATATGGAGCAGGATACTTTTACCACCTATTACCCAAGCGGTAAAATACACGAGCGTGGAGCCTATGTAAACGGGCAATACCATGGTTTGTACGAAGAGTTTTATGAAAACGGTGAGCGAAAAACAGAAGGAGCTTTTACCTACGGGGATAAAACGGATGACTGGAAGTTTTTTTATGAAACGGGTATAATGAAAATGCTAGGCAGCTATTATAAAAGCAAAGCCAATGGTATGTGGAAATATTACCGCGATAATGGCTCGTTAGAGAAAGAGCAGGAGTATAAAAACAATGCGATTGACGGGAAATATATAGAGTATTTTCATAACGGAAAAATTCTTAAAAAAGGGCAAATGACTAATTTTATGAAGCAAGGCAAGTGGGAAGAATACGATATAACCGGTAATTTGATGAAGATAGAAATTTGGAAAGATAACCAGTTGATTGATAGTCAATAACTATATACCAAGCCAATATACCAGTTTTATTACAACACCTCTATCCCTCACCCTGAAATCGGGAAGGGCACGTCCTGCATTATTTATAGGGTTATAATTATCTCCCCATACTACAAATAAATCGCTCATGGGGGCAAAACGCCATTGTAGGCGGGTATTAATATTTACGTTTTCTATTTGGGTATTGTATTGCACAAAAGTGGTAAAAAACACACTACGACTAAAGGTAAACTCCATACGGGGCCCTATTAATGTTAGGTTGGTATAGCCGTAGGGTTGCGGCAGCTTTATCTCATTAGTCTGAAAATTTAAACTAAAATTACCCCAAGGTTGTGCACGGTAATACAAGTTGCAGCCATAGGCTAGTTGTTGGCCATTAAAAAATTCACCATACGATACAAAAGCGCTCCAATTAAACAGCTTACGACGGTTTGAGGTATAACTGGCGCTAATATTATTATAGTGATAGTTGCCCACAGGCAAAGGCACATTACCCGTCCCCGTTATATCAATAGGAAAGTATAAATAGGTTTGGTTTATCTTATACTCAATCCCTATTTCAGCCGTATTTAAAAATATTATTTGCAGGTAGGGGTCGTATATAGCATCGTTTGAGAAAAGCGAAGAATCGGCATACCAACTTGCATAAATGCCAGGCTTTATCGCATATATTTTGCTGTTTTTAGGGTAAAAGGCATGGGTTATTTCAGGTTCTAATCGCCAATAGGTCATAGGCACTTCAATATTACGGGCACCATCGTATACCCTTTGGCGGGGCACAAAACCCACATTAGCTTGGTAGTTATTGCCCACATACTCGTGGTTCCACATTATAAACCAACGGGCGGTGCTATACCGCAACCACGATGCGTGTGCATAAGCATTTTTAGGCTGATTGGGCGAAAACGAGTGGTGAAAGAAAAACTTGCCCTGCCATTTATTATCAGCACTTGCCAAATTATAATCTAAACCCACAATACGGTTATAGGCATTGGCAGTACTGTCGGCACCATTTAGGCTTTGCTTGTTTACCACAATAGCGGCAATATTGCTGCGGGCAAACACGTGCCTTTGCACGGCGGCTACCGTAAAATTTTCAGGGTTGGCAACTATGCCGCCTTCGTTATAGGCTTTGGTTTGAATATTCATAAGCCCCATGCGCCAGTTTTTGTCTAGTTTTCCGCTAAGCCGTGCGCCTGCTACAATGGGTATGGTAACACTGCTGCCATTTTTTAGCCCTATACGGCGCGAGAAAAACGGCCGTATTTTACTAAATCCAAAACTGCCAAACAGGTCAGAATTTTCAAGAAAAAACTGGCGTTGTTCAGGAAAAAACAAGCTAAAACGGGTAAGGTTCGTTACCTGCCTGTCTACATCCACTTGAGAGAAATCGGGGTTTACCGTCAAATCAAGATTTAGCGATGGGGTAACAGATACTTTGGCATCAAAACCTGCATCAACCTTGTGCACTGCTGCTGTTTGTGCTGCATAGTTTTGGCTAAATCTACTAATGGCATAAGGAATAATAGAGACATTAAGCCCTGCTTTGGGTGCGGGTGCATCCCACAAAAGTTTGCCTGTATTGGCCAGTGAGGCTACATCAAAATTACGTGGAACGCGAGACCAACTGCTGTTTTCGTTTATTTTTTGGTTGTTGCGCGAAAAATTTACGCCCCACTGCACTGCACCTTGTTTATACCTAAGTGTTTTAAAAGGTATTTTAAATTCGGCTACCCAATAGCCCTCGTGCCGTTTCACTTCTGAAAACCATTTGTTATCCCAGTTTATGGTAGCGCCAAAGCTGCCGCCGTTTTGTATCAGTCCCTCTTGCTGTGCACCATAAGGGTTTACGGCAAAAGTGAAACCGTTGGTTTTATCGTTAAAAGGGTCTATAAAAATGGCAAAGGCATCGTTGGTAGTATATGTAAAATCGCGTTTTAATGATGATATTACATAGTTCCCTTCAAATCCATCGTAGCAAATAGCTGCCACATAAATATTGTGCTCATCGTAAGCCATCATCACCTCGGTTTTGGTGCGGGCAAGCGAGGTATCGTAGGGATATTGTTGCCAAAAATTTCCTGTTTTTTCAACCCGTTGCCAAGTGGCTTCGTTTAGTTCTCCATCAATTTTTATGGGTTCTTGGGTTTTGCTTAAAAAATAGCTGCGCGCACTATCAGGCTCGGTTTGCGCTTGCGCTGCACCTGCAATGAATAGTAAAAGAAAGAAAAAGTATATATATCTGCCCACAATATGTCTCAAAAATAACAAAAGAGTCGGCTTAATAGCTCTTTTTAGACTAAGCAAACAAATTGTACTTCAAAATGCACCAAATGGCTCTAAAACCATCGCGCCAGCCAATTTTTTTACCTTCTTCATAAGTGCGTCCGTAGTATGATATTCCTACCTCGTATATACGTATCTTGGGTATGCGGGCAATTTTTGCAGTTACTTCGGGTTCAAAACCAAAACGTTTTTCTTTTAAATCCAACCCTTGCACAACCTCGCGGCGAAACATTTTGTAGCAAGTTTCCATATCCGTTAGGTTCAGGTTGGTAAACACGTTGTTAAGCAGGGTTAAAAACTTATTGCCTATGGTGTGCCAAAAGAAAAGTATGCGGTGTGGGTTTCCGCCCATAAAACGGCTACCGTACACCACGTCGGCAAAGCCGTCGGTAATGGGTTGTAGCAAAATATTAAACTCTTGTGGGTTATACTCAAGGTCGGCATCTTGTATCACTACTATATCGCCTGTGGCTACTTTTATACCTGTGTGCAGGGCTGCGCCCTTGCCTTTGTTTACCTCATGCTGAAAAAAAACAATATTTAAGTCTTTGTTTTCGGCCATATAGCGTTCTACAGCCTCAACAGTATCGTCAGTACTGCAATCGTTTACTATTATCACCTCTTTTTCCATACCACTACCAAGCACCACATTTTTCACCTTATCAAGTATTAGGTGTATGGTTTTCCCTTCATTATAGGCCGGAATAACTATCGAAAGTGTTTTGAACATCCCAAAAAATTTGTGCAAAGAAAACAAATAAACGGCAATTAGTGGCTTTTCGCCCTCATATATGCGCCAATCAACGGTTTTTATATAAATTTGTTTTTAGTAGAAACGTATGAAAAATATAGTATTAGCCCTTTTGCTGTTAATTAGCAGTGTAGCATTTTCTCAAAAAGCAAAAACAACAAGTACTAGCCCTACTGTTGAAACGTATAAAAAAGCCTATTATATGGCACTTCGCTGTGGTGATGCACAAGCGGCAGTAAACAGCTTATATCTTATAATAGCTGAAGAGGGCGACCGCAGCCCATACAAAGACAGTCTTTTGCTGATGTATTTTGATATGGCCTCGTTTGTACAATGCGAGCGTGTAGCAAGCGAATTGGCGAAAACCTATTCTGATTCTATTGAAAAAGGGAAAAACCTTACCATACTTGAAATTTTGGCTATATCGCAAGCATCATTGGGTAAGGTGAAAGAAGCCATAGAGTCGTTTGATAAATTGCTTTCTAAAACCAACGAGATGTACCATGCTTATCGATTGGCCGAGTTACAATACACCTACAAACGTGTGGGTGAAGCTTTGCAAAGTGTAATGCGAGCCGAAAACCTAACCAATAGCATGAAAGCTCCAGTGAAAATTGAGGTAGAAAAAAACAAGGTACAGGAGGTGAAATTGGAAGCTGCTGTGTTAAATCTTAAAGGCTATATTTTGCTTGAAGACTATCCTGATAAGAAAACAGAAGCTATTGAAGCCTTTACCAAAGCCCTTGAAATACAACCCAACTTTTTATTAGCAAAAAATAATTTGGCGTATGCTACCGGCGGCACACCAGAGGGCACACCAGAAAAGAAATAATAATTTTTAGACAGATATAAACAAGAAGCCCCTGTATGCAAAGCATACAGGGGCTTCTCTATTTAAAAAAGATTACTGTTTAATAATCTTTATAGTGTTGTTGCCTGCACGCAGCATATAAATACCTGTGGCTAGGTCATCAATTTGTAATTCGGTTTTTGTGGTTTGCCCTGCAAAAAACTGCACGGCTTTTGTTTTTAATACTTTGCCTGTTATATCCGTTAATACTATATCAGTATTGCCCTCAGTTGCAGCGTTTAACTCTACAAACAATGTTTGGTTGGCAGGGTTGGGGTAGGCATTTAGTGCTGTACCCAATTTTTTTGCACTGCCAATGCTTGTAGTGGTAGTGGGTGCAAAAATCATGCGGTGGGTGGGTGTAGCAGCCCACGATGTAGGCGTAGCTCCTGCACGATAAATTTTTGCAGTATCGTATTGGTTATTGGGCAGGTAGTTTAAAATAATACTATCGTTATAGTTTTCTTGCCCTGCTTGAAAATAGCGTGATGTTATAGCACTAAGTTTTGATGCTGTATAATAATGACTATATATACCAAAAAGTTCTAAGCTATCATTTTGACGATACCAGTCAAAAACTTTATCAATTTTACCATTTTGAGTATAGGTATATTCTTTCATTCCTGTTTTAGCCAAAGGTCCGCCTTGGTTAAAATTATAAAGAGAAACGATACGCTTAAGCTCACCTGTGGTATAATACTCGTACAACGATTGTGAAACTGTATCAGTGCCAAAGCGTTGGGGGACATTACGTTCAACACTTTCTGTGCATCTACCATTATTATCGCAGGTATAATATGTAACTACGCTACTAGCAGGGTTTAAATACACCGCAGAGTCTATACGCCTTTTATTATTGGCATCGTATAGAAAAAATGTTTTTGACGACGGCGAGAAAGAGCTTCCGCTTTTGTAATAAAAATCTACTTGTTTTTCTTTCTTGTTGGGGTAGTAGGCATACACCGCTTTAATTTTGAAGTTGGTTCCTGTATAGCTAACTTCAAGCTCATTCTCCTCAACCAAATTATTACTATTGTATATGCTGCTGTATTCAGCTTTGTAATTATTTTCCCAAAAGCTATTTGCCGTATCCCAATACGCGGTTGATAATTCAGCAAAACCACCAAAAGCATCGCGGCTGCTCACTGCCAACTCAACATTTCTCCATATTCCTTGTGCGGCTATAAACTCTTCCCTTGTCCACCCTTCGGTTTCAGTTCTCAAAATGTCTCTATAAGCCAACGGAGGTTCTACCACCGGTTTATAAAAAGGTGCACCGCTAGATAGTTCATCTTGGGCGGTTGCCAAGTTAGACATACTTAATAGGATGCCTAAAAAAAGAGATGTAAGAATTGTTTTCATAATATAATGAGTATAAAAATGGGTTTAATGCTGCATTGTTTAAAAACCGCCGTGCAGTTTGCTATAACACGGCGGTTTATATTATAGAAGTATGTAAAAAGACAAGGCTTATTGTTTTACTATCTTAATGGTTTTGCTACCAGCCCTCAGCATATAAATGCCCGTAGCCATATCGTCAAATTGTATTTGAGTTTTGATAGACTGACCAGCAAATAGAGTTAGTGTTTGGGTTTTTATAATTCGGCCTGTCATATCTGTTAAAATCAAATCAGTAGAACCGTTTGCAGAGGCGTCTAGCTCAACAAACAATGTATTTGTTGTTGGGTTGGGGTAGGCAGTTAAATTGGTTGTGATGTTGTTAACTTGTGGTATGCCTGTAGTGCTTTTATCAAACAACAAGCGCAAACTATAGTTGCTTTCCCAAGCTATATCCCCGTCGCCTACATAATAATGCGCCGTATCGTACCCGCCATTGGGTAAATAGTTAATCACAATACTGTCTTCGGTTCCCCAGCCTGTAAGGGCGGGTAGCTTAAACACCATAGAAGCAAGCTTGTTTTGTGCATTATAGTAATGTTTATAAGACATATCAGCATTCATTTGTGTAGAGCCTGTGTCTTTTAAATAGTTCACCATCTCATCAATTTTACCGGCCGGGGTGTATGTGAAAGTATATAGCGAGGCATCTATTCTCATACCATTATTTTGCTTATATTCAATAAGTTTAGCGTTCAAACGGCCATCAACAGTATAAGTGTAAGAGATTGCAGTAGTTGTGTCAAATACATTATTTGCAGATAGAATTTTTTCCACCTGCCTAACACAGCGGTTGTTATTGTCGTATTCGTAATAAACCATTAAATTATTGGTAGCCGTTGGTATGTTTGCACCAGAGTCTAGCACGCGGTTTCCGCTACCATCATATTTCATATAAATATGCGTAGTAGGCACATAACCCCCGCCGTTTCTAAAACTTACAACAGACTCCTCTAGTCTGCCTTGCGTGCTGTATGTATTATCAAACTGCACCGCTCCTATATAATTAGGCATTGTTCGCTCCCATGCAACCTGCAATACATTATTGTTAGCGTCTTTTTGGTAATTATATAGGTTGTTATAAGCGTTTTGCCATGTTTGTGTGCCGGCATCCCAATACAAGGTCTTCACCTCAGTAAAATCGCCGTCAGCATTTTTAATATTCTCTACCTTTTCATAATTATTCCACCTTAGCGGCGGTGTGGTTCTGTATTGCCAAATCCACCCGGTAGAGGTTGTGCGAAGCAAATCCCAATATAAAAGCGGAGGAGAAACAACAGGATTGTTGGGGGTTACACCATACCTCAATACATCTTGCCCAATAGCTTGCCCGCCTAGGCTTAAAAGCATACCAATGCCCAGTAAGCGATAAATAAAAGTTTTCATATAGTTTGTTTTTAGTTTGGACTAAACGCAAACCAATTGGCGAAGGTTGTATTGACATTAAAAAAAAGTTATAAGCATCAAAAAACTTTCAACTCCCGTTTATCGTGCTAATTTTGTTGCTTTAACCACAAGCAACAAATTATGAGCGATGAGAAAAAGCTATTCCTGCTAGATGGAATGGCCCTTATATACCGTGCCTTTTTCGCCTTTAGCCAAAACCCACGCATTACCTCTTATGGGCTTAATACAAATGCCCCTTATGGGTTTACAAACACCCTTTTGGATGTATTGAACCGAGAAAAGCCTACCCACATAGCGGTGGTATTTGATACCGATAAACCTACTGAAAGGCATATTGAATTTGCTGATTATAAAGCCCATCGCGAATCGATGCCCGAAGACCTTTCGCGCTCAATACCCTATATATTCAGAATAATAGAAGGCTTTAACATACCCGTTATAACTATGGACGGCTATGAGGCCGACGATATTATAGGTACACTGGCTAAAAAAGCTGAAAAAGAAGGCTTTACCACCTATATGATGACCCCCGATAAAGATTTTGGGCAGTTGGTTAGTCCAAATATCTATATGTACAAACCCGGCCGCCAAGGCAAAGAGTTTGAAATAATGGGCGTGCCTGAAGTGCTTGCCAAATGGGGCGGTATAGACAATGTAGACCAAGTAATAGATATTTTGGGCTTAATGGGTGATGCCGTTGATAACATACCCGGTATACAAGGCATTGGCGAAAAAACAGCTATAAAATTGGTGAAAGAGTTTGGCAGTGTAGAAAACCTATTGGCCAATACCAACCAACTAAAAGGCAAACAAAAAGAAAAGGTAGAAGAGCAGGCCGATATGGCTCGTTTATCAAAAAAACTGGCTACTATAATACTTGATGTTCCCGTTGATTTAGACCAAACGGCACTGATAAAAGAAGAGCCTGATAAAGAAGTTTTAAAAGAGATTTTTACCGAATTAGAATTTCGCACAATGGCCAAACGGATTTTTGGCGAAGAATTGGTAGAAGGCCCTGTGGGTGGACAACAAAGCCTGTTTAGTGGCGGAGCGGCAGCGCAAGTTGCAGCAGCACCTATTGCCGATAATGAATCTGATTTAAAAACGGCAGCTACTACTCCACATCATTACGAAATTTGTGATACCAAAGAAAAATACCAAACGCTAATACAACAGCTTAATGCAGCAACCGAATGGTGTTTTGATACCGAAACTACATCGTTGGTAGCAATAGATGCCGAGCTGGTGGGCATATCATTCTCAGTAAAACCGCACGAAGCATTTTACATACCTGTACCTGCCGATAAAGCAGAAGCACAAGCCATTGTAGAAGAGTTTAGACCTGTTTTTGAAAACGAAAATGCCACTATTATAGGTCAAAACATTAAATACGATATGCTGGTGCTGCAAAACTATGGCATACAGTTAAAAGGCAAATTGTTTGATACCATGCTAACCCATTACCTGCTTGAGCCTGACCAAAGGCACAATATGGATGCGTTGGCCGAAAACTACTTAAATTACAATACCATATCAATAGAAACCCTTATTGGCAAAAAAGGCAAAGGGCAACTAAATATGCGCGATATAGAGGTAGAAAAAGTAGCCGAATACGCTGCCGAAGATGCCGATATTACACTGCGCCTAAAAGAGGTATTAGAGCCTCAATTGGATGAGAAAAACGCGCGCTATGTCCTTGAAAAAGTAGAAGCCCCACTAATAAGCGTATTGGCTGATATGGAGCGCGAAGGTGTGCGTATTGACGATAAAATGCTAGAGGGCTACTCTAAAGAATTAGAGATTGATATTGCGCAACTAGAGAAAGATATACAAGAGCTTGCCGGTGTTAAATTTAATATAGCATCGCCAAAGCAACTGGGCGAAGTATTGTTTGATAAACTGCAACTTGACCCTAAGGCCAAAAAAACTAAAACAGGCCAATACAAAACAGATGAAGAAGTGCTGAGTTACCTTGCTCGTGAGCACGAGATAGCCCAAAAAATTATTGATTTCCGTCAACTACAAAAACTAAAATCAACCTATGTTGATGCGTTGCCCTTGTTGGTAAACAAACACACGGGTAGGGTGCATACCTCATTTAATCAAGCAGTGGCAGCTACGGGCAGGCTAAGCAGTACCGACCCTAACGTGCAAAATATACCTATACGTACCGATAGAGGCCGCGAAATACGCAAAGCCTTTATACCACGTGATGAAAACCATTTGTTGCTAAGTGCCGATTACTCGCAGATAGAATTGCGCATTGTTGCTGCTATAAGCGAAGATAAGGGCATGATAGACGATTTTAAACAAGGTTTGGACATACACACTGCCACGGCGGCAAAAGTGTTTGGTGTAAGCCTTGAGGATGTTGATAGAGATATGCGCCGCAAAGCCAAAATGGTAAATTTTGGTATTATATACGGCATATCGGCCTTTGGCCTTTCGCAACGTTTAGAGATACCTCGCAAAGAAGCTGCTGAAATAATAGAAAGCTACTTTTTGCAATACCCCGATATTAAGAGGTATATGAACGACACTATAGAGCAAGCCCGCGAACGCGGTTATGTAGAAACATTGCTGGGTCGCCGCCGCTACCTGCGCGATATTAACTCGGCCAACCATACTGTAAGAGGTTTTGCCGAACGAAATGCGATTAATGCACCCATACAGGGTAGTGCTGCCGATATGATAAAATTGGCCATGATAAACATACACCGCAGGTTTGACGAAATGCAAGTGAAATCGAAAATGATATTACAAGTGCACGATGAGCTTTTATTTGATGTGTATACACCTGAACTGGAAGACCTGAAACCAGTGATAAAAATGGAAATGCTAAACGCTATGGAACTAGCTGTTCCGTTAGAGGTAGAAATGGGTGCCGGAAAAAACTGGCTAGAAGCACACTAAACAAGTGCGTTTTATTTGCGTTTACGTTTGTTAAACTCAAACCAGTTGTAGCAACCTTTGGCTATTAGGGTTTTGGCTAAATCGCCTATGCGTATTCGGCTCCAACCCATTGCCCCACCTGTTATATCCACCCACTTGCTTTTATCTTTATACAGCTCTATTCTGTATTTTTTTTGCCAAAACCAAAACATTATGTTTTTGTTTTCGGCAGGTTTTTTAAACTTGTATTTTACTTTAGAGTAGGGAGCTGATTTTCTGAATTTGAAAAAGAAAAAACGCTTACCGGTTACAATTATTTTACCCCCTTCAAATTGAATTTTTTCAGCCTCGCTTTTGCCCACATATACTATAAAAGCAAAGGCTAAAATAGCTATTTCGGCAAGATAAAAATTTGTGAAAGAAAATTTTAGCAATGCCGCAAGTGCAGCCACTACGTTTAGTATAAATACTAACGTTAAAAAACGGAAAATAAGCGATGCTGTAGCCCCCCCTCCCGTATCATTTATTTTATGATGTTCACCCATTAAACCTTATCCTGTTTATGCAACAGCTACAATAATAGTGATAATGAAAAAAAGTGCAAACAAAGTCTCTCTCCACAAAGGTCGTTTTGTCTTCAAAAAGTAGTACGAAAGGAAGGGAGAGAGGGGTAGGGCAAGCATGGTAAATGCCTGTTTTATAGGCATCTTGCTAAAAATTACACAAGCAATTCCGCTCACCAAAAAAGATAATAACATTTGTTGAGAACGTCGGGTACGGATGGTGTTTTTTGAAAAATTGCCCTGCAAGTTGGCTAAACTTATTAAAAGAACCAGACCTACATACCCCAAAGCTATACTATCGTACAGCGATAGTTGGGTAAATCTTTCCTTATCAAAAAGTAAAAAATCAAACTCAAATAAGGTGTAATACACATCGGTTTGTCCGGCTAAATAATAGCCTATCCACAAAAAATATATCGGTATGCTTAAACCTGTAAGCAACAATAAAAAGTTTTTTATACGTAAGTAACCGGCTATTATAAGTGATAAAAGCAAGGCTGGCAAAAACAGTATAGCATTGGGCAAAATGCAAAATGCTGCGGCCATAAAAAAGCCCATATCTAAAAACGGGGTAGTTTTAATGTTCCGAGGGTCTAGCGATAAAAACTTGAACACTACCAGCAGCAAAAATATTGAAGCCAAAAATTGTGGCGATAGCAGATTTTGCACACCAAATAAATGAGACAAGTAAAAGAAAAAGAATACAGGGAAGAACGATTGGCGAAAAAGAACCTCGTTATTGTTTATTATTTGATTGTAAGCAAAACCAGCCAACAACGTACCAATAAAAACAATAGCTAACGAAATATAGAGGCTACTACCTGCCACTGAAAATTGGGGCAGCCAGTATTTTAGTAGTGGGCTATTACTTACTATAGTAATATCTTGTGGTAAATTGAATAGCCAAAAAGCTTGTATAGCAATGCTAAATACAATTACCCATGCAAGGTTTACTACCAGCTTATTTCTGAAAAGGTTTAACAAAGGGGCTTAATTTAGCATTAGTTTTAAAAATGCAAATTTACGGTCTTTAGCGGCAGGAAATAAAATTGTTGCTGCATCTAATTGTTGCCCTTCGCGCGGCACAACGGCAATATTGCTGGTTTGGTTTTTAAACAACAGCTTACTGTTTAGTTCACCTTTGTTATTTAGCACATATTCTGTTATTTCAGAGTTACCACGGTCTTCATCATTATAAAAAATAGAGAGTTTATTTTTTTGCGGCACTACGTATATAGAACTGTAATACCCTAAATCTAGCGATGATGTTTGGCTTTTGTTTATGGTTTTACCCCATTCTATCTCGCCTTTTTTATTAATAAAAAGCAGGGCTACTTTACCAAAATTAAAAATATCGCGGCTACCCACTTGCATCATCCCGTTTATTGAGAAGGTATAGGTTTGTGTGGTGGTATAAAACTCTTCGGCTATCAACACATAGCCACTATCGCTATGGGGAACCACTTTGCGTATAAACAAATCGCGTAGCTCTTCGCCTCGCTCGGCAGCATACTTGCCTATCATATCGCCTACAAAGGTTTGCGGATAGGGTATAAAGCTGTGGTATATAAGACTGTGGGTATTGGCATCAATAGCAAAATCTAAAATCCCTTTGCTAAAGCCTGTTTCTTGAAGCGAGTAAAAGCCTGATACTAATGCTCTGTGGCTTAGATTATCAATAGTAAGGTAAGGGCGACTTAGGTAGGTATCGCTATTGTTTAGGTAAAAATCTTTTAAGATATTATCAGCAACATTGTAGGCAAACAAATAGTAGCCGAAACGCTCATAATTTTTCTTTTTCTTTTCCCCATCTTCTACCCTAAAAACAAAGTAGGCATTGCCATTATTGTCTACCTCCATATCAAGGCGAGAAAAGTTACCGTACCTAAAGGGTAGTTCTACTTTTTTGCGACCAATTTCTTTCATCTCGGGTGCAGATAGAACGAGTATCTCTACTACCGTTTTTTTCTCGGCAGTAATTTCGGTGTGGAAACACAATACTTTACTTCTGTCGGTAGACTGACTCAGTATATAATCGCCCTCATCAGCATAATCTCTTTGTGGTGAGTTCATCAAAGTTTTTTCACTCCCCTCTGGTTCCGCCTCAATATTATACTGCTGGTATATAAGATCTATATTATGTGTTTTACGATTATAGCTGCTTTTAAAAATGGCTAAGCTGTTAGGGTATACAAAAGCATTCTCAAGTACACTTCTTTTAAGCCCTGGTAATTGTTTGCTAAACAGTAAACCCATGTTTTCGCGAAACATTTGTATGTAAACCCTACGGGTGATATAGCGGCTTTTGCTGCGCAAAGCATAAATACCCTGCTGGTTTTGTCCTATAATGCGGGTATAGGCCGTGCGATTCCTAAACTTTTCAGAATTAGACCATTGCACTTCTTGGGCTTTTATTTTTGCGGTAAGCAAAAGCAAGGCACACAAAAAAGCTATATGTAAAAGGTGTTTCACTATGTATTAGTAACTATATAACGATAGTTTTAGTGTACAAGTTTGCAAGATAACTAATTTAATAACGCCATTTGTTGGCTAGTGCTACCAGTGATAGCATAATAGGCACTTCGGTTAGCACACCCACAACGGTGGTTAGGGCTGCACCCGAGTTAATACCAAATAATGAAATGGCTACTGCTACTGCAAGTTCAAAAAAATTACTTGCTCCTATCATAGCCGATGGAGCACATATTTGGTGGGGTAATTTTAGCCACCTGCCCGTAAACCACGATAAGAAAAATATAAAATACGTTTGCAAAGTAAGCGGTATGGCAATAAGTACTATTAGCCAAGGTTTGTTTAGTATCACTTGTCCTTGTAGCGCAAACAATACTATAAGCGTTAGCAATAATGCTATTATAGAAAATGGTTTTAACGAGGGTAGGAAGCGTTGTTTAAACCATTGCTCGCCTTTTTTTTGCAACAATATTTTGTTGGATAGCCAGCCTGCCAATAAGGGTACCAATACAAACAAGGTTACTGAAATAAACAGGGTGTTATAGGGGACTAATACATTTGTAATGCCTAGCAAAAGGCCTACTATGGGCACAAAAGCAAATAGAATAATAATATCGTTTACAGAAACTTGTATAAGTGTGTATAAGGCATTGCCTTTGCTTAGGTACGACCATACAAATACCATAGCAGTGCATGGAGCAGCACCTAATAATATTGCCCCTGCTATGTACTCGTTGGCCTCTTCGGGGTGTAACTGTGCCTGAAATATTTTGCTGAAAAACAACCAAGCAAAAAATGCCATGCTAAACGGTTTTATCAACCAGTTTACTACAAGGGTTAGCAGTAAACCTTTAGGGTGTTGTTTTATGGCTTTTATGCTGCTAAAATCTATTTGCACCATCATGGGGTATATCATACCCCAAACCAAAATAGCTATTATTAGGTTGATGCCTGCAAACTCGAAACTACCAATTTGGGCAAAGAGCTCAGGCAATAGTTTGCCCAGTATAATACCCAAACCAATACATAGCAACACCCAAAGGCTAAGATAACGTTCAAAAAAGCCTAGTGGGTGTTTATCGCCCATACAATTACTTTATGGTTGAGTATACATAAAAAACCTCGCGGGCTATTTGGCGGCATCGCTCATCGTAGGTTTTTGTTTCTTGTGGTGTTCCGTCGGTTTGTTTAGGGTCGGGGTATGGGATAAGAAAACGTTCGTCCGCTCCGTTTACCAAAGGGCAGGCCTCGTCGCCATCGCCACACACCATTATCGCTGCAAAATTTTTACGGGGATTAAACAAATCATCGTAACGTTTAGAGTATACGATACAGCCTTCCAAATCTTCGCCCGCTTTTATACTGTATTGTGGGTTAAAACCGTCTTTTTCTTTCTCAACCAGTAAACCGGTTCTTTGCATAGCGCTAACTGTGCGCGGGTTACAGGCTGTTACCTCTACTCCGCCTGAGTATATTTGTATTCCTTCTATACCATAGTATAAGCCTGCCATAGTTGCCCACGCTTGTCCAAAATGACTACGGCGAGAGTTGTGCACACAAATAAATGTAAGGTTGCAAGTTTCACCTGCCTGTTTTTTTGCAGTGATGTATTGCGCTATTGAGTCTAACGTTTTTTTACGCTCGGCACTTATCAAATCAAACTCTTCGGCAACGCTATCGCAATAGTCTTGCAGGGTAGGAGTAAAACCCGTTGTTGTTTTGTTTTGCATGGAAAAAAGAAGCACTAGTGTGAGAACAAGAAATATGGATAAAATGAAACTTCTCATACTTTCAAATCGCTCAAATTTACCCTTTTCTTTTCATTTGTTGGTGGCATACAACAAGCAGCGGCTTCTTTTTCGTTACTTTCGGTATAATGTGGGTCGTTAAAATCACTATCGGCATGAAAATAATATACTTCCCATTGCACGCCATCGGGGTCGGTAGCCCAAAATTTATCTTGCAAGGCATAGCAGCAATTTGTGCCCATTTCTTCTTTAACTAATATGCCTTTTGTTTTTAGGGTAAGCATTTTTAGCATCACATCATCTTTGCTGGCCACTTCAAAACCCAAGTGCCCAAAATTTTGCTGCACTCGTTCTTTATTTTCAACAAAAGAAATTATTAGCGACGGGCTCTCTAAAATATACTTTGCGTAGTTTACTTTGGTTTTTGTGGCAGCTTGCCCAAAAAAGGTGTCGTAAAATTTAATGGTAGCCTCAATATTGCTTACATAAAGGCTAATGTGCATACGTGGAAAGGGTGATGTGTTCATTTTTTTTATTTTAAACGTTAACAACAAGTATCAGCAGGAGGTACATAACTAGCAAATAAAGCTGCCCATTGGGTGCTTATTTCTGTCCAAGCAACAGGATTGATGCAGTAGCACACTTTTGTACCCTCAATTTCACCTTGTATAAGTCCTGATGCTTTAAGCTCTTTTAAGTGTTGTGATATGGTGGCTTGTGCCAGTGGCAATACATCTACCAAATCGTTACAAATGCAGCTTTTGGTTTGCAGCAAATGCTGTATTATGGCTATACGGGCAGGGTGCGCCAGTGCTTTTGCCCAAGCTGCCATTTGGTTTTGTTGTGGACTAAAATTTTGTGTTTTTGTAACTCCCATCGTTATATCGCAATATTACGATAAATAGTTGATAATACAATGATTTTAATGTTAGGAGGATTTTTTAATCGTGCTTTGAAAAGAGAAGGATAGCAAAGAATTTTAGAAGATAATAGGGCAAAAGCAGGTATAAAAACACTACAACTACTGCAAAAAGGGGAGGGAATAAAAAGCTGGCCAATGTTAATGGGCCTAGAAGCAAACCCATTGCCAAAAGGTTGTGAAAAATATTTTTTAAGCGAACATTGCGGGGCATATTTTTAAAATCGCCAAGATAATACTCGTTTTTACCATACCTAACTGATGAATTGGCTGCTTTTTTTATATACTTTTTAAAAAGTCGAGCAAAAAGCCAACCGAGTAGCAAGCCAATTATTGACCAAATACCTAAAGCCTCAATAACCACACTGCCGCCCAAAGCAATTAGTCCGGGTGAAATTAAATAAGATACAAGCAGTACACCTGCAACAGCAAAACTTAAAAGAAAAATGCCAAGTGCAATAGCCGTTGCTAAATTAAACATTTGTTCAAAATTACCCGACTGAAACCTAGTCTCTTTTGTGGTAGGTATTGGTTTTACCACGCTATCTCTTACCATAGAATCGGGAGGACTTATGGCGACAAGGTCGATGACGGTTGTATGCGCTATTTTCTTTTTAGGTAGCGGAGAAACAATGTTTGGGGCTTGTTTAGGCTCAATAATAAACTCGTCAATTTGAAGTGGACTATTAAGGGGGCTTGTTTTTTGAGAGAGCGAAAGGGCTGGGGTAATGGAGCTTTTATGACGACCGATAGGTTGTTTTGTGGCGTGTGTTTTACCTACGCGTACCTTTTGTATACGACCATATCTTTGTTGACAGGCAGAAAAAACAAGCACTGTAACCAGTAGGCAAAACCGTATGGAAATTTTACAAAAATTGTTTTGCAGCTTTTGCCTCATAGTAAGTAGCAAAATAGCAAAAAGAAAGATTTATTAAGCAAAGATAACTATTACCCTTTTTGGGTAAGCTGCTGAAATACATCTTCTAAGCGTTGGGTTTCTTGGCTTAAGCCCAAAATCACCAAATTGTTTTCAACGGCAAAGCGAAAAAGAAGCTCATTAATATCATCGGGGTTGTTGGCTATAATTTGCCATTTGTTGCCGCCCATGTGCTGTGCTTGCGATACACCCGCTACACTTTTAAGTTGCTTTTCGCTCACTTCGCCTTTAAACTCTGCTAGTATGGTGGTTTTACCTCCTTTAAAGCGGGTTTTTAGGTGTTGGGTTTCATCATTAGCAACAATTTGACCTTGATTTATAATAATCACCCTATCGCACAATGCCTCTACTTCTTGCATTATATGGGTAGAAAGTATCACCGTGCGGTCTTTGCCTGTTTCGCGTATCAAATTGCGTATTTCGCTTATTTGGTTGGGGTCTAGTCCACTAGTAGGTTCATCCAAAATCAGTACCTCAGGGTTGTGTATTAGTGCTTGTGCCAAGCCTACACGTTGGCGATACCCCTTTGATAGTTGACCAATTTTCTTTTTTCGTTCGGGCACAATACCCGTTTTTTCTATAATTTCATCCACACGGGCACTAACACCTTCTTTCAGTCCGTGCATTTTGGCAGTAAATTGCAGGTACTCGCGCACATACATATCCAAATACAACGGGTTGTGTTCAGGCAAATAACCAATATGACGACGCACCTCCATAGGGTGGGTGGTAACATCGTATCCGCATACTTCGGCACTGCCTTGCGTTTGGGGTAAAAAGCAGGTAAGTATTTTCATGGTGGTTGATTTTCCTGCGCCGTTAGGCCCCAAAAAGCCTAAAATCTCACCCGGTTGTACGCTAAAGGTAATATCGTTAACAGCCTTTTGGCTGCCGTATACTTTGCTAAGGTTTTTAACGTTTATAGACAATTGTTTGTGGTTTTTTTGAAACAAAAATACAGTTTATAAACGCAGAACGTAATTTTTTGGTGTAGAGTACGAAAAAAGAAGTTACTTTATCCTGTACTGTAAATAAATACCGCCTGAAAAAAAATAGGGCTTAAGGGCTAAATCATAAGCAAAAGTGCCCCCTTTTGTAATGCCTGTATTACTTTCTTTGTATAAAGAGGTGTAGCCAATGGATGCGGTAATTTCTCCCCCTATTTTAAACCGTTTGCCTAAGCGTAAACCACCATCAATGCTAACATTTAGATAAGGGGTGGGTGGTTTTGGTCGCCATTCTTTTTGTTTGCTTATTATT
>JBBKVO010000025.1:0-83555 GCA_037968475.1 Bacteroidia bacterium
CTGTGTCTTGCCGAGTTGAGGTTAAATATCCGTTCCCCGAGCATCCTCGCTTCGCGATAGCGAGTGGTCGCGTCCCGCTACAAACAAGGTTTCGAGTGGACTCGAACAAGAATAAACTTCAAGCGTGGACGCTTGAAGGAACCCCCAAGCTGGCTCGAGCGTCCGCTCGGCGGAGAGATTGTTTTTCCTGCGCTATCTTTCGCACTCCTTCGACTCCGCTCAGGATGACATCCGCACAAGGTGGCACGATCCCAAACCCAACTAAACAGTGCGTTGTCGCACACTTTCATACAAAAGCATACCTGCGGCTACTGATACATTCAGCGATTCTATTGTGCCCATCATAGGCACTTTTAGCAGCAAATCACATCGGCGAAGATATTCTGGCGAAACACCTGTCTCTTCATTACCCATTAGTATAGCCAAAGGGCCTTTCAGGTCGGCCTCCCAACTGTTTATTGCGCCCTCTTCAGTAGCGGCAGCCAGTATCAGCCCGCTTTGTTTTAGGTAATCCAACGAGCCTTTTAGGTTGTGCACACGGCACACGGGTATTTTTAGTAAAGCCCCTGCGCTAGTTTTTATAGCATCATCATTTATGGCAGCACTACCTTTGTCGGGTATCAGCAGGGCGTGCACACCCATACATTCGGCTGTACGGGCAATAGCACCAAAATTGCGCACATCGGTTACTTTGTCTAGCGCAATAACCAAAGGAGTTTCGCCACGTTCAAAAGCCTGTTGTATTATCTCTTCAATATTTTGGTATTCAATTAGCGAGGCAAGAGCCACTACACCTTGGTGGTTTTTGTTTCTATCGGCAATTTTAAAAAAGCGATAGTGGGGCAGTATTTGGTGCGGAATATCAAGGTCTTTCAGCATTTTGCGCAAGCGGGTTTGTAACTCGCCTTTTGCACTTTCTTCTATAAAAACTCTTTCAAGCGGCTGACCTGACTCTATGGCTTCAATAACCGGATGTAGGCCGTATATTTTTTGTTGTTGCACTATGGTGTGTGGGTTTTGGGGGCGAAGAAAGCCAAAAACTTTTCAATTTCCTGCGCCTTTTGGGTTTGCTGTTGTGAATTTAGTAAATCTTTTAGTTGCCGCAGCCCTTTAAGCGATATTTTAATTTCTTTTTGGGCACTATAATCGGCAATAGTATTTTTTAGGCTTTGGTAGTATGTGGTTTCCTCCATAAGCCTTTGCGTAAGTTGTTGTACATATGCATTGGCTTTTTCTGTTTGCCCACTAGCATACAAAGTACTGGCAAAGGTAAGCGGTGCAGCGTAACTATTAAAATCAAAATTGTTTAGCGCAAAAGCATCTACACACAACAAGGCCAGTTCGCCCGCCTTTTCGGGGTTCAACTCTTGCTGATATGCTTTTATGTTATGGGCGCAAACATTCATATAGTGCTGCGCTATTTTTTTAGCCTCGGGGTCTATATAATTTTTGGTTGATGAAAACCCGCGCAATTGCCATTGTTTTATCAAAGGGGCTAAATTGTAAGAAGTCATCCCACTGGTTTCTATCCAGTCCTTGTGGGGATAACTCCCTAAGAGGTATACTAACCCCTCGTAGTTAAGCCAACTTTGTAATTGGGGCAAAGGCATTTTTTTACTTCGTGATGAAAAATATATCGGTCTATCGGGGTTATTTGTCAAAATGTCCATTAGCAATACATCGGCACGAGTAAGAAAACGGCTGTTTAAATCGAAACTATAAATTATTCCCGTTGTGCTACTGTCCGTATCAAACCTTAAAAAAAGACTTTGCGCAGGCAGTGTACAACGCAGGTTTCCACTACTTAGCATTTCGGTATTATTACTGTCTTGCGCTATATATGCCAAAGCATCGGCAAAGTGCATTTCGGTTTTTCCGTTAGGTAAGGGAGGAATAATACTTACCAATAAACGCTTGTTTTGTTGGTATTTATACGGACTTATACTCAGCTGTATGGGTGGCGAGTTATATTGCTGTTGCCACAAACCAAAAGCCCCCCAATCACTACCCAGTAAGTTGGCATTTAGCACCCGTACGTCGGTGCGCAAGCCTTCAACATTTTGCAAATACCAAAGGGGGTAAGTATCGTTATCGCCGTACACAAACAAAATAGAGTTGGGCGCAAGCCCCTGCAATACATTGGCGGCATAGTCGCGGGCAAAATAGTTTTCACTTCGGTTGTGGTCGTCCCAATTTTGGCTAATCAACAATAAAGGCGAAATGCACAACGAAACGATAAGTCCCAACCAAATGCCTTTGGCTATTTTGGTGTGTAAAAAGCGCATTAGCCACAAAGCACCTAGCCCAACCCAGATACTAAATACCTGAAAAGAGCCTACAAAAACATAATCACGCTCACGCGGTTCAAACGGAGGCACATTGAGGTATAAACACAAAAAGAAACCCGTAAAAAGAAACAAAACCAGTAGCGGGACAAAACTCTTTTTATCTTTTTTAGCTTGAAAAAACATTCCCGCAAAGCCCAGTAGCAAAGGCAGCAAATAATAATTGTTGGCAGCTTTGTTATTGGCTCGGGCTTGGGGTTGCCCGTTTAGTGGTGCGGCTATATTTTCATCAATAAAAGAAAAACCCGTTATGCCGTTGCCATCCATAGCATTGCCATGCCCTTGCGCATCGTTTTGGCGGCCTGCAAAATTCCACAAATGGTAGCGCACATACATGTGCAGCATTTGGTATTTTAAAAAGAACTCAAGGTTTTTGGCTTGGCTAGGTTCTGCTTCGGGGTCTAACTTCGTCCAACCCACGTACCCATCTTGACTATCGTCAGAAAAAACATCACCAATACGCGGGAACCACAGCATATAGTTTTTATTAAACCTATAATCGGTTTCGTATCCCGACACCTCATATTGTCCTTTTTCATTAGGTCGCCAAATAGCCTTGCCTTGCAAAAAACTATCTATCGGGGCATTAAAAGCAGGGCCGTGTACCAATGCTCGCCCCCCGTATTGCTCGCGGTTGAGGTACGAGAGAAACGAAAAAGCATTATCAGGGGCATTAATATTAATGGGAGGATTTGCCGCAGCCCTTATAGGAACAAGGGTATACGACGAATAGCCAATAAGCACAAAGGCCAAACACAATACCGATAAATGTATTTTGAACCAATTTTTTTGGTGAGAAAAGAACAGTACCAAGGCAATAAGTCCCCCCAAAAGAGCTAATGAAAGCCAAGCACCTGTGCCAATATTCCACGCCCAATGGTTCACCGTATAAAGATCGGTATATGCCGCAAGGGCAGGTGTATAGGGAATGATAACAAACTGTACCGTCAGCAAAAGAGCAACACCCATAACCGATGCTTTTACAATTCCCAAAAACGAATAAGGTTTCAGTCCAAAGTATACCACAAAAACAACGGCAGGTATAACCAATAGGTTGAGCAAATGCACCCCAATGGATAACCCCACAGCAAAAGCCATAAACAACAACCAGCGGATGTGCAACGGGCTGTTTTTATTCTCTTCCCACTTAAGTGAAGCCCAAAACACTAAAAGTGTAAAAAGAGAAGAAAGCGAATACACCTCGGCCTCTACTGCCGAAAACCAAAAAGTATCGGTAAAAGCAAGAGTTAGTGCGGCAACTGCACCCGCTCCCCAAATGCTTAGGTGTTGATGAAACGCCAAAGGCAAACCCATTGGGTTTACAATTTTTGTAGCCAAACGGGTGGTGATGAGGTAGGTGAGTAATACACAAAAAGCACTGCTAACAGCACTGAGCATATTTACCCAAAAGGCCACGTTTTGTGCATTGCCAAAGGCAAAAAAACTAAACACCCGCCCTATTATTTGGTATAACGGCGCACCGGGAGGGTGCACCACTTGCAAGCGGTATGCCCCTGAGATAAACTCGCCGCAATCCCAAAAACTAACCGTTGGCGATAGCGTGAGCACGTATACCCCCAGTGCTATAAAAAATACAACAGCGGCTATTATTTTATGGGTACGGGGGTCGTTTATCACCCACCAAAAATAGGTTTTTGTATTGTGTTTGAAATATACTGCTTATACAAAACTCACCAGCCCAATTTGTCCCCCTTGTGCGACTGTCGTCCTGAGCGGAGTCGAAGGAGTGCGAAAGACAACGCAGGAAAAACAAACTTTACCTCGAGCGGACGCTCTATTATTTTTGGCACAAGCGGACGCTTGAGCCAGCACAGAATTTTACCTTTCTAAAGCTCATGCCTAAGTTTTCATAAAACTCACCAGCCTAATGTCCCCCTCGCGTGCTGTCTTCCTGAGTGAAGTCGAAGGAGTGCGAAAGACAGCGCAGGAAAAACAATCTCTCCGCCGAGCGGACGCTCGAGCCAGCTTCAGCGTTCCTTCAAGCGTCCACGCTTGAAGTTTATTCTTGTTCGAGTCCACTCGAAACCTTGTTTGTAGCGGGACGCTACCACTGCTATCCCGAAGCGAGGACGCTTCGGGGAACGGGGCGCTATTAATACCCTTTCGGGATTGCCGATAGGTCTGAGTAGCATAGGTTTTCAAACCGATGAATGTTAAATGCGTATTAACTAACCGCTAATCCACTTAAAGCAATCTTTAGCTCGCCATTAGTGGGTAGGGTGTGCTCTTTGCCAAACAGTTGCAGAGTAAGCTCGTTCCCTTGCAAGTGGCTTATGGTGGCGTATTGTTTATCAACGGCTATGTTTAGTGTATTGCCTCTAAACAATATTTTAAACTCAAAACCACTCCAGTTTTTGGGCAACATAGGGCTAAAATGTAGCTGCCCATTTTTTACACGCATACCACCAAAGCCTTGTACCACACTAAGCCATGTGCCTGCCATGCTGGTAATGTGCAGTCCTTCGTGTACCTCGTTATTATAATCGTCCAAATCTAACCGACTGGTGCGTAGGTATAGCTCGTAGGCTTTTTCTTCTTTGCCCAGTTTGGCGGCCAATACTACGTGTATGCAGGGAGAAAGAGACGACTCGTGCAGGGTGCGCGGCTCGTAAAAATCAAAATGGCGGCGATGGCTGTCTATATCAAAATCATCTTCAAAAAAGTAGAAGCCTTGCAGGGTGTCGGCTTGTTTTATAAATATGCTGCGTAGTATTCTATCCCAGCTCCAATATTGGTTTATGGGGCGTTGGGCAGGGTCTAGCTCGGCAGCAGTTAGCTGCACTTTATCCATAAAACCGTCTTGCTGCAAAAACACCTTGTGCGCATCATCGTAGGGCAGGTACATATTGTTTATTATGTGCTCCCACTTTTCGGTTTCCGCTTTTTCATCAAAAGATGTTTTATCTACAATTTTTTTGTAGGCGGCCGCGTGGTGTTTTTTGACAGAGGCAAGGGCTTTGGTGGTATATTCCATGCACCAAGCGGCTATATAGTTGGTATACCAGTTGTTGTTTACGTTGTTCTCGTATTCGTTAGGGCCTGTAACGCCCAACATTACATATTTTTCTTTTTGTACCGACCAATTTACACGCTGTGCCCAAAACCTTGAGATGCCAATAAGTACATCCAATCCACCTTCGGCCAAATAGTCTTCATCGGCAGTGTAGTTTATGTAGTTGTATATGGCGTAGGCAATAGCCCCGTTGCGGTGTATTTCTTCAAAAGTTATTTCCCATTCGTTGTGGCATTCTTCGCCATTCATGGTTACCATAGGGTACAAAGCAGCGCCGCTAGTAAAGCCTAGTTTTGCGGCATTTTCAATAGCTTTATCCAATTGTTTGTAGCGGTATTGCAACAGTTGCCGTGCTACTTTCGGGTCGGCAGTACTTAGGTAAAACGGTAAGCAATACGCCTCAGTATCCCAATAGGTACTACCACCGTATTTTTCGCCTGTAAAGCCTTTTGGGCCAATATTTAGGCGAGGGTCTTGTCCTGTATACGTATGGTATAGCTGCATTATATTAAAGCGGATGCCTTGCTGTGCAGCCACATCACCGTGTATTTTTATATCGCTGGTTTCCCAAATTTTTTCCCAAGCTGCTGCGTGTTCTGTATGCAGGGTTTCAAAACCTTTGCTTTCGGCAGCTATTAAGGTTTTTTTGCTTTGAGATAATAGCTCGTCCCTATCGTAATTTTGGCTGCTTAGGTTGGCGCAATATTTTACAAGGGTAATCTTTTGCCCTTTTTGTGCTTCTACTATATATTCAAATCCAACATATTTTTCTTTGTTTAAAGCCCGAGTACTGGGCTTAATTTGCTCTCCCTCTAGGTACAACTGTGCAGTAAAAGCAGTGCAAACAAAAAAATCGAGTTTCTTAGTTTTAAGATTTAAGAAGGCATATTTACCATCAATATTTCGGTTTACCTCATCCCAAAACTTCTTGTCGTAGTTAGAGTCTTTGTTTACCACATCACCATCTATATAAGGAGTAATGGTGATTTTTGTCGAAAAATTCAGTGGGGTAATGCTGTATTTTATCACTCCCACTTCATCTTCTGCCATACTTATAAAACGGGAGGCACTTACCTCAACCTCTTTTCCACTAGCACAAATAGCGGTAAAAGAGCGGTGTAACGTGCTATTTTTCATGTCCAGCACACGACGAAAGTTTTTCACCTCGCACTCCGCCAAATCAAGCGCTTCGCCATCAAGGCGAATATCAATACCTATCCAGTTGGCGGCATTTAGTACTTTGGCAAAATATTCAGGGTAGCCGTTTTTCCACCAACCCACACGGGTTTTATCAGGATAATATACGCCTGCTATGTAACTACCACGCAGGGTTTTGCCACTATATTTTTCTTCAAAATTGGCACGCTGTCCCATTTTGCCATTGCCAATACTAAAAATACTCTCGCTGCTTTGGTTCAAATTGGGGTCGAAACCGTCCTCTATTATCTGCCAATCGTTTTCTACTATATACTTACGCATTTGGTTGAAAATTTACAAAGTGTCGAAAATACACTTTCTTTATATAATTACGAAAAATGCCTTTGAATTGTAATATACAACATGTGTTTTTATTATGATTGTAAGATGAAAATATTTTCTCTTGCCAAATCCTCAGTGATGATTCTGTTTATAGCTTTTATAGCATCGTGTTCCTTTACTGATAAAGCCAAAGGGATAATTTATGTTACCGATATACTGAACCAGTTTGATACCATACAAAAGTTGTCAAAAGAAATGGTTACTGCTATTGAAGAAAACAGGTTTGACGATGCGGAGAAGACCAGAGAAAATGCGGTTTATGCTTTTTACTCTATTGAGGTGAACTTGGAAAATTCAGAAGGCTTTAAAGGCAATACACAGTTAAAAGACCAAATGATGAAAAGCATGACCGTTTATCAGAAGGCTTTTAGAAAGGAGATTAGCAAAATTATAGAATTGCATAAGCAATATGTTGAGACAGAAGAAGGCTCGGAGGAAGAAAAACAAATTGAGGAGCAAATAATTCGTTTGAACAAAGAGTATAGTGAGATTAATAAAAGGGAAATTGCAGCTATTGCAACTGCAATGAAGGATTTTTGTGATAGAGAAGGATTAAAATATACGTCAGACGAAGACGGCAATTTTAATATCAAAACCAAATAGGTTACAACACGTCAGCAACAGTAATATCAGCCAACCCAGCATATACCTTGTGGGCTTTGGTCAGCACATTTGGACTGCCAATTCCTATGGCGGTAAAACCCCCTGCCAATGCAGCATCAATACCACTAATAGCGTCTTCAAAAACAACACATTCACTAGGTTGCAGCCCTAAATCTTCTGCGCCCATTAAAAACACCTGTGGGTGTGGTTTTGATTGTGTGGTGCGTGTGCCATCAACAATAGCATCAAAAAGGGGAAGCGTATTGGTCAACTCAAGCACCAAACGGGCATTTTTGCTGGCACTACCCAAGGCTATTTTTATACCTTTTTGTTTTAGTTCGGTTAAAAGCTCAACAGCCCCGGGCAAAACCTCATCAGGCTGCATGGTGCGCACATACTCTAGGTACCACTCGTTTTTTTGAGTAGCCAAACGCACTTTTTCCTCTTCGCTTAGGCTTATATTTCCTTTATTAAGAATAAACTCAAGCGATTCCATGCGGCCAACGCCTTTTAGTTGCTCGTTATCGTGTTCATCAAAAGGCACACCCAAGCTATCGGCAAGGCGTTTCCAAGCCAAACCGTGATATTTGGCGGTATCTACAATAACCCCATCGAGGTCGAAAATGCAACCCTTAATGGTGCTCATGCTGTAATTCGGGAAAAATGTATTTAATATGGTAGTTCAGCAGGTTTTGTATAGGTTGTTTTATAATGCTGCCCAGTTTTATATTACACTCTTTGGCGGCTGTTTGTAAAGCCTCTTGAAAATGGAATGCTATTGAACCAATAAAATGTACAGGTACATTTTGAGCATTATCGTAACACAAAACGTGTTCTTTTATAAAGTGAACCATGCCTTTGTGCAGCATATCTGCAAACAAGGGCAAATCGCGGTATTTGGCTATAAAACGGGTAAAACTGGCCAAGTATACATTGGCATTGGGTTGCTCGTATATGTGTTCAAAAATATTGGCCTTGTTCACGCCATATTCTTTTTCAAGGTCGTGAGCTATTTCTTCGGGTAGCTTTTTATATAGGTAAGTGCTAAGTAATTGTTTGCCAAAATAGCTTCCGCTGGCTTCATCACCCAAAATATACCCCAAAGCAGGTACCTTTTCTTGTATTTTTTCGCCATCAAAAAAGCACGAGTTTGAACCTGTACCTAATATACAACTAATGCAAGGTTCACCTGTGTAGGTGGCATAGGCCGCGCCCAAAAGGTCGTGGTCAACATGTAGTCGAGCATTTTTAAAAACCGTAGCAAGCGCTATGCGCACAATATCATTATAGTATTCGCTACTATTGCCCGCTCCGTAATAAAACACCTCATCAATGCGGGTAGCTATGCCATACAAACTTTCGTTTTGCTTTATTTCATTGGCAATAGTTTCGCTGCTATGAAAGAATGGATTAAAACCAATAGTTTTATAACTATCGTAATATTTACCAGTGCTGTCGGTAAGCAACCAGTCGCATTTAGTAGAACCACTATCGGCTAAAAGTATCATTCGGAATAAGGACTTAGTAAGCGAACAAATATACATCTAAGTGTCAAAAATACACTTATCGAAATTTGAAAACCGCAATTTATTGATTAAAATTGAACAAATATCTGCCAAGGGTATACCTGCTAAATGACTACAAATCAAAAAATAATCCACAACGTGTCGGTAGACTGTGTGGTTTTTGGGTACGACAATGAAACCTTAAAAGTTTTACTAATAGAGCAAAAGGCTCTTGATGAGAAAGCAAAAAAAGGAAAAGGAGCACAATTTGCCCTGCCGGGCGATTTGGTGCGTGAGGATGAGGGCTTGCACCAAGCGGCTACCCGAGTTTTGGGAGAGCTAACCCAACTGCAAGGTATATACCTAAAACAGTTTCACACGTATGGTAATCCTGATAGGGTAAGCGATGTGAAGGATGCCGAATGGTTAAAAACCTACCGAAGCAATCCTGAGACACGCGTAATAACAGTTGCCTACTATTCATTAGTGAATCTTGCCGATTATGAACCCGGAGCGGGTTCGTTTGCAAAACGCTCGGTATGGATTGATATGGGTAAAGAACCCCGCTTGGCATTTGACCATAATAAAATTTTGCAAGGTGGTTTGGATATGCTTCGCGACGAACTTATAAATAAAAACATTGGTTTTGAGCTACTGCCCGAAAAGTTTACACTTAGCCAACTGCAAAGCCTGTACGAGATTGTGCTGGATAAAAAGCTGGATAAACGTAATTTTAGAAAGAGCATTAAAAAGATTGACCAACTAAAACCCCTTGACGAAAAACAAAAGGGTGTTTTGCACAAACCCGCCCAACTATATAAGTACGAGGGTATTATACCCCGTAAGTAAAATTTTACACGCTGATAATCAGCAGGTAACAGAGGGGAAACATATTTTTTTCTTAGCTTAGTGTATGTTATACACTTTTTTTATAACTTTGGTTTTTAGTTTGCGCAGAAACTTAAGAACCTTGTATCCCGTTGGTTTTTAATCAGCACGGTTACAATAACACTAAGCATTTTATGGTAAATTTTTTACGCGTTACCCTATCAGGTGTACTATGCCTGATATTTTTTCATGTTAAAGGGCAGGTAACTATCGACCCCGTTTTCGCTACCGAAAACGATAGTGTGGTAATTACTTTTGATGCCACGCAGGGAAACGCTGCACTTTTAAATCAAACCCAAGTTTATGCTCACGCAGGAGTTATCACCAGCAAAAGCTCATCGCCTACCGATTGGAAATACGTACAAGGCAATTGGGGTACGGCTGATGCCAAGGTGAAAATGACCAATATTGGCAACAATAAACACCAAATTTCTTACCGTATTCGCGATTATTATGGAGTGCCCTCAGGCGAAACAGTAACCCGTTTGGCCTTTGTTTTTAGAGATGCCGCAGGCACTAATGTGGGTCGTGCTGCCGATGGGTCAGATATTTTTGTCGATTTATATACCGCAGGTCTTGCCGCCACTTTTACCAGTCCAAGCCAAACACCATCCATCACCAAACTAGGCAATAATGTTTCAGTAAGTGTGTTGGCATCGGAGGCAGCAAATATTAAACTGTTTTCAAACGGAACACTGGTTTTTGAAGAACCCTCCTCAACTACCTTAAACTACACGTACACTACTCCCGCAGTAGGCAAATACGAGCTTACTACCGAGGTAACCAAAGGCGCTTTAAAAGCCTACGACACTACTTATTTTGTAGTACAAGGCAACCCTGTAGTGCAAAACCCTCCCACAGGTTTGCAGTTGGGTGTTAATTATTTAAGCAGCACATCAGTAATATTACAATCGCTAGCACCGGGTAAAGACTTTATGTATGCCTTTGGCGATTTTAGCAATTGGCAAGTAGACCCTAAGTATTTGATGAAAAAAGCCACCAACGATTCTATTTGGTGGATACAAATTGATGGGCTTACAGCAGGCAAAGAATACGGTTATCAGTTTTTGGTGAATGATGAGTTGGCGCGCTATGCCGACCCGTATTGCCAAAAGGTACTTGACCCATGGAACGACCCATATATACCCGAAGCTACTTACCCTGCCGCCGAAAGACAATATCCGCAAGGCAAAACCACAGGTGTGGTTTCCGTTTTTCAAACAGATGCACCACAATACAATTGGGATAATACTATAACCTTTACTCCGCCTACTGCCGAAAAACTGGTGATATACGAGCTTTTGGTGCGCGACTTTGTTGGCGACCACGCCTTTAAATCGGTAATGGACTCATTAGGCTATTTGCAAAAATTAGGCATAAACTGTATTCACCTTCTACCCGTAATGGAGTTTGAAGGCAATATTAGTTGGGGGTATAACCCCGCCTTTTTTATGTCGTTAGATAAATACTACGGCACACGCAATGCCTTTAAAAAACTGGTTGAAGAAGCCCACCGCAAAGGCATAGCCATAGTGTTGGATATAGCCATGAACCACTCTTTTGGTTTAAACCCTCAGGTGCAAATGTATTTTGATGCTAATGCAGGGCAATATGGCAAGCCCGCGTATGATAACCCTTGGTTTAACCGTGATGCTAAACACGATTTTAATGTGGGATACGATTATAACCACGAGGCTTATGTTACCCGCCTATGGGCTGAAAGAGTATATAAATACTGGGTGCAAGAGTACCATATTGATGGCTACCGTATGGACTTATCAAAAGGCTATACGCAAAAAAACACGCTGGGTAATATTGGTGCATGGGGCGCATACGACCAAAGCCGCATAAACATATTGCAAAACATTGGCAATGCTGTTTGGAGTGTAAAACCCAATGCTATAATGATTTTAGAGCATTTTGCTGATAATAGCGAAGAAGTAGAATTATCAAACCGAGGCTTTTTGCTTTGGGGCAATATAAACCACAATTTTAACGAGCTAACATTGGGCTACACTGCCGATGTAAGCTCTACAAGCTATAAAGCACGCGGCTACACAAAACCGGGTGTATTGGCCTATATGGAAAGCCATGATGAAGAAAGACTGATGTATAAAAACCTTCAGTTTGGCAATAGCAGCAATACGGCACACAACGTAAAATCGCTAAACGTAGCGCTGGCACGTATGGAAGCCGCAGCAGTATTTTTCCTTTCAATACCCGGCCCTAAAATGATATGGCAATTTGGCGAAATGGGGTATGATTTTGCACTGAACCGCTGCGAAGACGGAACAATAAACAACGATTGCCGTACATCGCCCAAACCCATCCGTTGGGATTATTATAACAATACCAACCGTCGCCAATTGCTAAACATTTGGGCGGGCATACTTAAACTACGTACTACCGAAGAGGCATTTAGCACGGGTAACTTTCAGCTTGATGCGGGCACCAATAGCAAAGCCAAAAAAGTGCGCCTAAACCACAGCAGTATGGATGTGATAGTGATGGCCAACTTTGATGTGGTAGACCAAACTATTAACCCTGATTTTCAGTACACAGGCGTTTGGTACGAGTATTTTACTAATACATCAACAACAATAACAAATACCCAAAATGGCATTTTGCTAAAACCGGGCGAATACCGCATATATACCAGCAAAAAATTGCCCGAGTATAAAGAAACCTTTACTCTGGGTAATAATATAAGCGTACAAGAAATTGATGCAGAAAATCAAACGATTGAAATATATCCCAACCCTGCTACCGATAAAATAAGTGTGCAAATAAGCAGCGCACAAGCACAAACAGCCACACTGGCTTTGTATGATATGGGCGGAAAAGAAGTATTGAACTGGGGCAAACGAAAGCTAGAGCAAGGTAGCAATACCCTCACCCTTGATTTAACCGCAAACGGAGCTTTAAAACAAGGCATATACCTGCTAAAAGCACAAGGGCCAACTATTGCAACTACCCAAAAACTAATAATAAGTAAATAATTACTCAACGGATTTTAAACCAGATACTATGCAAAAACTCTACCTTAAAGCTCTTATGTTGTTGCTCTTTCCCCTTGCCATAGGGATGGTGCCTGCATTGGGGCAAACCATAGTGGGTACTGTAAGCGATGATATTACAGGAGAAACACTTTTTGGTGTTACCATTATTACCAATGAAACAAAAGAAGGTGTAGCCTCAGATGTTGATGGAAATTATAGCCTGCGTTTATCAAAAGCGGGAACCTATACCCTGCGTGTAAGCTACGTAGGTTACTCTACCCAAACCAAAACAGTAACAATAGCCGCAGGGCAAAAAATCACACTTAATGTAAAAATGGCCGAAGATGTGGCCAAAGTAGAAGAGACCGTTGTGGTGGGTTATGGTGTGCAACGCAAGCGCGACCTTACAGGTTCTATTACCAAACTAGATGGTGATGAGCTAACCGATATGCCCGCCCCCAGTTTTGAGGCCGCCATACAGGGTAAAGCCCCCGGTGTGCAAATAACCACAGGTAGTGGTATGGCAGGTTCGCCAACGGTAGTGCGTATTAGGGGTTTAGCCTCTATTAGTGCCAGTGGCGACCCTTTGTATGTAATAGACGGCATACCTATGACACAGGATATTGCCCTGCGTGGCAATAGCGGGGGGATGAATAATAACCCTCTGGCGTTTCTTAATCCTGAAGATATAGAATCAATAGAAATACTAAAAGATGCTGCTGCAAACGCTATATATGGTGCGCGTGGTGCAAACGGTGTAATACTAATAACCACCAAAAGGGCACATACTCCCGGTTGGAAATTCACTTTCAATACACGTGTGGGTATATCTACACCTACCCGTAAACCCAAAATGCTTAATAAAGACCAATATGTGCAAATGTTGCAAGAAGCATGGGAAAACGATGGTGGTACAGGCCGTGCTCCACTAACAGGAGGATTAACTTGGAATCAGGTAGACAGTATGCCGGGTACTGATTGGGTGGATGAAACCATTGGTGTGGGCATGAAACAGATGTACAACTTTGGCGTGGCAAAAGGAGGGAAGGACTTATCGTTTTTGGCCAACTTTACACACGACGACAATGGTACATTTATTATAGGCAATAATTATGTGCGTAGCTCTGTACGTTTAAATTTAGATGCCAACCTTGCCAAAAACCTTAAACTACGTGTAAACAGCTCAGTATCACGCGGACAAAACAACCGTGTTGATGCAGCATGGAGTGGAGGCTTGGGCGCAGCAATGTCTACCGCCTTGCCCATCTACCCCATAAAAAACCCTGATGGCTCTTGGTTTCGTGGTGCAGGCATAGGTAATAATCCTGTGGCGCAACGCGAAAACAAAATTTGGCGTACGCTTGAAAAACGTTTTATAAACGGAGCGGGGTTAGACTATACTGTGGCCAAAGGGTTAACCGTAACTGCACAGGGTAGCTACGACTATATGGACTTGAACGATGATGTATGGGAAAGCCGACTTATAACCAATAACAATAACGCGGGTCATTCTTTACGTAATACCGTTTGGGTTAGTAACTATAACTATACTCTATCGGCCAATTATGTGAAAACACTGAAAGAAGACCACGAGATTGCTGTTTTGGTTGGCCACGAGTATCAACGCTCGTACACACAAAGCTCAAGAGTAGAGGCACAAGATATGCGTGCTCCTTTTTATACCGAAGAAATGCCAATGACGGCAACCCGCACCAAAAACCCATCAGACAAATGGGCATTTTTGGGCTACTTTAGCCGCGCCAACTATAACTATAAAAAGAAATACTTTTTGCAAGCAGGTTTGCGTGCCGATGCTTCATCGCGTTTTGGAGCCAACTACCGTTGGGGTTTATTTCCATCCATATCAGGCGCCTGGGTAATTTCTGACGAAGCATTTTTAAAACACCATAAATCAATAAGTTTCTTAAAACTTCGTGCAGGTTACGGCCGTTCGGGCAACTCAAACAATATGCCTTCAAACGCAAGGTTTGGTTTGTTTTCTCCGCCTGAAAATCAAATACAATACAACAGCCAACCTACTTTTTATCAAACACAAATACGTAACGAAAACTTCCGTTGGGAAACATCAAACAACGTAGATGTGGGCGTAGAAATGGGTTTGTTTAAAGATCGCTTAACGCTTACTTTAGACCTATACTCTAAAAAAACCAACGATGTTATTACCTACTTGTTCATCCCACCATCATCAGGCTTCACCAACTATTGGGAAAACGTAGGTTCAATAAGCAATAGAGGTATAGAGTTTAGCTTCAAATCGCGCAACTTAGTAGGCAAATTTAAATGGACTACTGATTTTAATATTGCCCGTAACATAAACGAGGTAACAAGCCTTGGCGTATACTCAGAAGATGCTGTAAGCGGTGGTACTAACGATACTCGCGTAATAGTTGGCGAGCCGTTGGGTACTAACTACTTAGTGCGGTTCTCACACATTAATGCGCAAACAGGAACACCTGTATACATTGATAAAACAGGAAAAGAAACCTACACTTGGGATCCTGCCGACCGTGTACCCGTAGGTAATATATTGCCAAAAGCAGTTGGAGGTATTACCAATAACTTCTCGTACAAAAACTTCGATTTAAGTTTCTTGTTTGTTTTTGTATTAGGTAATGATATTTACGAGTCATCAGCAAAACGCCAAAACGGTGTAGTAACCGATTGGAATATGGATACCCGCATATTCGATCGTTGGCAAACTGCCGGTGATAATGCTGCATATCCTCGTCTCACCCGCAATACACAAACCTATGGCTCTACTACCCCTTGGATAAATACCACCCAGTGGTTGCAAAATGGCAGTTACCTGCGCCTGCGCAATGTAACTTTTGGCTATAGCATACCACGTGCACTGGCAAAACGCATTAATGTACAATCAATGCGAGTTACACTTATTGCAACTAACCTGTTTGTAATAACGCGCTACACGGGTATGGATCCTGAAGTATCAAGAGATACCGAGCCTACGCAAGATAACTACAACCAAACCCGCAACTTGGCAGGTTCGGCAATATCATATCTAACGCCTCCGCAAGAGCGTACTTTTAGTTTGGCCATTAATGTTGGATTTTAATTTAAGGAGAGAAAAACAATGAAAAAGCTAAACATATACATTATAGCCCTTATAGTAGCAGTAGGTTCAGTCTCGTGCAAAAAAATGCTTGAGATAGATCCTGAAGGCGCAACCCTTGAAGAAGAAGCGATAAACAAACCCGAAGACCTTATCCCTGTTTTAAATGCCATATACGATGTAACGGCAAATACAATGAGCGGAAGGGTGCAAATTTTCAACGACTTGCTTAGCGACGACCAAGCAAAACCACCCAGCCACAACGATTATCAGGAAATATATAACCGCTCGGTATTGTTTTTTAACACAACCGTAGCCGCTGTATATACCGATTTGTATCGTATAGTTAACCGTGCAAACGTAATAGAATACCAGCTTAGTCGTTTTCCAGATGCCAGTCCCCAGCTTAGTCAGAAACTATTGGCAGAAAGCCGTTTTTTACGCGCCATAGCCAATTTTGAAACGGTGAAACTTTGGGCACAACCCTACGGTTACACCACCGATAATTCACATCCGGGTATAGTATTGCGTACCACACCTACCACCGAGCCAAAATCGCGAGCCAGTGTAAAAGAAGTATACGAGGCAATAATTAGCGATTTGCAATATGCAGTAAACAACCTGCCCACAACAAACGGCAACTATGCTGATAAGCAAGCTGCACAAGCATTGTTGGCACAAGTATATTTTCAGATGAATAGGTTTGCTGATGCTGCACAATTGGCTAATGATGTAATAAATACAGGGAAATATACTATTGATACTACCCAACTAAATCGCTTTATCAGACCCGATTCATCAACAGAAACCATATTTAGGTTTGTATCAACCTCAAATGTTGATAATAGGGCAAAAGACTTTATTAGCAACTACCGCACGGATAATAACCCTAACCCCACCTTGCGCCTTTCAGCCGATTTGTATACTACCATAATTGGTGATACCTTAGATAAACGTAAAAGCTTAGTACGTATATTTAATGAGGGGCAAGGAAACAACGAGTTTTACGGTTCATCAAAATTTGATTTTGACTGGACAGGCGTTCCTTACCTGCACCTTACCGCCCTTAAACTACTTCGTGCCGAAGCATTGGCCGAAAGCAATCAAGATTTGCCCACTGCCATTGCCGATATAAACGAGATACGCAAACGTGCCTACGGTGCAGGTCATAAAGAACTTGCCCTTAACGCACTGCCACAAACCATTATTGATGCTGCGCGCTACGAGCGTAGGCTTGAGCTGATGGGCGAAGGCAACCGTATACAAGATTTGAAACGCAGGGGAGCAAACGGTGAAGCAATTACTATACGTGCCGCTAACTGGAGTTGCAACGGTATGCTGATACAGTTTCCTATATCAGAAAAAACATCATTGTTTAGCATGAATCCTACAGGGGGCTGCAATTAATTAAAAGAACACCACTAAAAACAACGGATATGAAACACATACTCATATTTTTTATGGCAGGGTTAGTATTACTTGCTCCTGCATGTAAAAAAGATAAAACATTAGACTCCGCACCAAGCAAAATTGAGGGTTTGGCAGCATCGTGGGTGTTGGTACAAGCATCGCAAGTTGATGAATTATCATTGATAAAAGAAACGGCAGATATTACTGATTTTTATGCCACAGGCGCAGTAATGCCCAATATTACCTTTAATGCCGATTTTACTTTCACCAGCGATAATACAGGCGTAGCCAAAACACACTTTGGCAGCAGCGGTACATGGGCATTTGATAATAATGACTATCCTACAAAAATTATTTTAACCTATACAGGCGGAGGAACGGACGATTTGCCTTTGGGAGCAACCATACGCACCACCGATAAAAGGCTTAAAATAAAGCAAACCATAAACTGCGGTACCGATGCAGTATTTTCTTACCTGTTAGAGTTTGAAAGGAAATAATAGTCATGAAGAAAATAGTAATCATATTTATACTGTTGTTTGCTGCCCATATATCGTTTGGGCAAACGGCATGGATTGACCCCGCACCAACGGACGTAACAAAAACAGTGCGTTTGTACGTAGATCTTTCTAAAACCTCCAACCAATCAATGGATACTGTAAAAGGGCCATTTTATATTTGGACGTGGATGCCTGTAGAGCATCCCGCAGGCCATCCATTAGTCAATGGTTTGGGTGCACAAGCATGGAAAAACTCTAACGACACCCTTAAAATGACCAGGGATAGCCTTAAAGGCGCTCGTGTATGGTATTATGAGATGATACCGACAGAGTTTTACGGTGTTACGGCATCAGAAGTATACTCGAAAGGAATATCGTTTTTGGTTAAACCAAAAGACGGTGGGGGCTTTGGCGATCCTGATTTTAAAACAGAAGATTTGGTTTTAACTGTAGACCCTCCCAAAACCGAGAGAGGTGTTATATACAACGTGCCTCAAACGGTTTTGCTAAACGAAGTAACAACCATTTACTACGACAATCCAAAAGAAGAAAAGGCAACCATGCAAAACCTTGATGCTAATGATTGCTATGTGCACATACGTGCTTTTGACGATTTGGGGGGCACTTACGAAGCATCAAAGTTTTTAGAAGTACACCTAAACCCGCGCTTGCAAATGAAAAAGCAAGCCGACGGACGTTTTAAGCTAAGTTTTATACCCAACCGATTGTTAAATATTCCTACAGGAACCACCATACTTCGCATAGAGTTTGTTGTGCGCAAAGGCAGTTACACCACCAATGCCGATAGGTGTGATGAGCTAGAGAAAGCAAAAGCAGGATGCCCGTAAGAAATAATTAAACACCATACATACAATAAAACAAAACCAGATAATTATGAAACGTTTATTTTTACTCTCTTTAGTCTCACTTTTGGCATTTGGCTTGGCCAATGCCGGAAAAATTAAGTTTGCCGTCGATATGACAGGTCAAACTGTATCCGCAAATGGCGTGCATATAGCAGGCGATTTTCAAAGCGAAATTGGCGTTAGTAGCGATTGGCAACCCGATCAGACTCAACTAACCAAAGAAGGCTCAACCAATATCTACTCAATAATTGTAAACATACCTGCCAACGCAGTATATCAGTTTAAATTTATGAATGGAAACACTTGGGGTGATGTAGAGACTGTTCCCAATGAATCTCGTGTAAAAGCTAGCGGAGCTGGTGCAAACGATAACCGTTGGATTTGGCTTGATTCTACCGCTGCCAATGATACACTTTTTATTGGTGCAGTTGGTTTTTCTGGTAATGCCCCCGCAGGCAAATACCTTACCCGCTTTGCCGTAGATATGGTAAATAGTGTTGTTGATGCAGAAGGTGTACACCTTGCAGGTTCAGTGCAAGGCTGGGATCCTGCAAAAACTCAAATGTACCCTATCGGTGGAGGCACCATATATGAATACATTGCCTACTTAGATGCAGGTAGCTACGAGTATAAATTTGTGAACGGGAATGCGTGGGGGAAAGATGAAAGTGTGCCTAGCGGTTGTGCTACCAACAACAATCGTACGGTAACCGTAGCCACTGCTCATCAAGAAATTGGTGTAGTTTGTTATGGCTCATGTGCAGCTTGCCCTACCTCGCCAATACCAAAATACAGCCTTACACTTCGTGTAGATATGACGGCTATTTTAGCGTGTGAAACCATAGACTCTGTAACTGCTGCCGGTGGTGTATTGCCCGGCGGATGGGGTGATGGTACTACCTTGTTGGATGGCGATAACGATAAAATATACGAAGCAACTGTAATGGTTGATTCAGGCGAAGCACAATTCAAATTTCGTTACCACAAAGCGGGTAATACAAACTGGGAAGGTGGTATAACCACAGGTAGTGGTAATCGCGAAGTTCCTCTTTCGGCAAACACAACTATTCCAGCCAACTGTTTCTCTTCAATGTCAGTATGTAAACCAGTACCGGGTAAACAAGATATTACTTTCTTGGCCGATTTACGCAGCGAAGTACCGGGAGACACTATTTGGTTAATGGGTGATTTCACCACTCCTGCATGGCAAGGTGGTGCCCTTAAAATGATTCCAATGACAGGAACTCCGGGTGTATACACAGTAACTGTAAACCAAATTTGCCCAGCTACTCTTTTCTTCAAGTTTACTAATGGAGATAGAAACTCTTCTGCAAACGAGGAGACTTTTCCTGATGCTAACGATCGTGCTTGTACTGCTCCTAATGGTGTGGGTGGTTTTAACCGTGTGCTAGAACGCACCAGCGCCAATGCTGAAACTCTTAAGTTGGTATACAATAGCTGCAAAACAAGTACTGTAAGCGTAAACGAAGTAAAACAACTTAACGGCGTTAAGGTATACCCTAACCCAATGACTGAAGCTACTTTGGTAGAATTTGAAAACCAAGGCGTATACAACGTATCAATTACTGATATTAGCGGCCGTGTTATCAAATCGTACAGTAATATTACCGATAACTATGTAGTGATAGAAAAAGCAGGTCTTAAATCAGGCTTATACCTTGTAAACATTACATCAGCAGATAACAAAGCAGCAGTAGTAAAACTTTCTGTTCAATAATAATTTTTTTCAAATCTCTCTTTATGTAATTGAAACGGCTCGCTGCAAAGCGAGTCGTTTTTTTGTTTAATGAGAGTGCTGGGCGCGGTAGGTGTCATCCTGAGCGAAGTCGAAGGAGTGCGAAAGACAACGCAGGAAAAACATTCTCACTACCGAGCGGACGCTCTATTATTTTAGGCACAAGCGGACGCTTGAGCCAGCACAGAGTGAAGACCCCTAAAACAAAGAAAGCCCCTTAATCGGGGCTTTCAGATATTCTTTTTAAAAGAAGGTTACAATTTAGTTTAGCAGTTGTTCCATTTTGGCTTTCTGCTCAGTTCGGCCAAATTGTGTAGCAAGGTTCACACAATCGCGTATTGCATTTTCTGCTTGTTGGCGTTCTTGGCGTACAAAAGGCGAGTTTTTAGAGCCTTTAAACTGTTTAAAGTAGTTAACGCGCTGTTGGGCATCAGTAGAAATAGTATTCATTAATGAATCGCCTTTTTCAGGAGCACCACAACGGTAGTAAATATCTATATAGGCCAACATATTATCGCCAAACGGCATATTTATGTTAGGAATAGATTTTTGGCTATGGTCTAGCGCAGCAATAGCTTTTTCGTTTTTACCTTCTTGATAAAGCGCTACTGCCAAACGGTAGAAATGGTTACGGACGTTATAAGGCACAAGTTTAGCTTTATCGTCTACATACATTTCGTAGTTTTCCATTCCACCCCATTTGTACACATTCACCAATAAATTATATAATGTATCAGTGTTTATACGGCCATAGTTGTTTTGAGCTTGCGGCGGAGTATTGTAGGGCACTATACGGTATACTAAACCACGCAACTCAAAAAAGTTCATCAAACCCATGTATACGTCGCTACCAGTGGTCGTAGTGAAGCAAATAGGTCTTTCATCACTATTGTTAGCAATAATATCCAACAACAATAAACCGTTTTTGTACAGGGCATTGCCCGGCAACTCAAACAACAACTCGTTTACACGTCCAACAGTATCGTTAGGGTTAACCCATCCGTTTTTAATGTAAGCGGCCATATCTACCGTAATTTTGAATTTTTTGGTAGGGATGTACGAGGTGTACTCGTTGCTATTATTATCATACATTTTATCAGCATTGTTTTCGCTGGCTACAAAACGCATCACATCCTTCAGCTCGTAATAAGCATTAGGATTAAAGTTTTTGTTTTCACCCACACGCACATAATCACGCTCACCCGTCATGTATTGTTCGGGCGTAAAAGTTAGCTTAATAGGTGCTGACTCATACGTTTGTTGGCGTAAGCTATTGGCATATTCTGCCGCGCCTAAAAGGCTATAATTTATTACCCTAACGTCGGTTCTGTATTTCTCAACGTTTTGCGCATACCAAAGCGGGTAAGTATCGTTATCACCGTTGGTAAACAGCACAGCATTTTTAGGGCAAGAGTTTAAATAATCTTTAGCAAAATCAATAGTCATGTAGCGGTTGCTACGGTCGTGGTCATCCCAGTTTTGGCTACCCATAAGTGTGGGTGCTGCCAAAAGGCAAACTACAGTAGCTACTGCTGCCGCCGATGTCTTGTTCATTTTAGTACTTAGCCAAGTAAATATGGCCAATACCGCCAAACCTACCCATGTACAAAATACTTGGAATGAACCCACAAACACATAATCTCTTTCACGAGGTTCAAATGGCGGAGGATTTAAGTATAGAATAAGTACTACGCCTGTAATAAGGAATAGAATACCCAAAATAAACGAGTCTCCTCGGGCATATTTTATATGGAAAACCAAGCCTATTATGCCCAAAATAAAGGGCAACATATAGTATTTGTTCTTTCCTTTATTCGCCATAAAGCTATCGGGCTGGTCGCCTTGCGGCCCCAGTCGCGCCTCATCCAGCGGTGTTATTCCTGAAATCCAGTTCCCACTCACAGGGCCAATCATACCTTGGTCGTCGTTTTGTCGGCCGCTAAAATTCCACATCAAGTATCGCCAATACATCCAACCTATTTGATAGTCAACAAAAAATCGGATGTTGTGCTTAAACTTAGGCTGTTGTTTCTCGCCCAAATCAGTCCACATGCGGTAACCTGCTTCGTGCGATTTGTCGTTTACATCATAAATACGAGGGAAGAAAACTTTGTCTTTCTTATCGAAAGTGTACTCAAAGTTTTGGCTCACCATTTTGTATTTCTTGTCTACACGAGCATACTTTTTACTGGTAAGCTCGTACCCTGTTGGGCGAGCAGTAAAGTATGGGCCATACAGCAAAGGGCGGTCGCCATATTGCTCACGGTTTAGGTAGTATACAAGATTAAAAGGGTCTTCAGGGTTGTTCATATCAATTGGCGGGTTGGCCAACGAACGGATAACCACCATTGAGTATGATGAATAACCGATGATGATGAACGAAAACGCTAACAAAGCAGTATTAAAAGCCACTTTGCCTCGGCGTTGGGTATATATAACCCCAAAAACGGTAGCGCTAATAAGTAGAAGTAAAAAGAAAATTGCACCTGAGCCAAAGCCTAAGCCAAAACTGTTTACAAAAACCAAATCGAACTTAGAAGCCAATGTGGGTATACCGGGTATAACGCCCAGTTGTACAAAAATTAACAATGCACCACCCAACATACCTGCTAGTACAATACCCTTGCGAGTAATGTTTTGGTAGCGGCGGAAATAGTATACATATACTATGGCAGGAATAACCAATAAGTTTAGAAGATGGACACCTACTGCTAAACCGATTACATAACCGATAAATACCAACCAGCGGTCGCTGTGGCGTTCATCAGCATTGGCTTCCCATTTCAAAATCGACCAAAAAGTTAGGGCAGTAAAGAATGAAGAAGAAGCGTAAACCTCTGCCTCAACAGCAGAAAACCAAAAAGTATCGCTAAAAGTAAGGGTAAGAGCCGCAACTATACCTGAACCCATAATGGCGGCCAAATGACCCATTCCAAGTTCAGAATCTTTAGTAATGTTTAATACCAGCTTGCGAGCAAAATAAGTAGTTATCCAAAAGGTAAACATTACGCAAAAAGCACTGGCAAGTACTGAAAGCATATTTACCATTGGGGCTACCATTTGCAAATTATCACCCGCAAAAAGCGAGAAAAACCTACCTAATAACAAAAACATAGGCGCCCCCGGCGGGTGCACTACTTGTAAGCCATATGATGCCGAAATAAACTCGCCGCAATCCCAAAAACTGGCCGTTGGCTCCATAGTTAGGGCATACACAGCAAATGCTATTACAAATGCGACCCAACCGAAAATATTATTGATGTTTTTATAGTTATTCATGTTGTTTTATAGTGCAACAGGTTAGCTTATTTTTTTGCAATTACGAATATATCCCAAGTTTTATCAAGGTTATCTTTTTGTAAAAAAAAGTCTTGAGTACTTATTTCAGTTGTTATTGTGTTTTTCTCCATCAGTTTCTGGCGCATCATAGAGGTTAAGAAGTTATAAGGCAACGCCAACCATTTAGCAGGCAATACCTTGTGCAAACCCAAAAAATCCCATTTGGTAACGCTGCGCACCCACTTGGCATTGTCGTCATAATATTTGTTTACACGGTCATTGCCTTGCAAGCCAATCATCTCCACATCATCAAACACTTTGCGAAAATCGGCCTCCATATCGGCAAAAGAATATTCAAATACGTGGAAGGGATTACGTGCCAACGACATTTTTGCGTTTACCGTAGTGCACAAAAACACACCGCCCGGCTTCAAAATACGTTTCGCCTCTTTTATAAAACCCATAGGGTCGTCCAAATGCTCAATAAACTGAAAAGCCGTAACCACATCCATACTTTCATCAGGTAAAGTAATGGGGGGCACTTTGCAGGTAATAAAATCAAGATTAGGTACGTGGGCATTATCCTTTTTGTTTTGCTCCACCGTTTCCGCACTATAATCTACCCCTGTGGCGTGCTCGGCCATTGGCGCCATGTGCACCGTGCCATAGCCCGTGCCACAACCAATATCAGCAATACGTTTACCCTTTATAAACTGTTCGGCCCACTCGTAAGCATAAAAGCAACGTTTTACAGTAACATTGTTCGATTCTTCAAAGCTGGGTCTTTCCCTATCATGTATCTTAGCCATAATTTATAGAAACGGCAAAAATAGTAAAGATTTCCTTTGCCACAACCTATTATACACGTGGATTTCAAGGCCGTTCAAAACCAAAATTTATTTTACGGTAGATGTTGTGCCCACACATTAGTTGCTTATGCCAATGGTATAGGCACATAAATATAAGCAATAGAGATTAGTTAGTGAAAGACAAAAAAGGCTATGAAATGGAGCTAGTAATATTTATAAACATAAAACTGTTTTATAAGGGGTTTTCCTTCCTCCATTTTCTTTTTGCGCAGGGCATAATAATCGCTTTTTGTAATATTGCCTACTTCACTAAGGTTTATTGCTTTTAATTCGTCATCGGCTAATTCACCCTGAAAAAAAACTGCATAATTTTCTGAAAAGCGCATTTCATCAAGAATGTACACCCTATGATGCTTATTGTCTACAGTATCTTGATACGCGAAATTTCCGGGATGGGTGATGTCTTCATTTATCAATGAAAACTGATTGTCCTTTATTTCATAAACATCTATGGTTCCTTTTTCATACTGCCTATGCTTCATCAACCCAGACCCATATTCGAGATATACGATAAATTTATTTTTCATCCCTTGTACGGGTAATATTTTATTGATATTGCTAATATACATATTAAGGCTATCATAGGCATGCCGAATTTCATCAGAATGTAGGTATCTACTCAATGTATTAATATAATTTATATAAGCAGTATCTACGCCCACCCAATAAGGGTCAGTAACGTTTTTATGGATAACATTAGTAGCTGTGGGTATAAACGTGTTTTTAACTGTTAGAGTATAATTTATTCCGTTTGAATATACTACGTGAGAATCGAGCACACATAAAAAACAATGGTTGTTATTATCTGTAAACGCTGAACCTTTTATGTATACAGGGTTTACCTCTATTAAAGTATTTGATTTTGTTTGGAAAAAAGAATATGCAGCAGGTAAATATTTGCCCGAATAGAAATTTTGATACAACCCCCCCTCATTGGAGCCCAACAACAGCAATGAGTCATTAATTACCTGTAATTCGGTTGGTATAAATTTTTTAGAATTAGAAGGTATCTCCGTGTGGTATACTATTTCGGATTGTTTATCAATCCATTTGATTTTGATAATACCCGTGCGAGAAAGTAAATAAAACAATGTATCGTTTATGGGTTTTATATCCATAAAATCAAGAATCCCCAACCCCTTAACACTTAGCGATGTCTTAATCACCTCGTTTTTATTTTCCAGATTAATTTTATACAAAAAAAAAGAATCCATATAGTGATTTGTGACTTTATAATCGGCCACATATAAAAAACTATCACTAATAGTAAAAGCAATATGATAATTCCCAGAGCCTTGTGTTTCTTTTGCCAACAGCCCTTTTATGTCTATAATATCATACAAATAAAGCCCTTTAGCAGTATCCAATTTTGTTAGAGGTGTGGGTGTGTTTTTCTGCCCAATGCAGCTAAGGACGGTGATGCAGCAGAATAAAAGAGGGAAAAAAACTTTCCCCCTTTTTATAGAAATTAATTTACTCATTCTAAACTTCATCAATTACAATTTCAATCCCACCAGTAGCAAGAGTAGACCATGAATAGCTTAGTACAGCCGTTTGCGACGTACCCGTATTATAATAGGTGCGTGTATAACTACCCGATTGTGTCCCGCTTCCGGCATTCCATACGGTTAAAATATTGCCTACCTCGTAGTCTAAATCGGTGTTAGATATCCAAGTAACAATAGCTCCAGCACAATCAGCCCTCAAGTCCTCATTAGAGGGGCATTTTTCATCTTTGTCTGCTGTGGCATTTTCGCAAACCAGTGTTACCCAAGCACCGGGAAACCCGCATTCACCTGAATTTTTTGTAACCTTACAGTGAAGATCTCCTTGGCTTTTTTGGTTTTCCAATCTAATGGTGATAGTGGCAAAACTGTTTTGAGAAAACAAGAGTGCGGTTATACTAAACAGCACAGTAATGAACATTTTTTTCATTTTTTTGAAAGTATTTAAAACTAATGCCTCATTTAACAGGGTTTTGGCTCGCCCTTTCCAATTATAAAATCTAAGCCGGCAATATGATTTATGTAATTGATAATCAAAGTTAAAACAAAAGTCGAATTATGCAAAAGCGATGAATTATTATTCGACGAACGATAAACGCAGTTCAAGTGTAAGAGAAATTGGTTGTTTATTTTTACAGTTTTGGTGTTGTATTACAGTCAAGCACTATAAATGTATACTCAAGACATATTCTACCAAGCATATCGTTAGCCCGTTCGCCAAAAGCACCTAAGAGATTGTTTTTTAAAATTATAAAAATATCGTTATCTTTGCGCAGCTTTTTTAATCGAAAAGGGGGCAATTGTCCCCTTTTTTATTGGCTATGAGTGATTTGATAAAAACCTTTACAACCTACGCTGAAGAGCATTTGGCAGACAGCGAACACTTTTTAATAACAGTAGAAAAGGTGGGCTTAGGCACACCAAAATATACGGTTGTTATTGATGGGGATAAAGGCGTTTCGATAGATGCTTGCTCGCAGCTTAGCCGCTATATCTCAAATAAAGTAGACGAAGATTTGGGTGAAGATATGCCCGCGTTTACCTTTGAGGTAGCATCGCCGGGTGTTGACAGGCCGTTGATGACAGAACGCCAATACCCAAAACATGTGGGTAGGGGCATAAAGTTTATGACTGCCGATGGCACAACAATAAACGGCACGCTAAAAGAAGTGAGCAACGGGCAAATAACCGTTGATGTAGAAATAAAAGAAAAAGGCCAAAAGAAACCCGAATTTAAAGCGGGTGTTTTTAGTCTTAGCGATATAAAAGAACCAAAGATTATAGTTTCATTTAAATAAAAAAAGAGATGCACAGCCTTGGGTTAGTAGAATCATTTTCTGAGTTCAAGGAATTCAAGAATATCGACCGCGCCACTATGATGCGCGTGTTGGAAGACGTTTTCCGCAGTATGCTTCGCAAAAAATACGGTACCGACGAAAATTGCGACGTAATTATCAATACAGAGAAGGGCGACTTAGAGATATGGCGCACCCGTACCATTGTTGAAGATGGTGCAGTAGAAGATCCCGTATTTGAAATTGAACTTAGCGAAGCGCAAAAAATTGAAGCAGACTTTGAAGTAGGAGAAGAAGCAGTAGAAGAAGTAAAACTGCTTGATTTTGGCCGTCGCCTTATACTTACGGCTCGCCAAACCCTTATGTCGAAGATAATGGAGCTGGAAAAAGAAGAAGTTTTCCGCAAATATCAAGACCGAGTGGGCGAGATTATTACTGGCGAGGTTTACCAAATTTGGAAAAAAGAGATAATGATTTTGGATGATGAAGGCAACGAGCTTTTATTACCCAAACCTGATATGATACCTTCTGACTTTTACAAAAAAGGCGATTCAATTCGCGGCGTTGTAAAATCAGCAGATATGATAAACGGCACACCAAAAATTATACTTTCACGCACTGCCTCTGAGTTTTTAGAGCGTTTGTTTGAAATGGAAGTGCCTGAAATTTTAGATGGTCTTATCACCATAAAAAATATAGTACGTGAGCCAGGCGAACGTGCAAAAGTAGCTGTAGAAAGCTATGACGACCGTATAGACCCTGTTGGAGCCTGCGTGGGCATGAAAGGTTCGCGTATACACGGTATAGTTCGCGAATTACGTAATGAGAACATCGACGTAATAAACTACACTACCAACCTGCCACTATACATACAACGCTCGCTTAGTCCTGCAAAAATCTCATCAATAAAAGTTGATGAGGATAAAAAAAGGGTAGCCGTTTTCTTAAAACCAGATCAAGTATCTTTGGCCATTGGAAAAGGCGGACACAATATTAAACTGGCTGGAAAATTAACAGGATACGAAATTGATGTTTATCGTGAAAATGATGATACAGAGATTGAGGAGGACATTGATTTAGAAGAATTTGCTGATGAAATAGACAGCTGGATATTAGACGAACTAAAAGGAATAGGTTGCGATACAGCAAAAAGTGTGTTGGCATTGAGTGATGAAGACTTGGTGCGCCGCACAGAGCTTGAAGAAGAAACCATACAAGAGATAAAACAGATACTACAAGCTGAGTTTGAATAAAACTTAGCCTGTAACGGCTGTTTTTTTGCGGTTTTGCGCTTATTTTTGTACAATTATTATAAATGACGGACAACGAAAAATCATACCGTATTAAAAGTGTAGCCACCGAATTAGGGGTAGGGGTGCAGACTATTGCTGAAGAGCTAAATAAAAATGGCTTTGAGGTAGATGCCAAACCTACGTCTAAAATTTCGGGCGACATGTATCAATTGCTCTTAAAAGTATTTAAGTCAGACAAAGAGGCACGCGAAGAAGCAAAACAGCTTGAGCGCAACAAAAAGGATCCTGATGCACCCACTGGCAATTACACCAACAAAGCCGATAACTTTGATGATGATATAGTACACATTACTACATCAAGCATTGTTGAAGAGCCAATTGCTCCTATTGTAAAAGAGGAAAAAATTGCTCCGATAGAAGAAACCCCAGTTCCTCACGTACAAGAAACGAAGGTAGAGGAGAAAAAAGAAGAAACACCACAACCGAAAGCGGAAGAGCCAAAGGTTGAAGAGAAGAGAGAAGAACGCAAAGTGGTGCTTGCAGGGACAAAAGTGGTAGATAAAATAGACCTTGATAATCTTGGAAAATCAACCAAAAAAGAACCCCTAAAAGAAGAAGTAACCGTTCCTAAAGCCGAAACGCCTAAAGTTGAGGAGAAGAAGGTTGAGGAAGCACCCAAGGTTGAAGAACCTAAAGCTGAAACGCCTAAGGTTGAAGAGAAAAAGATTGAAGAAGCACCTAAGGTAGAGGCTCCTAAAGCCGAAACGCCTAAAGTTGAGGAGAAAAAGGTAGAAGAAACGCCTAAGGTAGAGGCTCCCAAAGCTGAAACGCCTAAAGAAGTTACCCCTCCTGTTGCTGAAACAGAAACTCGTGTAGCAAATGATGGCCCTAAAGAAGTTGAAGTAGTAAAACCTAAAATGGAAAAACTACAAGGACTTAAAGTATTAGGCAAAATAGAACTTCCTCGTAAAGAAGAACATAAGAAAAAACCAGTAGCATCATCAGATGCTGATGGCACTAAAAAGAAACGCAAACGCAAAATTACCACAGTAATTAGCAGCGATAATCCCAATCTTTCTAAAATTTCAAAAGAAAAAGGGTCAACTAATACCCCGAATACGAATAAGCCCAATACTAACAGCAACGACCGAAACAGTAACAACCGAAACAGGCGTGGTGGTAGTAGTGAGCCAAAAGGAGAGATTAGTCAAAAAGAAATACAAGACAAGCTAAAACAAACGCTTGCCCGCATCAATCCAAGCAAATCATCAAACACAGGTTCACAGCGTTATAAAAATCGTCGTAATAAACGCGATCAACACGCCCAACACCGCGAAGATGCTTTGCAAGAGATGGAAGCAGAAAAAAACATCTTAAAAGTAACAGAGTTTGTTACTGCAAACGAGTTGGCAAAACTGATGGATATATCAGTAAACCAAGTTATTACCACTTGTTTCTCGTTAGGTATGATGGTTTCTATAAACCAACGCCTTGATGCGGAAACCATTACCATAGTGGCTGACGAGTTTGGCTTTGATGTTCAATTTGTTGGAGCGGATATACAAGACACCATCGAGGAAGAAGAAGATAGTCCAGAAGATTTATTGCCTCGTGCCCCTATCGTTACCGTTATGGGTCACGTAGATCACGGTAAAACATCGTTACTGGATTATATACGCGACGCTAATATAGTAGCAGGTGAAGCAGGGGGTATAACCCAGCACATTGGTGCCTACGAGGTAACACTTAAAGATGGCCGCCAAATTACCTTCCTAGATACACCGGGGCACGAAGCCTTTACAGCAATGCGTGCAAGGGGAGCAAAACTTACCGATATAGCTATTATAGTAATAGCTGCCGATGATAATGTGATGCCCCAAACCAAAGAAGCCATTAGCCACGCACAAGCGGCCAATGTGCCTATGGTGTTTGCGTTTAACAAGATTGATAAAGACGGAGCTAACCCCGATAAACTGAGAGAAGAACTTTCTGCCATGAATATATTGGTAGAAGAGTGGGGCGGAAAATACCAAACACAAGAAATATCAGCCAAAAAAGGGTTGAATATTAATGACCTTTTAGAAAAAGTGCTTCTTGAAGCAGAAATGCTTGATCTAAAAGCCAACCCGAATAAACGTGCAAAAGGGGCTGTAATTGAAGCTCGTATGGATAAAGGTCGCGGTATCGTAACTACTGTGATGGTGCAAGAAGGAACCCTGAAAATGGGCGATCCGATTGTAGCAGGAGCAATGGCCGGACGTATTAAAGCGATGTTTAATGAAAGAGGACAGAAAGTTGAAGTAGCAGGGCCATCAGTACCCGTATCGGTACTTGGTTTCTCATCACCGCCACAAGCGGGTGAAGCCTTCAACGTAATGTCTAGTGAAGCAGAAGCAAAAGACATTTCAAACAAACGTAGCCAATTGCTACGCGAGCAAGGGCTGCGTACTAAGAAACACATTACCCTTGATGAGATTGGTCGCCGACTTGCTATTGGTAACTTTAAAGAGCTTAATATCATCGTTAAAGCCGATGTGGATGGTTCAGCAGAAGCCTTAGCAGATTCACTACTGAAACTTTCTACCGACGAGGTACAAGTAAACGTAATACTAAAAGGCGTAGGTCAAATATCAGAAAGCGATGTATTGTTGGCCACAGCCTCTGATGCGATAATAGTTGGTTTCCAAGTGCGTCCTTCAATACAAGCCAAACGTTTGGCCGAGAACGAGGATATTGAGATTAAATTATACTCAATCATATACAGTGCTATCGACGAGATTAAATCGGCAATAGAAGGTCTGTTAGAACCTAAGATTGAAGAAAAAGTTGTGTGTAACGTACAGGTGCGTGAAGTATTTAAAATTACTAAAGTAGGTACCATTGCAGGTTGTATGGTTACCGACGGTAAAATTACCCGTAACACCAAAATACGTATCATTCGCGATGGTGTAGTAGTACACACAGGAGCAATAGATGCTTTGAAACGTTATAAAGACGACGTTAAAGAAGTATCTACAGGCTATGAGTGCGGTATAAGCATTAAAAACTTTAACGATATACAAGTTGACGATAACATAGAAGGCTTTGAAGAAGTTGAAGTGAAACGTAAACTGAACTAATAGTATTGAATACAAGAATACAAACAAGAAAGGCCGCTAATCAGCGGCCTTTCTTGTTTAAGTAGGTATTGTTCATTTTAGTTAAAAAAGATAGCCTAATGAAACAGAGCCGTTTATTATAAAGTAATTTTGCAAACGAGAATTCACACTCTTAAACATCTCCCTTCTGAGAGAAGACCCGTCTGAATTGGCAGGCTCAAAATCTACGATAATGTAAGCAGAACTGATACTATAGTCAAAAATCAACCGATCTCCTAAAATGTATTTATTCCCAAAAGTAAGACCCGTGGCCATTGTTCCGCCACGATAAAAACGATAATTATCGCCAAAAATGTGGTTTTTTGCGTCATAAACATTATATGTAAGAAACAGTACGTTTGCAGAGAAGTACTTTCCAACGGGTGCTAGGTAGTCACTTTTAAAAGTTGTTGATGCAACAGAAAACTTTAAAACATTTGTTTTTGAAGCGTAATAATAATCTCGTCCTTTATTTTCTACCTCTTCAAAGGTATTGTCAAAATCAAATGGCACAAAAGAGTTTAAACGCCTATACTCTAAGCCAACACTGATTTTTTTGGCAACAACATGATCAATGCCCAAACCATAACTAATGTCAAAAGGAGTTGAGGGAGGCACAAAATCTATATTAAGAAAATTTGGAGCAATACCTGATGTAATATAAACACTCGTTCTTTTCCCCATGTAACCGGGCACTTGGGCGAAAAGGATAAATGAGGAGCCAATAATTAAGTTAAAAACAAGTAAGATTTTTAATGTTCTCATAATATTATTGATTCTCTAATTGTGCCTTTTTAATTTTAAGCATAAAATCATAAACAGTGCTTTTGGAAACATCTTTTCGGTTTTTAGCCTTAATTAAGCGGAGATCTTTGGTTACAACTCCCCCTGTTTTAAGATCTAACAATATCATAAAGTGCGCAGTAACTTGATTTTTAGAAATTATGTTTGACAATACAAATGGCCATGATACCAAGGGGAGAACGACTCCTAGCACAAGATTTTCTTGGTAATAATCTTCTGTTTTCTTTTCAACAAAAGAAACAGTTCCCATAAGACAGACATAACTACTATTTAATGTATCACTAATGTTTTTCAGGAGAGAATAATCCGCAGGAAAAGGGTTTTGGTGTTCGTACATAAAAGACTCTCCTATCCAATCTTTTAATATTGAAAGTGTATTGAAGGAGTTAATGTCTTTTTGACCAATGTTTTTTTCTGCTAAAATAGTATGAGAAATTTTTGCAGCTGAAGCACAAAAATCAATTTGTGAAGTCAAAGTAAACAAATCACGTTCTCCCGCAATCAGTCGTAAAGGTTTGTTTTTGCGGGCATCTATGCTTAAGGACAGGGGAGATAGAAACACTATATTTTTTCCGCTATCATCAAGCCTGTTATTATATTCAACAATTTGCCCCTTTTTTTTAGAAGTAAAAAGGGGAACACTTCTCGAATAAGAGTTTGCAAACCCAGTGTCTGTAATATACTCGGCAAACGCATATTTTAGTGCATTAGCCAAAGTACTTGAGACCAAGAAGTCCTCAACATCTTCTTTCTCAAAAGGTTTTCTAATGCCAATCTCGTTAGGTATACGTTTTGGGGTAATTAAATCAACATGTAAAAAGGTTTTTTTTGGTATTAAACTAGTACTTGTGTCTTTTAGAATCGTTTCACCACTGGTAAAGTCTTTTAATTCGTTTATTATAGAGTCGGGTAAAGGCGCGTTATAAAAAGCATCTAATCCTTCATAAAAATTTAAAGATACGTTATAAAAACTATGCTGTAAAAGAGTATTCACCTCTTTGTCGTCATACTTTGAGCATGTTCTCCAACAAAAATCTGTTGAGAGAACAGCAGCATCTTTCTCACGAAGTTTGTTTAGAAAAAAGCCGATCTTTTGTTGTTCCCCTTCAAAACGTTTGTCATCACTTTCTTTTTCATGACGGTTTTTTTTGCTACGAGACAATGAATACAGAGCCTTAGAAATAACAGTCATTAAGAACTTGTTGTCAGGGTATCTTTTTAAGAGACAATAGGAAGCATAAATGCACGAACTAAAATCAGCATTTAATAATGCTAATCGGCAAAACTCAAATTGAGAGATTTTTTTTGAAAGTAGAAAAGCATCTTCCGAAACTATAAAATCTTCTCCAATAGTATTACCTAATCCAATTTCAGTTATAGCGAGAACTCTTTTTGAAATATTTGGATGTGTACTATTCTTATCATCTTCCTCTTCAAAACGAGGCTTAGATACTTTTGATAGAATATAACTTTTAGGCCAAACCAAATTTTTTGTTTCAAAAAAAGAAATGTCAAAAAAAGTACTATCAAAAGGTAAAGAAGACCTCCTCAAAACCTCAAAAGCTTGCAAAACATTTTTAGAAGAGTACTTTGTTCTAGAAAAAGTAGCATAACCAAGCTTGTCTGCTTCAAACTCTTTTTCTTTTGAATAAACAGCATTTGATAAGAATGTAAGAGTTGATTCATACCCTCCGTTTTCTCCATAATCTTTTGAAGTCCGAACTTTTTTCTGAATAAAAATATCAATTGAATGCTTCTTCTTGAAATGAACCATTTCATGGCATAATACAAAGGCAAGCTCAGCTTCTGTATTTAGGCGCGCAATAAGTCCAGTTGTAACCAGTAATTGTCCGTCATCAGTAGCGAAAGCATTAGCATAGTTAGACTTTATTACATATACCGTTGGTTGTTTCTCCAAATCGGTAAAGGGGTATAAATATGCAACAATTGAATTTAGATATCGCCCAATAGTGTCGTTGTATACAACACGGCCACTTTTTAATAAATCATCAATTGCAAATGCAGATTCTAAATAAAACTCCCCTTTTAGTTTTCGTATTTTCCTTGCTTCTTTTTTAGAAATACGATCTTTACGGGTATAATACTTTTTTGTTGAAGAAGAAGAAAACTCATCAGGAAGTGTGCCCGAAGAGGTAATAGTAGAGTAATTATTAAAATCTATTTCTTGCCCGAATAGAGTATTACCGCAAACAAGCAGAAAGAGTAATACTGAAAAATGTTTTGTAATACGCTTAATCATATAAGACCGTGAACACAATTTTATGTTTTTTTTCTTACTTTTGGTAACAAGAAATATTATATGTTTAAAAAAGAGTCTCTTGTTCTTTTTGCCTTAATCTTCACTTTAATAAATACTGGTTGTAGAAAAGAAGAGGTATTATTAGATAGCCGTTATGAAGAGTGTCGTTCGCTGGCTTTTGATATTCCGAAGATGTTTGTTGTGAGTGGTGAAGATAAACTAGGCTCGCGAATATCATTTCAAGTATCAACAGCACGTGACAACCTGGGGTCAGTTGATTTTTATTGGATTAACCCACAAGGGGATACTATATCTATACCGATAACTGGTTTTTACGAGATACCGTCTTTAGACATAACTCACAGGGGGGAACATTTTGTTTTTTATAAATATAAGGAAGGGAAAAGATGTGAATCGTATAAAAGAAAAATAGAGCTTAATGTTCCGTCGAACGGTATTCAACTATGCACTCCGCCAGACAACTCCGTTGACATAAAAGGATATTTTAATAAAATAAATGGCTTAATCACACACTATAAGGTGGGAAATGATTATGTGATTAAAAGTGATACCACACCAGGAGCTCCTTTGCCACATGTAACGATTAGAATTAACAGGCCAGCACTAGAGGCTGGATATTATGGAACTGTTAATGGGCCATTTACTAATAGAGTTGACAAACAAGCTGATGTAAGCATAATTTCTGGCTATGGCTTTAGCACAGATAAAGAGGCCAAAATTTACATCAAAAAGATAAATCAAAATTTGTTTGAGGTTATCTGTTGTGAGCAGCTGCTTATCTCGGATGTAATTCAAGGAAAAAAGTTCTCGCTTACCTTTAGGTTTATATGCAAGTAGGACGGTCTAAATCTTTAATGTTGTGATATTCATCAGCGATTGCTTAAACTTGTACTAAGTACACTTAGCATACAATGAAGCATAAACTTATACTCCTGTTCTCTTTTCTTTTTTTCTTCTCTTTTTCATACGCAAGTAAAGAACGCCGAGTGAAACGCATTGACCCTCCGCATTGGTGGATGGGGATGAAAAACCCTAATGTACAGCTATTGGTGTATGGCGCAGGTATTGGCGCGTTTAGCCCTTCAATAAATTATGAAGGAGTAAAAATCACAAAGTCAAGCACGGTAAGCAACCCCAATTATTTGTTTATTGATATTGAGATAAGTGCCGGCGCAAAGGCGGGTACGATTGAAATTACCTTTACCAAAGGCAAAGAAAAGTTTAAACATAACTATGAGTTAAAAGCACGCACAGCAGCCAATAAAACCCTTATGGGTATCACCCCCGCCGATTTGATGTATATGATAATGCCCGATCGTTTTGCTAACGGTGACACAAAAAACGATAGCATTAAAGGGTTGTTTGAACCTGCTAACCGAGCAAAACCAAAAGGAAGACACGGTGGTGATATACGCGGGATAATAAACAAGCTGGATTATATAGAAAGCATGGGCTATACCAGCCTGTGGCTAAACCCTGTGTTTGAGAATAATGAAAAGCACGAATCGTATCACGGCTATGCTATTACAGACCATTATACTACCGATGCCCGTTTGGGCACTTTAGAAGAATACCGCGAGCTAGTAGATAAAATGCACGCCAAAGGCATGAAAATGGTGGAGGATGTGATTTTTAACCATATTGGCGACCAACATTACCTGTACCAAGATTTACCCGATAGCACGTGGTTTCATTTCTACCCACAGTTTTTTCAAAGCAATTTTAGGGCAACGGTGCTAATGGATCCGTATGCCACTAAAAGTGACAAAGAAAAGTTTAACAACGGTTGGTTTGATGGGCACATGCCTGATGTTGACCAAACCAATCCCTTTTTTGCTAATTTTTTAATACAAAATACCCTGTGGTGGATAGAAGAGTTTGGTGTTGATGCCCTGCGTATTGATACCTATGCCTACCCCGACCAATTGTTTATGGCTGAATGGGGCAGGAGAGTGAAAGAAGAATACCCAAAAATGAGCCTGTTTTGTGAGGTGTGGGAGCACGACAAAGCGGTGCAAGCGTGGTATACCCAAAACAACGGGCTGAACAAAGAATACGACAACCACATGCCTAACGTAACAGATTTTCAGCTATGTTGGTCTATACACGCATCGTTAAGAGATAGACCCGAGTGGGAGCGAGGTTCATCAAAAATATACTATACGCTGGCACAAGACTTTTTGTACGAGAACCCGTTTAACAATGTAACGTTTGTTGACAACCACGATATAGAACGTTTTTACAGCATTGTTGGGCGAGACCTAAACAAATTTAAAATGGGTATGGGCTTGCTATACACCACGCGCGGCATACCCTGTGTGTTTTATGGCAGCGAGATACTGATGTCAAAAGGTTGGGGCGACCATGGTTTGCTGCGCGAAGATTTTTGGGGAGGCTGGGCTACTGATACCGTTAATAAATTTACACCACAAGGGCGCACAGTACAAGAAAATGAAGCGTGGAATTATTTGCAAAAACTAGGGCAATGGCGTAAGAATAGCCCCGCGATAAAAGAGGGTAAATTGGTGCAATACATACCCACCAAACCCGATGCGGTGTATGTGTATTTCCGTATACACCAAAACCAAAAAGTGATGGTGATATACAACACCAACGACAAAGAAATTACCCTAAATGGAAGCGACTATACAGAAAGTATAGAGGGAGCAACCCAAGCCAAAAATATAATCACAGGCGAAACTATAAGCGGACTAAGCACAATAAAAGCCCCCGCCATGAGCATACAGATATTAGAGCTAGAATAAACGCTTAAAAAAGCCTTTAATGCGTTGCCAACGTGTTGCTGGAAGAATGATAACACAATCACCCAATAGAGCCTCATTTAAAGCAAGGGTTATTTGTAATGGTGTTTGCGTATTTCTATAAATTATATCGGTATAAAAAAGGGAAGTATAGCCAATAAGCTGAACTTTGAGCGTAAAGGGTTTGTTTAGATATTCTTGAGGCAAAACCAGCTTAAACTTGCCATCAAAATCAGTAGATGCCCCTATGTTTGTTCCTTCAATAAAAACAGAGACAGCAAACAACGGCTCATTGGTTGCATTATCTAATACTACACCGCTAATTATTCCTGTTGTGTCTGATGTTGTTTGGGGAGATAGTTGCTTGCTATTGTTAGAGTGATTGGGCTGTTGTTGTGTAGTAGGTTGATTACTTATTGTTGATGTTTGGGCATTTAATGTTGTGCCCAACCCCGCCACCATAGCCAGTCCTAAAAACAAACGTTTAGCAAAAGATGGAATAATGGGTGTGTGAGCAGCGGGAGGAATTAACTGTTTCTTTTCAAACCTGCCGCACACATTTTTAGGAGCATTGCTAAAATAGGCCAGCAAATCAGCATCGCTAAATTGGGTAAAATCAACCACACATTTGCTGCACACATCGCAAAATGCACCCTGTTCAGTAGGGGTCATTTTGTCCCAATCCTCTTGGCAGGGTTGGGGTATGGCAATATGCAGGCTGTTTTTCATCCGAAATTCTTATCAAAGAAACGAATAAAAACCCGTCAAGGTTTAAAGCCGAGGTTAAGAAAAAGGGAACACATATAAATACTAGCTATTGCCGAGCGGACGCTCTATTATTTTTGGCACGAGCGGATGCTCGCGCCAACTGGGCGAAAAACAACCACTTAGCCCTCTTTTTTATTGCTCACCCGTATCATTTGGTTGTCTTGTACATACAATACTGATATGGCTGCGCAAAGCATAAATACACCCGCCAATACTATGGCGTATATAGATTGACCGTTATAAAAAGTTTTTACTATTGGCCCGCCCAAAAAGCCGTTTATTATTTGTGGCAAGGTGATAAAAAAGTTAAAAATACCCATGTATACGCCCATTTTGCCCGCAGGTATGCTGCCCGCCAAAATAGCGTAGGGCATAGATAATATACTGCCCCAAGCCAAACCAACGCCCACCATTGAGAGGATAAGCATATTTGGATCTTGAATAAAAAAAATGGAAAGCAAGCCCACGCCTCCTGCTATTAGCGATATGGCGTGGGTAGCTTTGCGGCCTATTTTACCTGCTATTGATGGTAGCAAGAGGGCATAAATGGCAGAAACGCCGTTGTATATACCAAACAATATACCCACCCAGTTACCCGCTTTGTTAAAGGCTTCAGAAGTATTATCGGTATCGGGTAGGTGGTATATATGTTGGGCTATGGCGGGGGTAGTAAACACCCACATACTAAACAAGGCAAACCAGCTAAAAAACTGCACCAAACCCAGTTGGCGCATGGTTTTTGGCATTTTACCAAAATCTTTAAATATTTCTAAAAATCCTGTTTGGTTGGTTTCGGGTTTGCCGTGGTAGCGTTCGTATTCTTCAGGCGGATACTCTTTGGCTTTAAAAACAGTAACCAATATAGTGATGATAAACACCGCCGCACCAATATAAAACGAGTAGATAACATTTAGCGGCACTTTACCCTCGCCCATAGTATTGCCAACAGGGGTAAAATTTGCTAAGAAATAAGGCAGCCACGAGCCAGCTACCGCGCCAATGCCTATTAAAAAGGTTTGTATAGAAAAACCCAGTGTTCGTTGCGAATCGGGCAGGTTATCGGCTACTAAAGCCCTAAAAGGCTCCATAGCCACGTTTATTGATGCGTCCATCATCATCAGCATACCAGCACCAATTATCAGTGCCGATTTTGCGGTAAGAAAAGCATCCGAGTTGGGTAGTAGTATCAACGCCAAACAGCTAAATAGTGCACCCGCCAAAAAGTAGGGTTTGCGCCTGCCCATTCGGTTCCAAGTTTTATCGCTGTAATGACCTATAATGGGTTGTACTATCATACCCGTAATGGGGGCAACTAACCAAAACCACGATAGGTGCTCTACGGGAGCACCAAAATTGAGCAATATGCGCGAGGCATTACCGTTTTGCAAGGCAAAGCCAAATTGTATGCCCATAAAGCCAAAGCTCATGTTCCATATTTGCCAAAAACTAAGTTTGGGTTTTGTACTACTCATATAATTTATAGCTGTGTTGAGGGTTACGTATACGCTCAACCTGTCATATTGAGGTTCTCGAAATACGACAGGTTGAGCCGTTTTTACTTATTTCACCATTACCAAATATTCCCAAGGTTTTAAATCAATAGTTTCCGCCGCCAAAACCACAGCATTGCTAAAGGCTTCGCGACCTGCTTGTTTAAAATCAAGCCCCTCTATTTTGCCTTTTGCAGGCAAGCCCGATAGGTTTATAATTACCGTTACTTCGTTGTCGCCTTTCACGCGTTTAAATGTGTATACATTGGCATTATCGCCAGTCCATACAAGTTTTTCAAACGTACCGCCGTTGTTTCCGTTCCACAAGGCTTCGTTATTTTTCTTAATGTGCATCAGACTACGGTAAAAACCATAGCGGGTAGTATCGTTCCATTCAATCGGGTCTTTTTCAAAAAACTTAAGGCGTCGGTTAAGTCCCGCCTCTTGTCCGCTATACAGCAAAAACATATTCTTTGGGTAGGTAGCACTAAGCACAGCAAAGGCCAAATAGCCATCACCCATGCGCTCAAACTCTGTCCCGTTCCACGAGTTTTCATCGTGGTTACTGGTAAAAGCCATGCGGTAGGTGCGCTCAGGCATACGGGTTTGTTCTTTTTGCCAAAAGGTATCTAAGTCAGCTGCTTGTTTATTGCCTTTGGCTATTTCGTTCATTATATGGTGAAACTCCCACGCATAGTTGGCATCAAAAGCACTATCATAAAACAAAGCGTTTTCAACACCTTTATCGCCTATATCTTCGGCTTCGGCCAGCATAAATACAGGTTTAATTTTGTCCAGTTGTTTGCGGGCATCAATCCAAAATTCAGTAGGTACTAAAAAGGCCACATCGCAACGGAAACCATCAATATCGGCTTCTTTTACCCAAAATTTAAGGTTATCAATCATGGCTTGGCGCATTTCCATATTGTCGTAGTTCAGTTGGGCAACGTCCGTCCAGTCCCAAGGGGTAACAATATTTCCAGTGCTGTCTTTTGTATACCAATCTGGGTGCTCGGTAATCCAAGGGTTATCCCATGCCGTGTGGTTAGCAACCCAGTCTATAATCACCTTCATACCCATATCGTGGGCTTTTTTCACCATGCCCTTAAAATCTTCCATAGTACCGTAATCAGCACCAACGGCTTTATAATCTTTTACCGAGTAAAAACTACCCACGCCGCCTTTGCGGTTTTTTTCACCAATGGGGTGTATGGGCATTAGCCACAATACATCAACACCCATATCTTTCAATCGGGGCAGGTGTTGCTCAAAAGCTTTTATAGTCCCTTCTGGGGTATATTGGCGCAGGTTCACCTCGTATATATTGGCGTTTTTGCTCCACTCGGGTGCAGCCATTGCTGTTGGCGTTTCTTCCACATCGGTTGGTTTTTCAGTTTTGGGCTTGCAGGCAGTAAAAGCTATTACTACTGCCGAAAGAAAAAGTATATGTTTTTTCATAGGGTGATTTATGGTTTGCTGCGGTAGTCATGCTGAACTTGTTTCAGCATCTCATAGCGAGATCCCGAACTAAATTCGGGATGACTGCTTCGCAGTTAATTCGTTATAATTTCAAATGAGTTTTGATTTAAGGTTAATGTTAGCGTATTGCCGTTTAGGGTAAAAGCTGTACCAAAGTTGGCGTTTAATTTTTCATAATTCAAGCCTTGTGGCAGGGTTATGGTAAGTTGTTGCGCCTCGCCTTTATTAAACACTACAATAGCGGTTGTATTAAAGTAGTTGCGGACATAAGCGAGGGTATTTGCCCCTGCATTAACAAAGCGGGTATCGCCATACAGCAAAGCCATTGTATTGCGGCGAAGCTGCACCAGTTTTGTAACGGTGTTTTTAAGCTGACTTTGGGGTGAAGTAAGACTATCAAACAACATCATACGGCGGTTATCAGGGTCGTTAGCACCGGGAAGCCCTATTTCATCACCGTAATAGATAACAGGAATACCCGGTATGGTTAGGTTAAAAGCATTCATCATTGCCAGTCTATCGTATCCTTTTTGACCGTTATTGGTTATTTGTCGTGTCCATCCTGCTTGCTTACTGTCTTCATCAAAACTTACCGAACCATCGGCATACGAGATAAAACGCACCTTATCCTGATTGCCGCTTATGTTGCCCATTAGGTTGTGGTAGCCGTAGTAGTCAAAACTTTCATTCAGAGTTTTTTGCAAGCGGGTAAACGATTCGTTATCGCGGGCAAAGCAAGCCACCGCCGCATCGTATACATTAAAATCAAACTGCCCATCCAATTGCCCTGTGCTAACATACGAGTTGATAAGCTCTGCATTGCCGTAGGTTTCGCCTATTTGGTATAGGGTGCGGTTTTGTGGTTCTATTACCTGCGTTTTTATTTTATAGGTAAGCAAACGCCAGTAGCTTTCAGGTATATGCTTAGTAGCATCGTGGCGAAGCCCGTCAAGGTCAAAATTAGTTAGCCAAAACATGGCACTATCGGTAGCGGCTTTGCGCACCTCTTCACGTTCCAAATCAAGCGTGGGTAAAAAGGTGTCAAACCAAGTGGTAAGGCGTTGCTCGTCCCACAATTCTAAATTGCGCCTACCGTCGGGCAAAATCATTGGTGTGCTCCAATCGGGGTGTTGCACTATCATGGGGTGCTCTTTGTGCACGTGGTTGGCCACATAATCCAGCACCACATTTACATTGTGTTGGTGGGCTACGCTAATCAATTCTTTCAACTCGTCATTAGTTCCAAAACGGTAATCTACCTGCGAGTGTGATGTAGGCCAATAGCCGTGATAGCCGGCAAACTTGGTATACACACCGCCTTTGTTCCACAAGCCCCAAGCCCCTTCAGGGTTTTGGCTAACGGGCGAAAGCCATACGGTATTGGTTCCCAATGAATCGAAATATCCGTTTTTAATTTTTTGGGTGATGCCTGCCAAATCGCCGCCCAAGTAGTTGGCAATGGGTAAAATGGTGTCTTGCACTTTTTTGTCGTTATCGGCACGACCGTTATTAAAGCGGTCTACCATTAAAAAGTACATTACATAGTTTTGTTTGTCGGTGCGGCTTAGCTCGGTAGTTTGGGTAACGGGCAAACCTTTATCAAGCGGAATTAAAATATCGTTACTTTCTTTTTGTGCTGAAGAGGCATAAATGCGCAGGTGCGAGCGTTCCATTTTTTCAGCATTTTTTGGTAAGGTAACGGTATAGGTATTGTTTTCTTTTTTTACGAATGAAGAGGGAAGCAAGTAGTTTTCCCAATAGGCTAATACTGTACTTATGCTACTATCAGCTAAAAGAGTTACTTGGCTGCCCGTGTGGTTTTGGGTAGTGATATTTGGTTTGGGTGCATTGGGATTGCCTACCACTAAAATAGAATTGTAGCCGCCAATGCCATTATCAATACTATCGGTATTGTTCGGGTCGAGACCTTCAACACCGTCAAGATGCAGTTTGTATTGGTGTTCGCCCTCGTTTAGTACAAGGGTGGTTGTCCAAACATTGTTTTCAAATGTTAAGGGGTTTCTTGATGCCATCCAGCCGTTAAAACTGCCCGCCATTTCCACCTTGCTGTATGTTTTTCCTTTTGGGTCGAAAGTAAAGGCTACCTTGTTTTTACGTGATTTTCGCAGGGGAATATCGTATCCAAAACCATCAGCTTCTACATGAAGGTTAGCTATGGGTTGAGTGATGCTTCCCACAAGCAGCAATTCTCTAGTATTAATTATATAGGTATTAGTTAACTCTTCAACGTTGGTGGATGCAATTATTTTTTCGGTTTCAGGAAAATAGTCTTTAAGAATAATTACAGTAGTATCAGCCCCTAATGTTATAGGCGAGGCAAGACCTATGAGCAAAGATTTTTCAGGCGTTTTCAGTCCTGTATCTTTTTTGCACGAGGTCAGCAAAGCACTTAGGGCGAGAACAATATATACAGCCTTTTTCATAGCAAGGATTTAAAAAGCAATATATATGTTTTTGATTTAAAAAGTGTACACACTACACTTTTTAAATAGCTGCTGATAAATGTACGCTTTTGCGGCAGGTAAAAAACCGATAGCTTTTAAAAATTACAGCGCGAAACAGGACTTAAAGTCCCGCTTCGCGCTATAATCTGTATAGAATAGGATTTCAAATCCTATTAACTCTAACAACCAATATATCCTATCGCCGAGCGGACGCCCTATTATTTTTGGCACGAGCGGATGCTCGTGCCAGCTTTGGATAATTTGTTGTTTACACTAAGCCTTGCCGTTTTGCGTTTAGCTCTTATGCGTTGGCTAATACTTTTTGTTGTTGTGTTCCCCGTTACATTATTTGGGCAAGATACCACCCTATTTTGCCAGCAAAGTGCGCTAACGTATAGCGATTGTTATGCTTTTTACAGAGAAAACCCAAACGACCAACACGGTACTTTTGAGCATGTAATTGAGAACGCAGCTTTTAAAACATGGTATGGCAAAGGCTCTTTTGTTGAGGAAGAGAAGAAATACTTGCTTACCTACCAGCAATATCTTGATACACTGAAGGTAAATATCACTGTAGATTCTTCTCGGTTTTATGATACAGTGGTCTTTGTAAATAAAAATATACTCGGCTGTTCTAATGGGATATGGTACCACTACGCGACCTCTATTGACTCTCCTTTTGTTTATTATGATGCTGCCTTTTTTTGGTTTGATTCTGTAAACGGCACTCAAAAAAGCACCTTTCTATACAATATGACTTGGTTTAATGATGATATCCATCACCCCTATTGCTTGCCTGCTACCGATAGGTTAGTTTGTGTAAATATTGAATACAACCCGCCCAACTACATTCTTTTTTTAACCCCAAAAGAAACTGAGATACTAAAGAAAAACGAAAAAGGCTTTACGGTTAAAACACTATTTGGAGAGAATAAAAAAGAACAATTTGTATTGCAATCTCCAAAACAAAAACCGTTGTTGCGGCCATGTCCCAACTTAATCCTCAGGAAATAGAATTAATACAAAACAGTGCTGCCGAGTCAGAAAAGAATAAACGTCTTTCGCCTCAGGTATTGGAGTTATTGTACCAACACAAAATATTAAAACTGTTTATTCCCACAGCATTAGGTGGCAGGGCAGAGCCTTTGCCCCAAGCCCTGCATATTTTTGATGATTGTGCTTTTATTGATGGCACTATAGGCTGGCTGGCTGCCATTGGTAGCGGAGGCAACTATTTTGCAGGATATTATAGCGAGGATGTTGCAAGCCGATTGTTTTCTGCCCCCAACGCTGTTTTGGCAGGTAGCGGTCATTCGGGAGTAGCAAAAAAAACAGATGGTGGCTATATTGTTAGCGGCTCGTGGAAATATTGCAGTGGGACTGGTTTTGCTACATTTTTTACCGCTACGGCTGCCGATGAAAACGGTATAGTAAAGGCGTATACCTTTATGCCACAACAGGTAACCGTTGACAATGATTGGGATGCTTTTGGACTAAAAGCCACCGAAAGCAATACCATTAGTGTAACCGATGCTTTTGTGCCCAATGACTTGGTATTTGATTTAAGCCAACCGTCCATTAGCTTCAAAAACGAGGCCGTGTATAGTTTCGATTTTATGTTGTTTGCTCGTTTTTCTTTTGCGGCAGTGGTGTTGGGGCTTAGTCGTGCTTTTTTGCAGGAGGCTGAAAAACAAAGTCAATATTTTAAGGGAGATGTTCCTCGCGCAGCGTTTCTTTCATCATTATTAAAAAAAGAAAAAGGGCAATTAGACTCCCTTGCCCAACATTTTTACGCCTACGCCCAACAAACATGGGACGAGCATAACAAAACTGGCTTAAGCACTGAATTGATAAATGAAGCAACTGATGCTGCTTTTGCGTTATCAAACAACGCTTCGGCATTGGCGGGCGCATTGTTTCCACACTTGAGTATGGCTGTGGCTATGGAGAACACTAGCCTAAACCGTATATACCGCAACCTGCTAAGCGCCAACCAACATATACTTTTAAGAAAATATTAAGGGTGTTTTATACCCGTAAACACCCAACCTATTTACTACATTTGTACTCTTTCTAAATAAGAAATTCTACTTGTATGAAACATATTAACGAAAGGTTGTTTGCTCCCGAAACGGTTGCCCAAATGAGCAACGAGTTTAAAACCAATCACCCTTATCCCCATATAATAATTGATGATTTTTTGAGTCCCGAAACGGCTTCGGCGGCGTTTGATAAATTTCCTGCTTACGAACTGTTTAATAAAAAGTATAAAGGACTGAACGAGAAAAAAGCCGAGGGAAGCAATATTGAAGATTTTGACCCTTTGTATAGTGAGATTATTGGTGAGCTTTCTTCGCCTGAGATGTACAAATGGATACAAGAGGTGTGCAATGTGAAAGAGGCTGTAGTAATGACTAATGATGCCGAAGGACGAGGATTGCACCAAGGCGGAAACGGTAGTTTTTTAGATATTCATATTGATTTTAATATACACCGTAAGGTAAACCTGCACCGCAGGCTAAATATACTTATATACCTAAACAAACATTGGTTGCCCGAATATGGTGGGGGACTAGAAATGTGGAATGTGGATGTAACTAAAATGGAAAAGGTGGCCGAACCAAAATTTAACCGCTGCCTTATTTTTGAAACAAGCGAGATAAGCTACCACGGCTATGGCCGCATAAATGTGCCCGAAAACGAAAGCCGCAAAAGCATATACGGCTACTACTATACTGAAACCAGAGACGGCGCGGTGCCTTACCACGACACGGTTTTTAAGGCTCGACCTGAGGAGGGAAGGATAAAACAAATAAAAACCGACCTGAAAGAAGTAGCAAAAAATACTATTAAAAGTGTTTTGAAAAAAGTAGGAATAACCTTTAAATAACTGGTGTTTTGAGTATTCTCTTTTCGAGCATAACAATTCCTTAACCTTTACTTAACAAAACACTAACTGCCGATATTTTGCATGAAGATACTTTTGCACCAGCAAAAAGTATTTTATGAAAAGATTTGTTTTAAGCACTCTGCTTTTTTTGTTTGTTACGGCAATGGCCTTTGCCCAAACGGGTGCCATTTCTGGTAAAGTAATAGACGAGACCACCGGTGAAGAGCTTTTTGGAGCAACTGTGCTGATTAAAGGAACTACTAAAGGTGGTTCTACCGATTTTTCGGGCGATTTTGAACTAAACAATATTGCGCCAGGCAAATACACTCTTGTTTTTTCATACGTATCGTACATTACCAAAGAGGTAACGGATGTTGTTGTAACTAATGGAAAAATAACTTCGCTAAACGTTACGCTATCAGAAAAGGTAAGTGAGGCTACTGAGGTTGTTATTGTTGCCAGTTATAAACAAGAATCGGTAAACGCTTTGTTATTGCAACAAAAAAATGCCACCTCTATTGGTGATGGTGTTTCGGCTGAGGTAATACGCCAATCAACCGCCAGTAACTCGGGCGATGTAATAAAAAAAGTGAGTGGTGCCAGTGTACAAGGTGGCAAATTTGCGGTTATACGTGGTTTGAATGATCGCTACAACACGGCCTACATAAACGGTGCGCCATTGCCAAGTACTGAGCCTGACCGTAGGGCGTTTTCGTTTGATATTATACCCGCAGGTATGCTTGATAATATGATTATAAGCAAAACGGCTACGCCTGATATGCCCGGCGATTTTTCGGGGGGTATTATCCAAATAAACACAAAAGATTTTCCTGAAATTAACTTTTACAACCTTTCTGTGGGTTCGGGTTATAATACCATTTCTACATTTAAAGATTTTGCATCGTACAAAGGTGGTAAATACGATTTTTTGGGTATTGATGATGGCACGCGTAAGTTGCCCAAAGGCCTTAGCACTAATCCTGCGGCCAACAACAATATTATTACCAATGCTGAAAACACGAATAAGTTTAACAATAACTACGGCTCTACCATCAACTCGGCAATGCCTAATGCCAGCCTACAATATTCTATGGGCTTGGTAAAACGTTTTCGTGAAGACAACTCTCGTTCTCTTTCTGCTGTTGTGGGTATTACTTATAATCGCACACAAAAATTTGCTGAGGCTGAGCGTCAATTACGTTTACCATTAGCCACAAATAATCAGTTGTTAGATTCGATGCATGATAATATGTATACGAATGAGGTATTGTGGGGTGCCATTGCTAATATTTCATTTAAAGTAAACAAGTATCACCGCTTATCGCTTAAAAACCTGTATAACGTAAGCACTGAAGATCAGACGGTTCAACGTAGCCGTATTGACATTCAAAATGCACGTGATTTGAAACTGGAGTCTTACTACTACATTCAAAACAATATTATATCAAGTCAACTTTCAGGCGATCACTACTTACCCCACAGTAAATTAAAAATTGATTGGGTGGCGGGTATAAATAATATTAAACGTTTGGTGCCTGATTATCGCATTATGCAATATCAAAAAAATATTGGCGAAGATGACAGTACTTATATCGCAGCAATCGGGTTAACTCCCACTGTAGATGTAGGCGGACGGTTTTTTTCAGAGTTGAGCGAAAATCTATATAGCGGTCGTTTAGATGTTTTACGCACGGTTATAGATAATTCTAAAGCACGCGTTTTCAAAAAAATGGATATTAAAGTGGGTGGCTCATTACAAATTCGCGAACGTGATTTTAGTGCTCGTTTTGTAGGCTGGGTTACGAACCTTAAGTTTTCAGACCCGCAGGTGAGGTTGCCTTTAGATCAAATTTTTTTACCTGAAAACACCCAATCAAGAGGTAATGGTTTCTTATTGGCCGATCAAACAAACTCCGCTGATAAATATACTGCAAGCTCAAATTTAAGAGCCGCCTACATTATGTTTGACAACAAATTAGGTCGTCGCTTTAGGCTTATTTGGGGTGGCCGCTACGAAGCATTTAACCAAAAACTAGATGCATTAAAAAACAGCAAGCCAATAAATATTAATAACGATTTTAACTTTTTTCTTCCTTCGGGCAACATGGTGTACGAGATTAACTCTTCATCAAATGTGCGTGCCAGTGTTTCTCGTACGGTTTCTCGCCCTGAGTTTAGGGAGTTGGCTCCTTTCTCTTTCTTTGATTTTAATACGTTTACTACGCTTGTTGGTAACGATACACTAAAAAGTGCCACTATAATGAACTACGATTTGCGCTACGAGATTTATCCGCGCGCAGGTGGTGAGCTTATTTCTATCTCTGCTTTTTATAAAGATTTTACCAACCCTATTGAAAGTATAATTTTAGTCAGTGGTTCAGGCTCGTTCAACTCTTCTTACCAAAATGTGCCTAAAGCAAAGAATTATGGTGCTGAACTGGAGGTTCGTAAAAGACTTTCGTTTATAAATAAAAGAAGTGGTTTGCTAAACAACTCTACCTTTTTTGGAAACTTTGCCTATATCCTTTCTTCGGTAGATCTTTCTAAAATTGCTACTGCTACAACTAAAAACCGTCCGTTACAAGGTCAATCAAACTATATAGTAAACGCTGGTATATCTTTAAAAGATACTGCACATAACATAACTTTTGCAGCCAGTGTAAACCGTGTGGGTAAGCGCATTGCTATTGCAGGTACAGGTAATGGTGGTTTGTTTCCTGATGTTTGGGAAAACCCGCGTACCATTATCGATTTGCAAATTTCTAAAGATTGGGGCAAATTTTCGGCAAAACTTAGCGTAAGTGATTTATTGGCTCAACCTCTTGTTTTTTATATGGATCGCCACCAAGTTGTTGAAGATAATAACAAAACCGTTAATCCTGATTTAACAGGAACGAACAATAAGGGCAAATTTGATGGCCGTTCGCAAGATGTTTTAATCTCTCGCACTACTTTTGGTCAAACCGTTTCTATTAGTTTAAGCTATAAATTCTAGTTCGATATTCTTATAAAATGATAACAAAAGAGGGGCAATAGCCCCTCTTTTGTTTTTTAATCTGTTCTTTATCAATTTTGCTTACTTTCCCATTCAGGTTATTTCTATTGGGTGTTAACATTGATTTAACTATAGTTTAACACATACACTAAATGCACCCTCTAATCTTGCACCCAAAGAAAACTCACCCAAAAACATGAAAAAACTAATTTTTACATTCTTTGCAATCATTGCTGCGAATGTCATGTTTGGACAAGTAGTTATCAGTTCTGATATTACTACTAGTGCAACATGGACCGCAAACAATGTGTACGAAATTAAAAACTTTGTGTACGTTACTAATGGCGCTACACTTACTATTGAACCCGGTACTGTAATAATGGGAGATTCTGCCACTAAAGGTACTCTTATCGTTACTCGCGGTTCTAAACTTATTGCTAACGGTACACAAGAAAAACCTATCGTTTTCACTACTAACCAACCTGCAGGTAGCCGTGTACGTGGTAGCTGGGGTGGTGTTGTTCTTTTGGGTAAAGCCAAAGCAAACGTATCTAATGGCGAAACTTTTATAGAGGGTGGTGTTGACCCTGTTAAAGGTTTGTATGGTGGTACTGATGATGCTGACAACTCTGGTAGCTTACAGTATGTTCGTATTGAGTATGCAGGTATTCCTTTCCAACCAGACCAAGAGATTAATGGTCTTACTTTGGGCGCTGTAGGTAGTGGTACTACTCTTGATTATATTATGGTTACTGAATCTAACGACGACTCTTACGAGTGGTTTGGTGGTACAGTAAACGGTAAACACTTGATTGCCAACCGTGGTTGGGATGATGATTTTGATTGCGATTTTGGTTTTACAGGTAAAATACAGTTTGGTATCGTGTTGCGTGATCCAGATGTTGCTGACCAAGGGTCAAAATCTTCTTCTGCTTTTGAGCATGATAATGACGGTGGTGGTTCAACCAATACACCTCAAACTGCTCCTATTTTCTCAAACATGACTGTTGTGGGGCCAATGGCTACTAATACCTCTGTTGTTAATCCTAACTTTGTTCGTGCAGCACAATTACGTCGTAACTCTGCTTCATCTATTTTCAACTCTGCTATCGTTGGTTATCCAACAGGTATCTTTATAGATGGTACTGCTTCAGGACAAAATGCGGCTAACGGTTTAATGGGTTTCAAAAACAACATAGTAAGCGCATCAAAAGTTAACTTCTCTAGCAACTCTGCTTTTGATATTAATACTTGGTTTAAAACTGCTGGTTTTAGTAATGATACTCTTATTAATCCTGCCGACCTAAACCTTGAAAACCCTTACAACTTTGCTAATGCTAACCTTTCTCCAAAAAGTACATCTCCATTATTAAGCGGAGCTAGCTTTGCTGATGCAAAATTAGGTGGTGGTTTTTTTACTCCTACTACTTACCGTGGCGCTATTGACCCTGCTAAAGACTGGACTGAGTGCTGGTGTAAATGGGATCCTCAAGGTGAAGATTACAGCAAAGGTGTTGACTATACTGCTACTGCTAATTTTACCCCTACTGTAAACGGTGCTGCTGTAACTGTTATAAACAACTCAACAAATGCTACCTCGTACGAATGGAACTTTGGCGACCCTAACAGCACTAACGATATTTTCACTACCAAAACTCCTGCTGCTTATTCTTATACTTCAAACGGTACTTACAATATTGTTTTAACTATACGCAATGGTAACTGCCCTCCTAAAAAAATACAAAAAACTGTTCAAATAACTTCGTTTACGTCTCCTACGGTTGTTGTTGCCGGTGATATCACTGCTAATACTAACTGGACTAACGATAAAATATACGAACTGAAAAACTTTGTATACGTAACCAACAACTCAACCCTTACCATAGAAAAAGGCACAATAATTAAAGGCGATTCTGCTACTAAAGGTACGCTTATCATCTCTCGTGGTTCTAAACTTATAGCTAACGGAACTAAAACTGAGCCTATTGTTTTCACTACTAACCAACCTGCCGGTAGCCGTGTACGTGGTAGCTGGGGTGGTGTTGTTCTTTTGGGTAAAGCCAAAGTGAACGTCTCTGGTGGCGAAACTGTTGTTGAAGGTGGTGTTGACCCTGTTAAAGGTTTGTACGGTGGTACTGATGATGCTGACAACTCTGGTAGCTTACAATATGTTCGTATTGAGTATGCGGGTATTCCTTTCCAACCAGACCAAGAAATTAATGGTCTTACTTTGGGCGGTGTTGGTAGCGGTACTACTCTTGATTATATTATGGTTACTGAATCTAACGACGACTCTTACGAGTGGTTTGGTGGTGCAGTAAACGGTAAACACATGATTGCCAACCGTGGTTGGGATGATGATTTTGATTGCGATTTTGGTTTTACAGGTAAAATTCAGTTTGGTATAGTATTACGCGACCCTGCTATTGCTGACCAAGGTTCTAAATCTTCTTCTGCTTTTGAGCATGATAATGACGGTGGTGGTTCAACCAATACACCTCAAACTGCTCCTATTTTCTCAAACATGACTGTTGTGGGCCCAATGGCTACTAATACATCTGTTATTAACCCTAACTTTGTTCGTGCAGCTCAATTACGTCGTAATTCTGCTACTTCTATCTTTAACTCTGCTATTGTTGGTTACCCAACGGGTATCTTTATAGATGGTACTGCTTCTGGACAAAATGCGGCGAACGGTTTAATGAGCTTTAAAAACAACATAGTAAGCGCATCAAAAGTTAACTTCTCTAGCAACTCTGCTTTTGATATTAATACTTGGGCATTAACTACATTATACAGCAACGATACAGTAATTAACCCTACTGATATCCGTTTGACTGATGCTTACAACTTCGATAATCCAAATTTTGCTCCTATTACTACTTCACCTCTTATCGGTGGTTCTAGCTTTGCCGATAGCAAACTGGGTGGTGGTTTCTTTACTACTACTACTTACCGTGGTGCTGTTGACCCTGCTGATGATTGGACAGGTTGCTGGACTAAATGGAACCCACAAGGTGAGTTGTACAACTCTGCAATTAAATACAGTGCTGCTATAGCTCAAGGTTCTGCTAACCCAAACGTACGTGTTGTAACCTTTACTAACACTTCAATAGGTGCTCAATCGTACTTCTGGGATTTTGGTGATGGTAACACCAGCACTACTGCTAACCCTACCCACACTTACTTGATTGATGGTAGCTACACTGTTAAACTTAAGGCTTTATCTGGTTGCGGAAACGATAGCACCACTATTAATGTTTCTGTTGTTACCGGTATAAACGAAATCGTTCGCAAAGTTGAAACTAAGGTTTATCCAAACCCTGCTCAAAACTTTGTAAATGTTGAGTTTAACCTTCCTGTTGCTGAAAACGTAAAAGTAACCGTTAGCGATATGACGGGTAAAATGATTATGAATGCTTACGAAGCAAATGCTTTCGGCCAACAAGTTGTTCGTATCAATACTGATGAGTTAAGCACTGGTGTTTACTTTATCAATATCTCAACCCCAACTTCAATGGGAACTTCAAAAGTTTTAATAGTAAAATAAACATTTCAATATCTCTTTTGTAAAAAGCTGCGGACAAATGTCCGTAGCTTTTTTGTTTTTATCCAATACCTATTCTCTATTTATATGCCCGCCAAGTAATTTTTCTTGTTGATTATAATTGGTTAATCATCAGGCTATTGTGTGCTATACGAGTGTTTTTTTTCAAGTTTTCTACTTTTCTAATGTTACTTTTTTTTGTATGTGATTGACTTTAACAATCCCTTAACATAATTTAGTGTACTGTTTACACTTATGTTGATTTAGGAATATGAAAAAAACACTACTTGTTTTGTGCTCTTTGTGTTTACCCCTTTTGATATTTTCACAATGGATAGGAACATCTCCTACCATTAATGGTACGTTGGGCATAAACGAATATGGCACGCATACCGACGGGCAAAACCAACAACTTAGCAATAGCCGCACGTGGTACATGACTTGGAACGATACCGCACTATTTGTTTTTGTTAGTGGTGCAGGTAGCGGCAACCGTGTACTAATCTATTTTGATGTTGACCCAATTACCCCAATCAATGGTGGTTCATCAACAAATGGAACACTTACTAGTGTAAGTTATAGCAATTTATAGCAATACTCAGCTAAGCCCACTACCTTTTCGTGCCGATGCTTTTGTGGCATTAGAAACAGGCTATAGACAACTGAACCAAGAAACGGCAGGCTCGTTTGGCGGAGGTATCAATGCTACCTCACGCACGGGTTGGTCTTTCTCTAATTCAGGCAGCGATTTTGAAGTAGTAATTCCTTGGTCTGATTTATATTAATTCCTATTGAAATTTACACATTAAAGAACTCCATACTCATTGTAATTGTGTATTTGCTCAAAACAGGTGTGTAATTATTTTTAAGACTTAATATAACAGGAGCGGGTCGCCCCTCTTCGTTTGCGTGGTGCGGCTATATTACCGATAATAATGGGGGAGGCAACTATTTTTCGCCTGCTCCGCCTGAAAATTCAGCCGGCATTTTGGGAACATCGGGTATACGATACCGTTAAACCCTTTTCGCGCAATAGCTACGTTTTCAATTCATCAAGTAATAACAACTCTTTCGGAGCAATCTCTGTATACGATTTTACAATGAAATCAAAAATATCTTTTCAATAATTACCCCATTAACAACCCAAAAAGTTTCTCCATTCCCCTGTGATATGATGGCGTTGTTTCTTCTAAATACCTCAAATCTTTCTTCTTCAATATCAAAAAGGAATAGATTTACTTTTGGGTACTGACTATGCATTTTAAGCATCTGCTAAAATTGAGTTTCAACATACGCCCAAGTACAATAAAAAAGGAGAATGCCCTGCCCAATTTCAGAAATCAGAATGTTAAAAGCATTAATACTAACGTGAGTTAGGAATAAGAGAAAGTTCAAACCCTTATAGATAGGGGTGCGTGGACTGTCATCCTGATCCCGAACACTTTCGGGACGAAGGGTGAATGCGCGTTTGGCCTACCCCGCTATGCTTCGAGAGCCTCAACATAACAACAGCTGCACTCCAACACATTCATTTTGAGTTAGTTTTATCCCGAACTCCCGTTAATACTAATGTTTTCGTTCGCTTCATTTTTCTCTGTTAAACTCATTTTATCAATTTAGTTTTCTAGATATGACAAACTTTAAAAGTTTGTCATATCTAGAAAACGCTACATCAAACAAAAAAGCTCGTCTAGGTTGGGTTGCTTTAGTATGCGGCGCTCTTTGGGGAAATAGTTGTTGGTGCGATTTCCTAAATTTTTAAGAAAGCCTAGTCCCTGCCCTTTGTGGGTGGCTATTTTCCAACCTGTAACTCCGCTTGGGTCTATTATGGGGTCTTTACGTAAAAATCGTAGGGCTTCGAGTGGGTCTAATTCCAATGCTTCAAACATCCCGCTTTTTAGGGCAATACTATGGGCAAGCCCTTGTGCGGGTATCAAGTCTTCTTTTATAAACGCGCCTGTTTCAGTGCCCACACTCACAATGCGTAGTTTTTCGGCCAAAATGTTTAGCGGCTCAAAGTGTTTGTAGGGCAAAACATACAGACTTTCTTGTTTTAGGTAGGCCACTAAATCATACTCAGGGTCGAAAAAAGGCAATAGTTGGTTTGAGGCCTTTTTCTCTTGATTGTACGCATTTCTTCTTGGTCGCATAGCGGTTGTGTCTTTTCCTTCTGTTTTTCTCAGTATGGCGCAATAAAAGCCCTCTGCTTTGGTTTTGTGAGGATAGAACCTGTATCCGAATTCGCTTTCTTCTATTCCGCTGTCTTGAGGCAGTGGGATTTTCACTTCTTCAAAACCAAAATTCTCTATTATCCAGCGCACATTGTCTTCGTTTTCTTGTGGTGCGTGGGTACAGGTGCTGTATAGCATATAGCCCCCCCTTTTTAATGTTTTTTGTGCTGAAACCAATATGCGTTGCTGGCGTTGACTGCATAGCTGTACATTATTTGGGCTCCACTCTTTTATGGCGTTGGGGTCTTTGCGAAAAAGACCTTCACCACTGCACGGCGCATCAACAACCACTACATCAAAAAACCCTTCCAGTGCTTCAAAATCTTTAGGGTCGTTATGAGTTACAACGGCATTGGGATAGCCCCATTTTTCAATGTTTTCTTTTAATACACTAACGCGAGTTTTTATTACCTCGTTGGCTACTAAAAGGCTTTGCGGGCTAATGGAGCTAAGTAGCTGTGTGCTTTTTCCACCGGGGGCAGCACATAAATCTAATACTTTTAGGGCTTGATCTTTTATATCGAGGTGCTGCATAGCCCAGCCAATAAACATACTGCCTGCTTCTTGCACATAATATGCCCCAGCTTGAAAAAGAGGGTCGAAAGTGAAAATGGGGCGCGTGGGTAAATAATAGCCGTCGGCACACCACGCCACGCCCTCAAGCGGTAATGGGCTTGTGATTTTTTTAGGGTTTACCCGAACCGATATTGGCGGTGGCAAACTAATGGCATCGACATAGTTGCCATATTGGGCTTGCAACTGTTGTTGCATTCGTGTTGCAAACTCAACGGGCAGTTGTTTTATCATGCCGCTAATTTACCGCCAATTGACGTCTTCTTCCGTATTAAGGTCTTTTTGTTTTTTGGTATACTTCTTCACCAGTTTTTTAAACCGTTTGTTTTCGTGTAAAAACTCAAAGCTGTAATTGCTTTCAACATAGTATGCAGTGTAGTTTCTTTCCAGTGCTTTTTCTATCCAATCCAGCGTTTGTTTAGCGTCGTACGCTTGTGCCTGTATTACGGCAATGTCAAAAGCCATTTCTCCCAAACCACTGTACTGTGGCGTTGCTTCTTGTACTCGGTTATATATTTTAATCACTATGGGCAAATAATTGGTGTCGCCATAGTCTTTTACTGTGTTTATGTATTGCTGCCCCAATATTCCACTTGGTTTGTTAATGGCGGCATTGCCCATTTTTTCCAAAGGGTCGGCATAGTCTTGTGCCCATTGGTTTTTAACACAACTAAAATAGTTTAGGTATATCTCCTCGTCTCTATCAGGGTTTGCCTCTAGTGCCTTTTTATAAAATAGTTGCGCACTATCGTACTGCCAGTTTTCTAAATACATTTCGGCCAATAACAGTAATGCATCATCATCTGTTTCGTACAATTGCAACAACTCTAATTTGCGTTCTTCTTCCCGTTTTTCCCTATACAGCCTATCGATATTTTCTTGCGCTGTTTCTATTTTGTAGCTTAAGTAGTTTATGCTTGCGTTTACTTTTTTGGCTTGGGTATAATATTTAAGCGCGCTGTCCCACTGGCGATGGTCGAAGTAAATAGCGCCTATATTGTACCATGTGTAATAATAGCTGCTGTCGATTTGTATGCCTTGATGAAACGTTTTTAATGCTGTTGCGGTATCGTATCCATGCAAGTATATCAAGCCACATTCATTATAATAATCGCCATCAGGTTTAGAAAAGTTTAATATACGTTTCAATGTTATTGTCGAAAGAGAAAGGTCAATATCAGCCTCTGCTTTTGCTTTTGAATAATAGTTAAATTTGGTTAGCGGCTGAAACTGTATTGCTTTTTCAAAATAATAAACGGCTTCTTTCCAAAATTTAAGCCTTGCGCCCAAATTGTATTGGCTACTGTTGCTTCTGTTGTAATTTATTTCGGCTAGGTTAAAGTACGCTGTTTGTTCTGTACTATCCACCGCTATGGCTTGTTTCAGTATTTTTTCGGCGGTAGTAAAACTGCCTTTATCCATGTGGTATTTACCAATATTGCGCAGGGTAAAGGCGTTGTTGCTATCAACAGCTATGGCTTTATTGTAGTAATACATAGCCGAATCGTACTCGCTTAGTTTTTCGTAATACGCGCCAATATTGTTTATTATGTTGGTTTTTTCGGGTGCTAGTTGGTACGCTAGTTTGCTGTATTTTATAGCCTCGTAGGCGTTATCTCTTATTTCACCATAAAAATACCCCAGTTTAAAATACACTAAAGCTATTTGTTGTTTTTCAGCCAAGTTTAGTAATATTCTTTCTACACTATCGTATTCTCCTTGCTCGTAATACACTTCTGATATTCCTATGGTGGGCATACTCCAACGTGGCGCAATTGCTTGACTTTTGTGCAGGTATACCAACGCCTCTTCGTATTGGGTGAGGTTGTAATACAGTTTTCCTTTTAGATATAAAGGCAATGGGTTGGTGGGAAATAACGCAATGGCCGAATCCATTATTTTTATTCCTCTTTTCCAGTCGTCGGGTTGTGTTGAGGCATATATACCCGCTACTTCCATACACTGACGAGTAAGTTTTACTATGGGCGAAAGAAGGTCGGTTTCTCCCATCAGGCTTCGGGCTTTGCGAAGCTTCTCTACCCCCTCATCATAAAACTGACGTTTTGTTTTGGCACTTGTGCCCCATTTATCGGTATAGCTATAAAAGGCATTTATGGTGTTTTGTGCATCGTTTAGCAGGGCGGCTTTTATATCTTCAGTAGCATCAAAAACGGCAGGGTCGGTTTTTTTAGCCCGTTTTTTAATGTCGCTATAATAGTCCCACGCCGATTGCCCTTCGGGAGTTATCAATTGTTGATTTTCTATTGCCGCATAAAACTTTTGATAATAATTGTTTAGCACTGTATCGCTGCCTTCGTAGCTTTTGTTAGTTGCTCTTTTTCCGTTTGATGCCAACCTAATTTCATGCTCGGCAGTTGCCATTTTAGAGATGGCCAGTTGTTTCACTTTTTCATCTACCAATACAAGGGTTATGTTTTGCTTTTCGGTACAGCAATATTGCGGACTCTGGCGGTAAGTTTTTCCCGTTACAGCTACTGTGTTTTCATCAGTAACAGTAGTGGCCTCTTCTACGCTGCGCTGTACATAATCAAACAACTCTCGCACGGTTACTTTCCCGTCTTGCGGACGGGTATCGGCCAAGCCGCGCAAACCGTTGGTAAAGAAAAACGAAAAGATGCCCCTTCCCTGCCCAAAGTTTTTACTTTCTTCTGATTTTTCATCGGCGGCACAGCTAATAAACTGTATCTCGCCGTTATTGCTTTCCATTATTTTATTGGTGTACATTTTCGCTCCCTCACTGCTTCCCGCCAACTCGTTGGTGCGGCAAGCATCGGTAACTAAAATAACATTGGCGTGTTTTTCGGCTATAATCTTGCGAATTTCGTCTTTAAGAAAATAAACGTGTATCACCCCGCCGTTGAAGGCGTACAAGCTGGGGTCTTCTATTTTTGGCAAATCTGAGGCTAAAAGAAACGCTTGTGCTTCGCCGTTGGCATCGCCATGCCCAGCAAAGTAGATGAAAAAGGTGCTGCCCTCTTCCATTCGGTTTTTCAGTTTCAAAAGCTCTTTGCCCACATTGGCCGAAGTGGCTTTTTTATTAATTAATAGCTTAATGTTGTTGGAGTCTACCCCTAAGTTGGATTCTTTTACTAAATAGTTGTAAAAATCAGAGGCGTCGTCATCGGCGTAATTTAGGTCGGTAATGTTTTCGTAGTCTGATATACCAATTATCAGCGCATATATCTTCCCTTGCCCACTTATGGTTTTTGGAGGTTGTTTTATCAATTCTATTTGAGCGTGCAGCGACACGAACACACAGAAGGAAAGGAATGTGAAGATATATTTTTTCATGTCTGATTTTGTGATTAAGAAACCCACCATTGCTGCGCTTCCTCAAAACGACCCGCACGGGCAAGCCATCCACCATACAATACTTTGTATTCGCTGGCAAATGCTGAAAGCTCAAGGGCTTTGTAATAGTATTGGCCTGCTTGTTGCAGCAATCCTGCTTCTTCAAGCATACTGCCTGCTTTTATGGCATCGAGGGGGGTTTTTTCTGATTTTTCAAACTGGGTTTGTGCACTCACCAACAGTTGATTAAACTCTTCTTCTCTTATTATTTTGAATGTAAACCGCGCACAGTTAGACTTGCCTTTGGGATAGGCCACCCAATAAAATGTTTTGCCGGGACGAAACCAAAATGTTTGCGCCGAAAGAGTGAGGCTGTTGCCCACTACATCCAACTCAAGCAATTTTAGGTCTTCTAATTCATCTTGAAAAAACACTACGGTATAGGTGTTTTCTCCACTGTCTTTTTCCCAAGTAAGGGTAATATCAGGCGAAAACAATTTCTCGTCGTAGGCAGGGCTTAACATTAACGGGCGACTGCATCCGCTGCGATCAACGCCTCCTTTGGTTTGCATATACTCTCGGTGATAGCTTTCGGCGTTTTTGTGTTTTTTGTTAAACTCTTTCCATATAAACTGAAGGTAGGCGGTGCTTTCGTCGGTAGGGGTTTTGCCAACTTCAAGTATCAGCTTATCTATTTTGTGATTGCCTTTTTCTGTTAGCTTTATGGTTTTGTAGTTTTTGTGCAGCAATACCAGCTCTGCTCCTTTTTCCAGCTTCACTGTGCCCCCTTTGTAAAAGGCGGTTTTGGTAGTAACTACCTCCCACGTTTTACTATCGACGGCTTTGTGCTCTACTTTTCCTTTTACAGAAAAGGCTACAAACTCATTATCGTCGCCGTTGGCTTGGACAACGAACGAGAACATTATGGCGCACATTAGAATGGCTATCTTTTTCATGCTGTTTGGGTTTGTATTGTTGTTTATATCGTTAAGTATGTAAATGTTTGCCTGCCCTAGCCCCTCCTTATTCCTTTTGCTTTCGCGCGTAGTTCGACTTCGCTCACTATGACAAGCGCGCAAGGCGACGCTTTTTAATGGTGCCCGAAAACGGTTTTGTATCCGTATTTTTCGTGCAACCACGTAACAAATCCATCGTAAAAATAAATAACATCTACCGATAGTGCTATTGAACCTAGCAATGCGCCCATTTCTATTTTTAATCCAAATGAAGAAAGGAACATGAACGAAGCGTATATCATTAGCACAAAGGTGAGCAGTTGTATTATTTTGGTTACTAAATGGTAAAATTTGTGGTGATTGACATAGTATTTTATAAAAAAGAAAATATGCACAAAACACACTACAAAGGCTATTAGCATTGATAGCCAAGTGGGCAGTTTGTTTATATATTTACCCTCAAGTGCCGAGCTGATAATATTGGCGTGAATTACTACCCCGTACATATCAGGAAATGCTTTGCCGCTAAACTTTTCGTTCATGGGGGTGAAGCGGTTTTCTTCCAACACTTTGGTTTCTACATCGGGGCCTAAAAAGCCCATTAATACTATTTTGTTTTTTAGTACAGATAAGTCAAACGTTTCATCGTTTAGCTGGTGCGCATCTATTACTACATATTGGTCTTGGCGACGGCTGTAATTAATAATTTCAATTTCTTTGTGCCTGTTTTGTAGTGTTTTATATGCGGCAGGGTTGTATTGCTGCACTATGGCGGCGGCAAAGCTGTTTTCTTCACCCTTTGACAATTTATAAAAGGGTTTAAAGTAGCGCACAGGGTAGTGCTCGTCTTTACCAATAAAGTTTATATAGCCCCATTTTTTGTTTTTGAATTTAAGTGCTGTTGTGTCTGCCTCGTTAAAGTCGTGCCCCTCACCTTCTCCTGCCAACATTTCTGCCATTACGAGGTTGGGCGTGCTGTTGATTTCAGCTTCCAGTACCGAATCGATAATAGCATCTTTATGACTGCGAAAAAGCACGTCAAAAGCAATAACAGCAGGTTGATGTTTTTTTATGGTTTGTAGTTGTTGTGCCAACTGCAAACGGTTGTTATAGCCAATATTTACTATAACTATATTGGTATCTATGGGCGACTCTTGTTTAATTTTTGAGAAGTATATATCGCTAAAATCAAAGTCTTTTAGCCCGTGTTTTATAGGGTCTAAAATTTTAAGGTTAAACGGTATGTAGGCAAAAAGAGCCATCACCACAAACACTGCGATGGTAGCTCCAATACTGTCTTTAACTAAATGTTTACGCTGCATTGTTTATTTTCTGGGTACACATTTTACTGAAATTCTTGTAATTGACCAAGTTGCAGGTGCAATCAGTTGGTCGCGGGTGCTTGCCCCAACGCCTTTTAATAATTGCTCAAGCGGAGAACCTCCGCGTATTCCTTCTCTTCTCTCGTCGTAAACACCTTTTTGCCTAAAAATATCTAAGTCGTTTATGGGTGTGGCACTGGTAAGCATTAGGTAGGTGCTGCTACCCGTGCTGTCGGTATTTCTAAATATTCGGGCAGGGCCGATAGGTGCATTTTGACGAATTTCAAATGTGTTGCGGTCTACCACAGGGTAGGTATTTTCGCCCGTAATGGTTTGGGGAAACAGTAAAACCATTTCTCCTTTTTGGTCTATTGAGAAAATGTATATGTAGCGTTTGTTTCTGTCCCAATAGGCTTCGTTTACCATATCAACCGTAAATATCAAACCCAATGTATCTAAGTATTTTACTTCGCCGCCGTTACCTATTAATTCACCTGTATTTGATTTACGCAATGAAAAGCTAAACGGAAAGCTGCCATCATCAGGAGGGCCATCAAGGGTTAACCACGATTTTACTTTGGCTATGCGTAATATGTAGTTTTCTAAACTATCTACTATATCCATTTCACTTTTTTCATCTTCCCCTAATTGAAAAAAGTTGGTGCGCTCAGGCAATGGACTGTTTACATCGTACAAACCAAAAATTTTATGGGGATTTATAAATGAATATTCGATTGCGCCATTTTTCCAACGGCCTACCAAATGGTAATCGGCTGCATTTGGGTCGTCGGTTATTTCTACACTGGTAAAGCCTTTAAACCGTTCTTTTAAAAGTTTACCCAAATTTTCGGTAGCTGGTATATTGAAGAAAAAAGTAGAGTCTTTTGCTGCTTTACTATCAACCCCTGATATGTCTTTTCCTATGTTTTCAAAATCACGGTCTTTGTAGGTAAGCACCCATTTGTTATCACTAAAATATAGATTTTGATAGGCCGATACTGTGCCTGTTGGCGATAGCCATTGGTAGTTTTTGCCCACCATGTTTTTTACGGTGGTAGTTAATACAGGAATACTGAAACCACTTTGGTATATGTATACCTTTAGTGCTGCTTTTGGGGGATATACAATATTGGTAACCTCAAACAAATCGCCTGATTTTATGGCTTTTATATCACCTTCGGTTACTTTAGCTATACATAGGTTTGGGCCGCCCATTTGCACAATTTCTAGTTTTATTATACCTGCATCGGTTTTGCGTTCCAGTTGTGTTTTTTCACTAATGGCCGATGGGAAACCTGCTTGCAAGCGTACCATTCCGTCTTCAATTTTTATAACGGGTATTTGCATTTTATCGGGCAATAGCGATTTATCTATGCCTAACAGTGTGCCTTTGCGGCGTTCTTCGTTTCCAGCCAAAACGGGTTTTTGCTCAAGGTTCATAAATTGCATTATGGCCTCAACTCTGTTAAATATTTGTTGTACTGGCGTTCCTGCTTTCTCGGTGCGAAGCACCTGAAGCAGGGCAGTAGTAAATCCGCCGTGTGGTTGGTCGTTCTCGTCTCTTATTTCTTTAGCAGGCTCAATGTCGCGGGCGGCCGAAATGGTTAAAGCTCCATTATTTTCGGGCGGTATTGGGTCTGATGGGTCTTTTACATCACGTGAATCGCCTGGTGAAAAACGTAATACAGGTTGTTTATCTCCGCGAGAAATAGATCCGCTATGACAACTATCAAATATTGAGGTAAGAATAACGCCTTTATCTACCAGTTTATTAAACAATGTGGCCAATTCCTTATCGCGAATATCAAATACTCCTTTATAGGCATCAGCAGGTACTATGGTCTCGTCTTTTTTATCGTTTTCTTTTGATAATGAGTTATTTACCTGCGACCCGTGCCCTGCATAATAGATAAATACTACATCACCCTTTTTAGATTCGCTGATTAGCTTTTCAATTTGCTTAATAATGTTGTCTCGGCTGGCCTCTTGATTTAACAGTGTAGCTATGTTTTTTTCAGCAAAGCCGTAGCGAGTTTGCATTAGCTCTTTTACTGCTGTTGCGTCGTTTACACATCCGTTAAGGTTGGGAGGAGGGGTACGGTCGGGAGAGGCTGAAGCTCCCGCAGGAAAATAAGTGTTGATACCTATAAACAATGCCCTTTTGGTTTGGGCTTGTAGTATTGCAAAGCAGCTTAAAACGAATACCGTTGTAAGAAGTGTTTTCTTCATGGCTTAGTAAATTCAGTTTAAAAGGGTAGATACTGCTAAGTACACCCAAAGTAAACGAATATACTACACCACACCTTTATATTGCTGCAAAAATTTCTGATTATTTTCTGAATACATCCGCAAATCTTTTACGTTGTATTTTAACATGGTGATGCGCTCAACGCCCATACCAAATGCAAAGCCGCTGTATTCTTCAGGGTCAATGTCGCAGTTTTTTAACACGTTAGGGTCAATCATTCCGCTGCCCAATATCTCTACCCAGCCCGTGTATTTGCACACATTGCATCCTTTGCCTTTACATAAGAAACAAGTACAATCCATTTCGGCACTTACTTCTGTAAAAGGAAAGTAGGAGGGACGAAAACGCACCTTTGTGTCGCTGCCAAATAGCTCATTTACAAAGTAATACAATGTATGTTTCAAATCGGCAAACGACACTTTTTTATCAATGTAAAAACCGTCTACCTGATGGAAAAAGCAATGTGCTCGGGCTGATATAGCCTCGTTGCGGTATACTCGCCCCGGAGAAATCATACGAATAGGTGGTTTGCGGTTCTCCATCGCCCTTACCTGCACCGATGTAGTATGAGTTCGCAAAGCAAATTCCTTATCCACAAAAAATGTGTCTTGCATATCGCGGGCAGGGTGATTGGCCGGAAAGTTTAACGCTGAAAAATTATACCAGTCTGATTCAATTTCGGGGCCATATGCCACAGAGAAACCCAATTTTGCAAAAATTTCGAGAATTTGATTTTGGATGATGTTTAGCGGATGACGGCTTCCGAGTTGATTGACCGTCGGCAACGAGAAATCTTCATCTAGCTGCGAAGCAGCCGATTTTTTTTCGACATTTTCACTGTTCTCGTCAAACTTGGTTTGAATAAAGTTTTTAAGTCCGTTTAGTGCTTGGCCAACTTCTCGTTTTTGTTCGTTGGGAACATTTTTAAATCCTTCGAACAATTTGTTCAACAATCCATTTTTCGAAATAAATTTCAGTCGGTAATCTTCCAACATTTTTTTATCTCCAATCTCAAATTGGGCTGCTTCGTTTTTTAGTTGTTCAATTTGTTCAATCATCTTTTTCTTTTCTCAAACTCTAACGGCAAAGATATTTCAATTGATTTGGATTTGATGAATACCCGTTGCTAACAGAAGTATAAACTATATATATTTAATAAGTATTAATGTAATATATAGGCTATGTGGATTTGTAGAGAACTGTATGAAATTAGGTGTTGCGGTAATCTTATCAACTTTTTACTGACGGGTATTGACACTACCTAAGTACTTGATTTGTAAGATTAGTGTAACGTTTTCTTAACACTCCCATAATCTTATACCACCCATTTTGTTGATAGCGTAAAAGTGGTTTTTTGTGTGTGGAACGGGGGATAAAGTGCCACTTATCCTTTTCTGCTAACATTGTAATTTTCATTTAAATGTTACATGTTCATTACCCTATACTTACCCCCGTGTTATACACATGTTAACCACTAAAACTGTGGATCTATCAAAATGTCTGTAATGTCCCAGTTGGCGCGGACTTCAAGCGATTTCTTGGTGATAAATACTCTTTCGGGTTGTTGCCTAATAAAGTAGTTTGTGCCGTCCCATTCACCGTTTTTGTTCTTATCTTCAATCACTTTTATGAAATATTGTGCAGGTATAATGTTTTGATAATTAATGATTTGCGACTTATCTATAGTGTTTTGCTTCACTATATTGCCTTGCATATCCAATAGCTGCACTATGTAGTGGGTATTACTACTATCAGCTACATTTATGGATAGATTCCCGTAAAAAGAAGCTGCTGCAGTGCTTATAGCTATACCAAATGAGTCTATTTCTTGCCCGTAAAGGTCTTTAATACTGCCTTTTGGTATAGATAGGGTGTATTTTGTTTCGGGTTTCCAACTAAAGTACAGTAGTAGTTTCAATGGGTTTAAACTATCTGTAACTATTTTAAAATCAGTTGTTTGTATACTGTCCTGCAATAGTTTTATGTTTATAGTTTGTATTTCTATTGCAGGATTGGTGAAGGTGAGCTCTAATGGTTTTATAAAGTTATAATTGTTTTGAGATTTCTCAGAAGTAATAGAAAACTTGTTATAATCCTTTGATTTAGAAGGTATTATAATATTTTCTTCAATACTATCTACCTTAATTGTAAACTTAGCGCTATCAATTTCTGTATTATTGGTATAAAGTGTAATAGTATCGCAGTTATTAGTTTTCTGTATAATTTCTGTTTCTTTTTTGCTAAAAAGACCACTATTTATTTCAATGTTACAGTTACTTCCTGAGGATATGATTTGATAGCGACCTTTTGCAGTTTCTTTATATGTTACCAATTTTGGTTCTTTTGGCTGGAATTGGGGCGATAATAAGAGCTTATATACGGCACTATCTATATTTGGATAGGTTAAAGAAATTAATTGCTCTACGTAGGCTATTTTTTCGTTGCTCTCTATTTTAAGGTTTCTATTAACGTCTTCAAAAGCCACCAATTGATATTCACCCGGACTTAAATAGTTAAAATTGAAGTTTCCACTACTATCTGGTCTAACCAAATACCATGGTTTTTCTTTAAATATTGTACTATCGTCTGTGGTTTTATAAAGGCCTATTGCTACATCAACAACGGGTAAAAGAGTGAAACCATCAGTAATATTTCCTTTTAGTGTTAAACTATCTATATAATCTCCTGTAGAGAATGTATAGGATAAACCACTTAATACGTTTCCTTCGTTATTATCAGCTATGCCATTACCAAAGTTAAGGGTGTAGGTAGTATTTTCTTTTAAATCTTCTTTAAAAAGGACTTCTACTTTTTTTCCAACAACAACTATTTCAGGATTTTTTTCTAAAGGAGGGGATATAATAAACTGGTTGGTTATATCTTTTAATACAACGTACTCATCAAAATAAAAATCAATACGATTTGCAGTAAAATTTAATTTACCATTTTTTGGTACTTGTTTATGGCTTGTTGGTGGGGTTACGTCTTTTGGGCCACCTGTAGGAGCTACTACACCAGCACAGGCTGATAGAGATACTATAACAAGAAGTAATAAAATTTTTTGTGCCATAGTTTAGTACTGCAATTATACTACTACTATCTTCCAAAGTGTATCATTAGCACTGAAATATCTGCTGGTGATACTCCACTGATACGAGAGGCTTGACCAAGTGTTTGTGGTTGCACTTTGGTAAGTTTTTCTTTTGCTTCTGACGATAGTGAAGGTAATGCTTTGTAATTATAAGTTGATGGAATCCTAATATTTTCGAGGCGAGTCATTTTATGAACGGTCTCTACTTCTTTTTCAATATAGGTTTCATATTTTATGCCAATTTCTGCTTGTACCTTTTCTTCTTCATTATAGTCTGCTAAAATTGGTTTTAAACTCTCAAGATTTTCTAAATCTGATATAGCTACTTGTGGGCGTAGCAGTATTTGATTGAGTTTGTAATTTTGAGAAATTTCTGCTGTTCCTAAACTACTTAGTAATCCATTAATTTCTAGTGGAGTTACACTTGTTTTCTTAAAGTGTTTAATAAGTTTATCTGCTGCTTCAATTTTTATTTTCACTGCATCTAATCGCTCTTGTGATGCCAAACCAATATTGAAACCTTTTTCTGTAAGACGAATATCTGCATTATCCTGACGTAATAAAATTCTATACTCAGCTCTTGATGTAAACATACGGTAAGGTTCATCTGTACCTTTATTAATTAGGTCATCAATAAGTACACCTATATAAGCATCACTACGCGAAAGAATGAAAGGATCTTTTTCGTTTGTTTTTTGATGTGCATTTATTCCTGCCATTAAACCTTGGCAAGCCGCTTCTTCATATCCTGTGGTTCCGTTTATTTGCCCTGCAAAATATAAGTTTTCAATTAGCTTAGTTTCTAATGTATGGTGTAATTGCGTAGGAGGGAAGTAATCGTATTCTATTGCATAGCCCGGGCGGAAGATTTTAGCTTTCTCGAAACCCGGTATTTTTTGTAATGCTTTTACTTGTACGGTATCGGGCAATGATGTAGAAAAACCATTAACGTAAACTTCTACGGTGTCCCAACCTTCAGGCTCTACAAATATTTGGTGTCTGTCTCTTTCAGCAAACCTATTAATTTTATCTTCTATTGATGGACAATACCTTGGGCCTATACCTTGTATTGAACCATTGTACATGGGTGATTCATCAAAACCAGTACGTAATATTTCGTGTACAGCAGTATTTGTATAGGTAATGTAGCAACTGCGTTGTTTGTCTAATACTTTTGTTTGTGGACTGTAAGAGAATTTAGAAGGAACTTCATCACCCATTTGTTCTTCCATAGCTTCGTAGTTCAAACTACGTCCATCAACACGGGGAGGTGTTCCTGTTTTCATACGTCCTGATTCAAAGCCTAGGTCTACTAATTGTTCAGTTATACCAGTTACGCTTTTTTCAGCCATACGGCCACCACCAAATTGTTTAGTACCTATATGTATTAAGCCGTTTAAAAAAGTACCGTTTGTTAGTACTATTGCCTTAGCATCAAACTGCATACCCATACTTGTTATTACACCACTGGCTTTTTTATCTTTTATTATAAGGCTTTTTACAGTGTCTTGGAAAAAGTCAACATTTGGAGTGCGCTCTAACATCATGCGCCATTCTTGTGCAAACAACCATCTGTCGCTTTGTGCACGTGGACTCCACATTGCTGCCCCTTTGCTTTTATTAAGCATACGGAACTGTATCATAGTTTTATCGGTAACAATACCGCTATATCCACCCAAAGCATCTATTTCACGCACTATTTGCCCTTTGGCCACTCCACCCATTGCGGGGTTACAGCTCATTTGGGCAATGGTTTGTAAATTCATTGTTACTAATAGTACTTTACTACCCATATTGGCTGCCGCTGCCGCTGCTTCGCAACCTGCATGGCCACCACCCACTACTATTACATCGTATGTATTAAACATTGTTTCTTTTTTCTTAATGTTTCACGTGAAACATTATATATTATTAAAAAATTGTATTGCTTTATCCTCTTTTTCACGAATGATTACTTCTTCGGCTTCTGATTTATCATTATAGCCTAGTAAGTGTAATACTCCGTGGATTATTACACGCTGCATTTCTGTTTCACGTGGAACATTTTGTTTTTCAGCGTTTTCGGCCACTCTATCTACACTAATAAATAAATCACCATTAACCTTATCAGTATTATAGTTAAAGGTAATTATATCGGTATAATAGTCGTGGTCGAGGTATTGTTTGTTTACCCCTAAAAGATATTCATCAGAACAAAAGATGATGTTTATATCACCAGTTTTTTGTGCTCCTTGGTTAACAATAGATGTAATCCATTTTTTAGTTTTTAACTTTCCCTTCAAATCAAAATCAACATCTTCGCTAAAAAAGTTTATCATCGTAGTAAGTGTACAGTTCCTTTAAAGTTATATTTTTTCTCGTTCAGTCCAAAAAGTTCGCAAATATACAAATAAACGCCATCAAGGCACATATCACCGTTTAGGTTTGTACCATCCCAACCTGTACGTATATCTTCAATCTTTTTAACTAATTGCCCATTGCGAGCGTAGATAAGCATGTTAGTACGTTTATAATCTATATTAATACCTTTGGGTAAAAACAATGTGTTTACTTTATCAGGTGCAAAGGCATTAGGGAAGTGTATTATAGCATCTTCAACCAAACAAACTGTATTTGATTTACTAGTTGATTGCTCTGCATATATATTTCCAAAGTCTTCTTTAGCCTCAATATAGTAGCAAGTGCCTGCCAATCCTACATCATCAGGAAAGTTTGTATCGGTATATAAGCTATCAGTTTTGTTTATTGTACTTAATATGTTCCACGTGAAACCACTGCCAAAATCAAAACCTCTGTATATATTAAACCTGTCTACACCTGCATTCCAAAAGGTATAGCGGTTAAATAGTATATTATTTCCGTTTTTATTGCTTGCTACAGATAAAAACATTGTTTTAGCAGTATTACTAGTATCTAAAGGTACACCACATCTATCACTGCTTATAAAGCGGTATTGATAATTGGTAGCAAAGTTTAGTCTATTTTTATCTGTATATATAATATCTAATGAAGACCCATCGTATACTAAGTCGGTGATTTTTATATACGCCTCATCTTTTTCTTTTCTAAATAATGAATACTTTTTTGTGTCTGAAGCAGCATCACACAGTAATTTTATTTCAGTAGTAGTAGAATCTATTACCGTAGCATAGCTAATATAGTTGCGCGTTGAATATTTACGACCACGTGTAAATATGGTAATTTTGTTTGATGAGCTTGTAAAGCCTTTATTTCCTTCTTTGGCTTGTATATAAAACTCTAAAGTATCGCCCTGTGTAAAAGAAGTAAAGGTATACGATAGGGTAGAGGGATTATTGCTTTGTAACTTTATAAAGTTTCCACTACCATTTTTACCAAATATATCATAGCCTAAAACGTTTGCCCAGCCTAAATAGGCACTCCAGCTTATAGCAATACTTTTATTACAAGTGTCGTACACACTTTTAAGAAACATGGTGGTATGAGACGAACGTATTACACTTTGATTTAAACAACTATCAATGGCTGTTAAAGTGTATGCCAATGCGCCACTGTTTGGATTTGATGTTGGGTGTATATAAAAAGTAGAATCTACGGTGTCAATAGGTACATTATTTGCCCCAAGTGCACGCCATATAGTATAATTCATTATATCGGGAGCAGGGTTTTTGCTCCAACCAATAATAACTCTGCCTGTATTTATATCTACGCTCACCGAGTCTATTTCTGATTCGGGCGGTTGTTTATCATCAATAGCTAAAGTATCAGATATGGCTGAATCGCCATTGCATAGTGATTTATATACTAAATAGTAGTTCCACGTGGTTGATATAGTTTTAGCTCCAAAATGTGTGTATTGTGTGCTGGCTATATTGGTTATTTTATCAATAATCACAAAGGGCTGCAACGCATCTATACTTCCATAAATGTATAGGGTATCAAATCTTCCGCAAGTATCGGAAAGGGGAGACCAGCTTAGGTTGATATTATTACCAAAACCATCACCACAAACGTGCCTAAAATCAGGGTATTTATTTTGTGCATTGATGGATAATGATAGCAAAGTCATGCTGCACCAAAAGGCCAGCAACTTATTGACATATAATATTTTATACGCCTGCCACCACTTCGTATATATTTTCTTCAACAAAATATTTTTGTGCTATTAGCATCATGTCTTCTTTGTCTATATTTCTAAGAAGACGAATGTAGTTGCTGTAATAGTTGTATCCTTGCCCAAAATCGAGTAAGGTTTTATATTTTTCTGATACAGCAAAAGCCCCATCTATACTACGCAAGAAACTACCCAGAGAGTAATTGCTAAGTATATTCAGTTCATCGTCGCTTATTGCCTCATTCTTTAAACGATTTATCTCTACAAATATTTCGTTTATAGTGTTTTGATATACCTCTTTGCGCACATCTGTTTGTACATAAAACACGCCACAATCAGGATATGAAACCACACCGGCATGTATGCCGTAGGTATAGCCTTTATCTTCACGTATATTTTTCATCAAACGTGAGCCAAAAAAGCCACCTAAAAGGGTAACCAATATGCCTAGTTTTGGATAATCTGGATCTAAACGGTTTATGGTTTTAAAACCTAAACGAACTGTGCTTTGTGTAGCATCAGCTTTTGGAATATGTATTTTTTTGTTGTTACTTCCTGATAGTGAATAGCTTGGCATATTTTCGCAGCTCATTTCAAAGCCGCCAAAAGCATCATTAAGTTGCTTTATGGTTTCTGCCGTGTAGGCGCCTGAAACCATGATGTATTTTAATTTTTTGTGTGCTTTATAAAAGCCCATTAATTCTTCAATGGTAAGGGCTTTATAATCTTCCTCTTCAGATATTTTACCATAGGGATGAGTAGGGAAGAGGTTAGTAACAAATGCACGCCTAGCCAAGAAAGATGTTTTTTCTTTCGATACTTTTAAGTTCTGTATTTTAACAAACTTGTATACTTCCAGCTCGTTAGCCATAAACTCAGCCTTATCAAGGCAATCGGATAAAAGAGAGTATACCTTAGGTAAATGTTTGTTTAGGCTATAATTGGTAATGGTAGCATCGGTATAGTGATGACTTTTGCTATTAAATGCACCATAATCATCAAACTCGTTGGCTATTTGTTCTGATGTTTTTCCTTTAGCACTGGTAAATAGTAAGTCGTTTGCAACTGAAGCTATCAAAGGGTTTTGACTTAGTAGGCTACCACTATCAAAAACCAAATCGGTTTTTGTTATTTCTTGTTCACCACCATGTAGGGCATATACTTTTACTCCATTATCTAAAGTAAAAAGTTCAGGCTCTAAAAAGTTAAAATGCTCTATACTTTGCGGTTCTGGCGCAATACTTCTATCTACTGTCATGCTTTGTTCTCTTTTAAGTAATACAACACCGATTGATTATCGAGCCTAAAAATTTCACGTGAAACAGTATTGATATCATCAATAGTTACTTCCCTAAATTTTTCCATTTCTGTATTTATCAAATCAGCGTTGCCAAGGTATTCGTAGTAGGCCAAATTCATTGCCTTGGTTAATACTTCGGTTTCGCTGTATGTAAAAATGGTTTCTTTTTTATTCTTCACCTTTTCAAGCTCACTTTCGGTAACGCCATTAGTAACCAGTAAATCCAGTTCTTTTAATATAGCTTCTTCACCTTCTTTTACCGTTTTTCCTTCGGCCATATTGCCTTGTATCATCAGTAAACCTTCGTCGGTATTATCTGTTTGGTAGCAATGTATTTCCGAAAATATTTCAGTGTCTTTTACCAGCCTGTTATATAAACGTGATGATGCCGACCCCGAAAGTATGTTTGTAGCCAACTCCGTAGCATAATATTTAGGGTCTGTTCTGCTGCACATGTGGTAGGCCATATAAATAGCATCGTAAGGAACATTGGCATTAAAAACCTCATAACGTCTTTCGGTTTGTGCGGGTTCTTTTTGTATGTTGTTACGTTTTACTTCGGCTTTTTCAATATCACCAAACCATTTGTCTACTAATTCTTTAGTTTCATCCAGCGAAATATTTCCTGCAATAGAAAGTATACAATTGTTTGGGCGATAAAAATTATAGAAAAATGCTTTCACATCATCCATAGTTGCCTCTTCAATATGCTTAATTTCTTTGCCAATAGTAGCCCAGCGGTAGGGATGTACTTTGTATGCCAGTGGACGAATTTTTAACCAGCTTTCACCATAGGGTTGGTTTAGATAACGCTGTTTAAATTCTTCGATAACCACATTACGCTGAACATCAAGGCTTTTAGCATTAAAATCTAAAGCCATCATTCTATCACTTTCAAGCCACAAAGCAGTTTCAATATTGTTTACCGGCAGGGTGATATAGTAGTTGGTAATATCGTTACTGGTAAAAGCATTGTTTTCGCCACTGGCTTTTTGAAGTTCGCTATCAAAATGTTCAATGTTTTTTGAGCCTCCAAACATAAGGTGCTCAAACAAGTGTGCAAAGCCCGTACGTTCAGGGTCTTCGTCTTTTGCGCCAACATTATACAGCAAATTTACTGCTGCAATGGGCGTTGTAGTATCCAAGTGGTGCAAAACGGTTAGTCCGTTATCCAGCACAAATCTTGTAAAATGTAGCATTGGTGCAAAATTAGGCAATCATATTAAACAAAATTTGAAAACTATTTTATTACAAATAGCGTTATCTTTGTACCAAGTTTAATACCAATTTATATCACACATGAGTAATGATGACAACCGCCGGGAAGGTGGATTCAGCTCAAACGCTGGCAATAATGGCCCGCGTAAGCGTCTCCGCAAACGAATTATCAAAAAGATAAATCCAGATCCCAACGAAGAAAAAAAACCTGAAAGCGATTCTTCGCGTTTCGAAAAGGTTGAGTACAACAAACCACAACCACGTCCAAACACATACGGTGAACGACCGTACAAACCCAACTATAACCGCGAAGGCGGTAACAGTGGCGGAGGCTATAACCGAGACAACCGTGAAGGTGGTGGCGGAGGTTACAATCGCGAGAACCGTGAAGGCGGGGGTGGTGGTTATAACCGAGATAACCGCGAAGGTGGTAGCGGAAGACCGTACCAAAAGAAACCGTATAACAGCAATAACAAATTTGCTAAAAAACCATACGGTGCAAAGCCTGATTTTAAAAAGAAAAAGAAGGTTCCTAAAGAGAAAAACAAACACAGTTACACCAATCTTCAGTTTAAATATAACGAAGATCAGGAAACACGTTTGAATAAATTTTTGGCTAATGCGGGTATTTGCTCGCGTCGTGAAGCTGATAAACTGATACAACAAGGTATTATTACTATAAACGATGAGGTTGTTACTGAGTTGGGTTGCCGTGTGCGCCCAGGTGATGTAGTACGCTACAACGGACAAGTAATAGGTCGTGAAGAATATGTATACGTATTGCTAAATAAACCCAAAGATTATATTACTACGATGAACGACCCAGAAGGGCGTAAAACCGTAATGGATATAATGGGTAATGCTACTAAAGAGCGTATTTTCCCTGTAGGTCGTTTGGATAGAAATACCACTGGTTTGCTATTGTTTACCAATGATGGCGATTTGGCACAGGTGCTTACTCACCCGCGCTACAATGTGAAAAAAGTATACATAGCGGTGTTGGATAAAAATTTATCTGCACCTGATATGGACGAGTTGCTAAACGGTATCACACTGGAAGACGGCCCTGTTGCTGTTGATAATATTGCCTACATACAAGGAGATAAAAACCGTGTGGGTGTAGAGATACATAGTGGACAAAACCGAATTATACGCCGTATGTTTGAGCATTTGAACTACGATGTTGAACAACTTGACCGTGTATACTATGCTGGATTGACCAAAAAAGACCTTTTACGCGGTCGCTACCGCTTTTTAAGTTCAGAAGAAGTGGTTGACCTTAAAAAGCAAGCTGCCAAGCTTAAAGAGCTTTTAGAAGAGAAATAAGACCAACAGTTTTATACTGATACTAAAACAGCCCCTTGGAATTTATTTCAAGGGGCTGTTTCTTTTTCTTCTCTTTTTTTATTTCCTGCTAAAACAGCAGGTAAACGTCAATTTGTGCTGTTTTTGAGGAGATTATATTTTAAAGGTTTTTTTAAGCTCGCTAAAAAAGTTGCGGCTAATTTCAAACGGATCGTTAACGTTTTTAAGATACATACGCCCAGTATCGTTCGTCCATTTATCAATCTTTATTACATTTAGCAGATTAACAATGGTGGAGCGATGTATTTGGAAAAAGGCGTCTTTTGGAAGTCGAGCCATCCAGTTTTTTATGCTACCATAGGTAACATACATTTTGTTATCGTCTAAAAATACTTTGGTGTAATTACCGTATGCCGATATGTAATTAATGTCTTTAACTTTTATCAAAACCATCTTGTGTTCAGCATTCACCATTATCATTTGGTCAAGCTTAAACTTAGAGTGATCGTCAACAATATCATCCTCTTCGCCTTCGTTCATTTGGTCGGTAATTTTAGCTACCGTTTTATTGAGGCGTTCAAGGCTAATAGGTTTTAAAATATAATCGGTAGCGTTTACTTCAAATGCTTTTACAGCTTGATTGGGGCTGGCAGTAATAAAAACTATTTTACAAGTTGGTTTTACGTGTGGTATTAAATCAAAGGAGCTAGCTCCGTTAAGATCGATATCTAAGAAGATAATTTCCGGATCTTCATCGTCAATCATCTGTTTTGCAGACAATAATGAATCAGCAGAACCAACAACTTCAAGTGCTTCAAAGTTTTTTAATTGTTCTTTTATAAGCTCCTGAGTCATCAGGTCATCTTCAACAACTAAAACCCTATATTTTTTATTCATCATGGCTAAAAACGCTGTAATATTTTGTAGTCAACACCTATCTCACGCAAATTATAAAACTTTTGTCAAATGTTTCTCAATTACTTCTTCATACAACTTTTCATATTGAGGCATTATTACATCTAAACCAAACAATTTTGACCGCTCAAAAGCAGCTGTTTTAAATTTATGGTGCACCTCTGGAGACCCTAATATTGTTAGGGCATTGGCGGCCATTTCGTTTACATTGCCTACGTTTGATGTAAAACCGGTTTCGCCATTTATATTCAGTTCGGGCAATCCGCCTGAGTTTGAAGAAATAACAGGAACTTCACACGCCATTGCTTCTAGTGCTGCCAAACCAAAACTTTCACTTTCGCTGGGCAATAAAAATAAATCACAAACTGAAAGTATTTCTTCAATAGGTTCTAGTTTTCCTAAAAACACCACCTTGTCGCACAAATCCATTTCGCGGCATTGTTTTTCAATATTTATCCTTTCAGGGCCATCACCAATTAGCAATAATTTGGCGGGTAGTTTTTTTGATACAATCTCAAAAACCGAAAGCACGTCCTCAACGCGTTTCACTTTTCTAAAGTTTGATGTATGGGCAAGAAGAAACTCTCCGTTAGGAGCTATAGCCTTTTTAAAATAATCGCGAGGCTTTTTACTAAATTTAGAAAAATCGATAAAGTTATAAATAACCTTTATGTCGGTGGTAATATGAAACCCGTCAAGGGTTTGTTGTTTTAAACTTTCTGATACGGCGGTAACCCCATCCGACATATTTATTGAGTATGAAACCACAGGCTCATACGTTGGATCTTTACCCACTAAAGTAATATCTGTTCCGTGCAGGGTAGTAACTACAGGCAAATGAATACCTTCTGTAGCTAAAATTTGCTTGGCAAACACGGCAGCAGCGGCATGGGGTATAGCATAGTGAACATGAACTACGTCCAGCTTTTCAAACTTTGCTATATCAACCAACTTGCCGGCAAGCGCGGTTTCGTAGGGAGGATACTCAAACAAGGGATAGCTTGATACACCAACCTCGTGAAAAAATATATTTTGAGAAAAAAAGTCTAAACGTGCAGGTTGGCTATACGATATAAAATGTACTTTATGCCCCTTCATTGCTAGGGCTTTCCCTAACTCTGTGGCAACAACTCCACTGCCCCCAAAGGTGGGGTAACAAACAATACCAATATTCATACGCTAACTTCAACGTCAAATCTAAGCCTTTTGTTTTTACCCGTGCTTATCTCAAAATGAATTTTATTGTACTTTTTAGTTTACTTCGCAATAATGGAAAACCTCTTCTCGCACCAGTATTTTATGCAACAGGCACTAAAAGAAGCTAATAGGGCTTTTGATGAGGATGAAATACCTGTGGGGGCTATTGTAGTATGCAAAAACAGAATTATAGGTAAAGGCTACAACCAAACCGAAAAGCTGAACGATGTTACCGCCCATGCCGAAATGTTGGCCATAACCGCTGCTGCTAATTTTTTGGGAGGGAAGTTTTTGGATGAATGTACACTGTATGTTACCCTAGAGCCTTGTGTGATGTGTGCGGGTGCTATTTTTTGGGCACGACCAGAAAAGGTTGTTTTTGGTGCACACGATGCCAAACGGGGCTTTGCCCAGCACGGTAATTTACTGCATCCAAAAACAGTGATTGAAGGAGGAGTAATGGAAACAGAATGTGGGGCTTTGCTTAAAGATTTTTTTGCTGCTAAGAGAAAATAACATCAACCCGTCATCCTGAACTTGTTTCAGGATCTCGCTCTGCATTACATATTAATTGAGGAACGAGATGCCAAATCCCGATTACTATCAGGACAATATAACTGATTTCTTTGCTGGCACAAGCATCCGCTCATGCCCAAAAACAACAGAGCGTCCGCTCGGTAATGATCTCTATCTGGGGTTATTATTCACCCCCTCCGCACTCCTTCGTCCCGAATGTATTCGAGATCAGGATGACAGTCCACCCACCCCTATCCATAAGGATTCGACACTTTCCCTTAACCCGATTACGTTAAATACGTGTACACAATTGGAAAAAACCAAAAGAAATACGCTACTCCTCCTCTTGCAAATCGCCCCTAGTTGTGGCTATATAACGCCTCCACTTATCTACTACCGAAGCGAAATCTTCGGGCAAATCAGTTTCAAAAAACACTTTTTCTTTCGTGCGAGGGTGGATAAAACCTAATGTTTTAGCGTGCAGTGCTTGGCGAGGTATCATCTCAAAGCAATTATCGATAAACTGCTTGTATTTGGTAAAAGTAGTGCCTTTTACTACGCGGTTTCCACCATAAGTATCATCGTTAAAAATAGGATGGCCTATGTGGCGCATATGGGCGCGTATTTGGTGTGTGCGACCTGTTTCCAGCTGACACTCTACCAATGTAACGTAATGAAAACGCTCTAACACGCGGTAATGGGTAACCGCATGGCGGCCTTTGCTACCATCAGGAAAAACAGTAACCTCAAGCCTATTTTTAGGGTTACGGTCAAGATTTCCTGTAATAGTCCCACTCTCTTCTTCAAAATCTCCCCAAACAAGGGCATTGTATTTACGTTCAATGCTATGGTCAAAAAACTGTTGGGCAAGGCTGGCCATAGCATTTTCGTTTTTGGCTACCACCAGCAAGCCACTGGTATTTTTATCAATACGGTGCACCAAATAGGGGCTAGGCTCTTTGCGGTCTATATTTTGCCCTTCAAAATGATAAGCAAGTGCATTAATCAGTGTGCCGGTGTAGTTGTTAAAACCCGGGTGAACCACCATTCCCGCTTCTTTGTGTACTAAAATTATATCGTCATCTTCATACACCACTTTTATAGGTATATCTTCAGGATATATGGCTGTATCGCGAGGAGGGTTGGGTAATACGATGGTAATAATATCATCAGGTTTAACCCTATAATTTGGTTTTACAGGTTCCTCGTTCACCAAAACACTATTGGCTGAGGTGGCAGCTTGTATTTTGCTGCGACTTACATTTTGTAAGCGCGACATTAAAAACTTATCGATTCGCAATAGCGATTGCCCTGGATCAACCACAATGCGGTGATGCTCGTACAATTCATGCTCTTGCTCTCTTTCTTCTAAAAATTCATTTAGGTTAAAATCTTCTTCTTCACTCATCGTGTCCTCTGGTATTGTGCTCTTTTTAGGGTATGGTTAAAACTTGTGCTTGGCAAAAAATGATAGTAACTGCAAAAATACGCTTAATTACAGTTTTGCAAAGTGTTAACTAGCAAATTTGTGTCAAAACCTTTGTCGCGGGCTTTTTGCAACAGGCTTTGATACAATGTGCTATCTATTTGAGGTGTACGGCTAAGTATCCACAAGTTTTTGCGCGAAGGACTGCCTACAATAGCCCATTGGTAGTTTTCGTCTAGCCCAATAATCCAATATGCTCCTTTAAACGGCCAAAAAAATTGTACGGCAAGCTGCGCATTGGTTGTTGTATCTTTTACAAATGCCTTGCCTGTTATATCGCTTTCTTTTCCCTTTTTTATACAGTGGTTATACACCTTCACATAGCCTTTTTTGGTAATTGTATACTCGGCATAGGTGCAAGAGCAGCCTCTTTGTGGTGCAATAGGTATGGTGCTAATTTCGTACCAACGACCCGCGTATTTTTCCAAATCAACTTGTTGAACGGTTGCTAACGGGGCATTACTTTTACAGGAGAATAAACCAAACATAAGCACAAATAATAAAGAAGTATAAGATTGTTTACTAGCAAACGACATACTTAACAAACAATCTTAGGGGGAAATAGTTTAACGAGTAAACCTGTCGTCGGTTAGTGTTTGCAAAAACGCCTCCAAATCTTGTTTTTCTTGTTCCGTAAGGTGTAGCGGTTTGCTAAGCAATTCGTCGCGATTTTTGTGGTGGGGAACTATGCTATTCGGTTTATCGTAGTAGTCAATTACTTCGCGTAGTGTAGCAAACATACCATTGTGCATATAAGGAGCCGTAATCCCAATATTGCGCAGGCCGGGCACTTTAAAACGGCCAATGTCTTCTTTTTTTCGAGTGATTAAATATCTGCCCGAATCGTTTAAGTGTTTTCCGTCAAACAAACCAATATTTTTAAACTCATCGCCTGTAAAATCGGAGCCAAAATGGCAATCAAAGCACTTTCCTTTTTCATTAAAAATTTCGTGTCCGCGTTTTTCACTCGTTGTAAAACTATCTACATCATTCATGTAACGGTCAAAATGTGTCGATGCAGTTTCCAGTGTTTTCTCAAAAGCAGCAATAGCTTTACCCAAATTTTCTTTGCTTGGGTTTTCACCAAAAATGGTCTCAAAATATTGGCGATACGCCGCATTATTATTCAATCGTTCCACTGCTGTTTCAATAGGTAAATTCATCTCATCAGGGTTACTAATGGGTTGCAGGGCTTGTTCTTCAAGCATTTTTGCTCTTCCGTCCCAAAAAAACAAAGAGCGCGAAAGCACATTCATTACCGATGGAGAATTACGGGTAGTTTTTTTACCACCAACTCCTATGCTAAATGCCGCTGTATCGGCAAAACCAAATTGGCTTATGTGGCAACTGGCACAACTAATACTATAATCGCTTGAAAGTATGGTGTCATTAAACAACATCTCGCCCAATTGGGCGGCAGTTTGTGGCGGGTTCGCCTCGCTTTTTGCCGAAAAAGCCAAAGAGGCAACAACCGATACTATTGTAAAGATTATAAAAGTTAAACGCATAGGCGCTGCAAAATTAGGGTTTCAAACCTTAACTCAGTGCGTCAATTTTGACCACCCTCAGTCCCTCCTTATCACTACACAACCCTTCGACTTCGCTCAGGATGACAGCCGCACATGGTATAGCAATAAATCGTGCGGTTGGCAGTCCTTCCTGCGAAAGCAGGAATCTGTGGGTGGGTAAATATGTTTCTCTCTTTCACACAGATTCCCTTTTACAAGGGAATGACTTTCCCGCCGCACCATTACCAAAACGGTCGCGATTGAGTATTTGCAGCAGGTATTTAACCTGCTGCTTTTGAAATTACATCGCGAAGCGGGACTTTAAGTCCCGCTTCGCGATGTAATTGGAATAGAATTTCAAATCCTATTACTAGCATTGTCCCTTAAGATTAAATAAGAAAAACTTCCAGCCTAAAACAGGCGGGGATTAAGGAAGGTCAAACTATGCTTTTTCTTCAGTCTTGTTGTCTTCCTTTGCAGTGTCTTCTGCTTTCGTTTCGGTGGTTTTGTCAGCACCTTTTAGGTAGTTGGGCAAATTCATGCCCGCCATATTAAACAACTCGTTTAGTGGCGGTACAGCTTTCATCATACCTGATATAAAGTTTGAGGTACTGGTGGTTCCATCAGCATTGTTGCCGCCTTCCCAAACAGTAATTTTATCAATTTTGATATTTTTAACCGCTTCAACCTGTGTGCGTACCAACTCGGGCAACTTATCCGCAATTAAGAAGGTAACCGCCTTGCTTGGGTCGCCACCTGCGGCAGCCACAATGCGTTGGTAACCTTCGGCTTGTTTGGTAAGTATTTCAAAAGTACCGCGAGCTTCGGCATCCATTTTAGCAAAAATGGCATCTGCCTCACCCTTAGCCCTACGGCGTAATTGTTCTGCTTCGGCTTCTGCATCAATAATGGCTTTTTCTTTTTCTATTTGTGCAGGAATAATAATATTGGCTTCTTGCGTAGCTTTTTCGCGTTGGGCACGGGCTTCCTCAGCCAATCGCTCTGCGTAGTACGATTCTTCAAGGGCTTTTGCCGTTTGTATTTTCTCAGCAGAAACAGCCTTTTTATTTGCCTCTGCTTCACGTTCGCGACGAGAAGCATCAGAGTTGGCAATGGTAATTTTTGCTGTATTCTCACCCTCAACAGCTATTGAGTTGGCTTCGGCCGTTTTTATACGGGTTTCTCTATCGGCTTCTGCCTTACCAATGGCTTCGTCTCTTTTCGCTACGGCAATTAATACCTCACGGTCTTTAACCGTGTTGGCTATACTTGCATCACGATCTCTTTGAGTTTCGGCAATACTAACGTCTTTGTCACGTTCGGCAACGGCCTTACCAATCTCACCAAAGCGGTCTTGTTCGGCAACGCTCTTTTTAGCCTCGTTTATAGCTTTTGCGGCAGCTTCTTTACCCAATGCCTCAATATATCCCGATTCGTCTCTAATATCCGTTACGTTTACGTTTATCAGTTTCAAGCCTATTTTGCGCAACTCAGCATCTACGTTGGTAGATACATTGATAAGAAACTTATCACGGTCGCTGTTAATCTCTTCAATATCCATAGTAGCAATAACCAAACGCAACTGGCCAAACAGCATATCTTTCGATAGCTCGTGTATTTGGTCGTTGGTTAAACCCAAAAGACGCTCGGCAGCGTTGTTCATGCTATCAGGGTCAGTAGTTATGGCTATGGTAAATCGGCAGGGTACATCTACCCTAATGTTTTGTTTACTCAGCGCATTAGTAAGGTTGGCCTCAATAGAAATGGGCTTTAAATCTAAGAAGGCATAGCTTTGGATTACAGGCCAAATAAAGGCCGCACCGCCGTGTACGCATTTTGCGGTAGACTGCTTGCCTGTTTTACCGTAAATAACTAAAATTTTGTCGGAAGGGCAACGCTTGTAGCGCGATAGCATGGCTGCAAAGGTTACAAATAATACTGCCGCTATAACGACAATAAGTACTAATTCGCTCATAGTAAATGTGTATGGGTTTTAATAGTTAATGTTTAGAAGTAGTGGGGTAAGAATCAGGCTTTTTCTACTAACAGCAGTTTATCGTCAATAATCTCTTTTACACGCGCCACACTGCCTGTGGGCAAAGTGTCTCCCTCGGTAATGGCATCCATTTCGTGCAGGCTGCCTTGTATTTGTATTTGTATTTTTCCCATGCCGCTTTTGGCAGCAGGTATAGTAAGGTATACTTGGGCGGTTTTATTAAGGGCATTTTTAATATCCATATTGCCGCTTTCGGCCAGCTTGCCCATGTAAAAAAACATATACATAACGGCAGTTACCAAGGCCACCCCGACAATGACACCTACTAATAGGGCTAAAGGTCGACTGCCCAACGATTCTTCCATCGAAATTACCGTCCAGCCAAAGCCCAAGAAAAAATTAATAAAATTTCTAAAAGTAAAAAGCTGAAAAGGCATACCGTCATGGTCGCCGCCCGAAACATCAGCATTCATATCACCGTCAAAATCGGCTCCGCCGCCGCTATCACCATCCATGCCTATAAAGGTGGCAATGGTTTGTATCACAAAAATAAGAGTCGCTACAAGAGTGATAGCCCAAAGGGCTTTTTCAAAATCATCAAAGGCATTCCACCAGTCGGTCATGATTAATAGGCTGTTTTCACCAAATTTAAAGCGAAAGCAGCATATTTCTAGGCAAAAACCCTTTTTTTCGTTGAAATTTAATACAGAAACGACGATTGGCTTCTGTTGGGTGAGTTAAATCTAATAAGTAAAAGAGAGGGGGAATTATGAACGTTGGGACTAAACTCACTTTTTGGGGTGAGTTAACAAAAAAGGCTTAATGGACATTTTTTAGGCTGAAATCTCTGATAGTCCTCGCTATTATTAGCTTTGGGGCAAGTCAAAGGTCATGAATAAAAAAACTGCTTTCACTGTGATTCAAAAATTACTA
>JBBKVO010000026.1:0-26552 GCA_037968475.1 Bacteroidia bacterium
ACTTAAGTCGTCTTGAGGGCTGTAATTTTTGATAGAATAGGTTTTTAACCCTATTTAAAAAACATTAATATTCTTATAAACAACACATTATATAATTTATTATGTCGAACTCACGTTAAATTAAAAGCTGTTCTATAAGTTATACCATGTTCTAAATAAAACTTTAAAAGGGTAAGTGCTTCTCCCCAGCCGCAGGCGCATTCTAGCATTTGCCACATACCTTCATCGGTGGGGGAGTAGCCCGCTTCCGTTACAATAATCTTAGTACCTTCTTCTGTAGTGTCTAATACAAATTTTACTGTAGTATCATGTACCCCTTCATGCCATATAAATGAAAATTCTTTGTTAGGTATAGCACTTACAATAGGGCCGGTTTCTTTCCCGTTAGCTTTATAAGGCCCGTCTAAAGTCCAGATAAACTCCAATCTTTTTTCCTCAAGGTTTAGAGTAGTACCGTTGGTAAACCAACTGTCCCACCCTTTTGCAGTGGTTAGCGTTTCATACACTTTTGATATCGGAGCTTTAATAAAAGCAACATGTTTAATCGAAGGTAGTCTTTTCATAGTCTTATAAACAAAAATGCCGCTTGTAGGCGGCATTTCAAATATGTTAAATCAAAAAAAATTACATAGTGTTTATTTTGATACGTTTAGATATTTCATCTACATCGCTTCTAAACTTTTTGTCAGTCTCAATTAAATCGTTTACCGTTTGGCAAGCGTGAATAACTGTACTGTGGTCGCGACCACCAAAGTGCATACCTATGTTTTTTAGCGAAGCCTTAGTAAGGTCTTTGGCAAAAAACATTGATATTTGGCGTGCTTGTACAATTTCGCGTTTACGGGTTTTCGATTTTACTTGGTCTACCGATATACCGTAGTAATCGCAAACCAATTTTTGTATGTAATCGATTGAAATTTCGCGAGAAACATTCTTCACAAAATTCTTCATCATTTGTTTAGCCAACTCAATATCAACATCCTTACGGTTTAGTGATGCTTGTGCCAGTAATGATACCAGCGCACCTTCAAGCTCGCGGATATTGCTATCAATATTGTGTGCTACATATTCTACCACATCGTGTGTAAGTGATATACCATCACCATACATTTTGTGTTCTAATATAGCCACGCGGGTTTCAAAATCAGGAACTTGTAAATCAGCACTTAAACCCCATTTGAAACGAGATAACAAACGCTCGTCCATATCCTTCAAATCTTTTGGAGGACGATCAGAGCTTAGTATAATTTGTTTTCCGTTTTGGTGTAGGTGGTTAAAAATTTGGAAGAAAATTTCTTGTGTTTTCTCTTTACGAGCAAAAAACTGAACATCATCCAATATCAATACATCAAGGTATTGGTAAAAGTTAATAAAATCGCTGTTGTTATTGTTTTTAACCGACTCAATAAACTGATTGATAAACTTTTCAGCCGATACATATAGTACAAACTTGTTTTTGTTTATCTGTTTAATGTGGTTACCAATGGCGTGCATTAGGTGGGTTTTGCCCAAGCCTACTCCACCAAAAATCATAAGTGGGTTAAACGCTGTGCCACCGGGTTTGTTAGCTACTGCAAAACCTGCACTGCGTGCTAAACGATTGCAATCACCTTCAATAAAATTTTCAAAAGTATAATTAGGGTTCAGTTGCGAATCGATATTCACTTTTCTAAGCCCTGGTATTACAAAAGGGTTTTTTATGTTGGTACCCAAGTTAAGAGGCATTCCTACCTCGTTAGGGTCAATTTTCGCCGCATTGCTAGTAGGCATATTTATAGTATAAGGGTTGGTGCCCGTATTTTCTATAATTATGTTGTATTCCAACCGTGAACCAACGCCTAATTCTTGTTTCAGGGTTTTGCGCAATAGGGTTACATAATGCTCTTCTAGCCACTCGTAAAAAAACTGGCTAGGTACTTGTATGGTCAACACCTTATCATCCAATTTAATGGGTTTAATAGGGTCGAACCATGTTTTAAAACTTTGAGGTGGAACGTTGTCTTTAATTATCTTTAAACAGCTACTCCATACTGATTCTGCGGTTTTCTCCGTCATAGGCTCTATCTCCATTCTTGTCGTGTCTTCGGGTAATCGTCTGTAAAATTGTGTCTAAAAAAATTAACAAAAAAATTTTTTTAAGTTGATTTTGTGGAAACTTTTAACATAGTACTTTGCGGGTTTGCGGCTATAGTTCCCTGAACCATAGTGATATCAATTTTCCCAAGCATTAACCCAGCCCATCCAACTTGGTTTATAAGTACATCTTTACCTTCTAAATTTTTTAGTATAGTCGGTTTTTCCATAAACGTATGTGTGTGCCCTCCTAAAATTATGTCTATATTTTTAGACTTCTGAGCTAGCAACTCATCCGATACTTTATCACTTCCGTATTTATATCCCAGATGGGATAGCAATATTACAACATCGCAGCCTTTATTATGCTTTAAAAATTGAGCATTTTTGTTAGCTGCTTCAATGGGGTTAGTGTACTTCAATCCCTGCCATAAGTCAGCAGGCACTAGCCCTTGTAAATCAATACCTACAGCAGTTATTCCCACTTTTATATTTCCCTTCTTTAATACTTTATACGGCTTAAAAGTATCTTTCAACACTGTGTGGGAAAAATCGTAGTTGGCATTTAAAATGTCGAATTTTGCATGATGAAGTTGATTTTTTAAGCCTTCAATTCCTCCATCAAAATCATGGTTGCCCAAAGTAGAGCAATCGTACCCCATTTCGCTCATTAGCTTAAACTCTAACTCTCCACCATAAAAGTTATAATAAGGTGTTCCCTGAAACATATCGCCACTATCCAACAACAACACGTTTTCGTTCTCGCTACGTATTTGTTTTATCAGTTGGGCACGATAGGCCGCCCCGCCCATGCCTTCGTATTTACCACCATCCATAGGAAAGGGTTCTATACGGCTGTGCCAATCGTTAGTATGCAGTATGGTAAGCGTATCTAAACCATCGCCTTTGGCTATACTTTGCAATGGAAAATTGCTAAGTGCCAAAGCCATGCTTGCACCCAAAGTGGTTTTTATAAACTGCTTTCTATTGTATGGTGATGCGTTCATCGGCTTTGGGATTTAATGGTACATCGGTTTTCCACAATTTTTGTATGTGCTCCATAATCATATTACGTATGGGTATGGAAACGGTATATGTTTCTAACACATTTTCGCCCAACATAGTATAGCCATCGCCACCGTTAAACAAAAAATCGTTAGTACAAAGTATATACTCTTTGCTAAAATCTATTGGAGTGCTATTATAATAGGCAGAAACTAGTTTGCCCTCAGTAGAAATAACCATTTTAAAGCCTGAGATGGCTTCGCCTCCTTTGGAGACTATTTTCTCTAATACTTGTTTTAAGGTTTCGCCTTTTATTTTAGCTGCTATTACCATATTATCAAAAGGTAAAAGCTCAAACAAGTTTCTTTTGGTTATTTCACCTTGCGGAAGCGATGGCATACGTATGCCTGATATGTTGGTGAAAGCAAAATCAACATCTCTACCTATTAGTTTTGATGTTTCGTCTTTCATTACATCGGCAATGTAGTTGCCCAATGTGCCGTTGGGTCTTGTGTTGATAAGTGATACTTCAGAGTGGCCTATTACCACATTCATTTGCGAATCAAGTTTAGCCTTATAGGGAGCTATAATTGATAATATACCACTATCAGGTAGAAGTATACTATCAGTAGCCAGTATACGGGTGTTGGTTGTTTGTGTTTGGGCGATGCTATACTGTTTGCTACGGCAACTGCCAAGCAAAACAAGCAATAATAGCCCTATGTAGGTAAATTGGTTTTTCAAAACGGACTGCAAAGAAGGCACAAAAACTTTTTTTGTGGGTTAAAAAAACGTTAGGATGTTACAAAATATTCTATCTGTTTGTAAGCCTTTACGATAGATTTAAAAATACGGCTTTTTTGCGAGATTAATATTAAGAAAATAGTGTTGATAATGTTAAGAAGATGAAAATAGTTTTAGATGTACCTGCAATATTTCACCGTATTAAAGTAATGTTTCCTGTTTTTAGTACCGCTCCATTTACTTCAATCTTCACAAAATAGACACCGCTTGGCGAAGGTTCATGTGTGGCAGATGAAGTGCCATCCCAGCAGTCGTTTATGCTTTTAGATTCCCATAATGCATTACCCCAGCGGGTATATACTGTTATTTTCCCTTTCAAATCCTTTTGTTCGGTAACAAAACAAGCTACATCATTTTTTCCATCGCCAATTGGAGTGAATGAATTGGGTATAGTAAAGTCATTAGCTGTTGCTGTATTTGTTTCATCACTATTTGCAGTTTTTGATGTTTTGCAGGCTGATAGTATACCTATACAAAGTGATAGTAATAAGAATGCTTTTTTCATGTGCTTACCTTATAAGTGTAACTGTACCCGAGTAGTCAAGTTTATCACCTTTAAGGCGTTCTAGCTTTGCTACAACAAAGTATACGCCTGCGGGTAGTCTATCTTTATTTTTATAGTGAGTACCGTTCCAACAGTCTTGGGTTTCTTCGGTTTTCCAAACCAATTCACCCCAGCGGTTAAATATTTCAATCTTTATTTTATCACAATCGGCCAACAAGCCTTTAAAAGTGTAGCAGTCGTTCAGCCCATTAGCATCTTGTGGGGTAAAAACGTTTGGAAACCCCCACTCGCTATCGCTATAATCTTTTAGGGTAATGGTTTTTGTTATACTGTCTTCGCAAATAGTACCGGGGTTGGTTATTAGTGTTACACTATGCGAACCCGATGAAGGAAAAGTGTGTTTTAGTTCTTTTGCTGTGCTTGTAGTGCCATCGCTAAATCGCCATAAAAAGCCCAGTGCATTACTAGCCTTGTTTATAAATGTAGCCTTAGTGGTTTCACAATCTTCCTGTGTGTAATCAAAATCGGGCACTTTTTTATCTATAACCTCAACAGAGCGGAAAAAACTATCGGCAAAGTTGCACGAGTTGGGGTTGCGTATAACTTGTTTTATACGGTATTTACCCGGTTGGGTATAGCTATGCGATGGGTTTTGTGTAGTATCGGTGGTGCCGTCGCCAAAATCCCAAAAGTAGTTTAGGGCATTATAGCTTTTATCAAACACTTGCACATTCATAGGTGTACAGCCCAAAATTGGGTTTACATCAAATTTAGCATCAATAGAATAGGATATTTGGAAATCAAGCTTTAGTGATGTGTTGCTACAACGAGGGCTTAGATTGGTTTCGTAGGCCGCACCGGGTGTTGTTGCAATATCGCTTATAAAATTAGTAAAATTATCTTTTGGACAACTACCACAGATACTTTGGTATATCACACCGCGTTTATCAAATCGGCTGGTTCCGCCGTCCACATGGTCGTTGGTTTGTGTGCCGCCAAAAAATGTAGCATACAATAGGTTTTGTGCACCGGGGGTAAGCACTGCTATCCAAAAATCTTGTCCATCAGTTGTAGCCTGTATAGCAGGGGGGGTACTAGTAACGGGCAAACCATTTGTAGAGCCAGCATGAAGGGCTACATTAGCACCCCATCCCGATACGTATATATTATCACAATTATCAACCAAAAAAGCGGTTAGCGATATATCAGGATTGCCAATGCGGCTGCCTATTGTGGTGTTTAATAGTAATGTATCAAGTGCATTACCAAGTTTAGCTATAAACTGACCTCGGTTGGGCATACCGTAGCCTGCATTTACAATAGGTATATTCCCTTCCGTTTGTCCTGCTGCATATATGTAGTTTTCTCGATCAATCTCAACAAAATATACTTGGTCGTAGCCAGCACTACCATAATAGGTAAGGTGTTTTAGTGCATTATTGTTTGCCGCGTTGTAAACAGCAATAAAACCATCAGCACTTCCACCTAAGTATTTGGGATGTAATGCGTTGGTTGTAGTAGGCAAATCATCACTCGTAGTCCCACCCCCCACTATTATATCATCGTTATCATCAACTTTTATTGAGTATAAAGCATCGTTACCTTTACCACCCATAAAGGTACTCCAAAGTAAATTTTCAAGCGTGCTATCCATCGAAAATACCACACCATCAAATCCGGCATTTTTAGCACTTTGGCTGGCCATTTTTGTGGGAAAATGTTTTGATTCAGAGCAAGAGGCTACTAAAATATTTCCCTTTATATCCACTAAAACATCACCTCTAAAATCATCAGCAAAGTTGTATACTAATGTGCCCCTGTTTACCCCATCATTAGCACTGTCTCCCAAATAAGTAGAACCTAAAAGTTTAGTGCCGTCAATATTAAATTTCACCAATACAATGTCAGAATTTCCATTTCCGTTGGCTTTAGAGGTATCGTAGCAGTTTTTTAGAATAGGGAAGTTGGTAGAGTATGTACTACCCAACATCACCAATCTATCATACTCATCTACTATAAGGCTATGGGGATAATCATTATCTGTTCCACCAAGATAAGTAGCGTATAATAAGGTTTTACCGCTCGAGTCGTATTTACTTATGGCTATATCACAAGGGAAGCCACTATAAGGGCCATTGTCAGAAGCATTGCCTGCAAATGTTTGCTGAAAAGCACCTGCCGTTGTTGGGTATTTTCCGTTAGGCAATAAAGTAGGTACAGATACATTGCCGCCTGCATATAAATTGCCATGCGAATCGTAGGTGGCGGTAAACCCAAAATTATCAGCAGTAGAACCACTATACGTTACAAATACCAATACAGGATCTATTACTAAAGGATAGTTTTTATTGTATGTATCCACCTCAAAACCCAAAACACCATTTTTTAGGGTATAATTACATTTAACGTTTACTTTCTTTTTGCCAATGTATTGGTAGGCTTCGGGTATGTTTTCTATTAAGGTGTTTACTGATGTTTTCACCACCAGTTTACCCTCGTGTAGCAAAATAGCTTCTTGGCCACTATACTTTAGTTGTATGGCATTGGTGTTGGTATTGGGCGCAACAATAAAATCGTACTTTAACCCCACAGGCGAGTTGTACAGTTTCATATCAATACCCGTCCAGATATTGTCTAGTTGTAGTTGGTAATAGCCCTTTACATGGGTTGCCCACCGCTCGGCATTGTTGCCTAAATAGTAATTATAATACGGAGCTGATGGTGATGCAGGAGTTATAACACTGGTGTTAGTGCTGTTTACAAAATCAACCTTTAATATATGGTAGTTGTAGCCTTTAGGTATATTCTCAGTTTCACCATGCCTAAGGCTGTGTGCTATTTTTCCAAAGGCTTCATCGTCATAAAAAAACCAGTTAAAACCGCCTTGCTCCAAATGCAAATAGCCTGCGGGTACTTGCGCTTTATACAATATTCTATTATCCCACTGCCCTTTGTTTTCAATAAACTCGTATTGGGCAAATAGGGTAGGGGCGCAACACAAAAGTGCGATTAAAAATAATATGTGCTGTAGTACCTTGTGCAATATTGGTTTGTTTATTAAAGCAGACCTGTGGCCGACATAAAATGTTGCCCGCAGATACACAAATATAAGGTATTGACGTGCAAAGCCATTTTGCTTTACCCACAAAAAATACAAGTGTATACTATTTAGCAGGGCAAACCAGCATGGATTTATATATAATGAATTTAGCAAATGGGGTTATCTTCGCGCAAATTTTTTTACAAGCAGTAAATGGAACTGAACGAACAGGAGATTATCCGCAGACAGAAACTAGACCAATTGCGTGAGTTGGGTATAAACCCATACCCCGCAGAACTTTTTGAAGTAAACGCTACATCAGCCGATATTTTGGCCAACTATACCGACGAGAAGGCAGAAGAATATAAGAACGTTACTTTGGCAGGCCGTGTGATGATGGTGCGCGATATGGGCAAGGCTGCTTTTGCCGTAATACAAGATAGCAAGGGTAAGATACAAGCATACGTAAATCGTGATGCTATTTGCCCCGATGAAGACAAAACATTGTACAACCGTGTATTTAAAAAACTGGTTGATATAGGCGATATAATAGGTGTAACAGGGTATGTATTTACTACCAAAACAGGTGAAACAAGCATACACGTTAACGAGTTTAAATTTTTGAGTAAAGCTGTTAAACCATTACCCGTTGCTAAAGAAAAAGATGGAGAGGTATATGATGCCTTTAACGACCCCGAATTGCGCTACCGCCAACGCTACGTTGATTTGATAGTAAACCCTCACGTAAAAGAGGCGTTTACTAAACGATCGATATTGATGAAGACCATGCGCGATTATTTTAACGAGAAGGAATATATGGAGGTAGAAACCCCCATTTTGCAGCCCATACACGGTGGTGCAGCGGCTCGTCCGTTTAAAACACACCACAACGCGCTGGATATGCCTTTGTATTTGCGTATAGCTAACGAATTGTACCTAAAACGCCTTATTGTGGGTGGATATGATGGTGTGTACGAGTTTGCAAAAGATTTCCGTAACGAGGGGATGGACAGAACCCACAACCCTGAGTTTACGGTGATGGAATTGTATGTAGCCTATAAAGACTACTACTGGATGATGGATTTGGTAGAAGAGGTTGTGGAAAAAATAGCCTTAGCCCTACACGGCAGTACCAAAGTGAAAAACGGTGAAAACATTATTGATTTTCAGCGTCCTTGGAAACGCTATACCATGTATGGTGCTATAAAAGAATTTACGGGTATTGATGTGAGCGAGATGGACGAGGCCGAAATGGCTGAAACAGCTAAAAAATTGGGCGTTGCTGTTGATAGCACTATGGGACGTGCAAAACTGATTGACGAAATTTTTGGCGAAACTGCCGAGCCTAAACTTATACAGCCTACGTTTATAATGGATTATCCTGTTGAGATGTCGCCATTGGCAAAAAGCCACCGTACCGAAAAAGGTTTGGTAGAGCGTTTTGAGGCGATATGCAACGGTAAAGAAATTTGCAACAGTTTTAGCGAGCTGAACGACCCTATTGACCAACGCCAGCGTTTTGAAGATCAATTGGAATTGGGCAAACGTGGTGATGCTGAAGCAATGGTGCTGGACGAAGATTTTCTTCGTGCGCTAGAGTATGGTATGCCGCCAACCGCAGGTTTGGGTATTGGTATTGATAGGCTGACAATGATAATGACCGACTCTAAATCGATACAAGATGTATTGTTTTTTCCGCAAATGCGCCCCGAGAAAAAAGAAGATACCATTGTATTGAATGATGAAGAAACATTGGTGATGGACATTTTGAAAAAAGCCGAAAAAATGCTTTTAGCCGACCTTAAAGATGCATCAGGCCTTAGTGGTAAAAAATGGGATGCCTCAATTAAATTTCTTACAAAAAACAACTTGGCCAAAGTAACCAAAGTTGATGATGTTTTAGAAGTAGCAGTGGTATAAACTACATTTCTAAACCAATATTACAAAAGGGAGTGCAATTTTGCGCTCCCTTTTTTTGTTTTTTGCCAACAGCAAAAAGTCATGCTGAACTTGATTCAGCATCTCATTGCTCAATACCCAAAGCAAATTAAACACTAAAATAACTCGTCATACAAATCAACAAAATGGGGATTATGCTCTCGTATCAAGTTCATTTTCCAATCTCGATGCCAATTCTTTAGTCGCTTTTCACGTCTTATTGCAGCATCCATGCTGAATAGTTCTTCATAATAAACCAAATAGGTTAAAAAATATATTGAAGTAAACTTGCTACCAGCACCATTCTTATGTTGACTTATTCGTTTTTTTAAATCAACAGTTACACCAACGTATAATGTTGTGCAAAGCCTATTAGACATTATATAAGTATATCCGTTTTTTAACACCGTTTTTTGAATATTGAGATGTCGAAATAAATTCGACATGACTAAAGAAAGTAAACAGTTTTGCTAAAATTTGTCCTTTCCGTCATGCTGAACTTGATTCAGCATCTCGCTCTGCATTTTACATGAATTGGGCAACGAGACCCTGAAATAAATTCAGGGTGACTAAAGAAAGTAAACAGTTTTGCTAAAATTAGCCCTTTCCGTCATGCTGAACTTGATTCAGCATCTCACTCTGTGTTAACGGTTGTTTTGGGTAAAGGTGTGGGTAGGTTTTCTCACGCACAGATTCCTGCTTTTGCAGGAATGACTGCCCGCCGCACTCGCTTCCCATCATTGCGGGGTCTTCCAAAGCAATCTGTAAACATAGTTTGTAAAAGATTGCTTCAAAACACGAAGACGGTTTTTCGCAATGACGAACGGCGCGCGGTTGTCACCCTGAGCCTGTCGAAGGGCGCGTTGGAAGGCAGTTGTATAGGAAAGGAGAGAGAAAGGGAGGTTTAAGCTGAAAGGCTTAAACTTATGGCAATTCGAATAGATTCCTGCTTGCACTAATTAGGAATATCTGAAACTAATTTATGTTACTGTTTTTTTGTATAATGCATAGGATTGGGATTCTTTAAAATCGTTTATGAACCAAAAACCCAAAAAACATCATTTTGTTCCGGAATGTTATTTACGTAATTTTCTAGATAATAGAATTTTTTTTACTCTTGATATCAGAAAAGTTCAAAAGGGTTATGATGAGCGTATTAGTTACAGTAATCCAAGTAAGGTTTGTTATTTCGAAAACTATTATAGTATAAACGATAAAATTTTTGGTGACAGTGATTTCGATGAATTATTTGTTGAGTCTGAAGTCTTAAAGAACTTAGAAGATATTTATCCAACTTTATATAAGAAGATGATTTATGGTAACCAGTTTCTTATAGAAGACTGTGTCTTAACATCGGATTTTATAGTTCAACTTAAACTCAGAAATCCTTATTGGTTTAACAATGAACAAGTTAAGATTAAAAAAAATATAGTTAAGGACATTACTCTTAAAGACCTTGAATTGGATACTGGCTTTGAAAGTATTCCTATTGAGTTTAAAAAAAATATTTTAAATGCTGTATTAGAAGGAATAAAAATTGATCCTGCATTCGATAAGAGATTACAGTTGAACTCACTTATCCGTCGATATAATTCGGAAGTTGAATTAAACAAAAGACATAGAAATGCTATAGTTAACTGTAAATGGATTATTCTAATTGCACCCGAAAAGGGTCCTTATTTTATAACCTCTGATAACCCTGGCGTTTCGGTTGATAATAATAAATTAGTCTATAATACTAAGTTTGATAAAAACTTCACTTTTTATCTTCCATTATCACCTCAATATTGTCTTTGTATTACTGATTTTGAAAAGGATAATGTTTTGGAAAAAAATCATCCTTTTAAGGTGATAGAAAAGTTGCAAATTAATCGAGATCTTGTTTTCGGTATAAACAACACTTTGATCCAACTCATAAATAAATTGCTTATAGCTGTTGATGAAAGCTATTTAGATGAAATAAAGAATTTAAATAGACCTAAATCGTAATGGAGACTTTCCTCACCCCGCCACCAACCTGCTATACTTATTACGGTATTCAATGGGTGATAGGCCGGTGATACGTTTAAACGTTCCCCTAAAAGCCTTGGGGTCGGTATAGCCTATATTATACATTACCTCGTTTATGTTCTCCCGCGATGTTTCCAAGCTCATCTTAGCCACCTCTATTTTCACGCGTTGCACATATTCGGCCACCGTGTTTGCCGTAGCTTTTTTAAATCGGCGTTCAAAATTGCGGCGGCTTAGGGCTACCACATCCGCCAATTCATCTATTGTTATCTTATCCTTATAGTTATTCTCTATATACTCTTGTGCCTTGCGCACAGGCTCATCCTCGTGTCCCTTTTGTCCCTGAAAAACCACAAACGATAATTGGTTTTCGCGTTCCATTTCAATAGCAAACACCTTTGCCGATAGTATAGCCATATCCCTGCCTGCAAACTTTTCAATCAAGTACAAAATCAGGTTAAGGTACGAGAAAGCTCCACCGCTAGAGTATATACCGTTTTCATCCGTAATAATCTTTTCAGTTACCAACTCCACATCAGGAAACATTTGCCTAAAAGCATTTTCGGCCATCCAGTGCGTAGCACATTTTTTACCCTTTAGTAACCCTGTTGATGCCAATATAAAAGCACCCATACACAAGCTGGCCACCTCTGCCCCCGCCTTGTACTGTTTCTCAATCCACGGCACAAAAGCCTTATTAATCTCCATCGCCTCCACAATATCCCCATCCACCGCAGGTATAATAATAAGGTCGGTTTGTTTCACATCTTTTAGTAGCACATCCGCATTTATAGTATACAGCCCGCCTGCAAGATGGGTCTCTTTGTCAAGTCCCACCAATTGTACCTTAAACAAAGGGTCAAGACCGCGGTCTTTAAAAAACAAATTTACCTGTGTTAGCAATTGGCGTGTGCCCTCTAAACTACCCAGTATGGCCTTTTGTGGTACTAATATAGATACGTGCTTCATACACCAAAAATAGTAAAAAATGTGTCGCAAACCACCCCCTTTATTGCCGTAATACCACCCGAAACCTTTTGGTTGTGCATTGTAGGTTTGTATTGTATTTATAACCTGTTTCAAAACAATGGAAAAATATATTTTACAAGAGGATATTAAAACGTTTTATATAACCGCAAAATCATTTCCTGATGGTATAGCAGATGCTTACGACCGATTGAACCAACTAATATCCCAAAGTGATAAAAGAACCTTTATAGGTTTTTCGTGCCCCGATGTAAATGGGGTGATAGTATATAATGCTGCCGTTATTGAAGACTATGAGGGCGAGGGTGAACAATACAATTGCCCTACTTTTACTATAACCAAAGGCGAGTATGTATCAGAAATTATTACCAAATGGAAAGAAAAGGAAGCCACGATAGAGCACACTTTTAGAAAATTAGTGCGCCATCCTAATGCCGAGTGTCCCTGTGTAGAAATGTATAGCGGCGATAATATGGTGTGTTTGGTTAAGGTAGGAGAGTTAGGGTAATTTTTAGATGTGCTGATTTGCTAATGTGCCAATGAGAAGATTAGAAAATAACTACTGAAAGTGCGTTGTCATCCTGAGCTTGTCTTAGGATATTAACTCACCCAAAAAAAACGAAAAAGGAAGAATTGCAAAAATGCGCTCCTCTCTGAGTTTAGAGGGGTAAAAGGTGAAATAGGGAGGTCTTTTAGAATAGTTGGGGTGAGTTAAAGAGAAGCACGTGCGGTGGATAGTCATTCCCTTGAAAAAGGGAATCTGCGAGTGGGGTAAATTCGAAAAAAGTAAAAAAGTATTTGAGAAACCAAAAGGTTTCATATATGTTTGTAACCGAAAGGTTTCATAATATGAGAAGAGATGTATTTCAGGCAATTGCCGACCCAACGCGAAGGGAAATTTTGGGCATGATAGCCCACAAATCGCTAAATGTAAACACAGTATCAGAAAATTTTGATGTGAGCCGAGCGGCTATTTACAAACACATGAAAATACTTAACGAGTGTGGTTTAGTAGAGATAAAACAAAAAGGGCGCGAACGGTTTTGTGAGGCGAAATTGGACGGGCTGAAAGAGGTGCACGACTGGGTAGAACAGTACCGCCAAATGTGGATGGAAAGACTGGATTCTCTCGAAAATTATTTGAACGAGTTACAAACAAAAAAAATTGACACTGATGGAAACAAATCATCAAGCAGCAAGTAGCACGGCAGACCGCGAGATAGCCATTACAAGAATTTTGGAAGCTCCCCGCGAGTTAGTGTATGAAGTATGGACTAACCCCGAACACGTAGCCCAATGGTGGGGGCCAAACGGATTTACAAACACTGTACACCACATGGAGGTAAAAGTTGGTGGCGAATGGAAACTGACTATGCATGGCCCCGACGGCACTGATTATCCTAACTTGATAATCTTTAAAGAAATAATAGCACCTGAAAAACTGGTGTATATACACGGTACAGGCGATGAACCTGAAGAAGACCGTTTTTTTGTTACAGTAAACTTTAACGATTTGGGCAACAATAAAACTGAGTTGAAAATGCGTATGGTATTTAAAACCAAAGCAATGCGTGATGAAGTGGTTGAAAAATACGGTGCGTTGGAAGGTGCACATCAAAATGCTAACCGCATGGAGCAATACCTATTGGCACAGCAGCACCCCGAAGATTTAGTAATAACGCGCGAATTGGATGCACCCCGTGATTTAGTGTTTAAAGTATGGACTGAAGCAGAGCACATGGGCAAATGGTGGGGCCCCGCAGGTATGGAAATGGGAGTTCATAAGTTTGATTTGAGGGTAGGCGGTTTGTTTCATTTTAGTATGAAAATGCCTGACGATAAAATGCCTGACGATAATATGATGTATGGCAGGTTTAAATTTGAAGAAATTGTAGAGCCTGAAAAACTGGTATTTATCAACTCGTTTGCTGATGCGGAAGGAAATATTATTCGTACGGATATGCTACCCAACTGGCCGTTGGAGATACACAATACCCTAAAATTGAGTGAAACAAACGGAAAAACTTTTATGATTCTGCGCGGTAAACCTATTAATGCGACAGCCGAAGAAATGACAGCTTTTGAAAATAATAAACCAAGCATGAACGAAGGTTTTGACGGTACATTTAAACAACTTGAAGAATATTTATCAAAATTTTAAACATATAAATAACCCTTAAAATTAAAACAATGACAACACAGATTTTTGTAAATTTAGCAGTGAAGGATTTAAACAAATCCATTGAATTTTTCACAAAGCTTGGTTATTCATTTAACCCGCAGTTTACCGATGAGAAAGCTACTTGTATGATAGTAAGTGATAACATATTTGTTATGTTGTTAACCGAACCTTTTTTCAAAACCTTTACCACAAGAGCCATTTGCGATACATCAAAAGAAGTAGAAGTGATAAACGCCTTTAGTGCCGAAAGCAGGGAAAAAGTGGATGAAATAGTAGAAAAGGCAATTGCAGCAGGTGCTTTTGAACATCCTGTCCAAGACCATGGGTGGATGTATACGCGCAGTTTTAACGATTTAGACGGCCACCATTGGGAATATGCATATATGGATATGAGTGCAGTACCCCAAGCATAATAAACTAAATAATAAAACAATGACAATAATTAACACTTATCTAAACTTTGACGGCAAAGCCGAAGAAGCTTTCAATTTTTACAAATCTGTTTTTGGTGGCGAGTTTGTTACTTTTCAACGCATGAAAGATGCACCGGGTATGGAGCAATTGCCTGCTGATGAAAAAGAACGGATTATGCACGTATCGCTACCTATTAGTGAGGGGTATACACTTATGGCTAGTGATACTGTACCCTCTGCGGGACATACGATAACAGAAGGTAACAATTACCATATATCTGTTGGAGCAGATAGTGAAGAAGAAACCCACCGATTGTTTAACGGCTTATCAGCAGGTGGTACAGTAACTATGCCACTTGAAAAAATGTTTTGGGGTGCACTGTTTGGTTCGTTTACTGATAAATTTGGTATTAACTGGATGGTAAATTACGAGTTGCCAAAATAAATTCAATAAGCATAGCGATGGGGTTGCACCTCTCGCTATGCTTCTTTTACTATCAATTGTAAAGCGTATAAGCCTTGTTAATCATAAAAAAATAATTTAATAATAAACCTATGAATATTATAATTACGATTCTGCTAGCACTAGTTGCAGTTATTGTCGTGTTTTTAATTGCCGCCCTGTTTGTAAAAAAAGAATATATAATTGAAGGTAAAATTGTTGTAAACACACCAAAACAAGCTGTTTTTGAATATGTGAAGCAATTTAAAAATCAAAAATATTATAACAAATGGACTATGACTGACCCTGATGTTAGGCTAAACTATACAGGAGTTGATGGTGAAATTGGGTTTATTTCGGCTTGGGAAAGCGACAACAAAAATGTAGGCAAAGGTGAGCAAGAAATTACAAAGATTGTTGAAGGTGAAAAAATTGAAACCGAACTAAGGTTTATTAAACCCTTTACTGATACAGCAAGTGCCCATTTTGTGTTTGAAGAGGCTGCCAATGGCAATACAGCAATAACATGGAGTTTATATGGAGTGCGAAAATACCCACTGAATTTAATGCTTAAAGGATTGGATAAAATGCTGTTAAAGGATATGCAAATCAGCCTAAACAATATTAAAAATATATTAGAAAAATAAAATAAAAATAAACTATGAACGCAATTAATATTTACCTTGTTTTTAACGGTAATTGTAGCGAAGCTATGACCTTTTACCAAAGTTGTTTAGGTGGCGAGCTTACCCTTCAATCTGTTGCCGAATCGCCTATGGCTGGCGAATGGCCTGCCGATGTACAACAAAATATTCTTCACTCAATGCTGGTAAGTGATGGTATGGTGCTTTTTGGTTCGGATATGATGGAAGGTGCTCCAATTGAGGGTAATACCGTTAATCTATCATTAAACAGCAGTAGTAAAAAAGCCATCCATCAACTTTATACGAGCCTTAGCAATGGGGGTACAGCACTTCGCCCAATGCACAATTTTTTTGCTGGCAGTATGGGTGCGCTTATAGATAAATATAACAAAACATGGTTGCTATACAGCGATAATACACAAGACTAATAATTAACCTTTAAACTAATACTATAATGAAACAAACTAAAATTCTTTATTGGGTATTTACCCTACTGTTTATTGCTATGATGCTTTTTTCAGCCATACCTAATGCAATGGTTGATGACCAATCGATTGAGATATTTCATAAACAAATGGGCTATCCCATTTATTTTATTCCTTTTATTGGTTGGGCAAAAATTATGGGTTGTATAGCCCTTTTAATTCCTGCTTTTCCTCGTATAAAAGAGTGGGCGTATGCAGGTTTGTTTTTTGATTTAATTGGAGCAACCTATTCAACAATAGCACTGGGCACATCTATCATATACTGGTGGCCAATGCTTCTTTTTATTGGTATGGGTGTAGCATCGTACATCTTTTATCACAAAAAACTAAAAGCTATAGCACAGGCATAAAAACAATTTTACCAATGGTTGAGGTATTTAAAACAAATGTGCAAAAACAAACGGAGGCAAAAAAAATAATCAACCTGCTAGGCCGCTACTTTCCCAATAGCAAAATAAACTTCGATCTTGATGACTGTGATAAAGTGCTTAGGGTAGAAGGGAGAAACATAGCCGTTGAGAAAGTGGTGGAGTTGGTAGAGAAAAATGGGTTTAACTGTGCCGAGCTAGAGTAAAACTTGAAATGTGAGTTGAGAAATATTATTGAGTAGATGAAATTTTTTGTATTACTACCAAATGAAAAATATTTTATATTTGCGGCATCAAAACTGATAAAAATTCTACGCCGATGATTTAGTTAATATCCGTCACATAGTATAACTGTTTAATGTTTTGTGGCGGAACGGTTACTTATTAGTAACTATTATCAAAAAAATAATGCTTGCATGTATTAGCATGCCTGAGGGCGTGTATTGCATAATTCTAAATAAAAGTCAGTTTAAAAATCAATTCTTAATGAGTAATAAAGGAGTAAAACCTCACAGGTTTTCAGATTATATACGTATAATTCAATCAGCACTTAAAGGTGATGAATACGATTTCACTACCATAAACCTGCGCAAAGCAGTTATTCTATTAGCCATCCCCATGATGTTGGAGTTGGTCTTAGAATCTGTATTTGCCGTTGTCGACATTTATTTTGTAAACAAACTAGGTGTTCATGCTACATCGGTAGTAGGGCTTACAGAGTCGGTAATCACCATAATCTATTCGGTAGGTATAGGGCTAAGTGCTGCTGCTACTGCTACTGTTGCCCGAAGGGTAGGGGAGAAGAATAACGAGGGTGCAGCCCATGCAGGGGCACAGGCTATTGTGTTAGCCATTATCACATCATTGGCATTGGGTATACCCGGTTATATTTATGCAGGTGATATTTTACGATTGATGGGCGCAGAGCCCGCCGCTATTGAAGAAGGTATAGTATATACCCGATTAATGTTTGGTGGTAATGTGGTGATTATTTTATTGTTTCTGATTAACGGAATTTTTCGTGGTGCGGGCAATGCCTCAATAGCTATGAAAAGTTTGTGGATTGGTAATTTATTTAATATAGTGCTTGATCCTTTGCTAATTTTTGGTTTATCGTTTATACCTGGGTTAGGCATTGCAGGTGCGGCTATAGCTACTATAAGCGGACGCACTATTGCTTTGGCTTACCAGATATACCATTTAAGGCGTTCATCAGGTGTTTTAAAAATCAAGGCCCATCACTTTAAACCAGATATTGGGGTGATAAAAGGACTAATTTCTATTGCCTCGCCTGCTACTTTACAGTTTATTATAGCTTCGGCCAGTTGGATATTTTTATCCTCAATGGTGGCCGATTACGGTAGTGCTGCATCAGCTGGGTACCAAACAGCTATACGCTTGTTTGTGTTCTTTATTTTACCAGCATGGGGGATGAGCAATGCTGTGGCAACACTTGTAGGGCAAAACCTTGGTGCAAAATTGCCCCAAAGGGCTGCGCAAAGCGTAACCATAACAGCTAATTATAACATGATTTTTATGGCTATTGTTACTGTGTTGTTGTTGGTATTTGCACAACCATTGGTAGGCTTTTTTGTGCCCGCAGTTGAAACGGCACAAAGGGGGTATGCAATACTGTCGTTACAGATTTTAAGCTCGGGGTACATATTTTACGGCCTTAGCATGATATTTACGCAAGCTTTTAATGGTGCAGGCGATACCAAAACTCCCACATGGATATACTTTTTTGGGTTTTGGGTTTTTCAGGTGCCCTTTGCCTACCTGCTACACAAATACACCGATATAGGTGTTGCAGGTATTTTTCTAGCTGTACCCGTAGCTGAAACATTAATGGCATTAGCCGTTTTTGTTTTGTTTAAACAAGGAAAGTGGAAAAAGGTTGAAGTATAGTAGTTTAAAACTAAACGAAGAGAAAGAAGATTAAAATCTATCTAAAAAGTCTTTCTTTTTGCGTTTTGATATGGTTATTTCTGTGCCGTTTATCATTGTAACATAGCCCCCCTCACCCCTGTGGTAGTGGGTTATGTGCCCAATATTTATAATGTGTGAGTGATGCACACGTATAAAATCTGTTGGAGGTAAATGGTCTTCATACTCTTTTAGGTGGCGGGTGCTTAATATCACCTTGCCACCTAAAATAGCTATTTTGGTATAGCTCCCCTCAGCCGAAAGGCAAATAATATCATTAAGATTAACAAAGCTAAAACCATCACTGGCAGGTATTGCTATTTTGCCTGTTTTGCCTACTTTAGTATCAAGCTGATCTAATAAAAACTTTATATTTCCTTCAGTGCTTTTTTCTTTAAGCTTGATAAATGCCTTTTTTATTGCGGCCTGCAAATCATCAATACTAATAGGCTTTAGTATATAATCAAGTGCATTGGTTTTAATGGCTTGCAAAGCATAATTATTATACGCGGTTACAAAAATTATCTCAAAATCAATCTTTGGTACTCGCCTCAGTAAATCAAACCCACTGCCATCAGGCATGGATATATCTAGAAAAACAATGTCGGGTTGTTGATTTTGTATTAGGGTAAGGGCATTTTCAACACCGTTGGCAAGGCCAACAATAAGTACCCCCTCACAATACTTTTCTACAAGTGTTTGTAGTGTTTCTCTACTTTTCCTTTCGTCATCAACAATAATGGCTCTCATCAGCTGTTAAAGGTTTTTATTGGAATTATAAGTTTAACTAATGTTCCTAAAGGGATACCCCCTTCATCTATTTTATCTTCTATATCTATCTCTATTTGTACGTCATCAAGTCCAAAAAGAGCTTCTACCCGTTCATCAATAAGGTTTACCCCTTGCGATTTATGGGTTGGGTTATTCTTTAGTCTCAATTCGCTTGCCTTTTTTCGCCCTATACCATTGTCGTTTATGGTACAAATCAGCTTTTGGCTATCGGCATCGGTTTGTATATCTATTTTTAGCCATCCTTTTTCTGTGCGGTGCATCAGCCCATGATTAATTGCATTTTCTACAAAGGGTTGCAATAGCATAGATGGTATTTTTACCTCTTTGGTGTTTATAGTTGGGTCTATAATAAGCCAGTAGTCAAACTTCTCCTCAAATCTCAATTTTTCTAATATTAAGTATAGATCAAGTAGTTTTATTTCATCGCTTAATAGCACATAATTATTGCGTGAAGACTCAAGAAATAAGCGCATTAGTTTGGCAAACTTGGCCAAATACTCGTTAGCTTGCAATGTATCTTCTTTAACTATATAGTGTTGTATAGCCGCAATTGTGTTAAAAATAAAATGGGGATTCATTTGTGCCCTTAGGGCTTTCATCTCTAATTCGGCCATTACCTTTTCAATATGTGCTCTCTCTCGTTCTTTAAATATTATGGTTTTAATCCTATTTCGCACTAATAGAAAGACTACAATGGCTAGTATTACAGCAACAAAAGTCCAAAATAGCGGTTGTTGCCAAAAAGCTGGTTTAATACTAATCTTGATTTGAGCCCTCCCATTCCATGTCTTTCCATCAGCCGAGCCTTGCACTATAAAAGTGTAGTTGCCCGGTGGTAAATTGGTATATACCGCTACAGGATTATCGTATCCTGCTTCTTGCCATTTTTCTTCAAACTCTTTAAGTTTATACCTGTAGGTGTGTTTTGTGGGCTTACTATACTCAAGTATTGCAAACCAAAAACTGATGTAGTTTTGATTGTGTTTTAATTGTATTGAGGTATTGGGTTTAAAGGAGAACTCCTCACCTTGAATTTTTATATTGGTAATTTCAAGGCGTATATCGCTGTTTTTGTTGTCTGTTATTTTATCGGGATAAAATGAGGTGAGTCCAATTTTTGAGCCTAAAAATATTTCCCCCCATGGTGTTACCGCCGCCGCTCCAAAATTAAAATCGTTACTAAGCAGGCCGTCTTCTTCTGTATACGTGGTGATTTTTTCTGTAGCTATTTCAAGTTTGTTTAGTCCACTAATAGTACTAATCCAAATATTTCCTTTACCATCAGCTATTATGCCACTTATTACATTTTCTGTCAGGCCGTTATCAACAGTATAGTGCGATGTTTTTTTTGTGTTTTTATTCAGTTTGGTAACCCCATTTTCTGTCGACCCGAACCAAATATTATTACGGTCTTCAATAATTTCCCAAATTTCGGTACCTGCAAACCGGGCACCCCCAATTATATTGGGTGATATAAGGTTGTATGTGTTTTGTAATGTATCGTACACAATATAGTATGTGCCAATTGCTGTGCCCGCCCACAGCGTATTATTTTGCAATTGAGTAATGCACCAAACAGGATGTTTAAATTTTTGGCCGTTTTGTAATACGTGACTGTATTTTTTTGCTCTTTTATTATATACCAAAAGGCCATCGTTTATTGTACCAATAAAAATATTGTTTTGTAGGGCTTTTAGTGCCCAAACTTGGGCGGGATAGTTTCCGTTAGCATCGGCTACATTTAGTGATTGCAGTTTTTTCTTGCCTTTGGGCATATAAAAAAGCCCTTCGGTGCATCCCGCCCATACTATGCCTTCATCATCAATATCAATAGCATTGGTGGTATAGTCATAATCGGTAATTGCATTTTGTCGCAGCGCTGCGTACCAATTTTGTTTTATTGTAGTTCCTGTTTTTGCATCAAATACCAATTCGCCCAGTTCGCCTTCTTTTGTGCCTAGCCATAGCGTATTGTTGTGGCTGTATACCGAGCGGATATAGTTGTGTTTTATTTTTTGCAGAGTATTGATAGTGGTTTTGTTTTTAAACTGAATATTGTTTTTGTTAATTTTAAACAAGCCTGTGTTCGTTCCTATCCAAATCAGCCCGCTATAATCTTCTAAAAGAATGTTTATGTATTGCTCTTTTAGGGCGTTGGTAACAGGGTTTAGGTCGGTAGTTTCTATAATTTCACCTTCACAGTTTAGTTCTATTATTTTGTTTTCAGATTCAAATAAAAGGTTGCCTTTAGGTGTGAAGCCCCATTTGCTTTTGAATATATTGTGGTGAATAGTTTTGGATTTACTTTTTTTAGGATTTTTTTTGGAGATGGGGTAGGTAGTTACTTTTTTATTTATTCCAAAGAAATAAAGACATTTTGAATGAAGTGCTACATCTTCAATTTCTATAATTGAGGGGACACTATCAAGCAGGGTTAGTTTATTTTTAGCTATATTATAGGTATAAGTGCCCCAACTATACACCAAAAGCTGATTGGGTTTTGTGCCTATAATTTGCGTTACAGGTTTTGAGAATTGATGCTGTAATACAAGGCTATCGCCAACTAGTTTGCTAAACGAACCTTTCCCCATACCTGCCCAAATAGTATTTTGACTATCGTAATACAAAGCTGTAATAGATTGTGGTGCTTTATAGTGATTGCTCCATTTGCTATTGTGTACATCAAATTTGGCTATTAGACCTCCTCTTGTGCCAATCCAAATATTGCCTGCGCTATCTTCAACAATACAGTTTATTGATGCTATCCAATTTTTTTCTTGATTAAAAATGTTGTCGGTATAGGTTTTAAACTCGCGCCCATCGTAGCGGCAAAGTCCATTATAAGTGCCTATCCATAAAAAGCCTTTTTTATCTTGATGTAAAGATAATATTGAGTTGTTGGGTAGCCCATTTTTGGTGGTATACAAATCTATATTATCCCAATACGATTGCGCGTGTATAGCCATGCTGCACAGCAACAGTAATAGGCAAATGACTGTGCGTAGCGATGTGATGTATAATGTGTATGCTTTTAACCTTTTTATAAACAAGGGTAGTTTATTTATACTTTTTGAATTACTATTTTAAGCATAAATTTTGTATTAACACTGCTATTCTTGTTTTTTGACCATAGAAAAACATAAATGGGCGTTTTGAGGATTAAAGTAAATATGGTAGAGATGAGATTAATAGTAGATAATTTGAGTGATGGGCATAAGGATATTTTTTTAAAGATTGATGTTATGCCAAGTAAATTAATGGTGGCTGATAGTTATTACTTGCATGATTTTTTTGGTTTACCCCAAGCAAATGTTAAACAATTAGCAGTAGTATTACTAGAGTTTTGGAAGAATGGGCTTAATGATATTGGTACGAGTATTTTTTTACCTTTTGATTTGAGCGACCAATATATTGGAGGCTTTTGTGTGAAAAAGAATAAGATAGGCTATGTTTTTAGTGAGGTATATACTGAAAAAATAAAAGGCTATAATGTATCACACTCAACATTAGATGCACAGATTGAAAATGTTGAGTTTGAAAATGAAAATGGGTCTACGTTTTTAATAAGCGAAATCTCTCTTTTACAGGGACTAAATTATAGTATTAAAGAATTAAGGGCTAAACACCCTATTTGACAAATTTTAAAAATTTGTCAAATAGGGTGTTTACAGGTTTTCTCTCAGCCTCACACCAACGCCTTCTTCAGCTTCCATGCCTAGCCAATCTAAAACATTGTTTTTAAATATTTTTTGTTTGGTGGCAGGGCTTAGGTCGGTCATTTCTTCTATAAATTCCCCATGCTCCAAATCGCCCAAAGGGAAGGGGTAATCGGTACCGTACATTATTTTGTCTTCGCCCATCAGGTTTATAAGGTAGCGCATGGCGTCTTTATCGTGTGTTATACCATCCACCCAAAAACGGCCTACGTATTCGCGAGGGTCTTGCACATTGTTTATGTTGCACAAATCAGGTCGGCAAGCATATCCGTGTGAAATTCGTCCTAAAGTAAAAGGAAAACTACCGCCACCGTGTGCCACCATAAAACGCAGTTTTGGGAATTTATCAAATACACCGCCAAATATTAGGCTGCAAATAGCGCGGCTTTCTTCGGCGGGCATACCCACTAGCCATGGCATAAAATAGCTGGGCATTTGGTCTGTGCCCATCATATCCCAAGGGTGTATAAATATGGCCATGCCTAAATCTTGCGCGGCTTCATAAAACGGAAACAGGCTTTTATCGTCCAAGTTTTTGCCCATAATGTTGCTGCCAATCTCAATACCGGGTAGCCCCAATACGTTTTTGCAACGTTCCATTTCTTTAATGGCAAGGGGTATATCTTGCATGGGTAGTGTGCCTAGTGCTATAAAACGTTTGCGGTATTTGGCTTGTATTTCAGCAATATGGTCGTTCAAAAAAATACTCCAATCGTAAGTATGTTCGGGCTTTGCCCAGTAGTTAAATAATACGGGTACGGTGCATAGCACCATCATATCTACCCCGTATTCGTCCATATCTTTTATAATAACCTCAGGATCCCAGCAGTTTTGTTGTATTTCTCTAAAAAACTTACCGTCATCACGCATCATACGGGCAGCATCAGGCTTGTGGTGATCAAGCTGAATAAATCCACCGTATCCGTATTTGCTTTTAAGGTCTTCCCATGTTTTGGGCAATATATGTGCGTGGCTGTCAATCTTCATTGGGGTTGTTTTCTAGTTTTTTACCTTTAGCCATTGGCTTTTGGCAATTAGCTATATAGCTTTAAGGGTGATACAATACTTTTCCTAATGTACTACAAAGATACAAAAAAGTGATGGTATGATGGGCGGGTAGTGGCTATTTGCAAATATTCATCGGTTTGAAAACCGATGCTATTCATACCTGACGGTTTCCCATTAGGATATGAATATAGTCCCTGTTTATTCTGTTGCTGAATTATTGTCCGCAAGCGGGCATAGCGACTTAATCCATTCTAATGTCAATTATATAAAAATATTCATACGAGCATAAAATCTAGCTTACCAACTTTGCGACTTCAACCCTTTGCGTGAAGAACTATTCATCGGTTTGAAAACCGATGTTATTTAGACCTATTGGTTTTCCGTTAGGGCATGAATAGTGGTAGGTTTCAACCTGTCGGGAGGTTTAACTCACCCCGAATAATGTGTTTAGTAACAGCATTCATAATTCTCTCTCTCTGTATGAGAGGGGCGCCGTAATGTTGTTCCAGATTTCTCATAAAACTGGTGTGAGTTAAAACTCGGTTTCATTAGTTTTAAAACCTGCTTCAATAATATTGTCAGCTCGCAGACTAAGTAAAATTTTGAGTGCAAAAAAAAAGCCGCACAAGGCGGCTTTAGTAGTTAATATTGTGAAGATAAACTATTTTTTAGCTTCGCTCATCACTTGTTTTACAAGTGCGGCGGCTTCTTTTAATAAAATAGCTGAGTATACTTTAAGGCCTGATTCATCAATAAGTTTTTTACCTTCTTCGGCGTTTGTACCTTGTAGGCGTACTATAATAGGCACAGGAATGTTGCCTATTTTTTTGTAGGCTTCAACCACACCCGCAGCAACACGGTCGCAACGTACTATACCACCAAATATGTTTATTAGTATAGCTTTTACGTTAGGATCTTTAAGGATGATACGGAAACCAGCCTCAACAGTTTGAGCATTAGCCCCACCCCCTACGTCTAAAAAGTTAGCAGGTTCGCCACCCGATATTTTTATAATATCCATAGTAGCCATAGCCAAACCTGCACCGTTTACCATACAACCTACGTTACCGTCAAGTTTCACATAGTTTAGGTTACTTTCTTTAGCTTCAACCTCCATAGGGTCTTCTTCGCTAGTATCACGCAATAAAGCATAGTCTTTATGGCGGTATAGGGCGTTTTCATCCAAATCAACCTTAGCATCAACCGCGATAATTTTATCGTCAGATGTTTTTAGCACAGGGTTAATTTCAAACATAGCCGAATCGCTCTCGTCGTATGCTTTGTATAAAGCCTTCACAAATTTTACCATTTCTTTGTATGCGTTTCCGCTTACACCAAGATTAAAGGCAATTTTACGGGCTTGAAAATCTTGCAAACCAACACGAGGGTCTACAAATTCTTTGTTTATTTTTTCGGGAGTATTGTGCGCCACTTGCTCTATATCCATACCACCTTCGGTAGTATATATAATAACATTTTGACCTGATGAACGATCAAGCAACACGCTCATATAATACTCTTTTGGTTCAGAGTCGCCGGGGTAGTAAACATCTTGTGCTATAAGCACTTTGTTTACCAACTTACCTTTAGGGCCTGTTTGTATGGTAACCAATGTGCCTCCCAGTAGATTAGTAGCAATGGTTGTTGCATCTTCAACAGATTTGGCTACGGCAACACCTTTTTGGTTGTTACCAATAACATGGCCTTTACCGCGACCACCTGCGTGTATTTGTGCTTTTAGTACAACAAATTTGCTGCCTGTTCTTTCTTGCATTGTTTTAGCAGCTTCGGTAGCTTGCTCCGGTGTATCGGCAACAATGCCTTCTTGTACGGCAACACCATAGGATTTAAGGATTTCTTTCGCCTGATATTCGTGAATATTCATGGGTGATGTTTGATTTACAGTCTAAAATGTGCGCGCGAAAATAGGGGTTTAAACTATAATTGACAATTAGCTGTGCACAATTTACCCGAATGAGGGCAAATATTGGGTGATTTTAGGTTTTTTTATTCAAAGTTTAGCTCAAATTTCAACTTCTCGACAAGTATAAAACCTGCTTCTATTCATGCCATAATAGGAAACCTTTAGTTCTAAATAACATAGGGTTTCAAGCCTATGATTTTTTTTCACGCAAAGGGTTGAAGTCGCAAAGTTGGTAAGCTAGACTTTATGCTCGTATGGATGCTTTATATATAATTGGTACTAGAATGGAT
>JBBKVO010000027.1:0-70161 GCA_037968475.1 Bacteroidia bacterium
GTTTTTTTGATGGGGATGCAAAGGTAAGTATCTTTTTAATACTCGCAAGAAATATTTAATTTCTTTTCTTACTTCTACCTCCTTCTCCTCTCAACTATTTACCAGAACGGGGTGCAAAGGTATCTTTTTTTCCTACTCTGCAAATACTTAAATTAACTTTTGGGTAACTTTATAGGTTAACTACTGATTATCAGTAGGCATAATAATAGAAAAGCCTGCAAATGCAGGCTTTTCTATTATACTATATATAGTATGTATGGTATTTACTCGTTGGCCATGTTATGAAATACGTTTTGTACATCGTCATCTTCTTCTATCTTTTCCAACATCTTCTCAATGGTTTCTCTTTCTTCGGGGCTAACATCGGCATAGCTGGTGGGTAGCCTTTGCAACTCTGAGTTTATTATGGTTATACCTCTTTCTTCAAGTGCGTGTTGCATTTTGCCAAAATCGGTAAAGGGGGTAGTGATTATCATTTCGGTGCCATCGGCTTCTATCTCTTCTAATCCAAAGTCTATTAACTCAAACTCTAGCTCTTCTATATCTTGCCCTTCGCTGCTAATGGTAAATATACCTACACGATCGAACATAAACTCTAGCGAACCCATTTTGCCTAGTTCGCCACCGCCTCGATTAAAGTATGAGCGTATGTTGGCTACTGTGCGTGTAGTGTTATCGGTGGCACATTCTATTAATATACCTACGCCTTTGGGGCCATAACCTTCGTATACTATTTCTTCAAAGTCTTTTTCGCTTTTATCGCTTGCCCTTTTTATTGCACCTTCTATACGGTCTTTGGGCATATTAACGCCTTTTGCGTTTTGGATGATAACGCGCAAACGTGAGTTATTCTCAGGGTCGGGGCCGCCCGCTTTAACGGCCATGGAGATTTCTTTACCAAATTTTGTAAACGCTTTAGACATTTGGTCCCAGCGTTTCATCTTTCTTCCTTTTCTAAATTCAAATGCTCTGCCCATAGTAATGTTCTATATCGGGTGCAAAATAAATAAAAATAGAGTGCAAACGCATTGCTAATCAACAGCAATGCTTAGGTTTTTTGTTTTTTCTTTTTGGCTGAGGGGAAAAGTACATTATTAAGTATAAGCCTATACCCTGGTGAATTTGGGTGAAGAGAAAGGTCGGTAGGCGGCTCACCTACTATGTGTTGATAGTCTTCGGGGTCGTGCCCGCCATAAAAAGTCCACGTACCGTTGCCTGCTGTGCCGTGTATATAACGTGCTTCGTTTAGCGATGGATTTTCACCCATTACTAATACACTGCTTTTTACATAGCGTTTGTTGTAAGCGGTGGTTTGCCCCATAAACCCTTGAATAATTTTTGTGTGATTTTGGCAAAGCATGGTGGGTACTAAATCCGTCTTTGCTGAAAAATCGAAAAGTAAAAAAACATCTTCTTCTTCGCTAACGCCACGTAGCTGTGGATTTACATCTATGGTAGAGTACTCATATACATAAGGATTCATTTCTAGCTGAAAGTCTTTAAAGGCAAAGGTGTTGTTATAATTTAGCTTTTGGTTGGCGTTATAATCGGCAGGATCGCCATCAAACATACTTTCGCATATATCTACACCATCGGCTGCAAGGGCTATATCATAGGTATCGGTAGCACTACACATGGCAAAAAGAAAACCGCCGCCCATTGTAAAATCGCGTATCTTTTTGGTAACGGCTAATTTTAGTTGGCTTACGGTAGCAAAACCATGTTTGGCAGCCATGTCTTCGGCTTCTTTTACTTGTTCCTGATACCAAGGGGCGTAACGAAAGCTGCTGTAAAATTTACCGTATTGGCCTGTAAAGTCTTCGTGGTGAAGGTGCAACCAATCGTAAGTGGGTAGCTTGCCGTCAAGTACTTCATCATCAAAAATAATATCGTAAGGTATTTCGGCATAGGTAAGCACCATGGTTACGGCATCATCCCACGGTTGTTTACTTTTGGGCGAATACACAGCCATTTTTGGGGCTTTCAGCAACTTTACCGTTTCCATATTGGCTTCGGGGTTGGCTATTTCAGCTAATATGCCGTTGTATTTTGCATCGGTAATTACTTCGTAGCTTACTCCACGTATGCGGCACTCTTTTTCAAATTTTTCTTGATAGGGGAATGCAAAGCTGCCGTCGCGGTAGTTTAGCAACCAGTCGGCCTCTATATCAAAGGTTAATACCCAATAGCAAATGCCATAGGCTTTTAGGTGGTCTTTTTGGTTTTCGTCCATTGGCACCAGTATATGCGTGCCTTTGGCTGTAAAAACACCTGCGAAAAATATAAATGCTATTAAAATATACTTCATAGTAGTTGTGATAGTTTATACCCCGTGAATACCAAAAGTAAACCCGCAATATTTGTACCTAATACATAGTAAACGGCCAATAGTAGTTGCTTATTTTGGAAAAGTTGTATTGTTTCCCAACCAAAGCTGGAAAAGGTGGTGAAGCCACCCAAAAAACCAATCACAAGTAGGGGTAAATATTGCCTGCCTATTTGGTTGTTGGCCACTAAGCCCATTACTATACCTATAAGCAGACAACCTGCAAGGTTGGCGGCAAACGTATTCCACGGAAAACGCATACCGTTGCTATGTGGCAGTAGTAGGGCAACCCCGTAGCGCGAAAGTGCACCCAGCGCACCACCAAGAAGTACTTGTAATATAACGGGCATTTTTCAATATTACACAATGCTACTGTGGGCTGCAATTATTTCTTTAATTTCGCGCACTCATTCAGAAGATATAATGGCACTTGACCAAGATTTTGACAATACCCCCGAACCCAAAGAAATGACTTTTTTTGAACACGTGGATGAACTGCGCAAATACCTTTTGCGTGCTTTGGCGGGCGTTGGGGTTGTTACCATTTTGGCCTTAGTATTTAAAGACATTGTTTTTAGGGGGGTAATATTTGCTCCTACCCGTTTAGATTTTTGGACTTACCTACGTATGTGTGATTTATCGCACTGGATTAATAATGATGACAGTTTGTGTATTACTACTATAAACTACACGTTATTTAGCCCTTCGGTTACTGCACAGTTTACCCAATACTTTATGGTATCGTTTATTGTGGGTATAGTAGTAGCCTTCCCTTGGATATTGTTTCAGTTTTGGCTGTTTCTAAAACCAGCCCTTAATATCAAAGAAGCAGGCTATGCAAAAAGTTTGGTAACCTACGGCTCGCTATTGTTTTTTGTAGGGGTATCGTTTGGTTATTTTTTCCTCACCCCTATTTCACTTAACTTTATGGGTGGGTTTACTTTGATGGAAGAAATACCCAACCAGTTTACGGTAGAATCGTACATTGGTTTTGTTACTATGCTAACATTGGCCACAGGTATGATTTTTGAGCTACCTATTATAATATACTTTTTAGCTAAAATTGGTTTGGTAACGGCTGCATTTTTGCGCAAGTACCGCCGCTATGCCATACTTATAATAGTAATTTTAGCGGCTATCGTTACACCTCCCGATGTATCAAGCCAAGTATTAATGACTATACCTTTGGCTATTTTGTATGAAGTAGGTATTGTGATAGCTAAAAGAGTAGAGAAAAGAAAAGAGAAAGAGGCTATAGTATAATGAAACTTTTAGTCTTAATAATTACAGTACTTTCTTTTATCGGAGTCCAAGCGCAAAGCAATAAATATGTAAATGATAGTTTAGCATTTGGCGCGCAAGTGGTTATAGCCAACCAAATACCTACAGAATTGAAATATGAGAATGAAATAAAATTTGCTTTAAAATGGATTGATAAGAAAGGAGAGAATTATTTTATTGCAACTATAGGCGAGGATAAAACACCATACGCAAAAAAGGGTACGCTAATACGAAATATTTATTTATATACTATAAATCCATTCTTTAAAACGGATAAAGTTTGGGATAATCAGGAGACCGCTTGGTGCATAAACGGTGCTGTTTTAGACTTTATTACAAATTCAGTTTATGTAACTGATTTAGATAACGATAGTATTGCCGAAGTTACTTTTGTGTTATCTTCCTACTGCGAAAAAGACACTTTACCAATTACTCAACCAAATCTAACTCTTTCTATTATCGAATATAAAGATGTGCATATAATTGGAGGCTTTAGTTTGCTAGACGGGAACAAAAACCTAACTCTTGAAAATATTTGTTGCTATCAGGATTTTAATATAGGTCATGGTGGACTTGGTTCTGTTCATCCAACAGTAGCTAAAAAAGCTCAAGGTATGTTTAACAAACTACCATTTAGAATGCCAAGAGATTTTAATTACCATGTAAAAAAAGCATGGCTCAATGCGGTAAAAAGTGAATTTGAAGAACGTTAAAAAACTAATAAAAACATAAAATGAAAATAGCCATAGGCAACGACCACGCAGGAACCGAATTGAAATTTAAACTTATAGCCCGCCTTGAAGAGTTGGGGCACACCGTTCAAAATTTTGGTACTGATACTTTGGATTCTGTAGACTATCCTGATTTTGTACATCCATTAGCAAAATCGGTAGTGGCAAAAGAAACCGAACTGGGTATTTTGGTTTGCGGCAGCGGTAATGGCGTTTGTATGACAGCGAATAAACACCAAGAAATTCGTGCAGCACTTTGCTGGACACCTGAGTTAGGCTCGTTAGCGCGCCAACATAATAATGCCAATGTATTGTGTTTGCCTTCACGTTTTATAAGCGAAGAAACTGCCTTTGCCATTGTTGATGCGTTTTTAACCGCCCAGTTTGAAGGTGGACGCCACCAAAACAGGGTGAACAAAATTGCTTGCTAAGTAATCTCTAATTTCAAATTTGAAATTTCTAATTATGAAAATCAAAAAAGTAGCCATTATAGGCGCAGGTACAATGGGGGCAGGCATAGCACAAGTATGCGCCCAAAGTGGTTTTGAAACTTTATTGTACGATATAAACCCCGAAATGCTAACCAAAGCACAAGCGGGAGTGAACAAAAATCTTGATGGTGCGATAGCTCGCGGTAAGATGACTGAGGCTGAAAAAGCCGAAACTCTTGCTAAACTTACTTTTACTGAAAGTTTTGAGGCACTGCAAGCCGATTTGATATTAGAGGCTATTGTTGAACGTTTGGATGTGAAGGTGGGTTTGTTTGAAAAACTGGCCGCCCAAAACTCGAACGAGACATTGTTGGCCACCAATACATCAACCATACCTATTACGCAAATAGCAGCAAAAATTGCTAACCCAGAGCGTGTGGTAGGTATACACTTTTTTAATCCTGCCCATATAATGAAACTGGTAGAGGTAATTGCAGGTGCACAAACCAGTGATGAGGTTGCCGCAACGGCAAAAGCCTTTGTACAAAGTGTAGGCAAAACCACAATTATGGCTAAAGATGCCCCTGGTTTTATAGTAAACCGTGTGGCACGTCATTTTTATGTTGAAGGTTTAAAGGTTGCCGAAGAAAATGTGGCCGATTTTGAAACTATTGATGCTTTGATAGAAAGCTGTGGTTTTAAAATGGGGCCTTTTAGGTTGATGGACTTAATAGGGGTAGATACCAATTTTTCGGTAACATCATCTATGTATCAACTGTTTTATAACGACCCAAAGTTTCGCCCCAGCCGTATACAACAACAAAAAGTTGATGCAGGTCATCACGGCCGCAAAACAGGTAAAGGGTTTTATAGTTATTAATCCAACGCGTTATTGCTAGGTCTTCCTAATCAATTTTTTAGAACCCATACAAAAAGATTGCTTCACCTGCCTAAGAAGTCGAGTTCGTAATGACGGGTTAGCGCAACACAATAGCAAAATCAATCGTTTATATAAGTGGTATGAAAAAGTTTACAACGTATATACTTACAGGAATATTGGCAGTATCATTGGTATTTGTCCTTGCACGATGCAATAAAGATAACGGACAACAACAAAACGATGTGCCTAATGTGCCCGTTAATATTACGGTGAATATGAATTTACCCGATTATTTACCCCTACAATCGCAAGGTGGATGGGCTTACCTAAACGGCGGGGTAAAAGGTATAGTATTATACCACCATTACGATGATACCTATTATGCACTTGAACGCAATTGCCCCTACCAACCGTTTGACGATTGTGCAACGGTAACGGTAGAACTAAACAGTGTTTTTTTACGTTGCGGAAAATATAAAAGCGATACTGATACTACTTGGATACCTTGTTGCAACTCGCATTACTCTTTAGAATCGGGTTTTCTTATCAGTGGCCCTTCACGCTATTCTTTAAAAAATTATAGAGTTAGCCGCAGTGGTAATGTATTGTACGTTACTAATTAACGTGAGTTCGGTTTAAGCAAACACGCTTTTTACGGTTTAATACTGTTATTTTATCAATTAAAAGCTGGCGTGAGCATCCGCTCGTGCCGACAATAATAGAGCGTCCGCTCGGCACTGAAGTACTATTGGTTGTTTTTCTATCCCCTACCCCCTTCGCTTACGCGCTTATGTTTAGGCTCCACACTCCTTCGAGAGCATTAGGTCGACAGCACACAAGGGGACAATGAAGTGCAATATTTTTTTTGTAAAGATGTACAAAGTGATGGTGATGCTTTCATCTTTGCTCAGTAAACCTGAGTAAAGTATAAGGTTTACAAATTTGTTGCCTTTTGATTCTGTATTTTTCTCAACACAAATTCACGTTGATTAGACTATTTCTTAAAAAAGATTAATCAAAAAACTTCCACGCAATACCTAGCCTAAACACCCTTCCGTTTATAGGGTTGTGTGGTGTGGCATAATACCTGCGGCCAAAAAAGCCTTGCGATACATGTTCCATTTTTAGGTAAAAAGAAAATTGGCGTACGTGTCCGTTTATAAAAGCATCAAACAAGGGGTAATTGCCTATGTTAACTTTGTTTTGCAAATAAAACTGGCGCGTCTCAGGGTCGTACGTATTAGCTGTTATTTCTGAATAATAGAAAAAATCAACCCCTATTTGGGCATACAACGCTTTTTTAAACAAATAACTTTGAAAGTATAGCGAGTTCCAAGTGGTTAGTTTGGGTATGCGTATAACATTGGTATTGCTACTTATTTGGGCTGTTATATTATTATCAAGGTAAAACTTGCCTACGTTAAATCGTTTTTTAAAGTTTAGCGATGTAATGCTAATTGCTTTTGCTTCTTGCCTTGCCACCAAGCTACTATCAAAATAAATGTAGTTATTTATCAGTTGTTGGTTAAGGGTAAGTTTATAATTGTGCTTTAGTCGCTTTGTTTTTAGCCCTGCCGAAATAGAGTTGACGAAGGTTTTATCAAAGCTGTTTTCCCAAAAATTGTGATTACCCAAAAAGAAAAACTGGGTTACTTGTGGTTCGTAAGCCTGAAAAAGTGCGCCACCTTCAAAAACTATATTGCCAATACCAATTTCTAGTTTTCCCTTCACTTTATAGTCGGCTTGATTATATCCTGTTAGCCAAAACTTACCTTCGGCACTAAAAGCTATAGGATATTGTAAATAAGGATTAGTACCCACGCTACCACCTACATAGGTATTGTTGTATTGGGCATTGGTTTGCGTTTGCCATGCCAGTGTATGAAACTCGTAACCTGCCGTTGCACTAAACATAAACAAACGTTTCACCGGCATACTATCACGCAGGTAGTGCATAAAAGGCGCAGTACTAATGGTGATGGAATTGCTTAGTATATTGTGCTGTATTGAATCAAGCGTTTTTTCATCATCAAACAAAGTATTACGATAGTAGGCACCTGCACTGGTATCAACACTTGCATCTTTGTATAGGTAACGACTTGAGTTATATGCAAACTCATGCGAAACAACAAAATTAGGCACAAGTGTTAGGTTAGTATCCAACTCCCATGTACCAGCTTCGGGTAAATAATATTTAAGTTGGCGTTTTGCTCCCAATCGCCACATATTAGTAATGCGGTAATCGTTTGTTTTAATATAGTTGCGCACTTTATCGGTATTATCACCCAAACGAACATCGCCTTGACTGATACCTGTATTAGCTTCGAATATAGAATCGCTAGCTAAACCACCGTTTTCTTCGTTCCGTATTCTATTCCATGTAGCGCTAACAATAAAGTGGTAATGCTCATCAGGGCTATGGTACCAACTAAACAAACGGGTATTATATACACTTGTACGTTGCCTTAGTTGAACACCATCACTTTTAATGCGATTATAATCAATACCAATATTCCAATTGGGTTTTATATTTTGAGTATGTAATGCTTTTAGGTTAATAAATTCAGGCGCACCTTGCGAATAAAACAAATCGGTATATGCCCTGCGTACTTTATACATACGCATATTTTGGGGCAAAAACATATAGGGTGCAAAGGCTTGGTTTACGCCCACATCCAAGCCACTTTCGCGTTCGGCATTAAATATAAGGGGTTGCGAAGCTGAACCAATTATACCTTGATCTAAAAAAGAAACTTGATTGCGGTATAGCGGATTGTATATCTGAAATCTATCGGGTACAGTATCGGGGTTGCTAAGGCTATCAACAGCCGAGAACAGATTGCTTTTTTGCAACCAATTTATGGCTGAATACTTTTCTGCTAGTTGTGCTTGGGCACTCCACCCCAAAAGTACTGCGGCAAACAAAAGCAGGTATTTATATATAAGGGACGGGTGTGCTCGCATTAATAACTCTTACGGTTTCAGTACTTTTTTGCAAATATTGCTAATTCTACCCGTAATTGTTACAAAATATATGCCTTGCTTTAAGTTCTCGGGCAATTGTACCTCAATTGCGTTCATTCCATTATCAACAGAGTGGGTTGCGCTGTATACTTCTACACCAATAGCATTGGTTATATGTAGATTAACTTCTTTTTCGTTTTGATTAAAAATACTGATGTTTAACTTATCGCCACTTAGCGGATTGGGGTATACCTTAAAATCTTTAACACCCACTTCGCTAACCGATACATCGTTATCAGCCTTTAAAACAAACAAACCATTGGTTTGGTCGCTGGCTAAAATAATACCCGAGGGCAAAAAAGGATATACCGACCAACAACCATAAAAGCCTCTGTACTGCCCTTCAGCATTTTGAGGATAGGTATCGTAATAGGCTGAAATTATTGGGTTTTTAGGGTCGCGGATATCAAATACATAAACACCATCCTCGTAGTATGAAACATATAAAAAATGATCTTTAATGTATGGGTTGTGTGGCACTGCGCCTGTATGCGAACGGAAAACACTTTGAAACTCGATATTATTAAAGTTTGATATATCGTAGGCTTTAATACCCAATCCTAAGTTTTCGTCAACAAAATAAATGTATTTGCCATCGGCACTCAACCACGAGCTATGGTTGTAACCCTTATCAGGATAATCGGTTATGCTTGTCAAAAAGCGTGCATTATAGGGTTGGCTAACATCGTATATATATAAACCGCCTGTTTCACCTGAGCAATAGGCTGTATCGCCGCGCACATGAGTATCGTGACAAAAGTTAAATGCGGGCGTTCCACCAAAAATAGGCGGGGTTAGCACACCTACCAATTTTGGCTTCTCAGGATTTTCAAGCGATAGTATTTGCATAGCCCTGCGTGTGCCAAAATTGGTAGTTACGCTATTGCAATACAATTTATCGCCCGATATATATATGGTGTGCGAACGGTATAAAAGTGAATCACTATCGTATACTTTATGTACTGAATCGGGTAGGTACTGTAAATCAAAAATTTGTAACGCGCCTGCACCTGCATCTTGCACGGCATAGCAATAATGGTCGTAAGTATCGTAATCGCGCCAGATAGAAAACTTACTTCTCCCCGCCTCAGCAGCGCACTTCACAGGGCGTTTAAACGGATTGGTAACATCAAAAAAATAAGTGCTATCTACTGTGCCCACTATAGCATACTCACGTTTTTTTATACTATCGTACCAACCCCAGCAAGCATTAAAACTTTGCGTTCCAAGCGATGATATACTATCATCATCCCAGTGCGAAAGTTGTATCATATTATACCTGTTGTGCTGTGCTTTTACACCAAAGGCAAGGCCAATAATAAGTAACAGTAGTTTATAGCGCAATTTCATTTATTCAGTATGTGTAGTAATAGACAACTCTTTTTGTATATATGTTTCAATATGGCTGGCAAAATGTTGCTTATCATCGGCATTCATACCGATTTCTAAAGGTAAAACATATAAAGGCCATTTTGCTATCGTTTCTTTTAGCTCGCTTTGCGCCAATTTTACTGCATCCTTTTGAGTGGTAAGCATTATTTTGTTTTGACTTGCAAGAGCTTCAAAATTTTTCCCAATAGTCTCTATACCCGTTTTGGTATAGTTAGCATGGTCGGGCAGTTTCACCAATTCAAAAGTATTTGCGTTTTCTGTTAGATACTCATTAATGGGATTTGCGTTGGCTATGCCAGCAAAAAATAAGACGTCTTTTTGTTTTAATCCTTCAAGTAAAGTCTGTTTGTTAGTCAAAGCATAAGGTTGCCCGTATTGTAAATAGCTAAAAAACACTTGTTGGTGTGCCAGCGGGTTTATCTTTTTCTTGATTACCTCTTTTTCTTCACTGCCCAAATTGGGTGGGCATTTTGTTACAATGATAATATCGGCACGCTTATATCCGCTTTTAAACTCTCGTAGATTACCCGCAGGTAATACCATGTCATCGTAAAACATCTTGCTATAATCACTAAGCAAAATATACATACCTGCTTGTACATAGCGGTGTTGGTAGGCATCATCCAATAAAACTACTTGTGTATCGGGTGTTTCATTTATCAGCGTGGGTATGGCTATAATACGTTGCTCGCCAACAGCTACATGGGTTTGCGGATAGTTTTGTTTTATCTGCAAAGGCTCGTCGCCAACTTGTGTAGCTTGACTGTCTTCATTCACCATAAAAAAGCCGATGGTTTTGCGTCCATAACCACGACTAACTACCCCTAATTTGTATTTGCTTTGCAGCAGCCCTATAATAAACTCTATATGTGGGGTTTTGCCTGTGCCACCTGTGCTAAGGTTGCCCACACAAATAACAGGAAAATCAAACTTGAATGAACGGGTTAGCTTTTTATCAAAAAACCAATTGCGAAGCGACATAAAGCCGCCATATAACCAAGAAAATGGGAGTGTAAGTTTGCGAAGTGTGTTTGCAGTTTCCAATATCTGCAAAGTTGCACCAAATGCGTTAAAATAAAAATGCACTTTGCAGCATAAGCCACAAAGTGCATTTAGTATCGTAATTGGGTTGTAGGTTAGTTAAATGTCTTTGGTATTTTGGTTCCGTTAGGCAAAGTAAACACTACTTTTTTATCGCAAGAACTACCATCGGGTTCAAAATCAATTTTGTAAGTGCTTCCTTCGGTAGTTAACTCAATAACACCTGAAATAGGGAAGCTACAATTTGGTTTTTCTATTTTCACCACACTATCAGTAGTATTCCAAGTAAAGTTTTTACCTTTTGTATTTACACCATCGCCACTACCAAATGCTTTAAAAACATCATCGGTAATACCTGCTGCGCCTAATTCTTCGTGAACGATGTCTTTGTTTGAGTTGAAAGACACAGTACCATCAGTAGTATTTTCGGCTTTACCGTTTTGTATTTTTAAGTTGATTTTATTTTGAGCTAAGCGTTTTATGGTTGCTTTGCCCGATACTTTAGTCATACCACCAGTAGTACTTACATGAAAACCATTAGCCTCAGAGATGTTTACTGTAGTAACGGCGTTTATTTCTCTGTAACGATCTGATTGAGAAACATCGATACGACCTGCACGAGTTACACCATCAAGACAAAGTAAACCCGGTAATGCACCAAAATCAACCGAGTATTCTACACCATCACCATCAGTAAACAAAGAATCGGTAAATTCTATTTTAGCACCTGAAGGTAATAATGTACTGCCTGTTTTGTTTAAACGAGCGTCTGAAGAGGCTACATCTTCGGTAATATTAAAAACAGAAGCCAAGTAGGTTTCTGTACGTGTAATATCTTCGGCAGTTGTAGTTGTGTTTGCAACTTCTGTTTCAAGTTTGCTACAAGCTGATGTTGAAATAATTGCTATGCCAACCACCACGGCTGAAAAAGCTAGTAAAGATTTTTTCATGTTAATTTATGTTTTCCAGTAAAAAAATACCTTTTCAAAATTGGTTAAAATACTTGAAACAAAAAAATTATGGTATTATAAAACGGTGAATTTACTGTAAAATCAGGTGTTTTAACCCCCAAATAGCCAATTAAAGAATTTATTAAACCCACTTGATTTTTTGTCCTTGTGCATACCCCTATACCCCGGTTTGGTTTTAAGTTCGGCAAGGATTTCGGCTTCCTTTTGGTTGATAATTGCTTCCAAATCTTCACAAATACGGCGGTTGCTGCACTGGTATAAATTGTGGGTTGTATTTAGCGAAAACTTGTACCCTTCAATAGTGATGAGGGAATCGCCTTTGGCAAAAAATTCTGAATTGTAATCTTTTTTAAGAGTATGTAAAGAGCCACCTGTTAGGTAGGCCAAATTGATATATTGTGGGTTTATGCCCCACTCAGCCCCTTGCAGTATTACGTGTACAGGTACTTTAATCTTTTCTATCAACTCAAAATCACGAAATGGGCTGTTATCAGCCACCAAAACCACTGTTTCAGCATCAGGATATTCTTCCAGCGATTTCACTATGGCTTCTACATCGTTTTCGGGTATTTCACCTCCCAAACCTTTGCGCATACTGGTTTTAAAGGTGGTTACTACCTTGCGGGTATTTGATGCAGGGGCAAAATATAAACCGCCTGTTTCACCTACTTTTTTATCAAACTCCCCTTTATCGTCTCCATCATTAAAAAAAGAGAAGTATTTAATTCCGCTTTTATCCATGTTTAGCATGTGCCAGTATATGCTTTGGGCAGCATATTGGTAGTTACTTCCCGTCCAATCGCTCACCAAAAGCAAATCTTTCCATTGGGTATTTCTATCCAGTACTTTATATATAACTGAATCGTACATACCGCCAACACTTTTAATAAAACGTTTTACAGTACTAAAGCCACTGGGCATACCCGGTACACTTTCCTTTTCTCCATCTTCGCTTTCTTCGACCTGCTTCTGTTTCAGTTCTTCTTTTGTCATTGGGCGGTAGCGTATCAGCACACCGTGCCACATTTTGCGGGCTTGCTCATCGGTTTCGCATTCGGTTTGCAACACCATTATAAACTTTATGCTCACATCATTCAGGTCAGGGTCAACCTCAAAAAGTGCTTTTAAGCGGTTGGCCAATAAATCGTGGTAGGGTGTAAGCCAAAATTGCAGGTCTTTTGGGTATTTGGTATACACCACCTCTATTTGGGTGGCCTTGTTTTTATCTTTTAGCTTAGTCCAAGCCTCAGGGTTTTTAATTTTGTATTGGGCATAGCCGTTTTCTAAAGCCACTGCATTTTTTTGGGCACGGGGCTTTACCAGTTTGGTTTCAAGTGTTTTAAAATAGCTTTCAAACTTGCGTTTGTCAGTTGTGGGATTATCCAGCAAGTTATAATCAAACTTTAATTCTTGCGCAAACACAGTGTTGGCAAGGCATATAGCCATAAAGAGGGTCGTGAGATGTAAAAGCCTTTTGAAATTCACCTTGATTATTGTGTTGACGCTTATGAATACTACTAAGTTAACGGAAAGTAAAAATATTTTGGTATGATTAATAATAATTTAACACACTTATTTTATACTGGGTATAGAAATACCTTTTATTTTACGGTACATCTCTATGGCATATAAATCAGTCATACCCGAAATAAAATCAACTACCGATTGTATTTTATAATACACATCGGGGCTGTTTGTATGAAACTGACGAGGCATAAGAGCTAGCAATTTTTTGTGGTAGTGTGATTTGTTTTGCACCACAGCAGGCACAAATTCCTCCAACAATCCGCCAATAATTTGGTAACCGGCTACTTCAATTTCTACTACTGTTTGATAGTTATATATCTTTTTCCATGATATTTCTTGTATCGCTTGTAAAGTAGATAGATATGGTTCGGGCATATCATCGCTCAGGCTATTATTATAGGTACCGTTTAATATCGCTTGCCTGTTTTGCCAAAATACTTCGGTGCACGCCATTATCAGTTGGTGTATACCTTTTGCCCGCAGGTAGGCTATTTGGTCGTTTTCATCTTCAATGCCTGCAAGGCTTTCTTCTATCTTAGTTTTTTCTTCACCCGCAAAAAAAGGCATTAACAGGCTTTTTGCTTTCTCGTTTGAAAGTATGCCTAGTCGGTGTGCATCTTCTAAATCAATAATATTATAGCAAATATCATCGGCGGCCTCTACCAAATATACTAACGGGTAGCGCACATATATCATTGGGTTTTGCAGCTCTTCTATAATGCCTAATTGGTTGGCTATGTTGCGGTAGGTTTCTTTTTCGCTATCGAAAAAACCGTATTTTTTTGTGTGTACTTTGGCTTTATTACCACCCACAATACTTTCGCAAGGGTATTTAACTATTGATGCAAGGGTGGAATAAGTAAGTGCAAAACCACTTGCACCTTTGCCTTGAAACCTATGGGTAAGTACACGAAAGGCGTTGGCATTTCCTTCAAAATTAGTAAGATCGCCCCATTGGTTGGTAGCCATTTGGTTTTGGTATTGCCTTCCATCACCATCGGTAAAATAACGTGATATAGCTTTTTCGCCCGAATGACCAAACGAAGGATTACCCATATCGTGCGCCAAGCAAGCGGCTGATACTATGCTACCAATACCTTGTACTTTTTCGCCCTCTGCTTCTTGGGCTTGTATAAGTCTGTTTGAAATAATATTGCCCAACGAACGGCCAACACTGGCTACCTCAAGGCTATGCGTGAGGCGGTTGTGTACAAACACGCTACCGGGTAATGGAAATACTTGTGTTTTGTTTTGCAGGCGACGAAAAGGTGATGAAAATATTATTCGGTCATAATCACGCTGAAACTCGCTGCGGGCATAGCTTTGGTCGTCGGTTGCCTGTGTGTTATCCACGTGCAGTCTTCGTGCCGATAATAAAGTATCCCATTGCATTGCCATGCCGCAAAAATAGGGTATTGATGGGTTACAGTACAACTGAGCAAAATTTGTTTTAAAATATATCTACCCTACTATATCTTTTGGCTGTGTCTACCCACTTTACTAAAGCTATACTATTGTATACCAGTATACTTTTGTATATAAGTATAATATATATACTTAACTATGGTAAGTTCGTATGTATGACAACAGCAACAAACTCGAAAGCCTTACACATTGTACTATGGATAGCACAAGTAATTTTAGCAGGCATGTTTATTATGGCCGGTGTAATGAAATCAACAGCACCAATTGAACAGTTATTGGCTACACTGCCGTGGACTAATGATCTGCCTGAAATGGTGGTACGTTTTATTGGTGTATCAGAACTATTGGCTGGCTTAGGTTTATTGCTGCCCTCTATATTTAAAATAAAACCCATATTAACACCCTACGCAGCTATTGGGTTGGTTGCTCTTATGGTATGTGCTGTTATTTACCACACTAGCAAAGGCGAGTACCCCGCTATTCTATTTAATTTTGTATTGGGTGGCGTGGCTGCTTTTATAGCTTGGGGTAGGCTGAAAAAAGTGCCTATAGTAGCTAAAAAATAATATCCCTAAACAAGTAATGAAATTGCTTGTTATACTTTATACAACATTAAATTTTGTTGTGTTGCCCGTTTGTTCGCAAACAGGAAACACAACTTTGTTTTTAAAAAAACCGACACAATAAAAAACAAAATGAAGGTAGAGATTTGGAGCGATGTAATGTGTCCGTTTTGCTATATAGGCAAACGGAAGTTTGAAAGCGCATTAACACAATTTGCTGATAGTAATAACATAGAGTTGGAGTGGAAGAGTTTTCAGCTTTCGCCCGATATGGTAACCGACCCTACTAAAAATATTAATGAATATTTGGCTGTACACAAGGGTGTTAGTATAGACGAGGCAAAGAAAATGAATGCTTACGTAACTGAAATGGCAAAGAAAGAAGGACTTGTATACAATTTTGATAAAGCAATAGTGGCTAATTCTTTTAATGCCCACCGTTTTAGCCATTTTGCCAAACAATACGGCAAACAAGATGAGGCTGAGGAGAAATTGTTTAGTGCCTACTTTACTGAGGGTAAAAATACTGACGATATAGCCGTGTTGCTGCAACTGGGCGAAGAAATTGATTTAGATACTGTAGCATTAAAAACTGTTTTAGAAAGTGATGCCTATGCTGATGAAGTTCGCGGCGATATTACCGAAGCTATGCAACTGGGTGTACGCGGTGTTCCGTTTTTTGTGTTTGATAGAAAATACGGTATTTCGGGAGCACAAGATTCGCAGGCTTTTTTAGAAACGCTTGAAAAATCGTTTAGCGAGTGGCGCGAAGCTAATCCTAAACCTGCTTTTGAAATGACTGCTGAGGGTAATACGTGTGAAGTGGGTAAAGACTGTGATTAATCGTAAGAAACTATGAGCTAGGGTAAACTAATATCTTCTTACCTAGTTACGGCTGGTTAAAAACCAACCGCTTTTGTAATTACAGCCCAAAAAAGGATTTAAATCCTTTTTTGGGCTGTAATTTTTAATAGAATGGGGATTTAATATTATTTCACCAACTCACCGCGAAGTTGTTGCAATTGTATTTCGGCAACTTTAAGGTTGTACCTAGCTTCAATTAAACGTGATTCGGCATCTTGCCAATTTCTATCGGCTTCTTTTACTTCTAAAAGTGTAGATAAACCTTGTTTCAAACGACCTTCGGCAATAGTCAGGTTACCTAATGCTAACTTGGCATTGCTTTCTTCCATACCCACTATGGTTTTGTAAGCCGTGAAGTTGTTAAATGCTTGTTGGTACTGGTAGCCTACATTGTTTTTTAGGCGCGAGTATTGCAATTGGCTGCTGCGCAATTGCAGTTGCGTTGTTTTAATTTGGTTTTTAATTGTACCACCCCTAAACAAAGGTATACTGGCAGTTACACCTGCATTTAATCCATTACTTTGATTGAGGAGTGAAAAGCCTGCTTGGCTGGTTTGACGAGTATAGGCATACGATGAGTTGAGGCGCACAATGGGCATACGTTGCGCCCTTGCTTCACTTAGTTGAAAGCCTGCCACACTAATGCTTCTTTCTGCTGAAAGTAAAGCGAAGTTTTTGTTCTCCAAATCTTTATCAATAGCTTGAGTTTGGGCAGTATCAACATCAATAGTTTCTATTACATCAAACGTAATATCAGCCTCACGCGCTAACAATACATTAAAACCCGCCATTTGATTTTTAAGGTTGTTTTGCTGCAATAGCAAATTGGTTTGATTGGTATTTTGATCAATAGTTACCTGATTAAGTTCAAAGGCTGAGACTGTACCTACTTGGTATTGTGTTTTCACAATTTCAAGACGTTTTTGCACCAAATCCAACGCTTTTTGGGTTGATTTAATTTGCATTTTCTGCCCCACTATGGCATAGTATTCAACCATTATTTGCGCTACGGTTTGCTGTATCTGCTCTTTTAAAGCAAAACCACTTTGGGCTTCCAGTTCTTCTAATCGGTGTTTGGTGGCAAACATTTTCATACCATCAAACAACGTCCAGCTAAGCGCCACATTGGCATTTAAGTTGGTTGCCCCTACCCCGTTACTTTGCACCTCTAACCCGTTCGAAAATTTTTGGTTGATATTGGTGTTAGATAGGTTTTCGCTAACATTAAAATCAATATTGGGCAACATACCTGCATTGCCTGCATTGTTGTTTATAGCGGTAACATCGGCAGCAGTTTTTGCCAGTTGTATATCGTAATTGTTTTTAAGAGCAATCTCTACCGCCTCGTTTAGCGATAGCATATTTTGCGCTTGCAAGGCACTTGCCCCATATATAGCCAGTAGTATACTAAGCAGCTTCTTCATCATGTTTCTTAACTTTTTTGGCGGCCATAATTGAATAAATAGCGGGTATTACAAATAGTGTTAGCACTAATGAAAATATTACCCCGCCAATAATAACTATACCCAAAGGTATACGGCTTTGCGCACCCGAACCTAAAGCCAAAGCAATAGGCAATGCACCAAGGGCGGTTGCCAAGCTTGTCATTAATATAGGGCGAAGACGCATGGTAGCAGCGTGTACTGCTGCATCTCGGCGGCTAAGTTCAGGGTCTTTTTCACGCAATTGGTTGGCAAACTCTACTATAAGAATACCATTTTTGGTTACTAAGCCTATTAGCATTATGGCTCCAATTTGACTAAATATATTGTTGGTTTGCCCAAATATCCATAGCGAAAGTAGTGCCCCTGCAAGTGCCAAAGGCACTGTTAACATTATAATAAAAGGATCGCGGAAACTTTCAAATTGCGCAGCCAATACTAAGTATACTAAAAACAAAGCTAGAGCAAAGGCAAATAATATGTTTGATGAGCTTTCGTCAAAATCTCGCGAAGCACCCGAAAGTGATGTGGTAAAGGTTTCATCCAATACTTTATCTGCAATTTCTTCCATCGCTTTCACCCCATCGCCAATGGTTTTACCAGGGGCAAGACCAGCTTGCACTGTTGCCGATTTGTATCTGTTAAAGTGAAATAATTGCGGTGGGTTGCTTTGTTCTTCTACACTCACCAAGTTATCCAATTGTATCAGCTCGCCCGTATTACTGCGCACATAAAAGCTACGCATATCCACAGGCTCGTCGCGATTTTCTCTATCCACTTGCCCTATTACTTGGTATTGTTTGCCTACCATAATAAAGTAACCCAAACGGCGACCACTTAGTGCTAGTTGAAGAGTTTGGGCTATATCGGCAACTGAAATACCTAGCTCGGCAGCTTTCGCACGATTGATGGTTACACCCAATTCGGGACGGTTAAATTTTAAATCAGAGTTTACAATACCTCCAAATGTGGGGTGTTTTGCTGCTTCTTCTAAAAACTTGGGCAAATACTCTTTTATTTTTTCAAAATTTGAGTTTTGAAGCACAAACTGCACATCAAGCCCTCGCCCACCTCCGCCTGATGAAATAGTAGGCTCTTGAATAACAAACACACGGCCTGCATTAAACCTTGCCGAGTTTTTATTGATATAATCTGCAATTTCTTGTTGGCTGCGCTTACGGGTGTTCCTCTCTCCCATTACTACACGACCAAACCCCGTATTTGGTGCTCCCGACCCTAAAAAGCCCGGTGCTGTTACGGTTAGTAATACTTTCTTTTCAGGAATAGAATCGTTGATAAAGTTAGCTATATCATCCATATAGTTATCCATATAGTCGTACGATGTTCCTTCGGGTGCCAGCATAGTTAAACGTACTAAACCTCTATCTTCCATAGGGGCTAATTCTGACTTGAGGTTTGAAAATATGGTTATACCCACTACCACACAAGCCAGTATTAATACCAATGCAGCCCACCTATACGACATGAATTTGATTAAGCTGTTTTTGAATCCACGATCCATACCTGCGTAAAAAGGTTCTGTTTTGCGGTAAAACCACGATTTCTTTTCAGGGTCGCCAGCCAGTTTTACACTAAGCACAGGTGTAAGCGTTAGCGATACAAAGGCCGAAATAATTACCGCCCCTGCTACCACTATACCAAACTCTTGGAACAAGCGACCAACAAAACCTTGCATAAATATAACAGGTAAGAAAACCACTGCTAGGGTGATGGAGGTGGATATAACGGCAAAAAATATTTCTTCTGAACCTTCTCGGGCAGCTCGCATAGGGGTCATACCCTGCTCTAATTTTTTATAAATATTTTCGGTAACAACTATACCATCATCTACCACCAAACCCGTTGCCAGCACTATCCCCAAAAGGGTAAGTACATTTATAGAGAAACCAAAAATGTACATGATAAAAAATGCACCCAATAGCGATACGGGTATATCTATAAGCGGACGAAGGGCAATGAGCCAGTTGCGGAAAAACAGGTAAATAATAATTACTACCAGCAGTATGGCTATAAGCAAGGTTTCTTGCACTTCTATAATAGATTGGCGCACAAACTTGGTAGTATCCATTGCAATATCCAGTTGGATATCTTCGGGTACTTCTTTTTTCAGTTGCTCGTAGCGTTTATAAAACTCGTCGGCTATGGCTACGTGGTTTGAACCGGGTTGAGGGGTAAGTGCCAATGCCACCATGGGCACTCCGCTTTCTTTTAGTACCGTTTCTTCATTTTCAGGTCCTAAAACTGCTTTTGCAACATCTTGCAAGCGGATGATTTTTCCACCATCTGATTTTACTATCAGGTTGTTAAAATCTTCTTCGGTAACTAAAAGCCCAGATGTTTTTACAGTAAGCTCGGTAGCGTTGCCTGCTATTTTACCTGAGGGTAACTCTATGTTTTGTTGGTCTAAAGCTAGTTTTATATCGCTAAGGGCAAGTTTGTTGGCAGCCAGTTTTAAAGGGTCTATCCAAATACGCATGGCATATTTTTTTTCGCCCCAAACTTGTATACCACTCACGCCCGATATGGTTTGCAAGCGTTCTTGCAATACGTTTATTGCATAATCGCACACCTCTAATTGATTGCGGGTATTGCTTTTCACCGTCATAGAAATGATGGCTTGCGCATCGGCATCAGCTTTTGATACGGTGGGCGGTGCATCAATATCTTCAGGCAATTGGCGCACTGCACGCGATACCTTATCTCGTACATCGTTTGCAGCGGCTTCTAAATCGGTACTTAAATCAAACTCAACCGATATTTTACTTGAGCCTTGATTACTTGATGATGTGATGGAGCGTATGCCCTCGATGCCGTTAATGGTTTTTTCTAACGGCTCGGTAATTTGTGATTCTATTACATCGGCATTTGCGCCTGTATAGCTAGTTGTTACTGATATTATTGGAGGATCGACTGAGGGATATTCCCTTACACCTAAAAACTGGAAACCTATAATACCAAAGGTTACTATAATAACCGACATTACCGTAGCCAGTACAGGTCTGCGTAAACTTATTGATGATAAACTCATACTATACTGTCCCCCTTATTTGTCAAACTTGGTTATTTTTACTTCGCTACCGGGGCGCAATTGCATAAGTGCTGTGGTAATAACGGTATCTCCCTTTTCAAGTCCTTTCACTATTTCTACAAGATCGGTGTTGCGTATACCTGTTTCAACGGGTATAATTTCTACCTTTCCACCCCTGTTTACTGCTACATTTTTTCCTCTTGCCACAGGCATAAGTGCTTGTGAGGGTATCATTACTGCATCTTTATGGCCTTGTATGCCCAAACTTACATTGGCAAACATACCGGGCAATAGCTGCCCTGCGGGGTTGGCACAACGTGCACGCACTTTTATGTTACGTGTATTCAGGTCGATTTTTGGGTCAACGGCATATACATCGGCATCAAAAGTATCTCTCAGACCATCAACCGTAAAAGTGAGTGTTTTGCCCATTTGTAGTAAAAAAGCATACTTTTCGGGTATGGCAAAATCAACCTTTAGCGGGTGTGTTTGCTGCAAAACAGCTATGGTATTTGCCGGTATCACGTATGCTCCTTCGCTAATATCACTAAGCCCGATTGTGCCACTAAATGGGGCACGTATTTCTGTTTTACTTAGTTGATTTTCTAATGCTTCAATATCGGCATCGTAAGCGGTGAGTTGGGTTTGTGATACCTCATACTCTTGTTTGCTCACACCGTCAATTTTTAATAGTTCGCCCAAACGTTCTACATTTTTTTGGGTGAGTTTTTTTTGTGCCCTTAGTTTTTTTAATTGGGCTACAATATCGGCATCGTCTAGTTTTATAAGTAGCTGGCCTTTGGTAACCCTAGCGCCTTCTTTAAAATATAGTTTTACCACACGTGCCTGTAACTCCGATTTTATTTCTACTTCTTCGTTTGACAGTAATGTGCCCGAAGAGTTTACCACATTGGTTATGTTTTGTGTGCTAGCTATATAAGCCTCTACAGGTGTTGGCGGGCGTTTCCCTCCTGCTTGATTGGTGTTTTCGCCGTTGCTGTTTTTGCAACTGCCTAATGATACTAAAATACTTACGCCCACAACGGCTGCTATCAGCCCCCTACGTATTAACATATAGATAATATTAATGTTTAAACTTTAATTGGTGCAAAGGTAAATGGAAAGATACGTTGCAACACATTTCGTGCCCGAATTTTTAACAGGTGAAAAAGAGTTGCTTTTTTAAGATAACACTTAGGGCTAAAGGTTTAACCGAAAAAATAATATTGCTTACAATAAATCGTCATCTGTTGATTTTGGCTTATGTTTATAAAGCCATTGCTCATTAGTTAATATATTTTTCAGTACTAATGTATCAAGCAATTCAACAGCTTCCTCTTCTTTAAGTCCTATACCTATACATTCCTCTTTAAACTTGTAATTAAACTTAATAATTCCGTCAATATATGGCCTTTCACCCTCTCTTGGGTGTTCAGGTTGCCAAATGCTTTCTCTAAAATTATCTATTCTAAATGAGCTAATATCTTCTATCACAAAAGACTTTTTTCTTTTCTGAAATATGCCTTTCCGCTGTGCAGAAAGCAAACCTGATTCTATAATAATTTCCTCATAGCTATTTAAGAATAGGAAGAACCTATCGGCAAGAAAAAATGCTATTACAAGCCAGAGAACCGCCAAAAATATACTGGAAACAACAGGATTGCCAGTGATAAATTTATATAGGTTAATACCTCCAATGGCAACCCAAGTTATGAATAGTAGCAGGAAGGCTATTGTAGAAATATAGTCCCTGTTAATAGGTATTTTTACCTTTAAAGAGCCCTTTGTTTGTTGAATTGTGATACTCTTATTTAACTTAAGATTCTCTACCATCATTAACAAAAAGCTAATTTCTAAATACTACTAAAGTATTCCGTTTTTAGCAAAGGACAAATTTTGTAGCGTTCGTCGCGGGTATCGGTATACAAAGCATCAAGCACTTCGTACACGTCTTTTAGTCCTACTTTTTCAGCCCACTCAAAAGGCCCCATAGGGTAGTTGGTGCCTAGTTTCATGCCTGTATCAATATCGGCTTTGTTGGCTGTACCTTCTTGAACGGTATAGTAAGCCTCGTTAATAATCATAAAAATAATACGGGGGGTAACCATGCCCACGCGGTCTTCTACCCATTTGCACTCCCAAGCCAGTTGTTGGGCAAGTGCTTCAAGCTGAGGCTTGTATACATCGGTTGTGCTTGAAACTTCAAGCAAGGGACGATTAATAAAAGTAGACAAGGCATTAAAACCAAATATTGGTGCTGATATATCGTGCCCGATAAATACTTGTGCCAATTGCAGTTTTACCGCGCTAACCAATACAGGAAACGACAGGTGCAGATAATGGTGCAAATGCTCGGTATTATCATCAAATTGTAAGTCAAAAAAGGCATCTAAACCTAAATTGGGAAGTTGCCACAAATCGGTATCCTGAATTTCTACCAAATTTGCTGCCGACGAAACTTTTTGTTTTAACTCGTCTATCCTATTTTGCGTACCAATTACCCCTATTTTCATTTACATCTAATAATAACTTGCACAAAACTAATACCCACACCATGGAAAAGAAAATAATAATTACCCCCAATGCCCCACAACCTATTGGCCCATACAATCAAGCTATTTTAATAGGTAATACTTTGTATTGCAGCGGCCAAGTGGCTATTGACCCTAAAACAGGCAATATGGTACAAAACAATATTGAAGCTGAAACCAATAGGGTGATGCAAAACATTGGTGCTGTGCTTGAGGCTGCCGATATGGATTATAGCCACATAATAAAAAGTAGCATTTTTATTAGTGATATGAACCAGTTTGGACAAATAAACGGAGTGTATGCCGAATATTTTGAAAAGGATTACCCTGCCCGCGAAACGGTGCAAGTGAGCCGCTTGCCTAAAGATGCTAATGTAGAAATTAGTGTGATTGCTGTGAAGTAAATCGACTGTATCAAAAAGTTATAAATCAAAAGGGAGGTACTTGTACCTCCCTTTTGATTTATATAGAAATATCTAAAAAAATTTACTTTATAACCTTGCAAATGGTGCGCAACTGTTTGCCGTCAATCATTTTATTAAGCTGCTCTTGTGGGTTGGTAAATGCTTTTTTGTTGCCACAATTGCACAACTCGATTAGTGGGTCTTTATCCACTATCATGGCATACATTTCTTTTAGCATGGGCGCTTCGCTTAATGCTGCATACTCTACATACGTAAGTTTTAAAAAAGCTACGTTGCTGCTAATACCCTTATTATCTAATAAATAGCCATCGTTTAAGGCTGTGGGGGTTAAAAAACCACCCTCAGTTTTAATATCGCTGGGGTGGGGATAGGCTATAATTTCGCTTTTATCGTCTGATAATATCACGGGCACCAATTGTGCATAATCGCCTTTGGTTTTATATACCATTGTTGGCGGAGGCGTTTCAAAATCAGGCGTGAATGTAATTTTATTTTGCCCTTTGCAGGCAGCAAACAGCACCAATAAAATACTTAATCTCTTCATTATTGTTTTATCACCTTTTTGGTTACTGTACCCTCGCTGGTTTGTATTTGCACCATGTATACACCGCTTTGCAAACCTTGTAACGATATATTACTAATAGCATCGGTTACATTGTAATCAGTCAACATAGTTTGCCCTTGCATATTTGTAATGGCAATACTTGTAATCGTCCCGCCAAAATTATTGGCATCAATAAATAAATTGTTGTTGGTAGGATTGGGGTAAACGCTAATAGTATTGGCTTGCGCTACATCAGCAATACCAACACCTGCCTGTTTAGTTATTCTTATCGTCCACGCTTTTTGGCTATTGTCTTCAGCAGTTACAGTGTAAATAACCGAATTGGTGAAATTTCGCAATATACCCGATGGAGGATTAATGCTTGCTTTGTTGGATATGGTAATGGTAGGTGTTAAATTAGTTACATTAGTCTGTGCCGTTACCACTATATCTACAGAAGCAGTATTTGGGTTTATTGTAGCATTGCCCACCATACCCGGAACGGCAAAACCTGTAATGTCTTTTTCTGTACTAAGTGCTGCTAAACGAGTAATATTGGCAACAAACAAATATGTACCTGTTTCACCTGTAAAGTAGGGTGAAACATAAAGATATACTGTGCCTCCACCGTTTACTACTATTGTCCCTGCTATTATATCATCATAAGCATCCGACCATGTTGTGCCATCAGTAGAGTACGATACCAAACCATCAAGGCTGTATGTATTCCCATTTCCACTACTGTGCGAATCGTGAATACGGGCACCTACTTCGTAATTATAACCTGCGGGTAATACTATCTTATAATAATCGTAATCGTTACCATTGTGGCAATTAGAACCTTTATTTGTTGAAACAGTAGCTGTATTAGCCGTAAATGCTACGGGTAAATTTGCAGCCTGCCCAGCAGTGTTGTTCACCTCATAAACATCGGGGCTTAAACCCGGTTCTACTACTTGAATAGTTATAGGGTTGGCATACGTTCCATTACCCACAAACTCCCAACTGCCACTATTGGGCTTATCCCAAATAAACAGTTGGTATGTTCCTGCTTCATCGCTTATGCCTCCTGTAATAGTATAGGTAAGTCCATTGGTAAAGTGTGTATTTGTAGGCAAAGAAAGACCTGTTTTAACTGACAATTCACGTATCCATGTTCCGTCTGACTTATGAATATCAACTGATACATCACCTGTAAAGGTTGAGTTGGCGAAATTGGCAATATCAAAATCAACAGTAAAGGTTTGGTTTCGCACTATTACTGTTGGTGTGGTTGTAACCGCAGCATATAGTTTTAATGGATTGGTGTTGTTTCCCTCAACAGTAACATTCAAAAAGTTTTTGTAGGCACCATCGGCAAAAGCAACCCACTCAGTAGTCCCAGTTTTTTTGTAGTATACACCAATGGTATAATCACCAGGGGTAAGTGCTGCTAAACCAGTAGTCGAAAACACCAATGGATTAGTATAGTGTTTGTTAAAGTCAAGCGTCATGCCTGTTTTGGTTTCAACAGTAGCAACGTAATCGTTATTAGAGTTAAAAACCGCTACGGTATAATCACCTGTAAAGTTTTGGGTAGAGTTTGCGCCAAAGTTGGCTACATCAACGCTAACATCAAATGCTTGATTGTATTTAATAGGGTTAGGACTAACTGTAATTGCACTATACAATCTCATGTCCAAAGCAGTAGGGTTACTTACTGGAGGTTCAATACCTATAACAGCTTGGTGGCCGCTATTAAAACCGCCTGTTCCTCCACCTGTACCTACGCCACCGGGGTTTAAAGCATTCACAGAGAAATACCCGTCGTATTGTCCGTCCCAACCCCAGTTGAAATGTAAAAAATCATTATTGTCGTAGCCATCGTTTACAAAACAATGTCCACCACCGCTACCAAAACCGGCATATATAATTGGTCTACCAGCATTTAATTCACCTTTAATGGTTGTAAGCCATTGGCTTTGTGTGTAATTAGCTCTTTCAATACCTGAAAGGGTATTTTTATACCCAAAATAGGTTTTCAAAGCATATTCAGTACAATGGGTAACAGGGCTTTGCGAAGTGATTACATACGCACCGCTTCCGCCTGTTGACCCTACACCGTAATTCATATCAACACTAACACCTAATTGGTACATCAGTGTTGCTACTGCTGTATTTGATGATGTTACTCTATTGGGCATAGCACCCCAATTGTAGTTGGTAGAACCAAAATTTGCAGATAGAGTACCGTATTTACTGTGATTGTATGAGTGGTAACTTGTACCTGTGGCAGGATAATTCCAAAATTTCATCACTTGCGCCATTGCTGTTGCTACACAACCTGTTACGGTGCGTTGTGATGCCGAATTATCGTAGGGGCAAAGTGAGTTATAATAAGGGCTTTGATCCCATTTGGTTTGCACTAATGGTGTAACGCTGGCAGCTATGGTATTATCATTGCGCTTACCGTTTAGTAAATCTTCCCAATCTTTTTTAATCTCTTCTGTTTGAGTAAGGTTATTATCAATAATATACCTCAACTGGTTTTTATATCCCTCAAGCCATTTGGCCGTTTGTGGGGCTATATTAGTAACATCAAAATCAACTTCTGATGAGTAGCCTAAAATGGGTATTGCATTATCATCGCCCGATACAACTACAAAACCATCGCCATTGCTAACATTAAATATATAATAATAAGCCACGTTAGCCGATGTAGCTAGGGCATTGTATGCTTTTGAACGAACTGTTTGCACCAATTGAAGCTGTGCCCCCGATTTGAATAATGGAACAGTAGTTCTGGTGGCTAAAAAATTTTGTCCTGCTTTTTTTGCGGTAGCCTCATCAATAGATTTGGCAAATGATAAACTGTAAACGGATAGTAAAAGAAAAAGAGATAATAATTTTTTCATAGTAATATGATAAATAATAGGCAATAAAACTGATTTGCAAAAGTAACTGTTTTGTATCAGTTAGTTATAACTAAACTATAAATTATAAAAATCGCCTATACCCTCTTTAAACCAATAAATATAGCCTAGCAAAATTGCAAAATGCTAACCAAAGGGTAGCAGTAATACCCTGCTAATTAATAACAGATTGATAAAATATATACCTGTTTTGCTTGTTTTACCAAATTAGCCTATTTCATCAATAGCTTTATGTGGTGTAGGTGGTGGTTGCCATGCCAAGCATACAAACCCAGTACTTTATCAAGAGGTATAGTATAGTTGTATTGAGGGTGATGGTACTCGCGCTTAAAATCTTTTTCGGTTAAAGAGTTTAGCAGTATTGCCCAACGGGCGTGCAGGTTTTTTAATAACTCTAACGATAATACAATGGGTGTATCTTTTATATAGCTTAGTTGTGCCCAACGCTCCTCCATATATGGTTTTATGGTGGGTGTATCTTCGGTAAGCGTTAGATGGAAACGTATATAGGCATTCATGTGGCTATCAGCAAGATGGTGAATCACCTGTAAACCCGTCCATCCATCAGGGCGGTAAGGTTGTGCCAGTTGCTCAGGGCTAATGTTTGCCAATACCTGTTTTAGCCTTTGCGGATAGCTTATAATCTCTTTTATCCATTGGTTTATATGCACAGGGGTAACTACTTCAGGTGCCACGTACTTACCAATGGGGTATTTTAGTTTTTCAATATCCATAGTATTATCTAGGTGTTAGTATTAACCTTTTGGTACTTACTGCCATACCTGTAAACGAACCTATTGCGCCTTGCACGGTAGATTTTAGTTTCACAGGCGTAGCAAATGGCCCGCCATTAAAACGTGCATCATCATAAGAACTCCAAAAATTGTATGCCGGTCTATCTACCGAGTTCAAATAAAAATTAATAGTATCGCTATACTTAAAACGTCGACCAAAGGTGAAACTACGGTATACCCCGTTTATGGTTTCATCATTAAAAACGCCATACTCATCGCTAATGCTTCCCCAACCAAAATAGGCAGTATCAGCACCTTTTCTATACATGTAGCGGTAGTTATTTCCTGTGGCAAGGGGTTCTAAAAAATGTATAGTCATAAAATAGCCCGTGTCTTTATTGTTATCGGGGTTTACCCTAAAACTTGAAGTAACACTATCTAGAGGCACAAGCGGTGGTATAGTGGTAACACTGTGTATGTGTTTGCCTTCCACATCAATCTCTAATTTATATACATAGCCAATTTTGCCTGTTAACCCAAAATTAAAGTATATACCTGGTATAGAGTCGGGGGCAATTTCTACCAACTGCTTTTTATTAGCATTGTCCCATATTGTATCCTTCCCGTTTGCTTGTCCTTCGGTAATGTATACTTGAGCATTGCTTACATTTATTGCATTTACATTAGGATTAAAATAATCTATCGAACGAGTAAGTATTACGTAGTTAAATAGGGGGTTTAGCTGGTTAATATATGCCTCTACTACTATTTGGCTTTCGGCACTTGGCAAAACCACATCAATATCTTTTTCGCACGAGCTAAACCCAATTATGGCTACTACACAGGCGACTATATATTTTATGTTTTTCATTTAGTTGCTGCGCTTAAAATTTAAAATTCCAAGTAACGGATGGAATGATAGGAAATAAATACACCATGCGTGCTTTAACGGTTTGTGCCTGCACATCAGGGTCGAAATATATAAAATAGGGATTAGCCCTGCTATACAGATTGTATATAGAAAAATTCCAACTGCTATGAAACTTGGTCGATTCGGGTTTAGGCGTATAGTTAAACGATATATCGGCACGGTGATAGGCAGGCATACGGAAATTAGCCACATCAACATACCTATCAATAATATTAAAATAAGGTTGCGGTTGTTGGCTGCTTATACCAAAATTATAGGTAAATCGCTGTTGGGGTAGTGTGAGTACATTACCCGTACCGTATACAAATACAAAATTAAAGTTCCATTTTTTGTTGATTTGATGGCTTAACACAAACGATATATCGTGCCTTCTATCGTAACGATAATAATAAGGTTTCCCATTATTAAAAATATCAAACGTACGAGTGGTTTTACTCCATGTATAACCAATCCAACCTGTTGTTCTTCCTCTAGTTTTCTTTACAAAAAATTCTACCCCATACGATAGGCCTTTACCAAATACCATTTCGTTTTCAAGGTTTTGATTAAAAAATAAATCAGCACCGGGCTTAAACTCAATTTGGTTTTGCATGGGCTTGTAATAAGCCTCTATCGATGTTTCGTACTCGTCTTTTTTAAAGTTTTTAAACAACCCTAATGCGACTTGATTAGCCAATTGAGGTTTTATTAAACGTGAACTGGGCACCCATAAATCGGTAGGCAAAGTGGCCGATGATGATGTAGCCAAGTGCAAATATTGTAAGGTGCGTGTATACGACCCTTTTACTGATGTGGTAGAGTTGATGGAATAGCGGAATGAAAAACGAGGCTCTGCACCGTGCCATAGTTTTATAGTTGTACCCCTTTTATACTCTTGGTACTCGCCTGTGGGTGCACCCAATTCATCAAACTGAGGTTGTTTGTATGGCCCTACTTGATCAAAGGCCGAATAGCGCAAACCAAAATTAAAAAACCAACGGGTGCTTGCCTCGTAATCGGCAGAAACATAAGCAGCCCCTTCGTGCGCAAACTGACGATTAATAGCACTATTAATAGCAACGTCAGCTTGTTGTACCGATAATATACCCGGTATAAAGGTATGGTTTATGTATTGTAACCCATATTTTACTTTGAGGCGTTTATTGGGTACATAAACATAATCCACCTTCCCTGTAATATCACGCAAACCTGAAAACACATTAATACTACCTGCTAAAAATTCGGCATCTGATTTTAAGTCAAAATCGTTATAAATAAGACTAATGTTTGAGGTGAGTTTTGAGTTATAAACATGGTTCCATCGTACAGCAGCAATGCGGTTGCCCCAACTTACTTTAAAGGTAAATTTGTTTACCCTATTGTTTACAAACCTAAAAACATCTCTACCCAAATAGCCTGTAATATAAAGACGGTCTTTGGGTGTGAGGTTGAAAGTAAGTTTTGCATTGATATCGTAAAAATACAACTGGTTTTGTTTGAGACTATCCGCCAAAAACGGGCGAGCCAAAACATCTCCGTATGTCCGGCGTCCACTAATAATAAACGAACTTTTATCTTTTTGTATAGGCCCTTCAACCTGTAAGCGAGATGAAATTAGACCAATACCCCCATTTACTCTCAACTTATTTTTATCACCCTCACGCATCCCCACACTAACTATTGAGGATAAACGCCCTCCATAGTTGGCAGGCATACCGCCTTTTATCACCTCTACATCTTCTACCGCATCACCATTAAAAACTGAGAAAAAACCCAATAGATGCGAGGCATTGTATACCACTGCTCCATCCATCAGCACAAGGTTTTGGTCGGGACCTCCTCCACGCACATAAAAACCTGTACTTCCTTCTCCCCCACTTTTTATACCGGGTAGCAAGGTTATGGTTTTTAACACATCCGTTTCGCCAAATATTACAGGCAATTGCCTAATGGTTTTACCACTAAGTTCTACCGTGCTCATTTCTATACTTTTTACGTTTTTATCACTAGCCTCACCTTTCACAACAACTTCACCCACATTTACTGCCGATGATTTTAGCTGAAAGTTTTTTGATGTATTGCCGGTAATGGTTATTTGAGTTTCAAAAGTTTCGTACCCAATATACGACACGGTAAAGGTATAAGTGCCCGCTCCTAAAAAAAGTTTGTAGTAGCCTTTTTCATCAGTAGTTGCGCCTTCTTTTATATTACTTCTGTTTACTACCGTAACGCCTATAAGGGTTTCGCCCGTATTATCATCGGTTACTTTACCGCTAAGTATATACTTGGTTTGAGCTTTAGAAGCCGTAGCGAGAACAGAAGTTAAAAATAGTAAAATGAATACGCGTTTAAGCACTGTTTTCATAAGTTGACAAACTTACAGACAAAAAAACAGCCAAAAATGTTTATTTCGATAGATAATAAAGCATTATTCTTTTATTAACGAGTAACTAAACTCCTCACTACCAATTTTTAGGCTAAGTATATACTTGCCCTTTGGTAAATCGTCAGGTAGTTCAATCATAGTTTTATAAAACCCTGAGCCTGTTTTTACTTTGGGCTGTATAGATTTCCGTTCTACTATTTCACCTTTTTTATTGCTTAGTGTTAGAACTATATTATCATATTTAGGTGAGAATGCCGTAAAGCTTATACTATTAGTAAATATCTCGGCAGGAGGGGTTTCTATTTGATTATTTTTATAGTTAAAGGTTTTATCACCTCCCAAATATCTATTGGCTACTATAAAATCGGGAATACCACTACCTAAAACGGTATCGGGGTGAAGGTATTTACTTGAACTCATCTCAATAGCGGCTATCATCTCATCAACCGTTTTATCGGGGTTGGCTTGGCGCAAACAAGCCACCATACCACATAGTATGGGCGATGCAAACGATGTGCCCTGCGAACCATAAAACCCTTCAGAAACCGAAGCTACATAAGCCTTTGATGCTTGTGCACAAACAGTAGGTTTGATGCGTCCATCGGCAGTAGGCCCATACGAGCTGAACTCTACATGTTCTTTATCAGGCGATACTCCACCTACGGTAATAATGCCAAAAGCATCGGCAGGAGCACCAACATACCGCCAAGGGTCGTTACCCTCGTTACCAGCGGCATTGCATATAATAATACCTTTTTTGGCCGCTATGGCTGCCGCAATGGAAGCAACCGAAGTTTTGCCGTTTAGGTGTGCAAAGGTGTGGCTGGTGCTTTCATCATCAAAATTGGTATAGCCCAATGATGAATTGATAATATCAACTCCTGCACTATCGGCAAATTCAGCACCCGTAGCCCAGTTGTATTCTTCAATAATATATTCGGTATTAGCATCTTCTGTACGTAGTAACCAAAAGCGTGCATCGGGGGCTGTACCTACCATTTTGCCGGGAGTTTTTGCCGCCATACACGATAATACATTCATACCGTGATTGTTATCTTCAACTACACTTTCTTCAATATTCACAAAATCCCAAGTACCCGCTATCAAGCCCCTGCTAAATAAATGGTTAAAGGTTTTTAACTTGTTTACGTTCATAAAACCGCCATCTAAAACGGCAATATCAACACCTTTACCTGTATAGCCTAGTTGGTGCATAGCTACACCATTTAGCATTCGTATTTGGTTTAATCCATCACCGTAATAGCTATCATTAATAGTGGTAGTATCTTTTTCATCTTCACCCAAAGACATAAAAAACTCTAACAAATAATCCATCTTAGAGTTGTCTTGGTTACTTTTTATCCCTACTTTTTCTACTGCTGATACAAAGGGCAAAGCCAATATTTTTTTTACTGTACCCAAATTGGCGGTTTGAATAGACATTCCATTAAGCCAACGTGAGGTATTAAGCACTGTTACGCCCATACCTGCTATTTGTTGCACATAGTTGGGGTTTACAGGAAAATCCTGTTCCGTAATTTTTATTCCAAACTTTGCCCTTCTGTCAATCGCTTTTTGCGATAGATACACCAATGGTTTATCGGTTCCGTATGGCGAATTGGCTTTATCCTTAAAGGCTACCCAAAATTTTAATGTATCACTGTTTTTGCCCGCTACTGATAGTAGGGGAATGAACAAAAGGAAAAGGATAGAGATTTTTTTCATTTACAGTTTTTAAAATATATAGCCAATACCCATAGTAATAGGGTTAGCTCGCTTTTTTCAATATTTTGTGTGATTTAAACTTCAAAGCTTTTTTCTATCCAACCGCCGCCTATAACGTCGTCTCCTTCATAAAATACTGCCGATTGACCTGGGGCAATGGCATTTACAGTAGTATTAAATACTACTTTCATTTTATTATCGTGTTGGGTAATAATAGAAGGTGTGCCTGCATCTTTGTAACGTATTTTGCTAATGCTGTCCATTTCGGTATCAATGGCTTCATACTTCTGCATATTCACATTGCGCACCCACATACCGTTGCGTTCAAGCTCTTCTTGCGTACCTAAAACTATGGTATTGGTATCGGGTTGTATTTCTACCACAAACATGGGTTCGCCAACGGCTAGCTCCAGCCCTTTGCGTTGACCTATGGTATAAAAAGGGTATCCGCGGTGCTGGCCTAGTATTGTGCCATCTTTGCGTACAAAGTTTCCGCCGTTAACACGTTCTTCAAGCCCCTCAACCCTATTTTTTAAGAAACCGCGATAGTCGTTATCGGGCACAAAACAAATCTCGTAACTCTCGCTTTTCTTAGCCAATTCGGTATAGCCCATATCAATAGCCATTTGTTTTATATCAGGCTTATGAAATTTACCCATAGGGAATTTTGTGCGCGCCAAATTTTTTTGTGCTAAGCCCCACAGTACATACGATTGATCTTTGTTGGTATCTAATCCTTTTGATATGTAGTACCTATTATTTATAGGGTTTATATTTAAGTTAGCATAGTGCCCTGTGGCAATAAACTCACAATCCAACATATTGGCACGTTTTAGCAAAGCCTCCCATTTTATATGTGTATTACACAATACACAAGGGTTGGGCGTACGGCCTGCCATGTACTCATCAACAAAATTATCAATTACAAAATCGCCAAACTCCTCACGTATATCTAAAATAAAATGATGTATACCATGCTGCACGGCAATAGCGCGTGCATCGTTTATAGAGTCTAAACTGCAACAGCCTGTTTCTTTACCATTAACACCTGATGAGGCATAATCCCATGTTTTCATGGTAATGCCTACAACTTCGTATCCTTCTTCTTTTAACATAATAGCCGCAACGGTACTATCTATACCGCCACTCATGGCTACTAATATTTTTCCTTTTTTACTCATCTCTTTATCTTTGCAAAGATAATAGGTTATTACCTCTACTCCCCTATTTATACCTTTGGGATTGCAAAAGTAAAAACCATTTTATCTAGTTTTTTGTTCAGTTTACCGTATCTTAAATAAAATTTTAATAGCACATAACAACATCGTGCCAAAAAGCATCGTCATATAAACAACACCCACCAATGAACGAAGTGCTCATAGAAGGCTGCCGCAATAATGACAGAAAAGCCCAAAAAAGGCTTTATGAGCAGTATTTTGGCAAAATGTACTCTGTTTGCCTGCGCTATATGAAGCAGGAAGACGAGGCATTGGCGGTAGTGAACACGGGGTTTTATAAGGTTTTTAAAAATATAGTACAGTTTAAAAACCAAGGTAGTTTTGAGGGATGGATAAAGCGTATCATTATTAATACTGCACTTGACGCTATAAAGGAACAAAAAAATTATAAGCTGAATATTACACCCAACTCCGAGTATTTGGATATATATAGCGGCGAAACACAAAACGATGTAGTATCAAAATATAATGTTCAAGAAATTATGCTGCTGGTAAATACTTTACCGCCAATGGCAAAAGCAGTGTTTAATATGTATGCCATTGATGGCTACAACCACAAAGAAATTGGTGAGGCTTTGAATATTTCAGAAGTTACCTCACGCACATACCTTCATGCCGCAAGGCAGAAGTTAAAAGTAATGATTAAAAAAAAGACTAAGGTAGAAATTACCCATGGAGAATAATATTAACGATATAGACAAGCTATTTAAAGACAGCCTTGGCAACCACCAAAGCCCGTACGTGAAAGGTGCGTGGGAAAACATGGAAGCCATGCTTGATGCAGGTGATAGCAGCTTTATGCTAAAAAATGTACAACGGTACATACTGGCCAGCATAGCAGGTGCTATTATTTTGGCAGGCTCGGTTGTTGCCTATATATCAGGCTACGATGCGGAACGTACTACAGTGCAAAATAACACACCTGTTATTGAAAGCCCTATTGTTGCTGCTCCTCAAGCGCAAACCAATAGCGAAGCCAACACCCAAAATAGTGTAGCAACTACTACTGACAATATTGCCGATGCGAATGCTGCCACATCAACAACTAATAATGGAGGTAATACCACTAATAATACTGCTGCACCAATAGCAACAGAGCAAAATATTCCTGCCATTAATTTATTAGCTACTGAAGAAAACCAATCTGAAACTATTACTACAGATGAGGTTATAACTACTTCTGAGAATACTGATGCAATAGAAAAAAGCAACTATAGCATAGTATTACTTAATGGTAAATTGCCTTTGTTTAGCACTAGCAACGGTGCTGAAAATTTTGACGAAAGTATACTTGCGCAATATCGTTTTGCTGATTCAACCCAAAATGCTGAAAGACGTTTAAACAATATTCAACATTTTTATAGCTGGCAATTTGGTATACAAGCAGGCGGAAACTTTAACCGTGTAATTAGCAACACACAATCAAATACACAAGTTGGCAGTGGTTTTATGGCTGGCTTATATGTAAATAGAAATTTAAACCGCCGCTGGGGTTTAAGTGCTGAACTTAACTATTTGCGCAGCAATAACAACAACATTAGCCGCAACATTACACAAACAACTTACTTTTTTGAAAGAACAACTACCAACTACTTTTTGGTAACTAAATCTTTTGATTACTTGCAAGTTCCTGTTTCTATCAGTTATGATTTAAATAAGGCCAATAAGCATCGTGTAAGTTTTGGGGTGGTGGGTATGTATATGGTTAATGCTCGCACTGAAGTTGCTGAGCAGAAACAAAATCATGTTGAGAAGTATACCAGCACCACTACTAAAAAAGGTGTGTACGAAGATTTGAACACTTTTAACTATGGTTTGCTTTTGGGTTACGAGTATAACCTGCCAGGCATGTATAGCCTAGGTTTACGCTACAACCAAATGTTTAATAATGTAACTAAAAGCAGTTATTTCGGTGATGGTAAATCACATCTACCTGCACACTTACAACTATACGTTAAACTGAATTTAACCAAATAATGAAACGCTACATAGTAATAGTTTTTGCTGTACTGTTGGGTTTTAGCTCTTGCAAAAAACAAGACCTGCCAAAACCCGAAGAAGGCAAACCTATGGTATGGATACAAGGTAAACTAAACAACGTTCCGTTTAAGTTTATGGCAGGCGAAAATGCTACCTATGCTAATGTTATTACTAATAATATAGATAGCCAAAGCCGCCAGTTTATTTTTAAAATCGATGCTCTTGACTTTAAAAAGTCGATAGAAATATCAATTAATAACTGGCAAAAAACATTGGGTGATGTAAGTAGCGACCTTACTAATACGATACAACCCGGTGTATATAAATTTACATACTCAAATGCTTTCCCTTTTATACCGTATAGGAAAAGCGAGGTGATTTTTTTGTATAACGACCTTGCCACAGGTGTAAAATATTATACTATACCCTATGCGCAACAACTTAGCGGACAGTTTGAAATTGTTTCGGTAAAAGATGTGGAGCACGATGGAAAGATATTTAAATTGGCCGAAATAAAGTTTTCGTGCCGAGTTATGTACCCCTACAATAATTGGTGGTATGATATAACCGAGGGATACGGATTTATCCCATTTGGACAAAAATAAAATGAAAAACAAAACACTACTTAGCCTATTTCTAATACTAATAGGTCTGAGTTCATGTAAGAAAAATGAATTACCTGAACCTATTGAAGGTAGCCCTGTTGTTTGGGTACAGGGTGAGCTTAATACGTTGCCTTTTAAATTAGAGGCAGGAAACGAGGCTGCCTTTATTAATACAACTACTAATGTTATAAATGAATATTTGCGTGAGTTTGTTTTTACAATCGAATCTCCTGCATTAAAAAAATCGCTGCAAATATCAATATATAGCAGTCAAGATACACTAACTGCTTTACCTACAGACCTTGAAAATACAATAAAACCCGGTATATATAAATTTGCATACTCCAACTCATCTATATATATGTGCAAGAATAGCGAAGTGGTTATTTCGTACTCAGAGCTTAGCACAGGTCATAAATTTAATACTATTCCTTACGACCAAGATGTATCAGGTAATTTTGAAATTGTAGCAGTAACCGATACAATGTATCAAGGTACAAAATACAAAATGGCCGAAGTGAGATTTAATTGTAACGTTAAAGATTATTTGGGTCAAACCTACAATATCACCAACGGACACGGCTTTATCCCTTTTGGCAGCGAGAGGAAGTAGGTACAGAAACTCTTGCCAAAAGAGCAAGTATCGATTACTTCATGTCTTTAATTCTTTTCTCTATAGCTGAGGTAGAATAGCCTTCAAGAAAATCAAGGGTGATAACTTCACCCCCTTTTGCGGTAACAATATCATAGCCAACAATATTTTCGGGCTTATAATCAGCACCTTTTACTAAAATATCAGGCTGTACGGCCTTTATTAGCTCGTAGGGGGTTTCTTCATCAAACAAAATAACAGCATCAACACATTGAAGGCTTGCCATAATGTGCAAACGGCTTTGCTCATCCTGTATAGGTCGGTGCTTACCCTTTAGTTTACTTACAGAAGCATCGGTATTTAAACCCAAAAACAGTTTATCGCCAAGGTCTCTTGCTTTGGTAAGATAATCAACATGGCCACGATGCAGTAAATCAAAACAGCCGTTGGTAAAAACTATTTTATACCCTTTAGCCCGCCAATCTGCAAGCAAAGCATCTAATTCAGTAGAATTATTTAGAATCTTGCTCTGTATTTGTTGTTGCAGTTTCACCAGCCAGTTGTTTACGTTGTTGGTACATTAAGGCAAAGTACGATACGGCACCAATACCAATAAACATTACCATTTGCGATGCGTGGGCAATAATAGCGTAAGCACTACCCGTTGGGTCTATCGGAATGTTGTATAAAAGAAGTCCAAAGGGGACAAAGTAATGAAAAGTGCCTGTGCCGCCTGGCGCAGGTATTAAAATTGCCACAGTGCTAAGTACTAAAACGGTTAATCCAGCTTCAGGACCAAGATGAGACGTGCCCTCCAAAGAGAAGAAGCACACATACACCATCAGGTAATACATTACCCAAATAACTATTGAGTGAAAGATAAACTGAATAGGTTTCTTAATTTTTAATAAACCTCTTATACCTTCAATAAAACTTTTTATAATGTCTACCACTTTTTTGTACAGCGATAGTTGTTGTATCTTTTTTCTGAAAACAAAAAATAAAATGCCTGCCGCAGCCATACCTATAAGCCCAATTTGTATAAGGCTAAGACCCCCAGCTTCTTCGGTTTTGGGCAATATATCCAAAAACTGTTTCAGCGTATCTAATTGAAGAAACACGGCCAATACCAGTACAATGGCCATACAAATTAAATCTACCAAACGCTCGGCTACTATAGTACCAATCATAGTAGGCATGGGTATTTTTTCAGTTTTAGAAACAATGGCAGCACGAGCGACCTCACCACCACGTGGGATAGCAAAATTTACCAAGTAGCCAACCATAATACCGTGAAAAGTAGTCCAGAAACTTGTTTTGTAACCCAAAGGTTCCGCAATAATCCGCCACCTAACAGCTCGGCTTACACAACTTATTATACCAGCCAACATAGCTACTAATGGCCACATCAAGTTAGCTTTAGAAATAGCGTCTAAAGTTTTATCTTTATCTATTTTACTAAAAGCCAAGTAAATAAAGAAGGCTCCGATGGCAAAAAACAGCGTATAACTAAGTACCTTTTTAAGTACGGGATGTAGGGTGGGCAGTTTTAACTTCACTTTATCACTCGGTTATTATCATCAGGATAGGCCAAAGTAGGCTGGTGTTTTTTAGCCTCTTCAAAGTCCATTTGGCAGTATGATATCACTATCACCAAATCACCTCTTTGGGCTTTGCGTGCAGCAGGGCCATTAAGGCATACCATACCACTACCGCGATCACCTTTTATCACGTATGTTTCAAAACGCTCACCATTGTTAATGTTTACTATCTGCACCTTTTCATTTTCGATAAGGTTAGCCGCATCCATTAAATCTTCGTCAAGCGTAATACTTCCCACATAGTGCAACTCAGTTTGAGTAATTTTTGCCCTGTGGATTTTAGATTTTAATACTTCAATTATCATAAAAACGCCGCGAAGTTAAGCCAAACTTTGCAAACTTCGTTTAAGCTATAACTATGCCAGTTATCATACTAGATAAGAATTATTATATTCTTATGCCATACCCCTTGATATTCTTCTTTTACCGAGCGTTTTCCAACCACTATTAAACTATAAATGCCGCTTATAAGCGGCATTTATAGTTTAATAGTGTTCTTCTTTAATCAATGTGTATACTTATCATGATAGGTATACTCGTTTATTTTGTGTTGTAGCACCATTGTGTTTTCATCTAAAGAAATTATCGTATTCAATGCAGTACCCACTTGCAGTTCAGTTTCTCCATTCTTAAATGCCCAAGTATTTTCACTTGTTTGTGGGGCAGCTGTATTACACTTTGTAGCCCCTTCATCAGTTATCACTTTATTGTCTGTTTTGTAGGTATATATATTATCAACAAAACAAGCACCTGCCAGTGGGTATATATCTTTTTGTTGTGGATTGGTAGTTGTAAAATACGTTTTACCGGTAAGTATCCAAGGCTTTAAAGTTATAAGCCTCATCTTTTCAGATTGACTGCCTGATGGATTGTTGTCGCTAGATTTATCGTCTTTAGAGCAGCTTGTTAGTGAAAAAGTAACAATAGCAGCAATAATAAATGTTTTAAAAATTTTCATTTTCTTTTATATTTTTAAATATTATTCGCGGTTAATATACCCAAACTCTTTATTTTAAACTTCTTTTTTTTGTATTTTTAGACGAATGGAATGCCATAGAATATTCAACAAGTAGGGTATTTTGTGTTTCAACTTGATGTATGATATGCTGCATATTCTTATATACCCCCTCTATTGCAGCAAAATCTATATAGATAATCCCTATCAACACTACACCGCCCACTAAGAAAACCAAAGATGAGTCCCATGTGTCTCTCAAATAGCAACTACAACTACGCCTGTTATCATTTTACCTTTAATTTTAAACAGAAATAAAGCCACTGATTCTGTTATGGTCTAAATTGCCAATTAATAAATGGTAAGCTGCGTTTGTCGTTTTTATTCCACAAACCAATTTGTATACCCCTAAAATCGTAACAAGTATTTATAGCCGCTATTTGAATCCCACGACCGCGAGAGGCTACGTTGGCAAACACAGCTAATTCTAGTCCATTAAAAAACTGGCTGCCATTTGCTAAAATGGCTAAACCTACGCCATTAACTTCATTTGCTAGGTTATCGAAAGGACTAATAGTAATACCATTTACTTGTGCATTGTTAACTCCTTCTATTGTTGCCAAAGTGATTCCATTGATTTTTTGGATATACTTTTTATAATACTCTCGTTTTGTCTTTGCCGTATCACTATACTTAGTTTTTTCAGCAATAAAAGATGGACTACCAACCCACCCCCCTAAAATCTCTATATTTAAGCCATTTATTTCTATACTATCATAAGAGTTAAGACAGAGTCCGATTGAAAGACCATTAATTCGTTTTGTGTTTCCATTCGGAATAAAACCGAAAATATTTCTTGTTTTCTTAATCGAGGAAGATATATATGTATCAAAAGATGAAGAATCAATTAGCTGAGCATTATAGCTACTGTCTTGCCCAATTACTTTAGTATAACATACCATTACAAAAAGTACCATTAAAATTAATTTATTAAAATTCATAATGCACGTTTTTTATTACACTAACCTATACACTTCGAGCGTGTGCTTCACTAAAGAAAGAATTTGTTTATACTGGTTCAAAATAGCTGCAAAATCTATATGGATAATCCCTATCAACACTACACCGCCCACTAAGAAAATCAAAGGCGAGTCCCATGTATGTGGCGAATACGCCTCAGCCAATGTTACCCCAATAGGAAATATTAGCAATGCCATTATTAACTGCGGCGTAGTAAACAAATGCTGAAAACCCAACAACACCAACACAGCTGTTATAAAGACACAGGCACTGCCCTCAATGCTACGGGTATAGGTTTGACGGGTAAACAAGGCTTTTACTTTGTATTTTTGCTTTCCCCATTTTACACCAACAGGTTCGGCCAATCCATCGCCAATAGCGTTTACCAATATTATAAGCATCAGCAGTTGTGGCATACCAATATGGTGAAAATAGAAGTACAAAGGCACAGCTACTATATAGGTGGCAAGGTATTGGGTAAACAGCCACTTCATCGTATGCGGACGGTCTTCGGGTCGATCAAAAGCGGCATACATCATCCCAAACAGTTTGGCTTTGGTGCGTACAGGTTTTAAATAGATAATAAAGGTGGCCATACTAATACACACCATTAATATCATGGTGAGCAGATTTTCTGTAAAGGGGATATAAATTTTGATGATAAAAGGCAAAAAGAACACAAAAAAGTGATTGAGTTTGCGGGTGTAGTTAACTTTAACACCTCCCTTTACTACCATAAGCCCTTCGCAAAAGGCAATGATGTGCAGGATAATAAACTCGGCTAGTTGGTTTTGAAAAAAGGCTAATTCCATGTAGCAAAAATGTGGACTTGCCTCGGCTACATTAAATTACATTTTACTAATACCCGATTTTATTTTGGTAGTTTTTGCAGAAAAAATAAAGATATAAGATGTTCAGTTGCAAAAAATGCAAATACGATACTTCGGCTTAGTACAGATTAATAAACTAATTACTTTATAAACTGCCTCAAAGCCCCCACTTCACTTGGCGCGTCTATACCTTGTTACACACACCCTAAAAAATACTAGTTGGTTTTAACTCACCCCAGTTGTATTAGAAAGCTGGAACCACATAAAGCGCCACTCTCTTACAAAAAAGAGAGGGGAAATTATGAGCGCCTGTACTAAATTAACGTGAGTTCGGATAATAAACTACATTTACAGCGGGTTAAAACCCACTGCTGTTCCTGTTACAGCCCACAAGACGACTTAAGTCGTCTTGTGGGCTGTAATTTTTGATAGAATAGGTTTTTAACCCTATTTAAAAAATATTAACTCCCTTATAAACAACGCATTATACAATCTATTATGTCAAATTCACGTTAAGCTCATTATTTGGGGTGAGCTAACTATGGAGAGGGGTCGGGGGTGAGGGAACAAAAATTTAATCTATGTATTCAATTGAACAACCAAATACCCCACTAGCTCTCTGTTTTTGCCAGTTTTCTTGCTGTTTTTCATCTCCACTAATTGAAAATTCAACACCAGTAATTCTAATCTTTTGCCCAGTTGCAGTACTATATACAGCACCCACATTAGGTTCTGCTCCCTTAATAAATTGAATACGTGCAACTAATCTATGCGTTGCTTTAAACGTTTCTAAAACTTCTACAACATCCATAATTATAAATCTAATAAAAAAATCTACTCTTAAGCTCATCACTTAAAAACAATAAACTTAACACTACAAACTATCCAAAAACTAACGCTCATTCGTTATCTTTGCACCGCTTTGAACATAAAGCAATTTTTAGATGAATATAGTCGCCACCCGTTAGCTAGCGGGATGGATGATATTGTATTGTCTGAAAAAAAGGGGCAGAAGTTCGCCCTAAAAAACATTCTCGGCTCGGCTGTTGCCGCCTACATAGCCTACACTTTCCAAAAAAATACCGATAATACCTTTGTTGTTGTTTGCGACGACGATGAAAAGGCTGCCTATTTGTATAGCGACCTTAACAATCTGATAGAGAACAAAGAGGTGTTGTTATTTCCCCAATCGTACCGAAAACCATTTAAGGTTAGCGATACGGATAACAACAACGTTTTAAAGCGTGCTGAGGTTATCAGTCGGTTGTCAGCACACCCACAGGGCACTATTATTATTACCTACCCCGCCGCCTTGGCCGAGTTGGTAATAGGCGGAAAAGCATACGCCAACAATGTTTTTAATGTGAAGGTGGGCGACCCTTTCGACCTAGACTTTTTGATGGAAATGCTGGCCGAACACGATTTTGACCGTGTTGATTTTGTGTTTGAACCCGGTCAATATGCCATACGCGGGGGTATTATAGATGTATTTTCATTTGCAAACGACCTTCCCTACCGTATAGAATTGGATGGTGATATGGTAGAATCTATCCGCCATTTTAATCCTGAAGACCAACTATCGGTAAAAAAGGTAATGTACACCACCATAGTACCCAACATACAAAGCGATGTAATAGCTACTGAAAAAGTGCCCATTTTTAGCTATTTCCCCCAAGATACAATAGTATGGGTACACGATGCGCAATACCTTGCCGAAATAATTGAAGAAGGGCTAATAAAAGCTGCAAAATTTGCTAAAGATGCTGATGAGCCTATTGATACCGCCAAAATATACCAAACGGGCAACGAGGTTTTAGGCCAACTGAAACAACAAGCGTTGGTTGAATATGGCACACGCCACTTTTTTAAGCCCGATACTGAACTAGAATTTAAAGTATCGCCGCAACCGCTGTTTCATAAAAACTTTAACCTGCTGATTGAAAACCTAAAAGGTAACCAAAAAGCAGGCTACCAAAACATAATATTTTCAGATAACAGTCGACAAATAGAGCGACTGCATACCATTTTTGAAGACCTTGACCGTGAGGTAAAATTTGAACCTATATACCACGGTATTAGCGAAGGTTTTATAGACCACGACCTTAAAATAGCCTGCTATACTGAGCATCAACTGTTTGATAGGTTTTATAAAGGCAAAGGCGCACGCGGCTATAGCGGCAGCAAAGCCCTTACGCTAAAAGAACTTAGGGAGCTTTCGCCGGGTGATTATGTAACCCATATAGACCACGGTATTGGCAAATTTGCAGGACTTGAAAAACTAGAAATGAACGGTGTGATGAGCGAAGCCGTCCGTTTAGTATATCGCGATAACGATTTGCTGTATGTCCACATTAACTCGCTGCACAAAATAACAAAATACGTAGGCAAAGACGGTACTGAACCCCGCATGAACAAGCTGGGTAGCGATGCGTGGGACAAGCTAAAAAAATCGACCAAAAAGAAGGTAAAAGACATTGCCCGCGACCTTATAAAACTATACGCAGCGCGCAAAGCACAAACGGGATTTGCATTCAGCCCCGATTCATACCTGCAAGTAGAACTTGAAGCCTCATTTTTGTATGAGGATACGCCCGACCAAAGCAAAGCAACCGAAGATGTGAAGTTGGATATGGAAAAAACACAGCCTATGGATAGGCTGGTGTGTGGTGATGTTGGCTTTGGTAAAACAGAAGTTGCCATACGCGCGGCCTTCAAAGCAGTTGCCGATAGCAAACAGGTAGCCATATTAGTTCCTACTACCATTTTGGCCTACCAACACTACAAAACCTTTAAAAATCGCCTTGAAGATTTTCCGTGTAATATTGATTATATCAACCGCTTTCGCAGTGCAAAACAGAAAAAAGAGATACAGCAAAAACTAGCCGACGGTAAACTTGATATTATTATTGGCACGCATGCCTTGGTGAGCAAGGATATGAAATTTAAAAACCTTGGCCTGCTGATTATAGACGAGGAGCAAAAATTTGGCGTAGCTGTAAAAGAAAAACTTAAAAAAATAAGGGTAAATGTTGATACGCTAACCCTTACGGCAACACCCATACCGCGTACCCTGCATTTCTCGCTAATGGGTGCTAGGGATTTATCAGTAATAAATACACCTCCTCCCAACAGACAACCTGTACAGACTGAGTTGCACGTATTTAATCAGGATTTGATACGCGAAACGGTAGAGGAAGAACTGGAACGTGGCGGACAGGTGTTTTTTATTCATAACCGTGTGAAAGACATACACGAGTATGCCCACCTGATAGAAAAATTGGTTCCTAATTCGCGCGTGGCAGTAGCACACGGCCAAATGGAAGGCGACCAGTTAGAAGATATAATGATAAAATTTGTAGAGGGCGACTACGATGTGTTGGTAGCCACTACAATTATAGAAAGTGGCTTGGACATACCCAATGCCAACACCATTATTATAAACAATGCCCACATGCACGGCCTTAGCGATTTGCACCAAATGCGCGGGCGTGTAGGACGTAGCAATAAAAAAGCCTACTGTTATTTGTTTTCGCCACCGCTAAGTACGCTAACGCAAGAAGCCCGCAAACGCCTAAGTGCCATAGAGCAGTTTAGCGATTTGGGTAGTGGTTTCAACGTAGCTATGCGTGATTTAGATATACGCGGAGCAGGTAATTTATTGGGCGGCGAACAAAGTGGTTTTATTGCCGAAATTGGCTTTGAGATGTACCACAAAATACTGGATGAAGCCCTGCAAGAACTAAAAGACGACGAGTTTAAAGACCTTTTTAAAGACGAAATACCCAAGCCTCGCACCAATGAAGTGCAGGTGGATGTAGACTCTGAAATACTGATACCCGACAACTATGTGCGCAATATACAAGAGCGTTTATCGCTGTATACCGAGATGGCGCAGATAGAAACGGAAGAAAAACTACTGAAATTTAGGGATGAACTGATAGATCGTTTTGGCCCCATGCCCAAAGAGCTGAAAGGCTTGTTTGATAGTATGCGCATGAAATGGAAAGCCCGCGAGTTGGGTTTTGAACGTGTGAAATTAGACGATAGAGTGCTTACTTGCTATTTTCCTGCCAACCAAAACAGCAGTTACTATCAAAGCGATATATTTGGCAACATAATAAAATATGTAGGCGGCCACCCTGTGCAGTGCAGCATGAAACAAACCCCCAAACACCTTACCCTAAAAATAAAAAACATTAGCGGCGTGTTGGATGCAATAAGAGCATTGGACGAATTACAGCAGTTTACCCAGCAATTTGCTATTGCTTAAAGTGTACGCCCAATGGATAAAACAGTATTTGATATTATAGGTTGGGTAGGAGCTATTGGTCTACTAACAGGTTATTTATTATTCTCGTTGGGCAAGTTTGATAAAATGTTGTGGGTGTATCATATTTTCAACCTCAGCAGTTCGCTGTTGTTATTGATTAATGCTATTCATACCCACTCAGGGCCTTTTATTTTTGTAAATACGGTATGGAGTATTATTGCGGTGATAAGCATAGTGAAGGAGTGGAGAAAGTCTGGGGAGCAAAAAAGTACTACATAAGCTAAAAAATAAGTGCAACAAGTAGCATTTTAAAAAGAAAATTATGGGAGCATGGTTCTTTTTAGTGAATATTGATAAGAAAGAGAAAGTCTTTTTTAATAATATTATAACTGGCGTTAAATGGCGCGAGTTATCAGGTATATCAATAGCTGGAAGCATGGTAACGTACTATCTTTTACACAACTCTGGCGACCGTATTTCTTTTATAAATGATTCTGACGGTATCTTTAACCTCTTTAACAAACAATACACTTGGCAAGATTTTTCTGATTACAAAGAAATGACAGATAAAATAGTGCAGGGGCTTATTGAAAATGGAATATATCGTGATGACGGAATAATTGTTATTGATGAAGACGATAATCTGTTTGAAAGAAATTTGACAAATATTTGGGATCCAAAATTTCCTTGGAATACATAAAGTACCATAAAAGAGTGGCGGAAAAGCAATAAAAGCACCCGCGCGTAGGGCAGTCATTCCTGCAGAAGCAGGAATCTGTGAGGCGAACTTATTCATTACAATTACGAAATAGAGCGGACACTATGCTATTCTCGGTACGAGCGAGACGCTCGCACCAGCACAAAAAGAGCAAAAAACCCACACACAGATTCTCAATCAAGTTGAGGACGACGGGCAACTGCACTCTATAATCAAAAAACTTCCTCGTTTCTTTTCCGTCAAATAATTTATACCTTTATCAAATGCAGCAACTCTTATCCGATATAAAAAACTGCAAAAATTGTGATGACAACTACCCATGAAAGCATGGGAGCGTAGGGCAGTCATTCCTGCGGAAGCAGGAATCTGTGAGGCTAACTTATTCATTACTATTACGAAATAGAGCGGACGCTCTTCTATTTTCGGTACGAGCGAGACGCTCGCACCAGCACAAAAAGAGCAAAAAACCCACACACAGATTCTCAATCAAGTTGAGAATGACGGGCAACCGCACCCTATAATCAAAAAACTCCCTCTCTTATTTTCCGTCATTTATTTTTGTAAATGCTGTATGGAGTATTATTGCTCTGATAAGCATAGTGAAGGAGTGGAAAAAAAATAATAAAAGCACAGGCGCGTAGGGCAGCCATTCCTGCAAGTAAAGAGCGGATGCTTTATTTCTCTACGAATGAAATAAAAAGCCTGAAAATTAGATTTTGGACACGTGAAACTTAATACTAGAAGCAAACCAACTATTATCCAAATAAACAAAACTGTACTTACTACCAAAGCGAGTTGTTTGGCAACATTTTAAAATACGTTACTGCCACCCCGTAAAATGTAGCATGATATTAAAAAAATGTAAGCGATGTTTTGGATACAATAAGGGAGTTTTGGATTAGTTGAATGCGAGTGTCGTTGTCTAAGCTAACGGTTTACCATGTTGTTGAACGTTTCAACTATATTAGACATAGAGACTGCTTCGTCATTAGTTAATGCCTTCCCAAGACTCAAATAGCTTATAATAAAGGGCGATGGGTAATCTAATTCTAAGTTACTCCCAGCTATTACTATAAAATTATTTAATGTTTCATTATCAAAATTAATGTTAGCCAGTGATAGCTCAACAACCTTGTTTGAGTCAATAAATAGTGATAGAGACCTATTAGGAACGTCAAAATTTGCAACTATTGTATGTGGTTCACGAAACAACCATTCCGAAACATCTGCAGAAATTGCAAATTTATTGTAATTACAATCAACGAATTCAAAATATATTCTTTGATTTCTGTATAAGTAAAGCCGTAATCTTGTATTAAAATTCTCCTTTTGCCCAATTTCAAAAAATACTTTATCATTTCTTAAATCACCAAGTAAGGGAAATCCAATCCTAATGGTAATAGAAATTCCATCTTGTAATTGTTCTTGATTTAATGATAGTTGAGTATATGCAAAAGTCATATTAGACTGGAATCCAGTTGAAGCATGTATCTCATTTACTACTTTGTAAAGACCGACGGAACTACTTATTCCTCTAATATCAGAAAGTAAGGGATATTTAGCTGCGATAGAGTCATGTGATATTCCATGAAAAACTAATATCAACTTAAAACGTTCACGTATCGATTTATTAAAGAGTGCTTGCAATTCAGCATTTGTCCATCCTTTTTGTAAGAAATATTCACTAAATACTATAATTCCATTTTTAGATTTTGAAATACCATAATTTATACTTTCAGTTAAACTATCTCCTAACTTTATTGTATATTCATCATAAAAAACACTTGCCCCACTTAAAATTAAAGTATCTGCTAAACTCCTTACAAAAGAATCCTTGTCTTCAGAAGCATGTGAAATAAAAAAATCAATTTTTTCCATTAATCAATAATATAATTTAGAATTTAAGTTCAAATAAATAAGTGGGCTTATACCTTTCTAACGCCCAAATTCCCATATAAAAGGAATGGCGGCCAACCGCACAACTTTCATTTATGAAAGCTTGATGCGTCATGATTACCCCCTCCGTCATTCCCGTACAGGCAGGAATCTATCCCTAACATATATATTGCAGTAATGAAAAACGGCTTTGCATATAATAGTCAATCACACAAGAACCGCATTATATATTGGTGTTACTGCTAATTTAAGAAAAAGAATAGCCGAAGTATAAAAGCAGTGTGGCGCAGCTACTAAAAGCCGAAGTATAAAACTATTGTTCTTTATTATGTACAGCTACCGCCAATGTATCAGTAGCTATAGAAAGTATTATGTTTATTGCTTGTGTAGTTGATGCTTGTGCTATAATATACATTTGCTGTTGTGCAGTTACTGCATTGTGCATACTTGCATTCATAGCGTCTACAAATGAACCAATAGCATTATTACTGCTATCCGCAGACGGAATTGCAGTGTTTTTTGGAGCTACATTACTACTTTCAGTTGGGCTAGGTGTTGTGGCAGGTTGTATGTTTTCTGTAGCAGTATTTTTTGCGGTGGTTAATTCTTGGTGAGCATTATTTCCAGCTACTGCAAGTTCCATAGCGTTTAGTTCGCCCATCGATCTAAGTATGTTACCCACAAGGTTGTTGCAAAAATTTAGAAAAATGGTGTTTTGCTGTTCTAGTGTTTCGGCTAATGCAGTGGCGGCGGCCTTCTCATCAGCAATAATTTGTGTAAATACGTCGGTGTTTGATGCAATTTCGGTTGGCATAATTATTTGTTTTAAATTGAATAGAAAACAGCAAAATACACAAAATTTATCAGCCGTAGATTATCTATACATAAAACCTTTTTTTACTTTCAGCACTTTATTGTCATCACCTCATCAATACGTGTAGTATATCGTGCCGACCGTTTGGCACAGCGTAATTTCCACGTGGTGCTAGTGCCTTGTGAGCCTATGGTTAGTTTTTCAGCCCCCAATGTGCCGTTTATTTTATCAACGGCTTGCATCAGTTGTAAGTGTTTAGCATTGGTAGGAGCCGTAAATATATTGGCCTGTATTTGGGTTTGTGGCACTATGCCTGCCACTATTACCCCTCCGTTTTTATAGTATATAGGTCGTCCATCGGGGGCTTTTTGTTTGTACACACTTTTTAGGCAATGTATGGCCGTTTTTACCAAATCTATGGTGCTATTGGTAGCCACAGGAAGGGTATACCACATACGCGCACGGTATTGGGGTTGGTCTTTGCGCAAATCGTTAGTATAGGCAAATACCTTTAGCATGGTGGCACAGCTTTTTTGTGCCCGTAGCTTGGCAGCGCAGGTGGTGGCGTAGTAAGTAACCGCTTCTTCAAGCAGCTCGTACTCATTTAGTAAACGCCCAAAACTGCGCGATGTGCAAATAGCCTGTTTCTCTATCAACTCATCCTCCATACCTATGCAAGGGTTACCCTGCATTTCTTCCCAAGTACGTAGCCCTACTACTTTCATATTTTGGCGCACCCACTCGCGCGGTTTCTGTATAAAATCATAGGCTGTTTGTACACCATTGTTGCGTAAAAAACGCCCATGACTACGGCCTATTCCCCATACATCGCCTATATCAATTTGTTGCAGGCTATTGGCTATTTCATCGGGTGTATTGGGTATTACCCACGCTCCTTTTGCGTGTGGTGACTTTTTAGCTAATCTGTTGGCTATTTTGGCTAATGTTTTGGTTGCCCCTACCCCTACACTTATGGGCATACCTGTGTTTTTGCCTACGGTGTGCACCATTTGGCGGGCATAAGCAGGCATATCAACCATATCCATACCTGTGAGGTTAAGAAAAGCCTCATCAATAGAGTATACTTCAATATCAGGGGTGTATAACGATAGGGTGTTCATTACCCTACGCGACATATCACCATACAAGGTATAGTTGGACGAAAATACTTCGACCCCGTATTTTTGCACTAAGCTTTCAATTTTGTAGGCCGGTTCTCCCATAGGTATGCCCAAGTCTTTCGCTTCTGAACTTCGGGCTATCACGCAACCATCGTTATTGGATAATACAACTATAGGCACACCCATTAAATGGGGCTTAAACACTCGCTCGCACGAGGCATAAAAGTTATTGCAATCTACCAGTGCTATCATATCACATTTTTTTGATGGTGTAGGTTACCACGCCCCAAACACTAAAATTACTTTCGTCGGTTACTTTTATGGGTTTATAATTAGGGTTGGCGGGTAGTAGATACAGTTGATTGTTGGCCATGTGCAGGCGTTTAAGGGTTAACCCCCCGTTTATGCTACATAGGGCTATACGCCCGTGGTTTGCATCAGCCGATTTATCTATTACTACTAAATCACCATTATCTATTCCTGCCCCCGTCATAGAGTCGCCTTCTACCCTGCCCACAAAAGTCCAGTTAGGATTTTGCACCAATACTTGCGTTAAATCTATACTATCCTCCATATAGTCGCGTGCAGGAGAAGGAAAACCAGCAGGAATACCCTCTATAAACGGCAATAAGGTGATATTTCTTTTTGTTGACATTTTTAACATTATTCAGATGTAAAATTTAACAAAACAAAAAGAACATAGCAATACCTTTCTTGCTTTTTTGTAAACAAAAGAGGTTTTTATTAAGAAAAATTAAAATGCTCTATAAGCATTTTGTGGGTTAACGGCTTGGTTAGATACCCTTTTACTAATGGGTATTTTCTTGATTTCTCTATATCAGAAGGGTCAATGGATGAGGTAAGCATAAATACATTTAGCTTAATGCCCATACTTTGCAAATTATCTAAAAAATCCCACCCATTCATATCGGGCATATTTATATCCAAAAAGATAGTATCAGGTGGGTTTTGCCTGTGTTTCAACACTTGCAAAGCATCTTGACCCTTATTATAGCTTTGCAGGTTTAGTTGTTTATTAAATCGCTTAAGTATAAGCCCTGTAATATTAACAAACACCTTATCATCGTCTACCAACATTACATTGTGGAAGGTGTATTGTTTTTTATCGTCAGCGGCAAACGAAACGGTATCGGTAGACACAATATCATTCAATTCGTGTACGGCTGCATCTAGTTTTAGTGAAACGGATTTCAAATCGTGCAATAGTTTTATGTTATCTGATGCTGTTGGGTTTTCAAAGTCAAAAACATCAAAAATTGAAAGTATATCCGCTATAGGCGAACGTAGCTGGTGAGAGGTGAAAAAAGCATAAGTCTTTAACCTTTTATACGACTGGAGTAAACGAACCTCGTTTTCTTTTAGCTCTGTAATATCTTGTGCTACAAAAATAAAGCGCATCAATTTGCCTTCAGCATCTGCTATAGGATCGCCATTTAGGCGTAACCAAAAAGGTTTACCTTCTTTGGTATAGCTTAGTAACTCACCACTAAAGCGTACCCCTTTGGCGAAATTTTTCTGCATATCTTTTAGCGTCTCCACATTTTCGGGGATTTCTACTAGCAACACTCTGGGCTTATTGCCTTTTACTTCGGCAAGAGTATAGCCTGTAAGTTGCTCGTAGCTTGCATTTACCCACTCTATATACTGTTCATTATCGGTTATTAATATAATATTGGTGGTTTTTTGGGCTATAAGTGCCAGTTTGCTTAGCTCTTCTTGCTGTTGCTCTTGTTCGGTTGTATCATGAGTAATACCTAAAATAAGTTTGGGTGAACCATTTGCCAAACGTGAATACACCATTTCGCGAGATAAAAAATAGCGCAATTCACCGTTAGCAGTTAAATAAGGCATTCTTACCTGTATTACCTTTTCATCTTCTAGTTGCTTTAATTGCTCAAAGTGTTGTTGCATTTCCTTCTCCCTATTTGGCGGAATAAGTTTTCCAATAATGTTACACCCCATTTCTTTTACCTCTTTTGGGGTATAGCCCAATGCATTAGCAATACTTTTGCTGGCATATACATTGCACTGATTTTCAATATCAAAGAGATAAATAATATCCTCTGAGGCCTTGTGTATAGCAGACAATAGGTCAGCAGGATTTATAGCTCCCCAGGTCGAACTAATATCTTTTTCTCTTTCTTCCATTAATAGTGTTTACACAACACAAAGTAAAAAGCAAGTTAACAAATAAATTCAAAAACTTAAAACAAAAAACTTAAAACTTAAAAAACACAACTGATTGTGTTTAATATTACGCTATTTGCTTACTTTTAGTGCAAAATCACCCTAACGGGTGATGCTTTTAAAGAAGCTAAAACTGTTTTTTGCGCTATATTTTTAAATCTTTATATTTTATTAATTATGAAAAGAGTAACAGGACTAGGGGGCGTTTTTTTTAAGGCACAAAACCCTAAAGAATTAGCGGCTTGGTACGATAAACACTTAGGATTATCGTTTGGCGACGGTTTGTATCACACCTTTTTTTGGGATGAAGACCCACAACCCGAAGAAAGGGCTCTTTCGGCCTTTTCTATGTTTAAAAATGACACTAAATATTTTGCGCCATCAACACAACCATTTATGTTTAACCTTAGGGTAGAGAATTTAGATTGGCTGTTAGATACGCTTCGCTCTGAAGGTGTACAAGTTATGGACGAGGTTGAGTCTATGGAAGGTATAGGGAAATTTGGCTGGATTGTAGACCCTGAAGGAAATAAAATTGAACTGTGGGAGCCTGCAAAAAAGTAGAACTGAAAATAGTGAAGCAGTAGTTAAACTACTGCTTTACTATTTTTTGAGTATGCATACCTTGTTGGGTTTGTATTTGTATATAATATACACCCGACGGTAATACACTAATATCTATACCACTATTAATAGTATGGGCATCTAGTTCTACATTCTTTATACATTTACCCTGTAATGTATATATAACAATACTTTGAGGCATTTCACGCCCTCTTATATCAAAATACAATTTATCAGTAGTAGGATTAGGGTATACACTAATATGTGGTGCGCTATTAGGCTTATTTATACCCAAAGTTTTTTTACGCACTATTGCACTATCATTATTAGAGTATACCGCCGTTGTACCATTGTAGCCCTTAATTCTATAAAAATATAAGGTATCAAAACCTACTAAGGTATCTGTATAATTATACACAGTACTATCAAACGTAGCAATGGGTTGCCAAGTAGGGTTGCTGTATGTTCGCCTTTCTAGTATAAAACCTGAATCGGTTTGTTGTATGTTGTGCCCCCAATTAAGTGTTATCTTCTTTACTAGATTAAAAGGGGCATCCGCCTTTAATGCAATAGTATTTAAAAACTGAGGGTCAACACTAATTGTCAATAAAAACATTTCGCGGTAGTGGGTTCCTATTAGCTGACCATTGCGCCATTCTTTTACTTCATACGCCAATAAATACCTGCCTCGCGATTTTGGGAATGCAGTAAAGTTACCCGTTGTACTATTTAGGTTAAAATATGCAGGGCTTTTGCCCAAAGGTTCTTGCCCGCTATAACCTGTTCGATAAGTGACCTTTGTAAAGGGCAAAGAAATTTTACTTGGTGGTGTAGGTATAGGTGTCGTCATGTCGGCACCATCAATTGCATCTACTAAATGATAGCTACAACTATCACCATTAATATCGTGATTTTTTAACGATCCAAAATATTTTGCAGAAGGGCTTATTACTATTGGTGCTTCGCTATAAAGTTTCGGTGTTGTATTATATATTGGTGAGCCCGTATTGATTTTTACAAAATAAGTATTGCCGCTCTCATCTATAATACTACCTAGTGTTGGCCTACAACACCTAACATAGGTAATAACATACTCATTTATGTTTGGCTTTAAAATTACTTCAGCTTGATATCTTGCTTCTCTATAACAAAGCGATGAACCTTGATTCTGCTGAATACCATTAGGTATTATCGTTACCTCAGATGTTTTATTTACTCCCCAAATATTTTCCAATTTATAACCTGAATTAGATTGATATACACCTAATCTCACATCATCATCAAACGGCACCGTTGATGCAGCGCAATCCCTTACCAATACTAAGGTAATTTTATACCTGTAATCGCCATTGGTTTCTGTGCCTATATATTCATAGTACATACTTCCATGAGTAAGATGGGTGGCATTTGCCACAGCAAAGCACAAGGCAAATGCTATAACTGTAAGTAGTTTTTTCATCTTTATAAAAAATATTTCTTTTCTGACCAATTTTACTGTTTAATAAACAACTGCCTTGCTATACGATTTTCGCTTTGAACCAATACTATGTATGTTCCATGCGAAAGCCCTGAAATATCAATGGCATCAGTAGGCTGTATATATTCAGCCATTATTTTCCCCTCAAATGTAATTATGGATACTTTCTCTACTAAAAACCCGCTATTACTTTTAATATAAATATTATTTGTGGCAGGGTTTGGGTATACCGAAAATACATTTTCAATCTTTTCTTTTACACCGGTGGGCTGGCCTATATAACCACTTTTAATTTGCGAATATAAAATAGGGCTTTGTGTTTCAGCTTTTACAAAATACCAGTACAATACATCTTTGCTTATTGTGGTGTCGGTATAGCTGGTGTCTTGTGGTTGCAAAGTGGCAATAGTATCCCAAACCATAAGCGTATCTGCACGGCGTAGCAGCTTATATTTTAAAACAGTATCAGTAGTTGTTTTAGTCCAAGTGCATATTAAGTGAACATTAGTAGTATCTGCCGTTACGTTTAAATCAATACCATTTCCCCTTCCAGTACCCAAATACAATAATGAATACTCGCGGTAATGGGTAGCTAGTAAAACTCCATTTCGCCATTCATCTACCTGCACACCTACCAAATACAATCCTGCCAGCCTACTATTAAATAATGCTTTACCTATATAAGTATCCAGATTTAATGGGTTATCGGCTTTAAAAGGTTGCTGGCCATTGAAACCATTGCGGTATCTGATACTTGATATTGCAGGCATTTTTGGCGGGAAACTATCAACAAAGGGATTTAGTGTTGAACCGCCTGAAAATGGAGTAAATAATTTATAGCTTATGCTATCGCCATCAATATCTTGGTGCGAAAAATCTAACTGATTAAATACGTTTGTGCCTAGAATAAAAGATACTTCTTTTGATTGTGATTGAGGTGCCGAGTTAGTGGTTCCATAAACGGGTATAAACACAGAAACTGATGTGCCCTCATCGTCCATTACATTATTGTTTGGTCGGCGGCAGCAACGTTGGTATATTAAATAAAAACCTGTATGATTTTTAGGGGCTGTAAAAGTAAAGGTATATACTCCTTTTTTATAACAACCTGTATTGTTGCTAGAGCCTGACGGGTAGATAATAGGTTGAGCCACGCTATCGTAGGCCAGTGAAACTGATTCTGTTTGAAATAAATTTTTAGCCGAATCATTGGCATAAATACCTATTGATACTTTCGCATCAAATCCAACGGGCGATACATCGCAGTCACGAAAAAGAACAAGGTTCACTTTATATAGTTCATCACCAGCACCATTATTACCTATATACGTATAGTACATATTAGTATTAATAATGTGTGTGGCTTTGGTAGAAACAAAACACAAAGCCAATAAGATAATTGCAATTAATTTTTTCATAATATTATAGTGTTGCAAACTAATACTGTTTATGCTACTCTATTTAAAAAGGCCTTGTTTTTCGACCAAATATTACTGTTTAATGAATTTCGTTACAAAACGAATCTCCTCATTGTTTATAAAGACAGAGTATATTCCTGCTGACAAATAACTTACAGACAACTCTCTTTCGTACAGCCCATCAAACACTGCCCTACCCATAGCATCAATAATTAGCAGTTTTTGCGGAGTATAATCATCAGGTATTATAAAAAAAATTTTATCCGTTACAGGATTGGGGTAAACGGTCATTTCTATACTATTAATAGCCTGTACTGTTGTTGGCATCCCTCCCGTTTTCCACTCATCAGAAATCACCGTAATGGGTACTTTATTCATCTCGCCCACAGCAACAACTCTATACCTGCGCTCCACAGTATCAGCAAATTGGCTATTATCATTACCGTTCTGTCCCAAAGTACTGTCTATTCTTTGCCAAGTAGTATTCGCTAATTTTCTTTCTATATAAAACTGTTTAACTACGGTAAGCGAGTGCACCCAACTAAGCATTGCTACATTTGGTTTTTTAGTGCCTGAAATTGATATATAGGCATTTGTTGGGTAATTTTTTACAATAGACTGAATAACTAAAGGAAGGCGATATGTGGCTATTGAATTACCATTGCGCCACTCTATTACATCAACAGCAAGTACAAAACGGGCTGGATTTGTAGCTTTTACAGTAAGCGCGCCAGTGCTGTTATCAATAGCAATCCATCCCCCCAATAAACTCGGTAAATTAAGCGTATTTTCAGACCTTAAATCATAATCAGGATTAATACGATTTGGCAAACTGCTAATATCGTTACCCTCCCTATAATAGGGCATTGCTAGTTGGTAAGTAAAACTGTCGTTATCTGTATTATTTATACTTGCATCAAAAGCAAACGTTTCTCCTGCACGCATAGCATAAAATACAGCTAAATCATTTTTAGGCATTATATTATTAGCTGCACTGGGTGGTACAACACCATAAACAACCTGTGCAGTGTAGTAGCTGTTTCTAAAACTATAATACAATTGATAACCCGTAGCATTATCAGGCAATACCACTGTATCGGTATAGGTATGTTTCCGCAAACAATAACCTACTGAAATATTAGAAGAGGCAAATGGGTCGACAGCTTCTTCACTCACTAGTTTTAATGAAACCTTTTGCAGTAAATAGGCCGAAGTATTGTTTTCATAAACGCCTACGCTAATAGCATCAGGGAAGTTTTGTTGTGATGCGTAGCAATCTCTATTTAGTGTTAGCGTAATAACATAGGCAGTATTATTACTATCGGTTTTACCTATATATTGGTAGTGAAAATAACCTGATATATAGTGTGAAGCAGCTAAGGGACTAATTATTAAAACAATAATTAATAGTAAAAATACTTTTCTCATACGCCATGCTTTTAAAATAAAACGTCAAAAAAGGTAAAAGCGTTGTAATCCTTATGTCAATTGCACCACTTTAGCATCGGCAATAGCAAAAATTGAATCTCCCTTTTTAGGTTGTAACGGGTACAAACCCGTTAGCTTGCCAAACGAGGGTAGTACAGCATAGTTTTGAGAGAAGAAAAAACAAGGCAAACGCAGACTTTGCCTGCCCTTGCCTTGTAAACGCACACCTGGGTGTATGTGCCCGTATATATTATATGCTGTGTGATTTTCTAGTGGTTCGTGGCTGAAAACAAATGAACTGAGATGCAATACATCAACCACTTTAAAACCAAAGCGTGCGTAGTGTTGCTGGTGCAAAATATCATGATTGCCTTGTACTAAAATAAACTCTAAATGCTGATAGCCTTTTAGTACCTCACCCAATAATTCCCAATCGCTATTATAACTGCTGTGAAATAAATCACCCAAAAATATTACTTGCTTTAACTGCGGAGTTTGCAATAACGCATCCAATTGTATAAAATCGTTTTGTTGGCTAATTAATGGCAAAGCAATGCCCGCCTTGCGAAAGTGCATACCCTTACCCAAATGCAAATCGGCTAAAATTAAGGTGTTTTGCGCTTGCCACAGTATTGCCTTTTGAGGCAATAAAATAAACTCTTCGCCACAAACCGTATGGGTTATCATTAGTGCAAAGATAAACTAGGATGATACCCCCGTAAAACTATTGTTTTTGGATAACCAATTTCTGTTTGTAACTAAACTTGTCTCCTTCTATTTGGATAAAATATACTCCATCTAAGAACTCACTCAACTGTAACAATTTGTTTTCAGTAGTCCCTTCTGTGCTTAATACCATCTGACCTAAGTTATTAAAGATAGTAATGGTGTAGCTATTGGTATATGAACCCATATCAATAGTTAAGTCATTAGCAGCTGGGTTAGGGTATAAATTTATGCCATGTATATTATCCACACCGTTTAGGCTACTTGGCGAAAGGCTAACTGCTTTGGTAAGGGCATCGCCGCATCCATTTACATTTTTTTCAGCCAACGATAGCTGACCTGTGATTCCTGTATTCTCATTCCATCTAACAACAATTTGATTGGTTCCTTGTCCGCTAATTATCACTCCACCAATAATACTCCATACATAAGTAGAACCTGGTGTTAATGGCACACTATACGTTTCTTGCTTTTTGCCTTTTGATACGGATGGACCTGTAATTGATGTTGCACTAGACCCCGCTAATACATCTATATATCTTGATATTGAATCCCAACAAGAATAATAGGGATCAGTAACTTTAAGTAATACTTTTATTTTACCTGATTTTATTGCGTAATATGGATATAGGTTGGTTGTAGTAAAGTTACTGCCAGCAATTTCCCAATTGAATTTTGCAATAGAGGAATTCCAAACGGTAGAGGTATTTGCAAACCCAAATAAATTATCTTTTAAACATTGTACACTATCAGTGGTAATATTAAAATTTGCAACAGGAAAATGCTCAAAAAGTAAATTTATTGCTGAAAACGAATCAACACAAATACTATCCTGATCACTATAGGCTATTAGCACAGGTTTGTATTTAATTTGTTTGACTGTGTACGTTATTTTTGGGTTTTTTAGGCTTGATGTATCTCCATTATCAAACTTCCAAAAATAATGCATAGTATTTGGCGCATCAATTATTGATGTATTAGTAAATATAAACTCATTGTCAGGAAAACATTGCCTATCCTTATTTACCGTGTATGATGCTCTTGGCTTGGGTAGTATAGTAACCACTTTTTTTGTTGAGTCTATACAACCGTAATTATTTCTAACTGTTAATGTTATGGTGTACGTTCCGCTTTTACTGTATGGGTATTTAGTATTGTAATTGGTTGAGATTGTTCCGTCGCCGTAGTTCCATGTTTTTTGTGAAATTGTTCCGGTTCCGGCTATACTAAGGTCAGTAAAAACAATTGTGTCTCTTGAACATGATGTTGACTTATTAATAGTAAATGCAGGGTTTGGATTGTTAGCAATGGTAATTTGTTGCCCTGTGCTTTTTACACAGCCAAAAGTATCGGTTACTGTTAGTATAACAGAATAATTACCTGCCGATGTGTAGCCAGAATATATAATGTTTTTTGCTGACGAAATGGATATATCCCCATTTCCAAAATCCCACAAGTATGATAATGGCCCCGTACCCGATGAAGAGTTAGTGGCATAAAACTTATGATTACTTAAACAACTAGGGCTAACTCCTGCATTAATAGATGCTATTGGGGTATTGTGCATATAAGCAAAGTTGTCTGGCAAATCCCATATTAAAGCCGGACTTGTTGAGCGCAACCTTATTCTGTATTTATTTGAATAGAGTTGCGATGAAGATGGGTGAAATTTAAACTTTATAGTGTCAGAGGCGGCTATGTTAAGCATACCAAAAGTTGTTCTATATATTTCAACCCCATAAGTACCTTTAAATACTCCTGCAGTATCACTTAAGTATACAAGAAAGGTATTTGTACTATCAAAATTCGTGAAATTATTACTCGTAAATTTATACGTAAATAGCATCGTATCGTCTTTGCAATATTTAGTAGCATTTAGGTTTGAAAATTCAGACTCAATATCAGCAAATGCAGCTAAAAATGTAGAAGGGTTATAACCTGTTATAAAAATTTTGTCAGCTTTATCTACACATATTGATAAGGCTATATCATCGCTAGTGCCACCATAATAAGTGCCCCATGCTAATTGTCCCGAAGAATCGAACTTACTTAAGAAGGCGTCGTAACTCCCTCCACCAAAAGTTGATTTATACCCAATAGTAGCTATATTATCTCTGCTCGATGTTTCGCCTGTTATTACAACATCATCATTAGAATTAATCGCTATTTTTCTTACTGTTTCAACGTTTGTGCCTCCAAAATATGTTGACCATAGCCTTGTGCCCTGCGGATTAAATTTAGCAAGATACCCATCGTTACCGCCTACTAAATGATCTTGATACGCTTTGTATGCTATCCCCGTATTGCTTCCCGTTACCCCTCCAATATAAACATTTTGATTATTATCAACCGCAACAGATTTACTCCATCCCAAATAATAAGTTGCCCAAAGCCTCATACCCGTAGAATCAAATTTTGAAAGATAACCGGCGCTTCCTGATGGTTTGGAGTTTAAGTGTCCGTTATATGCTATATTATAATCACTAGACGTCTCTCCACAAAAATAAATATTGCCAAAAGCATCTGTGCTAATACCATTAGCATTCTCTGCTTTTGTACCGCCATAATAAGACGCCCAAATTCGATTTCCACTACTATCAAACTTTGCAATAAAGGCATCATAATCGCCGCTAATCGTATCTTGAAATCCATTTATAGAAATACCTGTACTGCTTTTTGTACTACCAACGAAATATACATTTCCAAACTTGTCACAGGCTATATCTTCAGCCGTTTCATTAGCACTACCCCCATAATAACTTGCCCACAAGCGTTTCCCTGTAGAGTCAAATTTAACTATGAAGGCTTCATCAGCTCCTGTAAGTGTATCTTTAAACCCCTTATATGCTATATTATTATTGCTTCCCGTTGTACCACACAGGTATATATTTGCTTCATTATCTACTGATAACCCACTACCACTTTCACCCAAAATTCCACCATAATAGGTTGCCCATAATCTTTTTCCTAAGGTATCGAACTTAGCTACAAAAGCATCATAATTACCGCCAATAGTATTTTGATGCCCCGATGAAGCTATGTTATTTGTACTATTAGTAGAACCTGTTAAAAAAATATTGTTATTATTATCTGTGCTCACATCCGTACTGATTGAACTTCCCCCCGATAAAGGGAACTTGATACTCCAAACCAACAATGGAGTGGGGTCAATAACAATCGTACTATTCTTATTGTGCTCTCCGGAAATTCCAAATACATTTTCGCCTATTTGATATATACTTAGAGACACTTTTTCGTTTGTTTCTTTATAATAACTTAAAGGTAATTTTTCTAATACCGTACCTTGACTAGTTGTAATTTCAATATCAGCATTTTCTGTAAGCTTAGTTTGATTTGCACCGTTAAACTGTAGTTTTATATCTGCTATATTAGCTCCCCTATGGAGTATGAAATTATACTTCGGCTTCCCATCAATCACTAAGAATTGTAGATCAATTTTATTGTAGATATTGTGATAATATACTTCGCCAAAATTATGTATATTTAAAACACCTTCTTTTGACGTACCAGTAGTATAGTAGTTTGCATAATCTGCTGATTTTTTCTTTGCCTCAATTTGTGCATTTAGATTACATCCTACAAGCTCGATATCAACTCTGTGGAAATGATATACTACTTCTTGTTCATCTTGTTTTATTAAATCAGATTTGTTCTTTGTTTTGCTTTCAATACTATAAACATCATAACTAAAGCCTGTTTGACGTAATTGAATATTGAGGCCTTGGCTATTGTAAAGAAATAGCACCGATGGATTGGGCTTATTTTCAAGGTCAATAATTTGGCCTTTATTCTCAATAAAACCTACTGGATTTATTTGGCCGGAATATATATTATTATTCGCTGTTTGAGCAACTGATGGTAAAAACAATAAAGTTAATATCACCATGATATAAGCCTGATTTTTTGAAAACATATCTTATTTTTCTTTCTTCTGCGAAGATAAGATATTGAAAAAAATTATATGTCTATTTTCGATAAAACCTTGTATAGAAAACAAGTTAAGTTATTATAATAGCTACCTACTCCCACTCAATATCCATGTAAGCATCACGAAACTTAACCCTTGTAGTAAAAGCATCAGCACCTGTAGTGTAGTCAATGGGTTTAAAACTAAATTGGTCTATTAAATCATCAGGATCGCCATTAGCGGGATCATCAGCATCCCAAAAAGCAATATTTATTGTTTTGCTTAACGGCGATACAGTGTATTTGTTATTAAGTGTCCAGCTAACCGGTGTGCGTGGAGGCACATCAGTGTATGGGGTAGAACGAGAAGAGATAACTGAAGCTCCATCAGTTATAACTACATAAATATCGGGGTCTGATCCGAAATCGTAAATTTTAAATTCCCAATAAGTTAACAGTACTATTGATTTTATTACTACTGATGTGTAAGGGCTTGATACTACTATGTTTTTTTCCGCAGTAACAGAGCCTGCAGGGCTATTAGCTGTAAGCTTTACTTTATAAGTGCCACCTGTTTGATAAAAATGCACAGGGTTTACCTCTGTTGATGTGGTATTATCGCCAAAATCCCATTTGTAATCAGTTGCATATTTAGTTCTGTTATAGAAAGTAACTGTGCTTTGAAAGGGGGCAGAACCTATGCTCAAAACAAAATCGGCAGTTGGCATTTGTGGTGGTGGTGGCGGGGGTTCCTCTAATATTGAGGGGCCTTTTACACATGATTGTAGTAATATCAGTGTAAGAGCCAAAACAAATATCTGTTTTACCATTAGTATGGGTTTTATAAAAAATGCTTACAAAGATAAAGGAATGTAAGTAATACTTTTTGAGTTTTCGATTAAGAAAGGGGTGCTTTTTTGCACTATTTCAAATCCCAATAAGAAACATATACTACGAAAGATTGTTTTTTGAGGTTTTACCTCCAATCTAAAACTATAAATCCTTCTAAGCCATTACCACTAAAGGGTAGTGCAGAGGGATATTTATTTACTCCTGCTGTATAATCGGACGGTCTAAAATAAAAAGATAAAAGCTTCTGAGAACTAGCTTTGGTGTTTTCCTCATAAAAATGCATGACAAACCTAGTATTTAAAGGTGTTAAGTCTATTGGATCAGTATATAAGATACTGAAAGGCACTATAGCTGGATTAACATCATGTACTGTGACGCTTAATTTATATAGCAAACTAACTTCTTCCTGTAATAAAAAATAAATATCAGGATAAGTACCGTCATTATCGTTCTCTTTCACATCAACTTTAGTATATACAATTGATTTAGAAAAAACTTTAGTCGGAGTAATAGTATTAGTAACAACAACTTCTTTCTTTACTGTCTTCTCACCATTATAATTATACGCTGTTAAGGTTACCGTATATTTTCCTGATTTAAAGTAGCTATGGGTGGGGGAGATATCAGGATCAAAGAAGGGTCCATCTCCAAAATCCCAAAAAAATCCTTCTGCATTTTTAGAATTATTTGTGAAAGCAAATTTCCCAGGAGACACTTCTGTATAACTAAAATCTACTGTTAACTCAGGTGCAACAAGTTCTGATTTCTTTGTGCAAGCCGAGACCAACATAAATAATCCAGCAAGTATGAACAAATATTTTATACGAAGAAAAGCCATTAAAATATAATCTTATGAATCACTTTCAAAAGTACAATTTTATATGTTGACTTGATATCTATACTATAAAATCTAATTGGGCTTTTACGGTGTGTTTTCAAAACCAATTCCCTACTCAAAACTCTAATTTCATCTTCTTAATTCTGTCCTCAATAGGTTCGTTAGTAAATTTCTCGCGCAGTCTATCCACCAATATGGGGAAGGCAAAAGGTGTGGGATGCTTAGGATATTTAATTATTATCTCTTGGGTATTGATACGTTCCATAGCTGCACGCATACGGGTTTGCTCTAGCTGAAAATCGTATACCTCTTCATAGGCTTGCTTTAACAATAGGTTATTAGGGTCGTGCTCGTAAAAAACATCAAAAAACAATTGCGATGACGATTGCAAATGCCTCTCTTTAACTCCCTTACCGGGGTAACCTTGAAATATTAAACCTGCTACTTTGCATATATCGGCAAACTTGCGGCGGGCCATTTCAGTATCGTTTATACTGGCGCGTATATCATCAGCCAAATGCTCAAGCGTAAAAATATCGCTATCAACAGCCTGTTCAATGGGTATATCTTGGTCGCTTAGTAGTTCAAAGCCATAATCGTTCATGGCAATGCTAAAACTGATATTCTTAAAATGTCCTAGCCTGTAAGCCAACAATGCCGCCATGCCCTCGTGTACGCCGCGCCCCTCAAAAGGATAAAAAAATACGTGGCAACCTTCTTTATCCTCAAATTTTTCTATCAAAAACTGATTTTTATTGGGCACTAAAGAAAGCTGAGCCTGTACATCAAACAAGGGTTTCAATAGCCTCACTTCAGCTTCATTACTGGTAGAAGCAGTATGCAATTTATACCGCAACATTTCGGCTAGTTGAGATGATAAGGGCATTCTACCACCGCCCCAACTGGGCGTTATTCCTTTTTTACCATCACCTTTTCGCACCAAAACGTCCATACCTTTTATTTGCAGCAACTCAAGGTTTCGCCCCGCCATCCAAAAAGTATCGCCAATTTTTAGTTTGGTTATAAATCCCTCTTCAATACTGCCTATATTTTTACCGCTTAGGTATTTTACCCTCAGCATTTGTGCGCTTACAATAGTGCCAATAGATAAGCGATGCCGCATGGCTATTGCCCTACTTTCTACCTTAAAAAGTCCATTTTCAATCACCACCTTATGATACTCATCGTAGGCTTGTAAACTATCTCCACCCGAAACTATAAAACGCAATACCCATTCAAATTCTTCAAGGCTAAGGCTATTATAACAAAAAGTTGTTTTTATTTCTTCGTAAATCTCATCCGCACGAAAACCATCGCTCACCGCCAGTGTAACAAGGTATTGTATTAGCACATCAAAACTGCGCACAAACGGTATGCGGTCTTCCATTATGCCTTGTGCAATAACTTCACGAAGGGCTGCTCCCTCAATAATTTCGAGCGAATGCGTAGGAACAAAATATATTTTACTGGGTTTATTGGGTTGATGCCCGCTACGCCCCGCCCGCTGCAAAAACCTTGAAACTCCTTTGGGGCTGCCTATTTGCACAATAGTTTCGACAGGGCGAAAATCGACACCTAAATCTAAACTACTGGTACACACTACGGCTTTTAGGTAGCCTGTGTGCAATTGTTCTTCTACCCAATGGCGTAACTCTTGGCTAATGCTACCGTGGTGCATGGCCAATATGCCCGAAAGTTCGGGAACAGCTTCAAGCAAGCGTTGGTACCATATTTCGCTTTGATTGCGGGTATTGGTAAATATTAATGTGCTTTTGCTATTATTTATTATAGGTATTACTTTCTCTAATAGCTTAATGCCCATGTGCCCTGCCCAAGGGAAATTCTCTATTTCATCGGGAAATACTGTTTCTACTATTATTTCTTTTTTTATGTTTGATTTAATAATAACCGACTTTGGGTAATAATCTGTCCCCAATAATATTTCTTGGGCTTGTTCTAAATTACCAATAGTGGCCGATATTCCCCAAATTTTTAGCCGTTTGGTAATGTGTTTTAGTCGACTTAAAGCCAATTCTACTTGCACACCCCGCTTGCTACCCACCAACTCGTGCCACTCATCAGCCACAACACATTTAAGGTTTTTAAATACCGAAGCATACCCTTTTTGACACAGCATAAGGTGCAAACTCTCAGGCGTGGTAATCAGTATTTGAGGCATTTGCTTGCTTTGCTTTGCCCGCTCTTTGGTGGAGGTATCGCCTGTGCGAATACCCACTTCCCAATCGCTACCCAGCCCAACAATAGCCCGTTGTGCCGATAGGTGAATTTCTTTTGCTAATGCACGTATGGGTGTAAGCCAAATAAGTTGCAAGCCTTTATTAGTCGGTTTTTGCTTATTGGCTATCCCTTCAAGCAAGGCAGGAATAAGCAAACTGTATGTTTTGCCACTACCTGTGGGAGCATTGACCAAACCGCTTTTGCCTTGCAAATAGGCTTTCCATGCCTGTTGCTGAAACTTTTGAGGAGTCCAGCCCAGCGAAGTAAACCAGTTTATTGCAGTTTGGGTATTGATGGGCATTTAGATATTAACAAAGTTACAGGTTTGTAAATTAGTCTAATTTACTTCGCAATAAGGCACATCAATATCTTTTAATCTTTGATAGAAGTCAAAATCAAAAAAGTAGAACTTTTTGGGTATAATTTCTCTTATTTCCTTTTGTTGTATATCAGTTAATTCTAAATAGTTTTTTTTATGCAGTTCCCAACACCTATCATCCCTTAAACTGAAATATAAATTATCAATAGCTATCATTTGTTTTATAAAGTCTTCCCATTTTAATGTTGAGTGATATAATAAAACTGTACTTGTTTTATAGGGTTCTACTAAAATATTATTTTTAATTTCTGAATAAAGATTGACTGAATCTATTTTCTTCCCATTAAATAATACTTTATTCTCTCTCAATTCTATTACTTGTTGGTAATTGTTCCTTGCTCCGAAATACATCATTAAGGTGAGTCCATCAATTTTCACAGGACTGGACAAAGCATTAAGGGGAATGTACTTGCTAATTACTTGTGTTAGTTTCAGCGTCTTATTTAAATCATTCCCTAAAACAAAACTGACATTAAAAATGTCTTGTTTTTCAATTTCCTTAAAAACACTATCCACAAAACCCATTTTTACATCTTTATCAATATATAAATTTATAATTCGTCTAGTATCTATATTCATATCACTTACTTCTAAAAAAGTACCCACTTGTTCTAGCCCCATTTTGATCCCATCAGCAAAAAGCATAGGGGTTTTATCTTTTTGTACCCCTATTGCAATGTCATTAACATATACCTTCTCGTTTCTATCAGTTTTTGGCATTGTGTCTTTATACAACAAATTACCTTTAGGCAAACAGAGTGAGACATCTTTAGGAATATATCGTCCATAAAGCTCATCAGAATATTCACGATTTTTAGTGAAAAGGATATTTAAAAATTTAATTGTACTGTCATCTACATATTCAATTGTGTATTCTTTATTATTAAATACAATATGGTTTTTCTCCTTAGTATATTTTATTGAATAAGTGAGTAAATTCTCATCTCTCAAAAACAAACTATCATTTGTAAAAGTTACTTGGGTAAAATAATTGATTACATCGCCATCATTAAATGGCGTGGAATACCACACGCCTAGTAATTTTGAGTTGTTATTACCGCAACCAAAAGCGAATAATACAAAGGCCGCCACTATTAATTTTTTCATACCGTTAATAAATATAACGAATTTTAGATACTAGCTAGTTGGATAGTCAATCACAAAAAATAAAAATCTGCTACCTTCGCCCTTATGATAGACTTTTTAGATATTAGTGTTGTACATTTAGAAAAGAGAGAACTATAACGAACCCATTTTTTGAATTTGTCGCAGAGAAAATGTTTACTAAAGTAGGTGGATATGTCTATGAGTCAACATCAAAAATAGATTATGCAGACATATCACTGAAGCAATTTTAAATATGAAGCAGAAGAAAGCCCAAAATTCATATAATTAGAAAAACTAATCTAAAATCTGCGAGGGATAACGCAAGAAATAATTCTAAACCAATTAAACACACAAGTTATAAAGGATAAAAACACATTATCATTCAACAAAAAATGGTAAAAAACTAGATGGGGAAACACTGCACACTAAGAGAATCGATCATCAAAAAGAAATCCAAATAAATGAAAAAGAACTTTAAAAATGTATGGTTGGTATTTGTTCATATTAAAGCTAAAACAGGCTTTAGGTTTAATGATTTAATTGATCTTGAAAGCAGCGAAGAAAAGAATGATCAATTTAAAGGGGCGTGGGCAAATATTCTAGTAAAGGCTAAAAGTATAAAGGAAGCAATAGAGATTGTGCCATTAGGTTTAAATGAATTAAATTTTTCCGTTAAATTTATTGATAAAATAGAGAATATAGCTTCACTTATTGAACATGATGAAATTAATAATGATGTTATTGATGAGGCTAAATGGTTATCTAAAAGTGATTTTGTTTTTAAAATAAGCAACAAAATATTTCCCTATAAGTAGGTATAGTTGGTCTCGGTAACGTCCTATATTATCGGTATTGAAACATTTTGCATGTATGAAGTATTCTGGAGGTATTAAGTTTCTCATAAAACCAGTTACCATATAGAAGACGATATAACTTCAAAGTACAGGTTTTTTGAAGAGTAATTTCTCTTTGAAAGAGTACTTTCTATTTATACCAAAAAAATAAAAATCTGCTACCTTCGCCCTTATGATAGACTTTTCAGAAGTTAGGCTAACAGAGCTAAATATACATTACGCTGGCAATAAACATAAGGATGAAGGCTTAAAACTTAGCGACCGCAACGCTTTGCACGAAATTGGTGATGGCGACGAAATTACCTTGCTAAAGTATTTTTTAAAGCCGTTTACTACTGAAGAGTTGTATGCTTTTACCCATACATCGCATATTGAGATGAATGAGGTATACAGTTTTGCCCGTTCTATTTTTGAGGATAATGCCCGCTTTAAAGATTTATCAAAAGATATATGCAGGCACTTGTACGATTGCAGCGACCATCCCAAAATAAAAGCAGGGGAGGTATATGTTGCTTTGTTTAAAGACTGCAATATTAATAACCAAACGGTGGATGCACTGGGCATTTTTAAATCGGAAAATAAAGACAAGTTTATTAATGTAGAGTTTAACAAAACAGGCTTATCAAAAATTAGTTTTATGGAGGGTATAGACCCTAAACATTTGGATAAAGGCTGTTTGATTTTTAATAGCTTGGAGGAAGACGGTTTTGAGGTGGCTATTATTGATAATACCAACCGTGGTGGCGAAGCGCAATATTGGCGCGATGATTTTTTGTGTGTGAAACCCCGCCAAAATGAGTACTACAATACTTCTAACTTTTTGAAAATGTGTAAGGAGTTTGTGGTAACGGAATTGCCCAAACAGTTTGAGGTGGCAAAGCCCGACCAGATTGGTTTGCTAAACCGATCGGTAGAGTTTTTTAAGAAAAACGAAACTATGGATACGGCTAGTTTTACGGAGGAGGTGTTTGAGCAACCCGCCATTATGAACTCGTTTGAAGGGTTTGTGCAACAATACCAACGCGAGAACGATTTTTCGTTTACTGAGGATTTTGAAATTTCGACCTCGGCAGTGAAAAAGCAATCGCGGGTGTTTAAAAGCGTGCTAAAACTGGATAAAAACTTCCATATATACATACATGGCGACCGCAACCTTATTGAACGAGGTGTGGACGAGCTTACAGGCAAAAAATTCTACAAAATATATTTTGAGGAAGAGGCTTAGCCAACGCACTTATCTTTCGAGAGCCTCTAGATGACGGCCGCGTGGGAAAGTCATTCCTGCGAAAGCAGGAATCTGCGGGTGGCTTACTAATATGACCTAAACGAGCGGACGCTTTTATATTTTGGGCACGAGCGGATGCTCGCGCCAGCAAAGAAGTAGGTTTGCC
>JBBKVO010000028.1:0-17501 GCA_037968475.1 Bacteroidia bacterium
ATAATAGAGCGTCCGCTCGGCAATGGAGTGCTTTGGTTGTTTTTTTGGAGTGAATTAAACAGAAATACACTTTGCTTCTTTCTCTCGACAGGTTAAAACCTGTCGCTATTTATACCCGACTGGGGTTGCCGATAGATATGAATAGCATCGGTTTTCAAACCGATGGAAAAGAGTTGAATCTAAAAAGTTCATTCAGCTACTCAACACTCACCCTCACTTACAAAAAGAAAGGGGCGCATTATGTGATTCCGACTTTCCCATAAAACTGGGATGAGTGAACCCAACTACTATTTTTAGGTTGTGTGTATAAGGTGGGACTAGGGTGGTATAAGTTGCGTATTGATTTTATACTCTTCTTTTCCCAAACTCACATTATATTAGAGGTTTATTTCTCAATAAATTAGCATGAAAAATTATATATCATCTATTTGTTTGTTAGCACTGCTATGCCTCACTTTCTTTTCGTGTAAGAAAGAAAACAACCCAACACCGCAAGGCAATACCAACCCGTTTAAAGGGGGTAAAGGCGGAAACCATAATGTGATAATTTTTACCGGACACAATGGTGGGGCGCTCCACTCTCGTGTATATTTAAAATATGCGGCCAACACCATGCCTGCCGACACTACTTTGTATGATGATATACAAAATACCATGGTTGAACCCGGTGTTGGACCACACGCACATTTTAGCTACCTAAAAGAAGGAACCTACTATTTTTATTGTAAAGTAGGGGCTTTTACTGCTGATACTGTGTTGACTATTGATAGCACATCGGCAGAAAGCATTGACGCTATTCTTAATCTTAAGTAAATACATCGTCTATTGCATTATGGAAAGTCAACACGCCTTTATACAAGAGTTTCTTTCTTTTCAAAACGAACTGAAATCGTATCTATACCGACTTGTGCCCAACAAGCAGGATATGGAAGATATAGTGCAAGAGACTTATATAAAAGCTACTAAAAATATTGATAGCTTTAGAGGAGAATCTACCTTTAAAACATGGGTGTTTGCCATAGCCACCAACCACGCTAAAAACTTTTTGAAGGATAAAAAACGTTGGCAGGTAGACTATCAGGATAATTGCCGCACTGCCACTTTTGCATCAAAAGATATACAAAACACCATGTTTGATATTAACCAAAACTCGCCACAGGGTAAGTTTGAGGTGAAAGAACATTTGGATTATTGTTTTACCTGTATGGCTAAAACTCTTAGCCTTGAAGAGCAAGTTTGCTTGATGCTGAAAGAAATATACAGTTTTAAGGTGAGGGAGATAATGGATATTGCCGACCTAAGCGAGGGTAAGGTGAAGCACGCCCTTGCCGATGGTCGCGATAAACTGATACGAATTTTTGAAGGCCAATGTTCGCTAATAAGCAAACAGGGTGTTTGCTACCAATGCAGTGAACTAAACGGAATGTTTAATCCCCAACAAGATATGGCGGCCGAAACCCGAAAAATGAAAATGGTGCAAGAACAAGGCAAAGCTAACTTCGACCAATTGTTTGATTTGCGCTTGGAGCTAATAAAAGCCATTGACCCTATAAATGCCAATGGGTTTGATTTGCACAACTATATGCTCGAAAACCTTCCTTCGCACTCAGGCGAATGAGTTTTTATCTATCTTAAAATCAACAGTATATAAAGTTTTTTCTGTTTTTCCGTCCGTTTTCGGGTGGTGTTTTGTCTAACAGCACAAACAACCAAAAAACAGAAAAATGCTTACCATCTCTTACACTAAACGTTTACAAAACACTGCCTCTGCCACCCTATTATTAGCAGGTTTGCTCTCCATCTTTACATCGTGCGCCAGCACAAAATCTACCTTACCCGCTAATGATAGTGTAGCCAACGGCAAAGCACTAAAAGGTAAAAAAGCCTACCGCATGGATTATAAGGTGGGCATTGCTATAAATGCTTCGCCTGAAGCCATTTGGGCGGTGCTAACCAATGCTACCGATTATCCCAATTGGAATACCACTGTTGATAGTATTGTGGGAACAATAGCTTTGAATGAAAAAATAAAACTGCACGCAAAAATTAGCCCCAAACGTGCTTTTAAACTTAAAGTGAGCCAATTTTCTCCCTCAACCAAAATGGTATGGAGCGATGGCAATGCTATGTTTAAAGGGGTGCGCACTTTTACGCTTGAAGCTATGGGCAACGATACTACTGTATTTACCATGCACGAGGTATTTACCGGTGCTATGCTACCCATGATAAAAGGCTCTTTACCCGATTTTACTGCCGATTTTGAGGCTTTTGCCGCCGATTTGAAACGCAAAGCTGAGGCAAAATAAATTTAAAGCCAAACACCCTACTGCCCTATAATTATTACAATGGGACGGTAGGGTCTATTTTGGTAAGTTATTATATATCTCAATAAGATTTTGTTCAGGGTCGCGCAGGTGAGCTACACGTATACCCCAATCGGGCATATCCTTAGGTTCAGCCATAAATTTCACCCCTTTTTCTTTCAAAGTTGCATAGCTCTCATCTACATTAGCAACCTCTATAACAATAACAAAATTATCGGCCTTGCTTTGTTTAGTTGATGCGGTATTGTCTCCTAAAACACTATTCATCAAGTCGGCTTTAAATAAAGCCAAACCCGATGGAATACCAATATCAAAACTGGCATATACTCCGCCTTTGTTGCCCCAGCTTACGGTAAGTCCCAGTATATCTTTATAAAAACTAAAGCATTCGTCAAAATTGTTTACCAAAAGTCTAATGTTGTTCAATTTCATAATTCCAGTTAGCTACAAGCAAAATAGTTTAGAAACCCAAACTAATTAAAATAATGCAAAATACTACTATTAAAACTCCCTTTAGTTGCATATACAACTAAAGTAATTTACCTTTGTTTTTGATTTGAAAAAGATTAGTACCCCAAATTTTGACAGGATTAATCCTGCCACTTGTGTTAATGCTAAAATAAGAAGGCTGCACCGCAAGATAAACGCCATATATATGGAAAAATTTAAGCCCTATGGTATACAGGGCAGTATGCTTTCTATATTGTTTATCATTGGTAAGCAAAGTACAATAAACCAAAAAACATTGGCCAATATGCTTGTGCTTGACCCAAGTACTATGAGCAGAGATATTAAAAAACTTTCTACCAAAGGTTGGGTGCAAATAAACAAAGGCGATGACCCTCGGAATAGCGAATTAAGCATAACCTCGAAAGGTTATTTGCTAATTGAAGAAATTGCTCCTATTTGGCAGGCATTGCACACCAAAGTACACGCACTACTGGGTAATTTTAGCATACAGCAAATTGATAGTATTACTGAGGCGATAACCCGCGAAACTGAAAATTTAAGGATATAAAAAAATTTACCAAAATACTTGTATATACATCTATAAATACTAAATAAATAATATGAAAACTACACCTGCTATTGTTAATTTTTGGTACATAATGTTGCTTGTAGTTGTTGCTACAGCAATAACCCTTGTATTTAGAAAAACAGTGAGAGCATCTACTGCAAAACATAAATATGTGCCTATTATTGGTCTGCTATTGCTATGGGCAGCGCTTAGCCTACTAACACTTCAAGGTGTTTTTTTAGATACTATAAAAAATACACCACCTGCGTTTATGCCTGCTGTTTTAGTGGCTAACATATTTGCCATATACTTTGCGTTGTATTATAAACCCTTGCAAGAACTAAACCCAAAGCAAATGAAGTTTGTGGTGGCTTTACAAGCCTTCAGGCTTCCCTTAGAGTTAATTTTTGTATGGTTGCTTGCCTTAAACCTATTGCCTGTACAGATGACTTTTGAAGGTCGAAATTTTGATGTTTTGATAGGGCTTACTGCCCCCCTTATGGCCTATTTTGGCTACCATAAAAAGGTATTGCCCCAATGGGTTTTAGTGGGGTGGAATTTTATCGGGTTAGCGCTATTGGCTAATATTGTTATAATAGCCATACTCTCTGCACCAACAAATTTTCAGGTGTATACTAATTTGCCACACAATACAATTGTATTGCAAGTGCCTTACCATTTTATCCCTTTCTTTTTAGTACCATTGGCTTTGTTTGGGCATTTATATGCCCTTAAACGGCTGTTTGCCAAACAAGACAATATTGTAACCACTTAACGTGAGTTTGGACTAAGCAAGCACGCAGTTTTGTGTTTCATTATCGTTTTATCTATTAAAAGCTGCACCTTTCTATAGTAAAATTGAGGGCAAAGGTTGGGCTATTGTACAATTATGAAGTTTCAGGGGTGAGTTAAAATGCGCATGGTCACATCTAGCGGAGTCGAGATGCTCTGCGGTAGTTTTAACGATTTTAAAAAAAATATTCGGCGTTCAATGTCCCCCTCATAGAGGGGGCAGGGGGAGGAAAATCCCCCTCCTTCGCCTCCCAAAGGGAGGAGATTGGTGTGCTAACTTTACCCACCAAAGCAACCCCTTTGTTTACCCTCACCTTAAAATATCTCAACTCCGGCAGGTTTTAACTTGTTGAGAAGAAGTAGCGCAGTGTACCTCTGTTTAACTCACCCCAAATAATGTGTTTAGAAAAAGGGTTCATCATTTCCCCTCTCTTAAAAAAGAGAGGGGCGCAGATATGCAGTTCTAGTTATCAAATAAAATTGGGGTGAGTAAAAATCATCCATCGGTTTGAAAACCGATGCTATTCAGACCTCACGGCAATCCCGATAGGGTATAAATAATTGCAGGTTTTAACCTGTCGAGAGGAAAGGCACAGTGAATTTCTGTTTAACTCACCCCAAAAACAAAAAAGCTCTTGCTAATTAGCAAGAGCTTTTTAAAAGAAAATTCTATTCTAAAATTATTTCAAATACACTTTAGCAACTTGCATACCGCTAGGGGCAGTAAGTTTAACCAAATAGTAACCTGTTGCAGCAACATTTGTAGGCAACATTGTAGCTTGGCCTGCTTGTGTTTGCACAGTAGTATTAAGTATTTGCCTTCCCATAAGGTCGGTTACTTCAACTTTTACGCTTTCAGTTAGGGTAGAACCTATGCTAATATCAGTTCCGTTAGAACCTATAAAGTATTCGCTACCAATTGCTTCTTCAACACCTGTTGATGAGCCACTTTTCTTTCTGATGTGTAATACAAAACGGTCAGCTGCATCATTTGGGTTAATATCAAACGAGCAAGAGCTTATTGATATATCGTATAATTTTTTGGTTAGTTTATCTTCAAGATATACTTCAACACCAAATTCTATATTTTCAAGGCTGGCAGTTATAGTGTGTGCACCCGTTTTTTGGGTTGAAACAGCCAAAGGCAAATCAATACCTTCTTTAGGAATATCTTGCCAAACATCTTTGTGCAGTTTAACACCATTAGTGGTAAAGTATATACTTGGTGCAGTAGCATCGTTCATTTTTTTATCACCATCTAAAGCATCGTAGGTATTAAGAGCAGTAGCATCTGTATAAAAATTAACTTTATCGGTAATCTCCGTTTCAACATTTTTAAGTGTTAAGCTAATTAGGTTATCTACGGGTGCTGTTTTATCCAAATAGTTGGTAGCTAAAGCAACGTTTCTACTAGAACTTGGCAAAGTTACACTTACGTTGTTTGCGGTTACTTTTATAGTAAATGCAGTAAATGGAGGTATAACACCATCGTTTATATTATCAAATACGTTGTAAGTACCCGAATTTCTGTCAAATATGTAGCAAGCAGTACCTTGTACGTTGGCAATAGAACCATCCCATAAAAAACCGGTAGGCCAAGGGTTACGTATAATATGCCAGCCTGAAGTATCAGTGCTACTACCTGTTTTGGTAAGGCCAGATAATACATAGTTTGATGTACCGTTATAAGTACCAGTGATATCTAAAGTTACAGGTAAAATGGCCGACCTGATATAAACAGCAAACCCGCCATTATCCATACTTTGAGCTGTACTTGACGGAGAAGTCCAGTGAGGTGCTGAGCCCGCTTCATTAAATGTAAATATATTAGTAAAACTAGAAGTAGGTGTACCAAAGTTTAAAGGTATATCATCATCAACCTCTGCTAAAGTAGCACCATTAAGTGGAGAGCAAATACTTCTCCATCCTTCTTTACTACCGCCTATATAATATTTTGCAGTTATGTTACCTGAAAAAGACCCATTGTCAGAACCGCCTGCACCAATTTGTCCGTATGTACTGGCACCCGTTGCATTAAGGGTTAATAAATTATTGGTAGCCACAGTTGTAGCACTGGCAGCGCGCACAATACCTACAAAACTGATGGCACTGCTACCGTAAATATTGGCTGTACCAGTTTTCCAAAACTTAATATTACCATTACTACTTCCTACACCATTACCATAGTTATACAAATCTTCATAAATATTGGTTGTATTACCCGATGTAACCGTAAGGTTATATGTGGTGTCAATCCTAAGGCTTTTACAAGTAAAAGTACCCGGTGCGGTGTTTGATTGTATTACAGCATCAACAGTAGATGAAGCCGTGCCATTCCACGAACCTGTCCAAACAGCCCTTACAGGTATTGAAGCCGCTACGGGAGTATTACTATAGGTCCAGTTGGCTACATTATTAATAACAGTTTTATCCAAACTAAGAATGTTACTTGTAAAAACAGCATTCTCTCTTTTCACAGAGCTTGAATCAAGCCTAATAGCGCTTACACCATTCACTAATGAATCGGGTAATTCTGATTGAAACAAACCTGTGGCTGAAGCAACACCGTCCCAGTTAGCATCACTGGTTGTTCCATTAATATAATTATGGTGAATACCTGCTAGGTAACGGGTAACTTGCAATGTATAAGCTGCAAGATCCAACTTTACAGTATCTTGAAAGGCAAATATTTGATCGGTACCGCCATTATGGTTTAGCGATAAAGCATCACCCTTTACTATTGTGCCGGTTGAAGCGTTGGCCGTTCCACCCGCATTAATGCCAACATTAAGGCTATTCCAAAATTTTATTATAGTACCTTTTGCAAGGTTGCTGGTGGCTTGCCAAATAAAATACCATTCGTTTTTATTAGCAGTTAGTACATTATGACCAAGTGCATCCTTATAACATCCATCGGTAAACCCTATTTGAGTGCCTGATGCAATATTTTTTAGCAATACTATTGCAAAAGTATCACCTGAGTTATTGTTCATTTGTGAAGCAATAAATGCTACATCACCTGCATATAGGGTTGTTTGAGCCTTTGCTCCAATAGAAAACAATGCCATTATGGCGATGAGCATCACATAGGAACGCTTTTTTTGTGTGTAAAATTTCTGTGTCATAATTATAATGGTGGATAGTTTTAAATTTCTAGTTAGTTATTATAGTTATTATAGTTATTAATGTATACAAAGAACGTGGTTTAAGGAAACACGATATCCACCGATTTTTCTTAAACTTTTTCCGTTTGCACACAAAATACGACACATTAGTATAGAAAACAATTTTTTTATACTCATTCTTTTAAAAAAAAAACCTAAAACTTAAAATAAGGAACAGAGCCTAAAGAAACTTGTTTATAAGCCAAAATAGATTTGACCCATTTTTAAATATATTAAATATTATAATTTTTGATACTTAGCCCAATGACTATCTAGTTCGCCACATTTGAGAGTCAAAAAATTATACTCCCCAAAAAGGGTCTTTTCTCTAAAAATTTTCTTGAAACCAGCCGCTCAATAAAACCTTAGCAAAAAAACTTCGTGTTACTATGTGTGTGGATAAATCGAAAAAGTTGACACCTAAATAGTCAAATAAAAATCTAATTATGATACTGTCAAGCATTGTATTGTTCATTATACATTTAAAAAAACACTGTATCACGCACATACATCGTTTTTTGTAAAACTACCACGCTGCGTATCGAACTGGTTTACGGTTAATTTTGAAGGAATTAAGGCATTTTAAAAGTCAATCCTTATGCTGAAATTGCATATATTTTCTCTTTAGCAATCTTTGTTGGGGCTTCTTTATTGAATTCTTACAAAAGAGAATTTATCTAGCATTGCTGCTTTGATATTGTAATAAATAGAAGAAAAAAATTACACGAAAAGCAATAACACATTAAATAAACGACAATGGAAAAAAACAAAAGTGAGAACAATACAAATGAGCCAAGTCCAAGCCCTTTTGCTCAAACTTTCTTCCACGGCACAAAGGCGGACTTAAAAATTGGCGACTTTATTGAAGTTGGTCTTAACTCAAACTACGGACAAAGAAATAATGCGAAATACATTTATCTGACAGCAACCTTGGATGCTGCTATTTGGGGTGCCGAACTTGCTTTGGGTGATGGGCGTGAAAGAATTTATTTAGTAGAACCAACAGACTCCATTGAGGACGACCCAAATTTAACTGACAAAAAATTCCCGGGTAATCCAACAAAATCTTATCGATCAAAACATCCGTTTAAAGTTGTTGGAGAAATTACAATTTGGCAAGGACACCCATCAGAACAAGTCAAAACAATGAAAAACGGATTAGCAAAGCTAAACGAACAAGGTATTGAGGCAATAGAGGACTAATTCTTACATCTCTTTACCAACAAAGGCTTAAGCTAATTTTTCCAGAAGTAGACAACGATTATAAAATGAAAAAAGCCACTCCATTTGGAGTGGCTTTTCATTTTTTGTGGGCCCACCTGGGCTCGAACCAGGGACCACCTGATTATGAGTCAGGTGCTCTAACCAACTGAGCTATAGGCCCGCTTGCTTTAGGTATTAAAGCAAAAGGAGTGCAAAGGTAATCAAACCTATATCACATTGTCAAACAAAAAATTTTTTTTAAGTAAAAAACTTTTTTACTCTTTGTTGGGGGTATATAGCATCTCAATATCACGCGCGTATTTATCTTCAATCACACGGCGTTTGGGCTTTTGTGTAGGTGTCATTTCACCATCCTCCATGCTAAATGGTTTACGCTTAACTATAAAACCTTTTACACGCTCAAACTTTGCCAATTGGTTTGATAGGTTGCGCATATCATCATCAATCCAGCGTTTAATATTTGGGTCTTGAATAAAGGCTTCGCCTGTTTCAAAAAAATCGTTGGCTATTTTAAACTGCTCCATCAACTCTTCTTTTGATGGGATAACAATGGCTGTAAGGTGTTCGCGCTTATCACCAATCAAAAATATCTGTTCTATTTTTGGGCTGCGCAGGTATATGTTTTCTACAGGTGCAGGGTATATATTTTTTCCGTAGGCATTTACAATCATGTTTTTAATACGGTCGGTAATTTTTAGGTTGCCTTTAGAAAAAAGACCTATATCACCTGTGTGAAACCAGCCGTCTTCATCAATTACCTTAGCCGTTTCTTCGGGCTTATTCCAATAGCCAAGCATCACATTAGGGCCTTTTACACATATTTCGCCCTCTACACTTTCATAAGCAAAGTTTTGAGTGTCGTAGTTCTGTTCGGTAATAATCTCACCTGTATCAGGGTTTTTTAGGCAAACAGTATTTCCGGGTGCTATACGCCCAACGGTGCCATACACTTGCCTGTCGTATTCGTTCACACATACAAAAGGCGAAGTTTCTGTTAGCCCATAGCCTTCCATCACGCGTATACCTATGTTTCCAAAAAACTCTCCTACGTGTTGTGGTAATGGCCCACCACCTGATACAATCAAGCGTATTTTGCCCCCAAGATTGGTTTTTATATTGCTAAACACCAATTTCTCGGCAAGGGCGTGTTGTAATGCTAGTATGGGGTTTAGTGCTTTACCCTCTTCTTTTCGCTTGCGTGCTTTTTCGCCTATTTTAAGAGCCCATAAAAATATGCTGTTTTTAAGTTTACCTCCACTTGATGCTTTTTTGCGCACTTTTTCTTCAATACGTTCAAGCAGGCGAGGCACTGTGGCCAGTAGTGTAGGGTTTATCTCTTTTACATTATTGGCTATGGTATCTACACTAACGGCAAAAGCCATTTCTGTACCCACAAAGGAGCCTAGGTAATAGGTAACCATACGCTCGTACACATGGCTAAGAGGCAGAAAAGATAAAAACCTATCTGTTGAGCTTATGGCTTTGCAAAGTATAAGTGCCATTGCAATATTGCTCATAAAATTGCCGTGCGAAAGCATTACCCCTTTGGGCACACCCGTAGTACCCGATGTATATATAAGTGCCGACAAATCAGAAGGCGTAGTTTTTGCCAACTCGGTTTCTATGGCTTGTAAGTGGGTGGCGTATAAATCAGCGCCTACTTTATATACTTCATTAAGAGATATTATATCCTCATCATTGGCGTATTTAGCATCATCAAAGGCAATAATAATTTTTTTAAGGGCGGGGCAAAGGCTACGCACTTTTAATACCTTTTTAAGCAAAAAGGGCGAGCCAACTAATATTATCTGAGAGTTTGAATCGTTTATTATATACTCTATTTCTCCTTCTGAAAGTGAGGGGTATATGGATACGTTTACAATGCCCAGTTGTTGTAAGGCTTGATCGAAGTAGATATACTCGGGGCAGTTTTCTAAAATTAGTGCTGCGTGGTCGCCTTTACGAAAGCCAATATTATACAGGTAGCCGCTAATAGCATTTAGTTTTTCAAAAGTCTCACCATAGGTAATGGCTTGATATTGGTTATCCCTTTTCACATACATATAGTTGTGTTGGGGGCTTTTAATATTAGTAACGGTATTGCGCAGCAGATGATGCAGCGACGGAAAGGGCATTTCTATATTCATCTCTATGAAGTACTTGGCTAAAACTATCTACCTACAAATTTTGTTTGTTTTTTGCTATCAACATTACGGTTTCATGCTAAAGCAATAATTATTATTTGCATTTTTTGCAAATAGCTTATGCTAATATACAATGAAATTTTTATACAATTTTACTATTGATAATGGTTTGAAGCTCTTTTGCCATAGTGCACAATAATAGGCGTGCATACTAACTGCCCGGTTTATAAGAAAAACAACCTGTTAGTATGCGAAATTAGTGTTGGGTATTAGTGTTTATTTATTTGCCAACATTTCTAATAAGGCTTATTTCTATCGAGTGCTATTGAAATATTGTATTGGCAAAAAATGACTTTAGTTTTTTAAGGGCTTTACGGTGTAGCCCTCCCTTTTCAGCAATTCAATAAGACCGTTTTCGCCTCCCAAATGGCCTGCGCCAAAGGCAAATAGGGTAGATTTTTCCGTAGCAAAGGCTCTAATTTTTCCTATCCATGCCTTGTTACGATTATCCAGCAAAACATCTCTATATTCAACCATATCACCCATATTAGCATGTATAAATGCCTGCGATAGCGAAAATTTCTGGTTCTTATAAAGCTCTACCAATGCGGCAAAGGTGGTTTTTTCTTTAGTCCATTCGCGGGCAGTACGCAATAGTTCTTGGGCTTGTATATGGTAGGGTATGGTATCAAACATATTTAGTTGCTGTGCAAGAGTTTCAACCTCTTTCACCTCTTTATTTTGTTGGCGGGCAAGGGCGGTAAGCTCCGCCTCGTACGATTTTGTTTCCATACAGCCCATCATAGCTGGCAATATGGCTGTGGTAGCAAACATGGGCGAAAAGCTTTCTATCATGCTTATATCCAAACCTATGCTATCCGTAAAAAATTGTTTCAATTCAGCATATTCTTCTGCCGTATACAAGTCTTTCAGTTTTTTACCCTTCATAGTCATGGCTTGTAAAACTACCATCAGGTTGGCGGGGTTTTCAGCATCAGCAACCTCTAGCACCAATTGTTTGCTTGCTGCCAATTTATTTTTTAAAGTACTGCTTATTTCAAAATCCTCAGGGCAAAGTATATGTATAGTTCCAAACAGGTACGATGGGTTTTCAAGTCCATTACCGCTAATCTCCCACAACCAAGTTTCTTCTTTTGGATTGGGTTTTTTATTTTCTTTTTGGGCGAAAAGAGAGGGTGCGAAGGCAAGGAAAAGTAAGCCAAAGGCGATTTTTTGCAACGTTTTCATGCAGGACTATTAATTACATCAAAAATAGTATGGCAGGGCATACCGTGCTGCACTATTCATCCACATTGTGTATAAGAAGGGTTTACTCTTGCCAGTAAACACGTTTTACCCGTTGGCCTATACCTGTTAGCACCTCGTAGGGAATGGTATTTAGACGTAGGGCAAAATCAATAATTTCTTCATTGGTTTCAAACAAAATGGCTTCGTCTCCCTCGTGGCAATCAATATTGGTAACATCAACCATGCACATATCCATACACACATTGCCCACCATGGGCGCCCATTGGCCATTTATTTTTAACTGCCCTTTTCCATTGCCTAATTCGCGGCGAAGGCCATCGGCGTAGCCGATGGCCGCAACTGCTATTTTGCGGCTTTTGTTTGATTGACCTTTACGCGAATAGCCTACCGATTCATCGGCAGCTACATCGCGCACTTGCGAGAGGGTTGTTTTTAGCCTAAAGGCTGTTTGTAAACGGTTTTGGTGCTCGCCTGAGGCATCAATACCATACAGGCCAATACCTAAACGTACCATATCGAAATGTGCATCAGGAAAACGACCTATACCTGCCGAATTACAAATGTGAAACAAGGGATTGTTTTGCAATTGCCCTTGCATTTGTTTTCTTACTTCTCTAAAACGGTCTATCTGTTGTTGGGTAAAGGCATCATGCTCCATTTCATCAGCAGCAGCTAAATGGCTAAATACTGTGGCTACTTTAATTTCGGGATGATTGTTTAGCAGGGCTATTAGTTGAGTAATGTCTTTTTCTTCAAAGCCCAAGCGGTGCATTCCTGTATCAAACTCAAGATGGATGGAAGCTTCACCTTTGCCACTCTCTTCAACCGCAGCAATAAATTCTTCAAGCACAGCAAAACTGTATATTTCAGGCTCAAGATAATACTCCAGCATTTCGGCAAATTGCCCTTGGTTGGGGTTCATCACCATTATAGGCAAGGCTATACCTTTTTTGCGCAGCTCAATTCCTTCGTCAGCATAGGCAACGGCTAAATAATCAGCCCCGTGAAATTGCAGCATATTAGCCGTTTCGTATGTTCCACTCCCATACGAGTAAGCTTTTACCATTGCCATAATTTTGCTGTTTTTTGGCAATAGATTTCTGAAAAAATTAAGGTTGTGCGATAGTGCGCTCAAATTAATCTCGAGTACAGTATCGTGTGTTTTTTCTTCTAGGCGACGTATGATTTTTTCAAAACGAAAACTACGCCCGCCCTTTACTAATATAGTACTATCGCTAATACTACTAAAATCAAACTGACCTAAAAACTCTTTAGTGCTCTCGTAAAAACGGCTTTGTTGTGGAAACAGGGTAGCATAATTGCTTATTTCGCTACCTATACCTATAAAACCGCTTATGTTTTTATCGCGTAGCCATTGAGCCACTTTGCCATACAGGTCTTTCCCATCCATGCCGCTTTGCACAATATCAGACAGTATTAGGGTGCTGTGCTGGTGCTGTTTTTGCGATTTTAAAAAATCGAGGGCTATACCCAGCGAGTTAAGGTCGGCATTGTAGGCATCGTTTATTATATCGCAATTGCGCAGCCCTTTTTTAAGCTGCAAGCGCATTTCTATCGGGGCAAGTTCGGCAAAGCGTTCTTTGCGATGGCTTATCTCCAAGCCAAGTGCATGAATAGCTACGGCACAATGTATTGCGTTTTCTATTGACCCATAATCTGTAAAGGGAATGTGCAATACTGTATTTTCACCTTCTTTGGTTATGGTAATGGTGGTGGTGTTTTGCTTTTTTTCGGTAGTAGCAAAAATGCCACATTGTGGGTTTTTAAGCGACCATGCCAATGCTTCGAGCTTTGGATTTTGTATCAACAGATTGTCTACGGCTTCCAAAATCCAGTAATTGTCTTCACAATACACCAGTTTTTTGCAATCCATAAACAGGTAGACTTTTTCTTCGGCCTTTGCTCGCTTATCGGCAAAACCTTGGTTGTGGGCATCGCCCAAATTGGTAAATATACCTATGGTAGGGCGTATGACTTTTTGCAGATGCAGCATTTCGCCTGTGGTAGAAATGCCAGCTTCAAATACGCCCAATGTATGTTGTTGTTCTATCTCCCAAACACTAAGCGGAACGCCTATTTGGCTGTTATAGCTTTTGGGACTGCGAACTATATTAAAATCGGGCTTTAACAATTGGCTAAGCCACTCTTTTATTATGGTTTTACCGTTACTGCCCGTTATACCTATTATAGGTAAATGGTATTGCTTGCGATGGTATGTGGCAAGGGTTTGCAGGGCGGCAAGGGTATTATCAACTTTTAAAAAATTTGCCCCTTCAAAAGCCTCAAACTCGCTAAGGCGTTTGCTTACTACAAAGTTGCGTACACCTGCACGGTAGGCATCATCAACATAATGGTGTCCGTCTCTGGTTGCTGTAAGGGCAAAAAACAGACTTTGCGCAGCGTTGTGTATTTTTCGGGTATCGGTAATAAGGGCTTCAATACTGCTTTCAGGCTGGGGCAGTAGGGTTCTGGCATCAATAATCTCGGCAATTTCTGTGGCTGTATATGTACCCATTTCTTATGTACAAACCTACATTATTTATGGCAAGGGGTGGCTTGAAAAATTGGCTTGTTTTTAGCTTTAGCTTTCTGAGCTATCACTCAATAACATTTACTCTTTTTCAAGATAATTTCTAAAATCGATAACTTTAATATTCATTAGCTCAATATTTTCAATCTTAATTTCTTTAGGAAAATTATTTCTAAGCCATTCTATTGATGCTGCCTTTTCAAAAAAGACATTAATTTCTTCTATTGTTGATGTAACAAATTCTTCATCTAAAAAAATGGTGCTTGCAAGAGCCATTGGATTAACTCTTCTCACCAAATGGCAATCGTAACTGGCTATACTTCTGCTATCTTCACCTCTAATTTCATTGAAACAAACACCTAAATTAATGTAGTAACCATTCCAGTAAAATGATGACTGTAACTCAATCAATTTAGTTATTATATCCCCCTTAATTGTCCAGCGGTTTGCCTTTTTCTTAAACCCTATTTTCTTTAGTTCTTGACTGAAAATATTTAGATGCTCTTTCTTCTCTATACTTGACATCTTAATCTTTAATTTGGTCTATTTTATCCCGACACAAAATAATTACTTTTTACTTTGACTGCGCGGATGAAATTGATCTATTACCGATTTTAGGTATTCTCTATCCAAGTGGGTATAAATTTCGGTGGTGGTAATGCTTTCGTGTCCCAGCATTTGCTGCACGGCACGCAGGTCGGCACCGCCTTCTACCAAACTGGTGGCAAACGAATGGCGAAAGGTGTGCGGGCTTATTACTTTTCTAATTCCCGCCGCTGCCGCCAATTGTTTGGTGATTAAAAAAACCATAACACGACTTAGGCGTTTGCCTCTTCTGTTTAAAAAAACAATGTCTTCTTCTCCCTTTTGTGGGCTTATTAGTTTGCGGTGATGCTGTATGTATAACAATACGCTTTGTTTTGCCTCGTCGCCAATGGGTACGAGTCTTTCTTTATTGCCTTTACCCACTACTTTTACAAACTCATCGTCAAAGTACAAATTGCTTAGTTTTAGTTCTACCAACTCCGTTACTCGCAGTCCACAACTATACAAGGTTTCTATTAGGGCTTTGTTTCTATGGCCTTCGGGCAGACTTAAATCTATAACGGCCAACATACGGTCTATCTCGTGCAGGTTGAGCACGGCAGGTAGTTTTCGCCCCAGTTTGGGCATTTCTATCAGTTCGGTAGGGTCGTTCTCCACCTCATCTTCAAGCAAAAGATATTTGTAAAAAGCGCGTATACCTGATATAATTCGGGCTTGCGATGTTGGGGTCATACCCAAATCGGTAATCCATTTTAAAAAGCCTTTTAGGTCGGTTGCCGTAACTTCTTGTGGCGATGGGCTGCGACCAACTATGCCGTAATATTGCCCCAGTTTTTCAATATCGTGCAAGTAGGCCGTAACAGAGTTGGGCGATAACGATTTTTCTAGTTGCAAGTATTGTTTAAAACCTTGTAGGGTAGCAGGCCACATGGCACAAAGTTAATAGGCAAAAGGGTTAAGTGCTGTTTATTTATTAAAGGTGGAGGGGATATATACTAACGTAAGTTCGACGTAAGAAAATCATAAAATCAATACGCCAACTTATACCTCCCTCAATCCCTCCTTACCCACACGCAACCCTTCGTCCCGAATATATTCGGGATCAGGATGATATAGCAAGGAGGCAAACCACGCCGCTGCCCTTTGGTTAACTCACCCCAAATAATGAGTTTTGTAATGGCATTCATAATTTCCCCTCTCTTACAAAAAAGAGAGGGGCGCTTTATATGGTTCCGGCTCTCTCATAAAACTGGGGTGAGTTAAAACCAACTGTTATTTTTTAGGTTGCGTGTAAATGGGTATAGGTATCCCCTTTGTGGGTGCTTATATATTGTTGCACGTATAAGTAATTTTTAAGTTAACTCACCCCAAATAATGAGTTTTGTAATGGCGTTCATAATTTCCCCTCTCTAAAAAAAGAGAGGGGCGCTTTATATGGTTCCGGCTTTCTTATAAAACTGGGGTGAGTTAAAACCAATTACTATTTGTGGGCTGCCATGTTGATCCCGAATATATTCGGGACGGAGGAGTGCAAAAGACAGCACAGGAAAAAACAATCCCACTACTGAGCGGACGTTCTTATATTGTGGGCACAAGCGGATGCTTGCACTAGCTTTTAATTACACGCGTTTTCTTTATAAAAGTAGAGAGAGAATTAAGTTTTCTATTTGTCGAACATACTTTTAATCAAGCAACATAATCCATCTTCGTAATATCTTTTAAATATGAAGGCATTTATACTACTATCTCTTTATATAGCCTGTTTATCAGTGCAGGGGCAAAACAAAGCACCTAAAATTACTGCTCAAAATCAAACAGGCTCATACGGAGAACAGGTTTGTTTGGACATTACAACTACAGACGACAATAACGATACTGTGATTATTTGGTGGGATAAAGGCATTTTGGGTGTTTTTACCAGTAACAACCAAACGGTAAAGTTTGCTAGTGCTTCGGTATGTGCCACATTAACAAGGGGTAAACAGAATGTTGGCAATAATTTTTTTACTGTTTTTGCTTCTGATGGAAAAGACACTACAACCAAAATATGCAACATCTTGGTCAGAGATTATCCCTTCAATGTTCACCCTGTTATTGTTAAAAAAACACACAATACTTTTGAAGTTGATGTGAAGGGAGACATTAATGAGCCTTGGAATAATTACATTGGTTTAACTTATCAAAGCAAAATATATGACGAGGCAAACAATCTAATACTTACTGATACCAACAAAGTGTCTACTTTTACTGCCCCAACCTACCAAAAGTACAGGCTATATACTACGTACAAAACGGCAACCCCTGATGCGTATGGGTCGGTAGACACACTATACCCCGATATGAATGTGGGCATTATATTAAGTTCTAAATTATTTTACACATATCTTGCAAAGAAGTTTGCATTGTTCATTTGGTTTTTGAAAAGTAGAGAACAGGCACCAAAACTTTTTAACCCGATTTTGAAGCGAT
>JBBKVO010000029.1:0-36344 GCA_037968475.1 Bacteroidia bacterium
TTTTTTTCACGCAAAGGGTTGAAGTCGCAAAGTTGGTAAGCTAGACTTTATGCTCGTATGGATGCTTTATATATAATTGGTACTAGAATGGATTAAGTCGCTATGCCCGCTTGCGGACAATATTATTGGGACAGGTTTTAAAACTAATGAAACCGAGTTTTAACTCACCCCAGTTTTTTGAGAAAGCAGAAACTTTATAACTGCGTCCCTCTCTTATAAAAAAGAGAGGGAAAATTATGAATGGCGTTACGAAACACATTATTTGGGGTGAGTTAAACTCCCATATAGGTTTTAAACCGATGATTTTTTTCACGCAAAGGGTTGAAGTCGCAAAGTTGGTAAGCTAGACTTTATGCTCGTATGGATGCTTTATATATAATTGGTACTAGAATGGATTAAGTCGCTATGTCCGCTTGCGGGCAATATTATTGGGACAGGATAAAAAGGGTCTCTACTTATACTATATCAAGTTTTCCGTAGGTATGAATAACATTGGGTTTTAAACCAATGCGAGTAAATTCAAATTCTAAAGTAGAAACTCTAAACAGAAAACTAAAAACTGAAAACAGTCTGTTATCTTCGCAGGGCATGATAAAGGCAATAAATGTTCAGAAATCGTACGGCAAACTGCAAGTACTAAAGGGGGTAGACCTTGAAATACAAAAGGGTGAGGTAGTTAGTATTGTTGGTGCATCGGGCGCTGGAAAAAGCACCTTACTGCAAATTTTGGGTACTTTAGACAAAGCTGATAGAGGCGATATTGAGATAAACAATGCTGCTGTTACCAAGCTGCGCGGTAAAGAAATGGCAAAGTTTAGAAACAAACATCTAGGTTTTGTCTTTCAGTTTCACCATTTGTTGCCCGAGTTTACTGCACTTGAAAATATTTGTATCCCCGCTTTTATAAACGGTACTAGCAAGGGCGATGCTGAAAAACGTGCTAAAGAATTGCTTGATTATATGGGGCTAACTGCCCGTGCCGACCACAAACCATCAGCCTTATCGGGTGGTGAGCAACAGCGTGTGGCTGTAGCCCGTGCTTTGGTGAACAACCCCAATGTGGTAATGGCCGATGAACCATCGGGTAATTTAGACTCTACATCAGCTAACGATTTGCACCAATTATTTTTTGAACTTCGCGACCGTATGGGGCAAACTTTTGTAATTGTAACCCATAACGAAACATTGGCCAATAGTGCCGACCGTAAGCTGGTGATGAAAGACGGGCTTATTGTTTAATTTATTGATTTATAAAGCACTTCGCGATAGGTGGTTTTAACTCTCGCCAAACCAATTAGTACCTTCTAACAAAACTCTAATACACTCTTATCTTGTAAAAAGGCGAACATATTGCTATCCTAACTGTTCATAAAGAGATGACTCTTAAGAATATTAAACCTCTACTCTATTTAATTGCTTGCATTTGTATACATAGTAATACGCTATATAGTCAAACAGATACAGCAGTATATAATTTAACCATAAGAAAAGAAAACGTAAACAAAGCGGGTAAAACCATAATGGGAATGACTGTTAATAATAGCATTCCGGGGCCTACGTTGCGTTTTAAAGAAGGAGGTTATGCTATAATCTATGTTAAAAACGATATGAACGTAGAAACCTCAATCCATTGGCATGGATTAATTCTACCTAATTTTTTTGATGGAGTACCCTATTTAACCACCCCACCTATTAAGCCCGGCGAAACTCAGAAATACGAATTTCTGTTAAAACAAGCCGGTACCTATTGGTATCATTCTCATACAATGCTTCAAGAGCAAAGCGGTGTATATGGTTCTATAATTATTTACTCGAAAAAAGAAACCCTTACCTATGATAAAGAATTGGTAATGGTGCTTTCTGACTGGACAAACCAAAAGCCTAAAAATGTATTACGCAACCTAAAAAGAGGCAATGAGTGGTATAATGTAAAAAAAGGAACTGCTACCCCACTAAATAGGGTAATTGCAAGAGGCGGACTAAAAGCACAACTTAGTTTTTGGAGACAGAGAATGGAAAGTGCTGATATTGCTGATATTTATTACCCTGCGTTTTTAACTAACGGTCAACAGGTGCAGCATTATTCTGATTTTAAGCCGGGTGAAAAAGTGAGACTGCGTATTATTAATGCCTCTTCTTCTTCGCAATACTGGATGACCTTTGGCGGGGAAGCCCCTTTATTGGTAGCTGCTGACGGGCAAAACGTAGTACCGGTGAAACACAACAAAACATTTATTGCAATTGCAGAAACCTATGATTTTATAATTACCATTCCTAACAATGGCATGACAGAGTTTAGAGCGATGGCTCAAGATGGTTCGGGAACCACTTTTACTTATTTAGGACAAGGTGATACACTTAAAGCTCCTGTTGTTGAAAAGCCTGATAAAATAGCCATGATGATAAAAATGGCTAAAATGGATATGCGCATGGGTGCCCCTGCCACAAAACTAAACCCAAGCAAAGAAAAACCCCACAAAATGATGAAAAACTGGGGAATGAAAATGGGTGCTATGAAGATGGAAAATGATAAGCACCCCGATGATAAAATGCAAAACGACACTCTAACAAAAAAAATGGATATGAGTGGCATGCAAATGTTTGCCGAGTATAATTACGATTACCTAAAAGCCCCACAGAAAACCACCTTCTCTAAAGATAAGCCCGTAAACGAAGTGCTGCTAAACCTAACCGGTAATATGTGGAGATACATTTGGAGCATGAACGGAGTACCACTTTCTGAAGCAGATAAAATAAAGGTAAAACAAGGAGAAGTGTTACGCATTACCCTAAATAACCTAACCATGATGCACCATCCCATGCACCTACACGGGCATTTTTTTAGGGTAATAAATAAAAATGGAGAGTATTCTCCGTTGAAACACACGGTAAATGTTCCGCCCATGCAAAAAGTAGTGATTGAGTTTGATGCTACTGAAACTGGGGACTGGTTTTTTCATTGCCATGTACTTTACCATATGATGAGTGGTATGGCAAGAGTGTACAGCTATGAAAATTTTCAAAAAGACCCGCGTATGAAAGACGTAAAACTTTCGAAGATTCTTAATGAGGGTAATCAGTTTTACAAATGGGGCATGCTAAATGTTGCTTCACACATGGTGGAGTTAAATTTGGTTTCTTCAAACACCAGAAATCAGTTTACTATAGCTGCAAAATACGGTTGGAATAAGAATTTAGAAGCAGAATTTACCTATGAACGTTTTTTATATGATTATTTCAGAGTTTTTGGAGGGATTAACATAGAAAACGAAAAAGAAAATAGTTTAAATGAGCTTATCCCGACCGCCGTTGCAGGTTTTAGATTTTTTACCCCCTATATGTTTAATCTTGATGTAAGAGTAGACAACCTTTTGCGCCCGCAAATAGGCATAAGCAGGGCTGTTATGATATTTCCTAAAACAATATTATTTGGTGAGTATGAATATCAGGCAGATTTTGGATGGGTAAACACCCTTCAAGATAAAAACGGTAACCCTACCAATTACAAAAACGAAACAGTTTGGGAGGTAGGTATACAATACATGTTATCAAGAAATTTTTCAATTATGGCCAGTTATGATAACCGCTTTGGAGGCGGTGGCGGTCTTTCTGCCAAATTTTAATTTCCCTACAGGCTTAAAACCTGCCACTATTTATACCCTGTCGGGATTTTAGTAGGTATTAGTAGCATCGGTTTTCAAACCGATGAAAAATATTTAACACACTTTTTTACTTTACTGAGTAAATTGCAACAACAATCTTAAAGTTGCTATGAAGGAAGAAGAATATGTAGAACGGAAAAGAAAGATCAATAAAATTTTTATATGGGTTGCAATAAGTGCCGTTTTTATATGGGCGTTATCAGGCTATGCAATACATTATATTTCTTTTGGAGATAATGAAACAAGAGGGACATTAGGGGATATGTTTGGAGCTATTAATGCTCTTTTTTCTGGTCTAGCTCTTGGTGGGGTTATTTATACTATTCTTTTACAGCGATTAGAATTAGAACTTCAAAGGGATGAAATTCGCTATTCATCAGAGCAGCTAAAAGGGCAAAAAGAAATTCTTGACCGCCAAAATTTTGAAGATAAGTTTTTTAAGATTTTAGAGTCATTTAAAAACTCCATCGATGAAATTGATTACAGTTTCTATGGTCTAGAGCTTAAAGGAAATCAAGCTCTAGAAAAAATCGTTCATATAGATGTAGTTTCTCCTTCGCAAATGTTGATGGTAAATGATGTGGTTTTAAGATTTGAAAGAGTATATGAGTTTAAATATGTGTTCTTTAATAAATACTTTAAAGAGTTAGAATTCATAATGAATTTTGTTGATAGTTCTCCTTCACTGCAAGACCTTCAAAAAGAGTTTTATATTGAATATCTAAAAGTCTCGATTAATGAGTCTTGTAGGGCTATGCTCGCTTTTTATGGTATATCAAAATACGGGGCTAATCTAAAAGACATAATTGAAAAGTATAAAATGTTATCGGGATTAAGATTTTATTTAATATCTACAAATGGGGCACATGAAGAAACATGGAATTTACCCAAAGATTTATGTAAGCACTATCCTCATCTTAAAACCTCTTTTGGGAAAAATTAAAGAAGAAAATTAGAATGAACAATCGTCTTTCAATTATTCAGGGGTGAGTTAAAATACCGCGACAGGTTAAAACCTGCCGCTATTCATACCCTATCGGGTTTGCCGAACGGTATGAGTAGCATCGGTTTTCAAACCGATGAATATTTAAAGCAACTCCTTGTGTGTATTGATAAAACCGCCAAAACCCATAAATTAGCGGGCTGATAGCAAAATATCCAAAAAACACCTCACTTTGGCAAACGTAAAACCCTTTAAAGCACTTCGCCCACGCCCCGAGTTGGCGCAAGTAGTGAGTAGCCGCAGCTACGATAGCAACAACAACCACATTAGTTTAGAGATTATGAATAACAACGAGTATTCGTATCTACATGTGGTGAAACCGCACCTTACCTTTAACGAAACCGAGCGCGTGCCAGCAAAACATTTCCCAATAGCACGCAAAAAACTAGAGGCTTTGAAAGAAGAAGGCGTTTTGCAAAAAGACGAAACCGAAAACTTTTACCTATACCAAATAACCGATAACCTAAAACACATTACCTATAACGGTATTGTTGGCCTAGCCAATGTTGACGATTATTTAAATAACCACATAAAAAAGCACGAGCATACCCTTACTAAAAAAGAAGCTGCACTGGCCGAACACGTAGACTATGTAAAAGCTATTGGCGAACCTGTGTTGCTAACCTTTGAAGCCGGCGCATGGTACGATAAAATGGTGGCTGATGTAACAGGGTTTGATCCTGAATATGATTTTACCAGCGATGAGGGCTTGCACCATCGCCTGTGGGTGATAAGTCATAAAGATACTATTGAAACTATTTCACAGCACATGGCACAGGTGCTTGATTTATATATTGCCGATGGGCACCATCGCGTAGCATCAGCGGCAAGGTATTGCTTGCAAGAACGCAAAAAGGGTAATAACAACCCATTGGCCAGTGGCATTTTGGCCTACTTTATTCCTTTCGACCACATGAAAGTGTTTGAATTTAACCGTGTAGTTAAAGGTCTTAACAGTCTTGATGCGACCGCTTTTATAGAGAAACTAAAAACCGATTTTGATGTATATGAAATTGGTGGTGCTAAGCTGAGAGTGAAAAAGAAAAGCTTTCAGTTTGGGATGTATCTGGAAAAGAAATGGTACGGGCTTGATTTTAAACACGTAATAAACAAAGACCAATTACCACAAAGTTTAGATGTATCTATTTTAGAAGATTACATTTTAAAACCTATTTTGGGTATTGAAGATAGCAAAACCGACGATAGACTATCGTTTGTTGATGGTACAAAAGGCATTAGCCGCTTGCAAGAGTTGGTTGATTATGGTGATTTTACGGTGGCTTTTTCGCTATACCCTACCGATATAAAAGATGTAGTGGCGGTAGCTGATAATAATCTTATAATGCCTCCAAAATCAACTTGGTTTGAGCCTAAATTACGCACAGGACTTGTGATACACGAGGTAGAGTGAAAAATGAAAATCGAGACTGTCATCCCGACAACCTCGATTTTACAAAATATTAAGCCTATGATTTATCTGTATTAACAGACGACAATTTTTATTGTTTTGTTGTTGCAACACTAAATATATGTGTGCTTGTTATTTTATGGTGTACAAGCCATGTGCAGAACAGCACAGCAAGGTTTTACATTCTTTTTATTTTCTTATGATTTGGTTTACAGTATTATATGCTTGCAAAACATATATGTTGACCTATAAATAATCCACTTATAAAGTAATCCTTACCACTTTTGGGTGGTTTATGCCCACTTATTAGATTTGACCCACTTGTTATAAGATTAGTGATAACCTTTGAGTACACAAATTACTATCTTATCATGAAAAAGATCTTACTAATTGCAGCTGTATTTATCAGCTATCATGCAAATGCACAGTATTATGAACACATTTATGGAAACACAGGAATAGACAACCTGAGTGATGGTTTAACCCCACAAGTGGGTGCCGCAGGCTACTTTATGGTAGGTGTTAGCAATAATGCAGGGCCTGGTCATTTATTAGCTGTCCGTAGCGATCAATCAGGATGGACAGCAGGTACAGGCTATTACACCAAAGATTTCACTATTAATAATAATGGCTTTCCTTCTGTTGATTTAGAAGTAAACCAAGCAAAATGTATCGAGCGTTCGTCATTAGATCCAAATTTAAACGGTATGATGGCTGTTGTGGGTAGTTGGGTAAAACCGGGTACATCGCAAAAGGGTTTGTTTTACTGTGAAATACACTCGGGAGGGGGTATGAATTATGGCCCCATTAATATATATGACGCTTTAGGTGCATATCAACTACATTTAGGAAGTGTAACAAGGGGAACTTTAGCCAATGGCAATCCTGAGGCGCTGTATATAACAGGGTGGGCTAATAATAATAACGGGGTACGAAATGTAATCGTAATAAAATACGATATGCAAACGCACACTATTGTGTGGGACAGAATGTACTCAATAGCACCGCCAAAGGCAAAGGCCAATACAGAAGGGTATGATATAATTGAAGACCCAAATACCACTAATAGAATTTTGGTAGTGGGTGAAATAGAAGACTCTAGAGGGGATAAAGACGCCTTTATAATGACTGTTGACGGAAACAATGGTAATGCCTCTCAGTTCGATATTTTTGGCACATTGGGCAAGGCCGATTACTTCACCAGCATAAGCCCTGCACACAACCCTGATGGTTTTATAATTGGGGGTGTTACCCAAAAAAATAATCCTAACGATATGTGGGCATTAAAAGTAGATAATGCACTGGGTATAGTTTGGAGTACAACAAGAGATTATAACAACGGTTTTATTGGAACTAATCAAGAGCGTAGTGCTAATATTATCGAACGATTAAATACAAGTGCACGTTATGAATACTATCAGGTAGGAGACGCCTTCCCCGGTATTCTTGGAGGCGCAGATGTTGTGGTATACAAACTTGATATTAATGGTTGGGGTCTTGCCGGTGGACAATTTACTTACGGCAATGCTGGAAATGATGCAGGAGAAATGATTGACTTTGCTAATCCTAACACAGACGGAATAATAGCAATGGGAACCTACGAAGATCCTTTGAATTCTTTTGAAAGAGACTTTTATACTATAAGAGCTTATTTTAATGGTGAAACCTCGCATAGCTGCAATTTTGATTTGCGCAGCCCCACAGCCAGTTTAAATGGGCCTATTGCAATAAATAGTTCTACAATGTTATGGAGCTCATTAGTATCAACAAGCAACTATGTTTATTTTGATAATGGCGGACTAAACAGTACAGAATTTTGTTTTGATAATACCGTTTTTGGCGGTATCAATGCACGTGTAGCACCTACAGAAACAGGTGATAAAGAAGGTGTGATGGTAAGTCCTAACCCAATGGCGCAAGGTAGTGTAACCGCAAATATTAGTATTGATGCTAAAGTAGCTGAACAAGTAACTGTAAAAGTATACGATATGGTAGGCCGTCAATGCTATAATCAACAATTTACTATGCTTGAAGGCGAAAATGTATTTACCCTCGATTTTTCATCGGTAAACATGGCACAAGGTATGTACAGCGTACAAATTAGAGGAGTAGAAACTGCTAAAACAGTTATGCTTATGGTAAAATAAGAAATTGAAAATTGATCAAATTTAACGTTCCTATAAAGCAACCCGCTGCAATGCGGGTTGTTTTTTGTTTATAATTTTTCTTTTGCCAATTGCAAACCCAGCGCCACAAACACGCCGCCCAAAATTTTATTAAGCCATACCGATAGCTTTTTGTTTTGTCTTAGTTTTAGGGTTAGCATACCAGCCAGCAAAACCAAAACAATGTTTATTAATATAGCAATAACGTTTACGGTGCAGCCCAACAAAATAATGTGCAGCAATCTGTTGGAGCTTTGGGCATCAACAAACTGAGGTAGAAAGGCTAAGAAAAAAATAGCCACCTTAGGGTTTAATACATCACTTAAAAAGCCTTGCCAAAAAATAGCCGCATTTTTTGTTGTAGCAGGTTTTCCACTATCAATAACCAAAGCACTTTGTTTGCTAATTAAAATTTTAATACCCAAATAAATAAGGTAAGCAGCACCAACCCATTTAAGTAAAGTAAAAGCCAAAGCCGATGTGGCTAAAATAGCACTTATGCCCAAGGCTGCCGCCAGTAAATGCACATAAGCACCCGCATTTATGCCCAATGCAGCTATTATCCCAGCCTTTCTTCCCTGCGCTACGGTGCGACCAAGAAGAAAAATCATATCGGGGCCGGGTACAATACAAAGCACAATACTGGCACCCACAAACAGCAAATAAGTTTCTAAAGTCATAAAATAAATGTGTCAACCAAAAGTATAGCAAATAACTAATAAAAAATTGTTAGCTAGTGGCAAAAATAAATTTATATTTAAACCGAGTGAAAGCATTACTCACTATAAACAATGAAAGGTTTTAAAATACAAACTCAACAAGGCGAAACTATTAGGTTTAAGTATTACTTAGAGGATGCCCCCATAACCTGTGCTGCTTTTGCAACGCAACTGCCATTTACAAAAATATTAATGCACGCCCGCGTTTCGGGGCAGGAAATATGGACGGACAACGCTCCCTTATTAGATATTATTCAAGAAAATTCATCAGTTTTTACCCAAGCGGGCGAAGTAGTATTAGGCCCCGCAAAACCTGAAAGAATAAAAACAAAAGGTGCTATGGGAATATATTACGGCGAAGGGAAGGGGCTGGATAGTTGCAATATTTTTGCTATTGTGTTTGATGAAGATAAACAACTACTTGTAGGGTTGGGCGAAAGCATTTGGAAACAAGGCGAGCAAACTATTGTATTTGAAGCCTTGTAGCAAAACCAAATAGCATACAGCAAGTTTCGGGTTTTGTAGCCCTATACAAGCAAATACTTTTGTAGTATAAAACAGCTAAAACTATGATTCCGCAAGAACATATAAACTACAATCGTATAGCCGAAGCAATAGAATACATCAAACAAAACTTCAAGCAACAACCTAATTTGGATGATGTGGCTGAGAAAGTACACCTTAGCCCCTTCCATTTTCAGCGATTGTTTACCGAGTGGGCAGGCGTTAGTCCCAAAAAGTTTTTACAATACATTAGTATTGAGCATGCCAAGCAAGTATTAAAAGAAAAAGAAAGCACCTTGTTTGATGCAGCTTTTGAAACAGGCTTATCAGGCACGGGGCGACTGCACGATTTATTTATAAAGATTGAAGGAATGACCCCCGGCGAATTTAAAAACGGTGGCGAAAATCTTACCATAAACTATAGCTTTGCCCAAAGCCCCTTTGGCGATATTTTAGTGGCATCAACCACAAAAGGTATTTGCTATATGGCATTTGCCGATGATGAAAACAGCGCCTTTGATGCGCTGCAAAAGCACTTTCCCCTAGCTATTCTAAAACAAAAGGTTGACCTTATACAGCAAAACGCTCTGTACATTTTTACCCACGATTGGAGTAAAATCAGTCAAATAAAACTGCATTTAAAAGGCACTGATTTTCAATTAAAAGTATGGGAAACCCTTTTGAGAATACCAATTGGTGAACTAAGTACCTACGGAACTATTGCTAAAACTATTAATGCACCCAAAGCATCAAGGGCAGTTGGCACAGCCATAGGGCACAACCCTATTGCCTTTTTAATTCCTTGCCATCGGGTGATACAATCAAGTGGAAATACTGGCGGTTATATGTGGGGTACAACTCGCAAAACAGCTATAATTGGTTGGGAAGCAGCAAAAATTAATATAGCACTGTAGAAGCAAAGTGAGTAAAAAGATGCAAACAAAACTACAAGCTGCTAATTGGCAACAAGTAGCCAATGATATGAACGAAAAAGGCTTTGCCATAATACCCAACCTGCTGGGTGATGAACAATGCGAGCAATTGATACATAACTTTAACAACCTTACCGCATATAGAAAAACGGTGGTGATGGAGCGTTACCGTTTTGGACTGGGTGAATACAAGTACTTTGATTATCCATTGCCACCACTAATACAAACCATTAGAGAAACTGTATACCCAAAATTGGCACCCATAGCCAACCACTGGATGCAATTATTAAATATAGATACCGTATTTCCTGATACATTAGCCGATTTGCACGCCCTTTGCCAAGCCAACAACCAGCTAAAGCCTACCCCTTTAATTTTAAAATACGGAGTAGAAGGCTTTAATACCTTGCACCAAGATTTGTATGGCGAAGTGTATTTCCCCATGCAAACCGTATTGTTTTTAAACCAACCCAACCAAGATTATACGGGCGGCGAGTTTGTGCTTACACAGCAAAACCCGCGTGCACAATCAAAAGCCATTGTATTACAGCCCAACAAAGGAGATATGTTAGTATTTACCAACAATTTTAAACCAGCCAAAGGGAGCAAGGGCTATTTTAGAATGAATATGAAACATGGTGTAAGCGAGTTGCACAGTGGCGAACGGCATACCTTAGGAATCATTTTTCATGATGCTGTTAGCTAAAAATGATTTATCATAGTCAAATAGAAAATGTTCAATTACTGCACAAAATAAAGAACTATGAGGTAAGACTTGGCGGAAACAAAAAACTAAAAATATACGGCAAGCTAAATTGCACATCGGGCAAGCGAATGAAAAGACAAAACCGTACTTTTTTTGTTGATGAAAAAGAAGCCACAGCACAAGGCTACCGACCTTGCGGACATTGCCTAAAAAGCGACTACAAAAAATGGAAAGATGGACTTATTTAATCATGATAAAATAATAAACCTATTGCCGTACGATGGTGAGGTAAACTATCATGGCAAGGTATTTAGCCCGCAACAAGCACAACACTATTACGAAAAACTGCTTACGACAATTGAGTGGAAAAACGACGAGGCTGTGATATTTGGAAAACATATTGTTACTAAACGTAAAGTGGCATGGTACGGCGATAAAAACTATGACTACACATACTCTAATACTACCAAGCAGGCATTGTTGTGGACTGATGAACTTATAGAATTGAAGGCACTTACCGAAGAACTTACGGGTGCTACTTATAATTCTTGCCTACTTAATTTATACCACAATGGCAACGAGGGGATGGCTTGGCATAGCGATGGTGAAAAGATGCTGGCAAAAAACGGTTCTATAGCTTCACTAAGTTTTGGTGCCGAGCGGAAATTTTCATTCAAACATAAAGTTAATAAGCAAACCCACTCACTACTATTAGAACACGGTAGTTTGCTAGAAATGAAAGGCGAAACACAAACCAACTGGCTGCACAGGTTGCCACCTACAAAAACTATTCAAAAACCTAGGGTAAATCTAACATTCAGAACTATAGTATAAAATAGAACAGCCCGCTAAAAGCGGGCTGTTCCCATTAATCCTTAATTCCTCGCAGCTATGCTGCGACGGTGGACAGTGAAGTGGATGTTTTCTTTCTCTTACTGTTTTTAAAATCCGATACCCCGGCAGCATAGCAAGCCTCTTTACACTAAGGCGTTCGTATATCATTAGTTGTTTTGAAAGTTTCAGCCGTTCGCGTATAATCAGTTGGTTTGTTGCGATACCAAATTGGAGAATGAAAGCACGGTAATAAGCCCTAGAACTTTACAACTTGAGTAATTAATGGTTAATTTTACGGGCACAGTAACGTTAGACATTTTTTGGCAAGCTGTGCCTTTTTATTTATAGTTTTTGAATAAGATGATTACAGAACAAATTCACACCCAACTGGCTGCCATTGTTGGTGCAGCAAATATTTTTATAGATACGGAAACCTTGCATTTGTATGGTAGTGATGAAACTGAAAATCTAAATTTTCCACCTGCTGTGTTGGTAAAACCCGCTACCACTCAAGAGGTGGCTGATATTATGAAAATTGCCCACCAAAACAGCATACCTGTAACGCCCATTGGAGCGAGAACGGGACTTAGCGGTGGCGCACTTAGCATACACAGGGGCATTGGTCTTTCGGTAGAGCGGATGAATGCTATTATTGAGATTGATGAGAGAAATCTTCAACTTATTGTGCAGCCGGGTGTAATTACCGAAGTATTGCAAAATGCGGCGATTGAAAAGGGGATGTATTATCCACCCGACCCAAGTAGTAAAGGCTCGTGTTTTATTGGCGGTAATATTGCCGAAAATTCAGGTGGGCCGCATGCCCTTAAATACGGTGTTACTAAAGATTATATACTAAACCTTGAAGTGGTGCTGGCTAATGGTGATATTATAAACACAGGGGCAAATACACTTAAAAATTCAACAGGGTATAACCTTACTCAACTGATGGTGGGCAGTGAGGGGACACTGGGTATTGTTACCAAAGCTGTATTAAAATTAATTCCTTATCCTGATAAAAATATACTAATGCTGGTGCCGTTTTTCTCGGCTACTAAAGCCTGCGAGGCAGTTTCAGCCATTTTTAGGGCGGGGGTAATGCCTTCGGCTATTGAGTTTATGGAGCGTGATGCGATTGATTGGGTAATGAAATATGAGGACGGTATTACCATACCTGTGAAAGACGAAATACAAGCCCATTTGCTTATTGAAGTAGACGGCAACGATATGGACGAGCTTTTTAAACAAGCGGAGCGTATAAACGAGGTGCTGGTAAACTATGAGTGCGACGAAATTTTGTTTGCCGATACCAACGACCAAAAAGATGCCCTTTGGAAAATGCGTCGTCGTGTAGCCGAAGCCGTAAAATCACACTCGGTATATAAAGAAGAAGATACCGTAGTGCCCCGCTACGAGTTGCCTCGGTTGTTGGAAGGTGTAAAAGCTATTGGCAAAAAATACAATTTTAAAAGTGTGTGTTACGGCCATGCCGGCGATGGAAACCTACACGTAAATATTATAAAAGAGGATATGAGTGAGGAAGATTGGAATACTACATTAACCAAAGGAATACGCGAAATTTTTGAATTGACTGTAAGTTTGAAAGGCACACTATCAGGTGAGCACGGTATTGGTTATGTACAGAAAAACTATATGGATATTGCTTTTTCGCCCATAGAGCTTGCTTTGATGAAGGGCATTAAACAACTTTTTGACCCTAAAAATATATTGAATCCCGGTAAGATATTTCCGGATGGTGTGTGATCGATTTGCTAAGCAATTTACCTCATCGTATCCGTTTATGATAAAACAACAATCGGGCATATTGTATTAAATGATGTCCGTTTTCAGCTTTGTACTATTTGATGACTACAAGCAAGACTTGTAACAAAGTGTATGCTTACTTTTTAAGTAAGAGCCAACTTATAGATATATAGTGTCCTCTAGTTCTATACTAGAGAAACCCGCCATATAGGCGGGTTTTTTTTTGGCAAAGGGGGCACTTATTAAGCATAAAAAAATCCCACTTTTGGGTGGGATTAAAATTTGTGGAGCTGAGGGGACTCGAACCCCTGTCCGGAGAAGGAATTTGGTTGCGCTTTCTACATGCTTAGCGGCAGTTATTGTCGGGTAATGTTAAGCCTGTCGCTCACCATGGCATCACCTTATGCCGGAAATAATCTACAAGTTACCGGCTGTTACCTGTAAATAAACGGTATTATGACCGTTTCTGATGGAAAGCTACCGAATAAACTTTCCGAAACGGTTAGCGAGCGTAATCTCTGATTAAGCGGCTAAAGCGAAGTTATTTTCGCCTGTTGTTTTTTGAGCGTTCAGATTATAGGGCTCCCGCACAAGGCCCTGCATGCTTACACACAAACTACACCTCCCGTCAATTCCAGTCAGCCCCAAATAGTTGTGCAAGGCTACAAAGATACTACAACAACCGTCAAAAAGCGTGCAAAAACCTACTAACACAGTAAATCTTTTATTTTTTTAGTTTATAATAATGGTATACTGTGTACTGAAAAATAACAGCAAAGTTTACAATACCTTTGCCGCCGATGAAAATTGCACTAATACGCGAACGCAAAGACCCACCCGACGAAAGGGTAGCCCTTAGCCCTGCTCAAGCTGCCGAAGTGATGAAAGCTTTTCCACAGGTAGTGGTAGTTGCCGAGGCATCGCCCAACCGAAGCTTTAAAGATGAAGAATATGAAGCAGCAGGGATAAAGGTAGTTGAAGACGTTAGCGATGCCGATATATTACTAGGCATAAAAGAAGTACCTATAGAGTATTTGATACCTAATAAAACCTATTTATTTTTCTCACATACAATAAAAAAACAATCGTACAATCGCAATTTGCTTAGGCAAATTGTAGCTAAGAATATTAAACTGATTGATTATGAGTGCTTAGTTTGGGAAAACGGAAGCCGTGTATTGGGCTTTGGTCGTTTTGCAGGCATAATAGGGGCATATAATGGCTTGAAGACATGGGGAAAAAAACTTGCCAAATATGAGCTTGAATCTGCCCATAAGCTACACAACTACAACGCGCTGAAGAAACACATAATGAATGTGAATTTTCCGCCTATTAAAATTGCTCTTTGTGGTGATGGACGTGTGGCACACGGAAGTTTAGAGTTACTGCGCAATGCAGGTATACGTGAGGTAACCCGCGAGGAGTACATTGACGAAACGTTTAATATTCCTGTGTTTGTTCATCTTCGTCCTGAAGATTTTTATGCCCGAAGAGATGGTGGTTTGTGGGATAAATCAGACTTTTATGTACACCCTGAGGAGTATGAAAGTGCCTTTTTACAGTATGCTACCGTTACCGATTTGATGATAAACGCAATTTATTGGAACGAGAAGATACCTGCTTTTTTTACCCGTGAAAATATGAAAACACCCGATTTTCATATAAAAGTAATAGCTGATATTACTTGTGATATAGATGGAAGCATACCCAGCACTACGCACGCTACTACTATTGATAACCCTGTATATGGCTGGCACAGCTATAATGAAAAAGAGACTGAACCATATTTACCAGATACGGTTGATATGATGGCGGTGAGTAACTTGCCTTGCGAGTTACCACAAGATGCCTCTATAGAATTTGGGCAGTCGTTGGTGAAATATGTATTGCCACCATTGCTAATGGATGATAAAGATAATATTATACATCGAGCGACTATAACCAAGGGCGGTAAACTAACAGGCCGTTTTGATTATTTGGAAGATTTTATAGCCTGATAATATTAATTTAGGTATTGTAAAAAAAAATAGGGGTCGCGCCGAAGGCGCGACCCCTATTGCATTTATATGCCAAACCAAAAACTACTGCATTAGTAGGCTATTTACGCCTAGGTATGTTTTTACCTCGCTTATGTTCTCCATTTTTTTATTGCTAACCCGCAATTTTATATGCACGTTTTGGTCGTCAGGCAGATTATTAAAGTCGTCAGTAGTATAATAAGCTATCCTATCATCGGGCAATACAGTAAAAAATATGTTTCGGTGTTTTTTTATATAGCTCATGTTAATGTCGCAACAGTTGCTATAATTCATATTCATTAAAGCATTTTTGTTAGTTATTACAATAAAGGCACTGCCCACATAAAAATTTTTCCCTTGTTCGTCTTTAAACGTTACAGTTTTAGTAACAGGGTTGCTATACTGAAAAGGATAATCGCAATTGTATATACCAAATTTTGATGCAGCAAAAGCATTTACAATTTTAACATGATTACTTTGTGTTGCCGAGTCGGTTGCTTGTATATAATCCTTATTGATACCATTATTGGCAAGTGCTTCTTCGCGTTTTTTTCGCCAATCTATCGCCATATTGGCGGCATAGCTGCTATCACGCTTAGCTATTTCTTTTCTCAGTTCGGCTTCTTTAGCTCTTTTTTCTTTTAGCAAGATGTTGTGTTTTTGCATATTACTACCAAACTCTTTCATGGCTTTTTCATAGTTGGCACTATCCAACACAGGGTACACCGTAAAATTTACGGGTGTGCGGTAGCCCGAACCTGAATAATAGTATTGTGTAGAATCAATAGGTACTAATACAAACGTGGATGGTTGTTGATAATCAGTAGTGGTGTCGGTCATTTCTTGTGCTGCCGGTATTCCATAGTTTTGCGTGTTTTTTGTTTCCTTTTTTTTGCCAAACCAGCCTTGTATGCTATTCCACACGCGAACATACCAAGGTCTCTTCTCAGGGGTTGTTCTTAATCTTCTATTATTGCCTAGTGTTGATTTGTCTATATAAGTACCATTAGAAAGGCTAAGTGTATAGCCATTTTTACTCACAGCATCAAAGGCTATGTTATTGCTTTCGGTTTGTTGTATGCTATTGTTTACAGTTAATACAGCCGTATTCCAATAGTATTTATACAGTGCAGGCGAAAACTTGCTGGCATCGCTTACTCCAAATATGGTATTGGCAAATGGTTCAAACTCAGGAAACAGATTTTTATCAAACTCAATAGTGAAATTTTGTTTGTTAGCATCTATCAGCTTAGGCTCAACCCAAGTAGTTTTTTCCAGTGCATCTATCTCTTTTTGTAAGTCAGCAAGCTTTTTGTCGCTGCTATCGTACAAACTGGGAAAACTAAATGAAGTATTATTGCTTAAACCGGCATCAAACAGATCTTCTGTTTCAACAATTTTTTTTGATATTTCAGGCTCTTTTTGCCAATTGGGTTTGCCAATGTATTGCCAGTTGCGGTTGGTGGTATTTAAATAATACATATTAAACTTACCGTCGCTGCTAACTGTTTTTTGCTCAATAGTTATGGGGCAATAAGGGTTTACAAATACTTTTTGTCCGTTTTGCCATCCTTGCACCTCAAACATCCCTGCCGATTCGAACAAGTATTCTAGCCCTGCACTATCATACGTCATAGGTATACCACTCACAGCAAAATCAACACCGTCGTTCATTTCGCGGTATCGTATTTCTACTTTGCCTTGTATCTCATCGCCATTGGCACTAGTAAAATGGCAAGCTGGTATTTTTAGTATTGTTCCGCTGGGTAGGGTATAGTTTTTTGCTTCGCCGCTGTTTACCCAAATACTGGTAAAATCAACATCAAAGCCTTTAAAAGCAGGCTGTATAAATGCTTCTTGTGCAGCTTGTGCTACTTGTACCACAGGTGCGGGGGCATTTTCAGTTACTAGGGTTTCAGTATTTGGTGTTTTATTTAGTGTGGCTACTGCAATTACTATTGCACCCACAACAGCAACACCACTACCTGTGGCAAACCACCATTTTTTATAAAAAGGAATAGTTGCAACACCAAAGCCTTTCATCACCGCACTAAAATCCTGCATACGACCAATCTCGTGGCTGTCTATCGGCTTGCGGTTTGTATTTATTTTCATTTTCGAGTTTTTCATAAGGGTAGGCTTTTTTTACTTCAATACTTTTTTGATACGGTCTAACAATCGGTAAAGGCGCACTTTGGCATTATTCTCAGTAATGTCCATTATGTCGCCTATTTCCTTAAAGCTGCGTTTCTCAAAAAAGCGCATTTCTATCAGTAAAAGGTTTTCAGGTTCAAGCCCTGCAAGGGTTTGCGAAAGTTTTGGATAGTATTCTTCGTATACTTGCTCGTCCATTTCTTCCATCATCTCCTCAAGCCCTGCATCTTCTATATTTAGTGTTCGGTTGTTTTTTTGTGCATTAAACCACTTGTTTAGTTCGTTAATAGCTATACGGTATAACCACGATGAAAAGGGAAGCCCCCTGTGTTGGTATTTTTTTAAACTTACAAGGGCACTTATAAAAACTTGCTGTGTAATATCTTGCGCAGTGTCTTTATCGTCCAAACGCTGATATACAAAGCGAAAAATTTGCTCAAAGTACTTTTTATACAGCGGCTCAAATTCCTTAGGGTCTTTTTTTGCCGCATCTATTTGCTCTTCCTCGCTTTTTATTTGCGGGGGCGGAACATGGTATCCAGGCGATGGGTTCATGTTATGCGTATTTTTAGGGTCAACAACTTTCACAAATGTGCAGCTTGTATATACCCTTAATAGTTAAACGTGTAAAAAGATACGCTTACTATATAAATATTTTATTGTTTGTTTATTTTACACGCTAAATTACACCACTATGCCACTATTTACTATTGACAGTGCTATTGAACGTGCCAGCACTTTGCCCGCAAAATTTTATACCGATAAAGATATTTTTGAGCAGTTGAAGCACAAAGTATTTGCTCGCTCGTGGCAATGGGTTTGCGATGCTGATGTGGTGAAACTGCAAGGTGATGTATATCCTTTTAATTTTTTGGATGGTTTTGTTGATGAGCCTTTGCTGTTTACCCATGATGAAAGTGGGGAAATACATTGTTTATCGAATGTGTGTACACATAGAGGTAATATTTTGGTGAAAAATGCAGGCAATGCACCGCAACTGCAATGCGGCTATCACGGGCGAAGGTTTGGGTTGAATGGCGATTTTAAACATATGCCCGGTACGCAAGGAATGGAAAATTTTCCTTCGGCTACGGATAGTTTGCCAAAAGCTCCGTTTAAAAAATGGTTTAACTTTTTGTTTGCCAGTATAAACCCTGCTTACGATTTTGAAATTGTGATGGATGATATTGAGGCTAGGGTGGGGTGGATGCCTGTTAAAGATTTTAGGTTTGATGCCAGCCGATCGCAAGATTATTTGGTAAAAGCCAATTGGGCTTTGTATGTAGATAATTACCTAGAGGGGTTTCACATCCCCTTTATACATAAAGATTTAGCACAGGCATTAGAGTTTGGCGAGTATGCATCGGAACTTTACGAGTTTGCCAATTTGCAATTGGGTATAGGTAAAACAGGTGATATGCTGTTTGATTTGCCTGCCTCATCTCCAGATTATGGTAAAAATGTGGCGGCCTATTATTACTGGTTGTTTCCTAATATTATGCTCAATTTTTACCCTTGGGGTTTGTCAATAAATATAGTGAAACCTATTGCACCTGAGCTTTCGCGCATTAGTTACCGCACCTACGTTTGGGATGAAACCAAACTAAACAGTGGGGCAGGGGGAAATTTGGAAAAGGTAGAGCGTGAAGACCAAAATATTGTAGAGTCGGTGCAGCGGGGTGTAAAATCACACTTATACCAAAAAGGTAGGTTTTCACCCACTATGGAAAAAGGGGTACACCATTTCCATTTTCTTTTGGCTAGTTTGATGAATGGGTGATTTTTTTGGTGGTATTTACGACAGGTTAAAATACCTGCCGCTTTTGAAATTACAGCGCAAAGGGGGAAACTATACTCATTTACTACGTATGGATAATTTTTTAGTTAACTCACCCCAAATAATGAGTTCAGAACAGGCGTTCATAATTTCCCCTCTCTTTTTTTAGAGAGGGGCGCTTTATGTGATTCCGACTTTCCCATAAAACAGGGGTGAGTTAAAACCAACTACTATTTTTTGGGTTGCGTGTAAATGTGTATAGTCACCGCAAAGGGAGACTTAAAGTCTCCCTTTGCGGTGTAATTTGCATAGAATAGCGTGAGTTAGGGATAAGAAGATTATAAAATAATATGTCGACTTTTCTATCACCCTCAGTCCCTCCTTATCTACACACAAGCCCTACAAGGAGGGAAGCCACACACTGTCCTTTAGGTTTTAACATATTTTGCCAAAACCGCAAACACAGCATTGTCCCCTTTGTGTGTTGATATAGTAATCCCAAATGTATTTGGGGCGACTATATGTGTGAAAACGAAGGGGATAGGGGGATGAAAAACGGATACTCTCTATATACTATCGAGCAGACACACTCTTAACTATATTATTTTAAGCTTTCTTAACCTGAACTCAAGTAAGTTTTATTCAACAAACAATTGGGGGCTTTCTACTTTTTTACCTACAAAGCGTACTATTAGCCAACAAACTGCAACGCCCAAAGGCAGGGTTATATAAAAGGGTATGCCAAATGCAGCCGGTATGGTGCCTATAAATATTGAAACCCCCGCAACGGTGAGGGCATAGGGCATTTGTGTTTTTACGTGGTTTATATGGTTGCAACTACTGGCTAGCGAGCTAAGTATGGTGGTGTCGCTAATGGGCGAGCAGTGGTCGCCAAAAATAGCACCTGCTAATACTGCCGAAACTACATTATGAAATATGCTTAATGATTGCTCGTAATCCATGTTGGTCTCTTTGCAAAGTAACCAAGTGGCAGGTAACATTATAGGGTATACAATTGCCATAGTACTCCACGATGAACCTGTAGAGAAAGCCACAAAACCAGCCAAAATAAAGGTGATAGCAGGTATTAAATACGGGCTTACTTTGAGTGAGATTAAACTATCGGTAATAAAATTGGCGGTGCCCAATTCATCAGTAAGTTTGGCCAATGCCCATGCCAATACTAATATCATAATGGCATTTAGCATAAACTTAAAACCTTTTAGCATAGCCGTCATAGTTTGCTCTAAATTCATCAGCTTTTGGCTAAGGGTTAGGGCAATGGCTACCGTTATCGCACCCAAACTTGCCCAAAGTAAGGCTAAGTATGAGTTTGCAGCGCCCACAAGGGTTGATATTTTGCGGAAAACACCCAATTCAGGGTCAGCCCAATCAACGGCACTTTTGCCGGTATAGTACAAGCCAGCCATAGTGCCCAGTATTAAAACCACTATGGGTATAACGGCATTAAAGGCGCGTTTGGGTATATTTTCGTCAGGATTTAAAGAATTTAGTTCTTCGTCTTCACTACTCTTGGCTGTATCAATAAAATCATCAGTATCGCGCAGGCGACTTTCTACTTCATATTTTCGCATAGGGCCAAAATCTCTGCCTGTTAGTATCAACACCAACATAAACATAATGGTAAGCAAAGGGTAAAAGGCGTACTGTAACGAGTTGAGGAATACATTGTAGCTGTTCTCGTTCAAATCGGCAAGGTTATCAATACCATCTTGCACATAGCCCAGTTGCGCGCCAATCCATGTGGTAACAAATGCTATTGATACTACGGGTGCGGCAGTCGAATCAACAATATACGCTAGTTTTTCACGCGATATTTTAAGGCGGTCGGTTAGTGGGCGCATTGCATTACCTACTACAAGGGTGTTTGCATAATCATCAAAAAAGATAACTATACCCAAAGCCCAAGTTACCAATTGTCCGCTTTTGGCGGTGCGGGCATACTTTGCCAGTATATTGACAAAGCCAAACATACCGCCGTTTTTTGATATGATAGTTACCATGCCGCCTATAAGCATGGAAAATACTATTATGGACATGTGGCCTTCATCTAACAAAACGGGGACGAGGTATTTATCTACTACAGATATAAAACCTGTAAACAAACCTGCTGCACCATCTTTATAGAGGTATAATATATATGCGCCCGATAGTACGCCTAAGAATAGTGAGCTGATAACTTCTTTAAAAATTAAAGCCATACCTATGGCCAATAGCGGCGGAAGTATTGATAGCCACAAAGGAATCATAGTAGTGTTGCCGCTTTGTGTGGCGTTGCCAATGCTAACGGTGGTTTTACCGTCTTCGGCTAGTTTTAGCTTTAGTTTGGCTACACCTTCATTAAAAATAAAAAGGGTTTTGTTGTTGTTTATCCCACCGTGTATGCTGCCTGTGAAGGGAGTATCTATTTCAACCGTTAGTTCGGTTTCCGTTCCTTGCATAGCAATTTCAGGAAAACTTACCTTTAGGTTTAATGTATCGCCTGCTGTTGCGCACAAGCTATATAATGCTAATAGTAGTGTAAAAACTTTCTTCATACCTTTATCAGTGGCGATAAAGGTATGAATTTAGAAGGTTTATCTAAATGTTAGTTCTATAATTTTAACAGTTTAAGAAACATTCATTCAGAATTTATAGATATGGGTTGTTTTCTTATACATATTAGTAAAAATATCAAGCTATTCTAAGAACATTATTTGGCGAAATTTTGAAAGATTAAGACCTATATAGTGAGTTAGAGGCTATAATTCTTGTTTTAAGGGGTTAATCGTTGTATTTCATCTGTAATGTTTTCTGTAAAAGTGAATAATTTTAAATAAATGGTTGATTTTTCAGAAAGAGTCTCAATTATTTAAAAAAAAAGACTTGCTGAAAAAAAATGTGTCTTACTTTGATAGTTTAGTATATTTATATGTAAGTTGTTGTAAATGAAATATTTAATGTTTTTTTTGTCTTGGAAAAAACCAAGTGGAGCTATTGTTCGTATATATTGTTAGATAAAAATTTAAATAAAAAAGTAAAAAGTTTTAAAAAATTACTATTTTTGATATGGAATTTTTAACCTACTAACTATACACACACATGAAAAAGTATTTACTATTTGCCATTTTTGCAGTTTTATCATTTTTTACAGTTTCAGCCCAAAACGACACTGTTTGTGCAGGTGCTACAAGCGTTAATTACTGGCTAAGTGGATCTGCGGGGTCAACTTTTAGTTGGTCAATTGGGGGCGGTTCTCAAACGGGTGGCTCTACTACCGATAGCATACAGGTAGATTTTTCATCAACTCCGGGTATTGATACTATTACCGTAGTTGAAACAGACTCAAACGGATGTTTGGGCGACCCTGTAAAATTAGCCGTTGTGCGTGTTGCTCCGCCCACAGTTAGCATTGCCGGTGCTGCATCACTTTGTTTTGCAGATTCTACCAACGTAACCATTACACTAACTGGTAATAACCCTTGGGACTTAACCTATAACGATGGTTCTGGCAATACAGTTGTTAACATTACATCTTCTCCTTACGTAATAAATACAAGTAGCCTTACCGCATCTACCACCTATACCTTGGTTAATGTTGAAGACAGGTTGGGTTGTACTACAACACCAAGCGGTGGTTCATCAACAGTATTAGTTACCGTTTATCCAAAAGTTGTTACAGGTACCATACAGCACAATTAATGCCCTTTTGTTGGATTGTGTTTAGGCAACATATTGCCTAAGCAGGTGATTAGTGTCTAAAAATAACAACAGGGTAAATGAGTAAGATTAGTAAATATATATATATACTCATCCTGCTAAGTTTTGGCTGTATTGGTAATGTTTTAAATGCGCAATCTTTTATCGACACAGTATGTGCCGGAGAAAGCGGAGTCGTTTACCGTATACAGCCAAACGCAGGGTCTACATATTATTGGACGGTTGAAGGCGGTGCTGTTAGTAGCTACGCAAACAACCGTTCAGTAATTACGGTAGACTGGGGTACGGTATCTGGCAGTAAAAAAATTACTGTATCAGAAATATCCGTACACGGTTGCCACGGAGATACTGTATTTGCTAACGTATTAATTTTAGACAAAGGTGATTTGAGTGTCATAGGCCCTGATCAAGTGTGCAGGGGTGAGATAGCCATTCTTAAAGCTATTGGAAATGCAGATAGGTATGAGTGGAGCACAGGAAGTACTGATGCCTCTATAACTGTATCTCCCAAAGCAGATTCTACTTTTATGGTAACAGGTTATTTTGGCGAATGCGGTAGCAGTGTTTCTTTGTACGAATTGCAGGTGAAGTACAGGCCTGTTGCTAATTTTGAATTTACACCCAAAGAACCTGTAATTGATGAGCCTGTACAGTTTACCTACACTGGTACAAATAATATAGATAAATGGGACTGGACTTTTGATGAAGGACAGGGACGCCAAAGCCAATCTGATTACGAGAATCCACAACATATTTTTGATGATGCAGGTATAAAAATAATTAAGCTAACTGTAAGCAATAGTTACGGATGTGTTGATACTGTTACAAAATACATTGTAATACAATCAGGCATTAATGTATTTATAGCCACCGCTTTTACCCCCAATAATGATGGGCTAAACGGTACTTTTATACCCGTGTACGAGAATGTAGAGTCGGCGAAGATGCTGGTGTATGACCGTTGGGGCCAATTGGTTTTTTCAACAGAAAGCCTAACAGAAGGCTGGGATGGAAGTTATAAAGGACAACCTGCGCCCGATGGTGTATTTTTGTATATTGTGCAAGTTGTTGGTAAAGACCATAATAAATACAGCTTTAATGGTACTATAACCCTACTGCGGTAAATGAAACTAGCCCTACATATAAAGTTTATATGCCTTATGATTGTTTTTTTCATTTGGGCGGATAAACTATATGGGCAAGGTTGTAGTGTTTCTACTCCACATTATATAGTGGACATGACAGGTGCTCCTGACAGTGTTTGGGTAAGCCCCTCTACTACCCGCAGCGGGCAATGTTGCGGTGTATCAAGTTCTGATAAGTGCATACATTTTACCATAACCCTTGATGTCATGTCGCAAGGGGTTAGTGTTAATGTCTCAGGAGGCACGGGTACTACCTATTACAACGTAAGTTGTGGTACATCAGTTTTGGTGGGCGATACATTTTGCTTATCAGGCGTGGGGCCGCACGAGGTTACTATTTGCAAACCGGGAAGCAATATCCAAACCTATACCATTGCATCAGTTACCAAACCCCGTATTGTAAACGATGCTGTTTTGTTAAACTCTTCCTGTACAAAAACTTTGACGGCAAAGGGTTTTAAACTTTCAACTATAAACTGGAGGTCGGTAGGCAACAACTCTACCTACAACTCGTATTTAAGTTGTTTATCAGGCTGCGATAGTACGGTGGTTACTATTCCATCAACAGGTTTTCCTGCTTATGTTGATTATGTGGTGTCGGGTTATAATACCAAACTAACGTGCGATACCAATAAGTTTTATGATACTGTAAGGGTGTTTATGTTTAGTAAACCATCAGTTACTATATCACCCAAACCGATTTATTTATGTACGGGAACATCATCAGCCTTGGTAGCTGCAAATGCAACAGGAGGTTTAGCCCCGTATAAATATTTATGGTCAAACTCAAGCACATCAGCTTCGCAAAACTTACCAGCAGGCACGTATTGGGTTAGGGTAACAGACTCGTTGGGGTGTTCTTATGCTTACGATACGGTAACGGTTACTTCATCATCCAAGCCGCCAGCAAATATTACGGGTAATGATACCCTTTGTCAAAACATGGCGCAAACTTACCGCACATCCGCATCAGCAGGAAAAACTTATCAGTGGAGTTGCAGTACAGGAACATATAGTGGTTCAACATCGCTTGATTCAGCCGTAATTAGTTTTACTCAAACAGGTACACATACATTATCCCTTACCGTTACCAATACCGTTACAGGTTGCGATTCAACCATAACCAAGCAGGTTTTTGTTGATTCTTTGCCTGTGGGTAGTGTAGTTGGTAATACTCCTGTATGCGAAGGAAGCTTAGGAGATGTATATACAGTAACCTATAATGCAAGTTATGGGTATAGCTGGGCAACATTGGGGGGGACAATTGTTTCGGGCGCAAGCACAAACGTAGCCACGGTAAACTGGCCAACGGCAGGTAGCAATAATGTACAGGTTACTATTAGCAAATTATCATCAGGTTGTAGCACAACAATAACATATAATGTATCGGTTACTCCACTACCCGTTACAGGGCCTATTAATCACGATTAATAGTAAGTGTCTTAGGTTTTTCGCTTATTGGTTATCAAGTGGGTATTGTCTTTTATGGTTTCTTATAGCTTAGTCATAGTATTTATATCAGCCAATAAGTGTTTATGCTCTTCATAAACGAGCGAGAGTAGTTTGAATCTGTTCTTGACAAACCATTTGATAATCTATTTAGAATTCTTTAAAAGAAGGTGTTGTATTTAATATATGTTGGTTTGCTAACAAATAGAAAAGCCATCTTATAAGGATGGCTTTTAATATTTTTAGTAGGGAGTACTATTAATAGTTAACAGGCTTATCAGGATTGCGTTTAGGAGCGGGAGTATTACCGCTGGGTTGGCGCGGTGTGCTGCCTGTATTGCCACTTTGTGGTTTGCTGCCGCCACCGCTGCGGGGCAGGGTGCTTATTACACCAACACCAATGGCTACACCTGTGCTAATTGCTGGAGTATAATTGGGCTGGTTTTTGGGGCTGTATTGTGTGGGCTGTTGGTTAGTGGGGTTGCTAGTACGTTGCCCATACAGGTATTGCATTTCGGGGTCGTTTTTGGCTTTTGCGCTAGTAGTAGTGGTTTTTATACATGGTGCTGATGAAGCAGCCACGCTGTTGGCGCCTACTGTACTATTGAAACGGAAAGTCCCGCTAGTATTTTTATCGCTATACAATGTGCCCAAGTCGCGCTCGCCAAAGGTGTATTTTACACCAATGCCCGATGTGTTGTTGGGTATATCGCCCAAATTATTAGCATACATTATTATATAGTTACTACCCGATTGTAGTTTTACCTGCACACTTTGTTTTTGTTTGCTAAGGCGAAGGTTGTTTACTACCCATACACCGTTTAGGTTTATTGATACGGTGTCGTTATCCTCAATACCACTATCCCAAAAGTATAGGGTTACTATACTATCTGCAATATTGGTGCAGCCTTGCATTTCTAGTTGGCGGGGAGTTTCGTACGGGTTTTTTCTTACACCTGCGTGTAAAAAATTAAAGGCAGGATTTGCCAAATCAGGATTAGCGCGTACCTGTTGATTTTCATCGTCCATATACACTTGGTCTTGAGGGCAGTTGGTTAAAATACTTTGCATACCTGCACCCCCTTTTACCAAAAGTTTTAGTGTACCATTGGTTTGCATATTGCTACTAAGGGTAGCTTTTTGCTCTACACCGTTTTCTTTTACAGCCATTGCAGCAGTATTATCAGGTATATCGCCCAAGTTATTCGCCAAAAGGGTAAGCTGGTTTTCACCGGGGTTTAGGGTAATATCAATTTCTTGTTTGGCATTGGTAAGGCGAAAATGGTGCAATATCCAAACACCGTTTAAGTTTATCGATACAGTGTCGTTATCCTCAATACCACAATCCCACAATACCAACTTCACTTGCATTTGCTTCAACTCCATACAGGCTTGTGCTTTTGGTAAGCGTTGCTGGCTGGCTGCATTAAGCATATTCATATCAGTAACGTTTAGTTGCTGTTGTTTAGCAATTGGTGTAGGATTTTGTGCTTGTAGGCTAAAGGCAAACAATACCAACAGCAATACAGCTATAATAATGCGTAGCGAATAGGCAGGGTAAGTTTTTTTCATAACAATAACTGTTTAATTATCTTACTATCAACCAAAAATATGCCATACATTTTGTTGAGCCATATTTTTTATTTTGGGTATGAGATTAAAACAATAAAGGGCAGGCTATATACTAGCCCACCCTTTGGGTTTGAAGGGATGAATACCTTACTTTTTATTGAATAATAATTTTTTGATAGTAGTGTTGGTTTTTATCATAGGTAATAGCAATAAAATAAACTCCTTTTGCTTGTATGCTTAGGTCAACCGTTGTTGTGTTGCTGTTTACTTCTGTTTCGTATACTTTTTGACCACTTATAGCAAACACTTTTAGGTTTTGTATAGTGCTGCTTGTTTTTTGCAATGCTATATGCAAAATACCATTTGTGGGGTTAGGGTAGGCGGTTACAATATTTGTAGTGGGAGTATAGTCATCTGTGTTTTGTGATACTTCTTCAGCTGCTGCAACAGCAGCTACAAAATCAGCGTCAGTTGTTTCATCGCCAATATTATTTGGAGCAATAAGCGGCGCAGGAATATTATATACCGTTGCTTGTGAATCGGTTTGACAACCATTGCTTACCACTAACGATACTGTGTAGGTACCGTAACTTGCATAAGTTTTTGTTGGGTTGCGCAACGTGCTGGTAGTACCATCACCAAAATACCATTTATAAGTGTGGGTATAGGCATTGCAAGTATCATGTCCGTGAGCAAACAATACTTTTTTGCCATCAATACCATTATCGGTAATAGTTGCATTAACATATTTTGTAAGAGTTTTCAATATACCCATACTTTCGTTATAGTAAGTTCCGCTGGGTGATTGGTGCAGCTTAACAGCTTTTACATATATGCTATTGCTGCTGTATGGAAGGCATCCGTATGTGTAGGAGCTATCAGCAACAATACTGTCGTTAAGTTTTGTAAACACAGAATCGCCATTGTTTACATATATATTATAGCCTAATACTGTTTCGCTTGTTTTGTTCCAAACAAGTGTACTTGTGCCTAATGATGGAGTAGAAGTTAGGTTACTTGCAGGTTTAATTATGTCGTTTCTTAATGAAAGATCGCCCATTAGTGCTTGGTGTACACCTCTAGCATAATATCCTGTGGGAGAATATAGTGTGTAATTGTTTTGCGATATTACGGTGCTGTACCCAATATTTTCGCCCATAGCCATGTGATGGAAAAACCAATTGGGACGACCACCCCAAACGTTGGTTAGCGTTGTGCCCGAGCAAAGTGGGGCACGAAGGAAACTATTACTTATATCCCAATCGCCAAAGTAGCTGCCAAACAACATACTAAATGTACCTTTTATGCTATTGTTTACAAAACTATCGGTTGTGCCAATACCACCGGCGCTAGTATAACTGCCACCACCACAGCCGTAAGCCCATTGGTAAGAACCTGATTTTAAATTTGTTATATAGTCTATAGAGGATACATTGCCAATGCCTACTATGGGTGTAATATTTCTCCAACCGTTTGCACCAAAAGCCTCACCGCTAAAGTATCCAAAATTATCATCAACCAAACCGCGTTGTATGGTGGTGTAATTTTTTACGCGATAGTCGTGGTCTTTATTCAGATAATCTTGTAATAGTTGCAATTCAGTTTTAGTGCTAAAAGCAGGCATATTGGCCAGATCAATGCGACCTATTTGCAACTCGGCTGTTCCATCGGCAATATAGGTTTGGTCAAATTTGCCATCACCCGGTATGTTGTCGTTTGCAGTTCTTGATGCTACTGTATTGTTCACAGTAGCGTCTGTCCATGTTCCGTTCATATCAGCATAGTAAACATCAGCAGCCCACGCACCTACGTGGTTGCTATGTCCATCAGGGGCAAAATTGCCACTATACGGAACAGGTACATGACCCAGCAACATCACTGCATTGGTATTAGTAACATCGGCATTGTAGGCTGTAACTATTGTGCTTTTTACCGACACAACAGCTGCTGTGCGACCCACATAGTATGTTTTTACCTGCCATCCGTCAGCTTTTAAGTCGGCTATATAAGTGCTAATTTCGGTACTTAATGTCGCTACAAAAGTGCTGTCTATTATCAATAATAATATACCGCGATTAGCAACTGGAGCAAGGGCAATACCCGTATTAATGTATCCATACCCCGTGTAGGTTGTAGTGCCTATTGTTGCCGTACGTGTTACTTTATACTCGTACGAGGTATTGACGGTAACAGTGGTGTCTTTATAAATGGTGTCTGTGCCGCCTATTGTAGCAATGGCTGAACCCCACGATGTACCTGTTTTTAGCTTGCGGTAAATGGTGAAGCCTGTGGGAGTGGCACCTGAAACGGCTGCCCAACGCAGGGTGATGGATGCTGGACTTGATGATACTGTGGCGTTTAGTTGTACGCTAACTGTTTGTGAGGTTTGTGCATTAAGCCCAAAAAATGAGCACATAAAAATGCACACCAATACTTGTTTGATAGAGTTTTTCATTTTTGTTGAGTTGATAGTTTAATAAAATAAGGTAGGGATAAAGAACAATACCCATAATTGCGGCTACGTATATGGCCATATAGTGTAGCAACTACAAAATTTTAGGCAACGGGTTTACTTTGGCAATGCAATTTTTTTAGGCAAAGTAATGGCTTAACAATTTTTGTTTATAGGTTTTAAATAAGCAATTGAATCGATTCAATAACAAATATATAAAACCTTACGGCATTTATATATTAATGATGTGTTAAAAAAAATGGGTTGTGATAATTAAACCACAACCCATACTTAAAATACGATAAGAATATTTACTACAAGCCTATCTGTTCTATGAAATCTTTTGAAGTATTTAAAGTACCTAAGTCAAGCTGTTTCATTTGTATAGTATTTTTATTAATAGCCTCTTTTGCAGGCTTATCAATACAATAAATATTATCATTATCATCAACAGCTATTATTGCCTTTGTGCTATTTTTATATAAGCTAATACCACTAGCTGTGTAGGTAAGTAGGCCGTTTATTCTTCTATCTACTACAAAAACAGTTTTAGGAGTAAACCCTGCCGTATCGTTAGTAGTAACTATTACATTAGTAATTACAGTGGGTGGTGTTTTATATTTCATAAAGGCATCGCAATTAAATGTTCCTAAACCAGTAAGCTGTAAGTTTCTTGTAATTGTTGCTACTTGTGAGCCATCGCCAATATCATAAGCATTACGCGCTACTTTTTTACGTATGTCTAGTGCATTATTTAAGCGAGCTATACGTTTGTTTAGCGAACGTGTATACCTTTTATACTTGCGCTGAAAAGAATGTTTGCGATAATTTGCCACAATACCGCTTTCACCTTGTGTTATATCGGCTGTTAACTCAATAATACCATTCACGGTTTTCAATTGTATAGTGCAAAAATCATCGCCATCATTGTATATAATGCGTACATCGTTATACTGTTGTTTTCTGATATACTCGTTTTTAAAGTTTTTTGGAGTAGTAATGTCATTGGTAATAAAGGTATAACCTCTAAATGAAGTTAACTCGGGGAATAAGTTGTGATTGGTCTTTTTACGGGGCTGAGTAACTAGCTTAAATTTTATTTTTAAGCTGCTATCGCTTTTTAGCTTTCCTTTATTTTCTATTTTTACCTTTAATAATGATATTTTGGTGTTTGCTTTACGGGTCAATTGATACAAATACTGCCCGTTTCGTTTTTTATTTACCTCTTTTACTTTGCCTTTTACAAGGTTTGCCTCAAGCATATAGCGATATTCAGTTTTTTCAAAACGCTCATCAAATACTGTTGTATCAAAATCGTATTCAAAATCAAGGTCTTTTATAGTTAACGTCTTCAATGAAAATGTATCGGGTGCAGGCTTTTTCTTATTGTCGGCATTTCCTTCAAAAACCCAGTTTTTAGTTTCGGGGTCTAGTTTATACAGGTTGTAACCTGCTTTCTCGTCGGTAGAAATAAAACTCACATCAATAGTTTTATCTTTTGCTAACTGTAATGGCTCACCATCTTTAAAAGCCAAAAGCTCAAAATTTCCTGCTGAAACAAATTGGTAAGTTACTCCCGCCGAATCGTATGCCATTGGTACACCACTCATCAGCATATCAATAGGTCTTTTTATTTCGCGATAGGTAACATCTACTTGACCTGTAACTGGATTGCCTTTTGCATCAACAAAAGCATTTTGTGGTATTTTAATAGTAGTGCCTGTACTAACTTCAATTTTAGCTGGGTTTTCTGTACTTAGTTTAAATGGTTTTCGTTTCACATCAACACTTTTTACTAAGGGGGTAAACCCAACAGTTTTTGCAAAAGTTTCAGTATTGGCTACATTAGCAATGGATAGTTTGGCATTATTGGTGGGTATTTCAGCCTCATTCATAAAATAAAATCCATCAAACACGCTAGCGAAAACGGGTTTTTCGGTATCAGCCATTTCTGCGGAAGAGTTGTAGGTAATGGTAACCAACTTATTACACTCATTAGCTTTTTTGGCCATTCTAAACCGTTGGCTTATCAGTTCGTTTTCTTGGTCTATTTCTTTAGCCTTTATTACCTCAAGATTTTTAAGGTTGGGTATGGCTCCAATACCACTGGGAAGTGTTGCAATATTTTCTGTTGAGATATAAACGGCTATCAGTTTCTCAAGCCTCGCCATTTTATCAACCAACAAATTGTTTTTTGCCGGTTGTTTTGATAACAGCTCAATTTCTTCCAACTGTTTAGGGAATTGGAAGTCTTTGGGCACTTTTATTCGGGTAGACGATTTTAGGCTTAGCGATGCGCATTGCAGTTTTGCAATATCATTTAATGCATCGGTTTTCATAATAAAGGGTTCAATCAGCGTTATTTTGTCCGTACCTTCTAACTGAGCTAAAATTTCTATAAGCGAGCTAAGTGTATCGCACTCAACAATTACTTCAATAAGCTCTTGGTCTTTTAGTCCTGTTACTAAAGTCTGTAATTGCTCGGCATCAAAACCACGTTGTATATATACAGTTTGCAGGTTGTAAAACTTATCTAGCTTGCGAATGAATTTATTAATGCGCCCCGTCTCGTTGGGCTGTATAAGTACACTTTCGTATGCACTAGGTTCTTTAAGTGCTTCTTTTAGTGGGGTATAATTGCCTTGTCCAAAGATGTAGGTACATAGTGCAATTAAAAGCAGAGTGGTTAGTATTCGCTTCATAATAGCATGGATTTATAGGTGTAATCCTTTTAGAGTGAAAAGGATACAATAGTATAATGCTAAAAAGAGGCTTTTTATTTTAAATTCACTCTCAATTTGCTGTTTTTCATCGATAATATTTTCTCAGGGTCTTCAATGCTTTTTATTTGAGGGAAAGCCCGCAGGCGTTTCATTACCTCGTTTTTTAGAACTCCGCTGCCAATGCCATGTATTATAGTAACCTGTTTTGCCCCTTGTTGTATGGCTAGGGCAAGTTTATAATCTAAAAAATCGAGTTGACCGTATAGTGGGGGAGTGGTGCGGTAGTTTTGCGGCAGCTTTTCAGTATGAAGGTCTATACTTATACTTTTAGGGGCAATGTTGGTAGGTATCTCTTTTGACGTTGGATTTGTGGCTGTTAATTCGGTATACGAAGCCTCTACCAATATAAGTGTGTGTATAGGGTAGTCAATCTCCATACCTGTTTCATCTTCCAACAACATCACATGGCGGCTATCCAATAGTTTTACTACTGTGCCCCTTAGCGATGAGTTTTTGCAACACACTATATCTCCAACTTTAAATTTCATATCCAACTAACGTTGCAAATTGGTTTATTTTGCGCTAAAGTACAAAACCATGCAGCACGATATTGTAATAGTAGGTGGAGGAATTGTGGGTTTAGCAACAGCCTATCAACTGAAACAGGCAAAACCCGAACTAAAAATAGCTCTTGTAGAAAAAGAAAACGCGGTGGCTCGCCACCAAACAGGGCACAATAGCGGGGTGATACACAGTGGTTTATATTACAAACCCGGTAGCTTGAAAGCAAAAAACTGTATTGATGGCTATGCCATGATGCTTGAGTTTTGCGATACTCACAATATTAAATACGAATTATGCGGCAAATTGGTAGTTGCAACACAGGTGCATGAAATACCTCTATTAGAAAACTTATACAAACGTGGTTTAGAAAACGGCTTGGATAAAATAACCTATCTAAGTAAAGAAGAAGCACACGAGATAGAACCACACGTAAACCAAATAAAAGCCCTCAATGTTCCCTACACTGGGATTATAAATTATACGGAAGTATGCGAAAAGTTGGCCGAGTTATTTAAACAAGCCGATGGAGAACTATTTTTGGGTGAAACTGTAACAGGAATTAGTGAGAAAAGCGGATTTTCAGAAGTAACAACTCCAAAACATACTTTGCAGGCCAAGCTGGTGATAAACTGTGCAGGTTTATTTTGTGATAAAGTGGCTGCATACACACAAAAGAACCTTGATACCCGCATAATACCTTTTAGGGGCGAGTATTATATGCTGAAAGAAGACCGTAAGTATTTGGTGAAAAACCTTATATACCCTGTGCCCGACCCTAATTTCCCTTTTTTAGGCGTACACTTTACCCGTATGATTGAGGGCGGGGTAGAGGCAGGCCCTAATGCTGTGTTTGCATTTGCCCGTGAAGGCTATACCAAAAGCAAAATTAACCTGAAAGAGATGTTTGAGTCGCTAATGTGGCCGGGTTTCCAAAAAGTGATGATGAAGTATTGGAAAACAGGCATGGGCGAAATGTATCGATCGTTTTCAAAAGTGGCCTTTACCAAAGCCTTGCAACGCCTAATACCTGAAATAACAGAGGATGATTTGATACCTGCCGAGGCGGGAGTGCGCGCACAAGCCTGCGACCGTACGGGAGGTTTGCTGGATGATTTTAAAATTGTAGAAGATGCTCTTACTATTAATATACTCAATGCACCTTCGCCCGCAGCCACATCATCATTAGCCATAGGTAAAACCGTTGCCGAGATGGCTTTGAAGAAAATTTAGTGTTTAGTTGTTAACTCTACCGACAGGTTAAAACCTGCCTCTATTGATACCCTTTCGGGGTTGCCGATAGGTCTGAGTAGCATCGGGTTTTAAACCGATGAATGTTAAGCGGAGTTAATATCTTTATACCTTCTACTCACTACTAAGTAATTGGGCTTTAGCAGCTATCGCCCCCGTATCCTGCTTTTCTATACAATCAAAGTGGCCTTTGGGGCATTTATCAAACCCAATTTTAGAACATGGGCGACATTTCAAACCCAGCACCTCAAACATTTGAGCTTTTAGTGCCGCTTGTGAGCCTACCTTATAATAAGGATACATACCCAATTGCGGTACAGTATTGCCCCATACCGATAGTATAGGTATATCCAAAGCGGCCGCAATGTGCATCATCCCCGTATCGTGTGTTATCAATCCCTTACTATTTTGCACCATCCTAGCCGATTGGTGTAAGCTAAGTTGTCCGCACTTATTTATAATAGGCAAATGTGATACTGCTTTCAGTATCTCCTCACCGTTTTCAGCATCCTCTTTTCCACCTATTATTATAGTAGGGTAGTTTAGCTGTTGCAAAACCTCCACTATTTTGTGGTTGGGTAGTTGTTTGGTGCGGTGCTGTCCGCCAATGGCAAAAGTGATATATCCATTGTCAAAAGCATCAGGAAGGGAAGAAGTATCTAGTTTTTCAGTATCGGGTATATAATAGTCAAGCCCCTGTCCGTCGTTTTTCACCCCCAAGTGGGCAACCGTCTCCATATACCTATCTACTATATGTATATCGGGCATACGGTTTTGCTTTAGCTTCACCAGTAGCCATTTCTCCCAGTTTAGCTTGTTAAAAGCATACGAAGGCTTACCCAGCAAGCGTTTTAGCCTTAGTGTACGCAGGTTGTTGTGCAAATCAATCACCCCATCGTAATTCTCCAACTTCAATTGGGCGGCTGTTTCCTTTAACGATGCGCCCAAAGTATATACCTTATCTATATAAGGATTGGGAGTAAGAAGTGATTGAAATTGTGGTTTGGTAAGATAATGCACCTCAATGCCCTGCACCTGTTGTTTAAGGCAGCGCACCACGGGCGTGGTGAGTACAATATCACCAATAGAACTAAAACGTACGATTAGTAGCTTCAAAACGGGTGCAATATACCTATAAAGTAAGCTCTTTTGTAGCAACAGCCTCGTCAACCTCAATCCAAAGCACCGTATTTTGGTTGTCAATCTGCCCTAAAATTACCAAGCGTTTGCTGCCGTCGTCGTTTTTATGCCAGTCTAAACTAGCAATCCTAAACTTACGACCCGCGTATTCGCAAGGCAAACGGCGACTATCTACATCACCCTCATTAAAAAAGTAAGGGTAAAAACCGTCGCCTGTGGCAGTATCGTATACCAAACCCCTATCTACCCAACGGGTTTTAACCACCAAGTCTATATGCAAAAAGCCAAATTCAGTATGGCTACATTGTCCAAGCGTAAGCGAATCGCCCACTGTAATATCTACTTGAGCCTTGCTTTTATTGGGAATGGTCAGGCAAAACAACAATACTATATATATATAGGTGTAGGGTTTCATACGTTTAATTTAGCCTACAATAATAGTGCTAAAGCCATAGATGCAGACTATTTGCAATAGGTTGCTAAAGAAAACACTGCTGATTTTCAGCACCTAAACCATACTATTACTAAAAAGTATACTAAGGTACTTGTAAAATTAAAAATCCCCTTATCTTTGCACCCCGTTCTGGTAAATAGTTGAGAGGAGAAGGAGGTAGAAGTAAGAAAAGAAATTAAATATTTCTTGCGAGTATTAAAAAGATACTTACCTTTGCATCCCCATCAAAAAAAC
>JBBKVO010000030.1:0-14829 GCA_037968475.1 Bacteroidia bacterium
ATGATTTTTGACTTGCAGTAAAAACAATTTTTTTATTCATAACCTTTCACAAGTGTCAAAGCTATATACAACATAGGATACAAGAAATTTTAGCATCAAAAATGTCCATTAAGCCAAAAAACAGTAACGTAAATAGCGAGTGAGATCCCGAAAAAAGTTCGGGATGACGGGACTACACCACTCCCGAAGCTACTTTGTAAAGGAAAAAGGCATAGAAAATAATAAACAGCACCCCCTCGTAGGGCGATATTTTTTTATCTAAAGTAAGCAGGTAAAAGAATAACGAGGCGATAACCAATACAGGCAGCGAAAAGTGCAATAAATCAGTTGGAACGTATATAGTACCCGATAGCCCCACCAAACCCGGTATAGCCAGCGAGTTGAACACACAAGAGCCTAAAATATTGCCTATTGCCATCTCGGCCTTGCCTTGTCGAATAGCCGATATATTTACCGAAAGTTCGGGCAAGGTAGTACCCAACGAAAGTGCCGTTAGCGATATAATAGACGGGGGAATGCCCGCAATGCCTGCTATTTTTTCAATAGATAATACCGTGTAGTCAGCACCAAGATAAATACCTGCCCCACACCCCAATAGTATCAGCACTTGCAAGCTCATACCTTTTTTTTTGGGTTTTGATACTTCTTCGGCCAATACCTCAGCCTTTCCGCCTGATTTTAGTATATATATGGTATAGGTGATAAACGCGCCTAAAAGAAACAAACCTTCGGGCAATACAATGCTGCCATCATACATTACCAAAACCAATAAAAATGCTCCGCCTAGCATAAAATGCAGGTCAATCATAATGTACTGGCTACCTAAGTCGATACGTTTTTTGGCCAATAGTGCTGCTATACCTGATATAAGAAATATGTTTGATATGTTTGCTCCCAGTATATTACCCGCCACTATTTGCGATGTGCCACTGTTTACCGCCAAAAAACCCGAAATAAGCTCAGGCAGCGATGTGCCAATGCCTATAATAAACACGCCGATAACAAAGGGCGAAAAGCCGAGACTAACCCCAATTTTTTCGGCAGCACCCGTAAAAAACTTTGAAGAGAGTAGCAACACCAACAAGGCGGCTATAAAAACAAAAATCCAAGTAAGCATTAGTGCGAATTTAAGCGAAGCAACTAAAAACTGTACTGAGATTGTTGTAAAATAATCGCAGTTGGGCAGTCATGCCGATCCCGAGTGCTTTCGGGATGGCATCTCATTCACCAATTCATGTGTAATGCAGAGCGAGATCCTGAATCCCGAAAGCATTAGGGACAGGATAACGGCGGTGGCTATTGTCCTGAGCGAAATCGAAGGATGCAAGTGCGGCGGCTGTCTTGAGGCACTCGAAAGATGTGAAGCGATGGCTGATACGCAGGTAGCGGACGCTACACTATTGTTCGGCACGAACGGATGCTCGAGCCAGCAAAGAAATCAGTCATACTGTCCTGATAGCAGTCGGGATTTAACAGCTCATTATTCAATTCATGTGAAATGCAGAGTGAGATCCTGAATCCCGAAAGCATTCGGGACAGGATGACGGCGGTGGCTATTGTCCTGAGCGAAGTCGAAGGATGCAAGTGCGGCGGCTGTCTTGAGGCACTCGAAAGATGCGAAGCGATGGCTGATACGCAGGTAGCGGACGCTACACTATTGTTCGGCACGAACGGATGCTCGAGCCAGCAAAGAAATCAGTCATGTTGTCCTGATAGCAATCGGGATTTAACAGCTCATTCACCAATTCATGTGAAATGCAGAGCGAGATCCTGAATCCCGAAAGCATTCGGGACAGGATGACGGATAACCGCACACGAGCTATTTAGTGGTTGAGGCAACCTCTATTACCTCTTGGCAAAAGTCGTATTCGTGGGCTTGGTTGCTGGCGACTAATACCAGTCGGTTTTTGGTGTATTGCTCAATTAAATCTCTGTACCAAGCAATTCCTTGTGCATCAAAATTGGTGCAAGGTTCGTCCAACATCAAAACGGGGGTGTTGCTAAACACGGCAAGGGCTATTTTTACCCTTTGCTTCATGCCTGATGAAAAGAATTTAAGTTGCTTATCCAATGAGTGCCCCAAACCTGTAACGTCGCTTATTTGGCTTTTATCGCTTAAAAAGGCCAGTTGTTTCATTTTAAAATGAAAATCGATGGTTTCGCGCAGCGTAAACTCTTCTATAAGTTCTAAAAAGGGAGAGGCAAGGCTAAGGTGTTGGTATTTTTGTTCCTCGTCAATGGGCTTGCCATCTTGGGTAAATGCAATTTTACCTTTTGATAGCGACATATAACCCGCTATACATTGCAATAGGGTTGATTTGCCTGAGCCGTTAGCGCCTAATATGGCATAGGCATTCCCATCAGAAAATGTGTGGTTAAAATCCCTGAAAATCCAGTTACGGTTAAATCGTTTTCCGCAGTTTTCAAGTTGAATTTGAAACAAGGTGTTTTAGCGGTTGTAATTATACCCCTTCATAATACCCCTGTCAGACTCGCGAATGAAACTGATAATTTCGTCGCGTTCTTTAGTGGCAGGCATTTCGCCTTCTATAATGGCCATTGCTTTGTTGTTGTTGTGGCCACGCAAGTATATGATGCGGTAAATTTCTTGTATCTCGTTTATTTTTTCGGTAGTGAAACCACGACGGCGCAACCCTATTGAGTTGATACCTTCGTATGACAATGGCTCACGAGCTGCTTTGGTATAAGGAGGAACATCTTTACGTACTAAAGAACCACCTGAAATCATAGCGTGTTGGCCGATGTTTACAAACTGGTGTACTGCCGATAGGCCGCCAATTATGGCAAAATCGCCAATGTTTATATGGCCTGCCAACTGTACTGAGTTGGCAAGTATTACGTGGTTACCGATATTACAATCGTGGGCAATGTGCACGTATGCCATTATCAGGCAGCTATCGCCCAAAATGGTTTTGTCTGATGCCTCAGTGCCACGGTTTATGGTTACACACTCGCGTATGGTGCAGTTATCGCCAATAATGGTAAGGGTATCCTCGCCATGAAATTTTAAATCCTGCGGTATGGCTGAAATAACGGTGCCCGGAAAAATTTTACAGTTTTTGCCTATACGCGCCCCTTCCATAATGGTTACGTTAGGACCTATCCAAGTGCCTTCACCAATTTCAACATTCTTGTCTATGGTTACAAACGGCTCTATTACAACCGTGTCGGCAATCTTAGCCTGCGGGTTAACGTATGAGAGGGGCTGGATCATTTAAAAAAATTGTGTTGTTGCAAAGAAGCAAAATAACTGGGTTATTCTCGCTATCCAAAAAAATGTTTTAAACTGTTTATTAGTTGCTGTTCTTATCTTTTACTATTTGAGCCATTAACTCTGCCTCTACCACTAGCTTGTTGCCTACGTATGCTTGCGCTTTCATTAGGCAAATACCACGACGCACAGGAGCTAATAAATCTAAACGCATTACTAATGTATCACCGGGTATTACCTTTTCTTTAAACTTAGCATTCTCTATTTTCATAAAATAGGTGCTGTAATTTTCAGGGTCGGGCACACGGCTAAGTACCAATACACCACCAGCTTGTGCCATTGCTTCTATTTGCAATACACCGGGCATAATGGGGTTATCAGGAAAATGGCCTTGGAAAAAAGGCTCATCAGCAGTTACATTTTTTATAGCAAGCACGTGGCTGGCACTTAGCTCCATAATTTTATCTACAAGTAGAAAAGGGTATTTATGGGGCAAAAATTTCGATATGCTGTTTATATCGTATACGGGTTTTTGGTTGGGGTCGTATACGGGTACATCGGCAAGACTCTTCTTTTTCTTAATAAGTTGTTTGATTTTTTTACCAAACTCAACATTAGCAGCGTGGCCGGGGCGTGCTGCCATTATTTGTGCTTTTAACGGCATACCTATAAGGGCAAGGTCGCCAATAAGGTCTAGCAGTTTGTGGCGTGCAGGTTCGTTTTGGTAGCGAAGGTCAACATTATTTAATATGCCTTCTTTTTTCACTTCAACTTTTGGTTTGTTAAACAATTCGGCAAGGTGAGCCAATTCTTGCTCATCAACCTGTTTGTCTACTATTACAATAGCATTGCTAAGGTCGCCACCTTTTATAAGGTTTTGGCTCAGTAGTATTTCCAGTTCGTGCAAAAAGCAAAAAGTACGGCAACTGGCTATTTCTTTTTTAAACTCTTTTAATGAAGTAACCGATGCGTGTTGGCTGCCCAAAACAGGCGAGTTATAGTCTACCATTACAGTAAGCCTATAATCATCCAAAGGCATAGCTATCATTTCTACTCCTTTATCAGGCTCAAGAAAAGATACATTATGAGGCAGAGAGAAGTATTCGCGTTCAGCGTCTTGCTCTTCTATACCTACTGATAAAATTTCGTTAACAAATATTTCGGCACTACCATCTAAAATGGGCACTTCAGCGCCGTCAAGCTGAACTATTGCATTATCTATCTCTAAACCCGCAAGCGAAGCCATAGCGTGTTCTACGGTAGCCACACGTGCACCGTTTTGCTCAAGCGTAGTTCCGCGTGAGGTGTCAACTACCAAGTCAACATCAGCATCAATAAAAGGCTGGTTGGGTAAATCTACCCTCTGAAATTTTATACCGTGATTTTCTGGAGCGGGTAAAAAGGTCATGTTCACCATTTTACCTGTGTGTAGGCCAATGCCCGAAACTTTTACAGGACCCTTAATAGTGGTTTGTTTTGCGTTCATTTTATTAAGCTATGAGCTTGATACGATTATTATTTTTTTGAAATTAGAGCGCAAAGATATGCCTTTTTTGTTGCCATGCTTTTTTAAATTATTGTTGGTTGTTATTGGCGTTTTGCAAGCTGGCAATAGTACGTTCAAGCTCAGTAATTTTCTTTTCTAAATCGGGTAAATTGCGGAATATTACTTGCGATTTTAACCAGCCTTTAAGATCTATTGCAGGTGAACCGTGCCAGCCTTTGCCTTTATCGATAATGTTTTTACCTATCCCTGCTTGTGCTCCAAATTGTGAACCATCAGCAATGTTTAGGTGGCCTGCAAAACCTACTTGGCCTGCTACTACACAATTTTTGCCCAGTTTTGTACTGCCCGATACACCCGTTTGCGCAGCTATGGCAGTGTTTTCGCCAATCTCTACATTGTGAGCTATTTGTATAAGGTTATCTAGCTTTACGCCTTTTCTAATAATAGTACTACCCATAGTGGCTCTGTCTATTGAGCAATTAGAGCCTATCTCTACATTGTCTTCAATAATAACATTGCCAGTTTGCGGGGTTTTTACGTAAGTTCCGTCGGCTTGCGGGGCATACCCAAAACCGTCAGAACCTATTACGGTGCCCGCATGAAGTGTGCAATGGCTACCTATAATACAGTGCGAGTATATTTTTACGCCTGCATTTATAATGGTGCCGTTACCTATATGTACATTATCACCAATGTATGCATTGGGGTATATTTTCACATTATCGCCTACGGTTACATTTTTACCTATATAGGCAAATGCACCAATATATGGGTTAGCACCTATTTTGGCGTTTTCTGATATATAGCAAGGTTGCTCTATACCTGTTTTGTTTTCTTGGGGATTAAAGTATTTGCTCAACACCACAGTAAAAGCGGTGTAGGGGTCGTCTACCTTAATAAGTGTAGCATTTATAGCCCCTGTGGGCACAAAGTTTTTATTAATTAAAACCGCAGTGGCTTTGGTTTCGTATACAAAGTGTTCGTATTTAGGATTGGCTAAAAAGGTTAAGGCGCCTTTTGTTCCTTGCTCAATTTTGCTAACGGTAAATATCTCGGCATTCGGGTCGCCATCTATTTCTCCGCCAAACAGTTCACATATTTCTTCTGCCTTTATTACCATAGTTTGGGGTTGCTGAAAATAATCAGCTAAAATAATATTATTTGGGATAACACAAGTAAAATTTCTCTACCTCGTTCTGTAGCATTGGAAATTTATAGTTGTCTGATGCTTCGGCAAAATTTATAATAGTGCCGCTTTTTTGCAACATACTAATACTTTCTTGTTGCTCAGAATAAGCATTGTTGTGTACAGAACCTGAAAAAACATAATATCCTAATACGCTGTCATCCAAATTCATACGGGTTTTAATATCCAGTTTTACCTTATTTATTTCCTGATGGGTAAAGGGAGTGTTTTGTACCAGTATTTTTGGCAATCGTCTATTCATTATACTGTATGACAAATAAGACAGGGTAGTATCACTGTGTTGCATCCAAACTTTTACCGATGCGGTAATATCAAAATCATCTAACTGTGCAAAAAGCTCCAAATTTTCAGGATTTTGGGCAAAATTGTTGGCACTAATAGTATTTTGCAAAAAATGTTGCAGTGCAGGAGTAGCAAACAAAACCTCGCCCCCAACCGAAAGTTCTTTGGCGCGACGCAGCAAATGCACCAACTGCATTTCGGCGGCTACAACTGTTTTGTGCAAGTATACCTGCCAATACATCAGGCGGCGGGCTATTAAAAACTTTTCTATTGAGTAAATGCCTTTTTCTTCAACTACCAATGTATCATCAACAACACTCAGCATTTTTATTATACGGTCTGAACCGATTACCCCTTCTGATACGCCAGTGTAAAAACTATCGCGCATCAGGTAATCCATTCTGTCCATATCCAACTGACTACTTACCAGTTGGTGTAAGAATTTTTTTGGGTAATTATTCGTAAATATAGCAATGGCATCTGTTAGTTGTCCGTCAAACTCTTCATTTAGGCGTTGCATAAACAGCAACGAAATTTCCTCGTGATGAATATCTTTTACTAAAGCCTCTTCTAAAGCGTGCGAAAAAGGCCCGTGCCCAATATCGTGTAACAGTATAGCAGCACAGGTAGCCTCGGCTTCTTGAGGCGTAATCTCAATATCTTTAAATCGAAGGTTTTCAATTGCATCCAACATTAGGTTTAAAGCTCCTAATGCGTGGTGAAAGCGGGTATGTAATGCCCCCGGATAAACTAAATGACTTAACCCCAGTTGTTTTATACGGCGTAAACGTTGGAAATAGGGATGCTCTATCAAATCGAACAACAATCCATAGGGGATGGTGAGAAAGCCATACAAAGGATCGTTGATTATCTTCTTTTTATTTGTCATTACTCTGCCGCCAAATATGGCGCAAAGCTAAGCAAAAGGGCTTGGTTTTTAGCGACACCGTACATCTGCCTACCCTAATCAAAGTAAAATGTCGAGCTAAAATTAACTCCTTCATAATCCAAAAGCAGGCAAAAAGGTGGTAAATTGCACCACTTTTTATGAAGAAACTGCTTTTAGTTTTCTCTTTCTTTCTTATTACTCTAGCTACACAAGCGCAGGTATTGCCTTCGTTTGGCAACTCGCGTACGGGTACTACGGGTATGCAGTTTTTAAAACTTGCCCCCGATGCTCGCGGTACAGGCATGGCGGGAAGTTATATTTCTACCACCAGCGATTTAAGTGCAATGTATTGGAATCCCGCAGCACTATCGCGTATTGATACTGCCCGCTACCACATGCAAGCAAGCAATACCTTGTACTTTGCAGGTATTAATATGGCGTGGGGAGCTTTTGGAATGCGCAGTGGACAACAAGCCTTTTGGGGTGTTAGCGTAATGTCGCTAAACACTGGGCAGATGGAAGAAACTACTGAGTTTCAGCCAACGGGAACAGGTCGTACATTTTCGCCATCAAATTTGGTTATCGGCGCATCTTATGCGCGTATACTTACCAGTAACTTTAGTTTTGGTATGACAGGGAAATATGCCCGCGAAGGCATGGCGGGTGTTGCCGTAAACAACGTAATGTTTGATTTGGGGCTTGATTATAGGATAAAAGAAGTTCGCAACCTGCGTTTTGCGGTTACATTAACCAATTTTGGTATAAACGTACAGCCCAGCGGCCAAGTAAGCGTGCTAAAAACCAATGGCGAGCAAAAAATAAGCAGTTTTGAAAGCATATCGGTACCTACTACCTTTAGATTAGGCGCGTCTATTGATGTGATACAAAAAGAGAAACAAAACCTAAGGTTGAGTTTACAGCTTAATCACCCATCGGACAATAATGAAACTATGGCTATTGGTGCCGAATATTTTTTACGCAAAATGCTGTATGTACGCACAGGGTATGAGTTTGGACAAGATGAAACAGGTTTCCCGCCACTTGGATTAGGCTTGGTTTTCCCGCGCAGGTTTGGCAAAATATCGGTAGATTATAGTTTGAATAATAAAACCAAGTTGGGCAATATACACCGCCTTACTTTGGGCTTGCAATTACGATAGTGAGAATTAAGATATATATATTGGTTTTGTGCGTTGCTGTTATGGCTTCATCGTGTGGGTTTTTGTTTGGCAGCAAAGAAGACAAAAGCACAAACGAAATTTTTGAACAAGGCCGAATTGACCCTGCAATAGTGCCACAAAACGTGGGCTATGTTCCCGTTTTGCCTTTTTTTCAAGGTTTTGTAAACCCTGTTGATGTTTATGTGGGCTACGATGAAATGGTGTATGTGGTAGACGATATGGGTGTACACGTGCTGGATCAGAAAGGCACGCGCCACCGCCTTATAAATATACCCGGTGCTACAGATGTGGTGATGGATAGAAGGCTACACTTATATGTGGCAGGCAGAGTTACCCAAAACGTAGGTGGGCAAGATTATAACCTTGCTGCTGTGTATCACCTTACCAATACATCAACTACTGATGGGCCTTATTTTATTGATACTTTAATACATCCGTTTGACGATTTATCGCGCAGACAAGTAGCTTTTCGCGGTGCTGATGATGAAGCGGTTAGGTTTACAGGACTTGCAACGTTAGAAAATAGCGGTTTATACGTATCGCGTACAGGCCCCAACAATAGCTTTAATACTACGGCATGGCCTGATAATACAATCCTTCGCTTCACGGCTGATGGAGTAAATTTGGGACATACCAACGGGTTAAACCCTGTATCATCCAACCTACGCTCGTGTTTGGGTGTATCTGCCATTGCAGGTTTTGCAGCTCCGCCACAGCGTTTGTTTGGGGTAGATAAAAGCCCTGATTTTATATTGTGCCAAGCCGATAGTAATCCTTCAGTTGAATTTAGAGTACTTTGGATAAAAGAAAACTTTGATGCGGATATTGGTTCACGCTTTTATGGCGAAAACACAGCGCTGCTAAATTTTGATACCACAAAAAGCTCTCGTTTCTTATACCAATCGTTCCGTTTTGGAATACCTAGCGATATATTTATAGCTACTGATGGTGCAGGCTACATTTTTGTAACCGATAGCAAAAAAGACTCTTTATATCAGTTTACCCGCCAAGGCTACGAGGGGGTAAATCCTCCCGCCAATTATCCTACCCGTAAACAGCTTAATGCTTCGTTTGGCGGAACGGGTAGTGGCCCTTTTCAGTTTAGAGAACCTAGCGGAGTTTGCTATTTTAAACGTATAGTTTATGTTGCCGATAAAGGCAACGGACGTATTTGCCGCTATATACTAAGTACAGATATAGAGTAGTTTACTTTTCATTGCTGACGCTTTTCCATTTTCGGCGCGAGCTGGTCGGTAGTTTAATAACTTCATGCCCACTGGTTACCACATAAGCCTATTTGGTATTAAACGGAGCAAATACAGCACCTATTTAGGCAATGGATTAAGTAACAATAAGTCCACACCAAGAATTAATAAAATACTTAATGTATAAATAAAAAATTATGTATAAACATTATATAGTTGCTATAATTATAGTATTAACTTTAATGGGCTGTAGAGAAACTTGGGAAGAGTTAAATAAATCTATTCCAGAGTCAAAAGAAAAAGGTGTTTTTATATCTGATTTAAGTGATAGGATAGATATTGAATATGATTCAATGGCTATTTTGCATAACGCAAAGATCTGGATTGAAAAAAGATACATACACGAAAGATATTTGGGGTTTCCTTTTAAGACAGAAGACGAAGGAATTTGTAATTTAAATATTGTTTTAGATACAACGATAGAGAATTTGTTGATTTTATATGATTCTGCACAGTACTATGATTCTTATTTTTTGCCCCAGAGAAAGATGGCTGAATATCCCCACGATACTGTTGAGGTTGAGTATTATTTAAAGCAAGCCGGATTTGACCTAAAGCGAGGGGCTAAATTTAAAGTGTATTGGTAGTTGCGAAAATTAGAAATGTATAGACGAAACAGAATGCTACTAATTATGAAAGTTACTTTAATATCATTTCTATTATTAATTATACTCTCCTGTAATAGCGGCAGTAGCATTGATAAGGAAATTAATGAAGCTAAAGAGGATGTGGTTTTGAGTAAGTATGGCAACCCCAAAAAAGAGAACACTATTAAACTGACTAAAGGAGTAAAGTTACATGAATACCAATCAAATCTTTATAGCCTATATCCTAATTTAACTCAGTTGGATACGATTGAGTTAAGGGAGCTGTTTTGGGATTTAAAAAACGGGGAGAAAATGGCAATTTGGTTTGACAAAAAGAATGGTGTTTGGGTTGCAGTTGACAATCTTAAATGGTCACAGGATATAAAATTTTAGCTCAAATTGAACTACTAATGATACACTGTTTATGCAGGTAGCGGACGCTACACTATTGTTCGGCACGAGCGGACGCTCGAGCCAGCATTTTGGTTCAATCAGTCATTACTAAGGTCTTCTGAAGTAAACTTTTTGTATAGCTTCTAGTAAGATTGCTTCTTTAGCCTAAGAAGGCTTCATTGCAATGACAAACGTCGTTCAATATTTCACTTCTTGAGAAAAAGAGAGAAAATTATGTAAAAAGAACCTAATCTGGTTTTTAAGGGCGTGTTAAACATACGAATAGCCTTGTTGAGTAAAAGTTAGCATACCAATATCTTCCCTTTGTGAACAGATAGTACGGCTAGAGGAGAAACTATACCCAACTATTTCCCCGTTAAACCTAAATTTGTAGGTATGACTATTGAAGAAGCCTAGCAATAGAAGTAAGCTCTTGAGTTCCGTTATCGAGAAGAGATAAAATTAACGTTACATGAAATCGAACAAAGAATATTTTTTATTGAGTATTGGGGTTTTTATAATTTCAATAAGTGCATTATTTATATTCAAGGTGAATCTTATTTTGGGTAATCTTTTAATGGTAGTTATTGTTTTTTCCGTCTATTATAAAAATTCTATTGATATTGGAAAGTACTTGTTAAAGCATAATCCTGAATCAAAGCAAAAAATTATTTTTAATCAATTAAAGTCAATTAGTGTGTTTGAGCTCGACGAAAGCATGATCGCCGAAATAAAAGATGATGATTTTAAAAGTAAAATTAAGCTAACAAAAAAGTTACTATATATGGCTTTTTTTAACTTTTTTTTGGCAATAGTAAATATAGTAATTGAGTGGTGGTATTCGGTAAATGAGCCCTTAGCCTTTTAATAATCCGCCATATGAAAAAAATCTAAGAGATCAGTTTTTCTGTTTGTTTCGTTAATTAACGTTAGCATCGCGCCCCTTTGTGCACAGATAGTACGGCTGAGGAGAAACTATACCCAACTATTTCCCCGTTAAACCTAAATTTGTAGGTATGACTATTGAAGAAGCCCAACAACAGGTGCACCAATGGATTACTACCACAGGTGTACGCTATTTTAACGAGCTAACCAACACGGCAATATTGATGGAAGAAGTGGGCGAACTTGCCCGCATAATGGCGCGTAAGTATGGCGAGCAAAGTTTTAAAGAAAGCGATAAAGACGTAAACCTTGCCGATGAAATGGCCGATGTAATGTGGGTGCTGATGTGCCTTGCCAACCAAACAGGGGTGAACCTAACGGATGCTTTTGCTAAAAACATGGAAAAGAAAACCCGCCGCGATAGCGATAGACATAAGAACAACGAGAAGCTAAAACCCTAATTTGAAATTTCAGATTTCAAATTCATAATGACTTATTCCACTAACAGTTTTTGTCTGTAGGCGGCTGTTTCAGTAGTTATATCTACAAAATAAACACCTGCTTTAAGAGCAGAAATATTCATCTTGTACATAGTATTGCTTTGTCGTTCTATTGATACAGCACTAATCATTTTACCATCAACAGTATAAATTGTGGCTTGGGTAACGGTTTGTTCATTCTCAAAAGCTATAAAAACCTCTTGGCTATTGTTGGCTGGGTTGGGGTATAGCTTCACCGCACTGTTGCCTGCACCAAAAGTTTTAATACTAGCCGTGGTAGAAGTATAAAACGCTCCTGTATCAGAAAACTCAGTACAAGTTTGACCTGCATATATGGGGCGCACACGCCAACGGTAGGTGCGGCTATCAGACAATTTAGTGGCTACATAAAAAGTATCGGCAGTTATTATATCTAAAGGTAAATTACCCGGAAAAACAGAAATTTGGCTTGCTTGTAATACATATCCAACAGCATTCGGAACGCTTTTCCAGCTAAAAGTAGCATGGGTTGGTTTTTGTGCCACACCTTCAAGGGGCAATAGTCGTGTCATCTTTGTCTGCACAGGCATCGTATCTTGTTTTGCTCCTTGCAGGTTAATGCGTTGGCTGTTAATATTATAAACTACCGCATCAATTTGTTCCAACGAAAAACGATTAGCACATTTATCAAGAGCATAGCCCATGTATAAAGTTTCATCGGGGTTATAAACTACCCCCCTAGGGTCAGTTTCACTTCCTGTGTACGGACACGCCCAACGGTAGTCTAAAAAATCGGCACGGGTATCGCAAAACAAATCGCCTGCAATGGCACAGTTACTGCCATCAACATACTCTTTTAGGCCAGTTACATTGGTAAAAGGGTGAGGAAGTGAGAAAAAATGCCCCAGCTCGTGCGCAAAAGTTGTAGTGCCGTTGCCCATACAGTTTTTACCCAATGCAATACCATCTTGACCGGGTGAAAAGTAACCGCAATTACCTGCCGGGTTGGCTACAATATAAATGTTTGCTACATTGTTTCTATTGTTTTGCCTCATCATGGTGCTACCTGGGCCATAAGTAGCATGGTCGTACCACGCTGAGTTTGAAATGTATTCAAATCCTGCCAGATAAAAATAGAAACCAATAGGAGCATATTGGTCGTTCAGCTGGCAAATATCGCTCATCAATTGGTTGGCTCCATAGTAGCCTTTATCTGCATCATCACCTAAAATGTGCATATATAGCGGTACATAGTATTGTACAGCGCTTTTAGAAGCAAAACCACGTCCGTTTTGGGCATAATCAAGTAGCCAATTTTTTTGGGTTTCGCTAAGCTCTGTGCCGCAATAATCAGGTGTTTGTGCTTTTGTTGTTGAAAAAGAAGCCGCAAGCAGCAGCAGTATAAAAGGTAAAAATTTTCTCATTTAAAAGTGGGTAGTGGAAGTGTCGTAGCTTTTTAGACGAACTACAAAGAAATAACGTTTTGTGGTAGAAAAAAATAATTACACCCCATTTGCTTTTGAGGTCAGTAATTAGCTTTAAAAAATTGGTTAGTTTTGCATCACTTTGCCTACGATATCCTTACCCATTAGTGCCGTTGTGATAGCCCACAACGAAGAAAAAAACATTGGTCGTTGCTTGCAATCGCTACAATGGATGGATGAGGTATTGGTTTTAGATTCCGGTAGTGTCGACGATACCCCACAAATAGCCCAATCATTCCCTAACGTAAAATTTATGCAAGTGCAATGGCAAGGCTATGCCGCCACCAAGCAATTGGGGGTTAATGCAGCTAAAAACAATGCTATTTTTTGGGTAGATGCTGATGAAGAAATAAGCCCTCAACTTCAAAAAGAAATAAGCGATAAATGGGAAACCATTAATACCCAATGGCAACAATACCCTATATACACCCTGCCCCGTAAAACCTTTTTTATGGGTGAATGGATAAAGTATTGCGGCTGGTATCCCGATAGGCAAAAACGATTATTCAATAAACAATATGCACGCTTTAATACATCGGCTGTACACGAGGATATTGAATTTATCGAAAATGGCATTTTTAGCGCGTTAAGCTGCGACATACTTCATTATTCATTTCAAAGCATAGATAAATATTTTGCTAAAATGAATACTTATGGCAAATTGGGAGCTGATGAAATGAAAAATAAAGGCAAAAAAGTCGCGTTTACAAAATTGGTATTCAATCCGTTATGGTCATTTTTTCAATCGTATTTTTTGCGCTTGGGAATACTACAAGGCAAAACGGGTTTTATTATCAGTTGTGGCAATGCCTACGGCAAGTTTATTAAGTATACCCATTTTTATTATTTGGATAGGAAGTAAAACTAATTTATTGAAGATTTTGTAACTTTACAGAAAAAATGGACACACTTAATATTTCAGATACTTATTTTAGTCTTTTAAAAAATTTGAGTGTAAAAAGTAAGTTAGAGTTGATTTCTAAACTTGCTAACTCAATCTCTTCAAGAGAACCAAGACCTAATGTAAACTTTCGCGAAAATTTAGCAGACTTTATTCCAGAACAATCAGCCGAAGAAATAATCGCTGATTTAAGAAAAGAAAGAGTTTTTAATCGAAAAATAGAGGATTTTGAATAGCTATCTATTAGATACAAATATTTGTATATTTCTTCTTAAGCAGAATGAGAATGTTATTAAGAAGATAGAAGAAGTGGGCGTTGAAAATTGTTTTCTTTCAGAAATTACAGTCGCTGAATTAAAGTATGGCGCAGAGAAAAGCCAGAACCCACAAAAAACCATCAACAAGTTAATTACCTAATACCCGTAGTGCATTATCAAACTAAGTTAACTTTAATATTGTTTATTTTTCTCCCAAAGACGAATTTATTGAGGTATTGAATAGTGGTCAAAGCGGTTATTTTGGTAAGTATCCTGTTTT
>JBBKVO010000031.1:0-54812 GCA_037968475.1 Bacteroidia bacterium
TGTTATGTCCCGTTCCTCGAAGCGTCCTCGCTTCGGGATAGTAAGTGGTGGCGTCTCGCTACAAACAAGAATTCGATTGTACTCGAACAAGAATAAACTTCAAGCGCAGACGCTTGAAGGAACGCCGAAGCTGGCTCGAGCGTCCGCTCGTGCCCAAAATAATAGAGCGTCCGCTCGGTAGTGGGATTGTTTTTTCCTGTACTATCTTTCGCACTCCTTCGACTTCGCTCAGGATGACAGCCCGCAAGGGCGATAATGAAGTGTTATGTTTTTCTTAGCCCGAACTTACGTTAAAATTAGTTGCTATTTGCCTCGTCATCGGCAATAGTAACTTTTACACGTTTTATCCTACGCTTATCAGCCGATTCTATTAAGAAGTGAAAGTTTTGAAACGATAGTTTAGCCCCAATATTGGGTATTTTGCCAGCAATTTCTAGTAACAAACCCGATAGCGAATCGGCTTCGCCACGTATCTCGTCAAACATTTCAGTATCCAAATCCATCAAGCGGCACATATCGTTTATCAATATTTTGCCTTCAAAAACGTAGGTGTTCTCGTCCAGTTTGCTGTAGTTGGTTTCATCCACATCAAACTCATCGTTTATTTCACCAAAAATCTCCTCCATTACGTCCTCCATCGTAGCAATACCCGATGTACCTCCGTATTCATCTACCACAACGGCCATGTGCGTCCGTTTTTCTTTAAAATCTTTTAGTAAGTCGTCAATCTTCTTCGTTTCAGGAACAAAAAAAGGAGAGCGTAGTAGTTGTTGCCACTCAAAATTATCAGGCTTATCTAAATGGGGCAAAAGGTCTTTAATGCCCAGTATGCCCACTACTTTGTCAAAACTATCTTCGTAAACGGGTATGCGTGAGTAGCCAAACTCGTTCACCTTTTTCATTAGCTCAATAAAACCTATAGTATTATCAAATGCCACCACATCAAGTCGGGGCTTCATAATTTGTTTTACCGATATGTTTCCAAAATTTACAATACCGCGCAGTATTTCCTTTTCTTCTTCGCTACTTTTTTCGCCTGTGGTTATATCAATAGCATGGTTTAGCTCTTCAATACTAAGCTGATGACCTTTTTTGGTAATGCGTTTATCAATAATGGTGGTTGAATGTTCTAACCAACGTACCAAATATTTTAGTGGAAAACTGTGGCTAAGAAAATAAAGAGGCGAGGCCATTACTCGGGCTATTTTTAGGCTATTTGTTATAGCATATACCTTGGGCATTATTTCGCCAAAAACAAGCAGCAAAAATGTAACTAAAACTACCTGTAACACAAAACCCAAAACAGGGTATTGCGTAAACTGGAATATCATATCAAAAGTTAATGATGATACCAATACTATGGCCACATTAACAAAGTTGTTGGCTATAAGTATAGTAGCCAACAATTTTTTGTGGTGCTCTGTAAAGTATATAATGGTTTCAGAGGCACGGTCTTTATTCTCTCGCATTTCATCAATCACTTGTTGCGAAAGTGAAAAAAATGCGTTTTCAGATGCAGAAAACAGTGCAGAGAATATTATAAATAAAAGGATAAAAAAAAGTGCTATGCCTATATTTAGCCAATCGCTTGGCAACAAATCAGGCTTTAAAATTTGTAGCACAAAAAGAGATAGTGTATGCGTTCGTTCCGGTATGTCCACTACTGTATGGATTTTTTATAATTAAAACGGAAGGTCGTCATCAGGCATCGGTTCGGGAGCAGCAGGAGCCTCGTAGTTGCTGTTGCTACCACTATTATTGCTGTTGTTGCTGCTGTTGTTTGCATTGTCATTGCCTGCGTTATTATAGTTTTGGTTGTTGCCGCCGCTATTATTGCTGCCTTTGTTGTATGATGATTGGCCACCACTGCCTTCGTCGTTTCCGCCACCACCAGTACCACCTAAAAAGGTCATTTGTGTAGCGCGTATAAATTTACTTTGGCGTTCCTGATTGGTTTCTTTATCCACCCACTTGTTAGTACGCAGTTTGCCTTCTATATAAAGCATTTTACCTTTCTTCACATATTTCTCGGCCAAACGTGCCAAATCGTCCCAAAGCTCTACATTATGCCATTCGGTTTGATCTACTAAATTGCCGTTTCTATCTCTGTACGATTCGTTAGTTGCAATAGCCAATCGTGCTACCACTTTATTGGCATCAATATACTTCACCTCAGGGTCTTTACCCACGTTTCCTACTAAAATTACTTTGTTTACTGACATTGTTTTGTGGTTTCTTTATTCTGTACTTGCTATTCTACCAAGGTATTCTTTAAAAAAGCGTTCTGTTAAACGCGATACCCCATAATCGTGCAAAGTATCAATTTTTATCTCAAATATACGCGAATTATTTATCAAAAAATCGTGGGTAACACCAATATGCCAAAACGTTGCGTATATATCCCTGTGCGATAGTTTGTGGGTTACAGCAAAGGCTTTTTTCAAAAATTTTATGTTGTGGCTCTGTGCATAATTTTTATACTCAGGTAGTTCACTTAGTAACTCTTTATTGGCAACTTCGGTTTCTGTTTCCAGCAAAGGTAATTCATACAAATTTGCCCATATATCGCCCATTGGTCGTTTTTGTAAAAATGCAGCTTGGGGTTTATCAAAAAACAGATAATTAAAGTAGCGTTTTTTTACTGCTGTTTTCTTTGCTTTTACAGGTAGTTGAGCCACTGTTCCATCAATACGTGCTTTGCAGGTGGTGGAAAAAATACAGGCATTGCAATTAGGGCTCTTTGGGGTGCAGTACAAAGCTCCAAACTCCATCATGGCTTGGTTAAAATTATCGGGCTGCTGCCTATCAAGCAACTCATTGGCTAAATCAGAAAAAAGTTTTTGTCCTTTGCTTCCGTCAATAGGCTCGTCAATACCAAAATAACGCGATAAAACACGGTATACATTGCCATCAACCACAGCCACAGGTTCTTTATAGGCTATTGATGCTATTGCGGCGGCAGTATATTTACCAATACCCTTTAGCTTCAAAATTTCGGTATAGGTTTTTGGGAACTCGCCAGCATATTCATCTACAATGGTTTTTGCCGCAGCGTGCATATTTCGGGCACGGCTATAATAGCCCAAGCCTTGCCATAATTTTAAAATATCATCTTCGGGAGCGTTGGCCAGTTCAGCAACAGTTGGGTATTTATCAACAAATTTAAAATAATAGGGCATACCTTGTGCCACACGGGTTTGTTGAAGTATAACTTCAGAAAGCCATATTCTATAGGGGTTTTGAGTGTCCCGCCATGGCAAATCACGCTTATTTGCCAAGTACCAATTAATTATTTCATCACTAAATCCCATATTTTTACAGTATATTCAAAACAAAACTAGGTCATAAACGTTTTTTTTAAATGATTTTTGGGTAATACACTAAGTAGTTAGTTTCAAAAGTCTTACATTTGCAGCCTTTTTTACAAGGCAATGAATATAAATAAAGCACGTAAAACTCCGTTGTCTATGACAAAAGCAGAAGTAATTAACGAAATTGTAAACAAAACAGGTATCGGCAAGGCCGAAGTACAACAAACTGTAGAAACCTTTTTTAAAGTGATGAAATCATCTATGGTAGATGGTAAAAACATTTATTTTAGGGGGTTTGGTAGCTTTATTTTGAAGAAAAGAGCTAAAAAAGTCGCTCGTAACATTTCTAAAAATACAGCTATAGTGATCGATGAACACTTTGTACCTAAGTTCAAACCCGCAAAAACCTTTGTTGACAAAGTGAAAAAAAGTGAAGCAGTAAAATCTTTACTTCCTGATGCTGACGAATAAGCAGTGTTAAAACTTTTCTTAAACCTGCAACTGTTGTTTATTTGTAATCTCGTTTTTGAACCTTTAAAAATACAAAGAGATTGAAAGAAAAACATATAGTTGCAGGTTTGTTATTTATTTGCTGTGCTGCCTTGGTGGCTATGCTGATTTTAATTCCCAAAGGACTAAATAGCAATACAAAAAAGCTGACGCCACAACAAAGCGGTGAAAAGTTTGTTGCTGATTTTGTTTCTATAATTACCAAAGCAAAAGAACATTTAAGCGGTATTGAGAAGGCTTTTTTGACCGAGCAAGACCAAATTGCCGGTGAAGCAGATACTATTATAGCTTTTGAAGCTGCCCATAACCTGATACATTTTTGGGATTCGCTAGAACGTTTTGATATTTCGGGCTTTTACTACAATCGTTTGTTTGAACGTAACGGTAGCGAGTTTAACCTGATGAATGCTTCGCAACGTTTTTACGAGCAGGGTAGGATAGTAGCTGATAGTGCTGCAAGGCAATATTATATGTCTACAGCCGAAAAAGGTTTTAAAAAGGCCTACGAGATGAACCCCAAAAATTTGGATGCAAAAGTGGGGCGTGCTTTGTGTATTGTAGAGAACCGAAACCGTATTATGGAGGGTGTACCCTTGTTGCGTGAAGTTTTGCAAGAGGATAGTACAAACATAATGGCCACATATACACTGGGTTTACTGCAAATTGAGTCGGGACAGTTAGAAAAAGCATTGGTAAGTTTTGAAAAGTTAGTATCTTTGCAGCCCTTTAATGGAGAGTTTTACTTCTATCTGGCTGACGTTCAGCAAAAAACAGGTAATAGCAAACAAGCCATTTTGAATTACGAAAAAGCGAAAATGCTTGCCCCAAACGATGAAACAAGGCAAGCCATAGACGACATTTTAAAAGAAATTAAATAGTATTTAACTTTAAAGCATTTTAAACCATGCCAAGCGGAAAAAAAAGAAAAAGACATAAGATAGCTACTCACAAGCGCAAAAAAAGACTTAGAAAAAACAGGCATAAGAAAAAATAGGCCTCGTATCTTATAATTCCCTTCCCTTAACGGTAGCTGCGAAGCTAATTAAACACGCATTAATGTGGCAGATGAACTTGTCATAAACGCAACCGCTACGGGCTTATATATTGCGCTACTCCGCGATAAAAAATTAGTAGAGCTTCATCAGGAAAAAGGTAACGACCAATTTTCTGTGGGTGATATTTATCTTGGACAAATCCGTAAAATAATGCCCGGTCTTAACGCTACGTTTGTAAACGTAGGGTATGAGAAAGACGCGTTTTTACATTACTTAGACTTAGGCCCACAAATCAGGTCGCTAATAAAGTTTTTGCGCTTTGCTCAGCAAGGCAGCATGAAAAATGGCGAGCTTAAAGATTTTAAGCCAGAAAAAGACATACTAAAAACAGGTAAAATTACCCAAGTTTTTCAGCGTGGCAATCATGTATTGGTGCAAGTGGTAAAAGAACCTATCTCTACCAAAGGCCCCCGTATAAGTACTGAAATTTCTTTAGCAGGCCGCTATATGGTGCTAGTACCCTTTAGCAACCAAGTATCGGTATCTAAAAAAATTAAATCTTTTGAAGAGCGTTCACGTCTTAAAAACCTTACGGGCAGTATTAGGCCACAAGGTTTTGGCGTTATTATACGCACTGTAGCCGAAGGTGCATCAGCAGCTGAACTACACAAAGATTTGCTTGAACTTATGAGTCGGTGGGATGAGATAACCAAAACACTGCACAAAGCCAATCCACCTATGCGGATATTGGGCGAGATGGATAAAACATCTTCGCTACTGCGCGATTTGCTTAGTGATAAGTTTACCAGCATCACTGTAAATACTCAAACTGTTTACGAGGATGTGAAAAACTACATCGCACAGATTTCTCCTGATTTGGAAAAAATTGTGCGTTTGCATACTGGTAAAGCACCCATTTTTGAGCATTATGGTATAGACAAACAAATTAAACTTTCGTTTGGTAAAACCGTATCGTTTCAAGGTGGTTCGTACCTTATTATTGAGCATACCGAAGCACTGCACGTTGTAGATGTAAACAGTGGTAGCAAAAGCGATAACGATAATAACCAAGAGGAAAACGCCTTGAAGGTAAACCTTGAGGCTGCTGGCGAAATTGCTCGTCAACTGCGTTTACGTGATATGGGTGGTATTATTGTTGTTGATTTTATCGATCAAAAATCTGCTGCTAACAAACGCACTGTATACGAGCGTTTGAAAGAGGAAATGAAGAGCGACCGTGCAAGGCACAATATCTTGCCTATGAGCAAGTTTGGGCTTATACAAATAACCCGCCAACGTGTTCGCCCTGAGTTGAATGTTGAAATACAAGAGCAATGCCCTATGTGCAAAGGCACAGGCCAAGCAGGCCCTAGTATTGTTATAACTGATGAGATTGAGCAAAAACTAGCCTATTTGGTTAAAAATGTTAACCTAAAAGATATTACACTTACGGCGCATCCATATATAGCAGCCTATGCGCTTAGAGGATTCCCGTCGATACGTGCGAAATGGTTTTTTAAATACAAGCGTTGGGTGAAGGTAAATGAAGACCCTACATTCCATTTTGGCGAGTATCATTTTTTGAATGCAGTAGGCGAAGAAATTATGCTTTAGTTTTCTCCCTTTAAAAATATTAACAACAGCGGCGATGCACACAGTGCATCGCCGCTGTTGTTTTAGTGTTAGCGTACATGAGTATTTTTGCTATGCCCTAAGCGGTTTTAAGTTAAAAATAATTTCAAGCAGAAGTTATTTAACCATAACATTAAACTGGCTGTTTTATATTTGCTCCGTATGCAATCCTTTATAGAAAAGCTAAAGGAGAACGCAGCAAGCCTATGTGATTTTGACAAGTTGGGTGAGTTTGTCCGTTCTTTCGATTATAATACTCTCAATTTTGAAGGTCTTGTGCCCAAAATTGAAGATGAGAATAATTATGCACGTAATATTTTAATGATGCACCCCATTGAGGTGGCTGTATTGCACTGGCCTGCTGGTGTTGCAAGTGCTGTGCACTATCACGAAGGGTTTTATGGCTATGTAGTGGTGCTGCAAGGCCAGCTTACTAATGAGGAGTATAAGCTTGATGGTGATAAGTTGCATGAAGCACAAAGTATGTGTGGCTTGCAGGGCGGAATATTGCCCGAACGTGATGGCATAGTGCATCGGCTTGTAAATGCCTCAACCCATGAGTCGGCAATTACATTGCATATATACTCTCCTCCCTTAGAGAGTTTTGAGGGGATGAAAATTTACGATTTGCACAAAGGCAAAGTGGGTGTATTATCAGCACAAGCCCAAACTGCTAGTTGGCAAGAGCCTGAAAGTTCTTTTGAAGCCATACATACTAACGTATTTACTTATATAGATGCTGGCCAGCACAAAAAAGCAAGCCATCGTATTTTTCCGATACTTCCCAAACCTTCACCTGAAACGATTTATGAAATGTTGGGGGGATATTACGATGAGCAAGCCCACGAATACGATTTTTTTGATACCGCACACGTTTCGCGCAGTGCATATAATACCACCGTTAATCAGGTAATAGCAGATGAGTATAAGCAACGTCGGCAATTGAAAAACCAGTTGGCATTAGCTTGTGGCACGGGTAGGAGGGCGGCAGAAATAAAAGAACTTAGCCAAAAAGAATACCATATTGTAGGGGTTGACCTTAGTAGCGAGATGTGCGAAATTGCAGCACAAAATGGTGTAGAAGCCTATAATCAGCAATGGCTTGAGGCTGATTTACCCCATAAAGATTTTGATGTAATTACCTTTTTGTATGCTTTTGGGCATATATGTAGCCAAAGCGAGCGAAAAGAAGCTTTGCAAAAAATATATAAGTACCTAAACAAAGGTGGCGCGCTTTATTTTGATGTGTTTAATGTTTTAGATAACCATGAGTGGGGGCCAAAAGCTGTGCGTGCATACGAACAGATGAAACTTGAACGTATGGGATACGATATGGGCGATGTATTTTACAAGAAAAATGGAGGTAAAATGGTAGCCTTTCTGCACTATTTTAACGAAACTGATTTAAGAAGTTTACTTGAAGAATGTGGCTTTTTTGTTGAGTGGATTAAATACATAGGGTATACGCATCAATCGGGTGAGATAATAAACGATGCTAAAGGAGGTGTATTATTTATTAAAGCCATAAAAAAATAAAGCTCACACAAAAAGTATTTAGCATCAAATTTTTTAAGACGTTTTAAAAAGTATGATTAAATAAAAAGAGGTATTGCGGCCGTAGGCCGCAATACCTCTTTTTTATGCTTTATACAGTAGATAAAATAAGCAGCTATTCTTTAGTAAATAAAAGTTTAGCTCCACCTTGTGAAAAATTAAACTGATTTATACTGCCACCATCTTCAATAATAAAAGTCATAATTATGCCCGCTGCGTCAAACTTAAAAAGAGTTTCACTTTCAGCACTCAGCGGAAAAGGGCCTTGTCTGGTGGCTTGTGCTATTAATTGCTTACCATCAGATAGTATAGTTATTTTTAAAGGAAAATCAGGCGCAGCATACACCCCCTCGTAGGCCTTTAGTTTTTGCACATCTAATTTTTTTGAAACAAAAGTGGGTACTTTGTATTTATCACCATAATAAGTGATGCTTAATACACTAATCATTATTTCGTTTAGCGAGTAGTTGTTGCCATTACAGGTTAAAGCCACCGCCACACTATCATCTTTAAAATAACCTAATACTGACGAAAACCCATCAATACCGCCGGTATGCCCGTATGATTTTCGTTCGTCAAAAGGCATTTCAAAACAGCCCATACCAAAATTGTTTTGCATGGTTGATATTTTTTGTAGTAAAGAATCACTGCACAGTTTGCCTTGAAATAGTGCAGTTGCAAATTTGCCCAAATCGGTAGTGGTAGAAACTAATGCTCCTGCACCGTGTGGAATATTCATGTTAGTTTCAGGTTCTAGTTTCCAATTTCCCCCATCAAAAGAAAACGATTGCGCTTCGTTTTTCTTCGTATCAATAGCCCCGCCAAAATAGGTTTCTTTAAGAGGTATCTTATCTGTTATTCTTGTTTTTAAAGCTTCGGCGTAGCTTTTTCCTGTTACTTTTTCAATAATATATCCTAGCAGCACATACCCCGTATTACTGTATTGAGCTTTTGCACCGGGTTCAAAATCAGAAGGCATTTTATAAAATAGTTCAAGCAACTCAGCTTGTGTTTTTTGTGTGGTGTAGTAGGTTAAATACTCATCATCACTAGTAAAATTATGTATACCGCTGTGGTGGCTTAGTAAATTGCCAATGGTGATTTTTTGAGCATTTACTATTTTTGGGAAGAACTTACTAAGCTTAGTGTCAAGCGTTAGTTTTTTCTCATCCACCAACTGCATTATCATTGCCGAAGTAAACATTTTGGTGATAGACCCAATGCGGTATTTGGTATGCACATCGGCAGGAGTTTTATTTTCACCCTCAATTTTTTTATAGCCAATTGCATTATTGTAAAGCACCTTCCCGTTTTTATAAACGGTAACCTCAACCATAGCTTTATTGTGCGTTTGCAGTCTGGCAAAAAGGGAATCCATTTTTGCACGATTGATATTTTGAGCTTTGGTGGGGCTACAAAGTATCAAAACAAAAAATAAAGCAGTGAATATTTTAAGTGAAGTAGTAAAGTTTTTAGTGTCCATAGTATTGCTATTGGTTTACAACAAAACTATATATACTTAGGGACAGACTATAATATTTTCCGACAAGTGAATAAACTAGCCGATGAACCTAAATTATTCACGACTTAGAAAGCGAATTTACTTTCGCCCTGATATGTTGCAGAGTTTAAAAAAATTTTAAAGTAACATATGTATTGCTAATCAAACTACAGTTAGTCTGCTGTTTTCCATTCAATAAAACTTTATGTGGAATTGCGTTCAATGCCCTAAGCATTTTTCTTTCAGCGTACTCATAGTTAATACCTTTATGGTTTTTGTCTTTAAACTTCAGATCAACTACTCTACAAGTACTATCCAGTCTGTATAAAAAACTTAATTTTATATTGTCATTATTAGGTGAGATTGAATCAAAATCAAAACCCGACGTGAATAAATATTTAATAGGGAATTTTGTTTTGCAAATAGTGAAAATTCTGTAATTAGAATCATTGACATAGTTTGAGGAGTCAGACGTTAAAGTATACACTACAGTATCAGCAGTATTATTCTGTTGACCAAATGAGTACACCGAAAAACTTAGGAGAAAAAATAAAAAGAGTATTCGTTTAACTGCCATACTTATTTAAACGAATTTTACGTGACTTGGTTTGTTGTCCTTTTGCAATATTTTTTAAATAAATACCGAAGAGGCCATAAGCATACTTCTTTCAAAAGCCTGCATATCCAGTCCCGTATCAATATTTTTCTCGTCCATGTATTGCAATAAAAACTCGGTAGGCATATTACCCACCAAATCGTCATCAGCCATTGGGCAGCCGCCAAAACCGTTTATAGCTCCATCAAAGCGCGTACAGCCATTTTCATAAGCTGCCTTAACTCTTTCGCGCCAATTGTCTTTGCGGGTGTGCAAGTGTGCTCCAAACTCTATTTGCGGATATTTTTTTTGCAGGTGGCTAAACAAGTAGGCAATACTATCGGGTGTAGCCACACCCACAGTATCAGATAATGATATGATATTGATACCCAATAATCCCATTTTCTCCGTCCATTCGTCTACCACATCAGTATTCCAAGCATCACCATAAGGGTTTCCAAATCCCATACTTATATATATAACCAACTCTTTGCCGTTATCCCTGCACAGCGAGTGTATATATTTTACCCTTTCAAACGATTGAGCTATGGTGCTATTGGTATTGCGTATCTGAAAAGTTTCTGATATTGAAAACGGAAAACCCAAATAGGTAATATTGTCGTGTTTCACTGCCATTTCAGCACCTTTAGTATTGGCTATAATAGCTAGCAATTTGCTTTTGCTGCCGCTTAAATCAATACTTTGCAGCACCTCTTCGGTATCGCGCATTTGTGGTATTACGCGCGGCGAAACAAAACTACCCGCATCAATAGTATCAAAACCTACTTTAAGCAAGCTGTTTAAGTACTCAATTTTAGTTTTTGTACTTATAAAATGGCTAAAGCCCTGCATCGCATCACGCGGACACTCAATTATTTTCACCTTTTTAGAAACTTTACAATAATTTTACTTACCCCGCCAAACCTACGCCAAATTGTTAAAATTGCAAAAAACTAAGCTCAATAATGTATGCAAAGCCTATGCCTGCCTTAAAAATTTATGGTAGCCGTTTGTTTTTTAGTAACTTTGCTATCCTTTTTAAAAAAATAGGGAGAGAACCATAAACATTACAGTATCATAGTACACTAATGGAGAATTTGAATTCGCAGGAAGAATTGGAAAAGATTAATGCCGAAGTTGTTGACACGGTGGACGATTTGGGGGATGAACCTGAACAGGAAAACTTGGACTATGACTTAGGGGTTGCCCAAGATGATGAGAATACCGACTACGCTACACTTAGCAAAGAAGAATTGGTGGCACTGGCTGAAAAAGCTGCGGCAACTGACGATTTGAAAGAGGCTACAGAAGCGGTGCGTAATATTCGGCCTATTTTGGATAACATTTTTAGTGATGAATACAATGCTGCTCTTGAAGCCTATATTGAAGAAGGCAACGAGAAAGACAGTTTTGAGTATAAAGGCGACGAACTAAAAGAAAAGTTTTATGCGGCTTATAAAGCTGTGCAGCGCAAACGTGCTGAACAGCGTGAGCATATCGAAAGCCAAAAACTTAAAAACCTTGCTGTTAAACGTGAGATTTTAGATAAGCTTAAACAGCTTACTGAAACTGATGAGACAGAAAACAGTTTGGAGCAAGTGCGTGAATTGCAACGCGAATGGAAGAAAATTCGTATTGTGCCACAAGAATTTGTGCAGGAGTTGTGGGATAGCTATCGCTTTTATTTAGATAAGTTTTATGATAACGTATCTATAAATAACGAGTTGAAAGAGCTTGACCGCAAAAAAAATCTTGAGATTAAAATAGAACTGTGCAAAAGTGTTAGCGAGCTGGGTGAAGAAAAATCTATCAAAAAATCGCTGATACTGTTAAATAAATACCACGACGAGTGGAAAAATACGGGGCCTGTTCCGCAAGAGTTTAACGAGGAGATTTGGAAACGCTTTAAAGAAGCGTCGGACAAGATATACGAGCAGAAAAGAGAAGAAATTGCCAAATTGCAAGAAATACGCAACCAAAACCTTGAACTGAAAAAAGCTATTTGCGAGCGTTTGGAAATGCTTACTACCACCCAACCGGGTAAACCCAAAGAGTGGATAGAAATGACCAAACAAGTAAACGAATTGTTTGATGAATGGCGTAAAATTGGCAAAGTACCTCGTGAACAAAACGATGTGGTTTGGGGACGTTTTAGAGAGTTACGCACTGGCTTTTTCAATAATAAAAATGGATTCTTTAAAGAGCTGAACGCTGAAAAGGCTGAAAATCTGAAAAAGAAAACCGAAATATGTGAGCGTGCCGAAGCATTGCAAGGCAATGAAGATTGGCAAAAAACAGGCAATCAGCTTAAAAAATTACAAGAAGATTGGCGCAAAATTGGCCCAGTGCCTGATAAATTATCAGATAGTATATGGAAACGTTTCCGTGCCGCTTGCGATGAATTTTTCAATAAAAAGGAAGAACATTTTAAGGGTCAAAAGGATGAGCAAGCCAAAAACCTTGCGCTTAAAACAGAATTGGCTACACAGCTTGAAGCCTTGCTAAATAGCGAAGAAGATACAGAAGTTGCTTTTAGCAAAGTAAAACAAATACAAAAAGAGTGGAGTAGTGTAGGTTTTGTGCCTTTTGCCAACAAAAAAGATATACAAGCACGCTTTAGCGATGCTATGGATAAGCTGTATAAAAAGCTGAAACGCAATCCTGAAGAAATGAGCGGTGCAAGGCTAAAAGAGCACTACGTAGAGATAGCTCAATTGCCCGATTCAAGAAACAAATTGAAGCATGAAGAACGCCGTGTACGCGATAAAATTAAATTTTTGCGTAGTGATATTCAGACCCTACAAAATAATATGGGTTTCTTTAAACAAGGCAATTCTAAAGGCAACAACCCTTTTACCAAGCAAATAGAGGATAAAATTAAAAAGGCTAATGGCCAATTAGAACGCCTTGAAAGTGAATTAAAGGTGATACTAACGCAAGCGTCAGCTTCATCATAAACTACTGCACTTGTTCCGCATAGGGGTTAAATACCTTCAATACCTTTTATCGTCAGTTGGGCGACATGGGGTGCATTCGCCGTCTGTATACAAGCTGTTAACACAGGTGATATACGATAGAAAGAAGTACCCCGCCTATAAACGCATAGAAGCATTGCGCAAACAGCTGCGTAATAATTCTGAAACACTTACCCTGCAAGATTTTGGTGCAGGAGGGGAGCAGAATCCTACATACACTCGTACTATAGCCCAAATTGCCAAAACGTCGGCAAAGCCCCGTAAATATGCTCAGGTGCTGTACCGTTTGTGTGCCTACCATAAACCCAAGTATATGCTTGAGTTGGGTACATCGCTAGGTATAAGTACTGCCTACCAAGCAATGGGGGCGCTACAAGGGAGGAATGCAATAGCGTTTACCTCGTTAGAGGGCAGCCCCGCAGTAGCCCAACAAGCCCGTAAAAACCTTAATGGTTTGGGTATTAATAGCGAAGCAACTATTGGCATAGGTAATTTTGATGCGGTTTTGCCACACTATTTACAAAATTTCCCTCAATTGGATTATGTCTTTTTTGATGGCAATCATCGCTACCAACCCACAATAGATTATTTTTTGCAATGCCTGCCTTTGGCGCATGAAAATACCCTTTTTGTGTTTGATGATATACGCTGGAGCGATGAGATGGAGAAGGCATGGGAGGAGATTAAAAACCATCCGCAAGTAACCGTTACGGTTGATTTATTTTTTATCGGTTTGGTATATTTTCATAAAGGCCAAACCAAACAACACTTTACATTACGGTTTTAGTTGATTGTTAGTGTCGGGTTGAAACCTGCCGCTGATATAATTACAGCATAAAGGACGACTTAAGTCGTCCTTTATGCTGTAATCTTAATAGGGTAGGATTTCAATCCTATAAATTTATAATTGTACTATAATGTGCAAACACTGTTTTGAAAAAGGAATTTATCAATTTGAAACCCAAAAGGATTTTGAATTTTACGATAGTTTATTTTTTGAACGAATAAATAAAGGAACTGATTTTTGATGTTTCGGCGGGTTGAAACCCACTGCTGTTGCAATTGCAATGTTCAAGACGACTTAAGTCGTCTTGAACATTGCAATTTTGATAAGATAGGATTTCAATCCTATTTGCCTAATAAACAAAAAAGGTCTGCTGTATACAGCAGACCTTTTTTTATAACTTGTTTTGTGTGATATTATAATATCAACATGGCATCGCCATAGCACAAAAAGCGGTATTTTTCTTTTAATGCTTCGCTATATGCCTCTTTCAAAAAGTCATAATCAGCAAAAGCAGCCGCCTGCATCATAAGGGTTGATTGTGCAGGGTGAAAGTTGGTAATAAAAGCATTGGTCATTTTAAAATCGTAAGGAGGGAAGATAAACTTATCTGTCCAACCTGTAGATGGGTTCAAACGGTTCATTGATGATACCGACGATTGCAAAGCGCGCATTACTGATGAGCCAACAGCTACTATACGTTTTTTCTCATCAATGGCTTGGTTTACTACATCAACAGTGTTTTGAGGTACCGTGTAGTTTTCGCTATCCATTTTGTGTTTGGTTAGATCTTCTACTTCAACATCTCTAAAAGTACCTAAGCCAATGTGCAGGGTAACATCAGTAAATTTTATACCTTTTATTTCCATACGCATCATTAACTCGCGTGAGAAGTGCAAGCCTGCTGTTGGAGGGGCAACTGCGCCTTCTTCTTTAGCAAAAATGGTTTGGTAGCGTTCTTTATCGTCTTCTTCAATAGCACGGTTTAGGTAGCGGGGTATTGGTGTTTCACCTAGCCTTTCTATCAGGTTACGAAACTCTTCGTTAGTACCGTCAAACAAAAACCGTATAGTACGTCCGCGTGATGTAGTATTATCCACCACTTCGGCTACTAAATCATCGTTACCAAAATATAATTTATTACCTACGCGTATTTTACGGGCAGGGTCAACCAAAACATCCCAAAGGCGTAACTCGTTGTTTAGTTCGCGCAGCATAAAAACCTCAATTTTGGCCCCTGTTTTTTCTTTATTACCGTATAGGCGGGCAGGGAAAACGCGGGTGTTGTTTAATACAAACACATCGTTTTCGTCAAAAATATCAAGTATATCTTTAAACTGTTTGTGTTCAATAGTGTGGTCTTTGCGATTTAGCACCATTAAACGAGAGTCGTCTCTGTTATAAGTGGGGTTTTTGGCAATAAGGGTTTCAGGTAGGTTGTACTTAAACTGCGATAACTTCATCTACTCTTTGTTTAGGTTTTAGTGGGAATTGTGCCTGCTTTGAGGGTATAACTTACCCAAAAATAAAGCGCGCAAATATAGGCTTTTGATTTAGCATTAGCAATTTGCAGGTCGTGTATTTTTAAAACTGTATGCCGCTCGACAATATTACTCGCTTTGTCGATACTCTTACATCACTCACAAGTTATTTTGTTTTTCTTTGTGATTAATGAAACGAATAGGCCTTTATATACGTTTGTTTGCTGAAAGTGTTGTGTTTGCTGTGCAGGCACTGATGCTAAATAAGTTGCGCTCGTTTCTATCTATACTGGGCATTACTATAGGCATATTTGCCATTATTATGGTGTTGTCTATCACCAACTCGCTTGAAAAAAATATTAAAGACAGTGTAAACTCTTTGGGTACAGATGTTATTTATATACAAAAGTGGCCTTGGGGTTCTGACGACGGTGGCGAGTATAAATGGTGGAAGTATGTAAACCGCCCTACACCCCGCCAAAAGGAATTGCATAATCTTGAACGTGTTTTTGAAGGTTCAAATACCATTATGGGTATGGCCTTTATGTATACAGTAGGAGGAAAGACAGCTAAATACTTGGACAATAATGTTACTGGTGTTGATATTTTTGGGGTAACGGAGGGTTACTATTCAATAAACAATTTTGAGTTGATGTATGGGCGCTACTTTTCTGATTTTGAATCGAAAAGTGGTGTAGCAACAATTGTAATAGGGTATGATTTGTACGAGGGGCTGTTTAATGCTACGGGCGACCCTACTGGTAAGGAGGTTGTAATACTGGGTAGAAAGATGCGCATAGTTGGTGTGATAGCCAAACAAGGCGAAAGCATTTTAGAAATAGGTATGGACGATAAAGTTATAGTACCTATAAACTGGTTGCAAAGGGTGATGAATGTGAGCAACAATTGGGGTAATCCAATGATAATGGTGAGGGCTAGTGAGGGTGCTTCAATGGATGAATTGGAAAATGAGTTGAAAGGAAAAATGCGCTCAGTGAGAAGGTTGAGACCTAGCGAGGAAGATAATTTTGCCCTAAACCGTATCACTATGATATCGGGTCAGTTGGATAATATATTTTGGTCGGTAAATATTGGTGGATTTATAATAGGTATATTCTCGGTATTGGTGGGTGGCTTTGGTATAGCCAACATAATGTTTGTAAGTGTAAAAGAGCGAACAAATCAGATAGGGATACAAAAATCGCTTGGGGCACGCAATAGCTTTATACTTATTCAGTTTTTAACTGAGGCTATTGTGCTTAGTCTTATTGGTGGACTAATTGGGGTGCTTATAGTATATGGGCTAACTACGTTGGCTAGTAGTCTTATCAGTTTTAAACTGTTTTTATCTTTGGGTAATTTTATATTTGGCACCAGTCTTTCTATTCTTATAGGCGTGTTGTCGGGTTTCATTCCTGCCTATACTGCTTCTCGTTTGGATCCTGTTGAAGCCATAAGAGCAAAAATTTAACATCAAACATTTTTTATTTAAAGTGAGTTGGGGTTAAGTGAGCACGCTTTTTTTGCTTTTCAATACTGTTTTTTATCTATTGAAAGCCGGTGTAAGCGTCTGCTCGGCAGTGAAGTGCAATTGGTTGTTTTTTTTCTGCGTCTTCGCTAACGCACGTATAGTTCACCCTCAATTCGGGACATCAAGGGCCGTCCACAAGGGTTATACCTTGTTACACGTATGGATAATTTTTAATTGACTCGCCCAAATAGTGCGTTTAGTACTGACGTTCAGAATCTCCCCTTTTACTTTTTAGATTTAATTCATTTCCATCGGGTTGAAACCCAATGCTATTCATACCTCGCGGCAAGCCTGATAGGGTATGAATAGCGGCAGGTTTCAACCTGTCGAGAGGAAGAAGCAAAGAGTTAAAACCCACTACTATTTTTTAGGTTGCGTGTAAATGGGTATAGTTATCCCAAAAGGGGAACGAAGCAGTGCTTACAGTTTTGATAAAAAATGCAGAAACTAAGGGGTTGGGCATGGCTCCCCTCCTTGCATGGGCTTCGAGTTGGTAAGGAGGGGTTGGGGGTGGTCGAAGAGGTTGGGGGTTGTCGAAGAGAAAGCCTTACCGCTTAAACCTCTCTTTCTCTCTCCTTTGCCTGCACACTAATCCCTACAAGTAGAGAAACCTAATCCACATACCCCTTTCAAAAACCAAAATTTATACTCCCGCTTTGTAGCAATACAATACGGAGATTTTGTTTAGAATTAATTTTTATCTCCCTGTAAAAGTATTTTTTTAATTACGGCTATTTGCCCCAAGTGATAATGCGTGTGTTCAATAATTCCGTGAATATTGCGGTAGTATATACCGTATTTTTTATCGGTAAAATCTTCCCAAAGTTTACTTTCGGGCAATTGTTCTACCAGCAAGGCAAAATTTTCAGCATCCGTCCAGCCTTTGTTTAATAGGTTCTCCCAATCTTCTTGCGATTGTATGGGGGGATGATTAAAACTATACTCGTCTTTCGATTCAAGCGGTTCACCCTGCAATACCTTTAATACTGTGCCTACATAATAATTAATATGGTAGGTGAGCGTGGCAATAGTATTTAAATTATATACTTGTGTGGTAGCCTGTTGCCAAGTTACATCAGCTAAATTATCTTTTAGGTTAGAGCAAGTCCAATTACCCCCAAAGTAAACTTCTCTAAAATGTTTTGCCAGTTGCGCGGATAAATTCATCGTCGGTTTCTTTTATCTATCAATACTAACAAATTTAGGAATTTAACTTTCTTCTTGACTTTTAACACAGTTCATCCCTGTAACTCATATTCCTTTTTCATTTTGTTTGATTTTAGTTTTAAAAAGTTATTTCATTTTGCTCATGTCCATTCCCTTCATATCGCACATGCCCATGTCTTTCATTGATTGCATACTTTTGGGATGTTCTTTCATTGAACCCATCATCATTTTACATTTTTCTTTGTCCATGTCGCACATCTCCATCGTTTTTCCCATCATCATTTTGAACATAGCAGTATCAGACTTGCACATGTCCATCATGTTGCCCATCATTTTTGTTTTCATTTCTTTGTCTTCATGCATCATGTCGAATGAATTAGATGCAATGGCATCACTATGTTTTGCTTTCATGGCAACCATAACTTCTTTCATGTAAGTATCATTGTCCATAAGTTCGGTAATTACTTTTGCTCTGTTGTCTGCATTACTGATTTCATTACCTGAATTGTTGCTGCATTGCGTAAACGAAAATATCACTGTAACGGCAAATAAGATTGTTGTTATTTTTTTCATATTCTTTTTGGTTTTTAAAATTCCATTTTAGAAAGTTATCCTTTTGGAACTCTCTAAAAAGAAATTTTGTTTAAGCAGTTTGTTAGTTGTTTGCTTTGTTCATGTTGCTACATTCAGTAGCACATTTGCGACATGCCTCTGCACATTTTTTACAATGCTCCAAGTGTGTATGCTTTGCACATTCGTCAGCACAAGCATTACAAATCTCTGCACATAAGTTGCAAAACTTATTTACAAAACTGATGGTGTGTTCGTCAGACCTTGCCATGAAAGCAGCAGCCGTTCTACACATGTCAGCACAATAACGGTCAAGCTCAATACACTTTGCCAGCTTTGCAGCATCAGGTTCATTTGAACAGGCGGTTGCACAATGTTCGCACTCTGATGCACAGTCGTTGCAGGCATCAATACATACTTTAAATTTTTCGTGACTCATCTTTATTTTTATTTAGCGTTGTAAATGAATTTTTACAACTGCATAAAGGTGAGTGTAATAAATGGCGATGGTGTTACACAGTTTTAGAAATAAGTTGCGTGATTCACACATTGGAGTTATCAAGGTTTACGGAGAACTTGCTACGAAGTTAATAGAGTGTTTTGCGCGTGGCTTCCCACCTTGCAAGGGTTGCGAGTTGGTAAGGGGAGGCTGGGGGTGGTGAAACAGAAAGCCTTGCGGCTTAAACCTCTCTTACTCTCTCCTTTGCCTATGCACTAATCCCTACAAGGAGAGAGACCCAATACATATACCCCTTTCAAAAACTAAAATTTATAATCCCCACTTTATAGCAATACTAGGTGGGGATTTTTTGTTTTATATTTATTATTTTTGCTTATAATCCATCCTAAGATGACCAAAGTACTCGATGATTCAACTCTGAAGGAAGACGAAAAAAAAGATTTTGCATTTCAGACAACTGTTGCAATGCGAGACGCATTAAATATTGCTTTAAAGAAACAACAACCTCCAACTTACGAGCAATCAATACGCTTTTTTCATGAATTAGATCCCGACTTATATGAGAAAATAAGTGAAATCTTAACAGAGAAAAATGAGAGTGAAACTGTAAAGTTATATAGAGAAAAGGCTAGACTGGAAAGTCTCAAGAGAGGCATAGAAGTTTCAGCTGAAGAGTTGTTATTAGAGGATATTAATATTCTTGAACAATTAAAACATTTACCCGATGCTGAAAAAGAAAAGACACAAAGCATTAATAGGGAAATTGCTAAATTTCATTTAGCCTTAGCGGGTCTGCGACCTCGGCATCTTAGTGAAAATGCAATATTAAATAGGGATGCAACATTCTCTAAAAGAGGAAACCTTCCAAGTGAAGAATTGTTTTCTGATTATGGATTTAAAGATTTTAAGCTATCAAGAGATAGGTATCTCAGAGTTCGATTACTTCACCCTGATATTGCTGAGCATACTACTGGTGCAGATTTATTGTATGAACAAGTCGATATTATTAACAAAAGAGTAAAAATCATTTTTTTACAATATAAAACATGGGAAAATGGGGTTCTTTATTTTTCAGCGCACAAAAATCTTGAAACCCAAATTAGTAGGCTTAGTGATTCTGTTTGTAAATGTAATTATTGTGACTCACCAGATATAGATTACGACCCATACAGATTTCCTCATTGCTCTGCCTTTTTAAGACCAACAGATAAGCTCCAATTTTCTAATAGTAAAATGATATCAAGTGGCCTCTATATACCAATTTGTAAAGTTAATAAAATCCGCTCTGATGAGAAAAAATTAGATAAGAAAGAACTTAAATATTCCGCTCTAAATCATCACATTTTCGAAGATTTATTTAATTTGGGTCTCATCGGCTCGAGGTGGCTAACAGTTGCACAGGCAGAAGAGTTTTATAAAAAAAATAACATTATAGAAAAAAGAGACACTCTTATACTTCATACGAAAGAGTTTATCGATTCTAATATTAAAACAGTTCTCACCAAAGATGATTATGAATACTAAATGTTTCAGTATGAAACACTACTTTAAAGAAATGAGTCTTATCCCAAACCTACCTTTAAAATCCTCTTACTATTGTTCGTGGCAAAAATATTAGAAGTAAACACAGGGAAAATTCGCTTGAAACTTACTGTGATTGATTTTGAGTTTCACTCTGATTTTTTAGCTGATGAGGATAGGCAATGGCTTGAAATTGAAGCTAACTTAACTATTGATGGAATTAGTATGAAAAGTCAATCACCTTGCTTAATGTATAATGAATTAATTGAACTTAAAAATTGGTATACTTCTTTAAAAGATAATAATTCAATAAAACCACTACAATTTATAGAAAATGAAATTTCATTTGAAAGTGATGGAGATAAAAATATTTATATCGATTTTGATAATCAGTTTGATGGGCTAAAAGAATATTTAAACCTTAATGGTTTTGATAAAATTAAGGTGTCTTATAATAGTTTCAAAATTGATACTCAAATTCAGTTACTCCAAAAGTTTATTGATACTAACAGAGATATGAAGAACCGCTAATTACAATAAACCCCTGCTGCATTACTGCAAACAGGGGAAACTATGAAAAACTAACACATTCTTTTATTATCGCCCTAGCTTCACCTTTCGGGTCATTTGGGGTTTATTGTTTAGGTATAATATTATTTTATAATAACCTTTGGGCAGGTTGGCTTCGTTAAGTTCTATTGTTTGGCTGTGTTCTCCTGCGGGTAGGTCTACATCTTTCAAAATCTCCATCACAGGTTTGTTTTGCATATCCAGCACCACCAAAGTAGTTTTATAAGTTTCGTGTGTGCTCCACTCAAACGTTACCGTAGTTTTTGAGTAACGTTTTGCAGGCTGTGTATATACCTGTTTATGCTTGGTAGGCATGGCTTGCCCTGTGGCTTCGCTCACAAACTTTTGCAGTATGTATGTCATCACAGTGTCCTCATCGTTTTGTATTGTGCTTATATCTTCGCCATCGCTTATGCACCACACCGCACTTTGTGCCGTTTCGTTAAAATATTTATGCTTTTCAACCAATTGGGCTATCCCCAATAAATGCCCATTACTCATGCTGCCCATAGTAAATTTAACAGTTCTGTTTGGGCCACCATCGTGGTGTTGTACACACATGGCATTTATATATCCTTTGTGTTTTTTTCGGGGTGTAAGTACAAATAATTCATCTTCGGTTACCATCATGTTTTGTATCGTGCTATCGTCGGGTTCAAATTGCTGGCCTGCTGCCAGTTTTATTTTAAAACTTTGGCTGGTGGTATTCGTCAGTTCCATTTGTATACACTTTCCGTAATGACTGCTGCTGTTAGGTTGTGTTTCATCAGCACCCATAATTTGTACAGTTATCAGTTTTTTTTGTATTGCTTCGGCAAGGGTGTATGTGGGTAGCTTTGCATTGGCAAATCCATATATGCAAAAGGTTATTGCCAAAACAAGGGTTTTGCTTAGTGTTTTCATATCGATTTGGGTTAGATGAAAAAATTAAAAACAAGTAAGCATTTTGGCATAGGCACTAAACTTTATAAACGTATGGTTTAGTGTTTATATGATAGCAGCATGAAAAGTAAATGATAGGGGAGGAGGAGAAGCTATTTTTTTAGTTTTTTCAGTACATCAACATATATTTTACGGATGCTGTTTTTTTCTTCCTTTTCTATAATTGCTTCAACAGCAGCAATCAAATCTTTGTTTAGCGGTAGCTTTAGTTTCAATATTTCGCCAAGTGCAAAGGCCGCACTCCAACGCACCACTGTGCCCGTATGGGTAGTGTTATCAAGCAATCTTTCGATAGCAGTATCAAGTTTATTCTGAAAAAGGTGTGCCGTATTGCCAATAACTTTAGCCGATTCCCATTTCACCCTTGGGGCTTTATGGTTAAGATTTTCAATGGCAAAACTGAAACCATTGGCGTTTATTATTTCAGGGTTTAGTTTTGTAGCGTATTCAATAGCCTCAATACAAGTAGCTTTTTGTGGGTCTTTGGCGGTTTGTGCAAATTGTATTAAATCATCAACAGAAAGGGTTTGATTTAATAATGCACTACTAATTAAATCGGTTTTTTGTTTGGGCTTAATATCTTTATCGGCCAATATTTCTTTTATTTCCATAGCTATTATGGCAAACAAAATACTTTTATTTAAGTACTAACGATATTTTATTTTTGCTCGAATTAAATTCAAATTTAGCATCGTCAAAATCAGGTAAGCCAAAAGCGCCGCGTACGTTATTAGAAAATCCGTAGGCTTCGGTAGGTACACCCAAAAGGTTTTTATCTAACACACCGTTTTTGTTTTTATCATGAAAAACGCAAATAGCATACGTGCCGTGTGGCAATTGAGGTAGTGATACACTAACAGTGTTGCTGTTTGCGCTAACTACTTTGCCCATATATACTTTCTCTTTTTGCCCAAAACCATTGGCATTGTTATACACCCCAATTTGCAATTCGCCTTTGGGTTGGGTAATACCTTGCACTTCAACTATCAAAGTGCCGGTTTTTTCATTAGTTGGGTGCATGGCTAATGCACAAATAACAGATAGTAACCACATAAACTTCAAAAATACACAACCATTCAATAGCAGTTTTGTTTTTGTTAATGCTTTAGTGCAACATATTAACTAAACTTGTATCTACTAAGTGGGACGAAAAAATCTAATATACCCAACCGAATCTCTTTTGGTGGCAGCTATGCAACAAGGCAGGCAAGATGCGTACTCGCAGCTATATGACCAATATTCTAATGCTTTGTTTGGTGTGGTAAATAAAATAGTTCGTAAGGAGGAATTTGCGCCCGATGTTTTGCAAGATAGCTTTGTAAAAATTTGGAAGAATAGTGCAAATTATTCCGCACAAAAATCAACTCTTTTTACGTGGATGCTTAATATTACCCGCAATACGGCTATCGATTTTATTAGGTCGAAAAATTATAGGGTAGGTTTAGAAAACCAAAATATTGATGATTCCGTAAGTATAGTTGAAGCGCAACACTCAACCAGCCAAAATATTAATACCATTGGCATAAAAGATAAAGCGCTTGGCCTTGACGAGAAATACAGCATACTAATTGAGAAACTGTATTTTGAAGGATATACTCAGGAAGAAGTATCGAAAGAGCTTGATATTCCTTTAGGTACTGTAAAAACCAGAGTGAGGGCAGCAATGATTGAACTTAGGAAAATATTAAAATTTTTACTGTTTTGGATATTAACGAAATAATAGATAGCGGGTTACTAGAACTGTATGTTTTAGATCTTACTACTGCCGAACAAACCAAGCTGGTTGAGGATTGGCGCGTGCAATATCCGCAGCTTAACGATGAAATAGCCAAGATAGAGCAAACAGTGGCTGCATACGTGCAACAATATGCTACTGAGCCTCCTGCTGATTTAAAAGAAAAAATACTAGCACAACTGGGTATTGATTTAAAAGCAGCGCCACACAAGGTTACTTTGCAATTAAAATGGATGCGTTTTGCTGCTGCTGCATCAATAGTGTTGCTGTTGGGTAGTGTAGTGCTAAATGTAATTTACTTTAACAATTGGAAGACAAGCCAACAACAAGTGGCACAATTGGAGGGCGAGAAGGGTAATATATTAGCGGAGGCCGATGTACAAAAAGCTACTCTTAATAAATATAGTGGCGAGTTACAAATACTGAAAAGTCCATCGCTAAAAGTTGTGGCACTTAATAGTGTAAAAGAGGGTGTTAATGCTCGTGTAACTGTATATTGGGACACTGAGGGAGAAGATATTTTTGTAAATATTAATAACCTGCCCGATGCTCCTTCTGATAAGCAATACCAATTGTGGGCTTTGGTGGATGGAAAGCCTGTTGATGCAGGTGTGATGGAGCTGACATTGGGTAACTTACAAAAACTAAAATCAATTGATAAAGTACAAGCCTTTGCTATAACACTTGAAAATAAAGGGGGAGCTGTTAGCCCAACCTTAGAGCAAATGATAGTATTGGGTACTGTTTAAAAATCTTAAAAATAGTAGTAAAGTTAGTGAAAGCCCCTTTTGGGGCTTTTTTTGCTTCAATGTATTAAAAAACCACCTGCTTTAAAAAATGTGCAAATTTTTTTAAAAATAAATCCATGCTTTAATCGTTTTCGTATGTATTTAACTTATGCAACGCTTAAATATTAGAATGGAAAATAAGAATGCTACTTATAAAACAATGATGAAACTTGATAACTATGAATTTAGTGGAGATTCTTTTACTGAAAAACAATTTTATAGACACAAAAACAGAATTACTGAAAACTATATGCCAATAATAAATTTGGCTATTGTAAATGATAAGAAGAAAAGCAAAGCGTACATAGTTGTAGAGCCTAATGATTATTTTGGTGATAAAATTTCATTTACCATTTTTTGGCGCGATACAAAAACAGATGGGTTTGGTGTATTAGATTATAGGTATGAGAATGAAATTGGTGATTATTTATTTGCTTCGGAATTACTAAAATTTATACATCTTGATTTTGAACTAACCTATTGCGGCATTGAGCTTTTTAATAAGCGTAATGCCGAAGTATTTATTCAAACCTTTCAAGATTACCACGATATAGTATCAGGTGTTTTAACTATTAATCAGTAGTGCGTAAGACTTTTTAAAAAATATTTAAGAAAATAGAAAACCAAGCTAAGGTTAACAACGTAAGTATAGCAAACACAATAAAAAAAGAGTTATGAAAAAATTACTTACAGTATTAGCATTAGTAGTTGGTTTTGCAACAACAAGTTTTGCGCAAATCAACGGAAAATTATTAGTTACCGCACGCCTATCAGGCTCACAAGAAGTGCCCTCAGTTAGCACCAGTGCATCAGGCGTTGCAGGTTTATTATTAAACAGTACCCGCGATAGTTTATTTATAAACGTATCAGTGGCCAATCTTTCAGGTATTATAACAGGCATACACATTCACGATGGTGTAAAAGGCACTAATGGTGGCGTACTTACCAACCTTAGCGCATTTGTAGCGGGCAATTTTGTTTCAACCGTTATTACGGGTTCAAGCCTTAATAGCACTATGATTTCAGGGTTGCTGTCGGGCAAGTACTATCTTAATGTACATACAGCAGCCAATCCTAATGGAGAAATCAGGGGACAATTAGAACTTGAATCTGACTTGGGTTTTTATGGTATGCTTGAAGGTAGTCAAGAAAATCCTGCAACAGGCTCAAACGGACAAGGTTGGGTAGTAGCCAGTTTATCAAAAAACAAAAAATCGATGCACGTATGGGCTGTTTTTAGAAATTTAATGGGCAATGTTGGTGGCGCACATTTTCACACGGGTGCTGTGGGTGTAAATGGCGGTGTTGTTGCCGACCTAAGCTCAAACATATCAGGCAATACTATTGATGCCGATATTGCTGTTGACGCTGCTTTTGTGGCAGATTTGCTTCAAGGTAATATATACCTAAATGTACACACCAACGCGTTTGCTAACGGCGAAATTCGCGCACAATTGAACTGGAGCGATAAACTAAACTTTGTATCGTGGTTAGATGGTGCACAAGAAACACCTTCAGTATCAGCAGTAGGTAAAGGTGTGGCTTTGTTTAGAGTAAGCACAACACTAGATTCTCTTTGGTACAATATATTGGTAGATTCTGTTTCAGGCACTATTGGTGGTGGCCACATACACGAAGGTGCAAAAGGTGCTAACGGCGGTGTTATTGTTGATCTTTCATCAGGTATTAACGGTAATATGGTTTCAGGCATGGCTACAGGCATAACAGCTGCTACTATTAATAAAATAATGATAGGTAATGCGTATGTAAACCTACACACTGCTGCCAATGCAAACGGTGAAGTTAGGGGACAACTAATGCCACTTGCCCGCACAGGTTATATAGCGCTTATAAACGGCCTGCAAGAAGTGCCTGCCGTTACCACAACTGCAATGGGTAGCGGTATAGTATCAATAGATGCTATGGAAACCAACGCACACTATATGTTTGTAATAAATGGATTAACAGGCCCAATGGGTGGTGCGCATTTTCACAATGCTGCGGCAGGTGCTAATGGAGCTGTAGTGTATGATTTAAGTCCATCGTTTGGCAAAACCGCTACTAGCGACACTGCTTTTGGATACTGGACTACAGGTTTTACAGCAACTAATGCACAACAATTTAGGGCAGGTCAAATTTATATAAACATACACACCACTGCCAATATGAATGGTGAAGCTCGTGGACAAATGAGCGATAACGGAATGTATGTACCTGTTAGTACAGGCATATTTACTCCAACAGCTACAAAAAATGTAAATGTATATCCTAACCCTGCGGTTGAAAGTATTACTATATCATTAGATAATACAAGCAACGAAACTGCAACTATTACAGTAATGAATATACAAGGGCAAACTGTAGCAACTTACAATGCAGGTAATAATGCAAACGTTAGTTTGCCAGTACAAAACCTTGATAAAGGTATGTACATAATAACAGTACAAACAGCTACAAACACAGGAGTAGCAAGGTTTATAAAACAATAAATATTAGGTAGTATTGCAACTATAAAAAGCAGAAAAGCCCCCAATTTGGGGGCTTTTCTATTTATAAAAAGATATTTTTTTAAAACTAGATATACATTACCGATTTAATGGCTTCTAAAGTACGTTGTACATTAGGCACAGTAGCATCAACCAAAGGACGAGAGTAACCCATAGGTACATCGCGGTTGGTAATACGTTGTATAGGTGCATCAAGAAAATCAAAAGCTCTGCTTTGCACTACATACGCCAATTCAGATGATATTGAAGCCAAAGGCCAAGCCTCTTCTACAACTACCATACGATTGGTTTTCTTAACTGATTCAATAATTGTATCGTAATCAATAGGACGCACAGAGCGCAAATCAATCACCTCAGCACTTACACCATCTTTAGCTAATTCATCAGCCGCTTCGTGTGCTACCTTCATCATTTTACCAAACGATACTAGGGTAACATCCGTACCTGCACGAGCTATATAAGCTTTGCCCAATGGCAATAGGTATTCTTCTTCGGGCACTTCGCCTTTATCGCCATACATTACTTCACTTTCCATAAAAATAACGGGGTCGTTATCACGAATAGAAGATTTTAATAAACCTTTCGCTTCGTATGGATTGCTAGGTACAACTACCTTTAATCCCGGACAGTTGGCGTACCAGTTTTCAAAATTTTGAGAGTGTTGTGCACCCAGTTGGCCTGCATTGCCCGTAGGGCCTCTAAATACCATGGGGGCACCAAATTGGCCACCGCTCATACTTAGCGTTTTTGCAGCACTGTTTATCACTTGGTCTATAGCCACAAGCGAAAAGTTAAACGTCATAAACTCTATAATGGGGCGCAAACCATTCATAGCTGCACCAACACCAATACCTGCAAAACCTAATTCGGCAATGGGGGTATCAATTATCCTTTTAGGGCCAAACTCATCCAACATACCTTGGCTCACTTTGTAAGCACCATTATAGTCGGCAACCTCTTCACCCATTAAAAAAATATTAGGGTCGCGGCGCATTTCTTCATTCATTGCTTCACGAAGTGCCTCACGGAATTGAATTTCTCTCATCGTTTAGTTTTTCTATTGCGAGGCGCAAAAATAAAATAAATCACCCACTTTTATATGCTTTATGCTAGGGCTTTTTGCACACGTGTAACCTGTTGTTATTTAGCTTGTTGCTTCCATCTTTCAAGTTTGGGTATACCCATGCTAAACAGCGATGCCAAAAAAGAGGGCAGTTTCTTTTCTGTTTTAAGGTAGTGTTTCACAAAATCTTGCATCTGCTTCGCGGTCATATCAGATTGTTTAAATTTACCCTCTTCGTAGCAGTAAGCACAATACATTTTGCTAATGCTGCCGTCGGCTTCAGTGCCGCCGCCGTTAAGGCTTTGCTTTAATGGCATACTGCAACTTTGGCAATTTTTATAGGTTTTTTCCATATCAAAAATAAAATTGGTTCAAATATCTACCCTACAAATGACAACATTATGTCAGTAGAAAACGTTTTTTTTATTTTTTGAAGGAAAAGAGAGGATAAAGTTGATAGCGTGCTATTTAGTGTGGACAAAAAAACAACTCTATATTTGCTCTGATGAAACGTATATGTGTATTTCTATTAATAGTATTAGCAAGTTTTGCGGCTAAAGCACAAAACCAACTTACCGTTTATGTTTTTTTTGGCGAAAACTGCCCCATTTGCCAACACCATACGTTAACACTAAATAATCTCACCCAAAAATACGCTGCAAAAGGTGTTGAAATAATAGGCGTATTCCCCAACCCTGAGTCGGATTCTGCGGCAATAGAAGAATTTAAGCAGAAATATAAAATACGATTTGCCTTACTAAAAGATACAGGCCGCAAGCTGATGAAACATTTTGATGCCACTATTACCCCGCAGGTTTTTGTAGTGGCTAATGACAGTGTTTTTTATAAAGGAGGTATCGACGATAGGTTTGCCTCGCTGGGCAAACGCAAAACCACACCTGTTATAGCCTATTTAGAAGATGCTATTACAGCCCTTTTGCAAGGCGAAGCTATTGAGGTGAAAGAAACTAAAGCCGTTGGCTGCTTTATTGATAGCGAGTACTAACTTGGCTAATTTATTCGTAAAACATAGCCACTTCATCCAAAGGTTTGCGGTGTATGTGGGGCACAAATACCTCAGTTGCAGGGTAGCCTATGGGCACTAATAAAAAAGGTCGTTCGTTATCAGGTCGATTCAATATTTTTTGTAAAAAATTCATAGGGCTGGGCGTATGCGTTAGCGATACCAAACCTGCGCGTTGTATGGCGTGCAGCATAAAACCACAAGCCAAACCAACCGATTCATTCACATAATAGTTATTGTGTTTTTTGCCCTCCTCGTTGTACTCAAAAATCCGTCTAAAAACTATTATTAGCCACGGGGCTGTTTCTAAAAATGGTTTGTGCCAATCTGTTCCCAAAGGAGCAAGGTCTTTTAACCATTCCTCTGTCATACGGCCATTATAGCTATCGTATTCTTCTTTTTCGGCAGCTTGTCTAATTTGTTTTTTTAATTCAGGATTGCTAATAGCACAAAACGTCCAAGGTTGTTTGTGCGCACCCGATGGAGCGGTTGATGCAGCTTTGATAATATTCTCAATTATTTCTTTAGCAACGGGTTGGTTTGAAAAATCACGAACGGTGCGGCGTTTATCCATATACTCGGCTATTTGCCTAGCACCCTCTTTCATATCTTCTTCGCCTAAAGTTTCGGGCGTGTATTGTATAAAATCGTAGCCGTTTATGGGTTTTATTTCGCCATACATATCCATAGCACAAGTTTACCAAAAGTTGCGCGAAATAATTTCTAATTTTGCTTTTATAATTTTTTTGTATATTACCCACTATGACTTACGACAATATTTTACTTAAATCCGAAGACGGAATTTTACACATTACGATTAATCGCGAAAGCAAATTGAATGCGCTTGATGTTACCACACTGCAAGAGATACACCATGCAGTAGGCGAAGTGCAAGATGATAAAACTATATATGGTATATTACTAACAGGTGCGGGTACAAAAGCCTTTGCTGCCGGTGCTGATATTGCCGAATTTGCTAATTTTACTCCTGAGCAAGGCAAAACTATGAGTGAGGCAGGACACATGGTAATGAATAGCATAGAGAACTCTAAGAAACCAGTTATTGCAGCCGTTAATGGTTTTGCATTGGGTGGTGGTTGTGAGTTAGCTATGGCTTGCCACATACGTGTAGCCAGTGATAATGCTCGTTTTGGGCAACCCGAAGTTAGTTTGGGGCTTGTACCGGGATACGCAGGTACACAACGTTTAGTTAGGCTGATTGGTAAAGGTAAAGCCATTGAATTGCTAATGACGGGTGATGCTATTAATGCACACGAGGCAAAAGCATTGGGTTTAGTAAACCACGTAGTGCAACAAGAAGAACTTAAGGCCAAATGCCTTGAGATTTTGAATAAAATAAAAACCAAAGCACCACTGGCTATTGAAAGTGTGATACGTTTGGTAAATATGCACCACGATAAAGAAAACAATGGTTTTGAGGCCGAGATTGCCGATTTTGGAAACTCGTTTGGTACAAAAGACTTTAAAGAAGGTGTTGAGGCGTTTTTAAGCAAACGTAAAGCTACCTTTTCAGGTGAGTAATCAAAGTTTGACCTAAATATGAAAAGCCCGTTTAGAAATTCTAAACGGGCTTTGTCTTTTACTACAATCTCAGGGCTAAGAGTATTTCTCGCCTAGTTTTAGTTTTATGTTGGTTACTATCTGCTTCACCTCTTGTTCGCGGCTTTTATCGCAAATCAAAAGCACTTTATCCGTATCAACTATAATTTTATCCTCAAGGCCGTTTATCACAATTAGCTTGCCTTTAGGCACATCAATCATACAATTTCTAGTGTCGTACAATTCTGCTACATCAGCATTTACAGCATTGTCGTTCTCATCTTTGTCGTGTACTTCGTATAGCGATGACCATGTCCCTAAATCGCTCCAGCCAAAATCACAAGGCAATACGTATACATTATTAGCCTTTTCTAAAATACCGTAGTCAATAGAAATACTGTTGCACAATGGGTAAATAGTATTTACCGCATCGGCTTCGCTTTCGGTATTCAAATCGTCAATAATACCTTCAAAGTTGTTATTTAGGTCGGGCAAATACTTGTCAAATGCTTCTGCTATTGCAGCTACCGTCCATATAAATATACCGGCATTCCACAAAAACTCACCACTTTCCAAAAACTTTTGAGCCAATTCAAAGTCGGGTTTTTCAGTAAAGGTTTTCACCTTGTTCACCCCCGCAGCGGCTTCACCTTCCAAAAACTGTATATAGCCATATCCCGTGTCGGGGCGTGTTGGTTTTATACCCAGTGATACCAACGCCTCTTTTGAAGCAGAAAATGCAAGAGCGCGCTCAATATCGGCTAAAAACTGCTGTTCATTCAATATCAGGTGGTCGCTGGGTGCCACCACACAGTTTGCATTGGGGTTTAGCTTTTTAATTTTGTGTGTAGCGTATGCAATGCACGGTGCAGTGTTTTTTGCTGATGGTTCACCCAAAATATTTTCGGGTGGCAATTGGGGCAGATGTTCACGAACCAAGTCATCGTATTTGCGATTGGTTACTACAAAAATTCTTTCGGCAGGTATTATCTTGTTAAAACGCTCATAAGTCTGCGTAATTAAAGATTTTCCTGTGCCCAGAATGTCTAAAAACTGCTTTGGATGAGATGATTTGCTTAGCGGCCAAAACCTGCTACCAATACCCCCCGCCATTATTATCACATAATAATTGTTAACCATCTATTTGTTTAATTTTTTCTTAACTTTGCGTTTATTTTAAAAGTTACCCTATTCGACACAAAACTCTACCTATTATATTTTTAAAGTTTTATTGTAACTTACAGCTTTAAGTTGGCACCGCAAAGAAATCAAAAACCAACGTGAAAATAAAGCCTGTAAGTAAATTAAGTTGTACCTAACCGGTGAAGAGATGGTAGAAAGTTCTGTTAATCTTAAAGATGCCCTAAAAGAGTTTTTTGGATTTGACACATTTAAAGGAAACCAAGAACAAGTTATAGAGGCCGTTGCTAATGGCAAAGATGTTTTTGTAATAATGCCCACGGGAGCGGGCAAATCGCTATGTTACCAATTGCCGGCACTAATAAAGCCTGGCACGGCCATAGTTATATCGCCCCTTATTGCCTTGATGAAAAATCAGGTGGATGCTATACGCGGTTTTGGTAGTACCGATGCCGTTGCGCATTTTCTTAATTCATCGCTTACTAAAGGCGAAATTCAGAAAGTAAAAGAAGATATACGCGATGGCTATACCAAATTGCTATATATAGCCCCAGAAACGCTTAAGAAAGAAGAAACTCTTGATTTCTTAAAAAGCATAAACGTATCGTTTGTGGCTGTTGATGAGGCACACTGTATATCTGAGTGGGGGCACGATTTCCGACCTGAATACCGCCGTATAAAAACGATGGTGAAAGAATTGGGCGATATACCCATGATGGCACTTACCGCCACCGCTACACCAAAAGTACAGGCTGATATACAGAAAAACCTGAACATGATGGATGCGGAGGTGTTTAAATCATCATTTAACCGCTCCAATCTTTACTACGAAGTACGTAGCAAAGACAAAAAAGAGAAGTTATACAAGGATATTGTAGCCTACATAAAAAAACGCCAAGGCAAAAGCGGTATTATATACTGCCTTAGCCGTAAAAAGGTTGAAGAGATAGCAGAGATGCTAAAAGTAAACGGCGTAAAATCGTTGCCCTACCATGCCGGCCTTGATGCAAAAACACGCGCAATGCATCAAGATATGTTTTTGATGGAAGAAGCTGATGTTATTGTAGCTACCATTGCCTTTGGTATGGGTATAGATAAGCCCGATGTTCGCTTTGTTATCCACTACGATGTGCCTAAAAGCCTTGAAGGATACTATCAAGAAACAGGTCGTGGAGGCCGCGATGGTTTAGAAGGTGATTGTATTTTGTTTTACAACCCCAGCGATATAGAAAAGCTGGAGAAGTTTATGAAAGACAAACCCGTTGCCGAGCGCGAAATAGGATCACAACTGTTGTTTGAAACTTCATCGTATGCCGAATCATCACAATGCCGTCGCAAAATGCTATTGCATTATTTTGGTGAGAGGTTTGATGATGCTGATTGCAACAAAATGTGCGACAATTGTCGCCATCCTAAAGAAAAAATAGAGGTAACAACTGAAATGACCCAAGCTTTAGCTACCATTAATGGGTTGGGCAACAAGTTTAATATTAAACACATAGCCAAAGTGTTAATGGGTGTCAAAGCTCAAGAAATTACCGACTATGAGCACAATAAAACACAATATTTTGGTATAGGTAAAGATAAAGACGAGAAGTTTTGGAAAGCCATTATACGTTTGGGTTTGCTAAACGGACTTATTAGTAAAGACATTGAAAACTATGGCTTGCTAACAACTACTAATGATGGTTTGGCCTTTATTAATGCACCTACACAGGTAGAAATGCCGCTTGATGTTGTCTATGAAAAAATAAACGAGGATGATTTGGACCATGGGCATGTAGAAAATATTTTTGATAAGGTGCTGTTTGCTATGCTAAAAGACCTTACCAAAAAAATTGGCAAGCAGAAAGGTTTACCTCCCTACGTTATATTTCAAGAACCATCGCTAGAAGATATGGCGGGCAAGTACCCCATAAATATGGAAGAGATGGAGGTGATAATTGGGGTAGGTAAAAACAAAGCCCTAAAATTTGGTAAGCCATTTATAGAGCTTATTGCCAAATATGTTGAGGATAATAATGTAGAGCGACCCCAAGATATTGTAATACGCACTGTGCCCAACAAATCGGGCAAAAAAGTGCAGTTGATTCAGAATATTGATAAGAAAGTTAATCTTGAGGATATAAGCCGCTCAAATGGCATATCGATGCCTGAGTTGATAAAAGAACTGGAGAACATTGTATACTCAGGCACCAAAATCAATATCAAATACTATATCAACGATATTTTGGATGATGAAAGGCAAGTAGAAATTTTTGACTATTTCAAATCAACCGAAGAAGATTCTATTGATAATGCCGTGAAAGAATTTGATGGAGAATATTCATTAGAAGAGCTTCAGCTAATGCGTATTCAGTTCATTTCTGAGATGGCAAACTAACTCTTTTATTAAATTTGTAAAAAAAGATTTGATAACTTGTTGCAGATTGTTATTTTTGCAGCCCTGTAAATGAAACTGTCCGATGGTGTAATTGGCAACACGTCTGTTTTTGGTACAGAAGAGTCTAGGTTCGAGACCTAGTCGGACAACTAAAAAAGCACCCAAAAGGGTGCTTTTTTCATTTAAGCTTATCGGTTTTTTAGAGACACAATTTTAAAAAATTAAGTTTTTCATTATTTTTGTACCATCAATGTCCGATGGTGTAATTGGCAACACGTCTGTTTTTGGTACAGAAGAGTCTAGGTTCGAGACCTAGTCGGACAACTAAAAAGCACCCAAAAGGTGCTTTTTTCATTAGGCTTATCAAGAAACTTTTAATATTTTATTAACACATCGGTTGTCAAAATAAGGGTTTGTTTATTTTTGCACACAAATGAATTCTACCTCAAACAACAGAAATCCTGCAAAACTCTTTTCAGGTACGGCTTCGCACTACTTTTCTCAAAAGATTTCCGACTATATGGAACAGCCTTTGGGAGACATTACTGTGCAACACTTTAGTGATGGCGAAATGCAACCCAACTTTAACGAGTCGGTGCGCGGATGCGATTTGTTCCTTATACAATCCACCTTTGCCCCCAGCGATAACCTAATGGAGCTGTTGTTGATGATAGATGCTGCCAAAAGGGCATCGGCACATTACATTATTGCCGTTATACCTTATTTTGGTTTAGCACGTCAAGACCGCAAGGATAAACCCCGTGTTGCCATTGGCTCTAAAATGGTAGCTGATATTTTAGAAGCAGTAGGGGTGAGCCGTGTAATGACTATGGATTTACACGCGCCTCAGATACAAGGCTTTTTTAATATACCTGTAGACCATTTGGATGCTTCGGTAATATTTATACCCTACATACATAGTTTAAAATTACCTAAACTTACCATAGCTGCCCCCGATATGGGCGGTACTGCAAGGGCACGTTACTTTGCCAAAATACTAGGCTGTAACTTGGTAGTGTGCGATAAAGAAAGAAAGCGCGCAAACGAGGTAGCGGGTATGACTGTAATTGGTGATGTTGAAGGCGCTGATGTGGTAATAATTGATGATTTGGTAGATACAGGTAATACCCTTTGCAAAGCTGCCAAAATGATGAAAGAGAAAGGCGCAAACAGTGTGCGCGCATTTTGTACCCACCCTGTATTATCGGGTAGTGCTTACGATAATATAAATAATTCTGTATTGGATGAATTGGTAGTGTGTGATACTATACCGCTTAAAAATGAAAGCCCAAAAATAAGGGTACTAAGTGCTGCACCATTGTTTGCTGAAGCGATACGTAATATTAACGAGCATGGTTCAATAAGCTCGTTATTTAAAATTAGCAATTCAATACAATCTTCACTACCTTTGCAAACTTGATTTTTTTAAACGCCTGTTAATTAATATGATAGGGCTCCGTAGTGCTAAGGCGTGGTTACGCGGTGTTCGACAGTAATTAATTACTTTAAAATGAAAACTATTAGACTAATTGGTGAACCCAGAGAGGATTTGGGAACCACAAAATCTCGCCTGCTAAGAGAAGCAGGTCAAGTACCTTGCGTATTGTACGGAGGTAAAGAACATGTAAACTTTGCGGTATACCGCGATGATTTTAAAAACCTTGTTTACACCCCAAATACCTACTTGGTACAAATTGAAATTGGAGATAAGAAATACAAATCTATCCTTCAAGATATTCAGTTTCACCCTGTAAACGACCTAATTACACACGTTGACTTTTTAGAAATATCTGAAAGTAACCCTGTATCATTAGCACTTCCTGTGAAAATGAAAGGTAACTCACCAGGTGTTCGTGCGGGTGGTAAATTGCTTGTGAAAAACAAAAAACTTAGAGTTAAAGGCTTGATTAAAGATATGCCCGACTTTATAGAAGTTAATATTGATGCCCTTGAGTTGGGTAAATCAGTAAAAGTTGGTGAAATTAGTGTTGATGGCCTTGAATTGCTTGATGCACCTGCAAATGCTATTGTTAGCGCATTGGCAACTAGGGCTTCAAAAGAAGCTGCTAACGCTGCTACTAAATAACATATTGTAGTAAATCTACCATTTTAGTAAACTTATCAGAAAGCTCTCCAAATATTATGGGGAGCTTTTCTGTTTCTTGGCTAGTCTTAGCTATAGATTCAATTTCAAAACACAAATCTTGTGCCCACTGCGCGCCCATTAAACCAAACGACGATTTCATTTTATGTGCCGCCGAGCCTGTTCTACTCAAATCACTCGCTATTAATGCATTGGCAAGGGTTTCCATATCATCGGGTACCGAGCTTAAAAAAATGTCGATAAACTTTTTTAACATTAAATCGTCGTAGCTTACTTGCTCGTACAACATATTCAAATCATAAAGGTCGTTAACTAACTCAGGCATTACACAACGTATTATATGTGTCGAATTTCGAAGTTAATTTTGTGTTTACCAAACATCTGTAGCAACAAATAATTAATATTAGTAAATGAAAGCCTTTGTATACCACAGTGGAGGGAAAGATGCACTTGCAGCTTTACATTTTTTTATAAATAATTACGGAGTATACCCGCAGCTATTGGTTTGCACTGTTGACGAATACGATATGGTGGCTGCCCACCAAGTACACAAAAGTTGTATTGAAGCACAAGCCAAAGCAATAGGCATACCTATACAATTTATTACAGTTCCTGCCTTTTCGGTCAATGCCGTGTACGAGCATATTGTATTAAAACATTTATCTCAACTAAAACAACAAGGCTATACCCACGCCATTTGTGGTGATATTTTTTTGGAAGAAATTAAAACCTACCGTATAGCCCTACACCAAAAGGTAGGTATAGAATGTGTGTTTCCGCTTTGGGGCATAAACACTAAGGTGCTAAGCAAACAAATTATCGATTTAGGCTTAAAAGCTATTATTGCCGCTGTTGATGCTAAGTATTTGCCAGCACACTATGCAGGGGCTACATATGCTACCGATTTTGTGAAAAACTTGCCTGAAAATATAGACCCTTGCGGTGAAAATGGAGAGTTTCACACCTTTGTATACAATGCCCCTTTGTTCCGTAATCAATTAAATATACAAGTAGGCACAGTAGGTGAAATAACCTATAACGAGGGTACACCCTATGCTACCACTATGAACTATGTGAAGATTAGTTGTGCAGAATAGTGCTTATACTATCGGTCTCAATAGTTTGTTGGGCAATAGTAGTACCCAATAGGGTAGGGGCTTTTATACCCACTCCCCACGTTTTGGGGGCGGTGATGATGCGTGCTTCGTCCCACATATTAGCCGTTATAAAACTTTGTAGTGTAGCAGCTCCACCCTCAACAATTACTGATTGTATGTTGTGCCGATACAATACTTTTAAAATAGCAGGTATAGTATTCTTGGCCTGCTCATAAAACACAGTTCCTTCTTGTGCTGTTTTTGTGCTGTTTATCACAATGGTTTTGGCCTCGCTACTAAAAAGGGGTAGGTGAGTGGGCACTTCTAAATTAAAATCTAAAAGCACGCGGACGGGGTTTTTGCCTTGCCACAGTCTAGCTGTTAGTGATGGAGCATCAAGCAAAGCGGTATTTTTCCCCACCAAAATAGCATCTTCTTCAGTACGCCAGCGGTGCACTAATACATTGGTTTGTGGATGGCTTATACTTTTATCCAAGCTGTTTCCTTCTTCACCTCTACCCATAAAACCATTGGCAGTTTGTGCCCATTTTAGCACCACAAAAGGTCTTTTCTTTTCGTTATAACAAAAAAAACGACGGTTTAGCGCACGGCATTCTTGTTCTAAAACCCCCACTTTTACTTCAATACCTGCATTTTGCAGTTTTTCTATTCCCTTACCGGCCACTTGGCTAAAGGTATCAACAGTACCAATAACCACCCTTTGTATTTTGTGGTGGGTAATCAAATCAGTACAAGGCGGAGTTTTTCCGTAGTGTGCGCAAGGCTCAAGGTTTACATATAACGTGCTTTGGGGCAATAGGCTTTTATCGGCTACATTGTTTATGGCGTTTACTTCGGCATGGGTTTGCCCGTATTTTTGGTGATAACCCTCGCCAATTATTAAACCATTGTGTACTACCACACAGCCCACCATTGGGTTGGTGCTTACACTACCCAAACCGTTGGCAGCCAGCTGCAAGCAGCGGTGCATATACAAATCGTTATTTATTTCGTCCACTTAATATTGTTTTTATCGTGTTTCGCGCTACAAATGTGCAAGTTTTATTAATTTTGAGGTGAAATTGCCATCGAAATATATACAAATAATATACCCTGCCCTAAAAAACGGTTTGTATACGTAAGCTCAATTTTATTTTTGTGTCGCCATTATATGACTTTCAACCAAAAACAAATTCAATTCTCGTTATTGCTACAAAATGTTTATGCCAAAGAAGAGGCTGAAAGCATTGCCGAGTATGTTTTTGAAGAACTACTTCGCGTAGATGCAATAGGGCTTCGTAGGAAAAAGGATGAACCTATGCCTGCTGAGATTGCCGAGCAATTGGATTTGATACTAAAACGCCTGTACCAAAACGAGCCTGTGCAATATATTTTGGGCATAGCTTATTTTTATGGACTCAGGTTTGTGGTGAATCAAAATGTGCTGATACCCCGACGCGAAACTGAGGAGTTGGTTGAACTTTTGGTGAAACAAAATACGCTGCCCAACCCTAAGATTTTAGATATTGGCACAGGCAGTGGCTGTATTGCCATAACCGCAAAAAGCCTTATACCCAATGCTGAGGTATATGCTATTGATAAGGAAGAGAATGCTATACGTACTGCCAGAAACAATGCGCTTACGCTTTTACAAAAGGATAAAGAAAACAAATTTGTTACCCGTGATATTTTTGATAAAAGCTGGTGGGGCAGCTTGGGCAAGTTTGATATAATAGTATCAAACCCGCCGTATGTTACTGATGGAGAGAAAGAACAAATGCAAGCCAATGTGTTGGATTATGAACCTTCGCAGGCTTTGTTTGTACCCGATAGCGACCCTTTGAAGTACTACGATACCATTGCCGATTTTGCTTTGCAGCATCTTACCCCAAAGGGTAAACTGTATTTTGAGATAAACGAAGCATTTGGTACTCAAACCCAAACTATGCTGCATCAAAAAGGGTATACGCATACCCAATTGTACAAAGATATGCAGGGCAAAAATCGTATGGTAAGTGCCCATATTGCATAGTCTTTTTTGCTAAAAACTATGTCAACTTCATTTCATTAAACCGTAATATTGCACCCAATGGATTTGCAAAACAAAACAGCAATAATTACAGGTGTTAGCAAAGGAATAGGCAAAGCCCTTGTACTGCAATTATTAGAAAAAGGTTGCCGTGTGGCAGGCTTAGGGCAAACACAGCCTGATTATACCCACCCCAATTTTTTATTTATAAAAACTGATGTGCGCGATTTTGCCAATTTTGAGGCAAGCGTACAACAAGTGCAACAACACTTTGGCGAAGAACTACACATATTGGTAAACAATGCAGGGCTTGGCTATTTTGCTTTTTTAGAAGATACCACACTTGAGCAATGGAAAGAAATGTATGATACCAATGTAAACGGCACATTTTACGGTTGCAAATTGGTATTGCCCCAAATGAAAGCACAGGAATACGGACATATAATTAATATAGCTTCGGTAGCTGGGCTTGAAGGCTACCCCCAAGTGGGCGCATATTGCAGTACTAAGTTTGCAGTGCGCGGTATGACGGAGAGTTTGTACAAAGAAGTACGCGATTTTAGGGTAAAGGCTACTTGTGTATATCCAGGGTCGGTAAAAACAGATTTTTTTAAAAATAGTCCCGGTATAAAACCCCACGATTATATGCTAATGCCCAATGATGTGGCAACAGCTTTGGTACAAATATTAGAAACCCCCGATAACTACCACACAGTAAACTACGAGATTCGCCCTTTGCAACCCAAAGGACCGAAGAAATAAATCTCAAATTCTAAATTCTAAATTTGAAATTAAAAAAATGGCAATACGACTTTTTGTAACAGGCGGAACTTTTGATAAAGAATATAACGAGCTAACGGGCAAACTTCATTTTAAAGACACGCATATACCTGATTTGTTGGAGAAGGGGCGTAGCAGAGTAGATATAAGCATACGCACCCTAATGATGATTGATAGTCTTGAAATGACTGAAACAGACCGTAATATTATTTTAGAAAGCTGTTTGAGATGCGAAGAAGATCATATTGTTATTAATCATGGAACGGATACTATGGTTGAAACTGCAAAAGTGTTGGCACAGGGCGGGATAAAAGATAAAACCATAGTGCTTACTGGCGCAATGATACCCATTCAGTTTGGTAGTAGCGACGGCTTGTTTAATTTGGGTAGTGCTTTAGCATTTGCTCAATCATTGCCAGCAGGGGTATATATAGCTATGAATGGACGTTATTTTAATTGGGATAATGTGCGCAAAAATAAGCAAACAGGTACTTTTGAAGAACTAAGCTAATACACCGATTTGAGTAAAAAACTGCTGAAATATTTTTGGCGAACTCTTTTAGTAGCCTTTGTAGCTCTAAATGTTTTGGCTGCCTTTCATGCTTGGAAGTTTACCCATTTTTATCCTGATGCGCCACAGCATAAAAATGCCCAGCAGTTTAGTTTTGGTGAAAAACTAAATGCTATTGTTTTTGGAATAAAGGTAAACAACTCTAAAATTGGTGCTGTACTGCCCATTACCCACGATACCATTGTATTTACCACTGCCGATAATTTAACTATTGATGCGTGGTATGCCACTCAAAACAAAGCTAAAGGCAGTATTGCTCTTTTTCATGGGCATTTGGCTACTAAATCGGCTGTGTTGGCAGAGGCTTTGGAATTTTATAAAATGGGCTATAATATACTTTTAGTTGATTTTAGAGGGCATGGCAATAGTACAGGCGATTATTGCACCATAGGCTACAAAGAGGCCGAAGAGGTAAAACTGGCCTATGATTTTTTGCTAGAAAAAGGAGAAAAGAAAATAATTCTTTGGGGTGTATCGATGGGGGCGGCAGCCATTACCAGTGCTTTTGATAAGTATGAATTGCAACCCGCAGGGGTTATTCTTGAGCTGCCCTACGGTAGCTTAATGCAAGCAGTAGAAGCGCGCACCAAAATGATGAGATTGCCTGCACAGCCTATTGCATCACTACTTACTTTTTGGGGTGGAGTAGAAAACGGCTTTAATGCCTTTGCACTAAAACCTGCTACGTATGCAAAAAAGATAAATTGCCCCGTATTACTGCAAGCTGGCTTGCAAGATAATAGGGTAGGGATTGACGAGATTGATGCCATATACAGGAATATCATTTCACCCAAAAAAATAAAAGAAGTGTACGAAGGTGCAGGTCATCAATCGCTATTGCAAAACGAGCCTGAAAAGTGGCTAAAAGCGGTAAATGGTTTTCTTTTAGCCCAATAAACCTAATAGTGGTTAAATGTAGGGATTGCGTGAGGGTGGGATGGAGTGCGGTAGGTGGTCATTCTTGTAAAAGCAAGAATCTGTGGGTAGACAATCTCTTTTTAAAGCTAACAAACACATAGATTCTCAATCAAGTTGAGAATGACTGTTCAGCGCGCCTATCCTTTCAAAAAAAATAATAGTGCTAATACAAAGCCACAACTTTATCAACGCGTTTTACATCAAAGCCCAATCTACCAAGTTCAAAACCTTGTCCGCTAGGTTCGGCAGTAAGGTATTTATCACCTTTATAGGTAAAACTAAAATTGGCTGCATTGGCAGGCAGTTTTAGTGCTATGGCCACGTGCTCGTCTTTCTCGTATAGTAGGGCAGCACTTTGCACGTTTAATAATTCTTTGGCAAGTGTTGCGTAAAGTATCACCTTGTCTTCGCAGTCTGCAAAATCGTTATACAAAGTTTCTTCAGCAAAAGAGTAACGCTCATAGCCCCAATTTTCATCATCGGTTTTGTAGGGTATGCTTTGTACAAATTTTAGTAAAAAGCCTAGTGCCTCACGTTGTTTCATAGGGGCAATGGTGGTACGCAAATTTGCAATAAGGCTTTGCTGCATGCTTTGTGAAAAACCGCAGTTTACATACATATTGCCTAACTCCATCACAGGTAAATCTTTAAGATACAATATAAGCGATTGGTTAATGGTAGCACTAAAACGGTATTGTTTGCCTGCGTAGTCAAAGGCAAAGTCCTTTTGTTTTTTTAGTGCGTTTAGTTTGGGATAAGCAGTAGTATTAAAGTTAAAAATCTTAGTGCGAATATTAGCGTTTTTGGGTCGGTATTCGGCTACGCTACCTGTTACATTAGAGGCTAGCGCAAAACTAAGGTCGGTATATTGTATACCCCCTTTGTGTATATAGGCTATGCCATAAGGCTGTATATTAAGCCTGCCGTAAATTGTTATGTCTTTCTTATTGTAGCACAGCATCACGTCCATGCTGTCGTGGTACAGAATATACCATTTGATAAGTGTACGAAAATTTTGGGGTTTATGGGCAAATGCTTTTTCAGCAAAAGCATTTACCAAAAGTACCTTCCCCACATCGTCAAGCCCGTATTGGGCGGTAGTAGTCCTAAACTGATGAATTAAAGAAACATAGTCCTTGCTAATGCTCTCTTCATCAAACCTTGTAATAAATTGTTCAACAGCGCTTTCATATCGTATCTCATTTAGTTTGTTATCGTAGTTAATGCTAATGTTATGGCCGTAAAAATCAACAGCTATATCTCTCTTCTCTATACCTTTAACAGCCGTATGGTAAATGAAAACCAAAAGCAGTGCCAAAGTTTCTTTCTTTATATTATTAAACGCCATAATTAGCTTAAACGTTGCAAGTAAATGTTATTTCATGCGCTATATTTTTTGTGTTTAGTGGAGGGTTATAATAGTATAACTGTTTTTTGTGGCGGTAAATTGTGGAGATGGCTAAAAAGTTTAGCAAACAGTTTTAAGTTTAAAGTTTCAGGTTTCAAGTTTCAAGTTTCAGGTTTTATCACTATCAACCAATCAACAATAACTATTTGCCAATCTCACCTAAATGAGTGTGTTTAAAACCTGTTTCGTATTTCAATCCGTAACCCATTAGTCTATCCATAGCCGAGTGGCTAAAAAGTATTACACCTATAAGTACTGTAACATCATTGTGAAAATAATAGCCCAAGCCAGCTACTATTAATGCAATACCCTTGTGGTGAAAGATATTATACATTGCCGCACCTGCTTTGTTACCTGCCAAATAACCCAGCATACCAATATCAGGCGTGAGGATAAGGGCTATAAACAGCCACCAAGCATAAGGTAGTTGAGCAAAAACAAGTATACCTAAAGCAAATTGGACGGCTTCTTCAAGTTTTAATGTGGTTTTCATTTTATTTTTCTTAACTCTTTGGTTTGAAATATTCCAAACAATAGCACACAAATACCCACTACTGCTATAATTATTAAGCCTGTTAAACTAATGCTAAAAGGATTTAAGATAATGACATAAATACTAGCTGATACCCAAGCAAAGTCCATGGTAATTATCGATTTAATCAGTGTTTTCTTGTGTAGAAATTTTTCGGCTACTAACCATACAGAAAAGGCAAACACAAAAAGAGAAACACCCGTTAGTGTGATAACAATAGGGGTATTTATACCAAAGGTATGTGCAATACGTTGAGCAAACAAAATACAGATGGCTGAGCTTATTACCGAAAAAATGCTATTTCCTAATAATACGTTTTTGAGATTATTTTTCATTGGGTACTTTTTTGTACGCCACAAAACTAAATCTAAAGATAGGGGGAGGGTCTTGACAAATATCAAGAAATGCGTTCGGTTTGTTTTTTGCGAAGCCGACTAAGGGTTTCGGGTGTTATGCCCAACATACTTGCTAAATATTGTTGTGGAGCTTTTTGTATAAGTGCGGGACGTTCGGTTAATAGTTTATCGTAACGTTCTTGTGCTGTCATATAGAGATGCGAAAACATACGTTCCTCTAAGCCCAAATATGCATAAACTAAGGCATGGTTTTCAAAAGCCATCCATGCAGCGTATTTGGCCATTAGGTGTTGGTGTGCATCACATTCAATAACAAACAGTTCACAATCGGTTATTGCTTGTAAATTCCATCGGCTGGGGGTTTTATAGGTGAAACTGCTAAGGGCAGTATCAAAATATCCTTCATCACTTATCCAGTGGGTTACTTCTTGCTCTTTTGCGGTATACCATGTACGAAGCAGGCCGTTGTTTACATACGCTAATTGGGTACATATTTGTTCCGATTTTACCAAATAATCGCCTTTGGCAAGGTGCAAAGGCTTAAAATACGATAGAATATCATTCAAAGTGTCGTCATCAATGGCTATATACTGGCGAAGGGTTTGGGTAAGGGAAGTCATTTTAGCGTTTTGTAGTGTAAATATACCATAATTTAAAAATAAATGTTTATGTAAAAAATTGCATAAATAATTTGAGATATGCGAAACCTACAGTGAGTTTCAAGGCTTATATTTGTAATACCTAATTTGTATAATTATGAATAAGCTATTATTTGTTTTATTAGTATTGGCGCCTGCGATTCTTTTCAGCCAAAAAAAACAAGGAATGCCGCTTATAGATTCTTTGGTAGGTAGCTTGTTACAAATGAATGAAGATACCAATAAGGTAAAACAATTAGCGCTTATATCTTATACATATTCAGTAATAAATCCCGATGAAGGTATAAAGTATGGAGAGCAAGCAATGAAGCTTGCTGACAATTTGCATTGGAAAAAAGGGATAGCTACTGCTAATGTTGATATTGCAATAAACTTAGATGCAATGTCTAAATATGCTAAGGCATTGGAGTATAATGTTACAGCATTTGAACTGTACAAGGAGATGGAGGACAGCAACGGAATGGCGGCAGTATATGCTAATATGGGACTTATATATCATACACAAAGTGACTATAGCAAGGCATTAAAGTGTTATTTTGATGCCCTTAAAATTAATACTGACTTAAATGACAAGAAAACGCAAGGCATTATTACAGAAAATATTGGTACACTGTATTTTGAACAAAAAAACTTTACTAAAACATTGAAATACTACTCGCAAGCATTAGCGATTAGTGAAGATCTGAACGACAGGGTGGGAAAGGCCAGAAGCTTAGGAAATATTGGTATGGTGCTAAATGAGCAGGGTAATTATAATAAAGCACTCGATAACCATTTTATGGCACTAAAGATTAATGAAGAATTGGGCTATAAAAAATCTATTCAAATTAATTTGGCAAACATTGGCTATGTGTATAGTCAAACTAAAAACTATGATAGTGCCCTTAAATATCAGGTTATGGCATTAAAAATCAGCGAGGAACTTAAAAGCAAAAACAGTATTGCTATAAACATGGGCAATATTGGAGAAACTTACTTTTCGATGGCGGTTAACGATGGCTTAAAAAGTTTCAAAACTGAAAATTTAAAAAAATCAATTAAGTATTTAAACGATGCTATACTTATTTGTGATGAAATTGGCTTTTTAGGCCCTATGACTGAGTTTAGCAAATACATTTCTGATGCGTATTGGCTTACGGGTGATTACAAAAAAGCTTTGGAAGCATTTAAGCAGCACGATGCCCTTAAAGATTCTGCTTTTTCTGATGAGAATAAAATGCTTTTGTCTAAAATGGAATCTCAGCACGAATTGGATATGAAAGACAAGGATATAGCAATAAAAAGTAAGCAAATAGAAATTGCCAAACTTGAAGAGGCTAATAAAAGTAAAGAAACAGTTATTTATATAGGTGGCATTTTGTTTTTACTGTTGGCGGCAGTTTTGGTTATTGCTAAATTTAGGAATAGCATAAGAAAGCAACGGAAAGTACTAAGGGAAATAGCTCAAATACAATCGCACGAGATAAGAGGCCCTTTATCAAGAATATTGGGGCTTGTACATTTGTTTAATTACGAGGATATTAATGACCCTGTAAATGGGCAGATAATGCAATACATTACATTATCTGCTACAGAAATTGATGATATAATAAATACAGTTGTTAATAAAACCTACATGGGCGAAAAGAGCAAAAACAACGACGATGGTTTTAAGAGAAATTAAGATTAACAGGGCTAAAAATTTTAGCCTGTTAATAATTATGGACGCACTGTTTAGTAATAGGATGTATGATTTTTATATAAAACTCTATAGAGATTAGAAAATCACTCCTTCCCCTTCTCGCCCACAAACTGGTCTTGCGGGTGTTTAAAAAATACATTAAAAGTGGTTAGGCTACCGTAGCAGCGGGTAATGTATTGTTGTATGTCCACCTTTGCATCATCGGGCAGTTTACTACTGTTCACCTTTTGTTCCATAGTACGCAGTCGGTCGCGCAGCATCACTATTTTATGAAAAAATTGCTCAATGGGTACTTCTTTATTTGCCAAATCCCTGCGGCCGGGTTGTAAAATCATTTTTCCGCCCGTCCATTTTTCGCCCAAGGGTACTAACTCGCTCACATCAGCCCATTTTTGCAGTATGCGAGTTAGCGAGCGTTCAACCTCGTACATACTCACCATATCCGTATCGGGTACCATTTCATCCATCACCTCCAATTCATCCGTATTGGGTATTTCTTTGTAGCCACTGCCTATAAAAGTAATTTGCAGTGTTGATGATTTTACGTTTATCACCACGCCATCGCCATGTATGGGGTGTTTAATGCGCGAGCCTATGCCTAAGTTGTATTCCATGTACTGTTTCGTTTTTTTGTAAGATGGCTTTTAAGGTGTCCCCGTTGTATAGCCACGTGGGCGAATATAAGCAACGGGTTAAAAATGTTTATTTTAATTAAATGTAAAATTTTTACTATTACATTTTTTCATAGGGTTGAAAACTGATGGGGTTTCAACCCTATGTGTTTGGAGATAGGGTTAAAATCCTATCTTGTTAAGATTACAATCAGAAGGACGACTTAAGTCGTCCTTCTGATTGTAATTGCAATAGCGGTGGGTTTCAACCCATCGAAAAAAAGTATATTGGTGTATGAAACAAAATAAACTATCACTGTGGGTACACTTGGTTTGGGGCGTTAAAAAACGCGAGTTTTTAATAATCGATGAGCTGCAACCTGCATTGTTTTATAAAATGGACGAAATAGCTGATTCTAAAGGATACGATATAGTGGAAAAGAATGCCATGCCCGACCATGTGCATTTATTAGTAAGGCTTAACCCAACCCACAGCATTAGTGATATGATGAAAAACATTAAAGGCAGTACCGCACATTGGATAAACCAACAAGGATTGGTAGATACAAAATTTGAGTGGCAGGATGGATATGGTGCTTTTACTGTTAGCTCTTTTATGGTAAAAAAAGTAATCAGCTATATTCAAAACCAGCAACAACACCATACTGATAAGAGTTTTGAAAACGAAATGAAGTACTTAGAAATTTTGGGCAAAGATATTTGATGTATTATTATTTTAATCCCGTTAGGATAACCTATTACTTTATTCTTGTTCGCTTGCGAACATAGCGGCTTCATCTATTCCTGTGCCAATACTATAAAGACACAAATAAGTACATAAGTCTAGCTTACCAACTTTGCGACTTCAACCCTTTGCGCGAAAATATTTTCATCTGTTTTAATCTGTCGGGGCTAAAACTCCATAGGCCAAAAAGCATCCTCAATATGGTGTATTTCCTGTTTTTTGGAGTTTAGTATCACCGCCACAATATCAAAACGTATTTCGCCATCAATAGGCGTGGCTTCAACAAACGCATCTGCCGCCTTTTGTAGTTGCTTTTGCTTGGCTTTTCCTACGGCTTCCTCTGGGTAACCAAAATAATCCGTTTCGCGGGTTTTCACCTCTACAAATACCCAATCGTTACCAATACGGGCTATAATATCCACCTCAGCACGCTTGTGTCGCCAGTTTCGGTGCAAAATCTCGTAGCCTTTCTCCACAAGGTAGTTTGTGGCAAGGTTTTCGCCCGTTTGTCCCAGTACAATATGTGGTGCGTCAGCCATCACAACGAAAATAACTAATTTTGCACCAATGGTAGCCGTAAAAAAACTCGATTTAGGCACAATAGACTATAAAGAGGCTTGGGATTTTCAGGAAAAACTGTTTGCCGAGAATGTAGACTTGAAGTTTGCACACAGGCAAAAAGAGTTGACTGTTCCGTCGATTGTTAACGGTCAACTGTCGACAGAAAAACCAAACACCACTAACCATTTGCTATTTTGCGAGCACCCACATGTATATACATTGGGTAAAAGCGGTAAGCCTGAAAACTTGTTGGTTGATGATGATGGGCTGAAAGAAATTGATGCTACTTATTATAAGATAAATAGGGGAGGAGATATTACGTACCATGGGTACGGGCAAATGGTGGTGTATCCTATTTGGGATTTGGAAACCTATTTTTATACCGATATACACCGTTTTTTGCGCGATTTGGAAGAGGCTGTTATTTTAACTATGGCCGATTTTGGTATTGAAGCAGGACGATTAGCAGGGTTTACCGGGGTTTGGTTGGATGGTGATGACCCTGGAAAAGCACGTAAAATATGTGCTATGGGTATACGTTGTAGCCGATGGATAACCATGCACGGTATTGCTTTGAATGTAAATACCAATTTAACTTACTTTGACTATATTGTCCCCTGCGGTATTGACGACAAGGCAGTAACCAGTATGCAAAAAGAGCTAAACCGACATATTGACCTGACAGAAGTGAAGGAAAGGTTTAGTTTTCACCTTTCAAGCTTATTTGGTATAGATTTTAACGATTGATAGTATATTAAAGATATTTTAAACATAAAAAATAATAATCATAATTTATGAAACGTACCACCATTATTGTATTAGTTATTGCAGGTTTGCTTATACTTTGGGGTATATCTGCACAAAGAGGTTTTGTTAATAAAGAAGAAGCCGTAAACAAAACATGGGCTGATGTACAAAGCAGCTACCAACGTAGGTTTGATTTAATACCCAACCTACAAGCAATAGTAGAAGGTGCAGCAGACTTTGAGAAAAGTACTTTGACAGAAGTTATAAATGCCCGTGCAAAAGCTACTTCGGTAAATATTGATGCCAGTAATTTAAGCCCCGAAAATATTCAAAAATTTCAAGCTGCTCAAGGTGAGTTAAGCAGCTCATTAAGTCGTTTGTTAGTTTCGGTAGAACGTTACCCGCAGCTTACAGCAACGCAAAATTTTAAAGATTTTCAAAATCAATTAGAAGGTACTGAAAACCGTATTAATCGTTCTCGTGATTTGTTTAATGAGGCCGTACAAAACTATAACGCTTCGATAAGAAGGTTCCCCGGTAGCATGTTGGCCGGAGCTTTAGGTTTTGAAAGAAAAGGTAGCTTTAGTGCTGACGCTGGTGCTGAAAATGCTCCAAAAATTGACTTTAAAAAAGATAAATAGTAGTAAGTCCGATACAATAATGCCAATACTAACCAAAGAAGACGAAGATTTAATAAAAAGTGCCATTGCTGAGGCTGAAAACCAAACCAGTGGCGAGGTGAAAGTACATATAGAACCCTACTGCAAAACTAATGCTATGCAAAGAGCTACACAGCTTTTTAATCAGTTAGAATTATATCGCACAGCAGCTAGAAATGGGGTGTTAATTTATGTGGCTTTTAAAGATCATAAGTTTGCCATTTTGGGCGATGAGGGTATACATGCTAAAGTAGGTCAGAATTTTTGGGATAGTACAAAGGAATTAATGGCCGAACATTTTAAAAGTAATTTATTAGTAAAAGGGTTGTGTGAGGGTATTAAAATGGCAGGAGAACAACTAAAAGTGCATTTTCCATATCAAAGTGATGATAAGAACGAGTTGAGTGATGATATTTCGTATGGAGGTGATGATGCGTAAAATTTTAAGCCTTTTATATATTCTCGCTTTTGTTATACCTGTTTTTGGCGGTGAAATCCCCCCAAAACCTAATACCCTTGTAAACGATTATGCTAATATACTAACTAGGGGGGAAATAGGCGCTTTAGAAAGTATGTTGGTAGCCTATAGCGATAGTACTAGCAATCAAATTGCTATTGTTATAGAAAATAGCTTGGACGGAGAAGAACCTTTTACCCGTAGTGTAAATATAGCCGAAGCATGGGGTATAGGCGGTGCTAAAAGAGATAACGGTGTTTTGTTATACATAGCCATTGCCGACCGTAAAATGTATATACAAGTGGGGCGTGGATTAGAAGGAGCTATTACTGATTTACTTACAGGTAGGATTATACAAAATGAAATAACACCTTATTTTAAAAGTGGGGATTATTACGAAGGAATAAGAGGTGGCACGCTTGCAATAATGAAAGCTGCCGCAGGCGAATATGAAGCCCAAAAACACAGCACTAGAGGACGCAAAGGTTTGCCCGCATGGATGATAATATTATTTGTCATTATTATGATAGTGATAACCATATTTAGAAGAAGTGGCGGTGGCGGCGGAACTTATGGTGGTACTAGAGGCTATTACGGTGGCGGCTACGTTGGTGGGGGTGGATATAGTGGTGGAGGAGGCGGCGGCTTCGGTGGTTTTGGCGGAGGTAGTTTTGGTGGCGGAGGTTCAGGCGGAAGCTGGTAAACTATTTATTTAGTAACTAACAAAACAAGCAACTAATAGCTAAAATGCTTGAGTATATTGATTTAGAAAAAATATTAATGCTTGATATTGAGACTGTACCCCAACAGCCCGATTATCACGATTTGCCCGAAAAGTTTAAAGAGCTTTGGGTAAAAAAAGCAGAAACATTTATTAAAAATAACGAAAACCCTACACCTGCCGAAGCATACGGCAGGGCGGGTATCTATGCCGAATTTGGCAAAGTTGTTTGCATTTCATTTGGCATTTTTGTTAAAGATAATACGGCAAATTGTGGTTATAATTTTCGCATTAAATCCATCATAAACCACGACGAAAAAATATTATTGCAAGAATTTTCCGATTTATTAACTGCAAAATTCAATCGAGGTGATAGCCTCTTGTGCGGGCACAATGCCAAAGAATTTGATTTTCCGTATATGTGTCGCCGTATGTTGGTAAACGGGATTAAAATACCCGCCATACTCAACAATCAAGGTAAAAAACCTTGGGAAGTACAGCATATAGATACTATGGAATTGTGGAAATTTGGCGATTATAAAAACTATACCTCGTTAGAATTATTAGCTACTATTTTTGATATACCTACACCCAAAGATGATATTGATGGTAGCATGGTAGGCGATATTTATTGGAAACTAAACGATTTGGAACGGATAAAAGAATATTGCCAAAAAGATGTGATAACAGTAGCCCGTCTTTTACTAAGCTATAAGGGTTTGCCTATCCTTAGTGATGAAAACATTACTTTTGCCTGAAATTATCCAAAAGGCTTTGAAACTAATTACCCCAAAAAACTGGCAACAGTACGAATTGATTGACTGTGGCAACTTTGAAAAACTAGAACGTTTTGGCGATCATATTCTTGCTCGCCCTGAGCCACAGGCTATTTGGGATAAACAACTGCCACAACGCGAGTGGGATAACCTTACTACTGCTCGATTTGCACAAAAAAGCAGCCACAGCGGCGAGTGGGAAAAGGCTAAAAAAATGCCCAACAACTGGCATTTAGAATACAGCTACCACAAGCATAAACTGCGGTTTAAACTGGCTCTTACTTCTTTTAAGCACGTTGGTGTTTTTCCTGAACAGGCCGAGAATTGGGATTTTATTATTGATAGTATAAAAGGCTTCTCAACCCCGCAACCCAAGGTACTTAATTTGTTTGCTTACACGGGTGGTGCATCGCTAGCGGCAAAAGCTGCGGGTGCTGATGTGGTACACGTTGATAGTGTGAAACAAGTAGTTAGCTGGGCGCGTGAAAATATGGAGTTGAGCCAACTGCGCGATATTCGCTGGACGGTTGAGGATGCTGCCAAATTTGTGAAACGTGAAGTAAAGCGTGGCAGAACATACAACGGTATAATATTAGACCCACCAGCCTATGGTATTGGTGCTAGTGGCGAGCGTTGGAAATTGGAAGAAAGTATTAACGATTTACTAAAAGACGTAGCTCAATTGCTTGACCCTAAAGAATACTTTTTGGTGTTAAACACGTATTCATTAGGCTTTTCAGCTTTAATTATCGAGAATTTAATTAATAATCATTTTTCGTCATTTAAAAATAGAGAAGTAGGCGAATTATATCTCAATGCCAATTCAGGTGTAAAACTTCCTTTAGGGGTGTTTGCACGTTTCTCTTCTAGCAATAAATAGCTTTATAGGAAATATTTTTCCTTTTTTTCGTCGATTTCTTTAAAAAAGGGTGAAAACACCCTTTTAGGTAATTTTTAAAATATGTTATTTGCACAGCATAAAAACTGTCAAATTAATTATTATGTTTAAAAATCTACTATCAAAGTTGGTTTATAAGCCAACAAAATTAATGCTCGTTGCAGCGCTATTAATTACTTCTACCTACAACTTATCAGCGTATGACATTTCAACTACTACAACGTGGAATGTAGCATACTTTACCTCTAATCCAACGCCAAGTTTTGGTACATGGAATTCTACTACTAATACTCTTACAATGAACCAGAGTATTGAAGTAAAAAACAATACTACTGTGTTTACTATTACAGATGGGGTTACCGTGCTTTTTGGTGAAACGCAAAACATATATCTTAATGCGGGGACATCTCTTATTGTTAATGGGGGTGTAACACTATCGTACAATAGTAGTACAGGTAATTATTGGGCAGGAATCTTTGCTGTGGGAGATGTGAATGAACCGCAATTTAACCTAGGGAGCGCTGCCAATATACCTGCTGAGTATGAAACTAGAAATGCTTCAACAGTTTACAATGATGACCAAACTTATGTGTGGATTAATGGAGCAACATTAGAGCGAATGAGGTCTGGACTTCAATCTGACGGTGGTGCAATTTTACGTGTAGAAAACAGTGTGTTTACCGATTGTGAAACATCAGTTTCAATACTAAATTATACACAGGCTTTTTCGGTTAGTATTGTTAATGGATTAGAATGGCGAAATGCTTCGTATATAAGCGATTGCGATTTTAATTGGTGGACTATTGTACCCTATCTTAAAGCCGGCGGGGGCACCATCAGTAATTTTGCTTCGTATGTTGCCATTAATCTATTTCAGGTACATGGCATACATATACAAGGTGTTGATATTAAAAACAATAATACATCGTTTATTTCTTCTGCCTGTGGCCAGCGTGGAAGGGGAATAGCCATTGGCAATGCCAGTATTTCTATTCATAGTTCGGGTATACCCACATATAGCGACCCTGCAAGCGGGGGAAATGGTTGTGTTTCATATAGCGGTAGCGATAATACTATTACCGATACTGATGTGGGGGTTGAAATAATTGAAAATACCACACCAGTACCCGACCAAAGAATTAACGCTACCTTTCAAGACATTCGTTTTGGTAACCTTCCCTATGGCATTTATATAAATAACTCTTATAGAATTTTAGTGAAGGACTGCCAGTTTAATATGGAGTATATAGACACCTATATGTCTACCTCTAGCTATACACCATGTACTATTCCTCCCACAGGAATATTTGCAGGCACGGTTGAGCAATTAATGATATACAACAATACGTTTAATGGCAGACCCCTTACCCGTGTGCCCAGCAGTGTTATGTTTGTTCATCTTAGGCATTGCGGCAAAAAAGACAATAAAGTTTTTCAAAATACATTTACTGTTACCAACCCCAATATTAGCAATGCTACCATATTTAGAGGGGTAGAGCTAAGCATAGAAAACAGCAAAGTAGAGGTGCTGTGCAATACTTTTAATGCTATGCACACCGCCATAGAAGTAGCCAGTGGTTCTACTATTAATGCTCATTGGTCAAATAAACGCACAGGTGGTGCACTCGCCAATACTTTTAATGGAAGTTTAGATAAAGACCTAAAAAACCTATCTACTACTCCAATTACATACGATGAGTTATCGTCTAATTTTATATCATTTACAACGTCTGGTTCATGGTTAAATAGTAATTTATCTACTCAAAATGATTGCCCTCCATTTCCTTGCACCGAGTGGCCTATTGGGGTAGGTTTTTACCCTGTAAAAGAAAAGACTATTGGCTATACAGCCTATCCCAATCCTATATCTTCGGGATCATTGTATATTGATTTTGAGGAAGAATTTACGGGCGATATAGTATTGGTTGACCTTTTAGGGCGAACAGTTGCCAGTCAATCTCTTACCTATACCACAAATGCCGAAGTGCCTACCCAATATTTGTCCGAAGGTGTATACGTGCTAATGGTACGTACACAAAGTGGGGAGATATCATCACAAAAAATTATTATACAAAAATAAGTTAATAACCCGTAGTGCATTATCAAACTAAGTTAACTTTAATATTGTTTATTTTTCTCCCAAAGACGAATTTATTGAGGTATTGAATAGTGGTCAAAGCGGTTATTTTGGTAAGTATCCTGT